>CAZUIF010000001.1:0-274344 GCA_964621005.1 uncultured Rikenella sp.
TGCTCATCACGTTCTTTATGCTCACAGCAGCTTTCAGCAAACCGAAGGTCATGGAAATAGTCCTCCCTGAAAAAATCAAGAAGGACGAGAAAGTTGAACCTCCGAAGATCGCTGACAGCCGTACTCTCAATATCATCCTCGGTCCGGAAGACAAAGTCTACTGGTACCCCGGCAAAGCTGACCCTGAAGTCACTGTACTGCAGGAAACCGACTTCAGCGCTACCGGCATCCGCCAGGTCCTCCTTGACAGGAACAGGGCACTGTTCCGCAAGATCGACCAGTTCGAGAAAGATGTTATAGCAGGCAAGATCGATATCAGGCAGGACTCTATGAGATCAGCAATCAGCCAGCTGAAAAAGGATGATGATACAGGGCCTATCGTTCTGATCAAAGCCTACAAGACAGCCAAATACAAGAATTTCGTTGATATTATTGACGAGATGTCAATTGTAGGTATTGCCCGCTATATATTTACTGACATAGACTGGATAGAGGAGAAACTGGTTGTTGACGCCATCAACAGGGCTGCAGCCACTCCTTCAGGTTCAGCACAATAGGGAGGGATACAACTATGGCAAACGAAAAGAAACGATACCCAAGCTTCGATGATATAGTATTCGAAGGCCGTAACAAGGAATACGGTGCATATGAAATCCGCAAGAAATACGGAAGGACAATGGCAATGTCACTTATTATCGGCATAGTCCTCGTTTTCTTTGCAGCATATGTTCCCTATCTCAAGGCCAAGAGTGTTGCACAGATCAAGCAGAGGGACGCCAATGAGGTTATAGCCGAAATGGCCAATGACATCAACCAGGAATCCGCTGCTCCTCCCCCTCCGCCGCCACCCCCACCGCCTACAGAACAGCAGACAGTGGTGAAATACGTGGCACCTGTTATCGTTGACACGATCAAACCCGAGGAAGCATCACAGTTCATGACCGCTGACGACGTGGCCGAGACTGTTGTTAACGAGGAGGTTGTCGAGGTTATCGAACAGGTACAGGAAGAGGTTCAGGAAGAGGCACCGCAGGAAGTGTTCGTGGTGGTTGAAGAGATGCCTTCATTCCCTGGCGGGGATACGGAGCTCTTCAGGTTCATCTATGACAACATCAAGTATCCCGAGATTGCCAAGGAAAACAACATCCAGGGCAAGGTGATACTTCGCTTCTGCGTTACATACAAGGGGACCGTTGACCAGGTTTCTGTGGTCAGGGGCGTTGACCCGGCTCTCGATGAGGAAGCCATCAGGGTCATCAAGATGCTCCCGCTGTGGAAACCCGGCAAACAGGGCGGTAAACCCGTGAACGTATGGTACAGCGTACCTATCAGCTTCCAGCTCAAATAACAGGAAACTGTCATGAAATGAAAAAGGTGTCTCACGTGAGGCACCTTTTTTGTTTCACCATTATTCGCCTTTCAGCGGCCGCCAAGCATAATGTTTATGTACCTCTCTGCCAGGGGCGTTTTATCAAACGGAAGCCCGCTTACAATAATGAGCATGCCTCCCTTCCTGGCCATGTGCAGTACACCGTTGAATCCGTCCTCAAACGCATATTTGAATATCTCCTCTTCAGCCGAAAATGCATCACCCGCAAGACTGGCTGACATGGCAGCAGCATCTGCCGGGTTGTTGCAGTTGAACAGGTAAATGTCAAAACGGTCTCCGCCAACTTCATAGGAAGCCCTGAAGGCTCCCCTGAGGAACTCATGTCCCAGTACGCTCTCAAGCAGGTAGTTCTCCTGGTTCTTCAGAAGCCCTTCTGAAGGGAAGAGTCTGAGAAGTGAAGGAAATTCAACCGAGCCTCCGATATTTGACGAAATGAGGCCTGCAATATTCAGCATCGCATCATTCACCTTTGACGACGCCGAATGGCTCATTATCTTGACGTAATACCGGTCCCTGTAAAAATGAACCGCCCCTTCCTCATTGTACCCCTGCACCCCGACAGAGATGAACCTGTACCCAGGTGAGCGCTCCATCGAGTAGATACCAAATGCCTGGGAGTCATCACCGAAACGGTATATTTCAGCCTTGATGCTGTTTCTGCCTTTGACATATTCCCTGATGTTTAATTCAGCAAATCCAAGCATCAGGTATGCATCAGCAGCACCGTTGATGTAATTCCACAGGTCATCCGGTGTGTAAACCGGATAATCGCTGCTGATCTTATACCCCTTCAGTTCAGGGAATAACTGCTGCCCAAGAATTCCGGAAAGGGAAACGCCGAGCAGGACTGCCATAAATAATGTTCTTTTCATTTCAGAAGAAATTTTATGCGAGCAGATCATACGGCACGTTGACAAGCCGTGAGATGTCCGTAATTTTATCCTTAAGGTCAAATCCCCGTATGCACGAGGAAGAGCAGGTCTCGCAGCCGGCACAGGGGTCGGCCTTCACTGCCGTCTCACCGATAAGCTCAGCAGCCATCGCTGCATCCCGGTAACCGTAGGCATACATGTAAGCCCTCATCAGCTCAGGTATCGGGAGGTTGTTCGGGCAACCCGGCACACAGTTGCTGCATGCGTTGCAGTAGAGCCCGGGGGAAGAAGCATCTGCCGTCAGTTCAGCCTTATCCTGGTCTGTCAGTGTTATGTCTCGCATAATCCTCAGGTCGGTTTCAAGCTGGTCAAATGCTGTTATACCCGGAATTGTTGTGTGCACGTTCGGGTTGGAAATAACCCATCTAAGAGCAGCCTGAACATTTACCGGTTTTGTCCTTTCCCTGTCAAGCCAGCCTCCGGCCAGGGTTTTCATGGCAACAACGCCCATTCCTGCCGCTGCCGCCTTTTCAATGGCGCTGTTCATTTCAGCAAGGTAGGTCTGCCGGTAGTTGTAAGAGGTGAGGACGACGTCCCAAATCCCGTCTTCAGCCATCGTATTTATCACCAGGGGCTCGTTCTTGTGCGTTGAGATGCCTATGAACCTGACTTTCCCCTGCTTCTTAAGGTCAATCATGGCTTTAACAGTTTCCTTATGCCTTACCATTTCGGCACTTTCCGCCGAATGCATATAGAGTATATCGACGTGGTCGAGCTTCAGCCTGCTGAGGCTGAGGTTGAACATCGAAAGAAAACTTTCTGCCGTGGTATCCTTCGATGGAAGACCGGTACGGGAGTCCACCCCGGAAGGCTTGACCTTTGTTGCCACCACGAAAGAATCACGAGGTACGGTGCTGAAGAATCCTCCAAGCATCTCCTCATTTCGCCCGTTCATATAGCCGTGAGCCGTATCAAACAGCTTCATGCCCCCTTCATAGGCTGCCTTTACAAGTGCGCTGTTGTCAGACCTCATTACCCCGAAGCTGACGACCGGCAGCTTCAGTCCGGTCCTTCCCAGTGTCCTGTAGTTTATTTCTCCGTCAAAATTTTTTACGCTGCCGGCCATCGCCCGGTTGCCAAGCAGGGTAATGCCGGCAGCTCCCGCAAGGCCGGATCTGAAAAAGGTTCTCCGTTTCATAGAATAGGTTTGTGGTTTCTGTGATTTCTTCCTTTGTATTTTCTGCGGACAGTGTTGATAAATACATTGCGATCATCCCACCGCACCGCCGGATAATGAGCCAATATACAAATATTTTGTCTTATTTTAGTGGGGCTGTCGCGCAGCAACAATTCAGGCATCTATGGGGCGATACATCCACAACCTGATCACAGGCGGCGAGGGGCTGAACCTTGACTTTAAGTACTGCATTTCTGATCCCCGGAAAATAGCGCGGACCCTGTCTGCATTCTCAAATACAGCCGGAGGAAAACTGCTTATCGGGGTAAGGGACAACGGATCACTCGCAGGGGTCAGGTCAGACGAGGAATATTACATGATTGACGCAGCCGCCACTATGCACTGTGATCCGAAGGTCACTCTCCGTACCCGGACCCATACAATAAACGGAAAAACAATCCTGGAGGTCGAGGTGCCGAAAAGCGAAACAATACCCGTGAAGGCCAGGGACGAACATGGCAGATGGAAGGCATATTTCAGGCAGAAGGATCAGAATTTCATGGCTGACAGGGTTATACTTCAGATATGGCGACGAAGCGGAAAGACGCGTGGCCTGCTGCTCAAATTCGAGGAGACTGAAAACCTTCTGCTGAACCATCTCCGCAGCGAAGGAGAAATAACTGTCAGCGGATTCCGCACACTAGCCGGGATCAATTCGAGAAGAGCTGAAAGAATATTGAGTGATTTTATCCTTTGCGGATTGATTACCTACGAGGCAAATGAAAGAGGGATCTTCTACCGTCTGAGTGAGGAGTTCGGTACAGCCCGACAGTAACTTATTCAATCCTGATCCCGGCAACCAGGATATCATCAGTCTGAGAGGCCTTGCCCATCCAGCTTATAAGTCGCTCCTCAAGCATCTCCTTCTGCTTGCTCATGGGAAAATTCTGGATATCGAGAATCAGTTTCCGGAGGTTCTTCTTTAGGAACTTCTTGCCTGTGGCACCGTTGAACTGGTCCGGGTAACCATCTGTGAAGAGGTAGTAGGATGATTCCTTCTCAAGCTTCCATGTATGCTGGGTGAATGCATGGTCACCGTCAAGGTGCATTCCCAGGGGCACCCTGTCACCGTAAACGGTCTCCAGAAGATATTTACCGCTCACCAGTGTCCCCTCGTTGGGTTTGAACTCCCCTTTATCCCATCTCTGCCTCTCAGAGTCACTCATCTCCCTGACCCTGAAGCACTGCGTTGCAGCTCCTGAAAACTCTATCTTGTTTCCCGGCCTGTCAATGGCCAGGAGTGAGATGTCAATTCCTTCATGTTGGGCCTCACTGCCGGAAAGTGAACTGAAGGTATCCGCAAGCCTCAACCGGAATTCCTGAAGTATTTCTGAGGTTGTCATGGATCCGGGCCTGTCGGTTATCTCGTCAAGAAAGCAAAGTGCCATCACTGTCCTGAGGGCCGAAGGTACACTGTGCCCTGTGCTGTCGCCCACTGCCAGAACGGTTCTGTCGCCACGGCCAGCCACCCAGAAGAAATCACCGCTGACAGTATTCATTGGCCTGTTTAACAGGAAGCTGTTGGGGATGTATTCTGCAAGTCTTTTTTCTGAAGGAAATACGGCCGTCTGAACCATACCGGCATACTTCTCGAGCCCGGCAATCTCGCTTCTGCCCCTCGCGGCAGCTTCATTCCGCTGCCTGAGAAGGCTGTCAAGTCTCCTGTTTCTCAGGCGCAACCTCCTAGCAAAGTACCTGATCAGGATAAAAATGAGCCAGCCTGCAGTGGCTGCATAGATAATCACTGCAGCCGATGATGCATACCACGGTTTCCTGACAGAGAATGCATATGTCAGTTCTTCCCCTTCAAGTCCGGTAATGGTACTTGCCTTCAGCCTGAACACATAATCGCCTGACGGCAGGTTTGTATAATCTGCCTGGCTCTGTTTTCCCCGGGCGGACCAGTCCTCATCAAAGCCTTCAAGCCTGTAACGGTATTCTGTCTTGTCCTCCTCAACGTACGATGTTGTGGTCCAGTTGAAAGTGATGCTGTTATCACTGTGCAGAAGGGTGACAGAGGTATTATCCGGCTGGCTGACTGAGGGTATGCAGACACCTCCTTCCGATATCCTGAAAAATGTACCCTCCATAAGTATCCTGCTACTGCCGGTGGAGATACTGGTGAAGAGTGTGTTGAAGTCGCCGTATTTGAACCCGAGCCTCGTCTTGTCGAGAACGGCAAGACTCCGTCCCTTGGCCAGCCAGGCAGAACCGTCACCGTAGAATATTCCCGAAGTTGCCAGGTCCGGGAGAAAATCAAACTGCCTCCTGAAGACCACGTGGCCCTGACGGGTGGCTGTTACAAGTGCAGTGAAATTACGGTTGTCATACCCGGATACCACGATTTCACCCTCGGGGGTGACATACAGCATCTTTATGTCGGTATCATCAAAGGTGGCTCCAAGCAGATCGTGGTCCTCCTCAAAAATGTCATTCTGCCGGTTGTAAAGGAAGACTCCCCTCCCTGTGCACAGGTAAAGTTTATAATTTATTACCGAGATGCTGTTCACAGTGTCAGACAACACTCCCTGCTCCCTGCCGTATACAGTTATAAGGGTGTCATTTGGCTCACAGTGCATGCGTACCAGCGATGAAGGTTCCGATGTAACCATCCACCATTCTCCGGGGAAAGACTGTTCTATATCACGGATGACGCCGGAAACCACGCCGGTGATCGTATGCCTGATGTTCCATTCGTAACCGTCATACTCCAGGGTTCTTACCGTTCCGTTTTCTGAACCTGAAAGCATTAGAGCCGGCTCCCGGTCTGACAGCCTTAATGCCGTAAACCTGACGCCTGTCAGGAACCGGGTAAGATCGCCATGATTTTCAACCTGAAGCAGTCCGTTGTCTGTGGCAGCCAATAACACATTGTCGCCGGAAAGGTCAGCGGGGGTCAGGTCATTTACTTTTATTCCAGGGCTTCCTGCTCTTCTGAAACGTCTCAGACCTGCCGCATCTGTATAACTGGCATAAAGTCCGTCTTCAGCCCCGGCATATACTGATCCTTCATATTCTGCAAGCGGACCCAGGGCGGATGCAATGCCGGAGGCCGGGTTGAACTCGGTTGCAGGCATTGATACGTATGCCCTGTTTATGAAACCGGTTGTACAGAACCAGAGCTGGGAATTGGAGGTGTAATGGCAGTACATGGCCGTCACCGAGGACTCTGCAACCGTGGTGGTGGTTTCCGATATCTGCTGGAGCAGTTTACCCTCATGGCTGAACACGTAAACCCCTCCCCTGTTTGAGAAACCGGCAGCGATCATGTTCCCCGGCAACAGAACCAGGTCAGTCAGCAAACCGGTTCTTTTATACGTTCCTGCCTCCTGATCCTGCGGCAGTTTATTCAGGACACCTGTTCTGACATTGAACAGCAGCAGTCCTCTTTCAGCATCCCCTATCAGCAGGTTGTCCCTGTCATAAGGAAGCAGCTTTACAAACCTGGCAGGTGCTGCACCGTCACCTCCGGGCAACCTTGTCATCTCCCCGTCGCCGAGGGTGAAAAGTCCTTCCGCGTCGTCGGCGATTATCAGGCTGTTGGCAAATGGCAGGAGTGCTGATATATTCCGGGTCCCGTAAATGTTTTCCAGATCGGTAACCTTCACTGAATCATTTTCTGCATCTATGGAGTACAGTTTCTTTCCGTCAGAGAAAAATACTGCATTGCTGTCTGCCGCTGCTGAAGTTACAAATCCGGTTGATGAAGCAGATGATGTATCACTGCTGCTGATCAGGCCGGACAGGGACCTGTATGTGAGCCGGCCGGCATCATCCGGCTGAAGATAGCCGAATTCGTTCCGGCCGCCGGCATATACTATTCCGCGGCTGTCTGTAACCAGGCATGCAGCCGCCTCCAGGCCGGGAGTCCGTATCATGCCCCAGTTTTTTCCGTCATATGTGACAATGCCTCCGCCTTCGTTTCCGAAGTACATCACACCGCGGTTATCCATTGTAATGCAGAGGTTTCGCAGTTCTCCCGGGGTTAAGGCAGCATCAAACCTGCTGATCAAAGGTGTTCCATACCTGTTGATCTGCGAAAATGCTGATAAAGAAAACAATAGAAGGATTATTGAAAATTGTGTCCCCTTCTTCATCCCCTGAACAATTACCCTGAAATTACGGTTAAATATACGAATTCAATTTATATAACGGCTATGACCGTCTCCGGCATATAAATTGAGTTATATTTTAACTATATTGGCTTCGTATATTCAGGTTATGAGGGTAAACCAGAGGGTAACCGCACTTATGGCGGCTATATTGATGCTGCTTAACCTGCCCGAAGCTGATTCCCAGGTTTATGCCGGAAGATCAGCCGGTGACAGACCCGGCGGATCGGGTTCGCGTGAGCTTTCTGATTTCACCTACCGTTCCGGCCGATCGGGATTCCGCAGTGTCTCCGATCCTTCCGGACAGTATCTCAGACTGTTTTTACCAGGGCATCATCAGACTGCCGAACCCGGACAGCCGGAGCTTCCTGTCTGGAGCCGGCTGATAGAGGTACCTGAAGGGATGGAACTCGTCGTCACCGTCTCAGATGTTACTTCGGAAAGAATCCGGTTCTCAGACCAGGGGACACCGGATGCCGAGCTTTTCCCGGCGCAGCCGGCAAGGACAAAAAACCAGACACGCGAAGACAGGATCACTGTCAAGGACCGTAAAGCATATGAAAGCAGGAAAGTCCTTTCACACGACACTGTAAAGGTAACACACGAAGGCATTTTCAGGGGCCGGCAGCTGGCAAACATTGCCGTCTACCCCGCTTTTTACAACCCTCACGGCAGATATGTTGACCTGATAACCTCGATGAATGTCGGAATCAGCTATAAACCCGCGGCAACCAAGGGGGAAGATGTTCCGGATGACTCATTCAACAAGGGTGGATATGCCTCTGATTCATATATTACCGGATATACCGACAAACCGGTCAATATGATTATCGTGACTGATTCAATGTTCCGTAAACAAATTGAGCCTCTTGTAAAATGGAAGACCCTGAAGGGAATAAAGACCTCCGTTATCTATAAGAAAGCAGGACCTGCCGACACAGTCTACAAAGACCTCAAAGAAAGGATAACCGATCTCTATACCAGTCTGCAGGCAGAAGGAAAACCTGTTCATTATCTGCTCATTGCCGGAGACCAGGCCATTATTCCCACCTCACGCGGCACCTCAAATGTTTCTGACCTTTACTACGGCGAATTTGACGGTCAGGGCGATTACATCCCGGAACTTTTCATCGGAAGGCTGCCGGCGTCCGATACAACCCAGATGAAAGGTATGGTCAAAAAGATCATTGATTACGAAACCTACAGGTTTGGGCCGGCCAACAATACCTGGGCATGGGCTCTCGCCACGGCAGGAAATGCCCCCGGGTTCGAGCTGTATATGAATGGGCAGGTATCATATATCAGCAAAACATACTTTAAGGCTGATACCTCGCTGAATGGTATCAGATGGCTTTATCCTGAAGCACAGCTAAAGGATGACTCTTTAAAGACGTTATTCAACAAGGGACTCAGCCTTTTAAACTATACGGGACACGGTGAGGCGGCAGGCTTCAGTGATCCGGTCTTCAGGACCTCAATGATGAACGAGCTGACAAATGAGAACGAATACCCGCTCATTATTGCCAATGCCTGCCGTACTGCCCAGATAAATGTGGCATCATGTTTCGGGACTGCCATGGTTGCCACACCTGGCAAGGGAGCCATAGGTTTTATAGGGTGCACAAACGACTCTTACTGGAGCGACGATTTCTTCTGGGCAGTGGGTCCGGGCACTCCCGGCCTGGATGTTACATACGAGACCACGGGAGCCGGTGCCTTTGACAGGCTTTTTCATTCACACGGAGAACCCCCGGGGGAATGGTACTACACCATGGGACAAATCAATTTCTCGGGAAACATGTCAGTATCAGCCAGTACCAGTCCCCGTAAGAAATACTACTGGGAGACCTACATCCTGCTCGGCGATCCCTCTCTCTCACCAATGATCGGCAGACCGGATACGTTTAAAATTGACGTGTCGGACAAGGTTCCCCAGGAACTGGAATCACTTGATTTCTTTGCAGAACCGTTCGCCTATGCTGCACTGTCAGACTTCGACACTCTCTGGGATGCAAGATTCGTGAGCCCCTCCGGGAATGTGTCCCTTTCGATACCGGCAGGGATAAAGGACTCCTGCCTGCTGACAGTGACAGGGCAGAACATGATTCCCTGGCAGAAAACCATCCGTTTCGGAGATGTAAATAATGCCTTTGTTACCACCGGCAGCATTGTATTTGATGACTCAGAGGGCAACGGAAACGGCTTTCCCGATTACGGGGAGCAGGTGAACCTCAGGATCACGGTAAAAAACATTGGCAAGGTTAAGACTTCATCGCTGACCGCACACCTTGAGGTTTCCTCCGGAATGATAACGGTAGAGGCCGATACCGCAACAGTAGGGGTGCTTCTTCCGGGCGAGTCACGTATCATAGACGGAAAGTTCACTTTCAGGGTCTCAGACAGGGTTGAAGACGGCGAACTCGCCTCCCTCCTGCTCAGCCTCATTGACGGAGATGATGATTACAGGTTCGGTATTGACATGACCCTGCGTGCACCCAGCCTGAAAATTGTATCGGCCATTCATGATGATTCCTCAGTCGGCAATTCAAATTTCCTTCCCGATGCCGGGGAGGTACTGAACCTTAAGGTCAGAGTCAGAAATGAGGGATCGTCGGCTGCAACCGGTGTGGTTAAAGTTACACCGGCAGGAAGCTGGATGATGGTGTCAGATCCGGAGCTTGAAACTGACACAATCAAACCGGGCCAGGAAAAGACTTTATATTTTGAGACTGCAATTTCGCTGCTGGCCGGCTCCGGGAGGGTCATTCCATATGACGTGAGCTTCATATGCGGTAATTATGAAGCAAAGGGAAGATGGTCAGTCAGCACCGGCAAGACAAGGGAAACCTGGGAATTCAACAGGTTTGACGTCTTTCCATGGATAATGACCGGTGATTATCCCTGGATCATAACATCATCCGCATCCTATGAGAACATTCACTCCGCAAGGTCGGCTCCTGTCCCGGATAAAGCGGAGTCAGTCCTTGCAATATATGTCAACAATCCTGTAGCAGACACTGTGTCGTTTTTTGTAAGGGTTTCATCGGAGCCCACATATGATGTGCTCACCTTCAGGGTTGACAGCGTGGTTGACATGCAGATATCCGGTGACACCCCGTGGGCGCAGAGGAAAAGGGTATTGAAACCAGGTGTGCACCTGCTTGAATGGATATACTCAAAGGATGTTTCACTCACGGGTGGACTTGACGCTGCCTGGCTTGACCAGGTTACATTCCCGGACATTTCGTTCCTCGAGGCTGACCTCCATATCGATTCGGTTTTTGCGCCTCCCGCGCAGGCTATCCTCACCGATGTGACTGTTAAGGGAAGGGTGATCAACTTCGGGCGGACGGCAGTGACAAGCTTCCCGCTGGCATACAGGATCAATGACGGTGACCTCGTGAACGAGACGTTCTATAAAAAGATCGATCCGGGTGATACTGTTGATGTTTCATTTACCCAGAAATCAAGCCTCCTGGAAGATGTTCCGTACCGCATAAGCATTATCAACCGCCTGCCTGAGGATGGTTACCCCGGCAATGATACTGCCAGTGTATCCTTCGTCCTTTCGGGAACCGGGCCAGAAATCACTGAGGACCAGGTGACCCTTCACCCAAATCCTTTCAGGGAGAGTTTTTCCCTCGACATTGATTATGCCGGCAGTGAAACTGCAATTTTCGAAATATTTGATACCTCCGGCCGTATTGCACTTCGGTCAGAAAACGCCCTCACACCTGGACGGAACCGGGTGAATTTCAACTGTCACAGCCTTGCGGCAGGAGTGTACACACTCAGGATCACCTACGGAGGCAGGAACCTTTCAATCAAGGCAGTGAAGCAGTAACCAAAGTATTTTTACCCTTTGAATATGGAAACCAGGATACCAACCAGGGAAGAGGCACTTGATCTCTTCAGGAAATACAACAAGTCCGAAAGTCTTTACAAGCATGCCCTTTCAGTGGAAGCTGTTATGAGATTCATGGCCCGAAAGCACGGGGAGGATGAGGAAAAATGGGGCATTATCGGCCTGATACATGATCTTGACTACGAGATGTATCCTGATCAGCACTGTACAATGACGGAGAAGATCCTTAAGGATGAGGGGTGGCCTGAAGAATATGTCAGGGCGGTTATAAGCCACGGTTACGGTATCTGCTCTGACACTGAACCAAAGAGCCTTCTTGAAAAAACGCTCTATGCAATTGACGAGCTGACCGGACTTGTGACGACCAGTGCCCTTGTCAGGCCTACGCGTAGTGTGCTTGACATGGAAGCAAAGTCAGTACGAAAGAAGTGGACCGACAAACGTTTTGCAGCTGGTGTTGACCGGAGCGTGATTGAAAAGGGAGCGGCCATGCTCGGCGTTGACCTTAACGACCTGATTTCGGATACGATCCTGGGTATGCGGGAGGCAGCAGAGGAGATCGGATTGAAAGGAAATCCGGCGCAGTAATACATGTAGCTGCCTGTCAGGCAGCTACATGTCTGAGACCTGTCGTTACCTGCCAGGCAGGTTAGTTACAGTTCCCTGATCTGGATGTTCCTGTACCAGACGTCATCACCGTGATCCTGCAGGCCTATGTAACCTTCTGATGCCACGTTGGCCCAGTTTGGATTCAGGGCAGGGAATTTGCTTCCTGCAACAAGATTGTTCCATTCCGGTGTCCACAGATGATATTCAAGTACGGTCTCTCCGTTCTGTATATGCCATACCGATCCCTTGTACACCTTGATCTCGGCAGTGTTCCATTCTCCTGCCGGTTTGGCATTCTGCGGTTTGGCGGGGATCAGGTCATAAAGTGAACCTGCCATGCGGTTTCCGTCCTTGCCTGCCTGGGCATCCGGATGCCTTTCATTGTCAAGGACCTGCATCTCGGGAGCAGTCTTATAGATATAATCCCATTCCGGACCTTCCTGTGCGAGGTAGAAAATCCCGCTGTTACCGCCCTCAGATATTTTCCACTCAAGCTTCAGGTGGAAATTCGAGAACTTCTTGTCATAGATAATGTCGCCGCCGCCACCGCCGGCCTCACCCCTGCCTGATCCTATGCAGTGCAGTGTACCGTCAACGATCTCCCATCCCTGTTCCGGGAAGGTTGCCATGTTGTAGTTACGCCAGCCCTGGGTACCTGATCCGTCAAAAAGGAATGTCCAGACCTCGGCTTCAGTCGATTTCTTTTCGGCATTCTTTTTCTCCTTTCCTGATCCGCAGGAGACGAAAGTGACAGCAAGGAGAAAAACAAACAGTGTCTTAAACAGTTTCATAAGTTATTGGTTTTAAGTATTTATTTTAATTTATCGGTTATGCGGGCATTTCGGGAAGTGACCAGCCTGCGCGGTAGTTATGCCTTATCATCTCTGCGGCAAACTGCTTCGCATTGATCGGGTCAGTGTACTTCCGGTCGAAAGTCGGGTGACCGTCGGTGATGTTGAAATGATCCTCCACGCATATCTTTATGGTCTCATCATCATTGATATTGGTGAATTCCATTTTCTCACCGTTCCACTCGAGGGTTTTGTTCAGTCCCTGAAGCCTTACGGCGAGGACGCCCATAACCACCATTTCATTGAACGGCCCTGCTTCGGAGAAGTCTGACTTTGTCATGACCCTTGACTCGGGTGATTCCTTTGAAGCACGTACCCAGTCCATTTCGTGGCTGGTTGTTACGCGACGCTCCGTTTTCGGCGAATTTGGCACGCGCCCTGACAGCAGCCATGGGTCACGCCCGTAGCATCCGCAGATAAGTGTGTCCTTCGAACCGTGGAAGATACATCCTCCGTCGGGATCATAAGCCTTGCCTGCCGGCCAGCCTTTTGGCTTCATCGGCAGGATGCCGCCGTCAGTCCAGGTGACCTCCACTTCGGGATACTTGACCTTTGAGCCTTTGGGAGCAGGTCTTTCGGGGAAGACCAGCTTGACTGACTGTGCATTCGGGGCGCAGTCAGTGAGAAGAAGCGTTGAATTGCCCTCGGCCTTTGTCGGGTACTGCAGCTTGAGTCCCTTGAATACAGGATGAAGGATATGGCATGCCATGTCACCCAGTGCACCTGTGCCGAAGTCCCACCATCCCCTCCAGTTCCATGGAGTATAGATGCTGTGGAACGGGCGCATCGGGGCAGGACCTATGAAGAGATCCCAGTTCAGTGTGTCTGGGACCCATTCTCCCTTGGCGGGACGGTTCAGGCCCTGCGGCCATATCGGTCTGTCAGTGAATGTCTCCACTTTCCTGACCTCTCCTATCTCCCCGTTCTGGATCCACTCCATAATAAGATTGACACCCTCTCCTGAGGAGCCCTGGTTACCCATGGATGTGGCAACCTTGTGCTTCGCGGCGAGCTTTGTGAGCAGCCTGGACTCATATACACTGTGAGTCAGCGGTTTCTGAAGGTATACATGCTTGCCAAGCGTCATCCCGTGTGCTGCGGCAAGGGCATGGGTGTGGTCTGCAGTTGCAATTATTACGGCATCAATCGATTTGCCCATCTCATCGTACATCTTCCGGAAATCCCAGAACCGCTTCGCTGCCGGGTAGGCATCAAAGACCCTCTTGGAATATCCCCAGTCGACATCGCAGAGTGCCACTATGTTTTCTGATGCAGCAACATTCCTGATGTTGGTGGCGCCGACGCCGCCTATCCCAATTCCGGCAATGTTGAGCATATCACTCGGAGCACGGTGACCCAGGCCGCTCACAACATTGCTCGGAAGAATTGTAAGTCCGGCAATTGCAGCACCCGTGGTGCCTACAAATGACCGTCTTGAGATTTTTCTTGAATCTTCTTTCATAGTACAGGTGGTTAAAAGTTCAATATAAACCTTAAAAGTAAATATTTCACGCGGAAAATAAAACGGCATCCCGATTTTTAAATCAGAAATGATATCCTTAAAAATAAGTAAATTGCATTATCGCAAATGATATGAGAGAATCGAGATACAGCATTGATCTTCACGAAAATAGAAGGCTGGAAAAAGCCGGCAGGATACTGCTTGGAGCAGCATGCCTGGTTGTAACCGGATGGTATTTTTACAGCATAGCCGGCACCCCAGCTGCAGGCACTTCAACCTGGGTGGCTATGGCTTTCCTGCTTTTGTTCGGCCTGTGGATGATTTTCTCCGGACTCGGTTATACAAACAGGTATATAATCGTGTCGGACGAGAAGATAACGCTGCGGCAGGAGTTCTACAGACCTCCCCGGGTATTTACCCCGGGGTCACTCCGGGCGGTTGAGTTCAGGCCGCTCACAATCATCTTCATCACGGAATCAGGAAATGTAAGCCTGAGACTGGGAACTTACTGGCCAGAGAATACAGCAAGGATCCTGGAGGCGGTTGAGGAGTTCTGCATGCAGCACTCCGTTGAAATAAGGGGTGATTACAATCCGGAAAACGGCGAGGCAAAATGAAACTGAGGATGGGGATGATAGGCGGCGGCGAAGGATCACTGATTGGTCCCGTGCACCGCATGGCAGCCCGCCTAGACGGGCTTGCCGGACTGGTCTGCGGGACATTCAGCAGTGATCCTGAATTATCACTGGCAACAGGTATTGCAGAGGGTTTACCCTCTTCAAGGATATACGCAGACTGGAAGGATATGATCAGGACCGAGAGTACCCTTCCGGCTGAGGTGAAACCTCACTTCATCAGCATTGTCACCCCGAATCACCTTCACTACGGTCCTGCAAAAATGGCCCTGGAAGCAGGGTTCCATGTCATATGTGACAAGCCTCTCTGCATCAGCGTGGCCGAAGCCCTTGACCTGCACGAGACAGTGGAACGCACCGGCAGACTGTTTTGCCTTACACATAATTATACCGGCTACCCGATGGTAAAAAAGGCACGCGAGATGGTCACTGGTGGCGAAATCGGAAAAATAAGGAAGGTAATCGTCGAGTACCTGCAGGGCTGGCTTTCAACCCCGGTTGAGATGACAGGAAACAGGCAGGCAGTATGGAGATCAGATCCTTCAAGGGCCGGAATCGCAGGTGCAATGGCTGACATAGGAACACACGCATTCAACCTGGCAGAATACATCACCGGAGGAGAGGTCGTTTCCTTATCGGCAGAGCTGCACTCCACCCTCCAGGGAAGAAAACTTGATGACGACGGCACGGTGACACTGTCCTTTGCCGATGGATTCAGAGGCACCCTCCTTGCAAGCCAGGTGGCCACCGGCGAGGAAAACAACCTGTCAATAAGGATCTACGGGGAAAAGGGAGGCATATACTGGAGGCAGATGGAACCAAACACCCTCACCCTGATGTGGCCTGATGCCCCGGTGCAGCTTTTCCGGACCGGCACCTCCTTCACCGGAACGGGACCGGCGGCTGCGATGCATACCAGGATACCGGCAGGGCATCCCGAAGGCTTCATTGAAGCCTTTGCCAACCTGTACAGGAACTTCTGCATGCACATCAGGGCCCTCGAAGAAGGTCGTCAGCCGCCAGAGACAGCTGATTACCCCGGAATCCATGAAGGAGTGCGTGGAATGAAGTTCCTCGAAGCTGCAGTAGCCTCGTCAAAAAACGGGTCACTCCTGATGTCACTTTAGGCCAAAATAAAACCCCTGCGGGAAGAATGCCCTCAGGGGTTGTTCATAACGGCGCAGCAGCACTCTGCACCAGGTTTATTTTGCCAGCTTTTCGAGGAAGTAATCCCTGCTTATCCGTATGCTCTCCATCGGAGAATGTGTCCGGCAGTTGTCCTGCTCGAGGAACCAGTATTTCATTCCTGCGGTCCGGGCTTCGGCCATGATTGGCCGGAAATCGATAATTCCCTCACCGAGTGTTGCATCCTGTTTCTCCGGTGAAAGGTCCTTGAGATGCCACACCTCGAACCGGCCCGGGTACTTCCTGAAGTAGGCCACAGGATCCTTCCCGGCAGCAGTAATCCATGCCAGGTCTACCTCGAAGGTTACCAGCTTCGGATCACTGTTTTCAAGCAGAATATCATATGGTACACGGCCGTTGATCTCATGAAACTCAACCTGGTGGTTGTGGAACCCAAAGGCAATGCCTGCTTTCTTACTCCTCTCCCCTGCCTTGTTGAAGAAATCTGCCGCACGCTGATAACCATCAATCGTACCGCTCCAGTCACCGGGCAGCGACGGCAGCATAATGTACTTCATGCCCGCCTCTGCAGCATCATCTATCATCTGCTCATAATTTTCCGGCCTGAGTCCGCTGTGCGAGCTTATCGGGTCAAGACCGTTTTTCTTTACCAGTCTGCCGAATTCCTTTGGATTCATCCCGTAGAACTTGCCGTCGCGATGATCAGCAGCTTCAACCCATTCATATCCGGTCTCTGCTGCCGCTGCAAGAGCGGCTGAAGGGTCCACGCCCATCGCATCACGGATTGTATAAAGTGCAAGCCCCGTCTTCCTGGAAGGCCTGGCAGAGGCAATCATCTCACGGTTAATCAGAGGCGCTGCAGCCATAACAAGGGCTGATTTCCTCAGAAAGTCTCTTCTTGTACTCATAGTGTCAGATTAAGGTTAAACGGATATGAAGCTGTTTCCCGGCCACATCAGGATCTGGCGGGCTAACAAAATTAACATTAAATTTATATGTTCAAAACAGCAACGGCGATGATAGTGTGGGAGAAACATAAGGAGGATACCATAAGGTGCCTCCTCTGCCCTCACCGGTGTATTATCAGGCCAGGTGAAGCGGGAATCTGCGGTGTCCGCAGGAACAGTGGAGGTGAACTGCAGCTTGTCACGGAAGGGATCATCTCCGGTTATGCTACTGATCCCATCGAGAAAAAGCCGCTGTACCATTTCTTCCCCGGCTCCTCAATTCTTTCAGTGGGATCATACGGCTGCAACCTCCGATGCGACTTCTGTCAGAATTACCATATTTCACAAAATGTCACCACCGGCGGATCGCGTAAGCTTGACCCGGCAGAGCTTGTCAGACAGGCAGATGCGGTTACCGGAAATATTGGAATTGCCTATACGTACAACGAGCCGGTCATCTGGTATGAATACGTTGTGAAATGCGCCCGGATAGCTGCCGGACGGGGCCTTCGGAACGTGATGGTCACCAACGGGTTTGTTAACCGGGAACCACTGAATGAACTTACAGAGGTAATTGATGCCTTCAATATCGATCTTAAGGCATTTGACAATGACTTTTACAGGCGTTATACCGGCTCCTCGCTTCAGCCCGTACTGGAAGCAATAAGGAGTGTCGCCGCCTCAGGGAGGCACCTGGAGGTTACCACCCTCATTCTCCCCGGGTTGAACGACTCGGCTGATGAAATGAAGCGGGAGGCAGAGTGGATAGCAGAAAATGCCGGCAGGAAAGTTCCGCTTCACCTGAGCCGGTACTTCCCTGTGTACAGGAGGTCCACCCCCGCAACTCCGCCTGACACCATATTGAAACTCAGGGAAATTGCCGCAGAATACCTTGATTATGTATATACCGGCAATATGGGAGGAGACAACGGAGGAAGTGATACCGTCTGTCCCTCATGTCACTCAACCGTAATAACAAGATCTGGTTATGCTACCCGGATTACCGGCCTGACGGACGGCGGCAAATGCCTGAGATGTGGCTGGCAGGTAATTGCCGGAGAATTTATATAACCCACCGCCGTACTGATCCGCCAGCCGGCGGATACGGGATTGATTCTCAGCCCTCGTTGCAGTCTCAAACTGCCTACTGCCTACTGTTTGGCAACAGCGCTCAACTTCTCAAAATACTCGTTGACCTTGCTGAAAAGCTCCTTGCGCAGGGCAGCATAATAGGCCTTTACAAGAGCCGGATTATCCTTGCCGTCAGGATGGTTTGCCCTGTCAATGAACTCATTGCGCATAGCTACCGCTTCTTCGATCAGATCCTGTACCTCCGCTTTCTTCGGTCCTTCATGAAGGCTTGACACCATGAAACAATCGGAGAGCAGTTCGAAGAAAAGAAAATCGATATCCTTTTTGAGACTTTTTATACTGGCCATTGCTGTTTATTTTGATGCAAAGATATTGATTAATCTGCTTCGTTTTCCAATTTATAGTCACTGATGCTCCTGTCTGCCAGGCCTGAATATATTTCCCGCAGCCTTTTTATGACTGGAGCATCTGCATCAAACTGCCTCGATTCAATGCTTTTAACTGCAAGAACCATCGGCGAGGTCCCTGTTATGAAGGCTGACCTGAATATCCCTGTTTCGTTCTCCGCGGCTGCTTTATAAACAAGCGGGATCCCTTCCGTCAGTATGATCTCCGTAATATACCTCCTGGTGATGCCTGACAGAACCATGCTGTCGGGAGCCGTCTGTATTGTTCCCGCGGCAGTGACAAAAAAGATGTTGGACCTGCTCCCCTCAGTGATGTAACCTTCGCGGTTGACAAGAAGCGCCTCATATGCGTTCCTTCTTGAAAGCTCCTCATTCACCGACAGACGCAGCCTTTTATTAAGCATCTTGACTCCCGGGTCAAGCCTCTCGGCATGATAGAGTATCAGTGAAACACCCTCTGCTGCCATCGCTTCTGAAGGGTAAAAGGAAGGAATATAGCATATGTGCAGTGAATGGTCATGACCGGTGAATGTTACTGTCACCCTTACATTTATCTCATCATGCTTCTCGCTTTTCACAAGCTCATTCAGTCCCTCCCTGACCTCACCGTCAATATTCCCGGGCAGGTCATACCTGGTGGATATGCCCTCCCTGAGCCGGTTCACATGATCACTGAAAAAGAGGGGAATGCCGTTGCGTGTCCTTATAACTTCATAAAAGGAGACATCACCGGAGGGCGGATCATCGCCGTTGCCTGCCGGCAATATCATTCCGTCGAGCCAGAAGTATTTTCCTGTGCAGTCCATCAGGAGGCAATTTTGTTATAAATATAAAAAATCTGCCGCAGCCTGAAAAGTAATTATCTTAGCACTTTCCTGAAGCAATGTATGCTGTCGTTGACATAGAAACAACAGGGGGCAGCGCCAGGCTTGAGAGGATAACAGAGATCGCCGTTTACATCCATGACGGCACCCGCATTGTGGAGGAGTACTCAACCCTTGTCAACCCTGAACGCAACATTCCCTACTTCATAACCTCCCTGACGGGTATCACAAACGAAATGGTTGAGGATGCCCCAAGGTTCTTTGAGGTGGCACGAAGGATAGTGGAGCTGACTGAAGGAAAGACTTTCGTTGCACACAATGCAAGATTTGACTACTCTTTCATCAGGCAGGAGTTCGGGATGCTTGGCTACAACTTCAAAAGGCCGATGCTTGACACTGTCGCTCTCAGCCGCAAGCTCCTGCCGGGCCACAAGTCGTACAGCCTTGGTAACCTGTGCAATGACCTCGGTATTGAGATAAACGGGAGACACAGGGCATCCGGCGACGCACTTGCCACGGTAAGACTTCTTGAGCTGCTGCTCGAAAAGGACCGCGAACTGAAGTCGGGCAGCCTGATTAAAAACAGGAAGGCGGCGAAGCTGCATCCCGCACTTGAGATCTCACGCCTTGAGGAGATCCCGGAAGAAGCCGGGATATATTATTTCCATGATGAAACCGGCGAGGTGATCTATGTCGGCAAAAGCCGGAACCTGAGTGAACGGGTAAGCTCGCATCTCTCGAACAATACATCCGGGCGTGAAATGGAGATGCGGTCATTGATTGCCGACATCACATGGGAGTGCACTGGCAGTGAACTTATCGCCCTCCTGATGGAATCAGCGGAGATTAAAAGCAGGAAGCCGCGGTTCAACAGGGCACAGAGGCGGTCAGGATTCCGGTGGGGCATCTACAGCCACACTGATGATGATGGTTATATCAGGTTCTCATACAGGAATGCAAGCGATGATGAAGTACCTCTTTCGTTGTTTACTTCGCGCGACATGGCGCGCGGAAAGCTTGACCAGATAATCAGTGAATACAACCTCTGCCAGAAACTCTGCGGGATGTATGAAACAGCCGGCCCATGCTTCCACAGGCAGGTCAGCCTGTGTCGCGGCGCCTGCTGCGGTGAGGAAGAACCGAAATCATACAACGAAAGAGCACTCCGGGCCCTTGACGAATTCATCTTCAGGGAAAGGAACTTCTTCATAATAGACCGCGGGCGCGATGAAGAAGAGCGGTCAGCGGTCAAGATAGTCAACGGCAAGTATGCCGGGTTCGGATTCTTCAGCATCAGCGACGTGGGATTCGGGTTAACCGCAGTGCATGACTGCATCAGGCCTGCAGCCGATAACCGCGACATACAGGTTATTATAAAGGGTTACCTGAAAAAACACAGGGTGGAAAGAATTATTGATTTCTGACCCGGCAGACCTCTCCCCAAATCTTAATATCTTTGCTTTAACCAACACAGACCTGCAGATGTCGCTCTTTACCCGTACTACAAGGGAATTAAGCCTAAGGATAGACGAATTCTTTGACACTATCGAGATAGGTGTCCTGATCTTCAAGGAGGGCATCAAAGCCTATGTAAACGGTGACACCGATGCCTTCCGGAATCACCTTGCGAAGATAGATGACCTGGAGGGCAAGGCTGACAAGCTGCAACGGAGCATAGAGAATGACATGATCATTCACTCCATCCTGCCGCAGCAGAGAAGCGAGATGGTAAAGCTCCTGTGGCAGCTTGATGAGATCATTGACACGGCAAAAAAATCCCTGAATGAGTTTTATGTCGAGATGCCGCATGTGCCGGCATCCCTGTCACATGATTTCATATCTCTTGCCGAGGTCTCAGGCAATGCCGCCGAAGAACTGATCCCTGCGGCGCGGTCCTTTTTCCGTGAGCCGCACCTGGTCCGCGAAAAACTTATCAAGGTCTACTTTTTTGAAAGGGAGACAGACAAGGCAGCCTTCCAGATGAAGAAAAAGGTATTTCATGAGATGAATGACCTTTCACTCGCGGAAAAAGCTCACATCAGGTATATCACGCATCATATAGAAACCATTTCTGACACAGCACAGGATGCTGCTGACATGCTTGCCTCAATGGCTATAAGGCAAATGCTCTGATCATGATCTTCCTCTTCCTTACAAGCGGACTTTTCCTGGGATGGACACTCGGTGCCAATGACGCTTCCAATGTGTTCGGTTCTGCCGTAGGGTCAAGGATGGTCTCCTTCACCAGGGCTGCAGTTACCGCTTCCGTTTTCGTTATCCTGGGAGCAGTATTGCAGGGCGCCGGTGCTGCAGGCACTCTGGGTCGCCTGGGATCGGTGAATGCCATGGGAGGTGCTTTCACAGTGGCACTGGCAGCTGCGCTGACGGTCTTTGCAATGACACGGGCCGGATTGCCAGTCTCAACAACACAGGCCATTGTCGGAGCAATAATCGGCTGGAACTTCTTTACTGACAATGCCGTTGATACAGGCGCACTGACCCAGATAGTTACAACATGGATCACCGGGCCGGTACTGGGGGCTCTTTTTGCATACGGGCTTTATCACCTCGTGAAGATCACCCGCAGAAGGATAAAGATCCACCTGCTCATGTACGAGAACTGGATGAGAACAGGTCTGATGATTGTGGGTGCCTTCGGGGCATACAGCCTGGGAGCAAATAACATAGCCAACGTGATGGGGGTTTTCGTACCCAGTATTCCCCTTGACGACACTGACTTCGGCCTTTTTACCCTTACAGGGTCACAGCAGCTGTTCTTCCTGGGCGCCATAGCAATTGCTGCGGGCGTGCTTACATATTCAAAAAGGGTCATGCAGACAGTCGGAAGCAACCTGCTGGAGCTCTCTTCCGAGGCAGCCTTCGTGGTAGTGCTTTCACAGGCCCTGGTACTGTTTATATTCTCGTCAGCATCACTTTCAGGGTTCATGGTGAAGCTGGGGTTGCCGCCAATACCACTCGTACCTGTCTCAAGCACACAGGTAGTGGTAGGCTCCGTCCTTGGGATAGGCCTGTACAAGGGAATAAGAAATGTCAACCTGAAACTCCTCGGCAGCATTGCCTCTGGCTGGATCACCACCCCTGTTGCGGCCGGACTTCTCTCATTCCTGCTCCTCTTCTTCGTTAAAAACCTCTTCGGCATTGATGTGGGGCACTCGGTAAATCCGCCCGTCGCCGCCGGCGAAGGTCTCAGCACCGCCATGAAAATAAGATACAGCATACCCGCACTGCTTCTGGTCACCGCAGTGTACCTGGCATACCTTGTCCTCACAGAAAAGAAAAAGACAGACCGTCTGAACAAAAAATACTATGAGTAATATTATCCACCACCCTGCAGACAATATCACCATGAGGCTCGTCAAGAGCGAAGACCTCAACCATCACGGTACCCTCTTCGCGGGGCGAACGGCCGAGTGGTTCATTGAATCCGGATTCATTGCAGCAACAGCCCTCCTGGATCCGAAGAATGTAGTTTGCCTGAAGGTGCACGGAATGTACTTCACCAGCCCGGCAAAACCGGGTGAGGTTCTGAAGTTCGAATCAAAAATAGTATATACCGGCAGGTCAAGCCTCGTGGCATACATCAGAGTCTGCAAATCAAAGTGCACCAAGACGCTGGTTGAGGGTTTCGTCACATTCATTCATGTGGACGAAGAGACTCGCCCTATACCTCATAACATTGTCACCGAGCCTGTTACAGAAACAGACAGACAGCTCTATGCCCGGGCCGAGGAGCTGAAGAAAGCCTGATGTCTTTTACCAGGCAGGAAGGAAGGAGTATTTCCTTCCGTAGTCCATCATCTGGCCGAGGAAGTCGGAACAGTACTCAATCTTCACATCGGTGATCCTGCCGTCACTGTCGGTGACCGGGGTCATGACCGGGTTTACAAAACCGCTGTAGGGAGCCAGGTTAAGCCCGGCATACCTTGCAAGTATCTCTTTATGAAGATCCTGATCTATCCTGACCCCATAGTTTTCAATCATGTTCTTCCCGGCAGCAAAGTCACCTTCCGACTTGATCCTCTGCACTTCCTTCAGCATGTCACCGAACAGGATGCGCAGCTTCTGGTAATCGTTTATGCGAACATAGGTTTTTCCGTCACGCTTAACCACCTCAATCACGTTATCGTTTTTGCCCTTTTCATAAACCCAGTGGGCGATTGACGAACGGCATCTCATGTGGGCCTGCTCGATATCCTTACCGGGAAGGATCCTGACGATCTGTGTCAGGAAACCATTACGTATGTAGTTATCATACTGCGCTTTGGCAGGTTCGTCGGAAGTCATCAGCCCTATCTCGGTCATCTTCGGATCCATCATGAAATAGAGAGCAAACAGATCGGCCCTCATTTCCTCGAGGGGTGATGCATAGTTCTTCAGAGCGTTGGGATCCGTTCCGGGGGCAAGCTTACCGCTGGCATGACCTATACACTCGTGCATGTCAGTGTGCAGTGCATCAGAGAGGGAACCCCATTTCACAGCCCTGTCTATCTCTGCCTGGTCAAAGGCGAACTCCTCAAGGAATCCGCTTCCCCTTGCCACAATATCCTTGGCATCTGTAATGTTGGCAAGTGTGACCGACTTGGAGCCGGCCTCGGCCCTTATCCAGTTCGAGTTGGGCAGGTTTATTCCCAGCGGTGACGCCGGATAGCAGTCGCCTCCAAGCATTGCAACGTTGATTACACTTGCGGCCACACCGGTCACCTTTTCCTTCCTGTACTGAGGATCAACGGGTGAGTGATCCTCGAACCACTGTGCGTTTTCTGTAATGACACCTGTCCTTTTGGATGCTTCAGTATCCTTGTAGTCAACAACAGACTCCCAGGTTGCCTTCATGCCCAGCGGGTCGCCGTAGGTCTCTATGAAACCGTTTATGTAATCAACTGACAGATCAGTATTTCCTGCCCACAGCACATTGTAATCATCCCACGTCTTCAGGTCTGCAGTCCTGTAATAGTCGATGAGCAGGTCAAGTTCCTTCTTCTGGGTATCGCTCATTGCGACATTGCGTGCCTTCTCCAGCCAGAAGATTATTTTGTCGATAGCCGGGCCGTACATGCCGCCGCTCTTCCATGGTATCTCCGTCACTTTGCCGTCACTCTTTACAACCTTGGTGTTCAGTCCCCATGATACCGGTCTCGGATCTTCCGGGTCAGCAAGTGCGGCATAGTATGCTTCCGCTTCAACCTGGGTTACCCCCTCGTAGAAATTGTTTGCCGAGGCAGTTATCATGTCTGTTCCCTCCGACTGATCAACCTTTTTCGCATAAAGTGAAGGGTCAAAAAGTATCGGGGTGAGCACCTCAGTCAACTGATCGGCGCTCTGTCCTTCCTTAAGGGGCAGGCGGGATACGTCTGAACCCCGGATCAGCGAGGCAAAATAATCAGAGGAAAAGCCCGGGACAAACTTGTCATTTGAATAGTGATGGTGTATGCCGTTGGCGAAGAAAACCCGCTTGGCATAAGTAATGAATGCCTTGTAGTCATCGCTTTCCCTGTCGCCATTGTATGTGTCGATAATTGCTTCGATAGTCTTGCGGATGGCCAGGTTGTATTTGAAATTCTGGTCCCAGAAGATGTCGCGGCCGCAAAGCGCTGCCTCCGAGAGGTAATAGATGAACTCCTTCTCACCTGCAGTCAGCTGTTCAAATGCCGGAAGGCGGTACTTCAGGACGCTGATATCCCCGAACCTGTCAACTTCATAGGTAAATTCAGACTCTTCTGCCGCCTTCCTGTCGGCCTGTCCGCAAGAGGTAAACATAGCTGTTCCCATAAATGCAATCGTTCCGATTAATAAATACTTTTTCATGTGTCAGTAATTATGATTCCAAGGGTCACATTGCCTTTCCCGCCGTCAGGCGGTCATGGCCTATTAAGAAACTAAGGTAGTAAAAACCGGTTTACAAAAGGGCATGACCCATATTTTTCGGCATCACTTACGCTGATACATTTATATTGGTAAATTTGAGAAAATGAAACATCATACCGTGAAAAGAGTTCATATTGCCGCACTGATCCTTATCACCGGCATCACCGCGACCGCCGCCGGGCAGGATTTGAATGAAATCATCAGGAAGGAGGCCTCAACCTCAGCCGCCACAGCGGAAGTCATGTACAGGGATCTGCACCAGACCCCCGAACTCTCTCTTATGGAGTTCAAAACGGCTGCAAAGATGGCGGAAGCACTGAATCAGCTTGGTTTTGAAGTGACAACCGGAGTGGGCGGAAACGGGGTGGTAGGTGTCTACAGAAACGGAAACGGACCTGTTATAATGCTCCGCACAGACATGGACGGTCTGCCAGTCCGCGAGGCCACCGGCCTTTCATTTGCCAGCACGGTCATGTCTGCCGCCGCTGACGGAACGGAGACACCTGTGATGCATGCATGCGGCCATGATCTTCATATGACTGTCTGGCATGGAACTCTTGAAACCATGGTGGCACTCAGAGGCAAATGGAAGGGGACTATTGTGGCAATAGCACAGCCGGCTGAAGAGGTCAGCGGCGGCTCGGACAAAATGATAGCTGACGGGCTGTTCAGCCGTTTCCCTAAGCCTGACTATGCGCTCTGTTATCATGTCAGCCCCGACCTGCCAGCCGGAACCGTCGGATATTTCCCGGGCGCCATCTTTGCAGGGGTCAACTCTGCTGATATCAAAGTCTTCGGAGTTGGGGGGCACGGCGCCATGCCGCATAAGACAATTGACCCGGTTGTACTGTCAGCAAAAATGATACTCGATTTTCAGACAATCGTCAGCCGCGAGATCAATCCTGTCTATCCGGCCGTGGTGACTGTGGGTGCAATCCACGGGGGAACAAAACACAACATCATTCCCGAAGAGGTCGATATGAAACTTACCCTCAGGTTCTTCTCCGATGATGTGTACAGGCAGATTGTTTCAGCGCTTTCGCGAATTGCCAGTGGCCAGGCTGCTGCGGCAGGACTGCCGGCAGAGAAGATGCCTGTAATAACGCTGGGTAAGGAATTTACTCCTCCTGTAATAAACGACCCGGACCTTGTAACAAGGGCGGTAACCTCAATGGAGGGAATTCTGGGAAAGGATAATCTGACAAGGGTTGATCCTTCAACGGTTGCAGAGGATTTTGGAAAATACGGGAGGACTGACGAAAATGTAAAAATCTCTCTCTTCTGGCTCGGCGGCGCCAACAGGGAAAAATACGATGAAAGCATCATGAAAGGGACCATGCTTCCTGCCCTTCACAGCAGCAACTTCGCTCCTGACTTTGCCCCGGCCTATACCACCGGCGTATCCGCCATGACCCGGACAATGATTGACCTGTTCAACAGCAAGTAGGCCTGAGGTCTGAAAATCCTGCAGTCTTACAGTCCTGCAGTCAGCAGTTAATCAGTAATTTTCACTATTGCCTATTGCCTCTTGCCTGATCACAACCCCACCAAATCCATCACCCCGTTGATGAATGTCAGCGGATGGGCAGGGTTGCCCGGAACATACAGATCTGTGTGGTGTTTTTCAATGAATTCCCTGCTTACTGCCGGGCTGTCGGCAAACAGCCCGCCGCTGATGGCATCGGTACCGACCAGTATGATGATTTTTGGAGAAGGGGTGGCATCGTAGCAGATCTCCAGCGCGCTGGCCATATTAGCGGATACAGGTCCTGTAATGACTATGCCGTCAGCATGACGCGGTGACGCCACGAACTCTATCCCATACCTGCCCATGTCAAAGTTGACGTTTCCCGCTGCCCCGAGCTCCATTTCGCATGAGTTGTCGCCTCCCGCCGAAACCTGGCGCAACTTCAGCGATTTTTTAAACAGCCTCCGTATCTCCTGCCTGACGGCAGCCTGGTCTGTTCTAAGGGGCTCAGCCTGCCCGGGTCCGATGACAAGGTCATCTCTCTTCGTGGCAGCAATGCGGTAGTCGTTTGTAAACCGGTATACATCAGGCATTGCGAGGGCACACTCATTGCAGAAGGCGCATCTGCCAAGGTCAATGGCACCGCTATCGCTGTCAATGGCACCAGTCGGGCAAAATGCCGCTGCCTGACCAGCCTGCTGTGCCGTGATGCCTGCCGATATAACCGGCCTCCCCCTGAACCTTTCAGAGACAGGCTGATTCCTCAGGTCCGGCACAAACTGCCTGCCATGTTCAGCAAGTATTCTTAATTCCTTTAACATCTTTCTGCAAATAAATAAATTACAGATAATTGCCGCTCACCGGCACAGGCCTCCCTCTCCTTTCCTGCCCAATACTCCGGATAATCGTCATAATCACAGGTCATGTCCGCAGTATGACAGGTTGAAGCTTTTGTTGCACACCGGGAAATCAGATATCTCCTGGTTTCGTACTGCGAGTGCCAGAGCCATCCAGTTATGCACTGAAGGATCCTTGACAACGTATCTTATCAATTTTCCTTTACTGTCTGTCAAAGCCACATGGCATATTTCGCCTCTCCATCCCTCAACGACTGAGACAGCAATACTGTCAGGCTTTAATCCGAGTCCGTACTGCGGAGGCCAGGTCTTGTCCCCGGTACTTTTCCAGCTCTCAATCAGCTGCCTGATGATCTTTACTGATTCTTTTACCTCGAGTGCACGGAGCATGCCCCTTGCCAGGACGTCACCGGTCTCCTGCATCACCGGAGCAATCGCCATCTGCCTGTAATACTGGAATGGATGAGTAGCCCGGATATCCCTCGGCACCCCGGAAGTGCGGGCAGCCATACCTACCGCACCTATTGATACTGCCTGCTGCCGGGTGACAATGCCAATATCCTCGAAGCGACCAAGTACACTGGGTAATGAATAAACGCAGTCGGCCACATTGCTGTAACGCCTGTCAACCTCTTCCAGAACTCTCAGTATTTCAGCAGCTATCCCGTCGGTAAGGGGATAATTTGATCCTCCGGGACGCACAAGGCCTTTTCCGAACCTGTTGCCACACCAGTATTGGGTCGTGTTTATGACAAGTGTCCTCAGAGCCTCGCAGGCAACCTGCCCGAGCTGATAGGCAACATCGCCGCAGAGTGCAGCAGTATCGCCAATATGAACTGCAATGCGTTCCAGCTCCAGTGCAATGCATCTCTCCGCCTGCAGTGAAGCTGAAGGCTCAAATCCGGCAAGTGATTCCATGATCTGGGCATGGGCCAGACCATGTCCCACCGCCGTATCACCGGCAATATTTTCAGCCAGGAGTGCCCGGCGCAATCCGCTGCCGGAATCAGTAATAAGCCTCCCTATCCCGCGGTGCTGGTATCCCAGCTGAATCTCCAGGTGCAGCACCTTCTCACCGTTGCAGATGAAACGGAAATGACCGGGTTCGATAACCCCTGCGTGAATTGGTCCCACTCCTACCTCATGCAGTTCTTCTCCTTCAATTTCGTAGAACGGATAGTTGTCCATCACACTGAGCCTGTCAGCCCTGTCATGCGGGTATCTGACCGGTTTGAGCCACGGGTGCCCTTCGAACTTTATTCCGTATGATTCATGTATCTCACGTTCAAAGATATGCATTGCATATGATGATGATGCCAGCGATCGCAGGGGTGTTCCGTCATCCATCTTCTCATGGCTAAGGATCCTTATTGCTCCCGAACCGTCGTCAGCTATGCAGCAGAAAAAGTTAAGACCTTCGCCGGACCGGTGACAGAAGTAGCTGAGGCAGTGATACCGCTCATCGGCCAGCATGGCCGAAACTTCTTCATAAAACCGGTTGTATTCCAGTACCGGGATCTCCGGTAATCCTGCCGGAACATAACCGTTCCTTACTTCTGTATAACTGTTGTTGCTCATCATTTCAATCCGGGCAGTGACGCTATACTGCTGCTGATCAGGTCAGCCAGGAATGGTGGCTGCCAGAAACAAATCATTATTACAATCGCAAGAAGAATGAACTGGCTTACGGTCTCAACCGGGTTAACCACGCCGGGCAGTCTAAATTCTCCCTCGTTCCTTGGAGTGGAGAAGCTGACATGCATTATCCTGACACTCATGGCATAAATAATATATGAGAGCAGGATAACAGCGGCGGCGAGTACGAACCACTGGCCGTTTGTGACCATCGCCCTGAAGATCATCAGTTCAGAGATGAACATACCTGAAGGGGGAATGGCAAGGATGCAGATCATACCGGTCATAAGCACCATGGCTCCCGCCGGGTAAAGTTTCATATACCTGCCGCTGTCATCCAGCCTGAATGTATGCAGTATCCTTGACAGCTGTCCCATCTGGTAGAAGAGGCTCGATTTGGCGAGCGAATGAAGCACTATAAGGAGCAATGCGGCATAATAACCATAGCCCCCGGCGCCGAGAGCCAGCGCCACTAGTCCCATATTCTCAAGACTGGAATATGCAAGCATCCTTTTAAGGTGCTTTGCCTTGAGCATGTACCCGGCGGCAACCAGGAGCGAAAGCATACCGGCCAGGATGAGTACATGATTCATGAAAGAAAGTACCGGAGTGGCAGAAAAAAGCGAGTATACACGATATATAGAAAGAAACCCCACATTCATCAGCGTGGTCGAAATAAGGGCGCTGACAGGTGGTGGCGCAACCGAATGGGCATCAATCGTGACAGTGTGCATGGGGAAGAGACCCATCTTTGTGCTGAATCCCACCAGGACAAAGATGAAAGCTATCTTGAGATACATCGGATTGGCCTTGCTGATCACGGCTCCGAATGATGAAAAGGAGAGGTTAGGTGCATCGCCCCGTCCGTATATGAATCCGAGAAAGAGAATCCCGAGATACGCCAGGGCAATTCCGGTTGAACAGATGAACACATATTTCCATGTGGCTTCCAGGGCCATCTCGGTCCGGTCATGGTAGATAAGCACAGCCACTGCCAGTGTGGTTGCCTCAACAAAGATCCAGAGGACAGTCATCGTGTTGGCCAGGTATGCACCGGCCATGAACGTCATGAGTGCAATCAGGCCCGAATGATAGATATTATACTTTTTGACAGTGTCCTCCCGTGTGTATATAAATCCGTGATACACCGTGGGAATGGCAAGCAATGCCAGAACGGAGAGAAGCAGTACAGCAGTGCTGTCGTACGTGAAATACGAAAGCTCGGTGCTTCCCCTGCTGAGCCAGGCGTGTACCGTAAGTGCAATCAGGAGTGCGGTAAAGATGAGCACCGCGGACCTTGTAAGAATCTTGCTGCCCGGGATAAGTGTCACGGCACTCAGTAAAACAGACAATATGAAGAAGAGCAACAGCATTTCCCTAATCTTTTAACATTGTCAGCTCGTTTGTATGGGGTTTGAGCCTCAAACCGAAGAATCCCAGTATCAGCACTCCGACGAACAGGTCCAGCAGAATGCCAATGTTGATGAGCATCGGCATCTCGTTTCCCACTGCAAGTGAAAACAGGAAGACTGCATTTTCAACCACAAGGAAACCGATAAGATGGGATATGATCAGCTTGTGTGTCACTATCAGGAGCAGACCTGTAAACAGGGTGAACATTGCTATGGCCAGGTATATGCTGTTAATCACAGGGTTAACAAGTATCATGGCCAGAATCACACTGATCAGCAGCCCCGCGATGGAAAACAGCAACAGGTAAAATCCAGGTACAGCCTGACGGTGTACCTTGGTAACACCTGACCGCCTGACAATACGGCTTAAAAGATACGGAAGCACCAGCGTCTTGAAAAGCAGCGTCTCCGCTACAATAAAGAGGAAGTTTCCGAGGTTGACCTCCTTAAGCTCAAAAACGGCGATGCCGCAGAGGAGCAAACCCTGAAGCGCAACAAGCCTTATGTAAGTGCTCAGCCTTTCTGCCGATGCAAAGTAGATAAGCGTTATCGCGAAGAGTACTGTCAGGTAGTTTATCATTTCCTTTCAGGCCAGTTTTTCGGTAAGTATAAGTATAACCATAAAGGCTATTAAAGCAATTGCAGAGAGCGTCAGGATGAACTTGGGGTTCTTGTTCATCTTGTTTCTGGCCCGGAATGATTCGGTTAAGCCGATCACAACGGCAAAAAGAGACTGAACAGCAAAGAACAGACCTGCCTGGAGAATGACATTCCATCCGGCCGGGACAACGAGATTGTAAATCAGCGAACCGTAAATGGCGAATTTAAGGTACGTCCCTATGTGAATGAGAGCCTTGTCAAATCCGCTGTGGTCAAGTATCATCACCTCATGGATCATTGTAAGCTCAAGGTGTGTCTTCGGATCGTCAACGGGAAGCCTGCTGTTTTCAACCATTGCGATCTGCACGAGGAGGTAGGCCCCTATAATACTGTATATCAGCACATAATCATTCCCGGTTATAAAGAAGTGATTGAATATTACAGAGAATGATGTATAGCCGGTGAACATTGCAAAGGTGGCAAGCAGAACAAAGAATGCAGGTTCCACCAGCATTGAAAAGAGTGCCTCCCGGCTGGCTCCCATTCCCTCAAAGCTGCTTCCGGTATCAAGGGCAGCAATTATTGTAAAGAACCTTCCAAGCGCCAGGAGGTAGGCAAACAGGATGAAGTCGCCTTCAAATGAAAGAAGTGCCTTCTGTTCTGCAAAAGGAAGCAGCAGCATTGCACCGGTGACTGTGGCCAGGGTGACTGAGGGAGCTATCCGGAACAAAAGCCCGGAAGTATCACTGAAGACGCTCCCCTTCCTGAAAAGCACTGCGATATCCTTCCATGGCTGGAATATACCCGGACCCTTACGGCCGGAAGCAATACTCTTCGTTCTCAGGATAAGACCCGGGAAGAGAAATGCTGCAACCGCTATGAGTATGAATCCCGCCATCTTCAGATTATGTTAAGCATCGCCAAAAACAAGACAAACAGCATGAATACAAATGCATAGAGAATGTAATGCCGTATCTGGCCGGTCTGCATTACAGCTATCCTTTTCAGCAAACCTGAAACAAAGTCAACAGGCCTGTCCACAAGATTCCTCCTGAAAAGGTCATCACTGTGCTGTACGAACTTCCTTTTGCGCGGGAAGACCTCCTCCGGGCCTATTTCATCAATCTCCTTACGGGTTTGCAGTACAGGTTTCGCAATATGATTGTAGTTGTATGCATAGGAAGTAGCCGTGTACTGCTGTTTCGACGTGGGAGCCGTATAGCCGCAACCCCAGGTGGGGCCTCTTTCAACCGTACGGCGGCTGAGGTGGTACTTTCTGTATAATAGTAATGCTCCAAGGGTGATGACAAAAATGCCCCCTGCCAGGCTTATTTCCGACAGATTTGAAGTGAAGGCCCCGGTCACAAGTGGCTGGGCTTCGATGTTCAGCACAGAGCCGGCTATTCCGAAGACCGGTTTAACCACCAGCGGCGAAGCGAGCCCGATAAAAAGTATCAGGGCAACTGTTAACAGTTGCGGCATGAGCATAGACCGCCCGGCTTCTGAGGCATGGCCCGCCTGACCAGACCTCGGCTGTCCCAGGAATACCACCCCGAATACCCTTGTGAAGGCGAAGACTGCCAGACCTCCTATGAGGGAGAGGCCAACTATAGAGCCGACTATCAGGATTGAATGCATAAGCGTCGCACCGGACAGGCTGGTAATCATTCCCATGTAAATAAGGTATTCCGAAATGAATCCGTTGAAGGGCGGCAACCCGCATATGGCCAGTGACCCGGTAAGGAATAACAGGGCAGTCCATGGCATCCTCTTCATAAGACCTCCCGTCTGCTCCATGTTGCGCGTATGAACGGCATGATATACGGAACCGGCATTGAAGAAAAGCAGGGATTTGAAGAGCGAATGGTTAAGTATATGAAGAAGTCCTCCGGCAAATCCAAGGATGGCAAGCGAAGAATTTCCAATTGCCTGTCCTGTTATACCCAGGCCTATCCCGATTCCGATTATGCCCACGTTCTCAATTGTGCTGTAGGCAAGCATTCGCTTGAAATCCTTCTGCATAATGGCCATCATCACTCCCATCACCCCTGAAACAAGAGACAGTAGGAGAATAACGACGCCGGCAATAAGAAGGTCTGCCTGCATTGTGGCCACAACCCGCAGGATACCGTAAATGCCCATCTTTATCATCACGCCTGACATCACACCCGAGACATGTGAAGGCGCCGCCGGATGTGCCTCCGGGAGCCATGTGTGCAATGGGATAAAACCGGCTTTGATGGCAAATCCGATGAAAAAAAGGAAGAACAGGGGCAGGTTGCGGTTGCCGGCGAAATACTCGCCCAGTGCGTCAAAACTCATCCTCCCGGTATCCTTCTGCACCAGCAGGAAAGCGACCAGGATAAAGAACATCCCCACATGCATCTGGATGAGATAGCTGATCCCTGTCTTCATAATGTTCCGGTCCTCTGCATCGAAAATCACGAGAAAGAAAGATGAGAGAGCCATTATCTCCCACACTATCAGGAAGGGGAGCCCGTCACGTACCATTACAACCATCACCATTGAAAGCCAGAGCCACAGGTACGAGAAATAATGAATTGAAAAACGGAGTGCATTCATCCTCGCACGGTAAGGTTCCAGGTAGCCACGGGCATAAAGGAACCCGATAAGTACCGTAATATTTATGACAAGGGTGAAATATGCCGTAAGTGTGTCTATCACCAGCACCACTGAAGTGCCGCCGGCCGGCGTGAAGAGCGGGATTTCCCTTGCCTGGACAGATCCTGACAAAATACCTGCACTCCAGGCTGTTGTAATTGAAATGCCAGCCACCGTAAGCGCCAGTGTGAACCAGTACTTCAACCGCTCAGGCACCGCAAATACAAGCAGTGAAAGCAGTATTATGACCATGAAGCCTGTTGATCCAAACATTTAGCCGGAAATTTGCCCGCAAATGTAGAAAATATATTATCCGGTTATTCTTTTTACCGGTTTATGTCAGGATTCGTTTTCAGACCTCCAGCTGGTTTTCGCTCCCCTTCAGGCCTATAACGCGTGTATTTCCTCCCGCAGGGATGTTGGGATCAACGGGAATATTGGATTTCCACGAACCGCAGGTAAAATCAGGTACATCAATCGATGAGGCCCTGTTTGCCACTGACCACTCGCTGAGCGGGGTGATCACGCTCCAGAGGGCGGCATCGTAAACATCCTGGTCGAGAGGGAGGCCGTTCCTCAGGCAGTCTATGAGCCTCCAGTCCATAATGAAGTCCATTCCGCCGTGGCCTCCGATTGCTTTTGCCATCTCCCCCACCCTTTTTACGATCTCGGGGGTATGCTGTGCCTCCAGTGCTGCCTGCTCCTCAGGAGCAAGCCAGGAATGACCCATGGCTATCCTCGCGGGTGATGGCCACTTCCGGGCAATACCCTTCGTGCCGCTGATAAGGTGGATCCTGGAGTACGGCCTAGGACTTGATACATCATGCTGTATCATTATACTCCTTCCAAGAGTGGTCCTTACAAGAGTGGTGTTCATATTCCCGCGGTAAGTCTTGCCTGTGAACGGGGCGTAGAAGGGATCCTCCTTTGCGAGCTGGTCAATCTCCTTCGCCATGGCGAAGTCGTTGGTTGACATGGAGGTAAGGTAATCCATCCGGTCACCCCTGTTTATATTCATTACCTGGCACACCGGGCCCAGCCCGTGTGTCGGGTAGAGATTTCCGTTGCGGACATTCTCCTTCAGCCTCCACATGTCGGCATAGCCGTTCTTGTCATACGTGAAATCCCACCGCAGATCATGAATATATGCCCCTTCACCGTGAATTATGTCGCCGAAGAGGCCCTGGCGCGCCATATTGAGTGTCAGCAGTTCGAAAAAGTCATAACAGCAGTTTTCAAGCTGCATGCAGTGTTTCCTGGTTCGCTCAGATACCTCAACAAGCTGCCAGCACTCTTCAACGGTCTTTGCAGCAGGCACTTCCACTGCAACATGCTTACCAGCCTCCATTGCATAGACAGCCATGGGAGTGTGCCATGACCACGGAGTACAGATATATACGAGGTCAATGTCCGGATCATCGCACAGCCCTTTCCAGGCCTCCTCGCTCCCGCTGAAGCCCTTTGCCTTCGGGAGACCGAACTTGGCCAGCATTTCCTGCATCCTGTCCACCCTGTCAGGGTACTTGTCGCAGAGCGAAGCTATTTCCACACCCTCGATATGGGCCATCCGCTCCACGGCACCAGGCCCCCTCATACCGAGGCCGATGAATCCGATCCGCACCTTCTCCAGGGGAGGTGCGGCATAACCTGACATGTTGAAGCTCTGGGTGTGGGTGGCCATGACTGCGGCCCTGACTTCGGCCATTGCTTCTGTCGATGTTTCACGGCGGGTACATGATGCTACACTGGCCGCTGTAATGGTTCCTGCCCCGGCGACTGCTGCAGTGCGGAGAAAATTTCTTCTGTTGGTCTTCATTGATCAGGGTTGGTTTCTGAATGGATTATGTATGCAATATACAAACTTCCCTGATTTGAAAATCATGGCAAATGTCACTCCTGTTCGGGAGGCTTCCTCCTTTTCCTGATGAGATCACCCGCAACCGAGCCCGCGAGGTAGCCCAGCACCGCAGCCCATGGTACCATGAGATACCAGTTCGATTTGATGGTGCAGGTGCCGGAAACGCATCCCACATACTTCCAGTACAGGAATCCGCCGACTGCGCCAAGCAGAGTCCCGGTGATCTCCGGTAAATATTTCTTCAGAAACGTGCTTGTCATCTATATCAGTTTGAGTTAATAACATTCCGGATCAGTTCTTGTTCCCTGACCTTTTCCTTTTCCCAGTTAAGTTCACTGCGTGCCCTGTCAGCCCCCGTCCTAAGCTGAAGCAGGAGATCCCTGTCATCAGCGAGTTGCTGAAGCTTCTCTGCAATTGCCTCCGGAGATACTTCACTGAGCACGATCCCGCAGCCATACCTGCTTACAAGAGCAGAGACCTCCGGCAACGGCGACACTACCACAGGGAGTCCGGCTGCAAGATAATCAAACATCTTGTTTGGAAGGCTGAATCGCTGGTTTATGCATGTATCTGTATCGAGTGACATACCGGCGTCGCAGCACATGGTGTATCGCATCATCTCCTCCCACTGCATCCTGGGAAGGAAGATAATCCGATTCCGGGCTTCGCTTTCAAGGACTTTTTTCCTAAGGGAGTCAATGATATCACCGGAACCGATTATAACGATTTTTACCCCTGTGGTCATGGGAACGGCACTTATCAGCTCCCCGGCACCTCTTCCGCCGTTTATCCCCGCCCCCTGTAAAATCACCAGGAACTCATCCTTACCTGCTCCAAGTTCGCTCCTTTCACGGGGCACCAGGTGTTTCACCGATGGTGCCGCATTCCTGACGACGACCGGGTCAACTCCGTACTCCTCCCTGTATAGTGCTGCTATAGAATCGCTTACCGTAATCACAAACCTTATCTTCGGTACTGTTTTCCGTTCTGCATATTTCCAGGCGAAATGCTTGAAACGCCTCTCCCTCAGTCCATACTGCCCGGTAAAATATTCATGGGAATCATAGATAAGTTTCTTCCTGAAGAGCCTCGAGATCAGATAACAGGGCACAAGGGTGTCAAGATCGGAGGCCACAAGGATACCGAACCGTCCCGAAAGAAGCCTGAGAAAAAGACGGAAGTTGAACATCAGGTACATTGCCGGCCCCTTCCTGAAAGGGATCCTTATCCTCTCCAGGGTAATTCCCGGCATTGCATCCGGCAAAGGAGAGGGTGAGGCTCTTCCGACAACAGTCACATCAAGCCCCTCTTCAGCCATAAGTAAGGCCAGTTTCCGAACCCTCATATCGGTTGAAAGGTCACTTATGACCGCTATAGCTGCTTTCATTGTCTGGCTGCCGGTATACCACCTGATGTTTCAGGTTATTGGCGCGGAGGAAAGATACAAAAGAATTTTTTTTAGCTATGTTTGTGCATTGTTTTACGACAGATGGAGAGAGCTCCCTCAAAAAGAATAGTACATCTTGTAAGCTTTAATGTTCCTTATCCTCCTGATTACGGAGGCATTATGGATGTTTTTTACAAGATCAGCGCCCTCAGGAAACAGGGTGTCGGGGTTATTCTGCACTGTTTTAGCTATGGCCGGGGCAGATCACGTACGCTGGAGCGCGAATGCCTGAGAATCCATTACTACAGGCGGGAGCTTAACCTGTTCCACCTCTTCCGCAAGGATCCCTTCATCGTTGTCTCGCGCAGGAACGAACTGCTGCTGAAGAACCTTCTGGCTGACACCCATCCTATTCTTTTCGAGGGACTTCACACCACCTGGTATCTTGGCCATAAAGCCCTTGAAGGGAGGATAACCATGGTGAGAACCCATAATATCGAACATGTATATTACCGCGGCCTGGCAGCAAGCGAAAAAAATCCCTTCAGGAAGCTTTATTACAGGATGGAAGCCAGGAAACTGGAACGGTATGAGCCAAAGCTGGCATCAGCATCATGGCTTCTTTCAATTTCGCCCGGAGACACCGAATACTTCAGTTCAAGGTATGGCAATGCAGTATTTGTGGGGCCCTTCCATCAGGCAGACGGTTGCCCGGCCACCAACGGCAGGGGTGATTATGTGCTGATGCACGGTGATTTTTCCACTGCCGAGAATGATGCTGCCGCTCTCTATATCCTCAGGGAGGTGGCTCCGCACTGGAAGCACCGCACCGTGCTGGCAGGCAAGCGACCTTCGGCTGAACTCACAGATGCAGCTTCCTCGCTAAAGCATGTGAAACTGATTCATAATCCTTCCCTGAACCAGATGAATGAGCTTATCGCAAATGCCCAGGTATGCCTTCTCAATGCAACTCAGCCTACCGGGATGAAACTGAAGCTCATCAATTCTCTCTGCTCCGGGAGGCACGTTGTTGCATCTCCGGCCGTGGTCACAGGAACCGGGTTGGGAGACCTGTGCCATGTGGCTGTCAAACCCGCTGAGTGGATTACTCTGACAGATACCCTTATGAACGATGTTTTTACCCCGGAAATGAGGGAGAAACGCAACACTCTTCTCAGGGAGGTGGCTGACAACGATGTCAATGCGAGAAGAATAATAGAGACAATAGACAATTACAACCCCGAGCAGTGATTCCTGCTTTCCAGCTCCAATAGACAGGCACATGAGCTTCCGTTACCCGTACCCTGTCATTCTGTAATGACTTATTTGTAAATCCTTCTCTTGTTCAGTTCGCGCCGGTATGAGGCTGCATACCTGTTATGTTCGGCCAGGGTCCGGGAGAAATGATGGTACCCTGACCCGTCCGGCCTGGCAACAAAGAAAAGGTATTCATGGTTTTCGGCATTGAGCACCGCATCAAGTCCGGAGCGCGAGGGACACCGTATGGGTCCCGGAGGCAGGCCTGCAAACAAATAGGTATTGTACGGTGAATCAACCTCCAGGTGCCTGTTCAGCACACGCCTGATTGTAAAGTCATTGACTGCAAACTTGACAGTGGGGTCTGCCTGCAATGGCATCCCCGCCCTGAGCCTGTTTATATATACCCCGGCAATACGTGGCTTTTCATCCTCCTTTGATGCCTCCTCATCAACGATTGAAGCAAGAACAGACACCTCTGCAGGCGTCAGCCCCTGCGACTCAGCAAGTGCCGACCGTTCTTCATTCCAGTAGTCACGGTATTCCTTAAGCATCCTGCGGTAGAATCCCCTGGCATCAACAGACCAGTAAATCTGGTATGTATCAGGAATAAAAACTGAAATCACAGTCCGATTGTCAAAGCCGTCACCCGAATAGTTTGACTCATCACCGAAGAACGCTGCCAGCGAGGCTGAGTCTGCTTCTATCTGCTTGCCTATCTTTCCTGCCAGCTCACTCAGTGTGCGGATATTGTTGAATGTTACATTTACCGGCGCCTGGCGGCCCGAGCGAAGCATATTGACAAGACTGTTGTTGCTCATCCCCGGTTCAATTATATATGACCCGGGCTTGACGCTCTTGCCGAAAGATTTAAGCCTGGATGTAATGAGAAAGCTCTTCCGGCTTCGCAGTATTTCTGCCCTGTCAAGTGTATCATTCAGTGCATTGAAGTCTGAACCTGTCGGGATATAGATCCTCACCGGCTCCTTAACAATCACATTCTCCTTCAGAACGATGGCCCATAACAGAACTACCGTGGTGAATCCCGCAGCAAGGATAATATAAAACAGTATCAGAAAAAGTTTCTTCATGGGGTGCAAAATTAATAAAGCGGACCGAATATCCGGGCAAGTGATTCCTTGTACCGCTCCCTCCTGCTTCTTTTCTCCCACTCCGCCAGTGTCACCTCCGTGCAGTTTTTCAGGTCTTCGGCGAAAAGGACTCCAAGGCGCAGAGCGAAGTCCCTGTCATAGATGAGTGCTGTCACCTCAAAGTCAAGGTCGAAGCTCCGGACATCGACGTTTGGCGATCCCACAGATGAAAAGATATTATCCACAAGCAGGTACTTCGAATGAATGAAGCCGTTCCGGTACAGGAAAATCCTTACGCCGGCCTCAAGCAGTTCGGCTATGTAGGACCTTGTGTTCCAGTTTGCTATTATGGAGTCAGAAGATTGCGGAAAGATCATCCTTACATCAACGCCGCTCAGGGCGGCCGTTTTCAGGGCTGTAAGAAGGCTTTCATCAGGACTGAAGTATGGAGAAGTAAGGTAGATTGATGATTTCGCAGTAGCGATGGCTGAGAAATAGACCTGCATGATCGTTGCCCAGTCAGTGTCGGGGCCACTGGAGGCCACCTGCACCAGGCATCTGTTTCCTGTACGTACCACCTTCTCCAGTGAACCGTCAGGGGGCAGTTCCTCCCCGCTCACAAAGTCCCAGTCGGCAATGAAAACCCTGTCAAGGGCTGCCACAGCTTCACCCTCAAGCTTCAGGTGAGTATCTATCCACGGTCCCAGGTGAGGCAGGCCGTGAAGGTACTTGTCTGCAATGTTCAGCCCGCCGACAAAGCCAACCTTGCCGTCAACCACCAGTATCTTCCTGTGATTCCTGTAGTTGATCTTGCTTGAGAAGCTGGGGAAACGGACAGGGATGAACGGGTATATCTGCACACCGGCCTCCCGCATCTTTTTTATGTATGGCTTGCGGATGTTCCAGCTTCCCACATCGTCATATATGACTCTCACCTTAACTCCTTCCCTGGCCTTCCGTTGCATCAGGTCACTGAATTCAGTGCCAAGGATGTCCGGCTCAATCCGGTAGAATTCCAGGTGCACAAAGCTGGTAGCCGAAGCAATTGCATCAAGCATTCCCGGAAAGGTCTGACTGCCGTTCACAAGGAGGTCGAGCTTATTGTCAAGTGTCAGAAGTGACCTGTTGTTGCGGAGCATGAGATGAATTAAATGCTCCTTCGATCTGATGGCATCACTCTCCCTTGCGAGTACTGTTGAAAGCAGGCTCACCTGACGGTCTGCATGGTCAGCCAGCCTGGTGTTGTCAGCCATGCTCTTCCGGGTATAGATCTTTTGCTTACGGTAGTTGCGGCCGAAAAAGAAATAGATAATGATTCCTGCCACGGGGATGAAGAGGATCACAAGCGTCCAGGAAAGGGTTTTGAGCGGATTCCTGTTCTCAAAAACAATCATAAGACAGATGGCAAAGACAGATACCAGGTAAATAAGCGTCAGAATGTTCCTGACAACAGTAAGAGCAGTTCCTGCCAGAATCATTTCACCTCCGTTTACATGCTTCGGTAAATATAAAAAAAGAACTCTTCCGCCGGGCAGGGGAAGAGTTCTTTTGTATGTTACAGATATCAGAACATGTAGCCCACCTGTACCAGGAGAGCACCTGTGCGGTCATCAAGGGTGAAGGTCTGGTCACCAATTTCAATCTGGTCACCGAACTGGTTGAGGTTACCCTCATACCTGAGGTCAACAGTAAGTTTCTTGAAGAGGTCAATTCCCAGGCCGGCCTGGTAACCGAATGTCGCCCTTTTGTATGTAGCACCTTCGATTATCTCCTTCGGGTCTGATATCATGACTGATGCGGCAGGGCCGGCATTGAGCCTGAGCGGGCCGACCTTGACTCCGAGGAGAACAGGAATATTCAGTTTGTTGAATTTCTGGTTATATACTACCGGAGCTCCACCGGCCTCTACATCTTCGTAAGAAACTGAGTTGGTGGCAGTGGCCAGAAGAAGTTCAGGCTGGATATAAAAGCCTGCAAAGGAAGCCCTCATGAATACCCCTCCCTGGAATCCCCATTCGGCATCCTTGGCATTCTGAAGAATCACCTCAAAATTGGTGCCCTGGAAAGTCTGATCAGTAAAGGTGAAATCGGTGCTTGCCCCGGCCTTGAGACCGAATTTAACCTGTGAATACAGTGGTGCGGCAAGAACCATCGCAAGAACAATGACAATAAATTTTTTCATTTTTCGCAGTTTTGGTTTATAGAACAGTAGTTGTCGTTGTTCTGATAAACGCAAGAAACCGGCCAAAGGTTGCACTGACAGGCGGGAAAGGGGCGGATTTTTTTATTTTTTTGACAGTTCAGCAAAGATTACTGCCTTCATTTTGTCAAATTCCTCCCGTTCGAAGAGGCGGGTCAGGAAGATTATCCTGCCGTTCCGGTCAATTATCACGTTCCGGGTCACTCCTGCCTCCTTCTCCGCAAAAAGACCGAATATCTCGGCCCCGGGATCAAGTGCAAGGGGATATGTTATTTTCATGTCCGCTGCAAATTTCTTTACAGTTGCCTCCGGCTCGTCACGGTCAATGCCAATAACAAGCAACCCCTGCTTCTTGCCGGGATTCCATATCTCATCCTCTATAAAGGGCATTTCCTTCCGGCATACACTGCACCAACTGGCGGTGAACTGCAGCATTACAACCTTTCCACGCAGGTCAGACAGCTTATAGCTCTTTCCCCCTGCCTCCATGATTGTAAAGTCAGGAGCTGCATCGCCGACCTTTACCAGATAGTTGTTCTCATATACCTTCCTTTCCTGGGAAAAGGATGCAACTGCCAGGAGTGCAGCCACAAAAAACAGGATCGTTCTTTTCATATTCTTATTTGAAAAGAACAAATATAGCTGATTTTATATTTTGTACCGATGCCAGGAGGCGGTGTGAATCAAAATTCCGTTCCTCCCAGAAGCCATAGCCGGCCATTCACTTCAGAAGATCATATGCAATGCCTGCCTGAAGCGATGCGTTTCTGTCAAGGTACGGATTGCCAAGCAACCAACCCCTGGTTTTCCCTGATACCGAGACAAAACCCGAGAAGCTGTCGTTGAAAAGGTATCTCGTTTTTATTCCTATATAGCCTCCGTTGATCCTGGACCCTGAAAAGAATGATTCAGGTTGGCTCCATACGTTTAATCTAAGTTCCGACCTTACTTTTCCGGAGGCACCCAGATTGTACAATCCAATACCTGCACCTATCCCTGAACTGCTTTTGTTGCTGTACCTGTGGCCGTTCACCATAACTCCGAACTTTCTGAAGCTTACCGGCACAAACAGCGCAATGTCATTACCAAAATGGGTGGGTGAATACTGTGTGAAAAAATTGAATGAGAAGCCGTCACTTACCCTTATCCTGTCAACAAAGAATATTCCAGGATTGAGAAAATTAAGAAGTGAAAGTTTTTTCTGATTGTTAAGATAATCCTGTTCTTCAGATGACAGGTCAGAATATCCGATTCTCCTGTTGACTCCATCCCCACCGGGAAACGGATCCCTTGACGTATACGGCATTTCCGGGTTGAACATGTCATGTATCCAGGCATTTAGGTCGGCACCGGCATAATCCCTTTCGGAAGGATTTCTATCCTCGTGAGGGGGTGCAAGGACTTTTACAGAATCGCTGGCAGGGCCTGAGGAAAAACGGAAGTAGTTATAGACATACCAGGCATTATATAAAAGTAAAGAGGCTTTGGGCAGTGACCTTTCGAAATAAAACTCACTCAAAGCTACCCGTTCATTAAGATTAATTTCATACTGAACCCCTGCTACATAAGAGTAAAGCAGATTGTCAATGCCAGTCGCCCTGAGGTCCTCCAGGGTCATATCAGAAATCCCATATACAGTCCCGTCCCACCGGCTTGGGAACCAGTTCCCGTTCTTCGACGGCACATTACTGACACCCAGGACTGATCTGTGATACTCCTCATGAGCCCATACTCCAAGGGGAACCGGAAGTTCGCTGCCATACCTTGAAAAGCCCAGGCCAAGGAGATACTTGAATGCATTATTTGAGAATCTGCTCAGCCTGGTTGATGATTTTGACCTGGAAGTGAAAATTGCATCACCAAGTTCATCAATTCCCCAGTATGCGATGTCATACATCCCGGCAGAGAACTCAAGGGCCTGATTCATGGAAGGATACCTGTACGGCAGGCTGGTGTTTTGCGGAATGTCAATCAACGGGAGTTCAAGTTTAAGTTTGTATTCAGGATCAACCTGGGCAGTAGAAATTGCAGATGACATCAGCAGGGCTGTCATCAAAAAGATTAGATTTGGCTTCATGATTTAGTTTTTAGGCTTTCAAGAACAACAGAATTGAATCCTGATTGTTCATTCCTGCAATGATTCCTCTCTAAATATCCTCTTCCCCGGCAGCCGGTTCAAGGTAGGCGCTGCTCTTCATCAGTTCAAGATAGCCCGTCTCAGCCTCCCTGAATCCGTACTCGAAGCAGTATGACCACCTCAGCCCCTCCCTTGTCTCAACGAGGTGTGTAAAGAATGTAAAATTATATCCCTGGGCTAGAAGCGCATCCCGGTGAATACGGTGATGCCCGGCATCAAACAGATCCGCAAGCACCTTCCTGTTGCGCCGTAGCTGGGCATGCACATTCCGAACATAATTGTTCTGATCCCGGTTAAGCCGGTTATTGTAGTTGTTGCGGCACTGATCGGAACAGAATTTCTTATCAGACCGCCCAAGGAGCCGGGCTCCGCAGTCAAGACATACTCTTTCCACAGCAGTAATGTTTCCATAAAGTTAAGACATTTTACAATAAATGACATTCATAAAGGCGCATATCAGTTTGATTACTATTCAGTAACCCGTTTACAAACGGATATAAGCGACTGCTAAATGTATAGAACTGATTAACAACCGGTTCATTTGGTCAGGAGGGTGCAAATTTGTATCGTTAACAGCATTAATAACCAAAAAATCAAAAAGTCATGAATGCACTGAGAAACAAAGTACAGCTGATCGGCCGCCTCGGCCAGGATCCGGAAATCAGGACGCTTGAAAGCGGTAAGAAGGTCGCTCATTTCAACCTCGCCACGAATGAGAGCTACAAGAACTCGGAAGGCACAAAGATCGATGAGACCACATGGCACAGCATCGTTGCCTGGAACGGGCTTGCAGAACTCACATCCAGATACCTCTCGAAGGGCAAGGAGGTCTGCATAGAGGGGCGGATAAGCTACCGCACTTACACTGACAAGAACGGTCTTCAGAAAAACATTACTGAGATCGTGGCAACTGACCTGGTGATGCTTGGACAGGGGGGCAAATCCAGGGGACTTATCGGTGATGAGTCCGGGGAGGAAATGGCTGGCGAACCGGATGCAGGCCAGCCCTTTGAGGCAGGGGATCCGGGTGCCGGTGCACACCGTACCGGCAGACCAAGGACAAAGTAACATTTTACCGGGAAACAGCTTTATCCGGAAATTCTGACGGAGGGGCCGGGTGTGTGGATAGGGTGTCTCGCTGGCAGGCCCCGGTCATTGGCCGGGGCCTGTTTGACGCGGCACAGCTTTACCGGTTCGCCCTGAACCGGGCTTTCCATGTCCCCGTTTCCGACCCCGGATATTGGCGCCCGGATTACCTTTTCGCAGCATCACGGCCGGCACGCAGCGCCTTCAGGTTGACTTCAACAACATCCTCTCCCTTGCGCCTGAACATCTTTCTCACAGCATTCTCCAGCGCCTCAAAAGGTACGGAGATGAATGAAGAGGCAGCACCCAGGATTACCATGTTCCCCGACCTGGCTGATCCTAGTTCGCGCGCTATGCCGTCAGCATCAATAACTATCGTATTGGCTGCCCTGCCCAGCTCTGCAAGAACTTCTTCCACAGCCGGATAATCCGGGATATTGACATACGGAACAGAGTTCGTCACAAGCCAGCCGCTGCCGGAGATCCAGGGAAGGTAACGCAATGCCTCCATCGGTTCGACACTGATTATCAGATCGGCACCGCCATGGGGAATAAGATCCGAAAATATCTCCCTGTCGGACAGCCTCAGGTGCGACTGCACATCGCCACCTCTCTGGCTCATGCCGTGAACCTCAGCCTGCTTGAGAAACAGGTTCTGTTCCACTGCAGCAAGACCTATCGTGGCAGCAATAGAGAGGATACCCTGTCCTCCCACACCTGCAAGTATAATGTCACATTTCATGTTATTCTGCTTGTTTGTTCTTTGAAGCTGCTTCGTCCTTTTTGCTGCGCGATGCAGTCTGAATGCATTCGCGCCTTGCAAGGATCACTGAGAGCCCGCGGTGATTCAGCTCAGTTCGTATTACATTCTTGTTCTCCTCATGGTTCTTTCTTAGGGGAACAATCACTTTAAGGTGATCAGGATCAACCCCCAGTCCGAGGCAGATGCTCTCAAGCCTGTCAGTGGCCTGCGACTTCTGTCCGCCGGTCATTCCTGTCGTGGAGTTATCTGAAATTATCAGTGTAATTGGTGAATCCTTGATTACGGCATCAAGCAGCCCCGTCATGCCCGAGTGTGTAAAGGTGGAATCGCCGATTACCGCCACGGCAGGAAAGAGTCCTGCATCGGCAGCTCCGACTGCCATGGTGACCGAAGCTCCCATATCGACACAGGAGTTGACCATGTTATATGGCGGAAGGGCGCCAAGGGTATAGCATCCGATGTCAGAAAATACCCGTCCCGGGCCTGCCTCTGTCATAACCTCGGAAAGCGCAGCATACAGATCTGCATGTCCGCATCCCTTGCAGAACGAGGGAGGACGCTGCTTCACCAGTGAGGGCACCTCCCTTCCCTGTCCCGGCTTCAAGCCCAGTGCAGCAGCCACAACAGAGGGATTCAGTTCTCCGTCACGTGGTACGGTTCCGTCCATCCTTCCAAGCACTGAGACATCACGGTCAAGAAGCCCCCTCAGCTGTTCTTCAATGAGTGGATAACCTTCCTCAAGTACAAGAACCCTGTCGCATTTTCCGACAAGCTCTGCCACCTTCTCCCTGTTCAGGGGATATGCTCCCACTGAGAGTATGTGAAAATCGTCGGCATGGCTTCTTATGTTCTCCATCAGGTAGTTATATGCAATACCACACGTTATGATGCCCGTTCCCCTGCCCCTGCCGTCTGACAGACGGTTGTGGGCTTCCAGTACCGGATCATTCCGCAGTTGCTCATAGAGTGATGTCAACGCCCTGTACTGTTTCCTGGCTATTGCAGGAAGAAGGACAAACTGGCGTGGATTTGAGGGAAGAGCCACGCTGTTCTGCACTCTTTTTTCCCTTCCGGCTACAGCTGAACGGGAATGAGCCAGCCTCGTCGTGATCCGGAACAGCACAGGGAGCCTGTACTTCTCTGACAGGGCAAAGGCGTCAAAGATCATATCATAGGCCTCCTGCTGATTGCGGGGTTCCATGACAGGCACAAGGGCAAACTTCCCGTAAAACCTGGAGTCCTGCTCATTCTGCGATGAGTGCATCGAGGGGTCGTCTGCGGCAACAACCACAAGACCACCGTTGACGCCGGTCACTGCAGAGTTGATGAAAGCATCGGCAGCAACATTCAGTCCTACATGCTTCATTGCAACCATGGCCCTCTTGCCTGCATATGACATACCAAGAGCCGCCTCCATCGCAGTCTTCTCATTTGACGACCACTCCCTGTGCACACCGTCAGCCACGGCCTGCGGCGAAGCCTGGATATACTCCATTATTTCAGTTGAGGGAGTTCCGGGATAGGCATACATTCCACTCAGGCCCGCATCCAGGGCACCTTGCGCAATAGCCTCATCTCCAAGCAATAAGAGTTTATGCATAATTATTTAGCGTTTATTTGTTTTCGGTTACGGTGACAGTAAAGATGATTAAAGTTAAGTTAAAATCACGAAGTAAATGTCATTATTGTTTACTTTACATCACAAAATTATCTGTCGTTGAAGAAGTTTTTGGTGATTTGTGTCATGCTGTCGGTTCCGCTATCATGGGTTTGTGCCCAGGCCGTGGAGAAAAAGTATATACAGATAGACGGCCTGACAGCTGACGAAAGGGGTTTTATCGTTCCCGACGTAAGCATCTACTCAAAACACCTGCACCGCGGTGCAGCAAGCGACCATCGCGGAATATTCTCAATAATAAGCGCACCCGGTGATACGGTATTCTTCAGCGCCATCGGCTACAAGTCAACCCTGCTGACCATTCCCGTGACCTCCACCGGAGATCATTACATTACCGACGTGATTATGGTCACCGACACGATAGAGATCGGCGAGGTGCTTGTGCTCCCCTGGAAGACCTACTCGGAATTCAAGAGGGCTGTACTGGAAAACAAGCCTGCAGATCCGCTGATGGAAAATATGGAATACAACCTTGCCATGGTCCAGCAGCAGATATGGAGCGACATGAGTCCAACCCCGGGACAGGCCTACCGCTATACTGTGCAACAGATTTCAGACAACCTGTACACAAGGGGCCAGTCGCCTGCCAACAACCTGCTCAACCCGTTTGCCTGGCAGAAGTTCGCACAGGGGGTAAAGAATGGCTTGCTGAAGAATGAACCTTCCAAACACGTCAAGGCAAAAAAGAGCAAGGTCCGGAAGAAAAAAAAGAGTGACTGATGATCAGGTCTTCAGCAATAAGACTGCTCTTCATTTTCCAGATATTTTCAGTGATCCCCTCAGTTATCCTGCATGGGCAGGAGAAGGTGATTTCAGGTGTGATCACTGACACATCCGGCGTAGCCGTCATCGGTTCAACCGTTTATATTCCCTCGCTCAGCACCGGAACAGTCAGCAGGGAAGACGGCTCATTCAGGCTTGTATTTGTCCCCCGCAACGATGACCGGATTATGCTCAGGGTCTCCTCCGTAGGATATGTTTCCGACACGATTACGCTCGATCCCGGAACCCCGCCTGAAAGAATCACCGTGAGGCTTGTGCCCCTTGTGACAACCCTTGAAGGTGTAGAAGTCAGGGCAACGAGGCCTGACAACGTAACAGTGATAAGCATTCCGGCGGTGGCAGGGGTTGTGATTCCCTCTGTAAGCGGAGGTATAGAGGCGGCAGTGGCAACACTCCCCGGGGTAACCTCATTCAGCGAATTAAGCTCAGGCTATTCGGTCAGGGGCGGCAGCTATGACGAAAATCTGGTCTATATTAACGATGTGGAGGTGTACCGTCCTTACCTGATCCGTACAGGGCAGCAGGAAGGGCTGAGCCGGATAAATCCTGACCTTGCTGCCTCGGTCAGTTTTTCACCCGGAGGATTCAGCGCTTCTTACGGCGACCGTATGTCATCAGTCCTGGATATCACATACAGGGAGCCTGAGAAACGGGAAGGATCACTTTCACTCAGTCTGCTGACATCCTCTGCTCATGCCGGGGCACGCAGCAGGGACAACAGGTTCTGGTTTATTGCAGGAGCCCGTTACCGGTCCAACGCCATCCTGCTCGGCAGCCTGGATGCCCGTGGCGCCTACCGGCCTCATTTTGCAGACATACAGGCTATCGGCGGGTTCAGGCCTGACAACCGGACAAAACTCACTCTTGCACTCTGGGGCTCGCTGAACAGGTACACATTCATACCGAGAAGCCAGACCACAACATTCGGCACTGTCGAAAACGCATACCGCCTGTATGCCTGGTTCGAGGGGGGTGAACGTGACAGGTATGACAGCGGCGGCGGGGCTTTGACACTGGAAAGGAAACATTCGGAAAGTCTTTCATCGAAACTGATCTTTTCCGCCAACCTCGCAGGTGAGTATGAAAGCTATGACATAAGAGGCGCCTACAGTCTCTCAGCCCTGGACAGGAACGAAGGAACCGAGAATAACCCTGACACCCTTCTCAATGCCGGCGCCGGAAGCTGGCTGTCGCACGCCCGCAATTCCTTCAGGAGTCTGGTTGCGGGAGTCTCATACCGCGGCTCCGCCATCTCCGGGAGAAACGGCCTTGAGTGGGGAGTCACCGTAAGGCACCGGAGTTATGATTCTTACCGGAATGAGTGGCTCAGGGTCGATTCCGCCGGATTTACCCCCGGTACCGGCGGTGACGCACTGTCACTCACGTCCCGAACCCTCATGAGCGTTGAAGCCCGGAGTTTATCAACTGAAGGGTGGCTTATCAGCAGAACAGGATTCAACCTGGCAGGACGATCATGCGACCTTAACGCCGGGATAAGGGTCTCACATGACTCATACAGTTCGGAGCTGCTTGTCTCCCCGCGTGTCTCGTTCCGGACCGAACTGTCCCGGAGTCTTTCGGTTCACCTTGCTGCCGGCGCATATCACCAGCCTCCGGGAAACAGGGAACTGATACCTGAGTCCGGCGAGAGCAGTTTACGTCCTGAAGCGCAACGTTCTTACCACCTGACGGCAGGAGCGCGGTACGACTTCACAGCATGGGACCGGCCCTTCAGGTTCACCATTGAGGCGTACGGCAAGCTGTTTGACCGGCTTATCCCGTACAAGGTTGACAACATAAGGCTTATCTATTACGGGGGTAATATTGCAGAGGGTTATTCAGCCGGGATTGATATGCGTGTCAACGGGGAATTCGTCCAGGGGGTGGAGTCGTGGTTCAGTCTGTCGCTTATGAAATCGGAAATTCGGATACCGGAACTCTCCACTGGCTGGTATCCGGCTCCTTTTGACCAGAGAGTGCACTTCAGCATCTTTTTCCAGGATTATCTTCCCGGACACCCTGATTTCAGGGCTCATATAAATATCGCATTCGGAACAGGCATCCCCACCTCCCCTCCCGGCAGGGATCAGTGGGACATATGGTTCCGGATGCCGCCATACAGGCGTGTTGATATCGGCTTCTCGAAGATCCTTCACAGCGCAGCCGCGAAAAATAAAGAGTCATTCATGAAAGAGCTGGTTGCAGGCATCGAGATATTCAATCTTGCCGATATCAGGAATACAATCTCGTACACCTGGATACGGACCGTGAGAAACAGCCAGGGCCAGACGAGGGAATATGCTGTTCCGAACTATCTTACAAGAAGAAGCCTTAACCTGAAACTGACAGCACAATTCTGACGTATAAGGAGGTCAGAGTGACTTTTTTGCTAATTTCGTACCCGGATGAACAGGTTTGAGATCACATTCACGGCTATAATGGCCACAATCATAATACACCTGACTGTGGCAGTGATCTTTATGTCAGTAAAGATCTCCGCCCTCCAGCGTGAGATTGCAGCTGAAATTATCCTGTCTATTGATGAGGAGCTCCCTGATCCTGAAATGGAAAAAGCCCTTGAGCTTGCCAAGAGTGACCAGTTCCAGGGAGTCAGCCCGGAAGAGATGCTGAACATCATCAAGAACATCGCTGACAAGCCTATGGACATTGATCCCAAGGAGTACGAAAACATGGTAAAGGAAGAGATGATCAAAAGCGGCATGCTGAATGAAAAGAACTTCATTGACCAGGAGAAGATGGCTGAAGAGGCCGGCATGGAGGAGATAGCTGCTGATAAGGAGGAGATTAAGCCGCAGGTCACCGAGAAAAAGGAGAAACCGCAGGAGCAGGGGACATTCAGGGGTCCCACGAGGATTTTCTATGATCTTGCCGGAAGACACCATGTCTACCTTCCGATACCCATCTATAAGTGCGAGGGTGCCGGGCAGATAACCCTCTCCATAGTTGTTGACAGGGGAGGTAATGTGCTGAAGGCAGAACCGGCATCAAAACTCTCAACTACCAAAGATCCGTGCCTCATCGAGACTGCCGTGGACAGCGCATTAAAGTCAAAATTCAATGCTGACCAGGGCGCTCCCGAAAAGCAGGGAGGCTTCCTGACCTTCGTCTTTGTTTCCCAGAACTGATCTTATCAGAAAAGAGTACCCTGAACAGGGTAACTGAACGGCATAATAAGTTCCGGCCTGTTGCGGTCGGCCCTTGCATTTGTAATCAGCGGACTTACAGTATGTGCGGAAAGCATATCCGATCCGACAGGCATCATGAGGGAGGCAAGGGCGTCCTCTGCCAGTCCCTCCTTAAGCCAGAGCCCTTCTGCTGAAGCCGGAAGGATGACAGGCATCCTCTTTTTGGTATTGTGAATCTCCTCCATGAGCTCATTTGCCCGCGTGGTTACTACGGAGAATGTATTGAGAGTCAATCCTCCCTGCATAGTCCAGGAGTCCCAGATGCCGGCAAGGGAAAATATATCTTCTCGCTTCAGAGTGATATACCAGGGAATCTTCCTGCCGCCGAGATGCTGCCACTCGAAGAAGCCCCGAACGGGCACCAGGCACCGGCGTGAAGCAAACGAGTCCCTGAAGGCAGGTTTGGTTGAAACAGACTCAGACCTGGCATTGAATGTTTTGAGCATTATATCATTTGCCTCGCTTTCATCGGCTACCCATGATGGGATCAGCCCCCATCTGAAAAGCCTTATTCCTGCCGAGCGGTCAGAGCAGACGACCGGCATTGAAGGAAGGCTGTAGGCGTGATAATAGTAGCTCGGCCGGTATTTGTCATGGTCAATCAGATCACTGCCGTAACGCGATTCAAGCTCTTCCTTAACGATATTTACATTAACTGTAAAACACACCTGCGTGTTTATTTAGGATAAATGCACTTCGGCGGCTCAGAATCGCAACGGGACGGGAGCCGAATAGCTGAACAGGTCGGTCTCAGGCCACTGGTTTACGCGCTGCAGGAACCTTGCCATCATATGATCTATATCGGAAGTCAGCTCGGGCCCGTTCCAGCCGCTGCTGTTCATCAGCACCACCCATGCCGTGCCGTCAGGCATTCGCTTGAGCATGGCTGTGGTGCCTGAAAACGATCCGGTCCGCCACCATGTTCCGTTGGTGAGAGTTGCCCGCCATCCTACCGGGGCATAACCGTTATATACATCTGTCATGAACCCGATGCTCTCAGGTGACAGGATGTCCTTGGGATTATCAAAGCCGTCAACAGCGAGAAGCAGTCTCATCAGGTCAGGTGCTGTAGCCACCCATGCTCCTGCAGCCCCGAGGGTTTCAATGTCGTTTCCTCCGCCGCTTGCAGGAACCATCTCGCCTGTACCGTAGATCGACGGCCTGAGCAATGCATTGCTCACTTCATAATACGACACTTCGAGCGGAAGGGCATCTTCAGGAAGATTCCTGCCGAGCGCCATGTCATATATCCCCAGCGGCTCGAGGACCTTTTTCCTGCAATAGGTCTCATAATCCATGCCTGAAGCCTCTTCAATGACAAGGCCAAGGATGCTGTATCCGAGATTGCTGTATGACTGGCCGGTGCCAGGAGTGAAATGAAGGTTCTTGCCAAGGGCAAACCTGATAATTGTCTTAAGGTCAACCGGGAGGGAAACACCAAGGGTTCGGGCAACCACATCCGGCATGAACATCTGGTCACCGTAACGCTGTGACCAGCCTCCTTCATGTGACAGCAGATGACCTACCGTAATGTCAAAAACACGGCGGTCCTTCGGATGTGAGAATAAAGTGTCATCAAGGATTGCACCGGGACCAAACACCTTATCGTTCACGGAAAGCTTGCCCTCTTCCTGCAGTTGCATAATTGCCACAGCGGTGACAAGCTTCGAAACACTTGCGATCCGGAAACGATGGTAGGGCTCGGCAGGTATTGAATCATCGAGAGAGGCGTAACCGAAACCGCGTGCATAGAGAAGTTTACCGTCTTTGGCTACAGCAACAGATGCTCCCTTTATGTCCCAGTTTTTCATGAACGACTCCACCCCTTTCTCAGCGCTGAGGAACATCTCGCTTTCCGAAAGGGTATTGTCTATCCGCAGGCGGGCAGGCACATAATGTCCTCCTATGATCGCAACCTGCTCTGTTCCAACCCTCGGCACGATCATAAAGAGTACCAGGAATACTATAAACAGGAGTCGCATTGGTCTTACCGGCAGATTCATAAAGTTTATCTCACTGAAAACGGCCGTAAAATTAGGATATTATCCTGCTCATCGCCACATTGGACTGCATTTTTCTCAACTGACGAAAAAAAATATCAACATGATAGGCAGCATCGCAAACAGAAAGTAAATTTGTATTCATGACGCCTGCAATGAGAAGATTTGTGTTAACGGCTATCCTGCTGATTTCTGTTTTTAGTCTTAAGGGGCAGACTGATTCTCTTGTTGTAGATTCAATTACCGGCAGGATAAGGGAGATCCTGGATGAATACAATTCCTATTCCATCTATGTTGATACTTCTGACTACATTGATGACAGGTATATCGGGGATGACCTTAATCTTCAGACCGCAGCCTCCCTCGGGGCCTGCAATGAGATAATCCGGTTGTATGTAAAGGGTGCCGACGTCAACAACTTCGTCGGACGAACTGCGACACCGCTTCATTATGCGGTTAACTCAGGCAAATGGGAGGCGGTAGAGATATTGCTTCTGCTGGGAGCTGATCCTGAAAAGCGCGACATGTACGGGAACACACCACTGATTACCGCTGTCAGGGGAAACTTACCGGTCATAGCTGAAAAACTCATTCGTTACGGGGCATCAGTGACGGAAACGGACAGGCAGAACTCCGCGCCCATCCATCATGCAGCCGCACTCGGCAATTTTTACATCACAGACCTTCTTCTCTATTATGACTGTCCCACTGAACTTTTTGACCGTGAAGGGAACACGCCCCTCATGACCGGGGTATACTTCGGGTATCATGATATAGCCGATCTCCTCCTTCAGTCAGGGGCCAGGCCATCTGCCGCAGACAAGCTAGGATTCACCCCGCTGATGGCAGCCGCGCAGAATGGCGACACGCTAATGATGAGACTGCTGACAGACGCCGGGGCATACCTTTATGCAGTCAACGAATACGGCCTTGATGCCCTGGATTGCGCTATAATAAGTTCAGAAAAGGAGGCTGTCGCCTTTCTGCTCGGAAAAGGCAGCCGGTGGGACAAGGAGAGTCAGACAGGATTGTCATCCATTCAGTTGGCAGAAAAGTACGGTAACAGGGAAATTGTCAAACTGCTGAATGAGCACGGAATTCATGACAACAGCATACTGTCGTTCAGTGAGCTTTCAGCATCTGCAGGCGGATGGTTCACAACACATTATACTCTGGGCGGCGGATCAGTCACGATGGAAGACCCTGTAAGGCGTTTGGGGATAATTCTGGGTGCAGCCGTCAATCCGTCAAACCAGAGCCTTCAGGTAAGGAAAGATGACAACATTATTTACCAGTACCGGGTCAGGTCAAATATCATCTACGGAGGCATAATTAAGGAATACCCCGTTTCATCCGCGACCAACGGACTAAGACTCTCCTTTATCCCTTCACTTTCGCTTGGATACAGGTTCCATTCCCTCTATGAAGGCACCGGGGAGAGGCCTGACAACAGCGTCTGCATAATGCCGGCGGCAGATATGAGGATTAGCCGGGGCAGCTTCGGGATCAGTGCCGGTGTGGCTTACCTGAATATGCCTTTCTACAGGGTCAGCCCGGTATGGTTAACCCTGAAGGCTTCATACCAGCTGACCCGCTCCATGGGCAACTTCAGCGGCAAAAGGACCAGAATATATCATTACAATGACTAGAACAAGCCTGATAACTGCCCTGCTTTTGCTGCTCCTCTTTTCGTGCGGGGAGGGATATCTGACTGACTGCAACGAATGTTACACTTCAGACAATTATGATGTGGTGCTGTATATCCGGTACCGTAACCCGGAAGCTGTGCCGGATAACCCTATCGTGACTCTTTACGAAGGAGACGTCAGTGACAGCCTCGTCCTGGAAAAGTATTATATAACTGATCCTTATTCTGTTACAAGGTATTATGGCATGCTCTACAAGGATTATTCTGCCACCCTGGAGTTCACGCTGGAGGGACAGAAATACATCATCACAGGAGCGGCCTGCCCGAAGGTGCGGTATGACGAGACAACATGCGATGAGCCCTGCTGGTATATATATGATAATGTGATTGACCTGAGGCTCAGGTATTAGTCAGCAGTACCAGCAGGCAGTACCAGACGGCATTAGGGTCAGATTCTGAAGGTGAGGAGCAACTGTCTCAGCTCGTTGGGGGTCACATCTTCCTGGATTTTCCCGGCATCGGCAACAGAAATCCTCCCGCGCTCTTCTGAAACTATTATGACAATGGCATCAGTCTGTTCGGTAAGGCCGATCCCTGCCCTGTGGCGCATCCCGAAACGTGCCGGAAGACCTGTCTGGTCTGTTGATGGCAACGGGCAACGGGCGGCAAAAATCTTCCCGTTCTGAATAAGTACGGCTCCGTCATGAAGCGGTGAACCCTTGTAAAAAATTGTCTTCAGCAACTCGTCAGTGACAAGGGCGTTCATAAGCTCTCCCCCGTCGGAGTATATGTCCAGCAGGCTGGTACGGCCTACCGCTATCAGTGCTCCGGTGCGAGACTGTGCCATGGACTCAACGGCATGCACAATCTCTTCCACAATCTGGCTGGTGGTCTGGTCAACACCACCCGACGGAAAGTACCTGTCAAATGAAAACCGGTTCCGGCTCATATACCTGTTACCTATTGCAAGCAAGAATCTCCGTATCTCCTGCTGGAATACGATTATGAGGGCGATTACCCCCACCCCTATCACCTGCCCGATGATTGCGCTGATAAGCTCCATGTTGAGGGCTTTTACAACCAGCCAGAAGAGATAGACAAAGAAGATTCCGAGGAAAATGCTGAATGCGGCTGTCCCCCTGATAAGCCGGTACAACTGGTAGAAGATGATGGCTACCATGAAGATATCGATTATATCAAGGATAGTTATCTGGAACATTTTCCCGTGTGCGGTGACCGACAAATTTAAGAATAATGCTCAAATTGGAAACCCGCCGGCGATATCTTTTCAAAAAGGGTTACTACCTGGCGTGCCTCGCGGACATCATGTACTCTCAGGATTGATGCGCCGTTAATCAGGGCCGCCATGTTCAGGGCGGAGGTGCCGTTCAGCGCCTGGTCAGGTGTGGTCCCAAGGGTCTTCCAGATCATCGATTTCCTTGACAGGCCTGCCAGAAGAGGCATTCCGGCAATACGAAACTCGGAAAACCTCCGGAGCATCTCGAAGTTGTGTCCGGCATTCTTGCCAAAGCCGAATCCCGGATCAAGTATAATATCCCTCACCCCTGCTTCCCTGAGCGGAGCCAACCTTCCGGCAAACCACGAAAGGATGTCGGCAACAACATCATTATAGCTGGGGTTTTCCTGCATTGTGCGCGGCGTCCCCTGCATATGCATCAGAATATAAGGCACTTTCAGTCTGGCTACCAGCGGAAACATCTCCGGATCAAGAACCCCGCCCGAAATGTCATTGATGATTGCCGCCCCTGAACCGGTAACGGCAGCTTCGGCCACTGATGCCCTGTAGGTGTCAACTGAAATTACCGCATCAGGAAAATGCCTGATTATCAGTTCCGTTGCCCTGCATACGCGTTCCCTTTCAACCGTCTCCGGCACCTCTTCCGAGCCCGGACGGGTTGAACATCCCCCGATATCAAGTATGTCAGCCCCGTCACCGAGCATCCCGGATGCAACGGAGAGTATCTCGTCATCATCCGTGTACCGGCTCCCGGCGTAGAATGAGTTGTCGGTAATGTTTATGATGCCCATCACCCGCGGACGTGCAAGATCCATCAGCCTACCCCCGATATTGATATGCATACCTTTGAATATTTTCTCCAGCAAAGATAGTTAATGGTCCGGTCATGGTACCCTGAAGTTCTTTCCCATGCAGTCAAATTAAGTATATTTGCTTTCGTAAAATTCAAAAAAGTCTAATGGACGGCATCAACTGGGCTGACGAACTCGGAGTGGCAATTACAGTCTCCGACAATTCGGGAAAAATACTGTACATGAACGGGAAATCGGCCTCTACCTTCGCAAAACAGGGAGGGAAGTCGCTCGAGGGAACCAACCTCAGCAACTGTCACAAACCTGAATCATGGATGAAAATCCTTGAAATTCTTGAAACAGGAAAGGCAAACTGCTATACAATTGAAAAAAACGGGGCGAAGAAGCTGATCTACCAGGCTCCGTGGTTTAAAGACGGAATCACAGCCGGCCTCGTGGAACTGTCGATGGAGATCCCGTTCTCAATGTCCCACTTTGTCCGCAGCTGAAACCCAATCTGATAAGGTCATGAAACTAATTGTAATAGAAGGACTTGACGGGGCTGGTAAATCTACCCAGATATCCTTGCTGAAGGAGTGGTTTGCAGCCAGGCAGATGCAGTGCAGGTATATTCATTTTCCACGTACTGAGGCTCCTTACTTTGGTGAGCTGATTGCCAGGTTCCTGAGGGGTGAGTTCGGTGATATCGCCGGCGTCGATCCCTACCTTGTAGCAATGCTTTACGCCGGTGACAGGAAGGATGCAGCCCCGATGATAGAAACATGGCTGGAAGAGAAATACTTCGTTATCCTTGATCGTTATACTTACTCCAATATTGCCTATCAGTGCGCCAAAATGCACACTGAGGCTGAGGTAATGAAACTGAGGGATTGGATCCTGAATCTGGAATTCGGGCACTTTGGCATCCCGAAACCTGATATCAACATTTTCCTGGATGTCCCCTTCAGGTTCACCGAGGAGAAGCTGAAAAACAGGAGGCTGGGAGATGACAGGACCTATCTGATGGGTAGCCATGACATCCATGAGAGCAGCCTTGAATTTCAGAAGAGGGTAAGGGATATTTACAAGGCCGTAGCGATGGATGATGAAAACCTGCAGGTCATAGATTGCTTGGATGATGACAACATGATGCCTCCCCCGGAGGAGATCTTCGAAATGATACTGAACAAACTTAAGGAAAGAAATATTCTGAGATGAAGCTGCTGACACAGATTGCCAGGATTATCACAGGATTGCTTTTTGCTTTTTCGGGTTTCATAAAAGGGATTGACCCGATGGGTACTGCATTCAAGCTGGGAGACTATTTTTCTGCCTTCAAAATAGGGTTTCTCGATGACATGGCCCTTCCGCTTTCGGTGCTCCTCTGCCTCCTGGAATTTGTAACCGGGATGATGCTTCTTTCAGGAGCACTGGTCAAACCCGCCTCGTGGATGGCAGCAATCTTCATGGCTGTCTTCACCCCGGTGACACTGATACTTGCCATCTGGAACCCGGTATCCGACTGCGGTTGCTTCGGCGATGCCATTATACTTACAAACTGGCAGACTTTCATAAAGAATGTCTTAATTACATTGCCGGTAGTATTCGTTTTTATCCGGCGTGATGATGAAACCGGCACCATGCCGCTAAAGGCAGGACTCAATTTTACAGTTGCATTTATCTTCCTGTTCCTTCTGTTCATAAGAATGAACCTGGCATACCTCCCTGCGATAGACTTCAGACCTTACAGGGCAGGCACAAATATCGCCGCGGCAATGACAGTGCCACCGGATGCCGAACCAGACAAATATGACATCCGGTTTATCTATGAAAAGGATGGTGTGCAGCAGGAGTTTACGCTGCAGGATTATCCTGCGGATGACACCGCATGGAAATTCATTGACCAGAAGTCTGTCCTGATCTCGAAGGGGTATGAGCCTCCGATACATGGTTTCGCTCTTATAAGGGAAGACGGGGTTGATATGACGGAACAGGTATTAAGGAATAGCGGAGACGTAATGCTGATGGTTGCCCGCAGACTGGATGAATCAGACCGGGATGGCCTGATGAAAGGCTACAACCTCGGGATTGAACTGCAGAAAAGAGGCACCGGCTTCCACATAGTCACATCGACTTCAGCAGAGGAGGCAAGGCCTCTTGTAACCGGATTCAGTGCCCTTTACGCCGACGAAACCACGCTTAAGACAATAATAAGGTCCGACCCCGGCTTCGTGCTTCTGCACAACGGAACCGTAACAGCCAAGTGGTCGTATCATAACCTTCCTGACCCGGGCAAATTCCTGGAAGGCGACCTGAATTCGCTTGCCATCAGGGCCCAGGTCGCGGTCAGGAACAGGCTGATTGCCATAACCGCAATCCTGGCAATAATGCTCCTCATGACAGTGACACTGCCGTTCAGGATGAAACCGTTAAACGAAAACAACAGTTAATAATCAAAACAATAAAAACACAATGAGAAAGAAGATAGTTGCAGGGAACTGGAAGATGAACATGGACCTGAATGAAGGACTGGCACTTGCTGAAGGACTTAACAATCATTTCGTTGCCAATCCGCTTAAAGGCAGGGAGGTCATTCTGTGTACACCTTTCATTCACCTTGCTTCAGTGAGCAGGGTTCTCACCGCACCCGGAGTAAGTTCCGGCGCCCAGAACTGCAATGACCACAAATCAGGGGCATATACCGGCGAGGTCTCAGCTGCAATGGTAAAGAGTACCGGGGCCGGAAGCGTCATCATAGGGCACTCCGAGAGACGAACCTATTACGGCGAAACAGATGAGCTGCTAGCTGCCAAAACGGCCGAAGCACTTAAAAACGGCCTTCGGGTAATATTCTGCTGCGGGGAAGTTCTTTCCGAAAGGGAGGGGAATATCCATTTCGATGTTGTGAAGCGCCAGCTGGAGAAGGGCCTTTTCGGCCTCACGGAAGAAGACTTCAGCAAGTGCATAATCGCTTACGAACCGGTCTGGGCCATCGGCACCGGTGTCACTGCCAGTCCTTCACAGGCCCAGGAGATGCATGCCTTCATCCGTCAGCTTGTTAATGCCAGGTACGGGAACGAGGTTGCAGAAGACACTACCCTACTTTACGGTGGCAGCTGCAAGGGATCAAATGCAGCAGAACTGTTCGCCAATCCTGACGTTGACGGCGGACTGATAGGCGGAGCTTCTCTTGTCATGGAGGAGTTCTGCAGAATTGTGAACGCACTCTGATGAGCCAATGAAGAAGATCATCATCACTTTTCTGATTGCTGCTGCCGTTTCAGCCGGACTTTCAGCCCAGGTTCCCCAGCAGTTCACAGGTGACACAGCAACATTCACCGCAGAACTGACTGCCTTCATGGGAACCATGGTAAGCAAGACAGATAAGGAGGAGGTTGATCTCTTCAATGCAATTTATGACAGTACGGCATTTTCCAAACCGGTCAAATACAGGATCATCAACGTTGCCAGCCAGCTGAGAGGCCGCAGGCTGAGACAGTCCCCCGGCTTTGTCTTCTTCGTCCGCACACTGACTGACTTTATCAATACAAAACAGGGCCAGGAAGAAATTGAAGTATGGCTGACTGGTCTCAGTGAAATGGCTTTTAACCCCCGGTTTTCCAACTCATCGGTCGAAAAATTCATCGAAGTGACCGGCCTGCTCCTGAGGGACAATACAATATATTCAGCAGGATCAGTGAGATGGAAAGCCACGGACGGGAAGGTTGAGTTTGCGCGCGATACGGTGTTAAAGATTGACATAGAGGCTGTTACGCTCACTGCATATCTTGGCAAGGACAGTACCCGGATTCTCAACTTCACAGGGACATATTTCCCTGATCTTTTTCAGCTTTATTGCAAAGAGGGCGTGGTCACCTGGGAGAAAGCAGGATATGACCCCTCAAAAGTGTTTGCAAGAATCGGAAATTTCAGCATAGACGTTACAAAAAGCGAATATACCTGTGACTCCGCGCTTCTCTCCCACCCGACCTACTTCAGGGAGCCTGTCGCCGGAAAGCTGATGGACAGGGCTGTCTATATAAGCTCTCCTGACAAGGCCACGATGCCCCGCTTTGAAACATACGAGATCCGGTTCTTTATCGATGACATATATAAGGGAGTTGATTATGAAGGTGGCCTCGCACTTGAGGGTGCAATAGTCAGGGGAACCGGCACAAACTGGTTCCCGGCCAGCGTGAAACTATACCGTAACGACACACTCGCAGTAAAAATATCATCGAGGAACTTTATCCTGTCACAGAATTCCATCAACAGTTATGAATCTTCCCCTACACTTTACCTGGGGACAGACTCGATATATCACTCCAACCTCGGATTCTCCTATAACACGGAAACCAGGGAGGTAGGCATGTTCCGGACTACCAGCCCGCTGTCGCGAAGTCCCTACTTTGACTCCTACCATAACATGGACCTCTACTTTGAGCACCTGTCATGGGATATGAACAAACCAACAATCACCATGTCCAGGACAAGGGGATCATCTATCGGTTCGGCAAAGTTCGAATCGGTAACCTTTTACAATGAGGCCAACTTCTTCAGGCTTATGAGGCTTGATGAGGTTCATCCCCTGTACCGTATCAGGGACTATGCAAAACAGTACGGGTTTGATGTCTTCCCCGTTGAGGGTTTTGCCAAATCAATCCGGATGCCGGTGGAACAGGCCACCGCCATGTGCATCGAGCTGGCCAATAACGGTTTCCTTTTCTATGACCGCAACTTCAACGAGGTGGCTGTCAAGCCGAAGGTCGACGATTATATAGCTGCATTTGCGAAGAAGAAGGACTATGATGCAATCACTATCTACAGTGAGACGAGAGATGCGGAGGAAAATGCAATCCTGAACCTGAAGGACTATACCCTCGATATCCGCGGAGTCAGGGGCGTCTCGCTCAGCGATTCCCAGAAAGTGGCTATCCGTCCTTACGGAGGCCGACTCATCATCGGGAAAAACAGGTCGATCAGCTTTGACGGCATGGTGAATGCCGGCCTTTTTACAATTTACGGTAAGGACTTTGCTTTCAGTTATGACACTTTCAATCTCCGGCTTAATAAGATAGATTCAATAAAGATCGCCGTTGAAACTGAGGAGAGAGATGCCTTCGGCAGACCCGTCATAAGACCTATCGACAACATGATTGAACTCGGGTCAGCCAACCTCAGAATTGATGACCCAAAAAACAAATCGGGTCTGAGAAGCCTGAAACAGTATCCGATAATAACCTCTACCACTGATTCATATATTTTCTATGACGAGATTACGAATCTCGACGGATTATACCCGAAGGATAAGTTTTATTTCAGGCTTGACCCGTTCACGTATACCAACATAGACCACTACTCGGACGAGGATATGGCCCTGTCCGGCGAGTTCGTCGGGGGCGGGATCATTGAGCCTATGCGCCAGACTCTTACCGTACAGCCTGACACCTCCCTCGGGTTCACGATGGCTATTCCCGCCGAGGGGATTCCTATCTATGACGGAAGGGGAAGACTGTACAACCATCTCAGCATGAGCAATTCAGGACTCATCGGCAGCGGGAGGGTGGAGCACCTTACTGCTACGGCTGTGGCAGACACGTTCAGGTTCTTTCCGGATTATATGCTAACGAGAGCCAGGACGTTTGATATGCAGACCGACCCGGCCGGGAGGTTCCCGATTCTAAGGTCACAGGATGTGGATATCCAGTGGATCAATGAAACTGATGAATGGTTTGCAGTAAACAGCGAGGGAAAGGAATTCAGCATGTTCGGGAACGGTACCACCATGTCCGGAACACTGACCCTCAAACCTGACATCATGAAGGGAGACGGTGAAGTCAACACTGCCGATGCGAGAATCACTTCCGGAACCTTCTCCTTCGGACCTATGTCATTTGACGCTGACACATCTGATTATTACCTGAAGGCACTCAAGGGCAGCGGCTACGGATTTGTTGCCAGCGGTGCCCGTACTCACGTCGATTTCGCAACCCAGAAAGCTTCATTCGGGCTGAACACGGATTCATCATTCGTGGTTCTTCCGGGTATTGAATACATTTCCCGGATGACGAACTTCGAGTACGACATGGAGAAGAAAATTATGGATATGTCACAGAAAGGCAGGGAGTCAGTTCCGCTCATGTCACCTGCCGAGCTTCTCAAAGTACCGCCGGGCATGGAAGAAAAACCAACATTCCTCTCGACCAACAACATGAAAGATACCCTGAAATTCCAGTCAGGCTCGGCGTCATACTTCCTGAAGGATGAATACCTGATGGTAAAGGATGTCAACTACATCCCCGTCGCCGATGCGCTCATACAACCTGGCGGAGGGATTCTTTATGTTGAGAAGGGGGCCCGGATAAGGCCGACCGAAAATGCTGTTGTTGCAGTCAATAACAGGCATCTTATCCATTCAGCCCGGCTTAATATTGAAAGCAGCGCCGACTACAGCGGTTCAGGCAAATATGATTACATCAGTGACGACGGAAGTGCCCAGGTTATTGATTTCAGCGAGATCAGGGTTGACACCATGGCAACGAAAGCCATCGGCAGAATCCCCGGGAGCCGGAATTTCACACTTAGCCCGGCCTTCACCTATTCAGGTGACGTAACCCTGAGGTCAGACAACCAGAACCTTTTATTCACCGGCACAGCCGGAATAGTTACCTCCTGCGGATTCATCAGCAGCAAGTCGGTGAAGTTCAGTGCCCGCATAGACCCGAAGAATGTCCTGATACCTGTCAGCGACAAACCGCGTGACAGTGACGACAATCTTCTCTTCTCGGGCAGTTTTGTGACACTTGATTCGGCAGGCGTATACGGAGCATTCCTTTCTGAAAGGCATTCATGGAGTGACGCTCCGCTGCTCAGCGCCCAGGGCTTCCTGTTCTATGACAAGGGCAGCAACAGGTACAGGATTGCATCGATGGAGAAGCTTGCAGACCTCAGGCTTCACGGCAACATGGTGACATTTGACAGGAATCTGTGCCTGTTGCTTAGCGAGGGCAAGATAGATTTCGGTGCGAACTTCGGCCTGCTCAGGCTGAACAGCTCAGGAACCGTGACTCATAACACTGACTCATCAAGGGTGGAGGTGCGCTCGGTCCTCGGATTCTCATTCCATTTCAATGCAGAGGCCCTCAAAACGATGGCTAATGATATCCGGTCCAACCCGACACTTAAGACAGTAAACCTGTCATCCGAGTTCAACCTCAAGGCCATGCGTGATCTCCTAGGGGAAGAGGCAGCCCGGAAACTCAACGAGGAGCTCCAGCTCTTCGGCGTGGTCAGATCATTGCCAAAGGAATACACATCACAGTTACTGCTTAATGATGTAACCCTTCAGTGGAATCCTTTTACAATGTCTTTCATATCAAAGGGCAGGATCGGTATAGGATTCATCGGTGACCAGCCCATGAATGTATATGTTGACGGCTGGGTGGAACTGCAAAGGAAAAGATCAGGCGATATTCTCGATATCTACCTGAAGGCAAGCGACAACACGTGGTACTGGTTCTCATACGTAAGGGGCGTACTCATGAGCTACTCCTCAAACCAGATGTACAATGACATCCTGACCAACACCAAGGATAAGCTCCGGAGAGACCCGAATGCCAATTCAAGGATCGACTTTGAATACATGCCGGGCGTACCTGACAGGCTGAGGAGTTTCCTGCGTAGGATGGAAAGCGGTGGAATCGGATTCGAATAGGACCTGACCGAAGGCCGGAGGACCCGGCTTTCAATGATCAGCGGAGCGTCCCCTGTTACCGAACTCGATTACTTCCATGTCACTGACCGTTTCCCCCTCAATACTGAACCGAAGCATGGTCATCACCTTATGCATCCCCGTACGGCCTGCCGCACCCGGGTTTATGCACAGCATCTGCAGGTCCCTGTCGTAAATTACCTTCACTATGTGTGAATGTCCGCAAACGAAAATGTCAGGTTTGAATTGCCTTATCAGATCAAGGGCACGAGGCGCATACCGGCCGGGGTATCCCCCTATATGAATCAAAAGAACGTTTTTTGATCCTGCTCTGAAGAACAGGTACTCTTTTGTTGCTCTCCTGACGTCAAATCCGTCAATATTACCCCAGACGGCGCGCAGTGGTTTGAAAGTCTCCAGTTCCGTGATCACACCGGCATTGCCCGCATCACCGGCGTGCCATATCTCATCAACACCGGCAAAGTGTTCATATACAGCCGGATCAACCCAGCCATGCGTATCAGATATCACTCCTATCTTCATTATCGGTATGATTGCTTTATGCCATCGCTAAAATCAATAAATTTGTGCAAACATGTGACTGTATGCAGATTTTTTATTGCGCTGACGTGAAAGAAGGCAGGGCTGTCTTCAGCAGGGAGGAGTCCGGTCACTGCCTCAGGGTACTGCGCATGAGGCGGGGTGACATCCTTACATTTACCGACGGTAAGGGAACCCTCTATGAGGGAGTTATCTCCGGGGATGATCCGAAGGGGATGACGGTGAATGTGATCTCCGGAAAAAGTGACCCGTACCGGCGGAACTACAGGCTCCATGTGGCTATATCCCCCCTTAAGAATGACGACAGGCTCGAATGGTTTATCGAGAAGGCGGTGGAGACCGGCATTGATTTGATAACGCCCGTCATCTGCAGCCGCTCTGAGAAAAAAAGAATCAGGAGGGAGAGACTGGAAGGTATAATGCTCTCGGCTATGAAACAGTCAGCCCGCTGCATACTGCCGCTCCTGGAGGAACCTGTAGACCTGAGCAGTTTCCTGCCGCGGCATGAACAGGGAAAAGGAATAATTGCCACCTGCGACACTTCATTTGAAAGAGTTGCCATAAACCGGGCATTTGGCCGTGGAGAGGATGTTACAATACTTATCGGACCTGAAGGCGATTTCACCACCGATGAGGTGAAGGCATCAATCACTGCCGGTTTTGTTCCGGTGCATATGGGGACAGCACGCCTGAGGACAGAAACAGCAGGCATTGCTGCCTGCTGGTCTGTCAGTCTTGCAAATATCTGATATCAGGTACTTGTAAAAAAATCAAACACACTCGTGATCTTTCTTACAGGCACGTTATAGAATTCGGTATAGCTGCATTTTTCACAGATCATGGCCGAATATTTCCTGGCCTGAATGTCAAAAAGCTGCGTAAAGAGGCTGTGTGCGACCCTTATTTCGCTGAGCCTGTACTTCCTGCCTCCGCATTTCGGGCAGGTATACTTTATCATCGGCATTTCACTTTTCATCTCTCTTCTGTTTTGTTTTTTCACTGTTGTCACGAAGCCTGCCGGACTTGCGCAGTGCCTGGTCAAGGATCCATTCAATCTGACCGTTGGTGCTGCGGAACTCGTCAGAGGCCCATTTCTCAATGGCACTCAGCTTGTCCGGGTCAATTCGTATGACGAACGATTTTTTCTGCATGACTACTGATGAAGTGTCCCGGCGTTAATTATCGGATTCGGATCCTTATCGCCGCACAGCACCACCATGAGATTGCTTACCATCGCCGCCTTCTTCTCTTCATCCAGGTCAATTATCTTCTTTTCAGAAAGCTGTTCAAGGGCCATCTCAACCATCGAAACGGCTCCTTCAACAATCTTGAACCTGGCGGCAACAACTGCCGCAGCCTGCTGACGGCGCAGCATCGCACCCGCTATCTCCTCGGCATAGGCTATATAGTTGATCCTCGCCTCGATGACGTTGATACCGGCAATCTTCAGCCTGTCACTGATCTCCTTCTCAAGCTCATCATTGACCTCTTCACCTCCGCTGCGAAGTGTAATCTCCTCCTCATGCCCCTCCCAGTTGTCATACGGATAGAGACCGGCAAGTTTGCGCAGTGCGGCATCACTCTGCACAAGGACGAAATGCTCGTAGTTGTCCACGTCAAAGGCAGCCTTGTAGGTGTCTTCAACCTTCCAGACAAGCACCAGCCCTATCTTGATCGGGTTGCCGTTCTTGTCATTCACCTTGATCGGCTCACTGTCGAAGTTGCGCGCCCTGAGCGAGATCTTTTTACGCGAATAGAACGGAATGTTCCACCAGAAACCGTTCTTCTTAACCGTTCCGCGGTAGGCTCCGAAGAGCACCATTACCATTGATTCATTCGGGTTGACAACCATTAATCCTGCGAGAAGCAGGATGTCAACCAGTATCAGGATGGTGCCCAGCCAGAAGATCTCGCCTATGAAGGCAAAGATGGTTGCAGCAATTGCAATGAGTGCAAGTACCAGGACAAGATATCCTGATGACGCTTTGAAAATTCTTTCTTCTTTCATGACTTGTGATATTATTATGATATCACAAAGATATTATATTAAATCACAAAAGTCAAGTAAAACAGAAAAATATTTTACTTTTGGGACATGCATGAGCGTCATACCGACAGGGAACTCTATTTCAGGGAGCAGGCATATACAACCAGGAAACATGTTATTCCTTTCATAGAAACCGTGATGCCGGTCACTCCTGCCCTGTCAGTTCTCGAGATCGGATGCGGTGAGGGCGGGAACCTGCTCCCCTTCCTTGAGGCAGGTTGCCGGCGTATAACTGGAGTAGATATATCGGAATACAAGATCGAAAATGCCCGCAGGTTCTATTCCCTGATTCCCGGTGGAGAAAAGGTGGAGTTCATTGCTGCTGACATATATGACTGCGCCTCTGCGGGGAAGTTTGACCTGGTCGTCATGCGTGATGTATATGAGCACATTCATGACCAGGCACAGTTCACTGCCTTCGTAAAGAGCCTTCTTTCACCGGGCGGAGTGTTGTTCATCGCATTTCCCCCGTGGTGCAATCCCTTCGGGGGACACCAGCAGGTGTGTGACAGCCGTATACTTTCGAAAATGCCGTGGATACACCTGTTGCCCCGCTTCCTGTACCGACTCCTGCTCCGGACAGCCGGGGAGAGTCACGCACGGATAGAAGGGCTCATGGAGATAAGGGACACTGGCATTAACCTTGGCAGGTTCTACCGGATAATAAAAAAAGAGGGATTTTCCCTTATGAAAAAATCCCTCTGGTTCATCAACCCAAACTTTGAGGTCAAGTTCGGGCTCCGGCCCCGACTGTTGCCAGGCTTTACCGGCAGTATCCCTGGCCTGCGCAATTTCCTCGCAACAACAGGCTATTTCATCCTTTCAGCGACTCGTCAGGAGACCTGAGCCAGATCCCGCGGAAACGTCAGCCAGTCACTCCATCATTTCAGTGCCTCGTCAAGAGACCTGATCAGCGGCTGGGCGGAAATCTTCGTACCCGTTGCCTGGTTCATCCAGTGCTGCGGAGTAAGGCGCCCGAGACTGTACATGCGGTCAATCTCATCCGAAAAATCCTTGCCCTTCAGATGCTCCTCTATCTGGAACTGGATTATCTGTCCGTATGCATAGTTCTGCAGGTATAGCGGTCCGTTGATCATGTGGGAATATATTGCCAGCAGCGGGGAATCGCTTACTCTAAGCACCGGTGCGAAGTACCTGTTCCATATATCGATGGCTATGGCAACTGTCTTGTCCTTAAGCTGGGAAGGAGTTGCTTCCGGATTCTCATACATCCATTTCCACACCTCCATCTCAACCATGCTCACTCCCATTATCTCCATCAGCGACCATGCTGCATCGAGAGTCCGCAGCTTCTCCTTTTCGGGATTTTCATCATTTATTCCCAGGAGCATAAGGTCACGGTCCTGGAACAGAAATGCAGTAGCTTCGGTGAATGCGGTGTTGGGAACACCTGAAAGGGTATAATAATCGACATCATAAAGTGAAATTGTCTGCTCAATGTTGTGACCAAACTCATGAACTGCAATGTTATATCCCTTATAGTCCATCCCCTTTCCGGAGACGCGGGTCCTCAGGTGTGATACTGCTCCCTTCATTGCAGCACCCCAGGCATGGCCGGAGCCTCTTGCCGGGTCAACCACAATCTTGTCAGCAAGATATTCAGCTCTCTCGGGTGACCAGCCCAGCCTGACCAGGATGGCAGGCATCCCGGCCCTGAAAGCTGCAGGGTCAGGGTACAGCGCAGAGGTCTTTGCCGTAAGCATGCTTTCGGAGATGGAACTTCTCGGTTTAAAACCGTCATACCATATATCATAGGGTCTGAGGTCACGCCCCAGCCTTTCCCTGATAATCCCTGCCAGCTGTTTGAGCTGGGGGGAACCCAGATACTCACTGAACAGAGCCGCAGCATCATCCGCGGAGATCTCCATCCCTCCCGAAAAGCTCCTCGTTACTGCATTGTTCATTCCCGGATAGTAGGGGTCAAGCGCCTTCCATGCATTGAATATGCTGATTACATGAGAATATCTTGTATCAGGTTCAGCCTTGACCTCTGCAGCGGCACCCTCCTTTGTGACACTGTTGGAAAAAGGTGCCCATTCATAATCCGGACTGTTTACCACCATTCCGGGTATCTCCTGCCTGATTATACGCTCCATGACCCGGTAGATCATTTCCTGTTTCTCGTTACCGTTCTCCCTGTCAGCATAGTTTGACTTGATTTCGTCACGAAGGTTCCAGTGGGAAAGAAGTACCATATCATCGGGGAACAGCTGCCTGCCGTCATCAGTGCGGAGTTTACCCATATAAATGTTGTAATCTGCAATATACATCTCAGCATTACCAACCGCTGTATTTGCAGCCTGGTTCAGTTCAGCCGGCACGCGTGATATGAACTGGTCACCGAGCCGGGCCATTGCCCACTGCTCCCTGCTCCATCCGCCTCCGAGTTCATCCTTCTCGGCGAGTGTATAGTAGGGGAAATTCAGGGCTACGACAAAGGCAATCCTGTTCTCATAAAAATCAGACTGCAGGTGAGAACTGACGGAATAATTCCCGAACATACGGTCTATCTCGTCGATCTCCCCGGCCGCTTCATCAAGGACTTTCCTGAGATCAAGCGTTATCTCATTCATATTCCCGCCGAGAGACTCAAGGTAGTTGCTTATCTTGATAAACACGGCCCTGCGCCGGGCAGGGTCTGAAATATAGTTGGCAGACGCGAAATCCGTGAACTCTGAGGCTGTGCCGTCCTCTTCACGCCATAACGATGCTGCATGCCTGACCCCCTTTTCAACGAGCGGTCTGTCAGCTACCGGCTGTTCTGCCATCACACGGTCAACTGTTGCCTTTATTGCAGTCTCATCAATAAAGGCTGAGGCCGCCTCTCCTCCCTTTTTTGAAGGAGTTGAGCATGCTGTCATAACAATTGCCATCAGAAAGACAAGTTTTTTCATTTGTACGGTATGTTTTGGTTATTGTTCTCCGACAACCTGTGCAGCATAGTATTTTGCCGTCAGCTTCTCACCGGTTGCCTTTTCTATCATATCATTCCACTGATAACGCATCCCGGGCATAAAGACCTTTGTCCTGAAAAATTCTCCCATGGTTTTCATGTCAGCCGCAGTGTCACCCGTGACAAGGTTGTTGTCAATATAACCTGCAAACTGAGATGCAAGAAGTTCTCCCAGGAGGTAGTTATGGTAATAACAAGGATAGAGGGCCACATGGATCTTGGTTGCCCAGTCGGGCATATCACGGCCTTCAGGCTCCTTCATCATCTGGTATTTTCCTACGATGTCCCACCAGAGCTGGTTGAGATCCTGGTCAGGGTTCTCGTACATGGCCTTTTCAAACCTGTACATCACCTGTGCCCAGCGGCTGAAGACAAGCTGTTGCAGCCTGAAGGCATTGAATGCATCTCCGGCAATCTTCCCTGCCTCATCCGCATCAATGATGCCCATGTATTGCATCCACCCGGGATCAGTTGCATACCTTCCGAAGAAGTTGGCAACAGCCTCCGTGGTGAAGGTGTGTGCGGCATCCCTGAGTGCAAACGGCAGCGACCTGTCATTATAGTATGAATATACTCCGTGGCCAAGCTCATGCATGATTGTATTCATCCAGTATGAATCCGGCCTTATATTGTCAAGAGTGCGTACATCCCCTTCCCTGTCGATGTCGGTTGAGAATGCGTGCTGGTTCTTGCCGGGCTTCTCATACAGGTCGCTCCTGATCAGGATGGAATCAACCGGCAATCCGATTGATGCATAGTAGGCGGAAGCAAGCTTAACCGGGTCCTTGTCGGCATAATAACTGTCAAAGTCGACCGAATAAATCTCCGGTGCCTCCTGGAAATACCTGTTCTGGTAATGCCAAGGCATAAGGTCAGAGGCAGGTATACCGTAACGCTTTGAATAGTAGCTGTCTATTTCTCCCTTAAGGTTTGTAAAAGCGCCCCTCGTGAGGCTGTCAAGCTCGTCAAAAATCCCGGTTACCTCATCCGGGTCCTGTCCCGACAGTTCGAGGCTCATCTTGTGGAAGTTGCTGAATCCTAGCTCCTGTGCTATTTTATTGCGGTGCCTGACAAGTCTGATGACGTCATCAGCGACAACAGGACCGATCTTTTTATGTCCTTCCCACGCGGCCTGAAGCTCGGCAGAGTTTGTCGAATTGCGTAGTATGTCCTCCACTTCATTGTCACTCAGCATCTTTCCGCCGACATCAGCCCTGAAGGAATTGAATTTCTTAGTGATTTCGGTCTCCATCCTTACCTGTTCAGCAAGCAGGCTTGTGTCAACCTGCCCCGAAAGGAACTGGTTATAGATAACGTCGAGCTGCCTGGCAAGAAGAGAATCCTTCGCCATCCCTGACTCCTTCAGTTCCCTGAGTTCGGCGAATGCCTCCTGGTCTGTAAAATAACTGATATAGGCCAGGGAGGCTTTTTCGTTTCTTGCCCACGCTTCATCGGTGCCTGTAACATTGGCCTCCCATGATGCGAGAGCTGATTCCTTGTACAGAGGGATTATCGCCTGTTCATAGGCCGAGATAAAATTCCTCATCCTGTTTTCCATCTTTTCCTGTTTTGAAGTGCATGACCCGAGTAAGGTCAGCAACGCTGTAAAATAGAGAAGTGTCTTTTTCATATACAATCCGGGTTGTGTGGCGCTAAGGTAGAAAATTCGGTGAAGTATGGCCATGATACAGGTCATATACAGGAAGAACCGGACAGGATTTTCCTGCCGGTTCCCCACACAATGAATTTAAGTATTGAGGAAAGTCTTTCAGTGCACCGAACCCTTCCTGATCTTCTCGAACAGGCTGGTAATCACTTCATCAGACGGCACATCATCCATATCAGGAAGCAGAACGCTCAGGGCTGCATCTATCCCGAAAGCATCTGCAATCAGGTCTGATGGCGTATTGGTGATTTCAAAATATGAAAGTAAGAGGGTAGAATTCTTATCCATAGGCGTTTCTGTTCTCATACTACAAAAACGCCCTCTTACTTAAAAAATTGTTTCAGCTGATTGAAAGGGTTATATTTTTTTCAACCATGATCTTGCGCATATTGATGAGCGCGTACCTCATTCTTCCGAGAGCAGTATTGATGCTTACGCCTGTCATGTCGGCAATCTCCTTGAAGCTCATCCCCGCATAGTGGCGCATGATGACCACCTCACGCTGATCCTCGGGCAGCCCGTTGACAAGTTTCCTTACATCACGCATTACCTGGCGGCGAACTATCACATCCTCAACGTTATCATCGGTCAGTCTCTTTGAGTTGAAAAGGTCGGTCTCATAATCGTCGTTGAGAACGATACCCATCTGCTTCTCGTGCCTGAAGTGATCAATTATAAGGTTGTGAGCAATCCTCATCACCCAGGAAATAAATTTTCCGTCGTCCTGGTAGCGGCCTGCCCGTATTGACTGAACCACTTTCAGGAAGGTATCCTGGAAAATGTCGTCAGCCAGGTCCCTGTTCCGGATATAAAGGCTGATATAAGAATAAACTTTGCTTTTGTGACGCAGGATGAGCAGCTCTATGCTTCTCTCGTTACCGTTCATGAAGCTTGTAATAAGCTCATAATCGGTCATTTTGCTCTTCATAACTTACTCTCGTTTTGGTTTCGGGTAGAGTTATACGATAGGCGGTCCTCCTTTGTTGCGTTGTTGGTTTTTTTCCTGTTTACTGATGGCTTATACGGGATGTGTTCCCGGTTTGTTTCATTTCTGATGCAGACAAAGAAAACAAAAAATAGTAATTTCAAAATCATTAATTTTGCCAACTTATCAACGAAGGCTGAATGAAGGGTAACATTGAGATAAAGGGTGCACGTGTTCATAACCTCAAGGAGATTACCCTTTCGATACCCAGGAACAGCCTGGTGGTCATCACCGGAGTGTCTGGTTCCGGAAAGTCATCGCTGGCATTTGATACAATCTATGCTGAGGGTCAGCGGAGGTATGTCGAGAGTTTGTCTTCATATGCCCGCCAGTTCCTTGGAAGGATGAACAAACCCGACGTTGATTTTATCAACGGAATCCCTCCTGCAATTGCGATAGAACAGAAGGTCAACACCCGGAACCCGAGGTCAACGGTTGGCACTACTACGGAGATACATGATTACCTGCGCCTTCTGTGGGCGCGTGTAGGACGGACAATCTCCCCCGTTTCGGGACGCGAGGTGCGCCGCCACACCGTCGATGACGTGGTGAACTATCTTACCACCCTCACACCCGGTACTCGGGTGTTGCTCACGGCCCCGATTGCAGTGCCCGAAAACGTGGAACCTGCCGAATACATAAGGTTCCTCATCCAGCAGGGCTACAACCGCATCAGCACTGAAAAGGGGATGATACGCCTTGACGATGAGGGAACACTTGAATTTCTTGATAGGATGCGCAGCGCGGACCTGATCATTGACAGGTTTGCTTCAGGAAACTCACAGGAAGAGCTGAGCCGCGCCGCTGACTCGGTGCAGACTGCCTTCCTGACAGGAAGAGGTGAGATAAACCTTACGGTCACCGACGAAGAGACAACGCAGACTGTCAGGTTCTCCGACAGGTTTGAAGAGGATGGTATCACCTTCGCTGAACCCACGGAACATCTCTTCAGCTTCAACTCTCCGCTGGGAGCCTGTCCGGTCTGCGAGGGATACGGCAAGATTATAGGCATAGACGAGAGCCTCGTCATCCCGGACGAAAATCTGTCGGTTTATGAAGATGCCATCGCCTGCTGGCGCGGCGAAACGATGAACCAGTGGAAGGAGAGGCTAATATTCAGTGCCGACAAATTCGGTTTCCCGATACATAAACCGTGGTATAAGCTGACTCCTGAGCAGAAGGCACTCGTCTGGAGCGGGAACAGGTACTTCTTCGGCCTTAACCGCTTCTTTGAGCACCTCGAGGAAAAAAAGTACAAGATACAGTACCGGGTGATGCTCAGCCGGTACCGTGGAAAGCGCACATGTCCGTCATGCGGCGGCGAGCGTCTTCGGAAGGAAGCCGGGTACGTGAAGGTGGGCGGAAGGGCAATTACCGAAATAACCTCTATGCCGGTGAGCGAGGCTCACAGATTCTTTGATCAGCTTCTCCTTAACGGAGAGGAGAAGGAGATCGCCGGCCGCCTCCTGAAGGAAATCCAGCAAAGGCTGGGGTTCCTGGTTAATGTGGGACTCTCCTATCTTACCCTTGACAGGCTTTCAAACACCCTTTCGGGAGGCGAATCACAGCGTATCAACCTTGCAACATCACTGGGCAGCAGCCTGGTGGGTTCGCTGTATATACTTGACGAACCCAGCATAGGGCTGCATCCGCGCGACACAGCCCTGCTGGTCAATGTACTGAAGGAACTGCGTGACCTGGGCAACACAGTCATCGTCGTTGAACATGAAGAGGAGATAATAAAGGCTGCTGACCAGATCATCGATATGGGGCCGGCAGCAGGCATACACGGCGGTGAGGTGATCTACCAGGGCAGCGTAAACTTCCCGAAGAAAAACAGCTCACTCACTGCTGCATATATGACCGGCGCCCTCCTCATAGAGACCCCCTCCATCCGTCGCAAGTGGCATAGCTATATTGGGATACGCGGCGCCAGGGAAAACAACCTGAAGGATATCGATGTCAGGTTCCCGCTTCACACAATAACTGCAGTAACGGGCGTCAGCGGATCCGGGAAAAGCACACTGGTACATGAGATACTCTTCAATGCGCTATCGGCAAGGCTGGGAGGCGGCGGGGCGAAGGCAGGCAGGTTTGTTGCGCTGGAGGGTGACATTACCGGCATTACTGCAATTGAGCTTATAGACCAGGACCCCATCGGAAAATCAAGCCGGTCAAACCCTGTCACATACCTGAAAGCATTTGATGACATCCGTAAGCTCTTCGCCGAACAGCAGGCTGCCGTTCAGGCCGGATTCAAACCTGCCCATTTCTCATTCAACGTTGAAGGGGGCCGCTGCGAGGAGTGCCAGGGAGAAGGGGTGATCAGGGTGGAAATGCAGTTCATGGCCGACGTTGAGCTGACCTGCGAGGCTTGCAAGGGCATGCGCTTCAAACGTGATATACTCGACGTAAAGTTCAACGGAAAGAATATTTATGATGTCCTTGAGATGACCATCGAGGAAGCCATTGAGTTTTTCGGCAGATGCAAGGATAAAACCTGCGCAAGGATCGCGGCGAAGCTGAGGCCCCTGGCTGATGTGGGACTGGGATATGTACGTCTGGGACAGTCGTCATCTACCCTGTCCGGCGGAGAGAGCCAGAGGGTAAAACTCGCCTTTTACCTCAGCCAGGAAAAGAGCACAGAAAAAATGCTCTTCATCTTTGACGAGCCCACCACCGGGCTTCACTTTCATGATATAAGCAAGCTGATGAAGTCGCTCAATGCTCTTGTCGAGCACGGCCACTCAGTCATACTCATTGAACACAATGTGGAAGTTATAAAGTGCTCCGATTGGGTCATCGACCTTGGCCCCGAAGGGGGTGAAAACGGAGGTTATGTTGTTTTCGCGGGTACACCCGAGCAGCTTGCCCTGTGTGAGACCTCGTACACAGCCGGTTTCTTGCGGCAGAAGCTGGCTGATTGAACAATCATGCATGTCACTCCGAAGGGCCGAATCTCCACATATCCTTTTCGTAGATTTCTCCGTAACCGGCAACGATGTAAGCTGCAGAACCGACCACAAATGCCCGGGCACCGCATCGCGGAGTACCCGGAAAATCCTCAGTTTTTGTCCAGGTGTCCGCCACCGGGTCATACTCCCAGATATCAGTCAGATACTGCAATTGCGGTTTCGCAAGACCCATACCTACATATCCCTTGCCGTTTGGCAACGAAAATGAGGTGGCATTATCCCTGAGCGCACCAGGGAAACTGGCTTTTCTTGTCCATTTATCTGTTAAAGGATCATACTCAAAAAAATCAGCAACATCCGCTCCCTTGTCATGAACCCAGCCAATCCCCAGGTAGCCCTTGCCATTTATGCTGAAGGCTGCTCCCCCGCCTAAATAACCAAGTTCTGCAGGATAAGATTTCTTTGTCCAGTAATTGGTCGCCGGGTTATATTCGTACATTTCTCCCGCAGCGGGAATATACAGCCGGTCATTGATTGCAAATCCGGGAGAATCCATTGTTGAAGCAGCACCAGGATTCGATGCGAGTGTCTGCCAGGTGTTACTGGACGGGTCATAACGCACGAGACTGTTGTATAGCATTGAATTCACCTTCCCCATTGCAAAATAACCCATATTATTGACAGACAATCCTGTAGCATAGGTAATCAATGTTGGAAAATCATTTTTCCTTATCCACTCGTTTGTTTCCGGGTCATATTCCCAGAAGTCTTTCATCGCCTGAAGATATGGCTGAAGACCTGTTCCGAAGTAAATTTTCCCGTCAAGCGCGAAACCTGCTCCAGCCATCCGTCCACTGGGCGGAAAATCTGCCATTCTGGACCATACCGATTTAAACTCCAGATAACCCTCCCAGAGTACAGGTGATCCGGCAATTGTAGTGACTGATACCTGATGTATCCCATTTAAAAGTCCGGCAGGAAGGTTGGCGTGAATCTCGTTGGCGGTACAGCTTAGAATATGCGATTCAAGACCTCCTATTTCAACCAGCATCATCTGCGGATCCGGATTGAAGTTGCTGCCTGTGATTACAACAGGCCCCCATTGCTCCAGAAGAACAGGTGTTACATCATCCACAAAAGCCTGGTTAAGGGTGAACCGGTCAGTATAGGTGTAGGTTGAAAAGTACCTTATTGAAACAACAGCAGGTGATATGTTATTCCCGGTTGGTACTTTCACCTGCAGGCGGGTCCTGGACACATCTGTCACAATGGCCTTTGCATCATTGAAATAAACCCTGAAAAAGGCGGTATCGAGAGGCAGATAGTTTCCGTAAAGATTCACTATATCGCCAAATGTTCCGGATTGCGGTGCAATTCCGAGAGTTACCGGTTTAAGGATCGTAAAGTCACGCATATTGCCTGAGGGTATGCCACCGGTGACCACCCGCACCTGTGCTGAAGCCTGGGAGGTATATGGAACAACCACCCTGACCTCGTTACCGGATACTGACAGGACCCTGGCTTCATTTGTACCGAAGAAAACCGAACATCCCGACAGATTGCCTGTAAAATAATTGCCCTTTATCACTACTGTATCAGCTGAGGGAGCTGATGCCGGAATGATCTCCGTAATCACGGGAAGAAGGACATTGAACCTAATCTTGTCCGATGACATGATTCCCGTTACAACTACACTGACATCCACTTCAGGGACAACGACATATGGCACAACAACCTTCAGCCGGTCAACGGTCGATGATATTATTGCAGCTTCGGCATTGCCGAAGTAAACTGTACAGCTACCCGGATTGTTGGAAAAATAATTCCCGCTGATGACGACAGTATCACCAATTTGCGCGGAGGTGGGTGTGAGGGATTCAAGCTCCGGTGATTTGCTTCCCCTGCCCGAAAATACTACTTCATTGCCATATGAGGTGACTTCATCCGTTGCAACGAATGCCCTCATGACATAGTCTTCATCCTTTTCAATAGCACTGTTGACTGTTACTGAAAAGCTTGTCTCACCATTCAGGGGACCAAGATAAAAATACTGCAATTCCGAGGGGTCTTTGGATCCGGCCGGGGCCCAGCTGAAACCGTGTTCTTTTATTTTCATCCCCCCGTCGGTAAGTATCATCCCGTGAAAGGTGGCACCGTCATCCAGTATTGTGACGCCAACAGTTTTTACTTCAGGTATCCCCTTCTCGGTAAATTTCTCTTCCTGGCAGGAGTAAACCAGGCTGGCAAGCAACAGGGCTGCGGCCGGAATGAATGACTTTATGCTCATAACATTAGAAATTTACACCCAGCTTCAGTCCCGCAGACCTGTAACCGCCGGAAAGTTTGGTAATGATGTACTCCGAATAATCAAGGGCAGCTGTCATTGAAACCCTGCCGGAGATTTCAAATGAAAGGCCCAGTCCGAGTGTCAGTCCAAAGCTTGATGACTCCACGGTATTGTATTCGTAGGTGTCTGAAATGACTGTATCATCATAGAGGATGTCTGCATCAATCCTCGAGTCGTCTGATACTGCAGACCTGAAGGATAATCCTCCCGAGACAGAAGGTTTAACATGCCCTGACCCGATTGTATACCCGGCCTTTATGTTTCCTGCAATCAAGAAGTTATGCATATGAAGCTCCCTGTATATTTCAGTCATCGGATACGGGGCAACTGAAGGGTTGTAAAAGCCATAGATGTACCTTTTACCGGCAGCCATGTCCAGCAAAAGTGAAAAATTCTCGCTGATACGTGGCATAGTCAGGCCGAGTGAGATGCCTGCCACAGGGTAAAATGAATTGTCTATTCTGTAGCCATCCAGGTCACCCGAACTGCCGGGTTTGTAAAAATCGGCACTGTATCCGGCAAAAATGCCGAAATGAGGTCTGAATGCAGGCGGCGGAACCTCATAATATAAGGTTTCCCCGGATCGTGCAACCGCGTCGTGATACTCACGCAACAGGCTTGTCAGATCATACTTTTCCGGTAAAACCGTCTCTATTCGCCCTGAAAGGGACGGGGCATCATGCATGACGGCCCTAAGGACAGTTACTGCTCCCTGCCTCCATTGATCAGACTCATCCCGGTTTGCTTTATTCCCGCCACGGGGAACGGACAGTGTAAACAGCCGGCCGGCCCTGTCGGTGATGTAGTAATAAGTTGTCCCGTTGTCATTCCGGTAATAGAGGTCTGCCACTCCGTCAAACAGGAGTTGCAGACTCAATCCGTTCAATTGCGGGGATACCGTCTCACCCGGAACCCTGATTACGGCACCGCTGTATTTTACCTGGCCATAACCTTCCGTGTTCAAGGAAAATGCAACAAGCAAAACGAGTGCCAGTCTTTGGGCGCGGAAACGCAAAAGGACATTAGAGTTCATATTGCAGATAATGGGATTATGACTTCAATCTCTAAAAATAAAAAGAATAATCATAATCCGCAAGCCAAAAAGCTTAAACATCTGCCACGCCTCAGAGGAAACTGTTATTAAGGATGTGATCCAAGGAAAAATTTCATGGGAATATCAAGTCTGCGGGACCAGGACCTTTCTGAATGGTCGTCACCCTCAAACTTCACGGTTTTCCAGTTCCCTCCCTCCTTGTAACCAGCTGCCTCAAGGAGCCTGTCAACCTTCTTCTGATAAGGTTCGTACCACCTGTCAAGCGTCTCCGTCCCATAATCAAAATAGATCCTGTGCCGGGCAGGCGCAGGCAGTTTGTCAGCCAGGTACTTCCTGAAACTCCTTGCAACACGGTTGTCATTCCTGGTAAAGAGGCCCACTCCCTTCATGGGAAGATGAGTTGAGATGCAACCCGCGCCTCCGAAAACCCAGGGGTATTCACAGATGGCATAGAGGGAGATGAGTCCCCCCATGCTGGATCCCATAACCAGTGTATTTTCCGCGTCAGTGAGTGTTGAGAAATTTGAATCAATATAGGGTTTGACATCATTGACAAGATACCTGAGGTAGCTGTCGCCCAGTGCCTGACCCATCATAGCCTTGCGGATCATCCTGGCTTTGTATCTTTTTGAAATATAATTCAGCGCCTTCTCCGGAAAGTACTCCGTATACCGGTATTTATCCCTGTTCCAGATGCCCACTATAATGCAGGGTTTAATGCTGCCTGAAGCAATCAGTCCCGCCACAGTCTCATCAACACCCCACTCCTGCCTGTTCCAGGTTGTTGTACTGTCAAAAAGCATCTGTCCGTCATGCATGTAGATCACTGAATATTTCGTGGCAGTGTCATAGTCATCAGGCAACCAGATGTCAATGTTTCTTGAAATACCAGTCTCCGATGATGCCAGGCTCACCCGTGTCAGGGTTCCGGGTCCTGAATCCGTAGCTGAAGCTTCCTGTGCAAAAAACAGCAGTGACATGATCAGAAGTGGTGCAGTATGTTTCATCTCTGCTATATTTGTTGAACTTAATTGCTAAAGTACATAATTATGGCGGTATTGCTTTTCAGGGGAACCTTTTCTTTCCCATGGCTTTCGGGGTTTGACACACCTTTTCAGGAACTGGTCAGCACATGGATTACCATCTTACTCGCGGTTATTGTTATCTGCTTTCTGGTCAGCGAGGCAACCCGCAATTACAGCCAGGTTGACAAGCTATGGAGCCTGCTTCCGCCTGCCTACAGCTGGGTCACCGTTGCTGCCTTCCCGACGACCAGGACTGTAATTATGGCAGTACTGGTGACGCTTTGGGGCCTTCGGCTAAGCTTTAACTTCAACCGCAAGGGGGGATACAGCATTATACCCTGGAAGGGGGAAGAGGACTACAGGTGGAAGATCCTCAGGGATAGTCATGCTCTCAGGGGCAGGCTAAGGTTCGGCCTGTTCAATCTCCTGTTCATATCAATTTACCAGAACATAATTATCCTGCTGTTTACCACTCCGGTACTCATGGCAGCACTTTACCCGGAGACACCTCTTGCAGTTACCGATGTCGTTGCAGCAGTTCTGATGCTTTCATTTCTGATTATTGAGACTGTTGCCGACAACCAGCAGTTCAGGTTCCAGACTATGAAACGCATGGCAGCGGGAACAACAGAGGCATTCGGCGATTCGCTCAGGAAGGGCTTCCTGACAGAGGGCCTGTGGAAATATTCGCGGCACCCGAATTTTGCTTCAGAGCAGGCTATCTGGATCAGTTTCTACCTGTTCGGCGTAGCCGCTTCCGGGAAATGGATAAGTTTTACCCTGGCCGGACCGGCATTACTTGTCCTGCTGTTTATAGGAAGTTCTGTCATGACCGAAAACATAAGCAGCAGCAAGTACCCTGAGTATTCCGTGTATCAGAAGGAGGTTCCGAAATTTATCCCTCGTATTTTCAGGAGGAAATAAATTTCCGGCTGCCTGGCAAAGCACGTATTTTTTCCGGGGCGGGGCCTATTAAAATCAGCCGTTTTCCGGAAGAACTTCTTCACTCTCCCTTACTGCTGAAGTACTTTTCCTTCATTCCAAGAGCCACATTTACAAGGGCAATCATTACCGGCACCTCGATCAGGGGGCCGATCACCGCCGCAAAAGCCTCGCCGGAGTTGATGCCAAAAACGGCAATGGCAACTGCTATTGCCAGCTCAAAGTTGTTGCTTGCCGCCGTAAATGAAAGTGTAACAGTCTGTTCATAGTTTGCCCCCACTCTCCTTGCCATGAAAAACGAAATGAAGAACATCACTATGAAATAAATCACAAGCGGAATTGCTATCCTTACCACATCCATAGGTATCTTCACAATATACTCACCTTTCAGCGAGAACATTACGAAGATGGTAAACAGCAGTGCAACCAGTGTCAGAGGGCTGATTTTCGGTATGAATTTAGAATGATACCATTCCTTGCTCTTCGCCCTGATCAGGATGAAGCGGGTAAGGAAACCTGCAATGAAGGGTATCCCAAGGTAGATGAATACGCTTTTTGCGATCTGGCCTATCGTTATCTGTTCAACTGCGTCATTCACGGGAAGGCCGAACCAGCCGGGAAGGACCGCGATGAACACGTACGCATAAACAGAGAAAAACAGGACCTGGAAGATTGAATTGAAGGCAACGAGTCCTGCAGCATACTGTGTATCGCCCTTCGCTAGGTCATTCCATACAATAACCATTGCAATGCAGCGGGCAAGACCGATAAGGATTAGCCCGTACATATAATCAATATTGAACCTGAGAAACAGTATTGCCAGGAGGAACATGAGCACAGGACCGATTATCCAGTTTTGCAGAAGCGAGAGACCAAGCACTTTGGTATTCCTGAATACATCCGGCAACTCCTCGTACTTCACCTTTGCAAGCGGAGGGTACATCATGACTATAAGCCCTATTGCAATCGGTATGTTGGTTGTACCGGATGAAAGGCTGTTCCAGAATCCTGCAATTTCAGGGCTTATCCATCCGATAACAACACCTGCGAGCATTGCAAGGATGATCCAAACGGTGAGATACCGGTCAAGCAGTTTGAGTCGTTTTGAGGAAGGCATAATTCGGTTTTTCTTGATTTCTGTTTATGAATCCGGGTAAAACGTGACCTATGAAATTTTCATAACGGTTTGATTGCCGAAACAGTTATGCTGTATATCCCGTTACCGTCAATCCTTTCATGAGGGTCAAGGACATCCTCGGGAATCTGAATTCTTCTTTCCTTGTGGATCATGATGTCTGAGAAACCTCTATTCCTGATGAATCCGAGATATTCATCCACCAGGGAAGCTCCGGAGACGCAGCCTGCATAAAGTTCTGTGTCAGAGCGCGCCTTATCTGATAGTGTTCCTTTTAAAACCACATCCGAGACACAGAAATGACCTCCATGCTTCAGTACCCTGAAAATCTCGCTGAAAGCTTTTTCCTTGTCAGGCACAAGGTTCAGGACACAGTTGGAAAGCACCACATCATAACTGCTGTCAGGAAGCGGCATGTCTTCAATATCTCCCCGCACAAATTCCACATTGGTGTAACCCAATTTCTTCCTGTTCTCCTCGGCCTTACTGAGCATCGGTTCAGTAAAATCGAGACCTGTAACATGACCCGTCTCGCCGGTCAGTGATCGGGCAACGAAACAGTCGTTTCCGGCACCGCTGCCGAGATCAAGAACACGATCACCTGGCCGGATATCAGCAAAATCAACCGGGACACCGCATCCGAGGCTAAGGTCAGCATCCGGAACGTATCCCTCAAGATGATCATAGCTCTCATTGAAAGTCGAAATGCTCTCGGATGAACAACACCCGGGCTTACAACTGCAAGATGCGGATGAAACCTCATCCGACGATGCTATTTTCCCGTATTTCTCCTGTACTATAAGTTTCAGTTCTGAGGGATTCATATGCGGTCTTTGATATTTTCTTTATAAAACTCAAGGAAGGTTTCGCGGATCTGGTCACGAATCCTGATGTACTCTCCGTGAATGAACTCAGGTGTGCCGGTTGCATGTGACGGATCCTCAAAGCCAAGATGGAGCCGGTGTTTGACTTTCCCGGAAAACGCCGGACAGGTCTCATTTGCATGATCACAAACGGTGATTACATAATCCCATTCTTCATTGAGATATTCGTCCACCAGGTGCGGTGTGTGCCGGCTGATGTCAACCCCGAGGTCAGCCATTGCCTCAACGGCCATCTGGTTTATGCGGACTGCCGGCTCGGTTCCTCCGGACCTGACATAAAGGTTCTTGTCAAATGACTGAAGGAATCCGTGTGCCATCTGGCTGCGGCAACTGTTACCCGTACAGAGAATCAGTATTTTCATTTCTTGTTTCTTGGTCTCAACTGGCAAACGCATGACCCGCTCAACTGTTCGGTGAGGTCAGTCCTTACAGGAAGGCCATCCTGTTCCCATTCCACGATTCCACCGGCAAGATTCGCAATATTGGCAAATCCCTTTGACATGAGAAACTCCATCACTTCGTGGCTTCTCAAACCAACTGAGTCTGCAATGATGAGTGGTATCCCGCCAGGCAGGTTTAAATAATCCGCCTCTATCCTGCTTTTTGGCATATGGATCAACCGTGGAACGTCAAAGTTCTTGTAACCTGTCAGTCGTTCCTCCCTTACGTCAACAATGACTGCCTCTCCCTCTGTAGCTTCCAGGTAAGCTTCATGCGCACCAAGGTTAAGAAAACCGGCACTCATAAAGCCTTTATTGCTGAACAAATAATCTGCCTTCACCCTTCTGCACATTAATTCAGGCTACCCGAATCCAGGTTCCCTGATCCATCAAAGATAATCATTTCGTAGATTTACGAAATGATGACAGAAAAAATTTCACCTGATCGGACCGGTTATGATCAGTCAGGATTTATCTGTTTCGAGCTTATAGCCAAGGGTCGGTATTGTAACGATCCTGACAGAGGGGTCACTTTTAAGATAGCTTCTCAGTTTGGAAATGAATACGTCGAGACTCCGTCCGGTATAGTAATCAGCCTCCCCCCAGACGTCTATCATAATCTCTTCACGCGTAACAATCCTGTTAACCGAGGTTGCAAGCTTATTGAGTATCCTGCTCTCCTTAATTGTCATTCGCTGCAGCTTACCGGCATGAGTCAGCATTAAATTCTGCGGGTCGAAAGAAAAATGGCCGATTCCGATGATGTCAGGACCCGGAAGGGTGGCAGGACCGGATTGGTTTGTTCTGTTGAGCACTGCCCGTATCCTGTACAGGAGTTCCTCCTCCTCAAACGGTTTGGTTATATAGTCATCGACCCCGAGGCGAAATCCGGAGATCTTGTCTTCCTTAAGGGACCGTGCAGAAAGTATTACCACGGGGACCTTGCTGTCAAGCTCCTTAATCCCGGCGGTCAGCGTGAAGCCATCCATTCCCGGCAGCATGATATCAATCAGGCAAAAGTCGGCCCCGGTTCTTGCAAATCCCTGCAGTGCGGCCTTCCCGTCACGATACAGTTTTACCTCGAACCCGTTTGACTCAAGAAAGTCAACCAGCAGGAAACCCAGGTTAACATCATCCTCAACAAGGAGTATCCTTTTATTTTTATTGGCATCAGTCATTTTCAGGGGATAAAGGAAGTTCGATTATCACGGCAAGGCCTCCCTCCTTCCTGTTCGAGATCCTGATACTGCCCTTCATGCCTGAAATTATCTGCTTCACCTGGTAAAGTCCCAGTCCGAAGCCGTCAACGAGGTGAGTATTACCGGCAGGGACACGGAAATACTTCTCAAATACCTTTTCCCTGAATTGCTTCGGTATTCCAGGGCCATTGTCAATAATCCCGATGACAAGCCTGTTGTCTGTTGAACTCAGTCTGACTGCCAGCTCCGGCGGCTGCCCTGAATATTTAACCGCATTGTCAACAAGGTTCCCGAGTGCAATATGGAACAGGTCAATGTTGCCCGTGACAGTAAACCGGCTCCCCTCCTTTTCAATGTTGATCCTTCCTCCTTTTTCCTCAACCTGCACCCTGAACGTTTCTGCAATATCCTCCACAACCGTTCCTACATCTATCCTTTCAGCGGCCGGTAACCTGTCAATGCCGGCAAAGTCCGTTTTAAGCAGTTTCTCAACCTTCTCATTCAGCTTGGTCTGTTCGGTCCTGATAACAGATGTGTAAAACGACAGTTTTTCATCGTTTTCAATCTTTTCGTTTTTTGAGAGCATGCTGTTGGCCAGTGATATGTTGGTCAGAGGTGTTTTAAATTCATGCGTTACATTATTCACAAAATCAATTATGCTTTCCGAGAGAAGCCTCTCTCTTCTGTAGAAGTTATATATAATTATGAATGATACTGATACAAGAAACAATAACAGCAGCGAGAAAATAAAGATATCGCCCATCTGGGCTACAATAAAATCACGTTTCTCAGGAAACCGGAGACTGAGCTTATATCCTGATTTTTCAAGCATCTCTTCAAGACCGTTGCTGAAATAGGTGTTTTTCGCCTGGGGGAGCTGTGCAGCCAGATCCGGACCAATGATATCAAATTCAAAGTCAAGTCCTATTCCGTAGAAATCAAGGTCTTTCCGGATCAGGGATTTCATATTTTCCCATTCCTCCCTCGTTTTCATTACCAGCCTGCAGGATTCATTATTTCCGTGCATAAGGCAATTGTTCACCTCGCTGCAAATTGCTTCATTACGAGAGAGGTTCTCCACAATTCTCTGCATCGCCATCTCAACGCTGTGGCTGAACTGGGCTTCCTGCATCCGGGCTCCCTTAATGATCCATGAGAATTGTATGGCTGTAAGGGCTATAAGGGCCCCGAAGGCGAGAATCAGAATAAGCAACTGTATACGCGATCTTTTCATCTGCTCAAAATTAGACAGTTTTTATTATGAGGCTTGAGATTTAACATCAGGATAACACGATTTAACAAGAGGATAACCTGATTAAGGATCTATCCTCCTAATTTTGACACAAACAAAAAATCCTTTAGTCATGAAGAAAATAATCATCGGAATCTCTGCTCTTGTAATTCTGTCGTTTGTTGTGATATCAGCCGTCAATGGTCAGAATGATCAGAAGAAGGAAAAGAAGGCCAAAACGGAAGCCGTAAAAGACTGTTCAAAATGCCCATCTGCAGCCAGTTGTGAAATGGCCGCCAGTGAAGCCCCGGTACCAGGTTCCCAGGCAAAACATTCCTGTGCAAACTGTGATCCGGCAAAATGCAAGGAGGGTAAAGGTGACCCGGCATGCAAGGCCAGCTGCCCCAAAACAGGAACTGATGCAACCTGCAATCCCGCAAAATGCCAGACCGGTACTGATAAAAAATAAGCTTACCGGCACTACACGGTTTGTGCACCGCTGATCCTAAGCTTTAATGTAAGGCAAGCAGTACATTTTATAAAAATGCACCGTAGATCAGTCCTGAAATTGTAGCCATCACAACGACCAGGCTCACATACACAACCGTCTTTTGCGTCCCCAAAATACCCCTGATAACCAGCATATTCGGCAGTGAAAGGGAAGGTCCGGCAAGGAGCAGGGCAAGGGCAGGCCCCTTGCCCATGCCCGAGGCAATAAGACCCTGCAGAATAGGTACTTCCGTGAGTGTTGCAAAATACATGAAAGCACCTACGACCGAAGCAAAGAAATTTGAGAATACAGAGTTACCTCCGACAAGTTTTGCGATCCATTCATTCGGCACGACTCCGGGTATACTCTGTCCGTCATGAGTCGAGCCAAGCAGAAACCCTGCGACTACTACTCCAATGCCCAGAAGGGGGATAATCTGTTTGGCAAATCCCCAGGTGGAAAGTGTCCACTCACGGTTTTCATCGTCCTTTCTATCGAGAAGTGTTATTACGCTGATGGCTGCCATACCAACAACCATAGGCACCAGGGGTCTCATCTTCACATTTTCGATGAAGTTGTTGGAAAGGAGTACTGAAATTACAGTCACAGCAATCGCAACCAGAACCCACTGCCATTTGATCTTAAGAATTTTTACCAGTGACCAGGCGAGGATCAGGCTAAAGAATCCGGTAATGTACCATTTGTATGTAAATATATAATACCATGCACTTGCAGTATCATCTGCTGACGGCCTTCCCCAGTTTGCAAAGACAAGTATCACCACCAGCGTGAAGAAGTGTGTCATGGTTTGCCACATCGGCCTCTTTTCGGGAACCGGTATAATATTCATCTGCTCTTCCCTTTTGACCTTCTCCTCTTTCCTGTAAATAAAGGACATGATTAACCCGATCAATATGCTGAATGAGACCGCGCCAATCACACGTGCAACTCCCATTTCAAATCCAAGGATACGGGCAGTAAGTATAATTGCAAGAATATTTATTGCCGGCCCTGAATAAAGGAATGCGATGGCCGGGCCAAGTCCGGCTCCTCGTTTTTGAATGCTTGAAAAAAGCGGAAGAACTGTACATGAGCAGACTGCCAGGATGGTCCCTGAGACGGCGGCCACAGTGTAGGCCAGCCACTTTTTTGCATTAGCGCCGAAATACCTTATCACTGAGCCCTGACTGACAAATACCGAAATAACCCCGGCGATAAAGAATGCGGGAAGCAGGCACAGGATAACATGCTCCCTGGCATACCACCTGACCAGATCGAAGGTAGCGGTAATGGCTGTATTAAACCGGGCACTTTCAATCGGCATGAAAAAGGCAAAAACAAATACAACAATGATCCAGAGGAGGATCTTAATCTCTTTTTTCAGTTCCATTTTACGTTAAAGATTATCATTTCGAAAAAACACGAAATATGATTTCAAAATTTTTTATAACCAGGTTACAATCAAATAATATACTCCTGCTCCGATAAAGAGTACTGCCACCACCCTTCGGAACCATCTCTCGAAAGCCCTGATCCTGTTGTACAGCCTGGCTACATTACCTATTGCATAAGCCAGCAGCCATGCAAAGATGATCACTGGAATTCCGGTTGCTATGGCGAAAATAACAGGCAGGTACAGTCCGTCGGCACTGGCAACAGTCATTGGTATCAGCATGACGAAATAGAGCACCCCGCTGTACGGACAGAAGGCCATGGCGAACAATATCCCCAGCAGAAGGGTATTCAGGTAACTCTTCCTGCCCCTCTCTCCGATCATCCCGGCTAATGACCCTATACTGCCGGGCAATTTAAGTTTGATAAAGTCAAGCATGAAGAGACCAATGATAATGAGGACCGGTCCAAGCAATTTCTCTCCCCACCTCTGGAACCAGCCAGAGATATCCATCTGGCTGGCACCAAAAAAGATGATAACTGCTATACCGACATATGTAACAGCTCTGCCGAGAGTATAAACCAACCCATTCAGAAAGACCCTTCTCCGGTCAGTCAGATCACGACCGATAAAGCCTATTGCGGTAATGTTTGTTGCCAGCGGGCACGGACTGATGGCTGTCATCAGCCCCAGAACAGCGGCAGTTAGGAATGAATACTGGGAATTCTCAAGTATCCTCTGAAGCAACTCCATAGTAATCAGTCGACCTGTTTTATCAGAGGATCAACTGCCTTCTTTATCGCCTCTTTAAGTTTCCCGTAGTTACTGGTGGCATACAGGAACGCTTCAGCGGTAAGGTCCTTACTTTCATTTCCGCTGATCACAAGCAGAGCCTGACCGGTGGCTTTCACCCTGTCAATTATCTCCCTGTTCTTATCCTCTTCAAGGTTAACCGAGGCAAATGTTATTTTCCCTGCACTGAATTCTTCAGGATAAAGTGCAATTAGTGCTTCCCTGGTTTTGCTTTCAACCGCGAGGCAGGTGACACATCTCCTTGAAAAATGAAAATAGATTACCTCAACCTTTTCAGCCACAACGGCACCGGGTTCAGTTCCGCCGGTCGTACCCCCGGATCTGAAACCAAAGAATAGCGCAACTCCCAGGACGATTGCAGAAATAATCAGGATCTTCTTCATCTCTTTGATTTTACATGATTAACAGCTTTTTCAACTCATCAGCCGAGGGAACCCGGCCTTTGAGAACCACCCTTCCGTCTATGACGAGTGCCGGCGTTGTCATCACACCGTAATTCATAATTTCCACAATATCGTCCACCTTTGTTACCGTAGCATTCAGGCTGTTCTTTTCAACAACCTCACGCGTCAGGGCTTCGAGGGTTTTACATTTCGGGCAACCCGGCCCAAGAATTTTAACTTCCATACTTTTAACTGTTTTTATTTCGTTAAACGCCGAAATATTGTTACAAATTTTTTTACCCTTTGAAGAAATCCCGGAGCAGTAGCTTTGCCTCTTCCCAGTTTTCAGTATTGATACAGTACTTTATATACGGAGGATTGATCTCACCCTGTATAAGGCCGGCTTTCTTCAACTCCTTCAGATGCTCCGAAAGGGTAGATCGGGCAATAGGAAGCTCCTCTGCCATGTCACCGCTGTAACAGCACCGGTTGAGATTGTTCGCCAGGAACTCCATCACAAAAACACGGGCCGGATGAGACAGGGCCTTTGCATACCGTGCAACCTTCTCCTGGTTTTCAGTGTAGTATTTTCTTTTTACCTGCTGTTCCTTCATTTCATTTCGGGAAATGACGAAACAAATATAAATGATTACGAACTATTTTAATGCCTGCTCACGAAAAAAAATTCCTGTCCGGTTGTTATTAAGCAGATATTGTTGCCCTTTCGACAGCAAGATGTTAAATTCACATGATCAACAAAACCAGCATCTCCATGTCCGGAAAGTTTCAGGCAACAGGAAAGACAAATTGTATGGCACGGTTTAGGGTTCAGCAACCGGCGTCGCGGACAAAGACATCTCCCTTTCTATACATAATCATACTGATGCCGCTGCTTTTCTCATGCAGCAAACCGGCTGACATCAGGGATGCCATACTTAATCACAAAAACAGTTTCTATTACATAGACTTCGGGAAATACCCGAGGAATGATGCCTCACTGCCTGTGGGTGTTTTTGATTCAGGTACCGGCGGATTGTCCGTACTGGCTGACATCATCAGTCATGAAGGGCTTAAAAATGAGTCATTTATTTACCTCGGCGACCTGGCCAACATGCCGTACGGCAACTATACCCTGGAGAACAATACCGGTCTCCTCATAGAGCATGTAATGAAGGACGTGCAGTTCCTTCTGGGCAACAAATACTACCAGTCGGGCACCACAGCCGGTTACGAGACTGACAGGAAGCCGGTCAAGGCTATTGTAATCGCCTGCAATACGGCAACAGCATTTGCCCTCGACACGGTGAAGCAGTTCCTTCGCCAAGCGGGATCAGATATCGGGGTGATAGGGGTTGTTGATGCCGGGGCCACAGGTGCCTTTGTCAACTTCTCCCCGGGCGAAAACGGGAGCATCGCCGTATTGGCAACCGACGGTACGGTGAAGTCGGGCGCTTTTCCCAGGGCCATAGATTCCAGGAACAGGGAAGATGGTCAGGAAGAATTGATCCAGGTATTCCAGCAGGCCGGCATCGGCATTGCAGAGGCAATAGATGAGAGCCCTGAAGCTATCGACAGGAAGGCAAATGGTCCCCGTGAAGGTTACAGGGGTCCGTCCGACAAAGCCGAAGGGGAAATGCGAATTGACCTGTCATTGTGGAAGAGATACGATTTCGATACCGGAAACGGGGCCCTTCTATTTGAGGGTGACGCCGCGAATCCGGTCAACATACAGATCAATTCCGTTGAAAATTATATAGCCTTTCATGTGGTGACGCTGATGGAAAGGATACGGAATACAGAAGGTGCACTCCCCCTCAGTTCAGTTGTCCTCGCATGTACCCACTACCCATTTTATGAGAAAACCTTCAGGGAGGAATTCACCAGACTGAGAAACTATAAGGAAAACGACATTTACATTTACAGGGATCTCATAGCCGGGGACCTTTTAATTGTTAATCCTGCCGAGGTGGTTGCCGGTCAGTTGTATGCCCATCTTGCTGCCGGCAATCTTCTCAACCGTGAAGGCGCAGGACCGGAAACTGAAGGAAGTCACGCCAGGGCCGGCGAAGGCAATGAGTTCTACGTGAGCGTACCCAATCTTCGCAACAGGAACGTAAGACTGCGTGAAGACGGATCTTTCACCTACGATTACAAGTACGGACGCAAAGCCGGAGATATACAGGAGTATGTCAGGGCAGTACCCTTCAGCCGCAGCTCGATTGCGCCAGACATCCTGACCCGCCTCTCAGGGCAGATACCGGAGATTTACCGGATGATGGCCTCTTTCAACAATGACAATCCCAAAACCTCGTACCTGAAGGAAGAGGAGCGCATTGTCAGTGAATAACAATTAAATTTGTTCAGGATTACCACCCGGTGAAATCAAAGCAACTCGAAAAAATCAGTTCAAAATAAGCTACATTCATAATTACAATAATAAAAACAGCCGCCGGTATGAAAAAACTGATCTTCACCCTGTCCCTCCTCGCAGTGATCATCTCACTCAACGCCCAGAACTTCTTCCGGGAGGAATTCAGCAGAGATAAAAAATATGTGATAATGGTTAACCCCACAGCAGGGAATATCGGGGTTGTAAAGTTTCTGCTCGACAAGGGCATCCTGGATGTGGACCTGCAGAAGTTTGAGTTTGTAGGTGTTTACCATTCAAGCCAGGAATACAATTTCACCCAGGCTGCTGACTATATTGAAGAGAATGGTCTCACTGCCTTTCATCTGCATGAGGTAAAGGGTGTGCTCAATGAATCAGCCGTGTACCGCGAGAATCCCTGCACTGACGACTTCAGGAAGATTTTCTCGCACTCTGTCGGGATCATCTTCTTCGGCGGCCAGGATATCCCCCCGGCACTCTACGGAGAGGAAAACTGGTATTCCGAGACCACAGACCCGGGAAGGCATTATTTTGAGGTGAGTTTCCTGTTTCACCTGCTTGGCAGCACCCGGAACGCCTCATTCAAACCTCTGCTCGAAGAGAATCCTGATTATATGGTCACAGGATTCTGTCTTGGTCTGCAATCGATGAACGTAGCTGCCGGCGGCACACTTATCCAGGATATTCCGGCCCAGGTTTACAACAGTTTCACTCCGGAGACGACCGTGCTGATCGAGAGGAACAACCTTCACCGCAACTACTGGCAGAATATCAGGGATGATGCCGACTTCATGGGTATCAACATGCACCCGATAAAGTTCACCGGGGATAAATTCTTCGGAAGTACAGTCAAGGTATCGGGGAAGATGAAGCCGGTGGTTTACAGCAGCCACCACCAGGCTATAGGAGATGTGGCTCCCGTATTCAGGGTTACTGCCAGGTCATATGACGGAAAGATAATAGAAGGTATTGCTCACAAAAGATACCCTAACGTCTTTTCTGTTCAGTTTCATCCTGAGGTTTCCGCCCTTTATGAAGACCGCGCACTGGTTAAGTTTGCTCCTGATGACAAACCCGCCACCCTGCATTCAATGCTTGATAAGAACAGCATGATATTTCATCTGAAATACTGGGGACACATATCAGATGTAATTAACAGAGGCAGTAGGCAATAGGCAGTAGTGAAAAAAAAGAATATCATGCAGTTACTGCCATGATGTTGTCAACACTCTTGCCTCTTGCCTGAATTACAATGCCTTCACCTCATTTACAAGTGCCTGCAGAGTTGCCTTGGCGTCGCCGAAGAGCATGCGGGTCTTGTCATTGAAGAAGAGCATGTTCTCTATTGCAGCGTAGCCCTTGCCCATCCCGCGCTTCATCACAATGATGTTCCTGGCCTCACGTGCCCTTACGATAGGCATTCCGTATATCGGGCTCGAGGGATCATCCTCTGCAGCCGGGTTTACAACATCATTGGCCCCGATAACCACAATCACATCGGTGTTTGGCATATCCGGGTTGATTTCATCACTCTCTATCAGCTGCTCGTACGGCACGTCAGCCTCTGCCAGTAGCACATTCATGTGACCCGGCATTCGTCCGGCCACAGGATGAATTGCATATCGCACTTCGACACCTTTCTCTTCAAGAAGCTTGTCAAGTTCATGGCATATATGCTGTGCCTGGGCTACTGCAAGCCCGTATCCCGGTACGATGACCACCTTTTTTGAATAGCTCAGCAGCACGGCGGCATCGGAAACGGTTATTTCCTTTATTGTGCCTGCAACTCCTGCGGCAGCAGCACCTCCACCGCCAAAGACGCCGATGATTACGTTCAGGAGCGACCGGTTCATTGCCCTGCACATCAGCACCGTCAGGATTGTTCCGGCAGAACCTACAAGGATACCGCCGGTAAGCATTGCCTGGTTATTGTACAGGAAACCGCCCATGGCTGCAGCAACCCCGGTAAAACTGTTGAGAAGTGATATGACTACAGGCATGTCAGCCCCGCCGATAGGCATCACAAACAACACCCCGTAAGCCACGGAGACCACGAACAGGATGATTATCAGGTGGGTCAGCTCGGCTGATGCCTCCACGTCACGGGTCATTATGAAAGCCACGAAACCAACAATAAAGGCCAGTATGGTAAGGTTGACATATTTCATCGCTTTCACCCTCAGGTCACCTATCCATCCGTCAAGCTTGCCGAAGGCGATCATGCTTCCGGCCCATGAAACTGAACCAATTACAAGTCCGAGAAGTATGGCAAGAACATGCCCGTTCGCCATTCCTGACTTCATCATCAGTTCATTGCTTACGTGCTGAAATTCCATCATCGAGATCAGCGCTGCCGCAGCCCCGCCCATCCCGTTGAAGAATGACACCAGCTGGGGCATTGCAGTCATTTTCACTCTTTTTGCAATCACCCAGCCAATGGCAGTTCCGACAGCCATTGCGCCAATAATCCATCCGATATTGCCTATTGGTTTGCCGTCCTTCTGGTGGAACAGCAGTGTGGCAGCAATGGCCATGACCATGCCGATGGCAGCAAGGAAATTACCCCTCCTTGCCGTGAGGGGATGACTGAGCATTTTAAGCCCCAGTATGAATAAAACCGAAGCAAGAATATATGATATCTCGAGTACCGAGAGTCCTGCTGAAAACTGTGTAACGTCGTTCATATGGCCGTTGTTTGAAACTGTCAGGGGTTATGCTTCGCTACTTTTTCTTTTTAAACATCTCAAGCATTCTGTCGGTCACCACGAAGCCGCCGACAACGTTGAGGGTTCCCAGTACCACTGCCAGGAATCCCAGGATCATTGCACCGGTTGTTTCGGCATGACCCATCACAATTATTGCTCCTATTATAACTACGCCGTGGATGGCGTTTGCCCCTGACATAAGCGGGGTATGCAGGATAGCCGGCACATGGCTGATCACCTCAATGCCTAGAAAGACAGAGAGGATCACCATGTAAATGGTTCCCCTGTTGGCCATAAAAAACTCAATAATTCCTTCCATAATCAGCTCTGTTTGATATCAAGTAACTGTTTAACCCTGGGACTGCAGTATTCACCGCCATGAACGGCTGTGGTTCCCGATACTATTTCATCAGTAAGGTCTATTTTGACATTTCCCTTGCCGTCAGCCATAATTTTAAGCAGGTTGATAAGGTTATTCCCGAACATCCTGCTTGCGTCTGAAGACATTGCAGAGGGATACCAGGAACGTCCGGCGATTGTTACTCCGCTAACCGTCAATGTCTTGCCGTTCTCAGTCAGTTCACAGTTTCCTCCGGAAGAGGCGGCAAGGTCAATTATGACTGAACCCGGTTTCATCCTGGCAACCGTCTCCTTAAGTACAAGCAGAGGAGCCCTTCTGCCCGGTATCTGGGCTGTGGCAATTATCACATCGGCTGCTGCGGCACGCTCCTGTATCAGTTCCTGCTGCTTCTTCCTGAAGTCATCACTCTGTTCCACGGCATATCCTCCGGCTCCGGCATCCTCCTTCGCACCCTCAACCTCGATGAACTTCCCGCCGAGGCTTTTCACCTCATCCTTCACGGCCGACCTTACGTCGAATACCTCAACCACTGCCCCGAGCTTTCGCGCCACAGCTATTGCCTGGAGTCCCGCTACCCCGGCGCCGAGGATAAGCACCCTTGCAGGCTTGATTGTACCGGCGGCTGACATGAACATGGGGAAAAACCTCGGAAGCAATGATGCTGCTTCCAGTACTGCCTTGTAACCTGACACAGTAGCCATTGATGAAAGTATATCCATCGACTGTGCACGGGTAATACGGGGAACCAGATCAAGGCCAAGCACAGTAAGTCGCCTTGAAAGCGCCTTCTCCAGCCACTCCCTGTTCCCAACCGGATCAAGGACGGTGAAGATGATCTGACCCTCCCTGAAAACTGAGATATCATCATCAAACGGCGGATTGACCGTCAGGAGCAGATCTGCCCTGGCGATAACGTCACTCCTGTTTGCTGTTTCAGCCCCGGCTGCCCGGTACTGTTCATCATGGGCATAAGCCCCTTCGCCGGCCCCCTCTTCCACCAGGACATTCAATCCCAGCTTGATGATGGCTGCGGTCTCACCGGGGAGAAGAGCTACCCTCCTCTCACTGCCGGTTTCCCTTAAAATTCCTGCGATCATACACGGTATGTAACAGATTGTTTAATTTTTCAGGCTTTCAGAAGCGATGCAGCCCCGGTATCAAGCATCCAGACAAGATGCCCCGAGACGGGCATTACCCTTGAGGCCGGGTATAGTTCTGATCCGCTCTTTCCCTCCAGTACCTGCGACACGATGGATGCCTTCCCCTTTCCGGTTACAATATAATATATTTTTGATGAGTTATTGATAAGTTTACCTGTAGCCGTGATTCTTTTTTGCTTTTTGTCCGGTCTGAGTGCCACCTCGAAAAGGGCACTTGTGGTGAACAGATCAGGTCTGTCAGGGAAAATTGAGGCTATATGACCGTCATCACCCAGGCCGAGCAGCATAAGGTCAAACTGCGGCAGTCCCCTGTACCCGGGAACCATACTGTTCACGAGCTCCGAATATTGTCTTGCTTCGGCGGCAGGATCATCCTCCCCCTTTATCCTGAATATATTGGCATCGGGGATCGGCACATTCTGAAGCAGGTTCTCATAGGCCATCCTGTAATTGCTTTCATTATCCTCAGGAGGCACACAGCGCTCATCCCCCCAGAAGACAAGCAGCTTCTCCCAGCTAATTCTTTCCGCATAGTTTTCAGAGAGATAGCTGAAAATATATTCCGGGGTTGAGCCGCCAGAGAGGGCTATCGTATAATAATGATCAGGCTCTACACGGTCCAGGTCCTTGATCAATATTGCCGCAAAGCTTTGAGCCAGGGCTTCGCGGTTTGGGAACACTCTGACTGAATGTGACATAGTAAACAGTAATCAGAATATAAAGCTAATTATAATTCGCAATAAACACCATCATCGGCCAGATTTTTGCACGGGTAACGCCACGTCAGTTCCGGTTCCTCAATCAGGTCATCAGCATTTTCGGGTCCCCAGGTTCCTGCCGGATACCCGTAAACCGGTATTGAGCTGTCATTCTTCCAGGCCTGCAAAACAGGGTCAAGGAATTTCCAGGCAGCCAGAACGGCGTCTGACCTTGTGTAGAGTGTGGAATCACCATTCATGCAGTCAAAGATCAGCCTCTCATACGCTTCCGGTATACGCCCGTCAGCAAGGTCAGAGTAGTGAAAATCCATATTGACGTTCCTGACCTTGAATCCTGCCCCCGGTATTTTCACCCCAAACTTCAGGAGTATTCCCTCATCCGGCTGGATCCTTATTATCAGTTGGTTACATCCGTCGCATGAGCTTTGTCCGGAAAACAGGTAGTGTGGGGTAGGCTTGAAATGGATCACAGCCTCGGTCACCCGCGTCGGCAGACGCTTCCCCGTCCTGATATAGAACGGCACGCCGCCCCATCTCCAGTTGTCGATGTAGAACTTCAGAGCTGCAAATGTCTCTGTCATCGAGCCCCGGTCGACTCCCTCCTCCTCACGGTAGCCGTCAAGCCATTCACCTCTTACATGGGCCCCGGTATACTGCCCCCGGATGGTCACCTTACCGACCTCTTCCGGCTTTACAGGCCTGAGCGAATCAAACACCTTTACAAGTTCATTCCTGATCGATGTGGAATCAATAGATGACGGAGGTTCCATTGCAATGAAACCGACAAGATGCAGCAGGTGATTCTGAACCATGTCCCGCAGCGCTCCTGTTCCCTCGTAATAGGAACCCCGCTTCTCCACGCCTAGACTCTCAGATGAGGTAATTTCAACATGATTAACGTAATTCCTGTTCCACAACGGCTCGAATATGCCGTTTGAAAATCTTGTGACAAGAATATTCTGGACAGTCTCCTTCCCCAGGTAATGATCTATCCGGTACAGTTGGTTCTCACCCCAGTGCCTCAGAAGCAGACTGTTCAGGCTAACTGCACTTTCATAATCGTAACCGAACGGTTTTTCAATTATAACCTTCTTCCAGCCGTCCTCCTCGCTGTTGAGTCCGCGGATGGCAAGGTTATGAGTTATATCGTCGTACAATGCGGGCGGAACGGAAAGGTAAAACAGGGTGTTGCCTCCGATGTCTGCACTGCTTCTGATCCTGCTCAGCGCTTCTGACAGTGCGGCGTAGTCCTCCGGTGCCGAAGGATCTGCTGCCACATAGTGAAAAAGAGAGACAAACCTGCGTGTGTCATCAGCCGAAGACCCGTCTGCCACCTTCCGGACAGCTCCGAGAACCTCCCCGCGGTATGCTTCGTCAGTTATTATATTCCTGCCTGTCCCGATGACAGCAAACCTTTCAGGCATAAGACCCTGCCTGTAAAGAGCAAAAAGTGCAGGTATTATCTTCCTGACCGCCAGGTCACCCCTGCCACCCAATATTACAATTATCTGGTTTTCTGGTTTATTCATCAATATTCAAAATAATTACCGGCCCGTATCCCTGGTTCGTTCTTTCCCATGACACATTTATTGCCAGGGTAATTTCAAAGATAGAAACAGTATGTATTAACAAATATAATTAAACCATTTGACAGACAAGTTTTGTTCATCGGCGTTCTTCAAATCCTTAAGACCACAAATCCATACTGTCAACATAAAGCATTAATAACATGCTAATTACAAAACTCCGATTTCACGGTGTTGTCTTTTTCAACATATGTGTAATTTTTAAACATCTCTTTATCTGTCTCATTTTGTGTTCTTTGGATATACATGTTTATTTTAATGTATACTTTTTCAACATATCAAACAAACGGAACGAATATCCAATGCGTGCTATATGTCTGTTTTATTGCATTTTACAGGCCATGGCACGCAAATTGGATTAGGGAATATGCAACATAAAAACTGCAAATGACAAATACCTCAGATATGAAAACAAAAGTAATCTTGATGACCTGCCTTCTGGTGCTGCAAACCAGCCTTGCAACCGCTGTGAATGACAGGAATGAACTCCGTGTGAGCGGCGTAAATGAAGTCAACGTTGTGGCTGCCCCGGAAACTGAAGCCCTTGCAACCTCGTGGATTGAGGCATTCAGGGTGGCAAACCCGGAAGCCAGGGTGAATATGGTTGCTCCTGACAAGGCTCAGCCCTCTGACATTCACATTATTGCAGCCGGGTCACCGGATTTCATCAATGATCCGGGTACCTGGAAGATTGTTGTCGGACGAGACGTGATTGTACCTGTAATGAATGAATCAGATCCGTGTTATTCCTTAATCGCAGGCCGCGGAATCTCCCCGGTGGAATTTTCCAGAATCATCACTTCTGATCCAGGCCTGACATGGGGTAAGCTGCTTGGCACTGCCAGTAACATTCCTGTCACCATGATAATACCTGATGACGATGCAGCTCTTGCATCAATAGCAGGTTTCACGGCCCTTGATCCGGCTATTCTCACTGCAGCACGGCAGCCAAAAGGAACCGTAACCGCTTCCCTCTCCGGCGCAAAACCCGGAACTGTGGTCTTCTGCAGGCTTTCGGACATAACAGACCGGACAGGCCAGGAATTTGCCGGGGGTGTACGAATTGTTCCCGTAGACATCAACGGCAATGCAAAATCGGATTACTTCGAGCAGTTCTATGAAGGGTTTGACAGTTTCAACCGCGGGGTGTACATCGGCAAATATCCGAAGTCGCTCTGCAATAATATTTATGCTGCCTCTTCGGTGGCTCCCGCCGAAGGTGTCCCTTCCGACCTTATAGGTTTCATGTTGATTGACGGACAGCGTTTGGTGGCATCCTCCGGATTCACTGCCCTGGCACACGGTGAAGGACTCCTTAAGAAGGACGCCCTGGTCTCCGGCCAGGAGATCATCACACCGGCAACTGACAGGGCTGCTGCTCCCGGAGCATGGCTCTGGGTTATCGGAGTGATTGCGTTTGTATCACTCCTTGCCTACGCAATATACCGAATCACCAGAGCAGTAAGCACCGAGCCTGAACCTGCTGTCTACAGGCCGGCTGCACCTTTCAGCCCCGGGTCGCTCGTCACCCCTGCCGGCATAATGTATGACAGAAGCCATGCATGGACCTTCATGGAGAAGGACGGAACAGTAAAGGTAGGACTCGATGATTTCCTGCAGCACGTCACAGGCTCAATCACCCGTGTTCAGATGAAATCAAACGGTGAAAAGGTGCGCAAGGGGGAACATGCAGTATCAATAATTCAGAACGGCAAGAAACTTGACATACTGTCGCCCGTCAGCGGAACCATCATAGCCCGAAATGAAAGGCTGATGAACGAGACAGGAATTGTAAACAGCTCTCCCTACGACGAAGGATGGGTCTATTCCGTGCAGCCGGAAAACTGGGAAAAGGAATCGTCATTCATGATCCCCGCAGCCAGGTTCTCAGAATATCTCAAGGAAGAATTTGGCCGGATGAGGGATTTCCTTGCAACGATGCCGGGAGTCAATGACGTCAGGCTGGCACATGTGGTTCTTCAGGACGGTGGTGAACTTAAGGACGGGCTTCTCGAGGAGTTCGGTCCTGAGACCTGGGAGGAGTTTCAGGTCAGGTTCCTCACTCAGCGTCGCTGAAAGCGGCAAACTCTTTCCTGGTATCAATCTGATTTATAATGAAAAGACTAATCCTAACCAGAAATATGCCATTGTTATGAGTATTGACAGACGAAGTTTTTTCAAGGCACTCGGGGTGACCGGGGTGACCCTCGCAGCTGGCAGCAGGCTCAGCGCTACGCCGTCAGCAGCAAACAAAGAAGAGTTTTACGGTATGCTTTATGACTCAACCCGCTGCGCGGGATGCCAGGGCTGTGAATTTGCCTGCGCAGAGGCACACGGTCTGCCGGCCCCGGATTTTGAGGACGTGCCGGTGGCAGGCACACTGCGAAAGACTGATGAGACAAGGCGTACCGTCATCAATGCCTACCAGACAAGCAAGGGGGATATTTATGTGAAGAGGCAGTGTATGCATTGCAATGACCCTGCCTGCACCGCTGCGTGCCTTACAAAGGCAATGTTCAAGAATGAACAGGGCCCGGTCTCCTGGAGGGGAAACAAATGCATGGGGTGCCGGTACTGTATGGTATCCTGTCCGTTTGACGTCCCGAAATTTGAATACCACAGCCCCAATCCAAAGATTGAGAAATGTGACATGTGCTTTGACAGGCTTAAGGAAGGACTAAAGCCGGCATGTGCCGAACAGTGTCCGACTGAAGCCATCGTCTTCGGAACGAGGCGTGAACTGCTCATTGAAGCAAGGAAGAGAATCAATGATAACCCGGGACAGTATTATGATTACATATACGGTGAGCATGAGGCAGGCGGAACAGGGTTCCTCTACCTCTCACCGGTACCCTTCGAGGAACTGGGCTTCAACACCTCGCTTCAGAAATCCTCATACCCTGCACTGACAAAGGGATTCCTCTACGCAGTGCCTTCAATATTTGTGCTGTGGCCGGCACTCTTGCTCGGCCTGCAGCAGGCAACAAAAAACAACGACAAAAACGAAGAAGAGCATGAGTAACGGAAATTATACAGCAGACCAGGCAATGGGGAGCCGGAGTACATGGAGGTTCCTCCTCAGCGAACTGAAACCCAAGGGTAAGCTGCTTACCCCCTTCAATATAATCTCAGCACCAATTATTCTTGCTGGCATCGTCCTGATAGTTATCCGTTTCTGGAAAGGTATCGGGTCAATTACCAATCTCACGCAGGAGGTGCCATGGGGGCTGTGGATAGGCTTTGACGTCGTAACCGGCGTTGCCTTCGCAGGAGGTGCATATGTCATAACCTTCATGGTCTACATCCTGAACATGAAGAAGTACCATTCAATCGTCAGGGTGACCGTTCTGAACGGCTTCCTGGCATATCTCTTTTACGCCGGAGCGCTGCTCCTTGACCTGGGAAGGCCGTGGAATGTGATCAACCCGATTATAGGCAACAGCTTCGGCACCAGTTCCGTACTCTTTCTCGTTGCATGGCATTTTCTGCTTTACATGGTAGCTGAACTCATAGAGTTCTCTCCGGCTGTTGCAGAATGGCTCGGCGCAAGAAGGGCACAGAAGATACTGTCAGGGATGACACTGGGTGCCGTCATCTTCGGCATAACCCTCTCAACACTCCACCAGTCGGGCCTGGGAGCATTGTTCCTCATGGCGAAGGACAAGATCCACCCGCTGTGGTATTCGGAATTCATCCCGATTATGTTCTTTGTTTCGAGCACGTTTGCGGGACTTTCAATGGTCATATTTGAGGGTTCAATAAGTCACAGGGTCTTTTCAGACCAGATCAGCGAGACCAAACACAAGGAACACAACAATATCCTGCACGGTCTCTCGAAGATCTGCGCAGTTGCGATGTTCGCATACTTCACCCTGAACGTTCTGGTATTTGTCCATGAGAAACGGTGGAGTCTCCTGGGCACCCCGATGGGTTACTGGTACCTGACGGAAATGCTGGGATTTGTCCTGCTGCCAATGATCCTCTTCTTCATGAGCTTCAGAAATCGGAATATCACGCTGATAAAAGTGGCCTCCCTGATGACAATGGCAGGGATAATCCTGAACAGGCTCAATATCTCCGTGATCGGGTTCAAATGGGACGCAGTCAATCATTATTACCCATCCTGGATGGAGATAACAGTTACTCTGGCAGTGATATTCACCGAGATATGGATCTTCAGGTGGGTCATCAGGAGGATGCCGGTACTGCGTGAGTCTCCGGACTGGAACAATCACAGATAATCCATCAGCAAAAACAAACAAAAAATAAAGCAGCGATATGGACGGATTTCATTATGTTAACCTGTTTGATACCAAGGGTATCGAGTATATAATAATCATCGCCTTCCTTCTCCTGATCATCCCCTTCTGGAAGATACTGAACCGGCCTCTTAAGGCTGCCGGCAGGAGATCAGATGCAGTTCAGCCCCTGTCAGCCTCAATTGCAGGTGTTCCGCAGGGACTCTTTTTCAGCGACAGTCATACCTGGACCTACCTGCAGAGGACCGGGGAAGCGAGGGTGGGCGTTGACAGCCTTCTCGTCAGCCTTACAGGCCATGTAGAACTGAAAATTCTAAGGGAACCCGGCTCCAGGGTGAACAAGGGAGAGGAAATATCAGAAATAATTCGCGACGGCAAGCGGCTGACAATCCTTTCACCCGTATCGGGAACAGTAACGGGACTGAATACTGAGCTCCACGATGATCCGTCGCTTTTACAGGAAGATCCTTACGGCAAGGGATGGCTACTCTCGGTAAAACCCGCGAACTGGATGGATGAAGTGACCGGTTTACACCTGGCAGCCGATGCAAGTGCATGGCTGAGAAAGGAGGTGGAAAGGATAAGGGATTTCCTGGCTCTTTCTGCCGGCAGGCACAGCTTACAGACAGATGCAATCTACCTGCAGGACGGCGGTGAGCCTGCAGGACAGGCACTGGCATCCATGCCGGAAGAGGTATGGAATGACTTCCAGAAGGAATTCCTGGGATAATTCCTGTCCAAAGCAGTTGGCGGACTGTAAGTTTGCGGATTTCTTTGTACATTGTAGAAAAATTACACACCCTTTGTGATCAATTGCCACCTCGCCGGGCAGTTGATCACAAAGTAATTTATACTGGCAAAAAGATCTGAAATGAAAAAACCGGGTGACTCAAAGGGTGCTGGCAGACTGTGGAACGGAATATCAAAGTATTTAAGGTTAAGGTCTACCATCTACGGAAGGGTTGTGACTATCATGACGATCGCTTCCGTTGTTCTTTTCGTTGCATTCAGTGTAATCTTCAGAACCCTTTATGTTCAGTATTTCCACACTGTGCTCAAGCAGAACGGCAACAACCTGGGAGCAATTGTTGAGGGTTCTCTATACAAGTCGATGCTTGAGAATGACAAGAGTACCCTCCACAGCACACTGGATATAATAAACACAATGCCAGGCATTGATGATGTGAACCTTTATGACCAGAACAACAGCGTTGCCTATTCGTCATTTGCTGCAGAATCAGGGCGTCACAGCAATCCTGACTGCATTTCATGCCACTCAAATCTCGATGAAATGTTTTCGCAACGGGAAAGGAGCTACATGATAATTGACGAGAAGAGTGACTGCAGTATGAATCCCGGGAAGCCGGGACAGAGGCATCTCCTGATAAGGAGACCGATCCTTAACGAGGTATCCTGCTATACTGCGGCATGTCATGCACACACTGAGAATGAAGAGGTTCTGGGATCACTTATAATCAGGATGCCCCTCAAGGATCTTGACAGCGCCCTGAAAAAATCATCGGTCGACTTCCTGATCCTTTCACTCGTTATTACAGCCTCAGTACTTTCGGTACTAATCTATTTCACCAGGAGAAGAATAAAGGACCCGCTTCACAGCATCATAGCTGCCAGCGAAGCAGTCTCAGCCGGCGAAGCCGGTACCAGGATCGCCATCGGACCAAACCTTCTTGATGACATGAAAAAGGTGTCACAGGCTTTCAACAACATGCTTGACAATCTCGACAGGGCTGCCACCGAGCTCGAGAACTGGTCCAAACAGCTTGAGTACAAGGTCCAGAAAAAGTCAGAAGAACTGTCAGAGGTTCAGAATGAACTGATAAATGTCGAACGGATAGCATCCCTTGGCAAGCTTTCAGCATCAGTTGCCCATGAGATCAACAACCCACTTTCAGGGATTCTCATATACACAAAGCTTATCCATAAACAAATTGAGAACCAGGAAATAAACCAGAACAAGAGAGTGAACATACTCAAGCAGCTCAAACTCATTGAAAGTGAGACAAAGAGATGCGGTGATATCGTAAAGGGGCTGCTGGATTTCTCACGAAAGGATCAGGATGACTTCGAAAACAAGCATCTCAATGAGATTTTGCAGGGCACCTATGAACTGATGATGCATCACATCAAGATTGCCAATATAACATTCCTTACAGACCTCTCCGCCAGCCATGATATGATCTGGTGCAGCCCCAACCAGATAAAGCAGGCATGCATAGCTATAATAGTAAATGCATCGGAAGCCATTTCCGAAAAGGGAGAAATAATCATCCGGACAAGGAACACTGACAACAACAGCGTCAGGCTGGAAATATCGGACAACGGTTCCGGGATTCAGCCTGAAGACATACCGCATATCTTCCAGCCCTTCTTCTCAACGAAGCACAATGCCAGGGGCATCGGCCTCGGATTGGCGATAGTGCACGGAATAGTTACCAACCACGGCGGAAAGATTGAGGTGGATTCCGTTGTCGGAAGAGGAACTACAATTTCACTGATTTTCCCATTAAGAAAAGAATAATCCCGGAATCATGGCAGATAAGATTTCAATTCTGATAGTCGATGATGAGGAGTCTGTAAGGGACTCTCTCTATAACTGGTTCATCGAGGACGGTTACAGTGTCGAGTGTGCCGAAAACGCCAAAATAGCCCTTCAGATGCTCGAGGAGAAGGAGTTTGACATTATCCTTGCTGATATCAAGATGCCCGGTATGGACGGGATGGAGATGCACAGGAGGATAAAATCGCTGAACAGGGACTCCATCGTGATCATAATGACAGCGTTTGCTTCCGTTGATACTGCGGTCCAGGCACTGAAGGACGGCGCATTTGACTATATCACGAAGCCCTTTGACCCCGACGACCTTTCACACCTTATAAGGAATGCTGCCGCACAGATATCTCTCAAATCTGAAAATGAAGCCCTTAAAAGAAGAGTCACGACCCTTGAAAACATTGACGACATTATAGGCAGGAGTGAAGCCATCCGTGATGTGCTGAAGCAGATTGAGAATGTTGCGCAGTCAAACTCATCGGTTATTATCACGGGAGAGAGCGGAACCGGCAAGGAACTCGTAGCAAGGGCCATACATGCCAACTCAACGAGAAGATACTTCCCGATGATCAGTGTGCACTGCGGGGCCCTTACCGAAAGCCTCCTGGAAAGCGAGCTTTTCGGACATGAGAAGGGCGCCTTTACCGGAGCCACATTCAACAGGAAAGGCCGATTCGAGATGGCTGACGGAGGGACAATCTTCCTCGACGAGATTGCCACCATCTCTCCCAAAATGCAGATTGAGCTCCTGAGGGTGCTGGAGACAAAAAGTTTCGTCAGGGTCGGAGGGAACAAGGAGATAACCTCAGATTTCAGGGTCATCTGTGCTACAAACAGGGATCTCAGGGGCATGGTCAAAGGCGGCACCTTCCGTGAAGACCTTTTCTACAGGCTGAACGTGGTCAATATTACAATCCCGCCTCTGCGGGAAAGAGTGGATGACATCCCTCTCCTTGTAAATCACTTCATTGGAAAATACTGCACCTCGATGAGCCGTGACCTGATTACAATTGAACCTGCTGCCCTCAGACACCTTGAGAAGTTTGAGTTCCCCGGCAATGTAAGGGAACTCGAGAATATGATTGAGCGGGCAATAGTCATAGGCAACGGTAAGGAGATAAAGCTCAGGGACCTTCCCCTGGGCAAGGAGGTGACTGACACTTCGGTTGAAAGCCTTGATGAGATGGAGAAGAGGCACATAGAGCAAATCCTTGCCAAGTATGACTGGAACGTCTCACGCTCGGCAAGGGCTCTGAATGTTGACAGGGTGACGCTTTACAACAAGATCAGGAAATATGATCTGAAACAGAAGGAGTAACTCTTCGCCAGACTCATTCCCTTTGGAAGAAAAGAAGATCATATTGCTTTCCTGCGGCTCCTTTGAAAGGGGATTCCTGAAAAAGATATCCGGTGAGGTTGAATCAACTTTCAGGCACCAGACAGTCACGGAAGAGTGCCATCTTGACCTGAGCCCGTTTTACAATCCCGCCCGCAGGCAGTATGACGGCGACAGGCTGCTTCAACATCTGCCTCTCTGCACAAATTCCGGATATTTCAAAGTGATGGGGCTCTTCAGGGTTGATCTCTACATTCCGATTCTGACCTACATCTTCGGACAGGCCATCCTTGGCCGCGATTGCGCCCTGGCATCGGTCTATCGTCTTCGCAATGAACTGTACGGCCTTAAGCAGGATGATGAGTTGCTGCTGTCAAGGACTGTCAAGGAGGTTATACACGAACTTGGGCATACCTTCGGGCTGATACACTGCCACTCAATGACATGCGTTATGCGTTCCAGCACCTATGCTGAGGACATTGACCTGAAGGAGGCAGCATTCTGCCAGCAGTGCAGGTCACTGCTTGATAAACGGGAGTAAGGCTTCCCCCCTGCCCTGGATTGCTTACTTCGCCTTGAAACCGAACATGATGGCAACACATCCGCTTACAGGCAGCTGATCCCTGGTCCCGAAGGTTGAAACCTTTACAACTATTTTAAGCTGCTGGCTCGATTCAAGCCTGAAATCCCAGGTCTTGGCAAGACCCTCATCCTTGTTGGAATAAAGTACTTTTCCCGTGGCATCATAAACGGTATACTCTATCGGAGGCATCCCGTCCGCCGAACAGATGGCCAGCCGGTACTCCAGGTCAGAGTAAAAGGTCTTGTACAGTTCAGCCTCCTCTCCTTCAACCAGGACGGCAGCGTGATAGTTTCCGTCATGAAGGTACGCTCCCAGTTCCTTCTTGCAGAGTGACTTCGCAAAGCCCTTGCACTGAGCGGCAGCTTCCCCCTGACCAAACATGGAGAGAAGCACAGTGACCAGTAAAATCTGTATAAGCTGTCTCATCGGTTTCTATTTTACATATGTGTTTCTGATTTCTGCCACTTTGTCCTTGATTGCCAGGAAGGTATCCTGCTTCATCTCCGATTTTGCCGCACCGGTAATCTCTGTCATACCGCTCTTTTCATTGTATTGGGCCGTTGAAGGTTCGGCAGAACGCTCCACCCTGTCAAATATCGCCTTGAGTTCATGCATCGGGGTCAGAATCTCGCGTATTGCAGTGTTGTCAATGTATGTCTCAAGCAGACGTATCATATCGTCAACTGACATTTTCTGGTCTGCAATGGTTGTCACCAGCTTATTGCCCTTGTAATTCTTCATATCAACCATGTTTGTCGATATGTAAAGACCCTCTATAAAACCACCAGCAATGATTGTTGCGGCAACTGCATGCTGCTCGTCATCCTCAAGATAAGCCTGTGAATTTAAAAATGTCTCCGAAACAATCTCCATGATCACATCGCGGTTATTTATGTTCTGCTCGAGACGCTCCACGGTTGACTCGTCTATGGCATCAAGTATCCCCAGCCCGGTAGCCATATCTTCTGCAGCCTCCATGTAATTCACCAGCAAAGAGGTCTCGTCATACATGCTGGCAAAGCTGAGGTCACAAACATATGTTCCCAGGTTGAGTGCCATACTCTTGCTCGATGTGTAGTTGCTTTTGTTCTCAACAGGGTTAAGGAGCGTTGCGTCAAACTTCGCACCTGCTTCCTTTATCAGCTGAGCCACCTCAAGCGGTGTGGGCAGGGCATTGAATACCTTCTCGGCACTCTTTATCTGCTCCATGGTCTGCTCATCCGGGCTTACGGCCTCCTCTTTTTCCCGGTTTGTCTCACCCCTTGTCTTTCCCTTGCATGAGGTGGCAGCCAGACAGAATGCAAGAGCGGTAACGCCCAGAATCAGTGGCAGAATTTTAAGCTTACTGTTCATAATGATCGTAGTTTTTTTATTTCACAGGCCTTTATCAGACCAATTTACACTTTTATAAACGCATTTGCCCCGAAGTTATTATTTAGCTATAAATTTGTTCCAAAGCAACCTGTATGGAAAAATCAGAAAAGAGACTGGCCGAGCTTGAAAGGATTCTTGACAGAGGCACCGAGAGAGAGATAAATGACCGTATTATGCTGCTTCGCAGCGAAGAGCCATTCCGGGGCGCCCTCCGGCTGCTTGCACTTCTTTACGACCGGACTGATAACCAGAACATCAGCCAGGCAATCTCCGGCCTGTTCAATGACATGAAACAGAAGTCGGCCATGAACGAAGTAATTGAATCATTGGCCGCCGTACAGAAGCCTCCAACCAAGGCCATGCTGTTATCTTCATGCTGGCAGTCGGGACTCGATTACTCTGAGTTCGCAATTCCCATTGCAGAACAGTTCCTGGGCGGTGACTACATGGTATCGCTCGAATGCTTCACTGTTCTTGATACCTGCGCCGGCTCCATCAGCGACGCCGACAGGTTACAGATAATCTTCAGCCTGCAGCAGCAGATTGAATCATGGGAAACACCGAAACAGAAACTTGCAGCAGAGCTGATAACCCTGCTTAAGGACTGAATTTACAGGCGGCCTGCCGTTAAGCTCAGCCTGAACCTCCGGAAGAATGCCACCCCGGTACGGGAAAGCATACCTGCTAAATATATGAGCTGTAATGCTTCATGAACTGTGAGCGCTCAAAGAGCGAAGGATTCTCAATATTCCTGTAGTTGAGCTTTCCCCGAAAATCGTTGATTGTCACGAACTCTCTGATTTCCATCCATTTGTGCAGCGCCTCATTGATCTCGGACACGACAGTGAACCCCCTCTTGTAAAGCGCCGAACAAACCTGTACTGTTGTTGCGCCGGCTAGAAGGTATTTGATCGCATCCTCACCCGTGTAAACACCGGTGGAAGCCGAGATATCAATCTTAATGTCCTGTCCGCTGACCATCCCTACCCATCGGAGAACATAGCGCTGTTCTGCCGGGCTTGAGAGAACAGAAGCCGGAACGACATTCAGGTTGTTAATGTCAAAATCGGGCTCATAGAACCTGTTGAAAAGCACCACCCCTGCGGCACCGTGATTATACATCTGCCAGACGAAGTTGAGAAGGTTCGAAAACCTCATACCTATCTTCACGCTTATCGGAATCTTCAGCTTATTCTTCAGGTTGTCAATGATCCTGAAGTAAACAGCCTCCGAATCCGTGCAGCTCTGATGCTTGTCGGTGGGGATAAAGAAGATGTTTACCTCCAGTGCGCTGGCACCGGCCTTTTCAATCTCAAGGGCAAAATCAATCCATCCCTTCGGGGAGAAACAGTTGATACTGGCTATTACAGGAATCTTTACACTCTTCCGGGCTCCGGCGATAAGATCAAGATAAGAGTCAACACTGTTTGTGCGGGTATAATACTGCAGATAATCGTCGGCCTCAGGGTATGACTCCCTCGACGAAAGCGAATGGGCAAGTGATACTATCTGTTCTTCGAACAGCGACTTGAGTATGACTGCCCCGGCGCCTGCAGCCTCGGCCTCAACTATCGATTCTACCTTTGATGTGAAATTTGAACTTCCGACAATAACGGGACTGCTAAGTTCCAGCCCCAGGTAACGTGTGCTGATTGTGCTCATCTTATGTTTTAATTCGTTCTCCAAAAATAAGTGTTCCTACTCTTACCATTGTGCTCCCTTCCTCAACCGCCACACGCCAGTCACCTGACATACCCATGGAAATCTCACTGAAACAGGTGCTTTCGCGGAAATGCTGATCACGCATCATCCGGAAGATACCAGCGAGGTTTCGGAACTCCGCTCTCACCTTTTCCATATCCTCTGTATAGGTGGCCATTCCCATGACACCGCAGATCCGGGCTCCTTTCAGGGAGGCTGCCACTGCACTCCAGTCTGTCTCCGCAATCTCTTCCCGGGTGAAGCCTGACTTTGTCTCCTCAGTAGCGATATGTACCTGGAGAAGGCAGTCGACATCCCTGCCCTGTGCAATGGCCTCTGCATCGATAAGCCGGAGGAGCCGGAGCGTGTCAACCGATTCGATCATCGTGGCGGCAGCCACTGCCTGCCTGACCTTGTTCGACTGCAGGTGCCCTATAAGATGCCATGATATATCTTCAGGAAGCAGCGGTTTCTTGTTCATCAGCTCCTGCACACGGTTCTCGCCGAAGGTCCGCAGACCGGCATTATACGCCTCGAGAGCCTCGGCCGGGGTGCGGGTCTTGGTGACCGCCACCACCCTTACATGCTCCGGCAGCTCTTCACACAGTTTCCTGATGTTATCTGCTATGCTGTTCATCACGGCATGAGGATAGACTCAGTCGAGCTTGTGTATCACCAGCCCGCTCCTGAGCTTAGGCTCGAACCATGTGGTCTTGGGAGGCATTATGTTCCCTGTGTCAGCAATTGTTATCAGCTGTTTCATGGAAACGGGATAGAGCGCAAATGCCACCTTCATTTCACCGCTGTCAACCCTTTTCCTGAGTTCACCCAGACCTCTGATACCGCCTACAAAATCAATCCGCTTTGAACGCCTCAGATCCTGTATGTCAAGAAGAGGTGAAAGCACCTTCTCAGTAAGTACAGTCACATCCAGGGCACCGATGGGATCTTCGTCATTGTAGGTTCCTTTCCTGGCAGTCAGACTGTACCATTTTCCGTCAAGGTACATCCCGAAGTTATGCAGTTTGGAAGGTCTGTGGATCCGTGACCCCTTCTCCTTCACGTCAAATGACTCCTTCAGTTTTTCGATGAACTGTACCGGCGTCATCCCGTTCAGGTCCTTTACAACCCTGTTGTAGTCAAGTATACTGAGCTGATTATCCGGGAAAATCACTGCCATGAAGAAATTGTACTCCTCATCGCCGCGGTGCGAAGGATTCTTTTCCTTCCTCTCCTTGCCGACGAGTGCTGCTGCTGCTGTACGGTGGTGACCGTCAGCAACATACATATACGGTACCTTTTCAGCAAAAAGCTTTTCAATTGTATCGTTTGTTTTTGCATCCCAGACAACCCAGAAGTGGTGACCGATGCCGTCTTCAGCAACGAAATCATACTCAGGCTTTTCCTTCTTTACAATACGCTCGACTATCTTGTCAAGCTCCTTCACAGCGGGGTAGGCAAAGAAAACAGGTTCAATGTTTGCATTGTTTGCCCTGACATGCACCATGCGGTCCTCCTCCTTGTCAGGGCGGGTAAGCTCATGCTTCTTTATCACCCCTGACAGGTAGTCCTGCACCGCTGCTGCTCCCACGATTCCGTACTGTGTGCGGCCTTTCATGGTCTGGGCGTAAATGTAAAAATGTCTCTCACGGTCATCAACGAGCCACCCTCTTTTCTGCCAGGCAGCGAAATTATCGACAGCCTTCTGGTAGACCTCTTCGGAATGAAGATCAGTTCCCTGCGGAAGGTCTATCTCAGCCTTTGTAATGTGAAGCAGTGATTTCTCCTTACCGGTTGCCATGACGGCAGCTTCCTCGGAGTTCATTACGTCATAGGGGAGGCAGGCAATCTCCGATGCCATGTTGGCCGGGGGCCTGAGCCCCCGGAATGGTTTAACAACAGCCATATCTGAATATTTCTCTTTTCTATTTTGGTTTGTTGACTCTGAATGTTTCGTTGCCGGTTGCAAAGTATGATGCTATCTGGCGGGCAGCTGCAACACCTGCATTGATGTTTGCCTCTTCTGTCTGGGCTCCCATCTTCTTGGGCGTAAAGAAGTACCGTCCGGCAAACTTCCGGGCAAACAGCTCCGCGTTGTCAGGGGCAACATCAGAAAGATATTTAATGTCTCCCCTCTTTTCCATCACGGCAACCAGTTCTGCTTCATTTATCACCTCCTTGCGGGCTGTATTTACAAGCACAGCCCCCTGCGGCATAAGCGAAAGAAGCCTCTCTCCTATTGAGCCCTTCGTCTTTTCATTGGCAGGAATATGAAGTGACACGTACTGGCAGCCTGAGTACAGCTCCTCAATGGTTGCCACCGGTGTTACACCGGCGTCAGATATCACCTTTGCGTCAACAAACGGATCGAAGGCGCAAACCTTCATCCCGAATCCTGCGGCAATGCGTGCCATGCACCTGCCCACAGCACCGAAGGCGTGCAGGCCGAGGGTCTTGCCCATTAGCTCTGAACCCGACTTGCCGTCAAAACCTCCTCGTGCACCGTAGACCATCATGCCGAACGCCAGCTCGGCGACGGCATTGGAATTCTGCCCTGGAGTGTTCATGGCAACGACGTTTGCCGCAGTGCAGGCGTTGAGATCAAGATTGTCATAGCCTGCACCGGCCCTGACAACTATCTTCAGCTTCGGTGCCGCAGCTATTACCGCAGCATCAACTATATCAGACCTTACTATCATGGCATCGGCGTCAGCCACCGCTGCATGAAGCTCCTGCGGAGTCTTGTATTTCTCAAGCAGGGCAAGCGTATGCCCTGCCTTCTCCACCACCTCGCGGATCATGGTGACCGCCACGGGGGCGAATGGCTTGTCAGTTGCAACAAGAATCTTCATATCTTCCTCCTGTTCTTTTTTAGTGATTACCGGCAAATTCCTTCATGCAGTCAACAAGAGCCCTTACGCTCTCTATCGGCAGAGCATTGTACAGAGATGCACGGAAGCCTCCAACCGAGCGGTGGCCTGCTATCCCAACCATCCCCTTCGACTTGGCGAAATCGCCGAACTCCTTCTCAAGCTCTTTGTAATTATCTGACATGACAAAGCATACGTTCATGAGCGACCGGTCCTCGTGATCAGGAACTGTAGCCTGGAAGAGCTTGTTTCGTTCGATCTCGTCGTAAAGCAGACCGGCCTTTTCCTGATTGATCCTGTGCATTGCAGCCACACCTCCATTCTGCTTCAGCCACTCGAGGGTCTTCAGGGCGGCAAATACCGGAAGAACAGGCGGCGTGTTGAACATCGACTCCTTCTCGATGTGGGTCTTGTAATTCAGCATTGTCGGGATCTGACGGGTAACCTTACCGAGGGCGGAATCCTTTATTATCACGAAGGTGACCCCCGCGGGTGCAAGATTCTTCTGTGCCCCGCCGTAAATGACCGAGTATTTGGATACATCTATCGGACGGCTGAAGATGTCAGATGACATATCTGCCACAACCGGAACATTCACATCGGGATCCTTCTTCCACTCAGTACCGAAGATGGTATTGTTTGTTGTAATGTGGAAGTAATCGACATCGGAAGGAACAACGTAGTTCTTCGGGATATAGTTGAAGTTGCGGTCCTTGGATGAGGCCACCTCAACCACCTCTCCGAAATATTTGGCTTCCTTGAGGGCTTTGCCTGCCCACTCACCGGTGTTTATATATGCAGCCTTCTTCTCCAGCATGTTCATGGGAACCATTGCAAACTGAAGGCTGGCGCCACCGCCCAGGAAGATTACCGAATACCCCTCGGGGATGTCAAGGAGTTCCTTGATATGACTTACAGCACTGGCCATTACAGCCTCGAATTCCTTGCTGCGGTGTGATACCTCCATGATGGAAAGCCCGGTTCCCGCAAAATCCCTGATTGCTTCAATCACTTTCTCATTTGTGTACTGAGGCATGATTGAAGGCCCTGCGAAGAAATTGTGTTTTTTCATCTCTTGTAAGTTTATGTTATTTAATAGTTTTTTGATCTTTCATATCCGGCTGCTGAAGGAGCCTCCAGCCAGCCGCATAACGGCTCAGAGAGCCACCAGCCTGTCTCCCCGGAGCACAGGTATTACATCCGTCACATCAAATGTATGACAATAAGGGATACAGTCATCAAGTCCCTTGTCCCTGAGACGTGACCTCTGGGCAGCCTTTTCAATGTATCCCAGCAGGTCATTCCTGGCAGCGTTCCAGATGTCAGTGGCAGCATGTACAGAATCGCATATTGTGGTGAACCTGCCGCTTTCGAGCAGCCGCTCAGCAATGGCGCCTGCACAGACGGCGTCCTCAAGGCTGAATCGCTTCTTCCATCCGGCACAGACAATCACCACCTTCCGGTCCTGCACCTCGATCCATTTGCACAGGGCGGACAGGTTCAGCCATGAGCCTATGACAACATCATGACATTCGGCGGCACGTTTCATGATACCGGTACCGTTGGTGGTGCTGTACGCCACAGTCTTGCCCTTCACCATCTCAGGTGAGAAGTTGAACGGTGAGTTGCCGAAATCGGCGAAGTCAAGGACATAACCGTCACGCTCGGCAGCAAGCAGGAAACCCCGGGCTTTCATCTCCCTTGCCTCCTCAACGGTCGCTACCGGGATGATCTCCCTGACACCGTTGGCGAATGCAGTACATATGGAACTCGTAGCCCGGAGAACATCCACTATCACCACCACAGCCTCGCTGTCAGCATGGGCATCAAAGGCTGCGGGGGTAAAGCATATTTCCAGGCTCTTCTGTGTCATGTGTAAAGGCTACTGTGTGGTACTCACTGTTTGTAGAAGGGCAGTGCAGTTACCTTCGCCTTCAGGTCCCTGCCCCTGACACGGATAAATATCTCGGTGTCATTCTTCCAGAACCCCTTGCTGAGGTATGCCATTCCGATACCCTGTTTCAGCGAAGGAGCCATCGTTCCTGAAGTGACCTCGCCAATAATGTTACCCTGACCGTCAACCACCTCATAGTGCTGACGGGGAATTCCCTTGTCAATCATCACGAATCCCTTCAGGCGCCTTTCGGTACCTTCTTCCTTCTGCCTGAGGAGAAGATCCCTGTCAATGAAATCCTTGCCGGGGACAAACTTGGTTATCCATCCAAGCCCTGCCTCTATTGATGATGTTGTGTCATTGATGTCGTTCCCGTACAGGCAGAATCCCATCTCCAGACGGAGGGTATCCCTTGCGCCAAGACCGACGGGTTTGATCCCGAATTCTGCCCCTGCCCTGAAGACCTCATCCCAGAGACGGGGAGCATCAGCATTCCTTACGTATATTTCACATCCTCCCGAACCCGTATAACCGGTGGTTGAAAATATGACATCATCAATTCCGGCAAACCTGAGAACCTTGAAGGTATAATATTCCATATCCGTGATTGTCACATCGGTCAGCTTCTGCATTGCTTTGAGCGCAAGCGGCCCCTGCACTGCAAGCTGGGCAGTACCCTCGGAGGCATTGTTCATATCCTTTCCGGGTCCGGCGGTGATGCCAAACGCAGCGGCATGCCTGACACACCACTCCCAGTCCTTGTCTATGTTTGCAGCATTGACAACCAGCAGGTACTTTTCAGGACCGAAGCGGTAGACAAGAAGGTCATCGACAATACCTCCCTTTCCGTTCGGGAAGCAGGTATACTGTACCTTGCCGTCAGTAAGTGCAGAAACATCATTGGAGGTGATATGCTGAAGGAAATCAAGGGCATGCGGACCGTTAACCCAGAATTCACCCATATGCGAAACATCAAATACACCCACCCCCGAACGTACCGTCAGATGCTCTTCGGTTATCCCCGTATACTCAACAGGCATGTTATAGCCGGCGAAGGGAATGATCCTTGCTCCGAGGGCCTCATGGTACTTAAGAAAAGGAGTATTTTTCATATTACTAAGCTTTTGGTTATAAAACAAAAGTAGGGTTTTTCGGATGATAAAAAACTGCTTAAAATCATTTTTGGCAGGCTCTTTCAGACATTTCTCATACTCTGATGGTTTCATAATCCCTATATTTGTACCCGCAATAAAAGGGCAATGAGATGGAATACACGATTTTCAAACCTGATTACCTGTTGAGTATCACCGGTGGTGACATGGAGGTCATGTCAGAGATTGCCGGGATATTCATCAGCCAGGTACCGGAATTCCTGACCGGAATGAGGAGCCTGCTTGAGCAGGAGAAGCATTATGAACTCGGCCTGCTTGCACACAAGGCAAAAGGGTCCGTCACGGTTCTCGGGATGGACGAGACCGCAAAGATGCTTAAGGAGTTCGAACTGCTGGCCAAAGCCGGAGAGCAGAAGGATAAATACAGTGAATTCATCCTCAGGTTCGAGGATGACACAACAAAAGTAATGGAAGAGGTAAATGACTACCTCAGCAAAAACAAATGACCGGCCATGGTTGAAACCGAAAGAACAGACGGCGTTGATATCCTCTGGTTCAGGACTGACCGCATCAATGCACTCAACGTTGATGTGATAAGGCCTGTGATAATGAAACTGTTTGAGACACCCTACACAAAGGTTGTCATAGATATGGACGGCGTCAACTATCTTGACAGCACCGCCTTTGCCATGTTTCTATACATGTTGCGGGTGGCACGGTCCAACTACTGTACCTACAGGCTTTGCTCACTGACTCCGGGTGCCAGCGAGCTGTTCGAAATGCTTCAGCTGCACCAGTCGCTCGACATCTACCCTGACCGGGATACATGCCTGGAAAGCTTCCGCCAGAGTTCTCCTTACTAGGCGTTCGTTATCACCAGCGCACCGCCCTGGACATCAATCCTGACTTTTTTGCTCCTGTCAACAGTACCGGCAATGATCTGTTTTGACAGTTCATTAACTATCTCTTTCTGTATCAGCCTCTTCACCGGTCTGGCTCCGAAGAGCGGATCAAATCCCCTGTCAGCCAGCCAGGCAGCAGCCCTCTCCGTCAGTTCGCTGCTGATACCCTTCTCCTCAAGCATCCGGGCAACCCTGTCAAACTGCATCCTGACTATCTCCCTGATCTGTTCAAGTGTGAGGGGCCTGAACATGACTATTTCGTCAACCCTGTTGACAAACTCCGGCCTGAGGGTGCTGCGAAGCATCTGAACCAGCTCCTCCCTGAGCCTGTCAGCATTCTCCTCCGTAAGCTCACCACTGGCCCCTTCAATGTTTTCACGGATAAGGGATGAACCAAGGTTGGAGGTCATTATTACAATTGTGTTGCGGAAGTTGACGGTCCTCCCCTTGTTGTCAGTCAGTCTTCCGTCGTCAAGGACCTGCAGGAGGATATTGAACACGTCGGGATGAGCCTTCTCTATCTCGTCAAGCAGTACTACCGAGTACGGTTTGTGCCTTATAGCCTCCGTCAGCTGACCCCCTTCGTCATACCCCACGTATCCGGGAGGTGCCCCGATGAGCCTCGAGACACTGTGACGCTCCTGGTATTCAGTCATGTCAATACGGGTAAGCAGATTCTCATCATTGAAGAGGAACTCTGCCAGTGCCCTGGCCAGTTCAGTCTTGCCCACACCCGTGGTACCGAGGAATATGAATGAGCCCACAGGCCTCTTCTCATCCTGAAGCCCTGCCCGTGACCTGCGAACAGCATCAGAGACGGCCCTGATTGCCTCATCCTGGCCAACCACCCTCCGGTGAAGCTCATCTTCAAGTCTCAGGAGCTTTTCCTTTTCACTCTCCAGCATCCGGGAAACCGGTATGCCCGTCCACCGTGAAACGATCTCTGCTATATCGTCTGACCGTACATCGTCGCGAACCATTGAACCGGCATTTCGCTTCTCCTCTATTGCCACATTCAGTTGCTCAATCTCCTTTTCGTTTTCAATCAGCTTGCCGTAACGGATTTCCGCAACCCTGCCATAGTCGCCGGCCCTCTCGGCCCTTTCGGCCTCAAACCTGAGTTCCTCGGCAGCATGTTTCTTTTTCTGCAGGTTTTCCACCAGCTCCTTTTCAGAACGCCAGCGTGCCTTGAGCTCATCTCTCCCGGCGGCCAGGTCGGCAATCACCCTTGAAAGCTCCTTCTCCTTAGCGGTGTCCCCGTCACGTTTCACTGCCTCCCGCTCTATCTCAAGCTGCCTTATCTGCCTGTCATCCGTATCTATCTCCTCCGGCACGGAGTTCATCTCCAGCCTCAGCCTTGCAGCAGCCTCGTCAATCAGGTCAATAGCCTTGTCAGGAAGGAACCTGTCAGTAATGTACCTGTATGAAAGATCGACAGCGGCAATTATAGCCTCATCCCTGATAATCACCTTGTGATGGGCCTCATATTTCTCCCTGAGCCCCCTGAGGATGGAGATTGCATCAGCCCTGTCAGGCTCATCGATCATCACCACCTGGAAACGCCTCTCGAGTGCCTTGTCTGCCTCAAAGTACTTCTGGTATTCATTTATTGTTGTTGCGCCTATGGCGCGAAGCTCACCCTTTGCCAGTGCCGGCTTGAGGATATTGGCGGCATCCATCGCCCCTTCGCCTTTACCGGCTCCGACCAGGGTATGTATCTCATCTATAAACAGGATCACGTCCCCGTCTGAGGCGATCACCTCATTGACAACTGACTTGAGCCTCTCCTCAAACTCCCCCTTGTATTTTGCACCTGCGATAAGTGCACCCATGTCAAGCGAGAATATCCGCTTCTGCATCAGGTCTTCCGGCACGTCACCGCGCACTATCCTGTGCGCAATACCTTCAGCTATTGCAGTCTTGCCAACTCCGGGCTCACCCACCAGGATCGGGTTATTCTTGGTCCTGCGTGACAGGATCTGGAGCACCCTCCTTATCTCCTCATCGCGACCAATGACAGGGTCAAGCTTACCGGCCCTGGCGCGCTCGTTAAGGTCTATTGCATACCTTTCAAGAGAGTCATATGTCTCCTCTGACGTCTGGCTGTTGACCTTCGCCCCCTTGCGCAGATCAGTAATAGCCGTCGTCAGGGCGGCTGTATCCATTCCGCTGTCTTTCATAAGCCTGGATACACTGCCTGAAGATTCGGACAATGCAATAAGCAGATGCTCAACAGAAACGAACCTGTCCTGCATCCTGGCCGCTTGATCTGCAGCGCGCCTGAAAACACCTGATGCATCCTGGGAGAAATAGGGTTCTCCCCCGCTTACCCGCGGATAACCGTCGATGACCGCATCGAGCGCCTTGCCGAATATGGCGGCGTTGCCTCCGGTCTTGGATATTATATATGATACAATACTCTCAGCCTCCGTCATTATCCCCTTGAGGATATGACCCGGCTCGATGGCCTGCTGACCCTTGCCCGAGGCAATTGTCACAGCCTTCTGTACAGCCTCCTGTGCCTTGATTGTAAAATTCTCGAAATTCATATTTCCGGACTTTTCCATACGTATATTCAATTTTTCTGCCAATGGCCGAATACAGCCACATTCATGCCATAATGACAGAGAGGGCATAATATAGGTAATGCCGGGCCGTTATATAAAACTCAGGAACCGGAATACAGTTCCTGATATTTCTGCGGGATGAACGAGAAAATACTTAATACCCTGATGCACCTCTTTGCCATCATTGCCCCTGCCCAGGGCAATGAAAATGACAGGCGGGGAGTGGTAGAGGCATTTCTCAGACCGCAGCTCAACCAGGAAGGGGTACGGGCTTACCTCAAGATATTCGATGCTTACTACGCCGAAGCCCAGCAGAGGCTCAGAAAAGGAAATGAAGCCCGCAGGAATGCAGCCATTTCCGTAAGGATAATCAAGATATGCTTCGATATCGGGATCCAGCTCACACTCAACCAGAAGATAATCGTACTGGTCCAGCTCCTGGAATACTGCAGGTCAGACCACAAGGGTGTCAGCAACACCGAGCTCGAATTCATCATTACTGCTGCTGAAGGATTCAACATCAATCCGGAAGACTACCAGCTTATTCAGCAGTTCGTGCTGTCATCGGGAGATGAGATCCTGGAATCGTCTCAGGTACTGGTGATTGACAGTGACCGTGTCACGAAGTATGAAAAGACCCACCATATTGTCAACAACTCGTTCCGGGGCCAGGTAAGGGTCCTGAACCTGCCGGAGGCTGACATGCTGTTCGTCAGGTCATTCGGAACGGGGGAACTCCTTCTCAGCGGCCAGCTGAGGCATGAGGACAAGGTTTATCTCTTTGAACGGGGTGCTTCGCTCAAATTCATGAGCAGTAAACCGATCTATTACTCCGAAGTCATCAGGCAGTTCCTCGATGAAAACGCCCTCGCTTCAAGGGTCGTTTACGAGGTGAATGAAATTGAATACAAGTTCAAGGGGGGCCAGGTAGGCCTGCACCGGATGAGCTTCGCGGAAGAATCCGGAAGACTTGTCGGCATAATGGGAGCCTCCGGCGCCGGCAAATCAACGCTGCTCAGTGTTCTCAACGGCACAAACAGGCCGGACACCGGCGAAGTGCTCATTAACGGGGTCAATATACATACCGACCCTGAGAAGATAAAGGGACTCATCGGATATGTGTCACAGGACGATCTGCTGATTGAAGAACTGACAGTATTTGAGAACCTCTTCTACAATGCAAGGCTCTGTTTCGGCAACCTGGATGATGAAGCCATAACCCGTAAGGTGGATGAGGTGCTGCACAGCCTCGGTCTGTATGACATCAAGGATATGAAGGTGGGTACTCCCCTCAACAAGAAGATATCCGGCGGGCAGCGCAAGAGACTTAACATATCACTGGAACTGATCAGGGAACCGGCGATCATGTTCCTCGACGAGCCTACCTCAGGCTTATCTTCCCTCGATTCCGAGAACATCCTTGACCTTCTCAATGACCTGAAGCTGAAAGGCAAACTCATATTCGTGGTTATCCATCAGCCCTCCTCGGACATATTCAAGATGTTTGACAGGCTGATCTTCCTCGATACAGGGGGATATATGATCTACTACGGCATCCCGGTGGGTTCAATAGGCTACTTCAAGGACAGGATGCACCTGCCCAGGTATAATGACAGTGAATGCCATGCCTGCGGGAACGTCAACCCGGAGCAGATCTTCAGCATAGTGGAGTCAAAGGTGCTCGACGAGTTCGGGCGCCCGACCATGACAAGAAAGGTCTCACCCCCGGAATGGAGCGCCTATTTCGACACCCGCAAGGAAGAAATACCTCCGCATCCCAGGGGTGGCAACGGAATCCCGGAGATAACCCTGAGGACACCCGGAAGGTTCAAGCAGTTCACGGTTTTCGTCACCCGCGACATACTGGCAAAGCTCTCCGACGCCCAGTACCTTATTATTACGCTCCTTGAGGCTCCTGTGCTTGCACTGTTCCTCGCATTCATAATCAGGTATTTTGATGAAAGCGTGAGCCAGCCGTCATATACCCTGCTGCAGAACAGCAACCTGCCTGTTTACATATTCATGTCAGTAATAGTGGCAATATTCATGGGGCTGACAGTCAGTGCGGAGGAGATCATCAAAGACAGGAAGATACTCAAGCGGGAGGCTTTCCTCAACCTCAGCTGGAACAGCTACCTCCTCTCCAAGATAGGCGTACAGTTCCTTATATCGGCCATTCAGGCCGCCTCTTTCGTCGCCGTCGGAAACTCAATCTTCGGAATAAGGGGAATGTGGTTCGAATACTGGCTCATACTATTCTCATGCTGGGCAACATCAAACATGATGGGGCTGCTTATCTCTGACAGTTTCAAAACCGTTGTCACAATCTATATCCTGATACCGTTCCTGGTCATCCCGCAGATAATACTGAGCGGCATCATCGTAAAATATGACAAGCTTAATCCGACAATATCATCTCCCGTCTCCATCCCGGTTTACGGTGAGATCATCGCGGCCAGGTGGGGCTATGAGGCCCTTGCCGTGGACCAGTTCATGAACAACAGGTTCGAGAAGCAGTTCTACCGCTATGACAAGGTGATCAGTATCGCCAAGTTCAGGAAGGATATATGGTACAATGAAATGAAAAGTATCCTCTCCAGGCTGGAAAGCAACCTCGAGAGGGAGCGGCTGGACGAATCAGCCCGCAGGGATATGATGCTTATAAGAAACGAGATCGGGGAAGAACTTGAGTTCACTCCCGCCGTACCGTTTGACCTGCGCAACATCAACCCTGATGCCATTACTCCTGAATCAATTGCTGCAGCACGCGACTATATTGAAAGGGTACGCAAATATTATATTGAAGTCTCCAGGAAAACGGTCGGGGAACGTGACCAGGCAATAATGGCCTGTGAGCAGGCCGACAGGGAGGCGTTCATCCGGATGAAGAAGCAGTATACCAATGAATCACTTGAAGAGTTCGTCAGAAATGATAACGAAAAGGACAAGATAAAGAGATACCACGACAGGCTCTACCAGAACTATGACCAGATCTTCTTCGACCCGGCTCACCCGCTCGTAAAAGCCCACTTCTATGCCCCGCAGAAGCAACTGTTCGGGTTCTTTGCCGGAACACTGGCAGTCAACACCGCGGTCATCTGGTTCATGACAATCTGTTTATACATACTGCTCTATTTCAGGGTACTGCACCGGATCCTTGACTCCTCTGAGAAGTTCATGAGGGTCATGCGCGACAGGCGCGAAAGAAAATCGGCCTGAAAAATCTGATAAGCAGTCCGGCATGGTCATGCGCGACAGGCACGAAAGAAAATCGGTCCGTTGAGGAAGCTATAATCAGAAGGGGGTATCCGCCGTGTGGCGAACACCCCCCCATTAATGTTATAACCGATCTTAAATCCTCTTCCCGGGATATTATTCAACGATCTCAATCATCTTGAAAGGCACCTTGATGATGGAATCATAGTCCTCACCTGCCTCGAGCATGTCCTCATCGTCCTCCTCGTAGAACCAGTTAATTTCAACGTCGTGCCTGGACCTGTGAATAGACTCCAGGCGTTTGAACACATCGAGTATGCACTTTGACGAACTCGTATTGAAATACTCAAGGCGGATATTCACTACGGTCTTGTCAAGCGGCACCTGCATATACTGGTCGAGCCATTCGTTAAGCGGTTTGTAAAACTCCACCGAATTCTCGGGTATTGACCTCCCCTTGATCTCAAAGACCCCTTCCCTTGCATCAAATTTTATTGACGGCGTCTTCGGTGTTCCTTCAATGATGATCGGTTCCATAGCTATCTGTTTTTGTTAATTCATTCATACCGGTGCCACAACTGCACTGAGCCGGAAAGCCGTATTCAGGTTATCGTATTTCTTGAACCTGAAATCAATGCGGTGGCCTGTCTTCCTGGCTATATCAAGCAAACCAAGTCCGCCAAGCCCTTTCGCCGTTATCTCCTGGTGATTAAGGATATCCTTGTATTGCTCCTTGATCTCCTCGGGAGTGGAACGGTTTATCCGGGTCAGTTTCTCCTCCAGCTCTTTAACTCGCACAGCGGCCACAAAGTTGCAGGTTGTGATGCGATAGCCCCTACCGAGCTTCTCCATGACCACCAGCCCGAACCTGTCAGGCTTTGCGGCATGGTAGCCTCTCGGCACCCTGTCTGAGTGATGATAAAGGTTCTGAAGGCTTTCAACAAGGACATTGTAAACCTTCTTCCTCAGCCTGGGGGCTTCACGCGTCGCAAACAGCTTTCTTTCCACAAGGTCAAGAGCCTTCGTAATCGTGTCCGAATCAACATTTCCCTTGTAGTAAAGGACTGCTCCCCTGATGTCAAGGTCGCTAACAAGATTTTCAAGGTCAAAGCTCATCGGGCCTCTATGAAAGTATCAAAAGCTAAAACGAGTAACAAAAATAGATTATTGTAGCTAATAGCCAACATACCGTCTCAATATTTTGGATATGACAACCTTTTTTAAGGAATGGTTGCATCAGCACTGGCAATAGTTCTGTCAGACGGTGTCAGCGCCCCTGTTCTTCCTGGTTCCGCCGTATAGCTCATACCCCTGGAACCGGCATTCAATATCGCCGTTAAGCAGATCAAATTTCCTGAAAGGTCTGAGGGCAACCTGCCTGAGTGCAGACCTGTCACCTGACAGTATCCATGCGGTGTACCCCTCATAGCTGTGCTTGAGAACAGTACCTATCTTACCGTAGAACTCTGCCATGTCAGGAGTCCCGATACGGTGGCCGTACGGCGGATTTATTATAAGCGTGCCACCTTCAGCAGGCGGAGGTGATGCAAAGAAATCGCGCTCTTCCGTAACAACAGTGCCTTCAAGCCCTGCTGCCTTTATGTTGGAACGCGCAGTGGCACAGGCTTCGGGCGAGATGTCACCTGCGAAAATCTTCACCGGAGATCTTCTCTCCCGCTTTTCGGCATCAAACTTCACTGACCTGAAAAGTGCAGGGTCATAATCCTTCCACCGCATGAACCCGAAGCTCTTCCTGAATTTTCCCGGTGCAATGTTGCAGGCGATCAGTCCTGCCTCGGCAACAATAGTCCCTGACCCGCACATGCCGTCAGCAAGAGGAGTTCCGGCCTTCCAGCCCGAAAGGGCTATCATTCCCGCAGCAAGCACTTCGCCGAGAGGCGCTTCAGACTTACCCTGACGGTATCCTCTCCTGTAAAGAGGCACAACCGTGGAGTCAAGCGAAATATTCACCCGGTCATTGCTGATGTGGACGTTGACAAGCAGGTCCGGGTCACGGGTATCAACTGAAGGTCGTCCCAGTGTCAGCCTCCGGAAGAAGTCGGCTATGGCATCCTTGACAACAAGTGCAGCATAACCGGAATGGGGAAAGTGCGGCGAATTCACAACTGCCGATACAGCAAAGGTCTTTGAGGGATCAAGATAACGGTCCCAGTCAACTGCCACAGCCCCGTTGTACAGGTCCTTCTGCCCTGAGATGCCGAATGATGTTACAGGGACAAGAACCGAAAGAGCCAGCCTGCTCCGGTAGTTGACTGAATAGAGAAGAAGCTTCGATCCTTCAAAGGCGACTGCCCTGTTGAGGACATTGACTCCGGCGGCGCCGAGCTCCTTCAACTCCTCAGCGAGGACCTGCTCAAGTCCGAAATGTGTCTTGGCAAGGAGCTTCATCATTGCTGCTTCCGGTAACCGAGAAGCGTTTCATACATGACCTCATCATCAAGCACGTCAAGAGCCCGCTTCAGGGCCATGTCATCCTCATTCACAACCATGAAGTATTCACTCATATCCCACAGGTCGCGGGCAACCAGGCCCTTCATGACTCTCCTGATCTCAGGTGCGCTTACATCATACTGCGCCTGGTCGAACTTCACCCCGTTCTTTTCCCCGGCTGCCTTCAGCCCTTCAATGGCTGCGGCATCAATCTGAAAATCCCTGTTGAACGATTCAAAGGTTCTGTACCTGCGGGTCAGCTGCTTCCTGTTCATGTCAGTGTACGAAAGCATGAAGTTCGTAAGTGCGGATGTCCTGATCAGGTCACGGTAGTAATCGGAGTAGTAGGAAGTATCTATCGGAATGAAAATATCCGGGCTGATACCTCCGCCCCCGTAAACAACCCTTTTGTTCTTTATCGTAAAGGCTTTCAGCGAATCCGGCAGGTTAAGGCTGTCGGGATGGATCAGCTCGCCGTTGAAATACCTGCTGTAGAAAGTCTGGAAGTATTTGTCAAATCCTTCATTATACGGTGTCTGTATCGATCGCCCCGAAGGGGTGTAATAACGGGCTATGGTAAGCCTGATCTCCGAACCGTCAGGTAGCGGAAACCTGTTCTGCACCAGCCCTTTGCCGAAACTCCTCCGTCCTATGATAACGCCCCTGTCCCAGTCCTGCACCGCCCCGGCAAGGATCTCGCTTGCAGATGCAGAACCCTCGTCAATGAGTACGGCAACCCTTGCACGGGTAAGCATTCCAGACGGGGCGGAGTTGTAATCCTGTCTCGAGGTATGCAGCCCCTGGAGGTAAACAATAAGTTCATTTCCGGCAAGGAGCTCATCGGCAATCTGTACTGCCGGAACCATGTAGCCGCCTGAGTTTCCCCTGAGATCTATCACCAGGTTTTCCATATTGTCTGCCCGCAATCTCTCAACTGCCTGCATAAACTCCACGGCTGTCTGCTCTGAAAACCTGCTGAGCTTTATGTAACCTACACTGCCGTTGACCATGTAGGCAGCATCAAGGCTGTTTACTGGTATTTTGTCACGGGTAATAGTGAAGTCAAGCAGTTCCTTCTCTCCCTTCCTGAAGATTGTAACATCCACTTTGGTACCCTTGGGTCCTCTGAGCCTCTTCTGTACCCCGGCAGTGCTCATCCCTACACCGGTAACCTTTTCCCCGGCAATTGAAATGATCCTGTCTCCGGCCAGGATGCCCACCTTTTCGGACGGGCCACCGGGAATAGGTGATATGATGATAATTGTATCATTGAGCAGGTTAAACTGGATGCCGATACCTTCAAAATTGCCCTGCAGCGGTTCGTTCTCCTCCTGTACATCCTTTGCAGATATGTAGACTGAATGAGGGTCCAGGTTGCGAAGCGTGCTTATTATCATCTGCTCCGTTATGGCCGAAATGTTGACGCTGTCAACATAAATTGCCTCAAGCAGGGCAAGGGTCTTCCCTATCTTGAATGTCTCCTGTGTCAGACCCTGTGACCTGAGCGCCGTCCCCTGGAGCACCAGGAAAACAGCTATAACTATTGTAAGCTTTTTTACCATTATGAGTTGTTTATTTTTCTTCCCGGCAAATTCCGTTCCTTAAATTCCGGTTACCTTATTTTTCCTCCGTACCGGCATTTTGCGGAATCATTCCCACTCTATTGTTGAGGGCGGCTTGGAACTTATATCGTATACCACTCTGTTTACTCCCTTGACCCTGTTGATTATCTGGTTTGATACATCCGCAAGGAATTCATGCGGCAGATGACTCCAGTCGGCAGTCATGCCGTCAGTCGAGGTTACTGCCCTGAGAACCACGGCATTCTCGTAGGTTCGTTCATCACCCATGACACCTACCGACTGCACCGGAAGGAGAATGACAGCTGCCTGCCACACCCTGTCATAGAAACCGTTCTTCTTCAGTCCTGAAATAAAGATCTCATCGGCATCGCGAAGAGTGCTCAGTTTCTCAGGGGTAACCTCGCCGATTATCCTGATTGCAAGGCCGGGACCCGGGAATGGGTGCCTGCCCAGTATCTCATCCGGCATACCCAGAGCATGCCCCACCCTTCTCACCTCATCCTTGAAGAGGAGGCGCAGCGGCTCCACGACCTTCAGGTGCATCTTCTCAGGGAGGCCGCCCACATTGTGATGCGACTTGATTGTAGCCGATGGACCGTTAACCGAAACTGACTCTATCACATCAGGATAGATTGTTCCCTGTGCAAGCCATTTTACATTCTGAACCTTGTGTGCCTCGCGGTCAAATACCTCTATGAATATACGGCCGATAATCTTTCTCTTCTTTTCGGGATCATCAACCCCGCTCAAGCCTTCGATAAACTCAGCCGAAGCATCAACACCCCTGACATTGAGTCCCATCCGCCTGTAGGCATCCAGCACAGCTTCATACTCGTTCTTACGGAGAAGGCCGTTGTCAACAAAGATGGAGGTCAGCCTCTCACCTATCGCCCTGTCAAGAAGCAGGGCTGCCACTGACGAGTCAACGCCGCCGGAGAGACCGAGCACCACCCGGTCATCCCCCAGTTGCTCCCTGAGAGACCGTACTGTCATCTCAACAAATGACTCGGGAGTCCATTCCGCATGACATCCGCAGATGTCCCTTACAAAATTGCCAAGCATCCTGGTTCCTTCCGTGGTGTGATATACTTCAGGATGAAACTGTATTCCCCATGTCTGTTCCCCGGTGATCCTGAAGGCTGCCACGCTTACATCCTCCGTGGAACCGGTGATGCGGTAGCCATCAGGAGTGCGCATGATTGTGTCGCCGTGTGACATCCAGACCTGGGTCCCGGGGGTGACACCCTCAAAAAGAGGATCAGAATTATCTACCTTAACCAGTTTCGCCCTGCCGTACTCGCGGGTATTTGAAGGCATAACCTCGCCGCCGTACCCGTGGGTAAGGTACTGCGCCCCGTAGCAGACCCCGAGCAGGGGTATCCTGCCCTTGATGCCTTTCAGATCCGGAAACGGAGCCTTTGCATCACGCACTGACCACGGGCTGCCGGAGAGGATTACTCCCTTCACGCTGCCGTCAGGAGCGGGGAAATGGTTAAACGGATGTATTTCGCAATAAACATTCAGTTCCCTCACACGCCTGGCTATGAGTTGTGTGTACTGGGATCCGAAATCGAGGATCAAGATCTTTTCCTGCACCTGGTATCAATTAAAGTATTCATCGAGGGGGCAAAGATAATCAATCTGCTGTTACCCGGTCCTTATCCTATATCATATGTAAGCCCCTCTATTGCAGCTTCGCTGGAAGGAAATACCCGGCGTGCCTCCTCCTCGAGCGGTACAGCAGACCGGTAACGTGCCGAGAAGTGGCCGATAAGCAGCTTTCGGGCGCCTGCCTCCAGCGCCACCTTTGCTGCAAGACGGGCTGTAGAGTGGCCGGTCTTCAAAGCCAGCGGATCATTATCTTCCCCGAAGGTGGCTTCGTGGTAAAGGAGATCAACACCGCTGACATATGACGAAAGTTTGCTGAAATACCCCGTGTCACTGCAGAAGGCATATGATGCAGGCCGGCGGGGTTCAAGAGTGACTACCGAACAAGGAATAACCTGCCCTTCTTCGCGGATGATGTCTCCTCCTCTCCTGGCAGTCGCAATCTCTTCAACGGAAAGGCTGTACTCAGTGATCTTCTCCTTTATCATATTGCGGTCTGCAACCTTCTCGCGGAAAAGATAGCCGTAGGTGGGAATACGGTGCTTCAGGGGGAAGGAAAATACCTCCACCTTCTTATCATCGAGTATCTTTTTCATGCTGCGGCCTGAAAGCGTATGGACATTCAGCTCAAACCCGAGGTGAATGTCAAAATCGGCCAGGTGCCTCATGATGAGTTCCTCTGCCGGTGCCGGAGCATACAGATGGAGCGGTGATTTCCTTCCCATCAGGTTGTAGGTTGAAAGAAGGGGATAAACCCCGAAGAAGTGATCACCGTGAAGGTGGCTGATGAAGATATGGTTTATCCTTCCGAACCGGATCCTGTGCCGGCGCATCTGCATCTGCGTTCCCTCGCCGCAGTCTATTAAAAACAACCGCTCATGTACATTGAGCACATGAGCGGTCGGATTTCGGTCTGAGGTGGGCAGAGCAGAGCTTGTACCGAGTATGGTCAGCCTGAAAGCCATGCTTCCGCCTATCTGTCAGGAGATGAGTTTCTCTGCTTCTTCTGTATCAGCGGTTATGGAGAGAACAGTGTCAAGCTGCGAGATTGTAATAAGCCTCTCGACAGCCTCATTAAGCCCGCACAGCACAAAAGTACCCCCGGCATTCTTGCAGAGCCTGTTTGCCACAAGGATGGCGCTCAGGCCTGATGAATCGCAGTACTGGCACTTCTTAAGATCAAGAATTATGTTCCGCTCCCCTTTTCCGGAGATAAGCACCAGCTCAGATTTCAGAGAGGGTGCAATGTGGGTATCAAGCTTCTCAGTCTCAATGCTTATAACCGTGCACTGTTTTTTGTTGTCAATGTTGAAGTCCATATCCGTTAATTTTGGCAACTAAAAATAAGGTTATTTTTTCTTTTTACCTACACTTTTAGCTTCTTTTTCTTCCATCTCCTCTTTGAGAGCAGCCAGTTCGGTAATGTCACCGAGAGTGGTTTTCTCGAGGCTTGCCTTTATCTTGCGGGCTGCCTTCTTGGTGTTGTCAGCTTCGGAACGCCTTGATGCTGTTTCGGATCCTTTTCTCTCATCCTCGAATACGCGGCTGTGTGAAACGATGATCTTCTTGGCTCCCTTGTTGAATTCAATAACCTTGAAGTTAAGCTTGTCCTCCACAGCTGCCTGTGTTCCGTCTTCCTTCACAAGATGTTTCGGGGTTGCAAAACCTTCAACTCCGTAGGGAAGAGCAATGATGGCACCCTTGTCAAAGACCTCGATGACTGTACCTTCATGAATTGAATCTACAGTGAAGAGATCTTCAAACACATCCCACGGGTTCTCCTCAAGCTGCTTGTGGCCAAGGCTCAGTCTCCTGTTCTCCTTGTCTATCTCGAGGACAACAACGTCAATCTCGGCATCAATCGAGGTGAACTCGGCCGGATGCTTGATCTTCTTCGTCCATGACAGGTCAGAGATGTGGATCAGGCCGTCAACTCCCTCTTCGATCTCCACGAAAACACCGAAGTTGGTGAAGTTGCGGACACGTGCCTTGTGGCGTGAGTTGATGCTGTATTTCTGTTCGATGTTCTCCCATGGATCCGGCTTGAGCTGCTTGATGCCGAGTGACATCTTGCGCTCTTCACGGTCAAGTGTCAGTATCACTGCCTCAACCTCGTCGCCCACCTTCATGAACTCCTGTGCGCTGCGCAGGTGCTGTGACCATGACATCTCCGACACGTGGATGAGCCCTTCAACACCCGGGGCTATCTCTACGAATGCGCCGTAGTCAGCCATGACAACAACCTTGCCCTTGACCTTGTCTCCAACCTTGAGACCTTCGCTGAGCGAATCCCACGGATGGGGTGTAAGCTGCTTGAGACCCAGTGCAATCCTCTTCTTGTCATCATCGAAGTCAAGGATAACAACATTGAGTTTCTGGTCGAGCTGGACGATCTCCTCGGGATGGTTGACCCTGCCCCATGAGAGATCCGTAATATGGATAAGTCCGTCTACGCCGCCAAGGTCAATGAATACACCGTATGAGGTGATGTTCTTGACGGTACCTTCGAGTACCTGTCCCTTCTCGAGCCTGGAGATGATCTCCTTCTTCTGCTGCTCGAGCTCGGCTTCAATGAGTGCCTTGTGCGACACAACAACGTTCTTGAACTCCTGGTTGATCTTAACAACGCGGAATTCCATGGTCTTGCCGACATAAACGTCATAGTCACGGATGGGCTTGACGTCAATCTGCGAACCGGGAAGGAATGACTCGATGCCGAATACGTCAACGATCATACCGCCCTTGGTACGGCACTTGATGTAACCGGTGATGATCTCATTGTTTTCAAGGGCCGAATTGACACGGTCCCACGAATTGTATGCCCTTGCCTTCTTGTGTGATAGAACCAGCTGTCCCTTCTTGTCTTCCTGGCTCTCAACATAGACTTCAACCTTGTCACCTGTCTTGAGCTCGGGATTGTAGCGGAATTCATTAAGGCTCACCACACCCTCGGACTTCTGCCCGATGTTGATAACCACTTCGCGGTTATTCATTGAAATGACAGTACCTTCAACAACCTCGTCAACTGCTACTGTTGAAAGGGTCTCTTCATAAAGTTTCTCCTGGTCAGCACGGCTCTTCTTTGATGAGAATCCGTCAGTCTCAAATGTGTCCCAGTCAAACTCTTCAGGTGTTGCTGGCGCTGCTGCTGCAGGTGCTTCAGCCTTCACCTTTTTTTCTTTCTTTTCCTTGAGAATTGGCTGTTCATCAGCAACCATCTCGCCTGCTGACTCAACCACAACTTCCTTTGATTTTACTGCTTCCGCCCCGGTTTCATTCACGTTAGCCTCTTCGTTGGCTACGCCGCCGGCATTTTCGTTAATTTCACTCATTTTGAATAAATTAATTGAAATTTAATAAGTTAGACATTATGTTGTTTAAAACAGGTTGCAAAGATAATATTTTTTTTGATCCGGAGACGAACAAGAGGCAGATTTTCAGGATATAAGAATTAATAGTCGCAGCAATACGCCGGTCACTGTTTAGATTGGCACTTTTTTCTATTTTTGTCATCTGTACAACTAAATATTTGCTGATGAAAGGTATTATCCTTGCCGGCGGATCCGGCACCAGGCTTCACCCTATTACTGAAGCCATCTCAAAACAGCTTTTGCCCGTCTATGACAAGCCCATGATTTACTACCCGCTCTCGGCACTGATGCTTGCGGGTATCCGTGATGTACTGATCATCTCCACCCCGCGCGACCTGCCGAGCTTCAGGGCGCTGCTGGGAGACGGAACACGGCTGGGAATGACATTCACTTACCGCGAGCAGCCCTCCCCTGACGGACTGGCACAGGCATTCATAATCGGCGAGGATTTCATCGGCGATGACAACGTATGCATGATCCTGGGCGACAATATCTTCTACGGCCAGGGTTTCGGAGGGATACTGAAACAGGCAGCTTCACTGAAGGAAGGAGCCGTCGTTTTCGGTTATGCTGTCAATGACCCCGAACGCTACGGGGTTGTTGAATTCGATACAGCCATGAAGGCTGTTAGCATCGAGGAAAAACCGCAGAAGCCAAAATCAAACTATGCAGTAACCGGCCTGTATTTCTATGACAACACTGTTGCCGCCCGTGCCCGCAACCTTAAACCATCACCCAGGGGCGAACTCGAGATAACCGATCTCAACAGGTTATACCTCAACGAGGGCAAACTGGACGTGAAACTCCTGGGGCGCGGAATGGCATGGCTTGATACAGGCACCTTCGACAGCCTCCTGCAGGCCTCCAACTTTATAGCAACCCTTGAACAGAGACAGGGCCTCAGCGCATCATGTATCGAGGAGATAGCATACAAAAGCGGATTCATCAACAGGGACCAGCTCCTGGAGCTTGCCAGGCCGCTGGCAAAGAGCCAGTACGGACAGTACCTCCTCAAAGTGGCAAACGAACAGGCCTGACCATGAAAGTACACAAGACAGAATTCCCGGGCCTGCTCATAATCGAACCTGATGTATTCTATGATACCCGGGGGTATTTCTTTGAAAGTTATAACAAGCTTAAATACACCAATAACGAAGTTGTTTACGAACCTGTCCAGGACAATGAGTCCAGGTCGACAAGAGGCGTCATCCGTGGCCTCCATTACCAGGAGGAACCGTTCGCCCAGGCAAAACTGATACGGGTGATAGAGGGACGGATATATGATGTCGCCCTGGATATCCGCAGGGGCTCACCTACCTTCGGCAAGTGGTTCGGACTGATAATAGATTCCGAGAAGAAACTGCAGTTCCTCATTCCGAAAGGATTTGCCCACGGCTTTTCGGTGCTCAGCGAGAAGGCAATTGTACTGTACAAATGTGACAACACATACTCTGTTGCCCATGAACGGGGAATAAATGCCCTTGACCCTGCACTGGGGATCGACTGGATGCTCAGGGATGAAGCCCCCGTCATTAGCCCGAAAGACAATAATCAGCCGCTATTCAGAGATATTGACACGAATTTTACCTTCAGCGAATGACAACCATACTCGTAACCGGGGCATCCGGACAGCTAGGCAGTGAGATAAGGGAACTGTCAGCCCGTTACAGCGGATATGAATTCATCTTCACTGACACAGGTGAGCTGGATATCACTGACAGAGAGGCTGCTGCCGCATTCATTGCCGCCAGTACCCCCTCATGGGTCATAAACTGTGCAGCATACACTGCCGTCGACAGGGCTGAGGACGAAGAGAGCCTGGCGACACTGATAAATGCCGGAGGTGTTGAAAACATAGTAAGTGCACTTCGGGGAAGCGACTGCAGGCTGATTCATATCTCAACCGATTATGTCTTTGACGGCAACAACCCGGTACCCTATACGGAAGATGATTCTCCCTCACCGGCATCGGCTTACGGACGAAGCAAACTGGCAGGGGAAAAGGCCGCACTGCTCTGGCCGAACACTATGATCATCAGAACCTCATGGCTCTATTCCTCATACGGCAACAACTTTGTTAAGACTATGCTGAGGAAAGCCGGGTCGGCACAGGAAATAAGTGTCGTATTTGACCAGGCCGGTTCACCAACATACGCAGCTGACCTGGCTGCAGCAATAATGGATATCATCAGCGGAGTGATCCGCAACAGGCATAATTTCGCACCCGGTATCTTCAACTATTCGGATGAAGGGGTATGCAGCTGGTACGACCTTGCCTGTGAAATTGTAAGGGAAGCCGGCTCGGAATGCCGTGTCCTTCCCGTCAGGAGCTCTGCATGGCCTTCAAGGGTAAAGAGGCCGGCATACAGCGTGCTCGACAAGGCAAGGATAAAGGAATACTACAATCTCACAATACCCCACTGGCGGACAAGCCTTAACAACTGTATCTCAAAAATAAACAGGATATGATCAACATCGAGGAAATCAGGAAGAAAGCCGCTGCATGGCTCGGCGAAGAGTTTGACGAACCCACCCGCAGCGAAGTGAAGCACATGATGGAGCACGACGAAAAGGCTCTCATCGATGCCTTCTACCAGGATCTTGAGTTCGGCACCGGCGGGCTTCGCGGAATAATGGGAGCCGGCACAAACAGGATGAACCGTTACACACTGGGAATGGCTACCCAGGGACTTTCGAACTACCTTAAGAAACACACCGCAAATCCCTCTGTCATAAAGGTGGCCATTGCCTACGACTGCCGTAACAACAGCAGTTATTTTGCGAAGGTGGCAGCCGATATCTTCACGGCAAACGGATTTACAGCATACCTCTTTGAATCACTGAGACCCACCCCGGAGCTTTCCTATGCAATCAGGCTCTACGGCTGCGACGCCGGAGTCATAATAACCGCTTCGCACAACCCGAAGGAGTACAACGGCTATAAAGTCTCCTGGAATGACGGCGGCCAGGTGGTGTCACCCCACGACAAGGGTATAATCGATGAGGTCAGAAGCATAAAGTCTGTTACTGAGATTGCAGGCGGCGGCGATCCTTCAAAGATTAAGATACTGGGGGAAGAGACGGATAAAAAATACCTGGACGAGGTTCTTAAGCTGAGCCTCAACCCTGAGATAATAAGGCGGAACGCTGGTATGGGTATTGTTTATACACCGCTCCACGGCACGGGACACAAAATGGTCCCTGAGATACTGAAGATGTACGGTTTCAAAAATGTATATCCGGTAGAAGCACAGAGCATAAATGACGGCAACTTCCCCACACTGCGCTCACCGAACCCGGAGGAGCCTGATGCGCTTGCAATGGCACTAGACCTGGCACGCGAAAAGAAGGCCGACCTGGTGATGGCCACCGATCCGGATGCAGACCGCCTCGGCATAGCAGTGAGAAAGCCATCCGGCGAGTTTGTGCTCCTGAACGGCAACCAGACCGGCGCCCTCCTTACATGGTACATTATCTCGCAGAAGAAAAAGAATGGGGACCTGAAAGGCAATGAATACATTATCAATACCATAGTGACCTCCGACCTGCTTGACAGGATAGCTGAAAAAAACGAGGTAAAGTGCTATAACGTACTCACCGGATTCAAGTTCTTCGCTGCCCTGATGCGCGAGCTTGAGGGGAAGGAGAAATATATAGGCGGCGGCGAGGAGAGTTTCGGCTACCTGCCGGGTGATTATGTCAGGGACAAGGACGGTGTGGCTTCATGTGCTCTCATTGCCGAAACAGCAGCATGGGCTGCTGATCACGGCAAATCGCTCTGGCAGCTGCTGCTTGACATCTATGCTGAATACGGCCTCTTCAGGGAGAAGCTTGTAAATGTGGTCAGGAAGGGTGCCGAGGGGGCTGCCGAGATCAGGGCAATGATGGAAGGTTACCGCACCAACCCGCCGGAGTCGATAGCCGGCAGCAGGGTTGCAAGGATTGATGATTACCAGTTGCTGGTTTCATCTGACCTCGTCACAGGCAAGAAGACACCGCTCCTCCTTGAAAAATCAAACGTACTGCAGTTCTTCCTGGCTGACGGAACGAAGATATCTGTACGTCCTTCAGGCACCGAGCCCAAGATAAAGTTCTACTTCAGCGCCAACACCCTGATGAAGGATACCTCTCAGTTTGAGGAACTCTGGAGGCAACTTGATGAGAGGATAGATGCGGTGATTGCGGATATGAAGTTGTAACAGGCAATAGGCAAGAGGCATTAGGCAAGAGTGTTGACAACGACCATCATATATGTCTGATTTACATATATTTCACTACTGCCTACTGCCTATTGCCTATTGCCTACTGCCTGATGCCTGCTGGCTTATTCCCCGATTATCTTCACGAGGACACGCTTCCTTCGCATCCCGTCATATTCTCCGTAGAATATCTGTTCCCACGGGCCGAAGTCAAGCCTGCCGTCTGTGACAGCCACAACCACTTCGCGGCCCATAAGCTGCCTCTTCATGTGAGCATCGGCATTGTCCTCGAACCCGTTGTGCCGGTACTGTGAATGCGGCTTCTCGGGTGCAAGCTTCTCAAGCCACACCTCAAAATCGTGGTGAAGGCCGCTTTCGTCATCATTTATGAAAACAGAACCAGTGATATGCATCGCATTGACAAGGATGAGTCCTTCCCTGATTCCGCTCTCGGTAAGACATTTTTCCACCTGCGGGGTGATGTTGACATAATCCCTGCGGTGAGGCGTTTCGAGCCATAATTCCTTACGGTAAGATTTCATATTGTCAGCTTGTTATTCCGGTACAAATTTAAGAAGAGATCCTTTCTGCCCGGCTAAACCTTCCAGGACTTCAATACACCCTTCTGACGCGGCAAAAGGTAGACTGTTGAGATCCCCTTGCCGATCACAAAGGCAAGGGAAGCGCTCACAACACCTATCATATCGAGGAATACAACGCATACAAGCAACACTGCGATTATCCCGGTAAGCTCAACAGCCGTCGCCACTGAAATGGGTCCGGTTGTGCCATGTATCACCAGCAGTGACCGCTGGAAATTAAGCAGGACAGTCAGTGCAGGCAACAGTACCATTATCCGGAGAGGAAGATATGAGAGGTCTGCAAGTTCAATGCTAAGCCCGGAAACTTTAATAAACCATAGGTCGGCCAGAGGGGTGAAGGCGATAACAGTTATGAGAACTGTGACTATGACACCGAGATACACGGCGTAATTTCTTAACAGCCTGTAATTTTGCCTGTGTTTACCTATGAGGGCTATATTAACCTCCTGGTATGACAGGCCCAGGCTCCTGAAGACAAACACAAGCGAGTTTACAACGGGCAGTACAGCCAGTGATTCCACCGCCATGTTACTCCTGCCGAGGAAGAATGTGACGAACGGATGAACCCCCAGCGAAAGCAACGAGGTAAGCGCCAGGGGATAATAGAACTTTGAAATGGATCGCAGGTTAATATGACCGTTCTCTGCATCCTCCTTGTTAATCAGCATTTTAACCGCAGAGGCAGCCATAATCCTCGTGGCTACGGCTTCTGAAAAAACAGCCATTGACATTGCCGCTGCACCGACATATGCTCCCTGCACCCCGGCAGAATAAAGTATAACTCCGGAAATCAGTATTACCGAGAGGCGCACCATCGTACCGTAGGTAACCCGTCTGGTCAGGTTATTCCTGATCAGGATTCCCTGGTAAAACCTCCTGTATCCTATTGAGGCAGCCCATGGCAGGAAAATGACAAGTGCAATGTGAGCCAGCCTTGCCACCTCTTCCGGTACACCCATCAGCCGGACGACAATAAAGTTGAAAACCGGCGGAATGAGCATGACGGCCTGTAATCCGGTAACCCCGAAGTTAAGCAGGTCAGTGAAGTGTTTCAGTTTTTTGTATGAATGGGACCCTGTGACCAGCGCGGTGGAAGCGCTCATCAGCATGATGATTGGGGCTTCAAAGATCATGGCAAAAGACCCTGCGATTCCGAAAGCTGCAAGATTGACTTTTGCATCATTCAGCCTGGCAATGAAGCCGATAAGCACAGGCTGCTCGAAGGCCATCATCAGCCATGTCAGCGCCAGCGGTCCCCAGAAGAGAAATATCCTCCGGTAGGTAAGTTTCTCAGTAAGATTCACTTTTGGAAAAAGAATGCGCAAATATAATCAATCCACCCTAACTGCCGACTGCCTACTGGTGCTGCCGACTGAACCAGCTGTCCGGAAAATTCACCAGGTAAACCTTCTCCGTTGCCCTCGTCATGGCAGTGTAGAACCACCGGAGATAGTCCATTGTCGGCTCCTGCCTGTTGAACATACCCTGATCAATGAAAACCCTCTCCCACTGTCCCCCCTGCGACTTATGGCATGTAACAGCATATGCAAACTTTATCTGCAGGGCATTGTACCAGGGATCATCCCGCACCGCCTCATACTGTTTCCTTTTTGATTTTATTCCAGGGTGATCAGCCAGTACTGCAAAATAAAGCTCACGCGACTTCTCCGGGGAGAGCGAAGGTGTGTTAAGCATAAGCGTGTCAAGCATCACTTTCGCATCTATCTCCAGTTCGGTGTCACGGAACCACAGGGTCATCTCGGCGAACCGCATCCCGTACATCTCCTCGAACTTCCTTATCCTTCTCACCTCGGCTATATCGCCATTGGCGATGAAAGATGCATTTTCCTCATCCTTAAGCCAGAAGTAGTTGTTTTTCACAACCATTATGATATCGCCGGTGCTTATCTCTTCCTCCCGGAAGAAGACCCTGTTACGGATCCCCTGGTTGTACCTGTTGGCCAGGTTGTTGGAGTTGACAACAACTATGGCTCCATCGGTCCCGCACCTGTCATATGATTCGGTCAGCCTCTCTATCAGTTCAGTACCCCCGAGACGCTCAATGTCATCGTAACCCTTTAAGACAAGCTCCGGAACCGACAGGTCACCGTCGCTGACCTGCTGCCGCACCGCAGTCGCGTTCATCAGTATACCTGAACCCTCGCTCTGCCTGATAACCTGGCGCAGTTCAAAGGTTTCCAGGGCAAAGCCGGTAGCTTTCAGAACATTCTCATCAAGAGCCGGGCTGACAACTGACCCCACGGGGGGAAGCTGTGCAACATCACCCACCAGGATCAGCTTGCAATCCGTCCCGGTGTAGACATACTCGAGCAGGTCCTCAAGCAGCCTGCCGCTCCCGAACATCGAGCCTTCGGACGATTCGTCCGGGATCATCGAGGCTTCGTCTACAATGAAGTATGTCTCCCTGTGGAGGTTCCTGTCAAGGACAAATTTACCGACTCCGTCAGTGGCCGATTTCTGCCTGTATATCTTCCGGTGTATTGTATAAGCATCCTTGCCTGTATAGGAGCGCAGTACCTTCGCCGCTCTCCCGGTGGGGGCAAGAAGGACCGATTTCTGGCGAAGGGTCGTAAGCGTAGATACAAGTGATGCAATGACACTTGTCTTACCCGTTCCGGCATAACCCTTCATCATGAAGATCACGTCATTCGTGTTGGATGCAACAAATCCGGCCAGCAGGCGCATGCAGTCAGACTGGTCCTGTGTGGGCAGGTACCCGAGGTTTTTGGTGAGAAGATTGTGGATATTCTCCTGTCTCATTTTATTTCGACAAACCGGATAACAGTCTGCTTTTTTTATAAATTTGCACAAAGTTATTCAACAATCGATCAGAAAAGACATGAAAACGGCTCTCAACATCGTATTTACCATTATCATTATCGTGCTGGTCTATTTTCTTGTGGAAAGCATCATGAAACCCATCCGCTTCAACAAGGAGAAAGATGCCAGAGAGGCAGCAATCAAGGAGAGACTTATTGATATCAGGACAGCCCAGGAAGCTTTTAAATCCGTAAAGGGTTATTACACAGGGAGTTTTGACACACTTATTACCTTCCTCGAGGCAGACTCCCTTCCTCTCGTATTCAAAAGAGGTTCGCTTACTGATGAGATGATCGCAGCCGGAATCACTACCGAGAAAGAAGCCGTTAAGAAAGGTCTTATAAGCCGTGATACAAGCTACATACCTGTTCGCGATTCAATTTTTGACAAGGGATATCCGATTGACCAGCTGAGATTTGTTCCGGGCATGGAGAAATCAGAGTTCCAGATGTCTGCCGCAAGGGTTATGACTACATCCATGGTACTTGTGAATGTGTTCGAGGCATATGTCCTCAATGATGTATTCCTCGGAGACCTGGACAGACAACTGGTTGTCAACTACAACGATCAGAGGACGAAAATCACGGGATTCCCGGGCATGAAGGTGGGTGATGTAAAAGTGCCCAATAACAATGCCGGGAACTGGGAGGATTGATGGCCACGTCGCAGATATATCCCCTGGAGCTCATTGACGAGACCCTCGACATCAACGCGACCGACAATTACGATCTTACACTGGAGCTTTCTGAAGAGGGTGTCTCCCTTGCCGTGCTTGACCTGCTTCGGGGAAAGTATGTCATGCTCAGGCATTACCCTCGGGAAGAGCCCTCTGCAGGCACTTCCCGGACTTACGGGGAAATAATCGGCTCTGATGATTTCCTCAGGAGACGGTACCGTAAGACTTATATTATCATCCCGTCGCTTAATTCCACGATGATCCCGGCTCCCGTGTATGAATCAGGGCTAAGGGAAGATTATTTCCGGTTCAATTTCGGCTCATCCGCCGATGACGGGGTGATAGCAAACAACGTTGCTTTCCCTGACGCAGTAGTGCTTTTCTCTCCCGGCAAGGAAGTGACTGCCGGTATCGCTTCGCGCTGGCGCGAAATCACTCCCTGGCATCATACCAAACCGCTGCTCGGCCATGTCGCTGCAGCCTGCCGTAATCCGGATGACTGTTACATCCATATCCATTTTGAAAAGAGCTTTGTCACTGTAATAATCGCTGAAAAGCGAAATCTCACCTTTTGCAACAGCTTCGCCGTATCATCGCCGCAGGACGGAGCCTACTTCCTGTTCAGCGTGCTTGACAGAAAAGGTATTCGCCATGACGAGAACATTCATATCAGCGGTGCAGTGGAACCTTACAGCGAAGCACATATTGCCCTGCTGAACTTTTCCTCAGGTATCCGGTTTGCTTCACCACTTATCAGGCAGAGCTTCAGCTATGTAATGAATGAAGTTCACCTGCACCGGTGGCTGAACCTCTTCACTGCTGCCGCGTGCGAATAATCGGCGGCAAATACAGGGGACGGCTGATTGAGCCGCCGTCAGGTTTCAGGGCCAGGCCGACAACCGACTTCGCCCGTGAAAGCCTGATGAACATCCTTAACAACAGGTACGACTTTGAGTCTGTATCCCTCCTTGACCTCTTTGGCGGGACAGGTGCCATCAGCTATGAGTTCGCCTCTAGAGGGACAGTGGATATTGATGTTGTAGAAACAGACAGGCGCAGTTGCGAATTCATCGCCAGGACACTCAGGGAACTGGGCCCTGAAAAGGCGCGGGTACACCGCCTGGATGTGCGTGACTGGCTGAAAATATGCCATAAACAGTATGATATTATATTTGCCGATCCACCTTACACTCTCAGGTGGTTAACCGATCTGCCGGCAATGGTAATGAACTCAGGCGCCGTTCATGATTCAACGCTGTTTATTCTGGAACATCCGAAAGCAGTAAATTTTAAGGAAAGTGAACGCTTTTCGGAACACAGAAGCTACGGTAACGTAAACTTCTCCTTTTTCAGGATGTAAATACCGGCTTGACAAAAGCTGACGCCAGGGATCTTTTAACTGGCACCATACAGAAAAAGGAGGGTTACAACAGCTTCCCTCCTTTTTCTGTAATCATTTGTTCCTGCGCTCCCTGCGCCCCGGCCGCTTCTTCCTCTTCCCCTCATCCTGACTTTCAGGCTTCAGACCTTCAGACCTGAAACTTTCAGACCTCGCGATTGCCTCCAGCACCCTCTCCGGTGTGAACGGCACCCTGAACAGCCTGGCACCGGTGGCGTTGAAGATGGCATTGCCAACTGCAGCACCTACGGCTATTATCGCAGGTTCGCCACCACCCTGTGGCGGCTGATCCTTTTTGTCCAGGATAACGCAATCCAGCTTCGGAAGCCATGAGAACCTCGGGATTTTGTAGCTGTCAAAGTTCCTGTCCTTTACAACGCCTCCCTCAAACCGGACCTCTTCTGTAAGCGTGTACCCGAGCGCCATTGTAATACATCCTTCCATCTGTATCAGTGCCCCCTGGGGATTGACGCACAGGCCCATGTCCTGCGCACAAGCAACCCTGATAACCTTTACTTCCCCGGTAGCCCTGTTTACTTCCACCTCTGCAATCTCCGCCACCCAGGTGCCTGCGTCTGCCCCGCAGGCAATCCCGATACCCCTTCCGGCAGATTTCTTTCCTGGAACATATCCGAATTTTTCAGCCACCGCCTTAAGGACTCCGATCATCCTTTCATCCTTCAGGTTGCGTAGTCTGAACTCCAGCGGGTCAATTCCGGCGGCAGCAGCCATTATATCAACCTGCGTTTCCCTGGCAAAGGTATTTGTATTGTTGTTGGGAGCTCTCCACGGGCCGGTGCCGAAGGGATGAACCGGGTACTTCGTCCGGTCTTCCCTGTAATTTGTGATCCTGACGTTCGGGATGTCATATGTAGCCTCCGAACCGCGTGTTCCGGCGAGGTAGATACTGTAGTCCCACATCATGATCCTCCCGTCACTGCCTGTACCCGACTTCACCTTGATTACCGATGCCGGGTGGAAGGTATCATACATGAACTCCTCTTCCCTGGTCCAGGCAAGCATAACCGGCTTCCCTGCCATCCGTGACAGCTTTGCTGCTTCAACCCCCTGCTGTGAAGAGGCTTTCCCTCCGAATCCTCCCCCGAGGAACGGTGTAATAACCCGCACATTCTCCAGGGTCATACCCAGTTCCCTTACAATTGAATCCTGCAGACCGAAAGGCGACTGTGTGGAGGCCCATACAGTAACTTTGTCCCCATCCCACTCTGCCAGTGCGGTGTGAGGCTCTATCGGAGCATGGGCGAGATAGGGATCATGATACTCATGTTCAAAAACCTTGTCACAAAGCTGTGGCGCTGAGACAATGTCTCCCGCTGTGGCCACCTCATTTGAACGGTACTCGCCGCGGTTTATGTAATCAAAAAGGGTCTCATTGTTTACCTTCAGTTCATCAAATGTATATTCTGCGCTGATGCGCGAAACAGCCAGGTCGGCAGTATCGCGGTTTTCGCTGACGACTGCGATGAGGTCACCGTCGCGCAACACCCTCGCACCCTCGATAGCTTCGGCTCCGGAGATGTCAGCACTGACAAGTTTCGCACCGTGTGAGGGCGGCCTGAATATCCTCGCATGAAGCATGCCGGGCAGCGTGAGGTCTCCCGTATATTTTGCCCTGCCTGTGACCTTTTCGTATGCATCACTGTGCTTCAGCGGCTTTCCCACCAGGGTATACTTCCTGTAATCCTCAACAGGAGGCTTGACATCGAGATACTTCTCAAGCTTTTTCCCCCTGGCAATTTCTCCGTAGCTTATACTGACCGATGGGTTACCGGTCTCGGAAATAATGCCGTTTTCAACTTCCAGACGACCCGCTTCCACACCAAGCTTTTCCGAGGCCATCTGAAGCAGTACTGCCTTTGCCTCTGCAGCGGCAGCAAGCATTGCAGGCCCGAATGCACGCGTTGTGAGTGAGCCCCATGTGCCGGCATCATACGGACACAGCTCTGTATCACCCATGACCATCTTAACCTTCCCGAGCGGCACATTTAGTTCTTCAGCCATCATCTGCGGCAGGGAGGTTATGACCCCCTGCCCCATCTCAATCTTGCCGGTGAAACAACTCACCGTACCGTCTTCAGCGATATGCAGAAAGGCATTATAATCCTTTGTAAGGCTTCTCCTCTGCTCGGCCGGCAGGGCCATAAGATCAAGTGCATCCCACGGGGCAAAGAAAAGGACTATTCCTCCCCCAAGGGCCTTTACAAAACTCCTCCGCTTAATGCCGCGGGGCGATGAAGCGCTGTTACCGGTTTTGCTGATTGTCTTCATTTTCCGTTCCCTCCCCTGACTTTAGCTGATGCATCCTCAACCGCATCGATAATTCTCGTATGAGCTCCGCACCTGCAGAAGTTCTCCTCCATCCCGGCCACTATCTCTCCTCGGGTGGGTGACGGATTTTTTACGAGAAGTCCGGTTGCAGTCATTATCATGCCCGGAGTGCAGAAACCACACTGGAGGGCATCATGATCAATGAAGGCCTGCTGAACGGGATGGATCTTCCCGTCTTTCTCAAGCCCTTCAATCGTAACAACACTCCTTCCTGCAACATCGCCGACAGGCGTCATGCAGGATCTCACAGGCTCATCGTCTATCAGTACTGTACAGGCGCCGCAGAATCCAATGCCGCACCCGAACTTGGTACCCGTCAGACCGAAATGATTCCTCAGAACCCAGAGGAGGATCTGGTTCGGATCGGTAACCAGGTCTGTCTCCCTGCCGTTCAGTTTGAACCGGATTGTTTCTTCCATAATCTTCAGGTTTTGCTTATTTCGTTCATGTAATCTTCCTGCGTATCGATGTCGCGAAGCACCGACGGATCATCAGTTTCGGATTCAAGCACGTCATCCGGATGCCTTTCTGCCAGTACCCTCAGCCCTTCGCTGTCAGCCAGTGAAAGGACCTCATCCATATATTTCATGTCGACAATCAGCGGGTGGCCTCTCCTGCCGTTATGCGCCGCCATTACAAGGCCTTTGTCGCATTCGGCGAAGGTGCTTATCACCCGGTTTATCTCACCGGGACCGGTCATCGGCTGGTCCCCCGGCATTATCAGTGCCGCGTGACATCCTTCGGGAAGCGACCAGAATCCGCATTTGACCGATGAAAGCATGCCGGACTTGTAGTTTTCATTATAGCAATGGAACACATCATAGCGCCGTGTTACCTTCATGATCTCATCACGGCTGGCGCCAACCACAACAACAACCCTGTCAACATTTGAATCAACAAGGTTGCGAATCACCTGCTCTATGATAGTCACATCATTGTACGGAAGAAGCATCTTCGGCGAGCCCATTCTCCTGGACTCCCCTGCTGCCAGCACTATCGCCCATATCCCCGTCATCCCTATAATACTGATTTTCTGCCTATTACACTATTGCCTACTGCCTCTTGCCTCTGTATACTATTAATTGCGCCGCAATACTTACAGCAATCTCCTCCACCGTCACGGATCCTATCTCAACGCCGATCGGGGTGCATATCCGTGCCCACTGCTCCTCGGTTGCCCATCCCTTACTGACAAATTCCTCATGCATCTTTGCCACCTTGACCCTGCTGCCCATCATGCCGGTATATGCGGCGGCGGAGCCTATACATGGTTTCAGTGCATCTGCATCATGGCTGTGTCCGCGGGTAACAATCACTATATAAGTATCCTTGTCTTTCCTCAGTTCCCGCATTGCCTGGCCGATATCCATGACAATAAGGTTGTCCGCATCGGGCAGGTTTGTTTTGTTGGCATATTCGGCCCGGTCATCTATCACGGTCACCTCGAAACCCAGCAGTCTGCCCTGGTGTGAAACAGCCTTTCCCACGTGCCCCGCCCCTGCGATTATGAGATGCTGTGGAGGAAATACCGGTTCGAGATATATCTTGGCACCCTGCTGTTCACCGGGAATTGTCACGTCGAGATGGCTGTACCCGGACCTGTTCCCTGTGGTCAGTATTCTGGCGACCTCATCCTTTATTCTCTTGCGGTCATCGCCTGGGAGGACAAGTTCACAGTTGCCTGATGCCCAGCATCTTTTGATCATGACCTGGGAATCGTTCCATGGCACCACCCTTGTAACCAGTACTCCCGGCCGGCCATTATTGATACTTTGCCTCATCTCACGGAATGCCTGAACATGTTCAAGCGGGTCACTGTCAACAAGGATTGTAATTATCCCGCCGCACACAGCCTCTTCCGGGTCATCAGTCTCCTTGTCGAGGCTGAAACGGAGAAGTGCTGACTCCTTTCTTTCGAAGCAGGTGGCGGCATATGCAGCTATCCTGCTTTCGATTATCCCGCCGCCGACAGTTCCGGCGATGAGCCGGCCGTTCTGAAACAGCGCAGAGCTGCCCGGTTTCTGGGGAGTTGAGCCGCTGGCTGCTGTGACAGTAGCCAGCACGAGGCCGGCAACGGAATTCTCTTTATCGGTGAGATGTGTGTAAATATTCTTCATAATCAGGCTTCAGAACAAATATAATAATCCTGTTGAAATTACTCCGGTTTAATGATATCAATCAGCGATAAGGCATTGTTGTGAAAGCCTTTTTCAGCATGAACCGGGGGGCTGAAATATATTTCCGGAAAAAATTTTGAGGAATGAAAAATTGGATTAATTTTGCATCGCTTTTGGTGCGGTAGTTCAGTTTGGTTAGAATACCGGCCTGTCACGCCGGGGGTCGCGGGTTCGAGTCCCGTCCGCACCGCAAAAGAGAAGCCATCTGTGATTGCAGGTGGCTTTTTTTATGGGAAAGAAGAAGACCTGGATCATCGCTGTCCATTTCCGAACCAGACCAAAAATGGCTGTATAACTCGCCAGCGTAAAATCCTTCTGCATCCCGTGACCGTTCCACATCAGCCGAGAATCCCGGTTTCTGATTACATAAAACCAATTTGAATTGATTATCAGGGATTATTACCTGTAAATAATCGTAGCTACGGGGGCTTCAGTCTCCATTCCCGAATGAAACAGATATTCCGGCAGTAAGAAATATCATGTCGCTGTCAGGATTGAAAACAACCTGTCCCGTTAACGGAACCACATATCGCTCAGCCAGGGGCAAATCCGCAGAAATTTCCAGTCCGATGCTGCACACCGTGAACCGGCCCTCCTCAGTATGCCAACCGTTTCCTGCTCCCATGAACACAGTGAAATAATCAAAAGAAAACCTGCTCTCGAGGTAAAGGTCACCGCCGTAGGAACCCGCCCCACCGGCCTCATTAAGAATGTACCCGGCAAAAACGCTGACATGCTCTGAATCATATTCCACTGTTGCCTCCAGGGCATGGCCGCCGCTTTCGGCCGAAAAGTCAGTCCAGCGATAATCTGCAATCCAGTAATCCTGTAAACTGATGCTGAAGCCTGCCGGCAGGTCAAGGGCAAGGTACGTATCAGCCTCCTTATACCCGTGTAAATCAAATGTGCTCCATAAACCTCCGGTAAAAGGCCCGGCTGAAAACTCAACCCCTGGCTGAAGATGCGGCCCGTTACCCTGCCTTGTTCCACGCCATATGTAACTGCTGACCAGATCAGCCGAGGCAGTCCATGACGAACTCTTTTCCTCCTGCGAATACAGCGGAGGATGAAACAGTGCCGTTGCAGAGAGCAGAAGGGCAGAAAAAAGGGACCTGAAGCTGAACATCAGGTAAAAATAACCAAAACCTTCAGAATTTCCCGCTAAGCCGAAGACTGAAATTACGATGTGGCTGGATGTCTCCGGGTCGCCCCATATATTCAGTATTTGTAATATTCTTCACAGCAAGTGATAACCTGAGTGCACCGGTTATGCCATAGCCAAAGCTCCCGTCCATCAGGAAGTATCCCTTATTATGTTCCTGCCAGTAATCATAAAATCCGGGCAGGATCGTCTCCCGCGTGGTAGGATCGAGGAAAACCTTATCAATATTCAGTGTCCCTGACCTTGCATAAAGGTCAACACCTGCCTCAAACCGGTCAGCAGTCAGCAGAAGCCCGGCTTTTGCCGTGTGCTTCCGCCTGTACTTGAGAAAAACACCGGTGCTCCGCCCGGTATAGGCATTGAATTCAACGGGGTAGACATAGGTATAACCTCCCGTGACGGCTAAAGTCATTCTGCCAACAGGCCTGCTCAGCATCATCTCAGCCTCAGCGCCCCAGATTCGCGACTGTTCAACGTTTGTGGCCTTGAAGCCCAGGTCGGAAATCCCGGTCTCCGGGTCCTGGTGAACCCCGAAGATGTACTCGATCATATCCCTGCTCTGCGACAGGAACACAGACAGATCGCCTTCGCCGCGGAAGCGGCCTATCATGAATCCCTGCATCAACCCTGCCTCGGAGCTCCACCCCGACTCAGCCCTGACAGAAGGGCTCGGGAAGATCCTGACAGAGCCGAGGGTTGTTGACGCGTGTTTTTCCGCAATTGAAGGATACCGGTAACCCTGCCCGAAGGAAGCACGCAGAAATGTGTATTTAGCCGCCTGGAAATTCAGACCGGTCCTTAAAACAGGAACCAGTTTGTCAGGGTCATTGTCAAGGATGTTTTGCTCAATGCGCACTCCGGCAGTCATCTTCAGGCGACTGACAGGGCGTACTTCTGCCTGCGCGAAGCCGGCCAGGTTCAGCCCGTTGTGATCACCGAAGAAATTTGACCTGATGACGCTCCAGGTTTCTGAAAGTCCGGCCGTGACACTGATCCTGTCCGAGAAACCGTACCAGAACTGGTACTCACCGTATAATGAAACTGAGCCAGCATTGTTGGCAGTCCTTACCGGAAACCTGTTTTCAGCAGACTGGAACCTTACCCTGATGTCATGGCTGAATTTGCCGCGCCTGCCAAAGGAAACGAACGGATCAGCAGCAAAATAGTAACCGTGCAGCCTTGACACCGTTGAGGTATCCTGCTTAAGCCCTCCCCGGACCGCATCCTCCCACAGCACGAAATCTGTCTTGTAAGTCTTGCCCCCGCTCAGGTTAATCCCGTACTTCAGCCCTTCAAACTTCCTGCTGCTGTGCTTCAACCTGACGCTTACACGCCCCATGGACTCATCATTGTATTTCCTGTAACCATTATCATATGCAAGGTTCACTCCGATGCCGAGGTCAGTGCTTCCAACCTTCCGCAGATGCGAAAAAGAGGCACTGGAAAAGAGCCTCGGCGTATCCCACCACTTCCAGTCCTCGTTGGGGGGAGTGCCGAAAATTCCCGCCTCTGTATAAAACCGGGTTACGGGAATATTGGATGCATCCGCCGTCCTGAAATTTATCACCCCGTTAAGGGCCGAAGAGCCGTACAGAACTGATGAAGCACCTTTAAGTACCTCAACCTGCGCAAGGTTCTCGAGCGGAAGAAACTGCCACTTGATGTTTCCCGCATCGGCAGACATCATCGGCAACCCGTCCACGAGTGCAAGGACCCGGCTTCCCACTCCGTAACTGAATCCGCTGCCGCCCCTTATGGAAGCCTGGCCGTCAAGCACCTCAATGCCCGGAGTCTTGGTTATAAGCTCCTGTGCATCTGTTATATGGGTACGATAAAGATATTCTGACTTTATTACATCCATGGTTACCGTGAGGTCAGAACGCTTCTGTTCCATCCTGTCGGCACTGACAACAACCTGCTCAAGCGACAATACCCCGGGTTCCATCGCAACATTCAGCACCAGGTCCTCTCCTTCCCTGATGTTCAGCGTCTCAACCTGTGATCTGTAGCCTATGTAACTGAAACTTAATGTGACAGTTCCCGGCATAACCGCAAGTGAATAAAAACCATTGATATCTGTGCTTGTACCCGTGTTTTTCCCCTGGATCACATGCACCTCCGGCAATGGTTCACCGCTCTGACTGTCGGTGACCCTGCCGCTGACCGTTGCCTGTGCAATCATACCGCAGGCCGGACCAAGCAGCAATAAGGCAGTAAACAGTTCCCGGAGTAAGGTCATTTCGGCTTGAAAGTCATCCTGACATTTATTAGGGTGACACCGGGATAGGTGAAGGTCACCTTAAGAGAAGTGGTCTTAAGCTCCACTATATGGGTGGTAAGTGTAAACGGCAGGTCAGGTGAATCAATGGCAATGTTGGTTTCATTGTCCGTGAATGCCCAGGTACCGGAATATTGCCCGAACGTGCCGGTACCATCCTCCTTGAATGAAACGTCACCCTTGAACTTCTCAAGTACCTGTCCGGGGCCGCTGGCATCAACGCCGTCAGCCAGCAGGCTGTCGCTGGTCCACATGTGTGAGGTGAGGAGTTCAAATTCCTCCGATTTTTTTTCGCCGCATGAAACTGCTGTAATCAGGACGGCAGGCAGCAGAAACAACAGGATCTTCTTCATAGGATCATTCTTTACATTGTCATCCGTAATAACAAATATTCAAAATATCAGTTCATCCCGTGAGACGTCAACAAAGATATGAAAGTTCATAAAAACAGAATGCTGCCCGGCCCTGCCTTTACATCTGCAGGGTGAAAGTGAGGTTAAATGTAACAGCATGTACTAAACCGCGGGGGTAAATACGTTTGAATTAGCGTTACGAAAATTTCAATCACATTTCTTTTTACTAATTTTATTCAACCTATTCAATCCATATTAAAGTAAACCATATGAGCGAAAAGTATTCTGTCAGCCCTAACGGCGAAAAGTTTCCGCTTCCGAAACCGGAAGATTACAAAACTGAGTTTGAAGCCATTAAGAAACGTGTCAAACAGGAGCGTGCCAAAGGTCGCGAGATTGTTGTGGTCATGGGTGTTGGCTTCGTGGGTGCCGTGATGGCTGCAATTGTTGCAGACACTGTTGACAAAAAGGGGAAACCCTCAAAGTTTGTTATCGGGATGCAGCGCCCGAGCGCACGCAGCTTCTGGAAGATACCCATGCTTAACCGAGGCGTATCACCGGTCAAGGCAGAAGATCCGGAGGTAGATCCGATGATAGAACGGTGCGTAAAGGAGAAGAAAACCCTCATGGCGACATACACATATGACGTGCTGAAGCTGGCAGATGTTGTGGTGGTTGACGTTCAGTGTGACTATATCAAGGAGGAGCTTGGCAACGTACGTGCAGGACAGACGGATATGGCTGCACTGGAGGCATCACTGGCTGTGATTGCCGAGCATATCCCAGCCGAAGCGCTGGTGCTCATTGAGACCACAGTTGCACCCGGGACCACGGAGCAGGTGGCTTACCCGATAATGAAAAAGGCTTTCAGCAAGCGTGGAATCAAAACTGATCCTCTTCTGGCACACAGCTACGAGAGGGTTATGCCGGGCCGCAATTACGTTGCCAGCATCCGTGATTTCTGGAGAGTATGCAGCGGCATCAACGAGGAAGCGAAGAAGCGTGTCGTCAAGTTCCTTACCGAGGTGCTTAACACCGAAAAATTCCCGCTGACTGTTATGGACAGGCCCATCGAGTCAGAGACCGCCAAGATAGTCGAGAACAGCTACCGTGCCACAATACTTGCATTCCTCGATGAATGGAGCCTCTTCGCGGAACGCAACGGAGTGGACCTGATAAAGGTGATAAAGGCCATCAAGATGAGACCCACTCACAGCAACATGATCTTCCCCGGACCGGGGATAGGCGGATACTGCCTGCCCAAGGATGGCGGGCTGGGCGTCTGGGCATACAAGCATATACTGGGCTTCGAAGATGACATTTTCCGCATCACCCCCATGGCTATAGACATCAATGACACCCGCGGGCTGCATGTAGGGCAGCTTACGCGTGACGCACTCCGCAACATGGGCAAGCCTATTGCCGCTGCCGACGTCCTTGTCCTTGGTGCCGCATACCGCGAAGATGTGGGTGACACCCGCTACAGCGGCTCTGAGATAGTCATACGAAAGCTGGCCGAAATGGGAGCCGAGATACGCGTGCATGATCCGTATGTTGAGCACTGGTGGGAATTTGAGCAGCAGGACACATACCCTGCAGAAGGTCAGAGCAAATCCCAGTTCTTCCGCAACCAGGAAAAACTCAAGGAGATAAGGATAGAACAGAAACTGGACAAAGCACTTAAGGGCGCAGAGGCTGTGATCCTCGCCGTTCCGCATTCAGCTTACCTTGATCTTGATCCTGACAGGGTGGTTAAGACAATCGGCCAGCCGGCAGCAATTATCGACTGCTTCGGGATACTGACCGACGACAAGATCCGCCGTTACTTCCAGCTCGGATGCGAGGTTAAGGGACTTGGACGGGGACATATCCAGAGGATTAAAGAGGAATTACGTAAGTCTTAACGCAGGGAAATCCATAACCCCACTTAATAAAAGAACTATGAAGAGGAAAGTTGATGAACTGTATGAAGAGTACCGTAACGGCAGCCTAAGCCGGCGGGAGTTCATGAAGAAGCTGGCTGTGGTCACAGGCGGAACTGCCGCGGCAGTGGTGATTCTTCCGGAAATGAATGAGGCATCAGCCAGTGCAATCCGCGGCAATGCGGTTAACCTGGTCAATGAGTTCATTACCTACCCCGGTGCTTCCGGCGAAATGAGGGCATATCTCTCAATGCCAGAGGGAAACAAGAAGCTGCCGGGGGTTATCGTCATCCACGAAAACAGGGGATTGGTCCCGCACATTCAGGACGTGAACAGGAGGATGGCAATGGAAGGATTCATCTCACTGGCTCCCGATGCCCTCTCGCCGATGGGCGGAACACCAGAAGACCAGGACAAGGGTCGTGACATGATCGGGAAGCTTAACCGCGAGGAGACAATCAAAAACTTCGTTGCAGCGGTTAAGTACCTCGAGACCCACCCGCGGTCAACGGGAAAGGTTGGCTGCACGGGATTCTGCTGGGGAGGTGCCATGACAAACCAGGTGGCAGTCAACTCACCCGATCTGGATGCGGCAGTACCCTATTACGGAACCACTCCTGCACCTGAGGATGTGCCTAAGATTAAGGCGAAGGTGATGGCTCACTATGCAGGCGACGACGAGCGCATCAATGCCGGCATACCTGCGTTTGAGGAGGCGCTGAAAAAGGCAGGCATCGAATATCAGATCTTCATCTACGAGGGGACCCAGCATGCCTTTAACAATGACACCTCGGAAAGGTACAACAAGGAGGCTGCCGCCCTGGCCTGGAAACGGACTACCGATTTCTTCAAGGATACCCTAAAAGACTGATCTACTGTTATTAACCAGAGTATCTGGGCGGTAAATTTCAACTGCCTACTGCTACTGCCTACCGGTACCGACGACTGTTTACTTTTTTTCTCGCCGCCAGACTCCTGCCACTTCATTGACGAACGGCCGGCAGTGGGTGAAGAAATACCTGTATCCCTCACACAGGTAATTCAGACCCGTCTCCCCGCCAGGGGTGGCAATGAACCTGTTCTTCGGGCATTCACCGTTGCACATCTCAACGACTTCACACTCCAGACAATACTGCGGAAGGGTCTCTCTCTTGGCTTCGCCGAAGGCTTTCTGCCGGGGGTCATCAAGGAGATCACCCAAAGGCCGGTTCATGATATTCCCTATCAGGTACTCCACTGAAACATAGTGGTCACATGAATAGAAATCACCGTTCATCTCAATTACCGGCACCGCCCCGCAGACAGGCCTGAAGATGCACAGAGTATGATCCTGCCCGAAGGCTGTCCGCAACGCCTCCTCAAAAACCTGCACCTTTATCGTACCGATGTCCTGAATCAACCATTCATCAAAGATTGTTGCAAGGAACCTGCCGAAGTCTGCCGCGCCGACGCTTCTGTTTGTCACCTCCGCTGAGGAAGGGCTTTTTCTTTCGACGAGCGGAAGGAATGTTAAAAATTCAACACCCAGATTTTTGAAAAACCGGTAAACTTCCAGGGGGGCATGCACGTTGCGGCTGTTGACCACGCAAAGGATCTCGTGCGGAACATCGTATTTCCTGAGGATTTCCAGTCCTTTCAGGGTGGCCTCAAATGTGCCGCTGCCTCCGGCATTACGCCTGTGACTGTTGTGATATTCTGCCGGCCCGTCGAGGCTTACCCCTGCATAGAAGCCGGCTTCACCCAGGAACTGCCCCCAAACATCATCCAGCAGGGTTCCGTTTGTCTGTATTCCGTTTAGGATTTTGCACCCTTCCGGAGCCAGCCTCTTTTCCATTTCCACCGCCTGGCGGTAAAAGTCAATACCTGCCATGGTCGGTTCGCCTCCGTGCCATGAAAAGAAGACATTTCTTCCGTCTGAAGCCGCAAGATGCTGACGTATATACTCCTCCAGCACATCATCATCCATCACTCCTCTTCCGGGTCTAGCTGTAAGCCGGCCCCGCTCCAGGTAATAACAGTAGCTGCACCGCAGGTTGCACCTTGCACCAACCGGCTTCACGAAAACCTGGAACTCGCGTTGTGGGTCACTCATGTCTGTCAAATTCTGCCGGTTGCATCTGTTTTAATCTCCTATCCGGCGCTGTACCTGTCGGCAAGATATTCCTCAAGGTTTTCTGCCCCTGGTTTCATCTTCACAGACTCCTTACGGCCCGACAGGAAAGCCCTGAGGCTTAAAGGCATCTCAACCTCTTTTCCCGTCAGAGGCTCCACCACCCCGGTAAACTTGGCCGGGTGGGCTGTGGCAACAAAGATCCCCGATGTTCCGGGATGCTTATCAAGATAACTGTCAAGCCCCAGGCTTGCAACAGCACCGTGCGGATCCAGGATATACCCTGATCTCCTGTACTCATCGCCTATATGTTCCCTGATTGTGTCATCATCAAACCAGAAACCGGAGACAGAGGTTGCAATGAATTTGTAATCGTCGTTAAAAACCCGGAGCAGCCTGTCAAAATTCCCGGGGTTGCCGACATCCATGGCATTGGCTACCGTTGCCAAGGTTGTTGCGGGACAGAAGGTGCCGGTGGCGAGATATTCCGGAACTACCCGGTTAATGTTTGTTGCTGCCACCAGGTGGCGGATTCTGAGCCCCGACTGCCAGGCCATTGCAGCAGCAGTCAGGTTGCCGAAGTTTCCTGACGGTACCGATATGACTTTTCCATCGCCGGCCCGGCCAATGGCATAGTAGTAATAGAAAGTCTGCGGTATTAGTCGTGCGATGTTTATTGAGTTGGCTGAAGTCAGTCTGACCCTCGCACCTGCTGCCGAACCGGCAAGTGCACGCTTAACCATTGCCTGGCAGTCGTCAAAGGTGCCTTCCACCTCTATTGCTGTTATGTTCCTTCCCGGTGTTGTCAGCTGGTTTTCCTGCAGGCTGCTGACCATTCCTGACGGGTAGAGGATGACGACATCCACCCCTTCTACCCCCAGGAAGCCGGAAGCTACTGCACCCCCTGTATCGCCGGAGGTGGCAACGAGTATAACCGTGCGCCTGTCATCACGGGAGAAAAAGTACCTGAAACAACCTGCCATGAACCTGGCCCCGAAGTCCTTGAAGGCTGCAGTGGGGCCATGAAACAGTTCAAGCACCTGCTTACGGTCATCCAGTTTTCTGAGAGTAACCGGAAAATTGAAAGCCTCTTCGCATATCTGCCGGAAAACCGGCAGCGGGATCTCACCGGCGGTGTACAGAGGTCCGATCTCCACGGCAATCTCCGGAAGTGTCAGTGAAGGGAGCCTTCTGAAGAAACCTGCACCGGGCTGAGGGATCCTTTCAGGCATAAAGAGGCCCATATCCGGGGAGATGCCCGTCTCCACCGCTTCCCTGAAGCCGGCAGTAATATTTTTATCCTTCAGATTGTAATAGACCATCTGCCTCGGTATCATTCAGTTAAAATACCCTTGCTCCCTCCGGGCTGACGGGAGACATGTAGGCGTCAAACGCAATTCCCCCGGAGCGCATCGCCTCAGACATGGCCCGTTTCACCTCTGCGGCTGACTCCGCTCCCCTGCAGAGTGCAAAAACAGAAGGCCCTGAACCGGAAATACCGGCCCCCAGTGCACCTGATGCAAGTGCTGCCGCCCTGAGTTCATGAAAGCCCCGGATAAGACCCGCCCGTTTCGGCTCAGCAACGAAATCAGCCAGTGACCTTCCAATAAGGTCATAATCCTCTCTGTAGAGTCCGGCAACCAGCCCTGCCAGGTTGCCCCATTGCTTCACGGCCGTCTCAAGCGGTATATGACTGTCAAGTATTCCTCTTGCCACCGAGGTCCTGATTTCAGTCTCAGGGTGAATAACCACGCACCAGAGTTCATCCGGGACGTTGAGCTGTATAATATCCAGGGGCTCGTAGCTCCTCACCAGTGTTATGCCTCCGAAGATCGCCGGAGCAACGTTGTCTGCGTGGGCTGCCCCCGAAGCAAGCCTCTCCCCTTCCATTGCAAAAAGAACCGTTTCAAGCCGGCTGAAGATCTCCCCGAGCAGCATATTGGCAGCAATTGCGGCTGCAGCGGCGCTGGCACCGCTGGAGCCGATGCCGCTTCCCGGCCGTATGCCCTTCTCAAGCACAACCCTGAACCCTGTGCCGTTGCCAGCACGTTCTGCCATTGCCTTCAGCACCGCACCCACAACATTCTTTCCCGGATCACGGCTGAGCGCAGAACCTCCCCTGATTTCCGCAATCTCAATTGTTCCTGTATCAGTCAGCTCAAGCTCCACAATATCATATGGCTCACCCAGTGCAAGCCCTATCACATCAAAGCCGCAGCTCAGGTTCGAGACCGTTGCCGGCGCCATTGCCCTTACTTTCCTTTGATCCATTCCGTTTCTGAATTAACCACAGTATAGCTGCAAAGATACCCGCCATAGTTTAATCTGAACACAATATTCATACTTTTGGGATGTTTAGTGGAAATAACCATGAAACTGCAGCTGCAGATAATACTGTATTTTCTGCTGGCATCCCCCCTGGCCGGACAGGTGCTTACCGACAGCAACCTGCCGATAGTGATTATCACAACTGACGGCGGAGCTGACATTGTGGATGATCCCAAGGTGAAAGCCACCATGAAGATAGTTGACCGCGGCCCTGGACAGAGGAACTACGTAGCTGACCAGGGGAATCCTCTTTACCTGAACTATAGCGGCAGGATAGGAATTGAACTGAGAGGCTCATCCTCACAGGAGTCACCGAAGAAGAACTACGGCCTTACTACCCGCCTGGCTGACGACGTAACGAACAACAACGTGAGCCTCCTCGGCATGCCCGAGGAAAATGACTGGATACTGGGCGGCATGGTGTTCGACACATCCTTCGTAAGGGATTATTTCAGCCATCACCTGTCCCGGGAGATGGGCAACTACGCCTCAAGGGCGGTTTACTGCGAGGTCATCATCAACAATGACTACAAGGGGCTCTATATGCTCCAGGAGAAACTCAAGGCCGATGACAACAGGATCGATGTGCTGAAGATCGGGAAGAGTGACAATACCCTGCCTGATCTTTCCGGCGGATATATTTCGAAAGCTGACAAACCCACCGGGGGAGATCCGGTCGCCTGGAGAATGTACTCCTTTCAGAATTCACCTGTGGATTATATTCATGACCTTCCAAAACCCGAAGATGCAACCTCCGCACAGACAGCCTATATAAGCAATGAGTTCTTCAAGCTTGAATCAGCTGCACGGAACAATGATATCTCAGTGGTGAACGGCTACCCGTCCCTGATAGACATCCCGTCATTCATCGACTACATGATAGTCAATGAATTTGCCTCAAATCCTGATGCCTACCAGTACAGTACCTTTTTCCACAAGGACAGGAACGGAAAACTACGGGCCGGACCTGTCTGGGACCTCGATCTCTCATTCGGCAATGACCTGTTCCAGTGGTATTTCGACAGGAGCAAGACAAACCTGTGGTACTTTGAAGACTACTTTTACAACAACGGCTCACGCTTCTGGCGCGACCTTTTCTACAACAACACCTTCCGTTGTTACCTCTCAAGAAGATGGAACGGGCTTCTTCAACCCGGAATGCCCCTGAACAGGGAAGTCAGGGAGGCCTTTATCGATGAGACAGTGACACTCATATCAGAGGCCGTTGCCCGCGACTGCCAGAGATGGGGCAAAGCTTCAAACCAGGCGGCAAGGATAAGTGCAATAAAAACTTTCATGCAGGCAAGGGAACAGTGGATCACATCAAATATAGGCGGCTACAGCGCCTGTGCGAATATCCCGGTCCCTTCGCTTACCATAACCAAAATAATGTACCATCCGGAAACCTCCACCCTGTTTCCGGACAGTGACGACCTGGAGTTCCTTGAAATACGCAACACTGGCACAACATCAGTCAACCTCAGCGGTGTTTACTTTATGGGCACGGGGGTTGTTTACCAGTTCCCGGCCAATTCCACCCTCGGCCCTGGTCTGTGCGTCATAATTGCCTCCAATGCCACTGTCTTCCAGGCGAGGTACGGCTTCTCACCGTTTGGTCAGTTCACCAGGCACCTCTCCAACAGCGGGGAGATCCTGCTCCTCGCTGATGCCTTCGGAAACCAGGTTGATGTTGTGGAGTACTCGGATCAGATTCCATGGCCTGCCGCCGATGGCAACGGTTACTTCCTGAAGCTGAAAAACGTTATCCTTGACAACAGCCTGCCTGAAAACTGGGAGGCTTCAGCAGATGTGATTACTTCAGCTGAACAGCCTGCTGCCGATGTGAAATTCACAATTTATCCCAACCCGTTCAGGGATATTCTTCACCTAAGTGCCGGGACTGATATCAGCAGCATTTGCATTTATGACACGCGTGGCACGATCCTGCTGACGGATGAGGTCAACAGCCCGGAGACTGATGTTGATATGAGTACCCTGGAGCCCGGAATCTACATAATAAGGATATTCACCCGCGAAGGGAGTTTCCCGCAAATGGCGGTGAAGCAGTAGGTCACTTCCAGACCCAGGTACCTACAGAGCCTCCGTTAAGATTTACCGGCATTGTCAGACCCCTGAACCTGATATTGAAGTTCCTTTTGGCATCAGTTGTGTTGAGCACGATCAGGACCTTCTCTCCCCCGGGTGTCATGAAAGCCACATTGGGAAGTATCGTCTGTTCAGTTGATGACACACGGACTGAGCCTGGCCTGACAAACTTAGATGCATGTGCAAGGATATAGTATGCAGGGTTCCGTTTAACAGTGTTACCGTCAAGCGTCACTGTTCCGAGACACCGGTCGCATCCGCCGTCTGTGTGCGGATCATATGAGGGATCAGATGCCAGGTTCCATTCCAGTACTGTACGGCACCAGTTCCTGGTTGCACCAATAATCAGGTTTTCGACATGCCATTTAAGGTCTCCCGCCAGGTCACCCGGGCCACCCACCCACTGCTCGGTAAAATAAAGGTTCTTTGAAGGATAGGCTTCATGAACGGCAGACAGATCGTTTATGGTCCCGCCGTAGAGGTGGAAGGCTGATCCGTCAATATATTTCCGTGCTTCCGGGTCACCCAGCACTGCCAGGGGGTAATCAGTCCGGTCAGCATTGTGATCATAGATTACAATCTTTGTATCAATACCGGCAGCAGTGAATGCAGGTCCAAGGCTCTCCCTGATGAAAAGAGCCTGGTCTGCCGCCGTCATTACCATACTGGGGTTGTTGCCTCCGTGAAGAGGCTCGTTCTGAACGGTAATGGCATCTATCGGTATGCCTTCAGCCTCCATGGCCTGAATATACTTCACGAAATACAGTGCATAGGCATCAAACCACTGCTTACCGAGGCTGCCGCCGACAGATGCATTGTTTGTCTTCATCCACAACGGTGCTGTCCAGGGTGAGCCCATGATTTTAAGTGACGGATTTATGGCGAGGATTTCCTTAAGTACCGGTATCAGGTCCTCTCTTTCCGGATCAATTGTGAACCGTTCCATCAGCGGATCTGTCTCTCCAGGACCCAGGTCACAATAGGTAAAAACCCTGTCGCTGAGGTCCGATGCCCCGATGCTTATACGCAGGTAACTGATGCCGATTCCGTTGCCCTCCGGGCTGAACAGCTCCTGCAGGAGTACTGTCCGGGCAGCCGGCGCCATCCTGTTGAGAAGAATGGCGCTGCCGCCTGTAAGACAGTTGCCAAACCCGTCCATATACTGATATTGCACCGTTGTATCCACTACAATTGCCGGGTCAGCGTTAACCGGGCTCCTGAACTCCGGGTCTGTGGCCTGCCTGCCGAACAGTATACCCTGTGCAGGAGCTGTTATCCATACAGAGGCCTTTATCACCCGACCGTCATCAGTGCCAGGGCCGTTCTCCGGATTCCTGTTACAGCCTGTAAGAAAAATTACGGCAAACAGTGCCAGTACCCTCAGAAAGTTCATTACTTCTTCTGGTAAACCCTGACGTAATCAACCACCATTGAGCGCGGGAAGACACTGTCATCAATTCCCTCCTGACCTCCCCAGTTGCCTCCCACTGCAATATTGAGCAGGAGATGGAACCTCTTGTCAAAAGGCCACACCCTGTAGCCTGTACCCTCATTCTTAAATGTGAAATAGAGCCTTTCATCCACATATATCCTTATCTCGGCAGGCTCCCACTCCATGGCATAAATGTGAAAATCGCTGTAACAGGTAGGGACCTGGGTGTTTGCCCCCTTCTGGGTGCCGATAGTATGGTTGTAGGCTTCAGTATGTACCGTTCCAAGGATCTTATAAGGATCATACCCGACATTTTCCATTATGTCTATCTCTCCGCTGGCCGGCCAGCCACCATATGACCAGTCTGTGGGAAGCATCCAGATAGCCGGCCACATGCCGCGCCCGTCCGGCAGTTTTGCCTTTACCTCCACCCTGCCGTAAAGCCAGTCACCCTTGCCTCGGGTTACAAGCCTCGCTGATGTATATTTGAATCCCTCAAAATCCTCAAGGTGAGCTGTTATAGTCAGAAATCCGTCCTTCACCTCGGCATTCTTAAGGCGGGAGGCAGTATAGTACTGAGCTTCATTATTTCCCCATCCTGTGGCATTTCCGTCAGTGTCATAACTCCATTTTTTGGAGTCCGGAAGTCCGTTGTAGTTAAATTCATCACTCCAGACCAGCACCATGTCTCCTGAATTCGGGTTATCAGGATACTCTTCCGGCTTCTCGGATTTGTTGCATCCTGGTGCCAGAAGAGCAATCAGCATAAAAATTGCTCCAAGTTGTATCATCTTAAACATTATTAATCAGACTACTGAAGTATAAAATCAGAATGAAGCCCTTCATCCGAACTGGGACCTATCCAGACATCAAACTTACCGGGCTCGGTTACAGTCTCCTTCCCGTTGAAGAATGCAAGGTCAGCTGCAGTGAGGGCAAATTCAACCTCTGCAGTCTCACCCCTGTTGATCCTCAGGCGCTTGTATCCCTTCAACTCCTTGATGGGGCGGGTAATGCTGCCCACCCGGTCACGGACATAGAACTGGATTATCTCGTCTGCATCCATGTTGCCGGTATTGGTTACCTTCGCCTTTACCGTGAGCGTCCCGTCCATATTCATGACCTGGGATGAAAGAGCCAGGTCACTGTACTCAAAGGTAGTATAGCTGAGTCCGTATCCGAACGGAAGCAGGGGAGTGAAGCCATAGTCAAGGTGGAATGACTTGTATCCGAGGGAGCTCTGCGGATTGACTACCGGTATCGAATCAAACGGAGTCCAGGCCTGGTCATTTGCCGGTCTTCCGGTATTGTTCCTGTAATAATAGAAAGGTATCTGACCTGCACCCTTGACAAAGGTGACCGGCAGTTTGCCGGATGGCGATTCCTTTCCGAAGAGCAGGTCAGCTATTGCCGGACCCGCCATGGTTCCGCCATGCCAGGCATACAGGACAGCGTCACTTATTTCCAGTTCCCGACCTATAGCAAGAGGCCTTCCGGCCATAATAACAAGAATAACAGGCTTGCCTGTGGCTGCCAGTGCCTCAAGCAGTTCAGTCTGTGCACCGGGCATGTCAATCTCACCTCTTGACTGTCCCTCACCGGAAAGGATCCACTCCTCACCGCCGAAGAAGAGAACGGCGTCAGACCTGCGTGCAGCAGCAACGGCGGCCGCAAATCCTGCCTTGCTTTTGTCACGGCTGTATGAAAGGGCCTGCACATAGTTGACCCTCTTCTCTCCAAGAACTTCCCTGATTGCGGCAAGGGGAGTGACAGAGTTCTCTGCCCTGCCGTCAAAGCACCATGTGCCAAGCTGGTCACGTGGGGCATCAGCCAGAGGACCAATTACCGCCACTGAAGATATCCCGTCTGCAGACAGAGGCAGTGTTGAGTTCTCGTTCCTGAGAAGGACGGCGCTCTGGCGGGCCACAGTACGAGCATGATCAAGGAATGCGGGGTCAAGGATCTTCTTTCCTGCCTGAGGGTCAGTGTACGGGTTGTCAAACAGTCCGAGCCTGTATTTCACCTTGAGAATATCCCTTACAGCATTGTCAATCTCTTCCATGGTTATCTTCTTTTCTTCAAGAAGAGACTTAATATTGTCATAATATGAAGTGGTGGCCATTTCCATTTCCACACCGGCATTGATTGCCTTGGCAGCTGCATCCTTTTCATCTTCGGCATAGCCGTGATTGATCATTTCGGTAACTGAAGCCCAGTCACTTACGACAAACCCGTCAAATCCCCACTCTTCCCTGAGTATCTTCTTCAGAGTAAATGCATTGCCGGAAGTAGGTATGCCGTTGAGATCATTGAAGGCTGACATGAATGTCTGTGCACCTGCTTCTTTGGCTGCATGGAACGGTTTGAGCACCACGTTCCTCAACACAGGTTCAGAGATGTATGTTGTGTTGTAGTCACGTCCTGCCTCAGCAAATCCGTATCCCACGTAGTGTTTTGCACATGCTGCCAGGGAGGTGGGGTCATTAAGGCTGTCGCCCTGAATCCCTCTTACCATGGCTGTCGCAAGTGTTGAGGCAAGGAAGGGATCCTCACCGCAACCCTCAGCAATCCTGCCCCAGCGGGGATCCCACGTAATGTCAATCATAGGGGCAAATGTCCAACGGATACCGTGTGCCGATGCCTCAACGGAAGAGATGCGGAATGCCTGGCGGACAGCTTCCGGATTCCAGGAAGCTGCCATACCCAGCGGAATGGGGAAAATGGTGCGGTAGCCGTGAATGACATCTCTCCCAAGGATAAGCGGTATGCCCAGTCTGCTCTCCTCCACTGCTATCCGCTGAAGCTCGTTAACCTGCTCAGTTCCCAGGAAATTAAGCAGCGAACCGCACCGCCCGTCCCTTACAGCCTGCTTAAGCTGTTCCGGATCCCTGAAATAGCCGAGGTCAAGCTGTGACATCTGCCCTATCTTTTCATCGAGGGTCATCCGGGCCAGCATTTTCCCGGCCTTTGCTTCGGCATTGTCAGTGACAGTCTTTACATTGTCACATGAGCTGGTCATCAGCATCAGGAGTCCTGCGGACATTACCAGCGGTAGTCTAGTGAATTTCATCTCTGTCTTTTTTAGGAGTTAGAAATAAAGTTAATCATTGCCTGCCCCCTCAAAGGACAGGCAATGATTAACAAAAATAACTATTTATGGATACCCTCAACATGCGGGCCTGAGAGCTCATCAAAGTAAAATGAGTGAGTCTCAGTACCGACACCCGGATTGAGCATTATCCTGATAATATTGTAAAACTCGTGGTTGTAATAGTCGTCTGCCACAACATCGTAGGATAAAGGATCAGGCCACCATTTCCATGACTCGGCACCAGGCTGAACATCAGCGCCACTGAAGTCATACGTGGCAAGCTCCCACTTATTGGTGTTCTGAATTGTGTATGTAAGTTCCGTTCCGGTCTGCCAGGCATCACCTCCCTTGTCTGTGTTTTCAAGCTTGAGCAATACCTTGTCCCCTGCTTTTCCATACACCAGGATGCTGAATATATGCTGCTGCCTTAAATCAAACCTGAAACCGGGCCCCAGCTGCATATAGGCATTCGCCCACTCGTTGTTTGTCTTTGTATAGAATCCGACCTTCGATGACCTGTTGGGCACCTCCTTAAGCGGATTGTCAACCACCGTTAAATTGCAGTCCTGTGCCTGTACCGGGTAAACCTGAACCTCACTGAAATCGTTGTAAACTATGACAAGATCAAGCAGGTATGGCACATACGCCGAGTTGTCATTCAGGAGGTTTATAACGCTTGTTCCGGTCAGGGTCCCAAGGCTTGTAGTCAGTCTGGCTGTCACCGTATAGGTGCCGTGGCGCATATAGGTATGGTGTACGACTTCGTCCTTGCCACCGGTAACTTCAGGGGTGTTGTCTCCGAAATTCCATGTGACTCCGGTTACACTCTGCCCTGCAGGAATTGTATAGTCGGTGACAGAGCAGGCCACATCATTGTCAATTCCTTCTGTGACATTGACAGTGTAGGTGATGGTAGGCCTCACATAACCCTTTGGAATAAGGAAGTAATGCCACTTGGTCCAGCTCTCGTATGAGCTTTCACAGGTCAGTTCGAGAAGGTTCTCATTTACCTGGAGGATCTTGTACTTATGATCCTTGGCACCGACATCGAGGCCAGGGAAAATAGGTGTCGCACTGTTGATCACGATGTATTTTGCTCCTCCTTCTTCAAGAATTGTCCATTTGCCAGTCACAGGGGTTGTATAATCGACATCCCAGTCATCCTTGTTCTGACGCGGATTCAGGTAAACATTTGCCAGGGCCGGGTCATCCTTCGTATAACCCTTGACATAGCTTACACCCTTATTGTCATATTTCACGACAAAGTCAGTCAGGATGAATGTCAGTTCATCATCATATGCACCGGTTCCGTCCTTGTCATGAGGATTGGCTGACCACCAGTCAAGGCCTATGCCAGAAGCAAGAGTCACATCTCCTACGCCGAAATGGCCTTTGGAATCAGCATCTACCACCCATGTCTTTCCGTCAGCGTCACTGACTCCGCCTGTCAGGTTGATATAAACCGGGTCAGTAAAGATTGAAAAATCGGTTTCAGTCTGGGTAAGTGTCTTTGTCAGGGTCGCTACTCCTCCCCTGGTGACAAGGGTAAGAGTTACCGTATACTCGCCGGGCATCGGATACCTTGCAATATTTGAATCTCCGGTCCCTTTTGTGCCGTTACCGAAGTCCCATGAGGGGATACCGGTAACTGATGATGTGTTTTCAATCACAAAGTTGAACTCATCGTTTCCCGGTGTGATCGTGAAACTGAGCTGATCCGAAGTTGGCGCGGACCCCACATCGGGTTTGTCTGCCAGCTGTGGTTCACAGGCATTAAAGGCCAGCACTGCGGCCAGTATGACTGCCAGTCTGCTTATATATCTGAATTTTTTCATTGCAGTTTTGATTTATAGGATAATTCATAATCCGACGTAAGCCGGAACCATCTGCCTGAGTGCTCCGCTGTTCATATTCCTTATTTCACCGGCAGGAATCGGGAACATGCCCCACGAATCTGCCTTAAATGTACGGGGTGCAAAGTCCGAAGCATTCGGGGTACCCGAAGGTATAATGAAGCTTGCATTGATCTTATCACCTGCATAGTCAAGCCCTCTTCTGAGCAGGTCCCATTTCCTGAGTCCTTCACCTCCGAATTCAACGCGTCTTTCGTGGTAGATATCATCGAGGGTGATTGCGGTTTTGGCAGCAGCGGAGCCAAGTGCCCTGGTGCGAACCTGGTTGAAATAATCCAGGGCTTTTCCGGGATTGTCAGTCAGCCATACCTCGGCACCCATAAGCAGCACATCGGCATATCTGATATCCATATGATTGCGCGGGAAGTTGTGGCTCGGATCACCGCCTGAGCCCTGATAATCAGCCCTGGCCATGTACTTCCTGTTGAAGTAGCCGGTATTCATGAATGCCCTGTTGTAGTCAGTCAGCAAGGCTTCAGCATCATACAGCGTCACATACTTCCTCGGGTCACCGGCCTCAAACTCGTTTGCAAGGCTCCATGTAGGCACTGAAAATGACCATCCCGGGAAAACTTTCGGGTCTCCCTGCGGATTGCGCACGCTCAGCCATACACTTGAAAAGTTGCCGTTGATGTTCCAGCCGCCCCAGTCGCCTGACTTGGCCTTGTCAGAGTACTGTATCTCAAGCACTGATTCAGCATTGTTCTGGTTATCCCAGTCGAAAAGATCCTCATATGAAGGAATGAGTGAATATGCCCCGCTGGTAATCACCTGGTCAAGGGCTGCCTGTACATAAGCCTTGTTTATAGCGATTGAGCCTCCGGTCCACTGTTCGGCAGTAAGACCCATGCCGGTGATTTTACTCATACCGGTGTGATACAGATAGATGCGTGCCATAAGGGCTTGTACTGCACCTTTTGAGATACGTCCCTTCTCAGCTGCAGGAATCTGGACAGGCAGGACAGAGACAGCATCAACCAGGTCAGAGGCGATGAGTGAAAAGACTTCAGCCGGAGTATTCTGTTCCACATTTTTGTAATCTTCAACATTCGGGAGGACCTCAGTGATGACAGGTACCCAGCCGAAATGACGGACAAGGTCCCAGTAAAAGTAGGCGCGGAGGAACTTCACCTCACCCTCGTACCTTTCCTTAAGACCTTCTGTTTTCCAGTCAATGCCGTCCTGCTTCTGAAGATAAAGGTTGGCCCTGTATATTCCTGAATAACAGCGGTTCCACAGGTCGGATGAAGAGTTGTTCTCCGGTTCCATCTTAAACATTTCCATATCCTGCCACTGACTCATGTCAGAAGCGTCTGAACCTCCGCAGAATGCGTCATCAGACCATATATCCGCCATAGTGGGAGCAAACTGCCAGTTCTGTACAGAATAGGCATCATATACTGCAGTGAGTGCAAGGAAGGCATCACCTTCACTCTTGTAGTAGTTGGCCTCCGTCTGACCGGTCTTTGGCTCGAGCTCCAGGAAATCCTTGGAGCATCCTGAACCTGCCACCATCACAGCCAGAAGGAAGAGATTGTATAATATTGACTTTTTCATAACTCTTTTCTTTTTCGTGATGTTAGAATGTAACATTTATGCCGGTCATGATTGTCCGCGGCTGCGGGTAAATACCGCGGTCAATGCCGTTGTCGAACACACCGCCGCCAATCTCCGGGTCATAACCGGTATACCTGGTGAAGGTGTAGAGGTTTTCTGCAGAAACATAGAGGCGAAGTTTTGTCAGTCTTATCGCGTCTGTGATATTCTTTGGGAGGGAGTAACCCAGGGTAATGTTCCTCAGCCTGACGAAACTTCCGTCCTGGATATAGAAATCACTGACAGTCTTCCCGTTAAGGTTATTGTCAGAAAAGGTCACCCTCGGGTATTTGTCTGAAGTGCCTTCACCGGTCCACCTGTTGAGCCATTCGCCTGTGTAGTTGGCATAGTTCATGTCATATCTGCGTGTGGCGCTGTATATCTCCTGCCCAAGAGCGGCATAAAGGAACATGTTGAAGTCAAACCCGTACATCTCTGCACTAAGGTTGAGACCACCGGTGAAATCCGGGAACGGACTCCCGATCCTTACCCTGTCACCGTCACTGATAGTGCCGTCACCGTTTTCATCGACGAATTTAATGTCACCGGGTTTTGCGTTAGGCTGGATCTTGCCGCCTGATGTACCTACGTAGCTGTCAATTTCAGCCTGTGTCTGGAAGATACCGTCTGTACGGATCCCATAAAACACTCCCATCGGAGTACCGATCTCAGCATATATCACTCCGCTCTGGCCAAAGCCGCCGTCACCGCCCTGAAGTCTTTTCTCGGCGTTCTTGATGTCAAGGACCTCACTCTTGTTGAATGCGCCGTTCAGGGAGGTGCTAAGATAAAGCTTGCCAATTTGCTTCCTGTAGCTTATCTCAGCTTCAACTCCGGAGTTCTGAACAGAGCCGCCGTTGATAATCGGGGCTGAGTTACCCACAAGCATCGGAACAGGGGCTGTAACAAGCCAGTCCTTTGTTCTCTTTATATAGTAATCAACAGTAAGTGAAAGTGATGACCCGAGAGTCGTCATGTCAATACCGAAGTTGGTCTGCTCCGAAGTCTCCCATTTGAGTGACGGGTTGGCAATCCTCGTGGGTTGCGTTCCGTTGTACTGTGTCTTGCCGTCTCCGAAATAATAGATATTTGAATTTCCTATTACAGAAGTATAGCCAAAGTTGCCGATACTTTCATTACCGTTCTGACCCCAGCTTGCTCTAAGCTTGAGGACATTGAAGATATCCGACAAATTGCTCATGAAATCTTCCCTGGAGATAACCCATCCGATTGAGGCAGACGGGAAATAGCCGTATTTGTTTTCATCGCCGAAACGGGATGAGCCGTCCCTCCTTATCGTTGCTGTAACGATGTAGCGGTTCATCAGGTCATAGTTGAGACGTGCAAAGAGCGAAGCTACAGTGTGCTCGGAATAACCGCCCCCTGTATTGGCACTTTCAGGGTCAGTTGCATTGTCAAGGTAGGAATGGCCGAAATCATCAAAGATCAGGTCATTCTTTGAACCCCAGAGATTCTCATACATATCCTTGAAGGCAGTGGTCCCGGCCATGACTGTCAGGTTATGGACATCGAACGACCTGGTATATGTAAGCACATTTTCAAAGTTCCACCTGGAGTACATGTCAAGTCCCTTGAATGCCTTGTCAACAACGCTGAAGTGCATTGCATCAAGGTAATACTCAGGAGTATATGTATCAGTGTTGACAATTGCATATTCACCGCCGAATGATGACCTGAAGACGAGGCCATCGAGAGCCTTCGCAATCTTTGAGAAGTCGAATTCACCGTAGATATTGCCGATCAGCTTGTAAGTCCTTGTTCTTGAATTGTTGTAACTGGCCATCGCCACAGGGTTGGTGATCTCCTGCAGACCGAAACCGTAAGCTTCAGACGTACCCCAGGTACCGTCTGAGAACATGACCGGAACAACCGGCGGCATGTTGAGAGCCTGGTTCAGGCCCAGTCCGTAACGGTCATTGGTGGAAATACCCTTGCTTGTAATGCCAGCCAGGTTTATATTACCGCCAAGCTTGAAGAAACCGAAGGTACCTGCTGCATTAAGCCTGTATCCGATCCTTTCAAAGCTTGATTTCCCCTTCGAAACTATACCTTCCTGGCTGAAATAGTTGAGTGAGGATGAATACTCAATCTTGTCACTTCCGCCTGTAAATGACAGCGAATGGTTTTGCTTCGGAGCGTTGTAGTAAAACATCTCATCCTGCCAGTCAGTATCTGCCGTGAAGGATTCTATCTGCGACTGGCTGAACCTCGGACCCAGGCCCGCATTTATCGAAGCCTCATTCACCAGCATTATGTATTCAGATGAGTTCAGAAGGGGAATCTTCTTCCACGGGTTCTGGAAACCGTAGTAACCGTCATATGTTACTGTCAGCCTGGTGTCGGTACGTCCCGTTTTTGTAGTGATGAGTACTACACCGTTTGCGCCGCGGGCACCGTAGATAGCAGCTGATGCAGCATCCTTGAGTACTTCAATAGACTGGATATCTGCAGCATTCAGGAAGTCGGTTCCGGCACCGCTCATAGGAAGACCGTCTATAATATAAAGAGGTTCCGCGTCGCCGTTGGTACCTGCACCCCTGATACGTACCGAGATCTGTGATCCGGGCTGACCGGAATTTGCTGTAATGACCACGCCGGCAGTCTTTCCCTGCAGTGCCTGTGTGACACGCATATCGGCTGCCTTGCGGAGATCATCCCCCTCCACTTTCGCAATGGCTCCAGTCACAAGGCTTTTCTTCTGGGTTCCGTAACCCACAACAACAACCTCGTCTATCAGCTCCACATCGGAAGCCATCACAATGTCAAGGGTGGCGCTTTCAGTAACCACTTTTTCCTGCGTCGTCATCCCCACAAAGGAGAAGACCAGTGTAGAGTTTGCGGGCACGTTGCTCAGGCTGTAGTACCCGGTCAGGTCAGTCATTGTACCGGTGGTTGTCCCCTTCACGAAAACACTTACCCCCGGAACAGGCTGTCCATCGTCTGCTGACGTAACGACCCCTTTGATCTGCAGCCCCTGCGCATTTAAACCCAGGGAACAGGCAATAAACAAAAGAGCCAGGATTGTCTGTTTCATAAATCTGTTGAGTTTTAGAGTTTGGTTTGTATTCTGGTTCAGATGATCGCAATACCATCCGAAAACAGTGACCAAGGTATAATGATAATCCTGAAAAGGAGCCTGCTTTTTTTACTTCAAAAATACATCAACTGAATTCTTCGAATACATCAATAATTCATCATGTAGATATATAAATTATTGATATATAATTATTTATGAAATACACTTTGAGTGTAATAAATACACCAAATAAATTAAGTAATACTACAGAGCGCGGATTTTGGGTCAGATGTTCAGGAGATGGGTAGTGAGGTTGACATCCCTGGAAAGGTCCATCTTTTTCCTGATCCTGTACCTGCCGATCTCGACCCCCCTGACAGAGATATTCAGGAGCGGCGCGATTTCCTTTGTAGGCAGGTTCATCTTCAGATAGGCACACAGTCTGAGTTCTGTAGGTGTCAGCCGGGGGTACCTTGATTTTAATCTCTGGAGAAAACCCTCATGGACCTCGTCAAAGGCGCTTTCGAAGACCTCTCTCTGCCTGTTGCTGTCTACCTCCCTGCCAATACGGCTTAGTATTTCGGACACCTTCAGGCCTGTCGACTCATCGCGGCATCCGTCCCTCAGGTTATTGAGATCATTCCTTATCTCATTGAGAAACTCATTCTTCCTCACCAGGTTCATTGCCTCATTTGCAAGTTCCTTGTCCCGAAGTATCATCTCCGCCTGAAGCTTTTCATTCCTGATCCGGATAATTTCCTTTTCCGACTCCAGGGCCTGCCTCTTGTACTCCCGCTCCTTTTCCTCATAGATACGCTGGCTCTTCTTCTTTGAAAGCTCTATCCTCCAGGTTATGAACCTGACCAGCAGAAGGACCAGTCCTGTGCACGCCAGGACGTATGCCATATAAGCCAGGTGAGATTTGTACCACGGATGGTCAATTACAAACCCTACCGAATCAGGCGCACTCTCGATACCCAGCTGGTTCCTTGCCTTTACCTGGAAAGTGAACCTGCCGTCAGGGAGGTTGGAATACTCCTTTACCGAAGTCCTGCTCCAGTCAGACCATTCACTCTCATAACCTTCAAGCCTGTAGCTGTATTCAGTATTGCCCGCATTGTCATATACCGGCGAAGCATATGTAAACCTCAGATTGTTGTGTGCATACCTGAACCGATAACTGTTCCCCTCGCCCTGTGACAAAAATGTCCGGCCATAGTAGAAAACAGAATCCTGATGAAGCGCTTCACCTTTCGTGACATAAACAGAGAAGCCTTCATACCCTGGTCCGGCCGTCCGGGATGAATAGTGTGCAAAACCGTCTTCCGTGCCTATTATCACATCCTCTGGCGAATACGGATAGAATGATTCAAAACCGTGAATGAATCTGCCTGCAAGAAGGAGAAACGGGATTGTAATGTGTTCATAGGAGTGATCTTCCTTCAGCCTGAACACACCTGCCATGTTTTTTGCTACGTACCAGATGTTTCCTTCATTATCCTCGAGGAGATAGGAGATTGCCACGAGCGGACTCAGCAACTGGTTGAAATATGCTGATTTTACGAACCTGTCTTCCGCCGGCGAGTATTCATATATTTCAGTTTCTGACACAACGACCAGTTGTCCGCGGACGCGCACAACATTTAGATAGAAATCTGACGGCAGACCGTCCGAAGAGTTATAAAACCTTACGCTGGTAACAGAATCCAGTCCAACAGACATCCTTACCCTGAATATTCCCTTAAAACCGTGGCTCATCCAGATATCACCGTTGCGGTCCTCTTCAAATACCCTGAAAGATTCATTCATCCCTGCAACCTGCCTTACGTACTTCCAGGTTCCGGATTCCCACCGGAACAGTATCATACCGCTGTATGTACCCCCCAGCAAATATCCGGGATGCCCCTTCATTTCCATGTATTTCCATCCGCCTGAAACATCGCTTATGAGGGTAGCCTTCCCGCCGTTAATCATGAAGGTTCCTTCATCATGGCCGCACAGTATCACTCCGTTGTGAACTCCCAGGTACCAAACCTGGCCTGATGTTCCGGGTATCAGTCTGTAATCGCTCCCGGTTTCCCTTTCGGGCCACTCCTTTGCATAAAGGCCCTGGTTTGTTCCCAGGTATAGCATCCCGTTATGGATAAGTGATGTATAACCGGCACCAAAACCTTCATAGCTTCGGATGAATGTCAGGGGAGAATTCACTACGAGGTAATCTATCCCGTTGTTCAGGGCAAGCCATAGATTGCCGGTCCGGTCGGTGAACAGATCCAGTACAGTGTTGTTCTGTAACCCGTTCTTCCTGTTGATGTGCTGAATTATGTTCCCATCACTGTCAAGTATAATCACCCCGTTAAGGATGGTCCCGATGGCAAAATGTCCGTCATGAAGTTCTGTTGCGCTGAATATCCTGTCGCGGCTAAGTGTCATGCTGACCGGAACATCCCATTTTTCAAGTTTGTGACCGTCATAAATATACAACCCGTTTCGAAGGCTGCAGATGAGTATTTCACTTCCCCGGCCATAGGGAAGGAGAGACCATATGTCCTCGCCCGCAAGGGCCTCACATCCGGGAAGCCTTACAAGCCGGGTGCCGTCATACTCCATCAGACCATTCTCCGTATCATTGAAAATGAGCCGGCCTCTTACCATATATGAATTCTGGAACCTGGAAGGTGCTGCCACAACAGTCATCGGAGAACCTTCCCTGTAAAAATAGGCGGCATTGTATGACTGGAACATCGTTCTGTCACGGAATGTAAAAATGTTCCATACATCGTCAAAGTTCCTGAATTCTTCGGGAATCGAATCCCTGAAGGAGCGGAAGGAGAGCTTTCCGTTTGGTTCAGCCACCATCCTTCCAAGGTCGTTGTAGGCTCCGATATATATATTGTTACGGTCGTCTATATGAATTGACCTTACCATTGAAAGGTTCGGCATGGGAAAAAGATGCCACTGCACACCGTCATAAACAAGTAGTCCGTCATTGTTCGCGAAATACATGAATCCCCTTGCATCCTGTGCCACCGCCCAGTTCTGGGTGCTGGCCCTGTAATCACCCTTTGTGAAGTTCCTGATAAAGGGTGTGCCAACCTCCTGCGCCTTACCCTCTCCTGCAGGGAACAGGGATAATATCAGAACTGCCACCAAAATCAGCTTCAACTGCATACCGTAAATTTGCGCACTCCAATTTAAGTTTTTTTGGCTGCATGATGCATTATGCCTGTTCAATAATTTCATGCCGGAAGTCATTATGAAAAACATATTACTCATACCGGCAGATTTCCTGACGCAGGCTATCCTTAAGCACCTCATTTTACAGCTGACCGAGTCCTTATTCTTCCTGTCCCGGCCGGAATCTGAATAATCATTCCCCGGATTGCAGGGAATTTCTATTTTTAGGTATATTTGCCTGTTCAGGTCTTATGACCGGTATAAACCTAAATTATCAGTATGCGAAATGGTTAAAGTAACCCACAACAGAATCCCCAACGAATTTTTTGTAACGCAGGGCTCCGGATGCAGCGAGTATGCAATCCACCCCGGTTCATATCACATGGCACTCCATGATGCAGGCATCGCCGAATACAACATCATGAACTATTCATCGGTCCTGCCCGCCACCTCAAGGCTGGTGACCCTCGATGAGGTAGATATGCCACCGTACGGATCTGAGCTTTGTACAATTATGGCAGTGGCCAACGGCTATTACGGCGAGCACGTTTCGGCCGGGGTCATATTCGCATGGATGTACAAGGATGACACGTGTGAGGAAAAAATCGGAGGTCTCGTCTGTGAACTTGCCGGGTACTTTGACATGGAGGCCCTCGAAGAGAGGCTCTATACCGTTCTGCATGACCTGCATGACAGGACCTTCTCCAGGTATTACCTTGGGGAACCGACTGTCTACAGGGAGTCTCTGACAATTGACAAGAGGTACGGAACTGCCCTTGTGGCACTCTGCTTCGTCAATTTCATTTAGCCCTTCCGGAATACCGGGGAGGAGGTTGCGAATAACACTTGACCGGATAAAAGGCAACTGCCATGAGCAGACCAAACAGACTGATCAGCTTCTTCACGCCTCCGCCGCAGTGGCGAATGCCTGTGATAATACTTCTTGGGGCATTCACAGGACTGGCGTTTTATCTGCTGAAGATTTCAAATGCCACATCCTATCTCTCTGATGACCCCAGGGTATGCATCAACTGTCATATCATGACACCGCAGTTCGCTACCTGGTCACACAGTTCGCACAAGAGCATTACTGACTGCAACGCGTGCCATGTACCTCATGACAGCTTCATCAGGAAGTATTACTTCAAAGCCAATGACGGACTCAGGCATGCTACCATCTTTACGCTGCGCAATGAGGCCCAGTCAATTTACATCAGGGAACCTGGCAGGCGCGTAGTACAGGAAAACTGCCTTCGGTGTCATGAGTCGCTCTTCAGTGACGGCCCCGGAAGACCTGACGAAGCAATGGCGGCCCAACGTGACCGTCACTGCCTGCAATGCCACCGCAACACCCCGCATGACAGGGTTAACAGCATCTCATCAACCCGGTTCGCGATCACTCCCACCCTTAAAGACAACCTATAAATCAACCTAATACCTGAACCTATGTCAATCAAGGAATTCATATCCAAAAAACCATGGGCAGGCTGGCTCCTTTTCCTCGCCTCAGCAGTTGTCGTATTCCTCCTGGGAATGCTCGCATCATCAATCGTAGAAAGACGGTCCGAGGCCAAATATGCCTACAGGCCTCCGACAGACCTGCAGCCTTTCGAGTCAGACAACAGCGTCTGGGGCAAGTTTTACCCCAGGGAGTACAAATCATGGCTGATGACCTCAGACACCTCCTTCCGGAGCAGGTATGCGGGGAACAAACCAATCGACGTCCTTGCCACTGACCCGGAACTTGCAGTGCTCTGGGCAGGATATTCATTCTCAAAGGATTACTACCAGGCCAGGGGTCACTACTGGGCTGTGGAGGATATCCGCAACACCCTCCGAACCGGTGCACCCATGACCCCCGATGCAGGTCCACAACCCGGAACGTGCTGGACATGCAAGAGCCCGGATGTGCCCCGCATGATGGAAAAGATGGGAACAGAAGGCTTTTATAAGTCCACATGGGCCTCGCTGGGACCGGAAATAACCAACCCCATCGGGTGCGCCGATTGTCACAATCCCGGGAACATGTCCCTGACAATCACCCGCCCCGCCCTCAGAGAAGCTTTCGAAAGACAGGGTAAAAAGATCTCCGATGCGGGCTACCAGGAGATGCGCAGCCTTGTATGTGCACAGTGCCACGTGGAATATTATTTCAGGGGCGAGGGCAAATACCTCACCTTCCCCTGGGATAAGGGGATGAATGTTGACTCAATTGAGAGCTATTATGACAGCTACCAGTTCGCTGACTGGACACATTCTATCAGCAAGGCACCCATGCTCAAGGCACAGCATCCTGATTACGAGCTGTTTAAACTTGGCATTCACGGTCAGCGCGGAGTAGCCTGCGCCGACTGCCACATGCCGTACATCGCTGAGGGTGGCGTTAAATACACAAGCCACCACGTTCAGAGTCCCCTGAACATGATCTCGTCAACCTGCGCCGTTTGCCATCGCCAGAGCGAGGAGGAACTGATGAAGAATGTCTATGACCGCCAGGACAAGATAGCAGCACTCCGCAATTACCTTGAGGAGATACTGGTCACAGCCCATTATGAGGCAAAGGCTGCATGGGATGCCGGCGCCGGAGAAGAGGACATGAAACCGGTTCTCTCACTGATAAGGCAGTCACAGTGGAGATGGGACTTCTGCGCTGCAAGTCACGGCGGATCATTCCATGCCCCCATCGAGATGGCATCAATTCTTGGCAACGGCATCATGAAAGGACTGGATGCCAGGATAGAACTAACAAAAATTCTCGCATCAAAAGGGGTTGACAGGGTAATCATCCCCGACATCTCATCAAAATCGGGTGCACAGAAGGCTATCGGCCTTGATATGGAGACCCTGGTCAGGGAAAAGGAAACCTTCAAAAAGGAGATCCTCCCTGCATGGGACAAGGGAACAGTCTGATTGCGGCTGTCTGCATGAGATATACAAACCATGTGCTATGAAAATCATTCATAATTTTTGTCGCTTTGCCCCTGTTCTGATCTTTATGCTGGCCACCTCAGTCATTATGGGACAACCGGCCGGGAAAGACAGATCACCCCAGGCACAACTGTCCGGAATGTTTCCGACTAAAGGCAGATCAGTTCAGCCTGACAGGGCAGCGCATACCTTCACCCTCGGCGGGGATGACTTTCTCCTTGACGGGAAGCCGTTCCAGGTAATCAGCGGGGAGATACACCCGGGAAGAGTGCCGGCTGAATACTGGCGCCACCGGATACAGATGGCTAAGGCAATGGGGTGCAATACCATATCAGCTTATCTTTTCTGGAACCACCACGAAAGTACTGAAGGAATTTATGATTTCCGGACCGGCAACCGTGATGTCTCAGGGTTTATACAAATCGCTGCAGAAGAAGGGATGTGGGTAATAATCAGACCCGGGCCCTATGTGTGCGCCGAATGGGAGTTCGGAGGGATACCACCCTACCTTCTGCGCACGCCGGGCATCAGGGTGCGCTGCATGGACCCCGTCTATATGAAGGCGGCAGAGAGGTATATATCGCGCCTGGCTGACGTAATCAGGCCCCATCTTGTCACAGGCGGCGGCCCGGTACTCATGATCCAGATCGAGAATGAGTACGGCAGCTACGGCAATGACCGGAACTACCTCTTCGCCCTGAAGGATATTTGGGAAAGAAGCGGCATTGACGTGCCCTTCTTCACCGGTGACGGGCCAACCACATACATGCTTGAGGCGGGGACTCTGCCAGGCTGCGCCGTTGGACTCGATTCGGGCAGTTCCGCAGAGGATTTTGAGCTGGCACGGAAAATGAATCCCGGGGTTCCTGTTTTTTCAAGTGAGACCTATCCCGGCTGGCTGACCCACTGGGGCGAGGACTGGGCAAGGCCCGATACTGCCGACCTGCTTCGGGAAGTAAAATTCCTGATGGATAACCGCAAATCGTTCAACTTTTATGTGATTCACGGAGGAACCAATTTTGGGTTTACAGCGGGAGCTAACTCAGGAGGGAAAGGGTATGAGCCCGACCTGACGAGCTACGACTATGACGCACCCATCGACGAACAGGGAAGGGCCACACCCAAATATTTGGCACTGAGGAAGCTGATAGGGTCATACCTGCCTGAAAAGGTCAAATTGCCGCCAATTCCTGAACCAATCCCGGCAATGAGCTTCCCGGAGACTGAACTCGTACCGTTCACATCCGTCTGGGACAACATGCCTGAACCTGTCCTGGCAGTACAGCCGAAACCTTTCGAAGCCTTTGGCCAGGATTACGGTTTCATGCTCTACAGTACGAGGCTGACGGGGCATAAGAGCGGCAAGCTGACTGTAATTGACATTCACGACTATGCAACAGTATTCCTTGACGGACAATATATAGGCACCCTTGACAGGCGACTGGGAATAAACTCAATTGACCTCCCGGCAACCGGGTCGGAGCATCCTCTCCTTGAGATCTTCACCGAAGCCATGGGAAGGATAAATTTTGCAAATGCAATGATTGACCGCAAGGGGATAACTGACAGGGTTGTACTTAACGGTATGACGCTGATGAACTGGGAAGTCTGCGGTTTTCCGATGAACGACGGTTATACCGCTTCCCTGAGGAAGACCGGCGGTGTGCAGCAAAAGCCCGGGGTATTCTTCAGGGGAACGCTTGTCCTGGAGGAGACTGCGGATACCTTTATCGACATGACCAACTTCGTCAAGGGATTTGTCTGGGTCAACGGCCATAACCTTGGCCGCTACTGGGAGATCGGCCCGCAGACGAGGCTGTATTGCCCGGCATCATGGCTGAAAAAGGGTGAAAACGAAATCACGGTGTTCGATCTTCACAGGACCGGGCCGGGGTCAGTGAGAGGGTTTACAACCATGAATTAAACTTGCATCAGTGCAGGCCGGTGATAGTTGAAAGAAGAAGGTACATCCCGGCAGCAATAGCCATTGAGACAGGTATTGTAAGTATCCAGGCGTAAAGCAGGTTCACCGTAACTCCCCACCTGACGGCAGTCATTCTCTTTGTCAGGCCTACTCCCATGATTGCTCCTGTGATGGTATGGGTTGTACTGACGGGAATCCCGAAAGCCTCAGTGCCGAAAAGCAGCAGTGCTCCGGCTGATTCGGCAGCAACACCCTCGAACGGGGTTATCTTGGTTATCTTGGTGCCCATGGTCTTGACTATCCTCCAGCCACCCATCAGGGTGCCAAGGGAGATGGCTGAGTAGCAGCCTAGTACTATCCAGTGCGGTATGGCGTGCATTCTCCCGTCTACCATTTCAATCTTTGCCCAGTGAGGGATGGCAGATGCATCAGTCCCGTGGAAATAAACCATGAGCGCAGCTGCAATAATCCCCATAACCTTCTGTGCATCATTACCCCCGTGGCCAAGGCTGAACAGGGCTGATGAGAACAGCTGTCCCACCTTGAGTTTCTTCTCCAGCCTGAAGGGATTTGCCCTGCGGAAAAGCCATAGAAGGGAAATCGAAATTATGTAAGCAAATACCATCCCGATAAGCGGAGCAAGAAAGATGAAAGCCCCGATCTTCAGAATCACCCCGGTATGCACCACATCCCAACCGGCGTATGCAATTGCTGCGCCGGAAAACCCTCCTACAAGTGTGTGTGAGGAGCTGGATGGTATACCAAGAAACCATGTGGTCAGGTTCCATACAATTGCAGCAAGGATACCTGACAGAATGACCATCAGTGTAATTGCCGAGGTGTCAACCGATTTGGCAATAGTGTCAGCCACGTTAAGTTCAAAGACCAGGTAAGCCAGCCAGTTGAACGCAGCAGCCCAGAGCACTGCCTGGAACGGTGTGAGAACCTTTGTTGATACTATCGTTGCTATTGAGTTCGCTGCATCATGAAATCCGTTAATCATGTCAAACGCGAAGGCGAGAACTATTATGATGATGAGAAGGGAGAAATCCACGGCAGGTCGGTTAGGCGATTTTGATAATTACGGAAGAAAGAATATCGGCAACGTCATCACAGCGGTCAACCGCCTTTTCAAGGGCAGCAAGGATATCCTTCTTCTTTATCAGTTCAATCGCATCCTTTTCTTCCTGGAACAGCTTTGCCAGGTAACGGTGGTTAATGTCATCCGCATGTTCCTCAAGCTCTCCTATCCTGTGGCAGTTGTCCTTGTATTTTGCAAGGTTGAGTACATCACGCAATCCGTTGAAGGCGGTGTTGATCTCGATTGAGGCCTTCCTTATTACATCTGCCATCTCACGGAATTCCGATGGAATATCCTGCAGCTTGTAGAGATGAGTCTGCTTTGACGCCCCGTGGATAAGGTCCAGTACAGAGTCAGTGGCATGGATGAGGTCAAAGATATCCTCCCTGTCAAAAGGAGTAATAAATGTACCGCTCAAAGCCTTGTAAAGATTCCTGGCAATCTGGTCACCTACAAGTTCAGTTTCCTTGATTTTGTTGCTGAGAGCCTCCCTCTTTGCCGGTGACGGTTCATTCATGAAATCAACAAGCAGTTCCGCACCAATTATAAGGTTTGCCGAAGCGTCCTTGAAGAGCGGGTAAAACTTGCCCTCCTTCGGGGCCAAATACGAAAAGATCTTGTCGAGTTTCATGGGCTTTTTTAAGATTTGTTAGCAACCGCCAAAAATAAGTCAACGACTTCACTAAATAAAGCATAAATGCAATATTGTTCATTAATTGTTGAAGATTATTCTTCCCGGAATTTTGCCAACTTTAGCTATATTAGCGAATCAATAAACATAACATCCGGTATGAAACTAACATTTTACGGGGCTGCCCGAGAGGTGACAGGCAGCAAGGTACTTATTGAAACCGAACACGGAAAGAACATCCTCCTTGACTGCGGTCAGTTCCAGGGAAAAGGGATGGAAACAGAAGAACAGAACCGGGCGCTGGCATTCTCCCCCGCTTCGGTTGACCATATAATCCTTTCCCATGCGCATATTGACCATTCAGGACTCATTCCATTTCTTTCCCGCAACGGATTTACCGGCTCGGTGGTATGCACCAACGCCACCCGTGATCTTTGTTCGATCATGCTGGCAGACTCGGGCAAGATACAGGAGCATGATACAATAACCTTCAACAAGAAGAGGGCGAAAAAGGGCCTTCCCCCGGTGGAGCCGCTGTACACACAGGCAGATGCTGTAGCTGCAATGAAGTTTTTCATCAGCGTGGCATATGACCGCAAGTTCCGCATAGACGAATTTACTACCGTGAAGTTCACGAACACCGGACACATGCTTGGCAGCGGTGTAGTCACACTTGAACTGAAGGAAAAGGACGGCACCAAACGCCTCGCATACACAGGTGACATAGGGAGGCCTGTAAACAGGATACTCAAGAGCCCTGAACCGTTTCCGCAAGCCGATTTCCTCATCACCGAATCGACTTACGGGGACAGGCTGCATCCGTCAATTGAGGAATCAGACGAGGAGCTTTACCGCGTGGTACAGAGGACATGCGTTGAAAAGAAGGGGAAGCTCATAATACCAGCTTTCAGTGTGGGACGAACCCAGGAGGTGGTCTATTCCCTGAACAACCTTTACAATGCCGGACGCCTGCCGAAGGTTGATATTTATGTTGACAGCCCCCTTTCAGTCAATGCCACCAACATATTCCGGATGCACCCTGACTGCTTCAACGACGACGTCAGGGAGCTTATGCTCACCGACCCCGATCCGTTCGGCTTTAACTCACTCTTTTACAATACATCGGTTGAAGGCTCCAAAAGCCTCAACGAGATAAAGGGGCCTGTAATCATTATCTCATCATCGGGGATGATGGAAGCCGGGCGTATAAAACACCACCTGGCAAACAGCATCAGTAACCCGGCCAACACCGTTCTGGCAGTAGGCTATTGCGCCCCCTCAACCCTGGGTGCCAGGATACTCAGGGGAGAAAAGGAAGTATCAATTCACGGCAACAAATACCCTGTTAAAGCAGAAATTGAAAGGATCGAATCGTATTCCGGTCATGGTGACTACCGTGAGATGGCCGATTACCTCTCATGCCAGGATACGGGCCAGCTTAAGAAAGTATTCCTGGTCCATGGTGAGTATGAGACACAGGTCCGTTACATGTCGTACCTTGAAACCAGGGGTTTCTCAGGAATAGAGATCCCGGCACAGGGCATGTCATACACAATCTGACACTTACATAAATCATTGGAATATATTGTACAAATCCTACTTTTGCACAAAAAAATCACAGAAGTATGTTCATATTAATGGTTGTGCTTTTCCTGCTGGGTTACCTGGCAATAGCACTCGAGCATCCGATCAAAGTTGAAAAGGCTGCCAGCGCGTTGCTGCTGGGGTCAATCCTATGGGCTATATATGCCCTTTCAAGTGAACAGGTCCTCGCGATGGGGTTCTCCCCGTCCTGGGAGGAACTTAAGATCATGGGGCAACAGATCCTGAATAACATTGCCCCGGCAATGACACCGGACCAGTTTGCGACATCACCATTCCGCGAAACGGTAGAACTGGCAGGTCACAGCACCACATTCGTCAGGGAAGAACTGGCACACCATCTCGTCGATATTGCCGAAATACTGTTCTTCCTTTTCGGCGCAATGACAATCGTTGAGGTGATTGACCAGCACCACGGATTCACTGTAATCACCAACAGGATCACAACCACAAGCAAAGTAAAGCTCATCTGGGTGATAGGGATCATAACATTCTTCATGTCAGCCGTTCTTGACAACCTCACTACCACAATAGTGATGATAGCGCTGCTCAGGAAGCTGATCTCCGACAAACCTACACGATGGATATTTGCCAGTATGATTGTGATAGCCGCCAATGCCGGCGGTGCATGGTCGCCCATCGGCGACGTGACCACAATCATGCTCTGGATTGGCGGTCAGATCACCACGGTCAACATAATGCTGAAGGTATTCATCCCGAGCCTCCTGAACATGATTGTTCCGCTTACAATTATGTCATTCATGGTCAGGGGAGAGATAAAGAGACCCGAGAGAGCACACGAATCAGCCAATATTACAACACCGTTTGAAAGGACATTCATTCTCATTCTTGGTGTATCAATGCTGTTGTTCGTTCCGGTGTTCAAGACAATAACACACCTTCCTCCCTACGTGGGAATGCTGTTTGGCCTTGGTATCCTGTGGCTGGTCTCTGAGATCATGCACCGTGACAAAGAGGAAGAAATCAGGAAGAAACTAACCATCTACAATATTGTAAAGAAAGTTGATACCCCGACAATATTTTTCTTCCTCGGGATACTGTCAGCCGTGGCTGCCCTGCAGAGCGCCGGGCACCTCAGCCTGCTTGCAGGATGGCTTGACGAGAAGCTTGGTGACATCTACCTGATCAACCTGGCAATAGGGGCTATCTCAGCGGTTGTTGACAATGTGCCGCTGGTGGCCGGCGCCATGGGAATGTATGAAGTGGTCACCCCTGACATGCTGCGCATGGCTGCTGACCCGGCATATGCCGGCTTCTTCGTACAGGATGGCCTGTTCTGGGAACTGCTGGCCTACTGTGCCGGAACGGGCGGGAGCATGCTGATAATAGGTTCTGCAGCAGGTGTGGCAGCCATGGGCCTTGAGAGGATAGACTTCATCTGGTATATGAAAAAGATATCATGGCTTGCACTTGTGGGATACCTGGCCGGTGCGGGCGCATACTGGGTTCAAGCCCGGATACTGGGATAGTATTCCGATAAAACAGCAGCCTGCTTCTGCAGCCAACCTGTCCGAAATTGAAAAGGCATCCTCCGCGGGATACCTTTTCAATTTTTACAGAAAGGTGTTTTCTATCTGTTAACGAGGTCGAGGTAGCTGACAGCCCCCTCAGCCGCTATACCATGACCCGCCATCGGGCACCCGGGGACGGGACAGTTGATGACCTTATGTTCCTTAGTATCTGCAGGCTCCCAGCCGAGAAGCAGGTAAAGGGCAAAGAACCCCACAACATAGGCAACAGCCACATGCCATCCCTTTCTTACCCAGAGGACCACATTCCGCGCCTCATGGAACTTATTAGTGATGGCTACACCTGCCGATGACCCGAACCAGATCATGGAACCCCCGAAACCAACGGAATAAGCCAGCATACCCCAGTCATAGTGTCCCTGGTCAAGGCAAAGCTTTGTAAGGGGAATATTGTCAAACACTGCTGAAAGGGCGCCCAGTGCAAAGGCAGTCACCCATGAAGCATCAGGAAGTTCTTCCACAGGCATCATCGAGGCACACATCACGAGGCACAAAAGGAACAGTGTTCCCTTGAGCGAGGCCGGTACCTCTTTCCATGGGACTGGTCTCAGGAAGGCACCCAAAACAATTGCTATCCAGACACCCAGTGCGGGCATATCATACAGGATATTTGAAATTATTGCACCTGCCAGTATGAAGATTACACATACAATCTTAACCCAGTCTATCCTGGCACTGGTATCCGCATCCTTCATAATCCTCTGGTACCTGTCCTGCTGATGCGAGGCGAACCAGGCGAAGAACAACATGGCAACAATGGCTGCCACGTAGGCATGCAGGACATTAAAGGCCGCAACACCGTCGATCCACATCATCGTGGTGGTTGTATCTCCCACTACACTTCCGCTGCCACCGGCATTGCTTGCTGCAACCAGAGCGGCAATATATCCTATGTGCACCCTGTTCCTGAAGACAACCAGCGCTATTGTCCCTCCTATAAGGGCGGCTGCAATGTTATCAAGGAATGAAGAGAGAACAAAGACGAAGATTAACAGGAGGAACGGACCCTTCCAGTCATCCGGAAGGTACCTCGGGAGTATATCAGGCACCCTTGATTCTTCAAATATCTTTGACAGCACCGCAAATCCAAGCAGCAATCCGAGAAGGTTCAGTATTATCCCCCACTCGCCCTGTCTCAGGTCCTTATCCATTATCTGCTCCAGGAAGGGGGTGGTGCCGAACATGTGCTCACCCAGCCTGAAGGACTGATCAAATGTAAACTTGAAGATCAGAAGGACAGTAAGGCCTGTGACCGCTACCCAGAAGGTATGCTTGTGAAAAAGCGCCACGCCAAGGAGGATCAGGCCAAAAATTATAAATTCAGCACGTACTGGTCCGATTTGTGGCACGGAACCGTCTGATGCGAACATGGATACCGGAAGAAGGAGAATCATAAGAAAGAGAAACAGCCTTTTCCTGTTGAATCCGGCAAGGGTCAGAAGAATGTTTTTCATTGTTGGATAGTTATGGAGGTAGTACTGTATGAGGCAAAAGACGGAAGGTCAGGATGACTGTAGCCGGCCGGTGTTGAACAGCCTCAGTCTCTATGGCAATTTGAAAACACGTCCAGGCAAGGGATGATCTGAAGGATTGAAAAAGTCAGGCTAAATTATAGATATTTTCCCTTTGAAATGAAGTGTTCCTGTCATATTTTTTTCAGATGTCACAAAAAAAAGAAAGACAGCATGATACTGTCTTTCCATGTCAATCAAGCAGAGGCTGTCCGGACGGACAGCCTCTGCTTTTTAATCCCTAGTATTTCGGTTCACGGTCCCTGTCGCGGAAATCACGGCGGGGCCTGAAAGGCTTCTTCTCTGCCTTTGGCTCAGATCTCTTAACGATGATCTGACTGCCATCGAGCTCTGAGTTATTGAGTTTTTCGATAGCTTCATAACCGGCACGGTCATCTGCCATCTCAACGAAACCGTAACGCTTTGAAAAGCCGGTTTCACGGTCCATGATAACTTTGGCGGAGATAACCTCCCCAAATTTGCTGAAAAGTTCCTGAAGGTCTTCTGCTTTTGTTACAGAACTCAGCTTGGCTACAAAAATGTTCATTTGAAAATAAATTAAACTGTTAATAAAGAATTGGTTAACTGACTGATAATGAGCGGGACAATCAAAATCTCCACACATTTACAAGTCAGCTGATACAAAGGTATTTAAATAATTTTAACATTTCCAAATTAATTTAATTAATTGGAGATGGCCAAACGGATTTAATTACCTAAAAAAGTTCACCTGACCACAGGTGTTTCCATCCATTCCCCAAGCTTTTCAAGAACGGCCTCCTTCTGTTCCTCGGGAAGGTTTCCGATCCGTGTCCTGTGCGAACCTCCCTCCCTGACAATCTTCAGGCAATCCTTATTGTCTCCCGGGTCAGCTGCCGAGGCAGACCAGGGATCAAATTCGCCGTAAAGGAAAATGAAGTTTTCAGCATCATTCCTGATGAAATCACTGACATTCCTGCCAAATTCATAGTCGTACACGTAATCCGGACCCACCGGGGCCGAAAAGATAAACTCCGGTTTATCTCCGTTATGGGCGTATTTCAGGAGGCCGTCAAACTTGTCAAAGTCATAGCCGTAATAGCCGATCTCTGTCATTGCCTGGTAGAAGAAGGGTTCGAAGTATGCCAGTCCCTGGTCAGCGAAGTACCTTGGATCTCCCACTCCGACGAAATGACTGAATATCTGTTCATTGCTTCCCTCAAGCGGAATTGAGTCACACGGAATGGTTCCCCACTGCCAGAATGCAAATTCATACTCAAGGACGGTCATTTCGTAAGCGACCTCCGGCCCTCCTACCCTTGTGAACGTCCAGTTCCGTTTCTCAGCCATGTCGAGGAACATCGGATAAAGTGTGTCGAACTTTTCAAGAACCAGTTTCTGGAAACTGAAAACCCTGTCGCGGCATTCAGGGGTGCCGACATTCTCCAGGAAAGGTTCCATCCTCTCATCCTCCGGTCCGAAGTTGAGAGGTGCCACATAAGGGACACTGACATCAACGTCATCAGGGTAATAATACCTGTGGAACATTACTGTCTGCCCTCCCTTGCTGATACCTGTGGTTGCCCATTTCCCGGTGAAAACGGGTTTGAACAGCTCAATTATCCGGTGGTGGTCAGTTGCTGCCTGCCATGTTGTGAGGTATTCCCAGCCTGCAGAATCAGGCCTGGATTCTTCAAAATACCTGTGTTCAATCCTTATAAAGTTGGCGTTCAGCAATGTTGCAAGCTCATTGCGTCCGCCCCTGGCGCCGTATCCTTCCGTCTCCACCACAACCGGTCTGTCAGCACCGGCATAATAAAGGAAGACCTGCTGGGTGAACTGAGGTCCGTCAGGATTGCGGTGGTCAACAGGTTGCTGCAGCCTGATTTCCCAGGCACCGCTGAAGGCAGAGTCGGCTTCGATACTGAAGATTGTGTCTGCCGGAAGCGTGGCAAGCCGTTCCTCAATTGTCATAATTTTCCTTGAGCATCCTGATCCGGCAATGAATGCAACAGCAATAACAAAAAGTTTTACTTTCAACATCTGATTGATTTATTAAGAAGATTTATTTCCTTGGCGGATAAGCGGTTTCGTCTTGTTTCGCAGCCATTTCTGCAGTTCCGGTTCGAGATGCTTACTGAGCGAACCGTACACGCGTTCGTGGTAATCATTGAGCCATTCCAGCTCGCGGTCATCCAGGAGTGCAAGATCTATCAGCCCGGGGTCAATATAGCAGAGCGTCACCGTCTCAAACGAGAGGAAACTGCCGTATTCCGACTCCCTGTCCTCGATACAGACAAGAAGGTTTTCGGTCCTGAAACCGTATAACCCGGGTCTGTAGAATGCCGGTTCGTCAGATATAACCATGCCCGGGTCAATGCTTGTCTTCATATCGCCGGTAGCGCCTGAACCAACTGTCTGGGGCCCTTCGTGCACGTTCAGGAAGCTGCCGACCCCGTGGCCGGTGCCGTGCCCGTAGTTCATATAATTATCCCACAGTGGCTTACGGGCAAGAATATCAAGCTGGTAACCTTTCGTGCCGCGCGGGAACCGGGCCATGGCAAGATCAATGGTGCCCCTGAGTGCAAGGGTGAAATCCTTCTTCATACCTGCATCAGGCTTACCCATCGCCACAGTCCTTGTTATATCGGTGGTACCTCCGAAGTACTGCCCTCCGGAATCAAGCAGGAATATCCCCTTTTTTTCAAGTCTGACATCCGTTGATGCATCCGGTACATAATGAGGCAGGGCAGCATGGGCGTTGTATGCGGCAATCGTACTGAATGACGGCCCCGTGCATCCTTCCAGCTCCCCGCGCATGGAATCAATCCTTGCTGCAGCGCTGATCTCAGTCACATGCTCATTCCCCACGGCTCTTTCCAGCCAATGGAAGAATCGGGTCAGCACCACCCCGTCCTGCACCATCGCCTTCCTGAGGTTCTTAAGTTCGGTACTGTTTTTGACGGCTTTCATCCTCGTGGGTATACTCAGGTCCTCCACGGTTCTTATCCTCCGGGAAACCGATTTAAGCAGGGAAGCAGATGTTGTGGAGGGAGAGAACAACAGAACTGATCCCTCTTCCAGGTGACCCAGCACCTGATTCACAGAGTCATATGGGAGCAACACGACGCCGTCCCTGTCGAGCGATGCCCTAACCTGTCCGGGTATTTTTTCCTCATCGGCAAAAAACAATACCTGCTCACGGCTTACAATTGCAAAGGAAAGGAGCAGCGGGCAGTATTTCACATCGTTTCCCCTCAGGTTAAGGAGCCACATGATATCGTCAGTTGCCGTAAGCAACTGATAATCTGCCTTTATGCCTCCCATAACCTCCCTGACCCGTTCAATTTTCTCCTTACGGGTCAGTCCTGAATATCTGACATCAAGTTCAAAGGCTTCGCCGGCCGGCAGGGCAGGCCTGTCATCCCATACCGGTGTTATCAGGTCAGCCTTAAGGTTGAGGCTGGCACCTGCCTCCTTCAGTGAGGCCTCGAGCAGTCTCATAATACCGGCAGAGATCAGGCGGCCGTCAACGCCCACTTTCCAGCCTTTCCGCGCCTTTTCCCTTAGCCAGTCAATATGTTCCGGGGTATGCGGAACCTTCAGCTTCACCAGCTCAAATCCGGAGCCGGCCAGCTGCTCCTCTGCCTGGATAAAATACCGGCTGTCAGTCCAAAGACCGGCAAAGGTTTTGGTGATTACAACATTCCCGGCCGAGCCGGTGAATCCTGTCAGCCACCTTATCACCCTCCAGTAGTCCGGCACATACTCCCCGAGGTGCGGATCGGATGATGGGATAATAAGTGCATCAAGCTTCTTGTTCTTCATCAGGGCCCGTACTCCGGCGAGCCTTTTGACATGTAAACTGGCAGCCATTACGCCGATAATCAGTTATTTTATTTATCAAAGAAACTTTTGGTCCAGAAACTGTTGCCCTCATTTGTCATGAAGATCCTCTTTGGTCCGCCCCAGCCGTGCCGCTCACCCGGATAAATCATCATCTCGAACGGTTTGTTCATATCCTGAAGCGTTGTGACAAGCCATATCGTGTTCTGCATATGGACGTTGTCATCCATATCCCCGTGGCGGATCAGTATCTTTCCCTTCAGGGATGCAGCATGGGTGATTGCGGAACCACTTTTATATCCCTCAGGGTTGTCTTCCGGCGTATCCATATAGCGCTCGGTATAGACATTGTCGTAGAGACGCCAGTCAGTTACCGAATAGTCGGCAATGCCATGGGTCCAGTAGTCTGCCCCTGCAGTAAGGGCCATGCAGGTCACGTACCCCCCGTAAGAACCGCCGGTGATACCCATCCGGGATGCATCAGCCCATGGCTGCTGACGGAGCCACCTGACCGCATCCGAATAGTCAGAAATCTCCCATTTGCCCAGTGAGCGGTGCATATAGTCAAGTCCTTTCTTCCCGAAGGTGCCTGAACCCCGGTGATCAACATTGATAGTTACAATACCGTTTTCAGCATACCACCGTGGCTGGAGTCCCTGCCACCTGTTCCTGATGCTTCCCGCATCGGGGCCCCCGTAAATGGTAAAGACAACAGGGTACTTCTTCGCGGGGTCAAAATTAACAGGGTAGGTTATCAGTGCCGGCATATCAAACAGTCCGTCAGCGGTTTTTATCCTTACAAGCTCCGGCTTCTGGTGCTTTGAAGCATCAAATGCAGGAATAGCTTCACGGTGAACGGTGCGGACCACCTTACCTTTTTTATCAATCAGGTTTATTCCGCCCGGGTCGTTTATGCTGCTCCAGGTGTCGAGGAAATATGACCCGCCGGGTGAAACTGAGGCAGTATGCGAACCGTCACCAGAAGTGACCTGAAGAATCTTTGTGCCGTCTAGCCTTACCCTGTACAGATGGCTGCCGAGCGGATCAGCTCCTGTACCGTGGAAATAAACTTCCTTCTTTGCCTCATCCACTTTGACCAGCTCTGTCACCTTCCAGTTGAAGTCCGTGATCTGTGATTTCAGCACACCGTCCCATCCGTAGTAATAGAGGTTGTACCAGTCGTTCCGATAGCTCCTTGCAATGAACCCGCTGCCATCCTTCATTACGTATATGTCCTCGAAAAAGTCAACCCATGTGGGACGGGTCTCGCGGTATACTTCCGCAAAATCACCTGAAGCAACGTCAGCCAGGATGAACTTCATGTCATTCTGGTCACGGTTGAGAACCTGAACCATCAGTTTCCTGCTGTCAGGGGTCCATGAGGGCCATGCGATGTACTGGTCAGTATTCTCATCTGTCTTCACCCATGTGGTCTTGCCGGTTGAGAGGTCTGCAATACCCATCTTCACCTTCGGGTTCGGATCCCCCGGTTTCGGATAAGGGGTTATCTCGAGCCTGCCGTGGATGCCGTCAGTATTCTCCAGGGCATTGAGATAATATAGCGGAACAGGGTTATCGTCGGTGTGAAGATAGGCAATCCTCGTTGCATCGGGTGACCACCAGAAGGCAGCATACCTTGATGGTCTGCCAAGTATCTCCTCCATGTAAACCCAGGAGGCCCATCCGTTGTAGATCTTATCGGTTGCGTCAAAGGTAAGCCTGATCTCCTTGTCCAGATCAAGATCAAACACATACAGATCCTTCTTTTTTGTATATGCCAGTTTCCTGCCGTCCGGCGCGAACCGTGCATTCATCTCATTTTCAGGGTCTGATGTGAGCTTTCTTCCCTCACGCACATCGAAGGAGTAATACCACAGGTCATTGTCACGGGAAATAACCACTGACCGAATATCCGGGGATACAGCCATGTCAGGGCCAGGCTGAAAGCCTTCAGGAAGGATGTCCCGCAGCTTTTCCATATCGCTTGCATAGTCAGTGACGATAACTGATTTACCGGTTCGGCAGTCGTATTCAGAGATTACCGGTTTACCGTCATCGCCTATGGTCCGGAAGAGCATATGGGTGTCATCAATCCATCTGACAAGTCCGGGCTGGGAACCTGTCATGCCAGGTCTCTGGGCTGTGGCAGCAAGTGAGGTCAGTAACAGCAGGGTAATCTGCAGTGTGGCGCAAATCTGTTTCATAGGACTGGGTATTTCTTTTAGTGCAACAATGTTGAATTAACAAATATAGTAAACTTAGAATCTTGTGCGCTGGCAAATGCCGGAGAACACAATTGACAAACGGCTTCATATATTCTTATCTTTACAGGCGCAATTGAGGAAAATGGGGACCAGCGGAGAACTGACCGGCAGGGAAGAGTGGATGAAACTTGACAATGCAGCCAAGATATACCCTGCCATTACAGGTTCTGAACTTACAGGCGTATTTCGTATCAGTGTGCATCTTGCAACACCTGTAAGTCTGCCCGCACTGATTAAAGCGACAGAGGAGACCTCGAAACTCTTCCCGCTTTTCAGCGTTGAGCTGTGCAAGGGATTCTTCTGGTATTTTCTCGAATACAACGGGAAGACACCAAGGATCCTTGCTGACAAAGGACCACGCTGCCAGCCATTTCCCCGTACAATGAACGGTGAGCTTCTTTACCGTATCCTAGTACACGCCAAAACAATTTCAGTCGAGTTCTTTCATATTATAACCGACGGTGGCGGCGGCATTTTCTTTCTCAAGACGCTCCTGAACAACTACTTCCGTCATTCTGCCGGCATAACAGATATTCCTTTCCCTGAAGTAAGGGAAGGTCCGCAGCCCGGCAGCAGCGAGGACCTGTTCTCCAGGCATTACGGAAAGGGGATGCCAAGCCCGGCTGTACTACCGCGGGCATGGCACCTGCCTTACAGCCTGAGAGAGGCTCCCCGGTTCAGGGTGACCGAATTCGAGATACCGGCAGAGAGGCTTGCGGCCACTGCAAGAGAAGCCGGGTGTACAATTACGGAATACCTCGCCGCTGCCATGATGTTCGTGCTCCAGGAAATCAGAACAGCTGAAGGAAAAGGGTCTCCGCACATAAGGGTGCAGGTTCCGTTTGACCTCCGCAGGCGCTATGAGGCTAACACCCTTCGCAATTTTTCGCTGTTTGCAATGCCGGCAATCGACGTCAGGATGGGGCATTACACATTCGAAGAAATCCTTCGCGAGGTGAAAATGACAATACAGATGATGACTGACGAGAAGAGGATCAGACAGGTTATCAGCAGGAACGTATCAAAGGAGAAAAACCCTCTCATCCGTATCATTCCGCTGTTCATCAAGAGCCCGGTGCTCCGTATAGCCTACAACAGGTTCGGTCCCAGCCAGTTCACATCTATTTTTACAAATATGGGCAGGGTGACGCCTGCAGGTCCTGCCGCCGGACTGATGCAGGCAATGTCAGTCACCCCTCCTCCCCCTCACAGGGATATCAAGGTCACCGCCGGACTCATAACCCTGGGAATAAATTCCATAATCACCTTTGGCTCACTTACCGGAAACACGGGGCTTGAAAAGGGATTTGTAAAACATCTGACCAACGCGGGACTGCCGGTAAAGATCCGCAACAACCAACAGCAACACAGCCATGTCAATATGTAAAAACTGCGGCGTAGACCTCGGTGAGGGAAATGACAGATGCCCCCTCTGCGAACCGCCGGAAAGCCGGTCAGGCAGGATAGCTTCAGCCTATGACCTCTTCAGGTTGTCAAGGATCGAGAACACCAGGCACCTGTATGAAATAACGATGCTCCTGCTCGTCTCTGGGATAATTATAACCATGGCTATCGATGCCGTATTCGGGAAGGGATATGGTTGGTCACTCATGACAACAACTTCCCTCGGGTATCTCATCGTTTTTCTCTCTTCCATTTACCTGCTGAGGAAGAGACCGTACCTGGTAATTTCTTTCGCCACGGCTGCCACACTGGTATTCCTGTGGCTCCTTGACCTGCTCACAGGTCATACCGGATGGTTCAGGACCATCGCATGCCCCCTCGCCGTTGCAGCGGCCCTGCTGACGGCAGCTGTACTGTTCCTCAATTCACTGAGCAGGTACCGCGGACTGAACCTCCTTGCCACCATTCTCATCGCCCTGGCTCTTTTCGTGCTTGTCACAGAGTACCTGACGGACAAGATCGTTTCCGCTGAATACAGGCCGCAGTGGTCAGTTGTAACTGCCGCCTCGCTCACGATCATAGCAATGTTTTTTATCTTCATTCATTATCGGATGAAGAGAGGAAGAAGCCTCGGCCGGCTGTTCCATATCTGACAGGCAGTGGCATGCACCTCTCCGGGCCCCCGCCATGGCTGATGCAAAACGCTGACTTTTAGCACCTTGAATCACTTTTCCATACTGTTTCTACAACATGCCTCCGTCAGACAAACGATGGCTGATTTTAAAATATATTTACAGTCTAAACAGAATTTATGAAGAGATTTCTCATCACCTCACTGATGGCGGTCGCCATAACCCTGAGCCTCTCATCCCAGGAGACCCTGTCACCGGAAAAGTTCCTCGGCTACAGGCCGGGGAAACAGTTCACACTGCAGCATGTCCTTACATCCTATTTCAGGCATGTTGCGGAGACTTCACCCTATGCCGAATACGTGTCCTACGGAGAGACATGGGAAGGAAGGCCTCTCGGGGTATGCATTGTTTCATCACCGGAGAACCTTGCAAGGCTGGAACAGATCAGACTTTCCAACCTGCAGCGGGCAGGCTTCGCCGAAGGCAAACCCGGGACAGATCCGGTTCCAATTGTCTGGCTTGCATACAGTGTGCACGGTTCCGAGCCGGCCGGTGCCGAAGCCTCGATGAATGTGCTCTACTCACTCGTCACCGGAGCATGGGAAGGATCATCCGAATGGCTTAAAAACATGGTTATCATTATCGATCCCTGCCAGAACCCTGACGGACGCGATCTCTTTACTTCAAGGTACATGAGAGCGCAGGGATGGCCCCCGAACAGCAATCCCGACGCCTGGGAGCACAACCAGGGTTGGCCCTCGGCAAGGGTGAACCACTATCTCTTCGACCTGAACCGCGACTGGAGCTGGCATGTACAGAAGGAAACAAAGGCACGCATGAAACTGTACAACAGCTACATGCCCCAGGTGCATGCCGATTTCCACGAGATGGGATCAGGAAGCACCTATTTCTTCCCCCCCGGGGCAGAACCGTGGCATGAGGTTATAACCCCGTGGCAGAGGGAGTTCCACGCACTCACCGGGAAAAAGAGTGCTGAACTGTTCAATCCAGGGTTCAGGCTTTATTATACAAAAGACAATTTCGATCTCTTCTGCCCAAGCTTCGGGGATACCTGGCCGCTCTTCAACGGAGCGATGGGGTTCACCTTTGAGCAGGGCGGCGGTGCACAGGCCGGGCTCTCCCTGGTCCGTAATGAAACTGATACACTGACATTTGAGAAACGGGTGGAAGGTCATTTCCTCGCATCGATGGCAGTTGTTGCCACGGCTGCAGAAAATCGCGAAAAACTGATGAAAAACTTTTACGATTTCTTCAGCAACGCATCAACCAAACCTGTATTCAAATACAAAACGGTGATAATCAAGGGAACTGCGGATGCAGCTTCACTGGAATCCCTGAAGAGCCTACTTGAGAGCAACCAGATCAGATACGGCTCACCCCGTGTCACCGGCAAGAAACTCAACGCATATGATTACAGGCTTGACAGGGATGGGAGTGTCACCCTTGACAGCAATGATATAATTATAAGTGCATACCAGCCACAGGGGAGGCTGATGCAGGTGCTCTTTGAACCTGACTCCCGCTCTTCTGATTCAATAAGCTATGACCTGACTGCATGGGCGCTGCCATATGTATACAACATGGAAGCCTACGCCACTGAGGAGAAGATTCCGGAAGCAGAAAAGGCGGCAAACCATTTGCCAGAGATCACCACTGCCAAACCTGATTCAGCGAAAGCATACGCCTATGCCGCCTCAATGACCGGCTTCAGCGAGCTTAAATTCATGGCACAGCTCTTTAAAGCCGGGCTGCAGGTACGATATACCCTGCATCCATTCACTGCAGATGGCAAGACCTACACCAGGGGCTCGGTGATTGTGGCACGCGGCGATAACCTGGATGAACCTGAGTTTGACGCGAAGGTAATGGCAGCGGCAACAGCAGGAGGAGCAAAGCCGGCAGCCCTCACCACCGGACTGGTGACAACCGGCAAGGACCTCGGTTCTGATTATGATCCGCTCCGCAAGGGACCGAAGGTTGCGCTCGCAGGAGGTGAAGGTACCTCACAGGCATTCGGGGAAATATGGTTCTTCCTGGAACGAGAACTTGAATACCCTGTCACTGTCATCGACGTTTCCGACCTGAAGGGTACTGACCTCTCTGAATACGACGTACTTATACTCCCCGGCGGGTCAGTTACCGAGGCAAAGGATAAAATCATGGCTTATGTGAACGGAGGCGGTCGGGTCATTGCAATGGACAGCGCCATCGCCCTGTTCAGGGCCGAGAAAACCACATCACTCGGCAAGGCTTTCGAAGCAAAGGAAACTGAAGAAAAAAAGGTTGTCAAACCGACTTTTGCAGACACCACTGTGCTTAAACGGTATGATGACCAGCGACGCAATTCAGCTGCCGAACGTTCTGCTGGTGCAATCTTCAGGGTGAAGCTCGACGATACCCACCCCTATGCCTTCGGAATGGGCAAAGAGTGGTTCCTGATGAAGCGAAACGAGGGACTGCCATTCCTGGAGAAAGGCTTCAATATTGGCTATGTCACTGACAGCAATCCCGTTGCCGGCTTCGCCGGGTACAAATACCGGCAGAAAGTCAGGAATACCGGGGTAATTGCATCTGAAACAGTCGGTAAGGGAACAGTTGTTTACATCTCTGAAGACCCTTATTTCAGGGCTTACTGGAAAAGCGGAAGGGTCCTGCTCGGAAATATTATCCTCAGGTAAATCCCAGGTACAGGGAACACCGAGTTCCTCTTTTTTCTTTCATATTAATGACTAAATTTAACTGCTTAACTTAATTGCAGCAGATGCAGACTTTACTTGAAAGATTTCTCGGATATGCCCGGTTTGAGACAAAACCTGACGATTCGAATCCTTCATCTCCCTCTTCGGTAAGCCAGATGCTCTTCGCGGAGCGGCTGGCCGATGAGCTTGAAAGGATGGGACTGGAAGAGGTGACACTTGACGGCAACGGGTACGTGATGGCCACACTCCCCGCAAACTACGACCATCACGGCCCGGTGATAGGCTTCATTGCTCATATGGATACCAGTCCCGAAGCCCCCTCAACTGACATAAACCCGCTTGTACATCCGGAATATGACGGAAAGGAGATAGTGCTCGATGCAGAACGGAATATCATCCTCTCCCCCGCCGAATTCCCGGAACTCTCAAAATATACCGGGCAGACCTTGGTAACCACTGACGGCACCACCCTCCTCGGTGCTGATGACAAGGCTGGCATAGCCGAGATAGTTACCGCCTGTGAACATCTCATCTCAAACCCATCGCTGAAACACGGGAAGATAAGGATCGCATTCACCCCTGATGAGGAGATTGGCAGGGGAGCCGACAACTTTGACGTCAGGAAGTTCGGGGCTGACTATGCCTATACCCTTGACGGAGGAGGCATCGGCGAGCTTGAATATGAAAACTTCAACGCTGCAGCGGCAACGGTTACTGTAAGTGGACGGAGCGTACATCCCGGCACGGCGAAGGATACAATGATCAATTCAATCATGGTGTCAGGCGTGTTTGACAGCATTCTTCCTCCGAAGGAAAGACCGGAACATACTTCGGGATATGAGGGTTTCTTCCATCTGTATGATATAAGGGGCGGCGTGGAGGAGACAGTTATGAAGTATATCATAAGGGACCATGACCCCCTGAAATTCAGTGACCGCAAAAGAATAATCACAGAAGCGGCAGAAAAAACCCGGGAAAAGTTTCCGGGTGCGGTTGTTGATATAACCATCCGTGACCAGTACTTCAACATGAAGGAAATAATAGAGGCCAGCTATCAGATTATCGAAGCAGCCATTGAGGCGTACCGTAAGGCCGGAATTGAACCTGTCATCAAGCCGGTCAGGGGTGGTACTGACGGTGCCAGGCTTTCGTTCATGGGTCTCCCCTGCCCCAACCTGTTTACCGGCGGACACAACTACCACGGACGGTACGAGTTCATCCCGCTGCAGTCAATGGAGAAAGCCGTCGAGGTTATTGTAAATCTGTGCACAACAGCTAATAAACCAGTAAAATGAAAAAACTGTTTCTCCCGCTGGCAGCAGTGGCCATGTTTGCTGTATCGTGTTCCGGTGACCGGGCATTTGAAAGAGCTTCTGCAACAATTACTGCAGGTGAACTGCGTGATTACACGCGTATTCTCGGAGCCGACAGCATGATGGGCCGGAAACCGTTCACCCCTGGTGAGGAAATCACCGTAAAGTATCTTGCAGGTGAACTTGAAAAGATTGGCTTCAGCCCTGCCTTTGGCGACAGCTGGTTCCAGGAGGTGCCTATGGTGGAGATTACCACAGCTGTAAACGGACCCGCGGTTATTACCGCCGCGGGTAAAAAGATTGAGTTCATCGCACCTGACGAAATCGCGGTTGAATCACCCTCCATGAAGGAATATATCGAACTGGTTGATATACCGATGGTTTTCTGCGGATTTGGCATAGTAGCCCCGGAGTACGGCTGGAATGACTTTGCCGGTGTCGATGTAAAGGGAAAGTGCGCAGTGGTACTTGTGAATGATCCGGGCCTTTATACGGGTGACACCTCCCTCTTCAAGGGAAAAACAATGACCTATTACGGCCGCTGGACTTACAAGTACGAGGAGGCCGCAAGACAGGGTGCGGCAGCAATCCTGATCATCCATGAGACTGTCGGGGCCGGTTATGACTTTTCGATCCCCCGCAAGAGCTCGATATCACCGGGACTGTACCAGGAACCTGCTCCGGGTGATCCCGAACCTTGCCCTGTAACCGGATGGCTGAGCGACGGAGCTGCCTCGGAACTTTTCGGTGCGCTTGGCTATGACGTCGGAAAACTTCGCGAAGATGCCTGTCAGAAGGGGTATAACGGGTTCAGTACCGGAGCTTCCATATCGCTGCGACTGACAAACAGCCACGTGCGAAACACCTCCCTTAATGTGGCAGGCATACTTCCGGGCAGAACCCGCCCTGAGGAGGCAATAGTTATCTCAGGACACTGGGATCATTTCGGGATAGGCGAAAAGGAAAAAGGTGATTCCATCTACAACGGTGCAGTTGATAACGGCACTACCATGGCATGGGCATTTGAAATCGGTGAGGCATTCGCTTCCCTGAAACAGAGACCCGAACGGTCAGTCATTCTGTTCTTCCCCACCGCTGAGGAGCAGGGACTGCTCGGTTCGGCGTGGTTTGCCGCCAATCCTCCTGTCAGCAGGGACAACCTTGTTGCCTGCTTCAACAACGACATGATGCTTCCCATCGGCAGGATGAAAGATATAATGGTAACCGGATACGGACAGTCGGAACTCGATGATATGCTCGCCGATGCCGCCATGAAACAGGACAGATATGCAATGCCGGATCCTCATCCCGAGACAGGCATGTATTTCCGTTCTGACCACTTCCCATTCGCGCGCATCGGGGTACCTGCCCTCTTTGCAAGGGGTAACTGCGACAGCAGGGAATTCGGAAAGGAATGGGCAGCTGACCAGGAAAGGGATTACCTTACAAATAAATACCACAAACCTGCCGACAATTACTACCCTGAAATGAACTTTGACGGTATCGTTGAAGATGCACAGGCTATATTTGATGTAGCATACCGTATAGTGACAACTGAAACCAGACCGGCATGGAAAACCGGGTCTGAGTTCGCAAATATCAGATAATCTGCACATTCACTTCCATAATTTGTCAAAACGCAATTCTTTGACATCTTTTCTGTTATTATTTTAACACTGTGAATTATTTCACAATTATTATATACCTTTGTACTGTCATATTAATTGTATATACACCCGAAACTTCGGAATGATGAAACTGGAAGAGATTAGCAGGGCATTGAACGGACAGCTGATATGCGGCAGTGACAAGGCTTACCGTGAAGTAACTCATGCCTTTGCATCCGACCTCATGAGCGATGTGCTGACTGTAAACTGCAACAACCTGCTCCTCATAACCGGACTTGCCAACATGCAGACAATAAGGACAGCAGAAATGTCAGACATAAACTGCATACTGTTCGTCCGGAACAAATCGGTCACCCCGGAGATGAAAAACCTTGCGGAAGAGCTCGGCATGACACTGATAACATGCCCCCTGACAATGTTCAGGGCTTCAGGAGAACTGTACAAAGCCGGAATAAAACCTCTTTTCTGAGCATTAATGGCAATGAGCTTCGAATATAAGGTCATCGGAGGCGACTTCACCCATGCCGGTTATGCATCAAGCCAGGTAAAGAAGATGCTTAAGCAGCTTGGCGTTGACAATACCGTCATAAAGCGGGTGGTGGTATGCCTCTACGAGGCTGAGGTCAACATCGTGGCACATGCATGGGACGGTATCATAAATGTAGTCCTTGATACCGATACTGTTTTTATGAAACTGACAGACAACGGCCCGGGCATTGCTGACATTGAACAGGCAATGCAGAAGGGATTCTCAACAGCCTCTCCCGAGGTGAGGGAGATGGGATTCGGGGCAGGAATGGGACTTCCCAATATCAGTGTCAATGCAGACAGGTTCATAATTGCCAGCGAACCGGGCAGAGGCACCACTCTTGAAATAACTATCAATCTCAGCGGCACTGCCGCCTGAAACTATGGAAAAAGGGTTTTTTCATCACGCACTTACTATCCGCGAAGACATCTGTACAGGCTGTTCCCTGTGTATGAGGGTCTGCCCAACGGAGGCCCTGCGGATACGTGACGGCAAGGCAAGGCTGATCGAAGACCGCTGTGTCGACTGCGGCGAGTGCTTCAGAAGCTGTCCCGTCCATGCAATCATTATCGAGCAGGACGATTTCAGCCGCATCTTCGACTACAAGCACCGGGTGGCGCTGGTGCCGGCCGTACTTCACGGCCAGTTCAGGCATGAAGTCTCAATGTCAGAGATAAGCGCCGTACTTAAGAGCCTGGGATTCACATGGGTATATGAGGTTGAGCACGGAGCTGAAATACTCAAGCCGGCCATTGACGACCTGATGAATGTCCGCACCCTCCCCCGCCCTCTCATCTCAAGCTATTGCCCTGCTGTTGTACGTCTGATACAGGTGCGCTTCCCTGCGCTCATCAGGAATCTTGCAACTGTCAAGCCACCACTGGAAATGGCAGCATTTTATTGCCGAAAGGTCCTGCGTGACCGGGGTGCCCACAATGCAGAGATAGGAGTATTCTATGTCACCCCGTGTGCTGCCAAGATCGCAGCGGTGAAATCACCCGTCGGAGAAGAATCGACACCCATCAGCGGGGTGATCAATATGGACTTCATTTATAATAAGATAAACCGAACCCTCAGGAACAAGGGGGAGTTGCCCCACGGAGACGATCATGCCTATTCTGTTGATCCTGATACGCTTGTATGGAGCCTGACCAATGGGGAGGCCTCCTGTGTCAACGGCCGTACCCTGGCAATTGACGGCATGAGCAACGTTACAGAATTCCTCGAGCAGCTTGAAAACGACGAGATTACGGGAGTTGATTACCTGGAGTTGCGTGCCTGTGATGAGGGTTGCGCAGGCGGCGTCCTCCTCTCTTCCAACCGTTTCCTGGTTGCCGAAAGGCTACGCAACAAGGCACGCAATCTTAAGCCTGACACATTATCCGAGTCTGCCGCTGATTTTCCTGACATCGAAGCCTACAGCGAATACCTGATGAACAAGGTGAGGATCACCGACGAAATAAAACCACGTTCAATGTACCGCCTCTCAGGTGACCGTGATGAGGCAATGCGGATGATGAAGCGGTCGAGGCGCCTCATGTGCTGGCTCCCGGGAACCGACTGCGGCCTGTGCGGTGCCCCTTCATGCCAGGCCCTGGCCGAAGACATTGTCCGCCACAGGGGCGATATCTCCCAGTGCGTCTTCATCCGCGAATCAAACCTTGAAAAAGAACTGATGGACAGGGAAAGGTCTGCAGATATAATGAGACGGATCTGGGGCGACAATAATTTTACGAAAAACTGCAATAAAAAAGGTGCTGAAAATGAAAGTAACTGACATCGTTGAAAAACTGGGACTGAAGGTCTATTCAGGGCATGACGGGCTCGGAAAGGAGATTTCCGGAGGATATACCTCCGATCTTCTGAGTGATGTGATGGGGCACGCTGATTCAGGCTCCGTATGGATTACAATTCAGACCCACCGGAACGTATTGGCAATTGCCTCGCTGAGAGACATCTCTGCTGTGATAATCTCCTGCGGCGAAAAACCGGGTGATGACACGATGGCGCAGAGCAACGGGGAAGGAATCCCGGTCCTGGGAAGTGATCTTCCTACATTCGTGCTGACCGGAAAACTGTATTCACTTATAGGCTGACCATGAGACCGTTCAGGGCTGACCTTCATATTCACTCCCTCCTTTCGCCGTGTGGCTCCCTTGAAATGAGCCCGCGGGAGATAATATCCCGTGCCGTGATAAAAGGGCTTGATATGATAGCAGTCGCTGATCACAACAGTACATGGCACTGTGAGCTGACAGTCGCACTGGGCGTCGAATCCGGCATTACCGTCCTCCGGGCGGCGGAGGTGACAAGCGCGGAAGATGTCCATTCACTGGTGATACTTCCTGACGCCGCCTCTGCCCTCTCCTTCCAGGAATGGATCGACAGCCGCTGTTCGTATATGCCACATAATCCGGATATATTCGGTGACCAGGTAGTTATCGACCGTGATGAACGCATTGTCAGGGAGATAACCTGGTTCCTGCCCGGCGCTTTGAAAGCCTCCATCGATGAGGTGGAAGCAGCGGCCCACAGGCACAGTGCCCTTTTCATCCCGGCCCATATTGACCGTCCTGCCATGGGCATCCTGGGGCAGCTTGGCTTTATTCCCGATGACCTCTGCGTTGATGCAGTGGAGGTTGTGGGTACAATGGAGGATCCCCTCTACCCTGTCATCCGCAATTCGGATGCGCATATCCCGGAACATATCGGCAGGCGTTATACGGATTACATGCTTGAAGCACCCTCTTTCAGGGAGCTGGCAATGGCTCTCCGCGGGGAAGAGGGAAGACACATCATAAAGCAGGCAAAATGAAGGAAATTGCGCTGCATATAATGGACATCGCCCAGAATTCGATCCGGGCTGGTGCCTCCGGAATAAGGATAACCCTGAAAGAATCGGTTGCTGCTGATTCACTGACTCTCACCGTCTCCGACAACGGCAGCGGGATGGACGCTGAGACCCTCAGAAGGGCAACTGACCCCTGGTTTACTTCGCGTACAACACGGAAGGTAGGTATGGGGCTGCCGTTGCTCGGGATGAATGCCTCTTTGTCAGGCGGCGCAATGACTGTTGAGTCTGCTCCCGGCAAGGGGACTACCGTTTCAGCCACCTTTGTATACAGCCATGTAGACAGACCTCCGCTTGGTGATGTAAGCGGGACCATCGCGCTTCTGATCATGTCAAATCCGTCAGTTAATATTGAATACAGCCACTTCTGTGAAGGTACTGAATGGAGAATATCCACGGCAGAAATAAAGGAGATACTGGGAGAAGACGCAGTCACAGATCTGACGATAGTCAGGGCTGTCCGGGAAATCATTAATGAAAATGTAGCTGAGGTCAGAAATTTTCAATCCGGATATGACAAATATTAGGTATTTAGTAACTTATAGGGGGTAGCTTTGCCGATCAAACCGAAGACTCAAACAATTCAGAATAAAAACATTTGAAATGGAAAAACTTAAATCACTTGAAGACTTAAAGCGGATCCGCGAGGAAGCAAAGGAAAAGCTTGAACTGAGGGTCAGGGGAGACAATCCCGAGGGCCTCGTTCAGGTCAAGGTTGCAATGGCAACCTGCGGAATCGCATCGGGCGCAAAGCCGATTATGGATTTCTTCGTTGATGAACTCGACAAGAGAGGCATAGGTGCAATCGTCACCCAGACCGGGTGCATGGGATACTGCTATGCCGAACCTACCGTCGAGGTACAGCTCCCCGGCCAGGAACCTGTCGTTTACGGTTATGTTGACAGGAAGAAAGCAGATGAGATCATCGAGAAATACATCAAGAACGGTGAACTGGTTGAAGGAATCATACCGGTTAACTATGAAAAAATAGACTAATAACAGGGAGGAAACATATAATGTCAAAATTCAGAATGCACCTTCTTGTCTGTGGCGGGACCGGCTGTCGCGCCTCAGAAAGCAGTCTCATCCTTGAGAGTCTGAAGAGGGAACTTGAAGAGAAAGGCCTCGGAAACGAGGTACAGGTTATTATGACCGGCTGTTTCGGCTTTTGCGAGAAGGGGCCTGTTGTCAAGGTAATGCCTGACAACACCTTCTACGTGCAGGTAAAACCGGAGGATGCTGCGGTCATCGTAGCAGAGCATGTGATCAAGGGAAGGCCGGTACAGCGCCTGCTTTACGTTGATCCGAAAAGCAGGGAGCATGTGGCCGACTCAAAGCATATGGGCTTCTACCGGAAGCAGATCCGCATCGCCCTGCGCAACTGCGGCTTCATCAACCCGGAAAACATCGACGAATACATTGCCCGTGAAGGCTATGCAGGCATTGGCAAATGCGTAAGCGAACTCACCCCGGCTGATGTCATTGATATAATAAAAAAATCAGGCCTCCGCGGACGCGGCGGCGCCGGATTCCCCACCGGACTTAAATGGGAGATAGCTTCAAAAAACAAGGCTGACCAGAAATATGTCGTATGCAACGCCGACGAGGGTGACCCGGGTGCATTCATGGACCGGTCGGTACTTGAAGGTGACCCCCACTCAGTGCTTGAGGCAATGGCCATATGCGGATATGCAATCGGCGCTTCGAAAGGACTTATCTACATCAGGGCAGAATACCCGCTGGCAATCCAGCGACTGAAAATTGCAATCGGGCAGGCACGCGAATTCGGCCTTCTCGGTAATAACATCTTCGGGAGCGACTTCAGCTTTGACATTGAACTGCGCTACGGAGCAGGAGCATTCGTCTGCGGTGAGGAGACAGCACTGATCCACTCCATGGAAGGGATGCGCGGTGAACCTACCAACAAGCCCCCGTTCCCGGCCGAGAGCGGATTCCTGGGCAAACCCTCAAACGTCAACAACGTCGAGACCTTTGCCAGCGTGCCGGTGATCATCACAAAGGGCTGGGAATGGTTCTCATCAATAGGAACCGAAAAGTCAAAGGGAACGAAGGTGTTCGCCCTTGCAGGCAAGATAAACAACGTGGGACTTATAGAAGTGCCCATGGGCACCACTCTCCGCGAGATCATCTTCGAGATAGGCGGCGGCATTAAGAACGGCAAGAAATTCAAGGCCGTCCAGACAGGAGGTCCGTCGGGTGGCTGCCTCACCGAAGAGCACCTTGACACCCCGATAGACTTTGACAACCTGGTGGCTGTAGGATCGATGATGGGTTCAGGGGGTATGATAGTCATGGACGAGGACGACTGCATGGTATCGATAGCCAAATTCTTCCTTGAGTTCACCGTTGAGGAATCATGCGGGAAGTGTGCACCCTGCCGTATCGGCAACAAGAGATTGCACGAACTGCTGACCCATATCACAAAGGGCAGCGGCACAATGGCAGACCTTGACCGCCTCAGGAACATGTGCAACGTAATCAAGGACACTTCCCTCTGCGGACTCGGCCAGACATCACCGAACCCGGTCCTCTCAACAATGAACAACTTCTGGGATGAGTATGTGGCTCACGTTACCGACAAGAGGTGCCCGGCCGGTTCATGCCGTGACCTGATGAGGTACACAATTGAGCTTGAAAAGTGCGTCGGCTGTACCGCATGTGCCAGGGGGTGCCCTGTCAATGCAATTACCGGCGAACGAAAGGGACCGCACTTCATTGACCAGGAGAGATGCATCAAATGCGGAGCCTGCTTCGAGAAATGCAAATTTGGTGCTGTGCTTATCAACTAAAGACGAGGAAGACTTACGATGGAAACAATAAAACTTACAATAGACAACAAACAGGTTGAAGTCGAGAAGGGTACAACAATCCTCGATGCTGCAAGGAAGATGGGGATCGATATCCCCACCCTCTGCCACATGAGGCTTGATGACCTGAACATCGAAAACAAACCCGGAGGATGCAGGATATGCGTTGTGGAAGTGCACGGGCGCAGGAACCTCTCCCCGGCATGTATAACCAAATGTGATGAGGGTGCTGTAATTCGCACCCACACACCGAGGGTGATGAACGCCCGGAGGACAGTGATGGAATTCATCCTCTCTGACCACCCGAAGGATTGCCTCATCTGCCCCAAGTCAGGGACATGCGAACTCCAGGACATGGCAAACAGGCTGGGTATCAGGGAGATTCCCGGACAGGAAATTGCGGCGATGTCTACATACAGGAAAGACACTTCTCCCTCTATTATCCGTGAGCTCGACAAGTGTATAATGTGCCGCCGCTGCGAGATGATGTGCAATGACGTGCAGACCGTCGGTGCCATAGGGGCCTTCAACAGGGGATTCATGGCAGCCGTGGGTCCCGCCTTCGAACAGAACCTCGAGTATTCCCCGTGTACCTATTGCGGCCAGTGCGTGGCAGTATGCCCGACAGGCGCACTCACCGAGGTAGATCATACACGCGATGTCCTGCGTGCCATTGTTGACCCCTCCAAGACCGTGGTGGTACAGACTGCTCCTGCAGTTCGCGCCGCCCTCGGCGAAGAGTTCGGCATGAAACCCGGGACTCTTGTTACCGGCAAACTTGTCTCCGCACTCAGGGAACTCGGCTTTGACTACGTGTTTGACACCGACTTCGCTGCCGACCTGACAATCATGGAAGAGGGAACGGAATTCCTCAGCAGGCTGAAGAAATTCCTGAACGGCGACAGGAATGCCAATATCCCTATTCTTACTTCATGCTGCCCGGGATGGGTCAACTTCTTCGAGCATAACTATCCCGACCTGAAGGATGTTCCTTCAACAGCCAAGTCACCGCAGCAGATGTTCGGCGCCATCGCCAAGACCTACTTCGCGGATAAGATAAACGTGAACCGGAAGAATATGGTGGTGGTCTCCATAATGCCGTGCCTCGCCAAGAAATACGAGAGCCAGAGACCGGAGTTCGCCGTTGACGGCAACCCGGATGTTGACTTCTCAATCTCTACCCGCGAACTGGCTCACTTCATCCGCCAGGCCAACATCGACTTTGTCAACCTGCCGGATTCTGACTTTGACAGGCCGCTCGGCGAATCAACAGGCGCTGGTGTCATCTTCGGAAACACAGGCGGTGTGATCGAAGCAGCCGTCCGTACAGCATATGTGCTTTACACCGGGAAGAAACTTGAGCGTCTTGAGTTCAATGAACTGAGAGGGATCGAAGGAGTACGTCAGGCCACGATTGACTTTGACGGCTTCCCCCTCAGCATAGGTATAGCACACGGACTGGGCAACGCACGCAAGCTTCTCGATGAAGTCAGAGCCGGCCGTTCAAAATTCCATGCAATTGAGGTAATGGCATGCCCGGGCGGGTGCATCGGCGGTGGCGGCCAGCCGCTCCACCACGGTGACTCCTCAGTATTGAAGGCAAGAGCCATGGCTATCTACGAGGAAGACAGGAACAAACCCATAAGGCTGTCACACGAAAACCCGTATATCACCCAGCTCTACAAGGAATTCCTTGGAGAGCCCAACAGCGAAAAAGCTCACCATCTGCTTCATACCCATTATTTTGACAGGAAGGCGAAGATCATCGTCAAACAGTGATACCGCGGTAATAACATTAAAAATCAAAGAGATGTCAAGTATAAAGATTGAACTGAGACAGGAAGATGTCGATAAGATAACCGAGATCTGCGATTCTTTCAACAACGAACCGCTGGAGCTGATAAACGTTCTTCACAGGACACAGGAACATTTCGGGTACCTGCCGGCCGAGGTGCAGGAAGTAATAGCCTCAAGGCTTAACATTTCCACGGCACAGGTCTACGGTGTGGTGACCTTCTATTCATTCTTCACGATGACGCCGAAAGGCAAGCACCCCATAAGCATCTGCATGGGTACCGCCTGCTATGTGAGAGGCGCCGAGAAGGTTCTTGATGAATTTAAAAAGGAACTCGCCATCCAGGTCGGACAGACAACACCTGACGGCAAGTTCTCGCTCTCAAGCCTTCGATGCGTAGGGGCGTGCGGACTGGCACCGGTGGTGCTCGTCGGAGAGAAGACCTACGGGAGGGTCGCCCCCGATGATGTGAAAGCGATACTTAAAGAGTACGAGTAGTAAAAAAGAGGCCGGACAAATCGGCCTCTTTTTTTAGGCAGTAGCCATCAGGCAGTAGGCATTAGTGGTACTTTGTGGATAACAGCCAGTCAGTGAAGATTCATTGTCAACACTACTGCCTACTGGCTATTGCCTCTTGCCTGGTTTGCCTCTGAAGAAGTATCCCTTCTGCCTCTTCTTCCCGGCAATGTCCCGCTCCACGAAGACCTTCTTCCCGGTATAGGGGTCAAAACCGAGGTAAAACATGGCTGTGGCAAGGGTCATGGGTGTGGGGGTGAAATCCTGCACCTGCTCGGGATGCATCCCGAGATCGGACAATTCGCGCGCAAGCGCTTCCATCTTCCGGGTGTCAGTGCCGGGATGTGCAGAGATGAAATAGGGTATCAGTTCGTATTTCAGCCTGTTTTCCTTAATAATCAACAGAAATTTCTCCCTCAGTTTCCTGAAGTACCTGAACGAGCTTTTTCTCATGAGGTACAGAACATCGTCATCAGTATGCTCAGGTGCCACCTTGAGCCTTCCGCTGGTATGGTTTACTATCAGCTCCCGGAGGTACTGTTCTTCTTCCCTGCCGGCCTTCGTGTTGTAATCCCTCATAAGCAGGTCATACCTCACCCCGCTGCCGATAAAGGCTTTCTGTATATAGGGCAGTGCGTTCACCCTGCGGTAGAGGGCATTCAGGTCTCTGTGAGACGTATCAAGGTTATCACATACCGAGGGCCATATGCATGACGGGCGCCCGCACTTCATGCACCGCTCCCTGTCTCTTCCCGCCATCCGGTACATGTTTGCCGAGGGACCGCCAAGGTCTGTCAGGTATCCTTTGAATCCCTCCATCCGGCTGACTTTTTCCACCTCCCTCATCACCGAGGCCTCCGAACGGCTGCTGATGAACTTCCCCTGATGCGCCGCAATGGCGCAGAAGCTGCAGCCACCAAAACACCCGCGGTGAATATTTACCGAGAATTTTATCATCTCCCATGCCGGGATGGGACCCTTCTTATCATATCTCGGATGCGGTGCATAATTGAAAGGCAGATCGTAGATGGCATCAGTCTCAGCTTCGGTGGCTGGCGGAAGAGGCGGATTGACCACAACAGTGAACTCACCGCACTGTTCCGTGAGCCTTACTGACCTCATGTTGTTGCTGGTCTTCTCGAAAAGGACAAAGTTTTCCGCGTAGGCTTTTTTGGAAGATGCAGCCTCATGGCAGGGTTTAAGCACCCTCTCCTTCGCACCAGGGAAAGGAGTCAGTGGCGTTCCGGTCCTTACCAGGTAAGCCGACTGAGGCAGGTCATGTATCTCCCGGAAATTCTCTCCGGCCAGCAGCCTCCGTGCAAGCTCTGTGACCGTCCTCTCGGCCATTCCGTAAATTAGGAGGTCGGCACCGCTGGAAACAAGTATCGATGGCTCAAGCCTGTCCTTCCAGTAATCATAGTGCATCAGCCGCCTCATGGAAGCCTCAATGCCACCGGTCACTACCGGGACAGAGGGGAATAGCTTTTTAAGGATACCGGTGTAAACAACAGTAGCATAGTCAGGCCTGAATCCTGCAGCGCCACCGGGGGTGTATGCATCATCTGACCGCAGCCTCCTGGCTGCAGTGTAATGGTTGACCATCGAGTCCATGTTGCCTGCGGTGACAGCGAAGAAATAACGGGGTTCACCAAGCTTGGCGAAGTCGCGCAGGTCATCACGCCAGTTTGGTTGCGGCACTACCGCCACCTTCATTCCTGCCGCCTCAAGCACGCGTGCAATGACAGCAGCACCGAACGACGGATGGTCAATATATGCATCACCCGTAAAGAGGATGACATCAGCCTTATCCCACCCCAGCGCCTCCAGCTCCTTCCTGGAGGTAGGAAACCATTTCATGCCGCTTTTTTCCCCGTTTTTCACCCGCCGAAGTTACATATAATGGATAAAATGCTCCCCAATGTCACAGAAAAGTCTTACCTTCATCTGTCATGGCCGTTAACCGGGAAATTTGACATGGAAATGAACAGGAACCTTTTGGTCAGAGCATGGTGCCTTCCGGCGATTGTTTTCATTGCCGTTCTGCAGCCACCGCTGGTTGCACAGCAGATCCCTGCCAGGACAGTGCCTGATTCATTAACTGTCAGTGTTTCCACTGTCAGTACGGTGCCTGATACGTCCGCTGTCAGTGCAGCCCCGGCAAGGCCCAAACTTGGACTGGCCCTCAGCGGAGGCGGTGCGAAGGGTCTTGCCCACATCGGATTAATGAAGGTGATGGAAGAGGCAGGGCTGAAGCCCGACTATATAACCGGTGTCAGCATGGGCAGCATCGTGGGAGCAATGTATGCACTGGGTTATGCACCCGACAGTATCGCCATAATGTTCAGGGATTTCGACTGGGAATATGCCCTCTCTGACAGAATTCCTGAAAACAAGATCATCTTCCTCGAGAAGAGGCACTTTCACAACAGCCTTCTTGCACTGCCGATTACCAGGAATGCAATCAAGATCCCTTCAGGAATGATAAGCGGCCAGCAGATTGAGAGCGGACTGAACCACTATTTCTGGCCTGCAGCAACAATAACGGACTTCTCGAGGCTGCCCATCCCTTTCCTTTGCCTTGCAACGGATGTGGTTACCAGCAAAAAGGTGGTCTTTCGCAGCGGTTACCTTCCTGACGCAATCAGGGCGAGCATGGCCATACCCTCCGTCTTTACACCGGTAAGGACTGACACTGCAGTACTGGTTGACGGCGGGGTTGTCCGAAATTTCGCGGTTACCGAACTGCGTGAAATGGGGGCAGATATTGTAATAGGCTCATACGTCAGCTTCAGGGGCTACAAGGGGAAGGACCTGGGAACAGCATACGGAATACTGAAACAGATCGGATTCCTCAGCAGTCTCGCAGACTACGAGGAGCAGAAACTGCAGACTGACATCATGTTTGAACCGGAGCTTGGGGAGATCGGCACCATGTCATTCAGTAACGTGGATACAATCATTGCAAGAGGCTATCGCGAAGCACTGAAATACCGTGACGTCTTCGAAAGACTGGCTGACTCGCTGGAAGCCTTCGGTCCGCGCGATACGGTAAAACCGCTGCCTCTGGTTGACTATTACATCTTTGACACTATCAGGGTAACCGGCAACAGTATCATAAGCGCTGAGCAGATCATAGGCGTACTTGATGTAAGCCCGGGACAAATGGTTGACTGTAAGCTGATTGAAGACAGAATAGAACTGCTGTACGGGAAAAACTGGTTCGATAAGGTAAAGTACAGGATCATCCCGGAGGGAGAACGGCTGATACTGGAGATTGAATGCATCGAGCGCCCGAGAGCAATGCTCTACGGGTCACTTCACTATGACCCGGCACTGAGCGCAGGTGCCTTGGTCAGTCTTTCGGTAAGAGACCTGATAACCAAAAGTTCGGTAATAAATATCGATTCGTATATCGGCCAGTATTACCGCTTCAGGGCCAGCGCCATCCAGTTCATCGACAAAAGCCAGAAGTTCGGCATGGAAACTTTTTTCTTCGCTGACAATACCCGACTCCCGCTGATTCAACTGAGGACTGAAACAGGTCCGATGCTTAGCCAGAACTTCAACACCGGGCTGGCCCTGAGCAAACGACTGAGTCTCAATCACCTGATGAATCTCTCAGTTTCATTTGAAAACCAGCACCTCACCCCTGACTACCTTACCTCAACCCACATCACCAGGATTTCCTATGATTACCTGAGACTGAACTTCACCTACCAGGCCAACACCCTGGATAAAAAGCACTATCCCAAACACGGTGTTTCATCCGGTGTCTCACTGTCAGTCACAAAACTGGTCAGGGGTGTGATCAGAACAGGTACTGAAAGAGCCGTATACAGCAAGGGTGATGAGTCTTCTCCGTTCAGTTTCAGCCATAACTACGCAGCAAGGGGATGGGTCAGCACCTACTCATCACCTTCCGAAAATCTGACTGTAAACCTCGGCGGTGATTTCCTCTTTACAACAGGCACTGACTCGGTGACAGCAGGCAACGATTTCTGGCTCCTGGGAGGTACCGAGGCTCTCACCGACAGGTCAATAGCTGCTGTCGGCTTCCATCCAAACCAGGTAGTCGTACGGAACCTCGGCGGGGTACGCTTCGGAACAGATATCGAAATCATGACTGACTTACACCTCGATATAGATCTCAACCTGTTTGCCATGGGAGAACCGGACCGGGTGGACGGATTTACAATTATGGGCGGCTACGGCATCGGTGCAGGCTATATGACGGTTGCCGGCCCCGTGCGTATAGGGATAATGCACGGATTCTATGACAGACACATCTTTTACAGGAGAATCAAGGGATACGTAAGCATGGGGTTCACCTTCTGAACACCTGCTATGGCCTGATTGTTGATTTCCTGAAAGAGGGGATTGCTCCCCGGAAAGACTATGAATATCAATACAGTCATACTTCAGCACAAAAGCGTATGCAATCTCGTCGTACGGAGAAAGGTCAGGCAGAGCTTCGAAATAATGTCTGATATGCTTGATAATGTATCCGTTGGCGAACTAAGAGACCAGTTTGCAGAGCTGCAGATGACATACAGGAATATCCTCAAATATACTGTTGACGGAATACATGACCCGGAGAAACAGAAGGTATACAACAGGCTTTTGCAGAATATACTCAGGCTTAACGACAGGATTAAACAGGACATTTTGGCACGTTATTCAGGGTGGTATACTTTTTCTGTCAGGGCAAGGGAACAGAAGGAAGAGAGCCTCCGTGGCGGAATTATAATCCAGAGCGTTGACGACCTTGTATTCAAATCGCGCCTTGACAACCTCCTCGCTTCGGCTGAGATAGGCAAGCCCGGGTCGCAGACCGAAGCTGCAAGGGAAACAGAGCGGCTCTCGGGAATAATATTCAATCACCTCTGGCTGACCGATTATTACGGCGAGGCAGAAGAAAGCCTCCTTGACCTGCTGATCGGTTCGGGCAGGTTTGAGTGGCATCAGACAGCATCATTTGTCAGCGCCATAACACTCAGCAGCCTGCGTGTATGGGACCCTGCCAAGATCAGGCTGCTGGCAAAGCTGACTGCTGACCTTACACCCCACGTGGCCGAGAGAGCTGTCACCGGTCTGGTATTCAGCCTTCACTATTATAATGATCGCCTTGCCCTTTACCCTGAAGTTATAAAAGCCGTCAGGGAACTGGCAGAAACAAAAAGCTTCAGGGAAAGATGCCGGATAGTTGTTCTCCAGGCAACCAGATCGCGCTATACCGAGCAGCTGAGCCGCAGAATGAGCGAGGAAATCCTCCCGAAGGTCGTAAAGCTCAGACCCCGCATAGAGGAAAAACTGGACTTAGACAGGATACTGGGGGAAAACCCGGAAGAGGGTCAGAACCCCGACTGGTCAGAAATGTTCTCCGGATCAGAGGAGATGTTCAAAACAATGGAGGAACTGACGAACCTCCAGATGGAAGGCTCCGATGTATATATGTCAGCATTCTCAGGACTTAAGAAATTTGATTTTTTCAGGGAACTGCGCAACTGGTTCATCCCCTTCTATCCTGACCATGAGACAGTGGATTCAATCTTCAGGGATGAGATTCTCGGCCCTGGTATCAATGACCTCGCTGAGGCACTTTACAAGACCCCTTTTATCTGCAACTCCGACAAATTCTCGCTCATCCTCAATATGAAATACCTGCCTGCCGAGCAGAAGAATATGATGCTCAAGGTATTCCGCATGGAACTTGAGGGACTTGAGCAGATGAAATATGACAATGCCCTCACAGATCCGTCGTCAGTATTCAGGACTACTGTAACACAGTACGTACAGGATCTCTACCGGTTCTTCAAGCTCTCAGACTTCAGGAACGAATTTGACGACTTCTTCACAGGAAGACTCGACCTGTACAACTCGCTGTTTTACAGGGAAACATGCGGATCAGCCGCTGACGACAGATCACTGGCCGATTATTTTTTCAGCAAGGAGTACTATGATGATGCACTGGCCCTGTACCTTACAATACTCAGGAATGTTACAGATGATGCAGAGCTATATGAGAAGGCCGGATACTGTTACCAGAAGGCAGGCGAGTACGAAAAAGCCCTGGAGAAATACTCCCTGGCTGCCATTATTGAACCCCACACCTGGACACTGCGCAAGACCGGCCTGTGCCTCCGGAGGCTGGGAAAACCGGCAGAGGCGCTTGAATACTACCGCAGGGCCCTTCTGAATGAGCCTGATGACCTGAACACTGTACTCATGGTTGCCCACTGCTGCCTTGACGCTGCAAATTATGAGGAGGCCCTTAAACATTATTTCAGAATTGAATATGAAAATCCGGGCAACTCAAAGGTACTCAGACCAATAGCATGGTGCTACCTGGTTACGGGAAAATACGGCGAGGCAGAAAAGTACTTTGAAAGGCTTGCTGAAGCAGGGCTTACCCCTTATGACAGGATAAACATGGGCCATCTTGCCCTTTGCCAGGGAAATACCCGGAAAGCGGCTGAACACTATCTCAGTGCCCTAACCGGCGGAGAAATGTCAGCAGAAGGATTCCTGTCTGCATTCAATGATGATATCCCTGTGCTGGCAGCTAACGGCGTCAATCCTGACGACCTCCCCATCCTGCTCGATTATGTGTTGATGAACCTCAAAAAGGAGAACTGAGCAGTGCCCCGAACAGAGGTCAGGGCCGGTCAGGTCTATTGACGTTGTCCTGTTTCCTCCAAAGGCTGTTGCTGCGACTGTGGCCGGACAGCCGGTCTGCGTATCTCTATGGACATATCCTTCCGGTAATGCAGCATGAACATCCCCTTGTTCTCGTAGCCATTCTGCCTGCTGTCACGCCTGAAGTCAGGCTCGAGGCTCAGCAGTACCGGATTGAAAGTGCCCGGATCCTTCAGAAACTGCTTTCCGCCGGTGGCGATACCTCCCATAAAGTACCATCCGATGTCAAAGCCGCGCCATGCAAAACTTTCCGCCATCGGCTCGGTCCTGAACTTCTTCATGAAAACGGAGGAGAAAGCCCTGGCGGATTCCGACTCGAAGTCGATATAGCTCTCTGTAGGTATATACAGTTCAAGGTCATAGAAATACTTAAGGTCTATTGTCTCCAGACCCCGTATTTCAGGGTAACCAACAACCATTATGTTATACCTCTTCGTAAGGCTGTGGAGCGCTGAAAACGCAGAACTGACAACGGGAGTGCTTGTCGTGGCCAGGACAATAATATTTTCGGCCTGCGGATCAAGAAGGCTCTCAAAGGAGGCAACGTTGCTGTAGACATTTCGTTTCTCCGTCATTCCGGTAAAATAAAACGGAACCACCCTGCCTCCCGCAGCATAAAAAACATCTCCTGCTGCTGCCTTTACCATCTGCCACAGTCTGACTGTTGCCGGATCATACATGGCACTGTCAGAATGGAGAAAGACCACCTTGCTGCCGGGATGCGATCCCACCTCGGCCGCAATGACATCCTGGACGACTTCCTGTGACGGAAAGACCCTGTAGAGTGTTGGTTTGTTCTCATGAATGTGACTGTCGCGCAAAGGTACAGGGGATACAACAGGTATGTCTCTTTCAGTTGCCCATCCGGCTATCTGTTCCAGGTTGTACGAAAATACAGGGCCGATAATGAGGTCAGCATCCTCCAGTTCTCCGGAACGTATAAGTCTTTTTAATTCAGCAGAGTCTGCTCCTGTATCATAAACTTCCATCTCCACTGTGAGACCAAGAGCCCTGAGACTGTCTGCAGCTATTAGAACTCCCTCATAGGCTTCCAGGAATGGAAGGCTGCCGTCATATATTGCAGATCCGGATCTGGCAGATTCCCTGCCTGAAATATTCCCCGCTGCATCAACTGCCGTGGTGTCTGTAACTGTTCTTGCACTGTTCTCCCTTATGAAAAAAGGGAAGAGGACCGCCACCCTGATCCTGCCGCTGAGCCTTTCGATCACCGTCTTTTCTCCCGGCACTGTAAACACCTCATCCCCCTCTGACAGGGACAGAGTATCTGCAGTAATTGTATCCTGGAGTGTGACATCTGTAACCTGTTCCTGCTCCGCCCTTCTTGCGGCGCCGGAACCGGAAACCTTGTTGCGGGGTATCATCAGGTAATCACCTTCGTGCGGAAACAGGAGCCCCCTGTTGGCTCGCTTAAGATCCCTTACAGAGATACCGTAATCATTTGCTATTGAACCCAGTGTCTCCCCTTTCTTCACGCGGTGATGGATATACCTTTCATCCTGGGTTGCAGGTGTCTGTACAGACTGTGTACGGGGTTCAGCTGTGGTGACAGGAGGCCTGCCCTGCACTGACTGGCCACTCTGAGCGGTCCGGGCGGGCTGGCCCGCCAGGCCGGCCTGGCTTGTTGCCTCCGACTGCGCATTTGCAGGATTATTCTTCATTGCTGCCTGCCCCTGTGCCACAGCCGCGGCAGGTATCCTCAGAACCTGGCCGTCCTTTATCGAGTTGTCAGTTAAATTGTTTTCCCGGGCCATAAGATCAACACTCACGCTGTAAGCCCGTGCAATCGAATAAAGTGTCTGACCTTTCAGAACCTGGTGCATGTAGTAAACCTTCCCTTCAACTACTATCTTTTCCTTTGAGATAGCAACGGGAACAGGGGCGGTTGTCTGTGCCTCAAGTGAGACCGGCATAGCCAGGGCTGCTGCAAACAGCAGGACCGCGGCCTGCCAGCCGAAGAAACAGCGTAATCTTTTGTTCATCAAATAATTCATTCGTATTTCTGTTACCCCCTCAGTTTATCATTGATTACAGTTGCCTGAGATAAGCGTCCACATTCCTCTCAATCCGGCTAAGGGGGTTCTCCGTATCTGCCTTTACAAATTCCCTGCCGGTAATGTGTTCGTAGAGCTCGATGTAACGGTCTGATATCTCCCTCACTATCTCCGGGGTCATTTCAGGTACCTTCTCGCCGCTTCTTCCCTGGAAGCCGTTTGCCATAAGCCACTCACGCACAAACTCTTTCGAGAGCTGTCTCTGTTGTTCGCCACGGGCGAATCTATCCTCGTAACCCTCCGAATAAAAATACCTTGAGCTGTCAGGTGTGTGGATTTCGTCTATCAGGTAGATTTTTCCGTCACGCTTACCGAATTCATACTTGGTGTCAACGAGTATGAGTCCCTGTTTAGCAGCTATCTCGGTACCCCTCATGAAGAGTTTCATCGAATAGTCCTCAAGCATCCGGTACTCCTCTTCTGAAACGAGGCCGGTCCTGATGATCTCATCGGCTGAAATGTCCTGGTCATGCATCCCCTGTTCCGCCTTGGTTGTGGGTGTGATGAGCGGTTTGTCAAACTTCTGGTGTTCCCTCATCCCCTCAGGAAGCGGGATACCGCAAATTTCCCTTCCTCCTGACCTGTAAAGCCGCCAGGAGCTTCCTGTCAGGTAACCCCTGACTATCATCTCAACAGGAAAGGTCTGACACCTTACTCCTACCGTCACATTGGGGTCCGGGGAGGCGATGTTCCAGACAGGAACTATGTCACTCACCATTTCGAGGAACATTGTCGCTATCTGGTTCAGAACCTGTCCCTTGTAGGGTATACCCTCCGGAAGGACCACGTCAAATGCCGAGATACGGTCAGTGGCGACCATCAGCAGATACTTGTCATCTATGTTGTATACATCCCGGACCTTACCGCGGTAAACCCCTTTCTGAAGCGGAAAACTGAAGTCTGTTCTGGTAATTGCCTTTGCCATAGTTATTCTGGTTACTGTTGTTCTTCATTTTTTTGTTTCTCACTTGCATCATATGCCCTGACAATTTGTTTGACAAGGCGATGCCTGACGATATCCCTTTCATCAAACCGGATGATTGAAATCCCTTCAATACCATTAAGAAGTCTTATAGCCTGAAGCAGTCCCGATTCGCTTCTTTTCGGAAGGTCGATCTGGGTTGTGTCGCCTGTCAGTATAAACTTGGAACTTACCCCCATCCTTGTCAGAAACATCTTGAGCTGGCTGATTGTTGCATTCTGTGCTTCGTCAAGTATGACGAAGCAGCTCTCAAGTGTGCGTCCTCTCATGAATGCAAGCGGGGCGATCTGAACCGTCCCGTCCTCAATCCACTGTTCGAGCTTGCGGAACGGAATCATGTCATGCAGTGCATCATAGAGCGGCTGGAGATACGGATCGAGCTTATCCTTCATGTCACCGGGAAGAAAGCCGAGCCTCTCGCCCGCCTCCACAGCCGGACGGGTAAGGACGATCTTTTTTACTTCATGGTTCTTCAGCGCCCTGACGGCCAGGGCTATGGCGGTATAGGTTTTGCCTGTTCCGGCAGGTCCCTCGGCAATTATAAGGTCATTGGCGGCATACTCTTTCACAAGCTGCAACTGGTTGACCGTGCGGGCCCTTATCGGCCTTCCGCTGGTGCCGAATACAAGTGCATCCTCGAATTCGCCGCCGGAGGCTGAACGCATATGGTCATCATCGAGCAGAAGCCGTTCAAGATCACCCTCTTCAACCCTGTTGTAACGCCTGTAATATTCTATTAGTTCAGTCATCCTCACGACAAATGAGGAGACCTCTTCAGCCTCACCGATACATTTTATCTCGTTCCCCCGGGCAATCAGCCTGACTTTCGGGAAAAATCCCTGGATCTGGTCCAGCAGCCTGTTGTTGGGCCCGAGCATGACCAGCGGATCAATCCCGTCAAGCAAAATAACCTGTTCTGTCATCTGCCTCTCTTCTCCAGCTCTTTCTAAATGATTAACCTTAAGTTTATTATGACCGTGATCGTTTTTGTGCATCCGTTCTACCGCAAAGTAAGTTTATTTTTTGCAGAAGACTATCTTTGCTGTAACAATTTTGGGATGCCTCCTGCCATGCAGGCAACCGGTTTACTGAGCAATTTTGCGATGCCGCTGATCACGCTGACCACCGAGTGGAGGGAAGATGATTTCTTCAACGGGATACTCAGGGGAAAACTTGCCTCCGGGTGCCCGGGAGCCGTAATTGTGAATAACGCGGGCAGCATTCCGCCCCTCAACATCATGCATGGCGCCTTTGTGGTCAGGAACACCTTCAGCCACTACCCCGAAGGAACCATACACCTTATCTTCGTCAGCAGCGAGGGCCCGGGTGAAAACCCGCACCTCCTGGTCAGGGCACATAACCACTGGTTTGTGGGTGCCAACAACGGCATGTTCAACCTGATACTGAACTCGGAGCCGGACCTTGTGATAAGCCTCAGTAACGACGACGGATCCGATGAGATCACTCTTTTCTCAAGGACAGCAGCAGCCATTGCCGGCGGCCAGCCGCCGGAGACCCTGGGGAAACGGATCGCCTCGATTTCAGAAAAGGTGCCCCTCAGAGCTGCGATTGACCGGAACGTGATCATCGGAAGCGTCATATTCATCGACTCCTACGGGAATGCCATCACCAATATAACCCGTGAAATCTTCCTGAGGGTGTTCGAGGGAAGGGATTACCGGATACTCATCAAGAGCAACAACTACTTTACAGAAAAAATAAGCATGTACTACCGGGAGGAACCCGTGGGGGAAATCGTGACCCGCTTCAACTCCCTTGAGCTGCTCGAACTTTCAATAAACGGGGCGAACCTTTGCCAGCTCTTTTCTGTTGATACAGGAGATGCCGTAAGGGTTGAAGCCCGCAACCAGGACCGCGAAACCGGCGGCCTCTTTTAAACAGACAATATATGAGAGAAAAGGCTATCAGGGAATTCACCAGGCTGCTCGATATCATGGATGAGCTCCGGGCGAAATGCCCCTGGGACATGAAACAGACGAACCAGACACTCAGGAAACTGACAATTGAAGAGACTTATGAACTGGCTGATGCCATCCTGCAGGATGACAATGACTCGATAAAGAAAGAACTGGGCGACCTGATGCTTCACGTGGCATTCTATTCAAAAATAGGGTCGGAAAAGGAGCTGTTTGACATGGGTGATGTGCTAGAAAGCATAAACAATAAGCTGGTATACCGTCACCCTCACGTTTTCGGAGACGTGAACGTGACAAGGGGAGCACGTGAGGTTGAGGAGAACTGGGAGAAGCTCAAGATGACGGAGCACTCTGAATACAAGCCGGTACTTTCAGGGGTGCCCTCTTCCCTTCCGGCAACGGTAAAGGCAAACAGAATACAGGAAAAGGTCAGGGGTGTCGGATTCGACTGGGACTCGAGGGAACAGATATGGGACAAGGTCACGGAGGAACTTGACGAACTGAAACAGGAGATTGCCTCCGGAAGAAAGACTGATATTGAATCAGAACTGGGCGACTTTTTCTTTACCCTCATTAATGCCGCAAGGCTTTATGAGATAGACCCTGAGTCAGCGCTGGAAAAGACAAACCGCAAGTTCATCAGAAGGTTCAACTACCTGGAGCAGAAAACCCTTGCCAAAGGACTGTCACTCCGTGACATGACCCTTGACGAGATGAATGAGATATGGGAGGAGGCCAAACAGTTTGACAAACCGTTACAGAGCGAATCCTTCAGCGGTTGAACCTGTAGCTCAGCATCTGGTAAATCACCTTTGCTGCCATGAAATCAGGAGCCTTGTTGGTTTCAGAAGGACAGAGCTCCACAACATCAAATCCCACCACGTTGCGCTTGCTGAAAACTTTCTGCAGGAAGAACATAAGCTCACGGTAATCCGGGCCTCCGGGTTCCGGTGTGCCTGTTGAAGGCATTACCGAAGGGTCAAACACATCCAGGTCCACCGTGATGTACACATTGTCTGACAGCAGATTTAAAGCCCTGTCATACAACTTCTTGTCTCCGTAGAGTTCATGTGCATAGAAGATCCTTTTCCTGTCGACGTACGGCAGTTCCTCCGCGGCCATGCTGCGGATCCCAACCTGCACCAGCGGTGCATACTCCTTTGCCCTGGCAGCAGCACACGCGTGGTTAAGGTGTGATCCTTCGTAGGTCGGCCTGAGATCTGAATGGGCATCCAGCTGCAGAATGGTGAGGTTTGTGAAAGCCTCTGAAGCTGCCCTGAAGGCTCCTATGCTGACTGTATGGTTACCGCCGATCACAACAGGGAATCTGTTCCCGCCGAACAGCCTGCAGACAGCTCCGTAAACCGCGTCAGTGACTTCTGCCGGATCATCCCCGGTCACCAGTGGTGGCAGGGTATGTATACCGTGAAGGTGAGCCTCGGTTCCGGTCTCGATATCATAGAACTCAAGCGCCGGAGATGCCTCAAGGATGGCAGCCGGCCCCCTGTCGGCTCCACGTATGTATGTACTTGTTGCATCATACGGTACCGGTACTATGATGATTTTTGATTCATCATAGCCGTAAACCACCTCCTCACCGCCGAAGTTGGTCACTGCCATAATGTTATTCCTCGGCCGGTTTTGATGTGGCCCCTTTGCCTGCCGGGGCTTTTGGGGTTTTCGGAGCAGCCTTCTTACCTCCCTCATTCTTTGAAGGCCCGGCATCCTTCGCTTTCTCTTCCGCCTTTTCCCCGCTGGCTGCAGATCCTGAACCGGTTTCCCCTTCTTCAGGTTTTTCCTCCTCCTTCACAAGCAGGTTCAGTCCCTGAAGAATATTGTACCAGTGAAGCACCTTTTTGATGTCGGAAGTGTAAACCCTGTCACGGTCATAATCAGGCATAACCTCACCGAAGTATTTCTTCAGTTCACCGTCAGGTTGCCTGTGTGAGACAGCCTGTCCGCCGTTTTCCTTCTCCCAGATAAGGTCCATTACTTTGGAGAGAGGCATATCCTCGCCCGTGGTATAAATTGAAATTTCATCAAGGGCGCTGACCTTGGCTGTTGCGCCGGCGCTGAATCGTCTTCCGCTTTCAAGGTTCTCAACGATAACGGCATTCTTGCCCTGGGCAATGAATCTGAAGAGAGTGCCTTCACCAGAGATGGCCAGAATATCTTTAAGGTTCATGTTCGTAATGATTAATGTTAGTAATTGTTAATCAATTTATTATCAGACAATATTTCTTTCTTTCTTGATTTTTTCCCACGCTTCGTTGACAGCCTTGAACTTCTCCTCTGCCGTTTTCCTGAAATCTTCGCCAAGATGGCCTACTTTGTCAGGGTGATACTTCAGGGCCATCTTCCTGTAGGCTTTCTTCAGTTCCTCGTCAGTGGCAGTCCGCTCCACCTCGAGGATCCTGTAGGCGGCGTCGGTGGCCGGAACGAACATGTTGCGTATTGAGTCATAGTCGGTTGAGGTAATACCAAGCATGTCGGCAATCGACTTTATGACGTTTGTCTCGGCTGTCGCGAACCGGTTGTCGGCTGCAGAAATGTTATAAAGAATATGAATCAGCTGAAGCCTCGAAGCGTAGTCCATGTTCTGCCTGATCTGCATGCAGACCTCGCGCAGCGGTATTTCCTGCTTAAGCAGGTCCCTGAGCATCTGCAGCGCTTCCTGTGCTGTTTCAGGGCCGAACTGGGAGACGAAGAAACGCTTTACATAATCAAGTTCTGACCTGACCACTTGCCCGTCAGCCTTCATCACCGCGGCGATGAGCACAATCAGGCTCATTCCGAAATCGCCAGGGGTTGTACGGTAAACCCTGCGGTCACCGCCGGTCTGCTCCCATCTTACTGATGTTCCGTCAACAACTGAACCTAAAAAGAATCCCAGAAGCCCTCCTATCGGTCCGCCAAAGACAAATCCCAGGCCTCCGCCTATCCACTTGGCAAATTTACCCATTACCTGTCCTTTCCTGAAAGACGGATCATATCCTCATGGATCTTGAGGATCTCCGGTATTATCATTTCGTTGTCAGAGTTGTTGATAACATAAAACGACTGTTCTTCCCGCTCCTCATCCTCGAGCTGGTTATTGATCCTTCTGATCACCTCTTCACGGGTCAGGTCGTTTCTGCCCATTACGCGCGAGATACGCTCTTCAACAGGTGCAGATATTGTAACCACCCTGTCGACAAGTGCGTCAGCTCCCGCCTCAAACAATATTGCGGATTCCATTATCACATAAGGAACCGTTGATGTGTCTGCCCATTCTCCGAACCGCTTCAGTACAGCCGGGTGAACAGCACCGTTTACCTTACGAAGCAGTTCAGGCCTGTTGAAAATGATACGGGCAAGCTCCTTGCGGTCAAGGGTGCCTGTTGTATACAGGTCCTTTCCGGCAATCTGGCTGATTGTCGCACGTATCTCCGGTTCATTTTCCATGATATCCCTGGCAACAGTATCAGCCACAAACACCGGTACTCCAAGAACCCTGAAGATCCTGCAGACTGTAGTCTTGCCGCTGCCAATTCCTCCCGTGACTCCTAACCGCTTTGCCATATGCTTAATTCATAAGGCATTATGCTTCGCAGCCCCTGTCACCGTCACCTCAACACTCACCCTTTTCTGGGCTGTCTGGAGATATTCGGGACACTCAATCGGTATCTTTGACCTGAAGTTCTCATTCATCCTCCTGAAGGAGCGGTACCTGGTCGGGATACCAGAAAGAGTGTCAAAGACATGCTGCGGTCCGGTAACCGTTATACTGTCAGGGTCAGCCACTATGATCACCTTTTTACCCCCGGCAGTCTCCACCCTGATGTCGGGAATAACCGGAACCCTCCTGGTCACGAGCTTGTCATATCCAAAGAGGAGGGTATCCGGATGGATGGCAAGGATATCAAAATCAGCATGAAGCTGCTTTGAGAAGTTGCTGATCAGCCCCGAGGTAACAAGGTAGTATCTGGGCAGCTGTCCCGGAATCCTTCGGGGTGCCACCTTTGAAAAATCAATCACCACCGGGGCCCTGCTTCCTGAGAGCTTGACCTTCAGGATTGAATAGCCGGGTCCGCGCAGATCCATCTCAAGCTTGTCCGGCAGGTCGCCTGTGACGATGCGGTCTTTAGGCGGGTTAATATAACGTACCGGATAGTTGATTGAACCCTGCAACTCCTTGCTTAGTTCATTGAGATACCAGAAGACAAACGCGAGAAGCAGGAAAAACGCAAAGACAGGGAGTTCCCTGTTAAGGAATTTTTCTGACCGTTCCCGTTTGTCCTTCGTAATCATTTTTACCTCCCTGACCTGATTACTGTTTTGCGGCGACGTCTGACGGGTCCTTCAGGATGGCGTTCTTGTCAACCCTGATCTTGACGTCATTTGCTATTTCCACAGTAACGACATTATCGGAGACCTCCACAACCTTGCCATAAATGCCGCCGGTGGTTATGACCTTGTCGCCCCTGGTGATGGCGTTACGGTAGTTTGTCAGTTCCTTCTGTTTTTTCATCTGCGGCCTTATCATGAAGAAATAGAATACCACAAATACGAGAACGAGCGGAAGGAGACCTGTAAGAAGGTTGGGGCTTCCCTGGGCCGGAGCGGCCTGTAAATAAATCGATGCGAATGTTGTCATGTGTGTTTTCCGTGTTTGATGTTATTTGTAATAATAATAAAATTCTTTCTGTCAGTTATCCTTTGTTACATCGGCAATTATACGCAAAATAACTATATTATTCTCTGCATTGGACTGAATTACAACTGTTTTTGTCTGAATACCCTCTCTGCCGGAAGTGTCAAATACCACTTCAATGGTTCCTGATCCGCCGGGAGGCACCGGTTTTTTATCATATTTGGGTACTGTGCAACCGCAGCTTGCAGATGCCGATGCAATAACCAGGTCAGCATCACCGGTGTTGGTATATGAAAAGATGCAGCCTACCTTTTCCCCCGCCTTCACCTTCCCGAAATCGTGTTCGGGCGCGCTGAATGTCAGTATGGCTGTACCGGTGGTATCCGAAGGAGCATTTTTCCCGGCTCCCGAACTGCTTCTTCCGCATGAACCTGTCAGCAATCCGGCTGCAACAACTGCTGCCATGAAATATGTAATAATACCTTTCATGTCTGTCATTTTTTATTCACCTATAAGTCCCCTCCCGGCCTTTTTCATTGTGCCGCTGGCCCTCATCTCCCTGACTATCTTGTCAAGTATTCCGTTCACAAAAGTACTGCTTTTGGCAGTGCAATAGTCTTTTGCAATTTCGATATATTCGTTGAGGGTGACCTTTACCGGCACTTCCGGAAATTCAACGAGCTCTGTTATCGCCAGTTGCATAACAAGCTTATCCATCAGCGCTATCCTCTCCACTTCCCAGTTGGTTGTATGGGCGTCAATCACCGCTGTATTCCTTTCACTGTTCAGTATCGATTTCCTCAGCAGTACCTTCACGAATTTTTCATCGTCCTCATTTGTGAAGAGCTGCGGCATCGCGATTGACTGACCGTCATCGTTCTCCCTGAATTTGCCGAGGGAGTTCCGTATCATTGAAGCCACAAAGGGGAGATCGTCGTTCCAGTAGACAGACAGCTCCTCAAGGCATATCGCCAGGTCTTCCGATGCCGGGAAGAACTTTGTTATCAGGTCCCTGATGAAACGCTGATCAGCCTTGTAGCTGTTTTCGGGGGCGTTCATGTACTGAGTGTAGCCCTCCCACCTGGTCATATCATTGAAGATAATCTTCACAACTTCCGGATTATCGTCCCATGACAGGCCCCTTGTTGAGAGCCAGCGGCTCAGTGATTTCATGCTGTTGAGCCTGTCCTTGCGGGTCCACAGTGCAGGCATGGCTTCGGTATAAAGCCGAAGGTGCTCATTCCTCCTGAGCTGGGCTATTACCCTGTTTTCTGCAAAACGTGTATTGGGATTAAGATCTTCGGGACCCGGAATCTTCTTCAATGCCGAAAGGGCCACCCTCTCACGGGCCAGATCCGACAGGGCTACCAGCAGAAGAAGAAGATAATGATACAGATCGTAGCTCTTTCTGATGCTTAACATGAGCTCCTGCTCCGCGGTTTCGAGATCATCCAGCTCCTTCCTGTTACAGGCATAAAGCACGGCAAGCGCCTTGATCCTGAGTTGTCTTCTGCTTATCATTTAAAGAACATATTTTCCAGGTGGCAAAGTTAAAAAAATAGCAGTAGCATATAACAGGGCAGCCAAAAAAGTATCTCAATTTGGAGGCTCCACTTTGAGATGAAAAAATTATTGTTACATTTGAGCATGCTAACCGATTGAAACCCTAAAACATTCGCTACTGATGGAAGACGAGAAAGGAAGAATTGAAGGCCAGAATGAAAGAAGTGATAAGGAGGAGGTATTTACCAAAGTTGTCAGAGCAGGCAAGAGAACTTACTTTTTCGACGTGAAGTCAACACGTCATGAAGATCTTTACCTGACAATTACCGAGAGCAAGAAGAGGCCCGGCAAGGAGGGGAAGATGTTCTATGAAAAACATAAGATCTTTCTCTATAAGGAGGATTTTGAAAAATTCACCGAAGGCCTTCGCGAGGCCGTAGCATTCGCCGGCAACGGTGTTGCAGTTCATACAACAGGCACTGTAACAGATATTTCAGAGGCCGGAGAACCTGAGGAGGCTGTTACAGGTGTTGCGGCCACTGAATTCTCCGATGTAGATTTTGACGAACTGGGGACAAGGTAACACACCCTGGCCCTTTGCACTGAAAATCACCCGCTGATGGATTATTTACTGCTGGCACTGGCCATAATTCTTATGATACTGGGCATTGCAGGCTGTCTTCTTCCTGTTCTGCCCGGACCGCCCCTCACCTACCTCGGACTGGTGGTCCTGCATTTCACCCGTTTCGCTGACATAAGCAAAAACCTTTTCATAATACTCGGAATTGTGGCCGTGGTGGTAACAATAATCGATTACGTGGTACCCATTTGGGGCACAAAGCAATTCGGGGGATCAAAATACGGAATGCGGGGAGCTACGGTAGGACTGATAATAGGCCTCTTCCTTGGTCCGGTCGGCATAATCATCGGCCCCTTCATCGGCGCCGTGGTGGGTGAACTGATCTTCAAGGATGACTTTAAATATGCACTCAAAGCCGGTTTCGGAAGCCTCCTCGGCTTTCTCACCGGTGTAGGCCTCAAACTCGCAGCAGCCCTGCTGATGACATTCTACTTCATAAGGGCACTCATCGTTTAGGCAGTAAACAAGAGGCAATAGACAATAGTGCTGACAATGCATTCGATAACTGCATGACTTGCAGTCATCTCACTACTGCCCACTGCCTGCTGCCTGTTGCCTGACAGTACTGCCTACTGCCCCAAGGTGGCTACCATCACCGCCTTGATTGTATGCATGCGGTTCTCGGCCTCGTCAAAGACTATCGAATGACGTGATTCAAATACCTCTTCCGTTACCTCCATCCCGTCAAGACCGAACTTTTTGAAGATATCCTCGCCCATCTTCGTCTCCCTGTTATGGAATGCCGGCAGGCAGTGAAGGAATTTGACATCCGGGTTACCTGTCAGCCTGATGACTTCGCCATTGACCTGGTATGGTTTCAGCAGCCTGATCCTCTCTTCCCAAACGGAGTCAGGTTCTCCCATCGAGACCCACACATCGGTATAGAGGAAATCAACGCCTTTGACTGCCTCTGCAACATCCTCCGTCAGGGTTATTTTTGCACCTGTCTCTGCTGCAATTTCGCGGCACTTCTTCACAAGGTCGTCTGCCGGCTGGCATGCCTTCGGCGCTGCAGCGCGGAAATCCATCCCCATCTTTGCGGCGCCTACCATCAGCGAGTTACCCATGTTGTTGCGGGCATCGCCAAGGTAGCAGAAGCTTATCCTGTTAAGAGGCTTGCCTGAATGCTCCAACATGGTCATGAAATCAGCCAGGATCTGGGTGGGATGAAACTCGTTCGTGAGTCCGTTCCAGACAGGGACACCGGCATACTGTGCCAGTTCCTCCACTATGGCCTGGCCGTAGCCGCGGTACTCTATACCGTCATACATTCTACCCAGGACCCTTGCAGTATCCTTCATCGACTCCTTGTGGCCTATCTGTGATCCGGAAGGGCCAAGATATGTCACATGTGCCCCCTGGTCAAAGGCCGCAACCTCAAAGGCACAACGGGTGCGGGTTGAAGTCTTCTCGAAGATGAGGGCAATGTTCTTTCCCCTGAGCCTCTGCTGTTCCGTCCCGGCATATTTTGCCTTCTTGAGGTCAAATGAAAGATCAAGCAGAAACTTTATCTCTTCAGGGGTGAAATCAAGCAGCTTCAGAAAGCTGCGGTTACGTAAATTGTAAGCCATGTCAATGTTTGGTTTTGCGGTTATTTTATGTTTAACAATTCTGAATTCCCTTCGGCAAATATCACTGCTGCCTAATCATACTCCATCGTTATCTTCGTCCCGTACCTCCTGTCCTCCAGCTTGAAAGCCTCGGTGATTACGCTCTTGCTGCCGCCGGCCCTGACAAAATTCAGGCAGGCCTCGATTTTCGGAGCCATGCTTCCCTTTGAGAATTGTCCCTCATTCAGATACTTAAGGGTATCCTTGTAGTCGAGGAACTCCTTTATCTCCTGGTCAGGCTTCTTGTAATTGATGTATACATAGGGAACATCGGTCAGAATATAAAACTCATCCGCCCCTATGGCAGAAGCCAGGAGTGATGATGCGAGGTCCTTGTCAATCACTGCCTCGGCCGGCCTGACATCATTCTTTTCGTCTATATATACCGGAACTCCGCCGCCGCCTGCCGCAATGACTATATTCCCGCGCAGAGCAAGCTCTCTGATGAGATCGTGGTTCATAATGCTCTCTGGCTTTGGCGACGGTACAACCCTCCGGTATCCTCCGTCAGCCTTGACCTCCTCCCTGAATACCCATCCCTTCGCCTTTGCAAGCTCATCAGCCTGTTCCCTCGTATAAATCTTGCCAACCCTCTTCTGCGGGTCGCTGAAGGCGGGATCATCCTTGTCAACCACCACCGTTGTGATGAGGCACACAACATTCTTTTCAATGCCGTGTTTGTTCAGCACATTCTTGAACATCCGCTCAATCATGTAACCTATGCCTCCCTGTGAATCGGCAACGCAGATGTCAATCGGCATCTGTGCGATTCCGTACATCTGCTCACCGGCATCGTTCCGCATGAGGATATTGCCCACCTGCGGCCCGTTCCCGTGGGTAATGACAAGATCATATCCCTCCTTCAGGAGAAAAACGAGGTTCTCAAGAGTGTCAGTGGTGTTCTGCTCCTGTTCCTCGATTGTGCCTATCTGATCACCCCTCAGGAGTGCATTGCCTCCCAGGGCTATTACTGCCAGCTTCTTGCTCATAGGTGTCGCTTAATGTCAGGTGACAAAGCTAAAATATTAAACGAAATTAAAACAGAGCAAATATTATTCCCTGCTGATCTGAGTTATATAATGATATGCCATTGTCAGCCCTGTCAGCTGATTTTGCATATTTTACTACTTTTACAGCCAAATTGCGCAGCGTGAAGAACAGCTTTCTCCCTCTTGTTTCAATTCTTTTGACTGTACTGTTGCTTGCCTCCTGCAGGGGCGGCAACAAATACAGGAACATGAAAGAGGGAGAGATCTATTACAATATAAAATATGTAAGCAACCCTTCGTCCCTTTCGTCGGACCTCCTTCCAAAAGAACTGGTGATTGCCTTCAGAAATGACCTTATAAGCACCAGGCTCAAAACACCTATCGGCAATTCGGGAGTGACGACAGTCATAAATCCGAAGGAGAACATCTACGACACTTACCTCAACATCCTGGCATTCAAATACTACTTCGAGGGCAACTACCGCGACATTCAGCCCGGATTCACATCCATGGAAGGCATTACAGTGCACGAGACAGGACGCAGGTCCGTGATCTGCGGGTTCAATTGCAGGCAGGCACGTGTTGAACTGCCGGACAGGCAAACAACGAGATACATCTGGTACACCACAGAGATAAAGGCGGAAAATCCCAACAGGATGACACCCTACCGGGAAATAGACGGCGTGCTGATGGACTTTTTCTATATTATCGGCGATGCCGAACTGCAGTTTACGGCAGATGAGGTGCTTGCAAAACAGATTCCCGACAAGGAGTTCGAAAAGAAAAAGAACTACAGGAAGGTGACTTCGAAGTACCTCGATACCCTTATCCTGAAAATGATTTCGTTTTAAAATAAGCCCCTGCGGGTCAACCAATTTTCTTACCTTTGCTAATCGTTTAAAAGACCGCTGTCAAAGGGGTACATTAATTTCATCGAAGGATGGCTAAACAGAAGAAAGGAAACGGTTCATCATCATCGCAGAAGAGGGGTTCGGCAGGCAATCCGTCAGGTGAAAACCTGAGGTTTATCGTGGGTCTGGTACTGCTTGTATTTGCCCTTTACCTCCTCGTTGTTTTTGTATCCTATGTACTGACAGGTAATGCAGACCAGGATTCACTCGGCCCACGGCCTGACGACAAACCCTTTGCTTATGAGAACTGGGGAGGGAAGGTCGGTTTCATGCTTGGCCATTACTTCATGTTCAACGGCTTCGGGCTTGGCTCATTCTTTATCCCGCTGGTAATAGGCGCATTCGGACTCGCCCTGCTGAAAGTCAAATACTTCAGGCTCTGGAAAAACGTCCTTCGCTTCCTCCTTGCCACTGTGCTGGTCTCAGTCATCATGGGTTATTTCGCCGGACAGTCCACTTTCCTCGGTGCAGGACCTGGAGGTACGTTCGGTTTCATGATTGCCAGCTACCTCAATGACGGCCTGGGAAAAGTAGGAACCGGTGCAGTGTTGCTGGTCGTAACCATAGCATACCTCATTTTTGCACTGCATGTCAGCCCCCAGACCATAAGGAAACCGATAGCCACAGTGGCGAAGGCAGGCGTATCTGTGCTCTCCGGTGAAGGCAGAAAAAAGGACGTTGTCACGGATGAGGTTCATATCTCTCCTGAAGAGAATTACCCCTCAGCTGATCAGGAGCCCCTCAGGGCTGATGAAGAGGAGACGGAGGAGACTGACGAAATCGATGATTTCTATAAACCACCGGTGGTTCCCCAGGCCGACAAACCCCTTGTGAATGTAATCGACAGAACCAGAAAGCATGTTACTGAAGAGCCTTTGGAGGAGGACATCCCCGGTGACCTCCCCCCTTTTGACCCGAGGCTCTCCCTGTCACGATATAAGTTCCCGACCCTGGCACTGCTTCGTGATTACCGCAACGCGGGCACAACCACTGCCGACGAGGTGAACGCAAACAAGGAGATAATCCTCAAGACCCTTGCCGACCACAAGATAACTATCAAGCAGATATCAGCCACGGTCGGGCCTACCGTGACACTTTACGAGGTGGTTCCGGACAGGGGTGTCAAGATTCATCGCATCAAGTCGCTTGACAATGATATCGCCCTGAGTCTTTCGGCATTGGGCATAAGAATCATAGCCCCCATCCCGGGGCGAGGCACAGTGGGCATAGAGGTGCCGAACAGGAAATCAGAGATCGTGTCAATGAAGGGGCTTCTCTCATCGCGCGAATTCACTGATTCGAAATTTGAACTGCCCCTGGCCCTCGGGAGGACAATCACCAATGATCCTTTCATCATCGACCTTACAAAAATGCCTCACCTGCTTGTGGCCGGCGCAACAGGGCAGGGGAAATCAGTGGGTCTGAATGCAATCATCACCTCACTCCTTTACAAGAAGCACCCGGCAGAGCTGAAGTTCGTTCTTATAGATCCCAAAAGGGTGGAACTGCCACTCTACGGCAAGATTGAACGCCATTTCCTGGCCAAGCTGCCTGATGAGGAGGATGCAATTGTCACCGATACCAAGAAGGTGATCAATACCCTGAACTCGCTCTGTATACTGATGGATCACAGGCTTGAACTGCTGAAGCTTTCACAGACCAGGAACATCAGGGAATACAATGACAGGTTTATCGCCAGGAGGCTCAACCCGGAGAAGGGGCATGACTTCATGCCGTATATAGTGCTTATAATTGACGAATTTGCAGACCTTATAATGACTTCCGGCAGGGATGTGGAGGCCCCGATAGGCCGCCTTGCACAGCTCTCGAGGGCAGTGGGCATCCACCTTATAATATCAACCCAGCGTCCGTCAGTGAGCATCATAACCGGATTTATCAAGGCAAACTTCCCGTCACGAATAGCATTCAGGGTATTCTCCGGGGTTGACTCCCGTACAATACTTGACACTACCGGTGCCGACAGGCTGGTGGGAAGAGGCGATGCACTCATCTCTCAGGGCGGGGAGCCCATAAGGGTGCAGTGTGCATTCATTGATACCCCTGAAATAGAAGAGCTTACAGAATACATCGGTTCGCAGCAGGGATACCCTGATGCCATGCACCTGCCTGAGTACGTCGGAGACGAAGAGCCCGGGAACGGGAATAACGAGGTCGACCTCAAGAAGCGCGACCCGCTCTTTGATGAGGCAGCACGCCTGGTAGTGCAGCATCAGCAGGGATCAACTTCACTGATACAGCGAAGAATGCAGCTTGGCTACAACCGCGCAGGACGTATCATCGACCAGCTTGAGGCGGCAGGCATTGTGGGCCCCTTCGAGGGCAGCAAGGCCCGTGAGGTCATTGTACAGGATCCGCAAACATTGGAACAGATTTTGAAGAGGCTTGACCAGGAGAATCTTTGAAATGAAACAAACAGGATCAGTAATTCTGCTCACCATTCTTTCTGTGACGGTTGCAGCCCAGAAAGACCCTGAAGCCGTGAGGGTACTCACGGAATTCAGCAAAAAGGCAACTGCAGCACCGTCAGTAAAGATTGACTTTGACATAACTGCCTACGATGCACAGGAAGATGAAGAGACTGAGATGAGCGGCACCGCAGTCATAAAGGGCGACAGTTACAGGCTTACCCTTCCTGACAATATAATATGGAATGACGGCAAGGCAGTCTGGAATTATTCCCCTGAGGTAAAGGAGGTGGCAGTCACAGCACCGGATCCCTCCGATGAATCCTTTATCGCCAGGCCTTCCCTGCTCTTCTCGATGCACGAGAAGGGATACAAGGTCAGGCTGCTCGAACAGAACGCCTCCGAGTGGATAATTGACCTCTATCCTGAAGACATAAACACCGGCCTCGTACGGATAAGGGTGGCAGTAGGCAAGAGCCTCTATGACCTGAGATCTGCCGAGTACAGGACAAAAGACGGGATGACCGTCACGCTTTCAGCGAGGAAATATGACCTCTCCTTCCGTCCGCCTGCCGGATACTTCACCTTCAATGCCGGAGACTACAAGGGGGTCGAGGTGATTGACATGAGGTAACAATCCGTCAGAGCAATGATCAGCAAAAGCCCGTTCATCAGCCTGACAGTTATTATCTTCATCCTGTTTCTTGTCTACATTATTATGCGAGCGAGAAGTTCATCCATGAAGAAGAGGATGGATGACCATAAACACTTCCGCCGGCGCAGGGAGTAATAAAAAGAGGCTGCTCTTTCCGGGGCAGCCTCTTTTAATAAACGAATAAATCCTACAGATCATTCTGAACCATCTGCTTGTTGGCATCAAGTTCCTGTTTCGGTATCAGCCACTCCCACCTGACATCGCCGGCAGGTATGCTTGTTACCACACAGAGTGATACCTGGTGGTTGGCGCCGGTCCTGTCAACGGGTTCATTCAGACGTTTGAGGTCGGTGAACCTGAAGCCTTCGCCCCACAGTTCAAGCCTGCGGTTAAGCATTATCTCATCGATGAGTGCCTGTCCGGTGTTGGTGCTTGCAACATAATTTGCAGGCACGGTCTCGCGGGCTTCTCTCAGGTCATTAAGTGCATCCTGTGCTTCGGTGTCATGACCGCCCATGCGGGCATATGCTTCGGCCTCGATCAGGTACATCTCGGCAGCGCGCATGTAAACCACATCACCGCGGCTGTCAGCCTGGCCGGCTGCAATGAACTTCTGGCTGGTATACGGCTTCTTCGTGAATGTGGAAGGAAGAGGAGGATTAAGGGTAGCATGCAGGCCCGTCGGGTCAAAATTGGCCTTACGGACATCAGTTGCAGTGAATATCGGGTTATTGTAAAGCAATGTGTTGATTGCCTTTGGGTTACCCCTGATATTTGTGGAGCTGAAGTTCCTTGACATGTAGGCAAAGAACGAATAGAAGTAGGTAGTCTGGTCAGGAACCACTGTGCTGCCCCACATCCATTCACGGTTGCCATAATTGTTAAAACCTGCAGTGTATTCAGATGTTGTCATAAGGTTGATACCTGTGCGTGCTTCAGCAGCAAGGGTAGCAGCGAGAGGCCAGTTCTGCATGGTCAGGGCAACACGTGCCTTGATCCCTTTGGCAACATTCACGTTAAGGTGTGATTTGTTTGGCCTGTTGTAACCGTCGAGAAGCAGGATCGCTGCATCGAGGTCCTCAATTACCTGGGCATATACCTCCTCTACTGTGCTTCGCGGCAGACCCTCAACGGTGTTTGTCAGCATTATAGGCACACCGGGCTGGTTGTTTGTAGCCCCTGCCACATAACGCTTTCCGTAGAGCTGGACAAGGTTGAAATGGCACCAAGCCCTGTAGGTGAGGGCCTGACCCTTGATCATGTCCTTTTCACTCTGGGGTCCTACGGCATTGTCAATGTTGTTGATAATCATGTTGGCATTGGCAGTGATCCTGTAGTACATGCGCCACGGGAAGTAGTCGACAGAGGCTGTCTCACTCCGGTGGGCTGCCCACTGGTAGGTGGTGTTGTACCAGCCGTTGCCGGATGATGTCATGACAAGGTCTTCCCCGAGCATATCACGGTTGATGTTCATAGAGGCTTCACCGGCTTCGCCCTGGTTAGCCCACTGGAAATACATGCTTCTGTGGATGCCGTTGAGGGCTCCCAGGGCCTTTCCGGTAGTGGTAAAGGCATCTGCTGACCCCACCTGATCAGTAGGGACTGTGTCAAGCCAGTCCTCGTTGCACGAAGAGAGGAAGAGCGACAGAGCAGCAATTATTAATGTACTGTATAATAATCTTTTCATAGTTCTGTAGTGTTTAGAATGATACATTTACCCCTACAGTCAGAATCCTCGACGGTGTATAGAGGTTGTCAGAGGTACCGGCAAACGATGCCTGCGGGTCAAGTCCCACGCGTGAGTTGATCAGGTAGAGGTTTTCTCCGCTGACCCATACTCTTGCACCGCCCAGGTTGGCCTTCTGCACCAGGGTTGCGGGCAGGTTGTAGCTGAGAGTTACAGCCTTGATATTGAAGAATGAGGCATCAACAAGCCAGCGGTCAGATGCGGCTCCGAACGGAGTCCTCTTGCTGTAGTCAAGCCTGGGTACATTTGTAATGTCTCCCGGCTTCTGCCAGCGGTCAAGAATGTCTACCGAAAGTGCGTTGCCATAGTTGCCGGCATGCATCAGTGATGCGTAGGCTCCGTCATAGATGAGCCCGCCGATCTGGAATGTACCGAGGATGCTCAGTTCAAGACCCCTGTAGCTGAAAGTGCTGGTTATACCTCCCATCAGGTCAGGGATAGCGGTACCTGCATAATGGTACTTCGCATTGTTTTCACTGATACTTACCGTGTCGGTTTCATTTATGATTCTCAGGTTCGAGGCCTGGGTTGCAAAATCCTTGATGTTTGCATCATACAGGGCCATTCCGTCAGCCGGGTCAACGCCGTAATAGTCACGCAGCCAGAAGTCGTAGATCGAGTGTCCGACCATCAGCTTTTTCGTACCGCTGATGATCTCTTCCTGCGGAAGCTTGGTTATTTCGTTCTTCACGGTTGACACGTTGAAGTCGATGTTCCATCTGAAATTGGATTTCTTTACAACATCAACACCAATCCTGGCTTCGATACCCTCGTTATACATTGCACCGACGTTCTGATCCTGGCTCGTAATACCGCTTGATGAAGGAAGAGGAACTGCAAACAGAAGGTTTGATGATACCCTGTGGTAATACTCGACGGTACCGGTTACCCTATTCAGGAGAGAAAACTCAAGTGCGACATCAAATGCATTGTTCGATTCCCACGTAAGCTTTTCATTGGAAAGTGAGGCCTGGAGAAACCCTGGTTCGCTTGCGTTGTTTACACCAATATTATAAAGTGCCTGCCATGCATAGTAACCTATACCGGCATCATTACCGGTTGAACCGTATGATGCCCTGACCTTGGCCATGTCTATCCAGCTGATCGCCTTTATAAAGTCTTCAGCATCAAGACGCCATGCAGCACTGACTGACCAGAAGTTACCCCAGCGGTTTTGCGTATAGAATTTCGAAGAACCGTCACGGCGGTATGATGCTGAGAAGAAGTATTTCTCCCTGAAGTCATAATTCAGACGGGTGAAATAACCCTCACTGCGGTACTTGTCAGTATATGACTCAAGGTCATTGGTAGTTGTGAAGTTTACAAGCTCGGTGTTGCCGTCAACAATCAGCCCCTGCCTGAAGCCCCTGAAGTAATTGTATGTGTAGTCATAGCTCTCATGACCGAGGAGGATGCTTACTGAATGTTCATCGAACAGGGTTTTGCTGTAATTGAGCAGCTGGTTGATTGTATAGTTGGTGGTCAGCGAATTAAGACGCTCACCTCTTCCTGCCGGAGCGCCGTCACCAACAGTCTTGTTTTCAAAGCCTGAATAGTTATAGGCAGAAACGTCAGAACTCACGTTGACAGTGAATTTGAAATCCTTGAGGAAGAATATATCGAGATATGTTCTGGCGCTGAGGACGTTCCTTTTGTAAAGGTCATCATTCCAGAGGGTTTCAGCAACGACATGCCTGCCGGGGCTGGCGCCTGCCGGCCTCGCGGGCAGACCTGTAAGGTTACCAAGGTCGTAGATGTATTCACCTTCCTCATCAAGCAGGTAATCACCGGTTGTGGGATCATGAGCGTAAACAGGATAGATGGGCCCCATATTCCTGGTGAAGAAGAAGGGGTTGATGTAGGAAGTACCGCCCGATGTATAAGCTGTGTTCGAATTGGTCATCGTACCCGAGAGGTTAAGACCAGTTCTGACCCACTTTTTAGGCTGGGTGTTTACATTTATCCTGCCCGTGAAACGACGGTAGTCCGACTTGAGCACATACCCGTTATCATTGAGATAACCCAGAGATACATAATAGTCGTTCTTATCCGAACCGCCGTTGAAGGTAAGTCCGTAATCAGACCTGTGCCCCATCCTCATGATCGGAGACTGCCAGTCAAGATCCGAAGCATAATCACCCAGGATTTTGGCATTGGCATTGAGCTTGCCGTCGGTTCCCACGATTGCATTGTCAGGCACGGTTGTGATATTGTAGCCCACAAGGGTCCTGAGGTTGTTTGTAGCATTCTGGGCAGCTGTTGCCGGAGCTACAGGAGTAGAAGCATAAACCTGGCTGTGGTAGTTTGATTCCCACATAAGAGGATAATACTCGAGCGCACTCACCCTCTCGTATTCAGGTATGGCCCTGGTGCTGATACCCTGGGTCATGGTGAAGTTCATCGAAGTCCTGTCCTTGTTTCCCCTTTTGGTGGTGATCATAACGACTCCGTTTGCAGCCCTGTTCCCGTAGATTGCCGTTGAAGCTGCATCCTTGAGGATTGAAATGCTCTCGATGTCGTTGCTGTTCAGGTTGGCGATTGTGCCTGTATAGGGAACACCGTCAACAACATAGAGAGGGGCATTGGAGGCAGAAACAGATCCGAAGCCGCGGATGCGGAGATCCTGGCTTGAACCGGGCTGACCGCTTGCAGATGTCATCTGGATACCGGGGTTGGTACCTTCGATGGCGCTGGTGACGTTTGTGACCGGTCTCGTTTCAATCTTTTTACTGTCTACCTGGGCTGCAGCTCCGGTAAATTGCTCCTTTCGGGCAGTACCGTAGGCAATCACAACCACTTCATCCATTGCAACGAGATCGGGAACAAGGGTCACATTGATCCTCGTTCTGCCGTTGATGGGAACAACCTGTGTCTGCATCCCGATGAACGAGAATTCAAGTGAGGCCGCCTCCCTGGGAGCCTGCAGGGAGTAAGCTCCGTCCGGTCCAGTAACGGCACCGACGGTAAGCCCCTGCACCTTAACGGTTACACCCGGCAGCGGAAGCCCGTCCTCCGAGCTGCTGACAACTCCGGTAATCTGTACTGTCTGACCTGCGGCAAACAGGCCTGTAACCATAAACAGTACAAACATCATCAAGTGTTTTCTCATAAGGTTAAAATTTTAGGTTAATTGGGTTAATTATGAATTTTACTTCATGCGGCCAAATATATAGTAAAATTCAAATGCCCCTCATCGCGCAAAATATGTTATAAATCATGTTGAGTTGCGCATGAACCTCTTCCGTTTTTCAGGTCAAAAAAATAAGAGGCTGCACCTTTTGACAGGTGCAACCTCTTATATTTAAACCAGTTCAGATCTAGTAACCAGGATTCTGCTGTGCAGCAAGAACAGGGTTGGCATTGGTTTCAATGGCAGGAAGGGGCCACAGGAACCTGTTGTCTGAGTACGGTTTGGCAGTTATACCCAAAGCTCCTGAATAGGGTGTCCCGAGTGTAAAGTCAGCATTCGCAGGCATTGCATTCGACAGTTTGCCCGGGATTCCGTTGATCGGGAAATATGGGCAGAACTGCAGCCTGTGAATATCAGACCAGCGGCGGCCTTCCATCACAAACTCTATCCTTCTCTCATCAAGGATAGCACCGAGGAGGGCAACGTTGTCGGTAAAACTGGCAGCAGTGTAGGATTGTGTTGCCTTATCTGCAAGGGCCCGATCCCTGACAAGATTCAGGTTGGCAAGCCCATCGGTGACATTGTTCTGGCGTGCGTATGCTTCAGCAGCATTCAGCAGCACCTCAGCATACCTGATGATGGGTGATGCTTTAGCTTATTTCGGACTTAGGCTCCAACACGTAATTCTGTATGATAAATATCATTTAATGTTTTTTTTTAATGTTTAATAGCATTTTTTTAACAAAACCGATATCTTTGGGAAATTGCAACTGCATCCGGATGGTTTTTCCGGCGTGTAAGTGCATACATGGTTTTATTTACTAACCTAAACTAACTCCTATGAAAGAAAAGATTCTTTTTTTCATCTTTATGGTTTTGGTGGGCACGCAAGTGCTTCAGGCACAAACCGTAAGGATAACCGGGAAGGTTACAGCTGCCAGCGACGGACTTTCTCTTCCCGGAGTTCAGATTGTCGCAGTAGGCTCTACAGTCGGTGTTATTACTGACATGGATGGCAATTATTCACTAAATGTCCCCGCCTCTGCAACCACCCTCCGGTTCACATTTGTCGGCATGGCTCCTATGGAAGTGGAGATTGCCGGCAGAAGTGAGATCAACGTGGAAATGAGAGAGGACGTTGAAGTTCTTGGCGAGGTCATTGTCCTTGGTTACAGCACCAGGGGCAAAAACGAGATCACGGGATCAACCACACAGGTGTCCGGAGCTCAACTTAAGGACGTGCCGGTCACTGACGTAACCCAGACCCTCCAGGGTAAGGTTGCAGGTATGGTGATCAACACTACCTCAGGTTCTCCCGGTGCAACACAGGAGATCAGGATCAGGGGACTCAGCTCCCTTGCAGCTGACAATGAGCCCCTGTTCGTCATTGACGGTGTGCCTGTTACCAACACCAACACCACAGGCAGCACTGCAAGAACATCATTGAGTCAGCTTGCCTCTCTTAATAACAATGACATAGAATCCATTACTGTACTGAAGGATGCTTCTGCCACATCTGCATATGGTGCAAGAGGATCAAACGGTGTTATCGTTATTACAACCAAAAAAGGAAAATCCGGTGCCACCCGTTTCAATCTGAACACCTCATACGGTTTCCAGAACAGGGCAACTCCCGGTCGCCAGGTCTTGACGGCCCAGCAGAGAGAAGAGCTTTTCCTTGAAGCGGTATACAATACCTATGGAGCTGCCAACGGATTTACAGAAGAAGGAGCCTATGACTGGGCACTGGCAAATAATCTGCCCGAAGCTCTCACCCTTCAGACATGGAGAGCCAACGGCAGCCTGAACGGTGACTGGGAACAGGCGACAAGGGTAAAGAATGCCCCAGTCCTTAATCTCAACCTTTCAGCATCCGGTGGCGATGAACTGGCAAGTTTCTACTCCTCGGTAGGGTACACTGACAACCAGTCAATCGTCGTCGGAAACAAATTCACGAGGATTACCGGACAGCTGAACTATAACCGGAACTTTTCGAAAAAATTCAGGTTCTCTACCACCAACAGCGTTTCTCATTCTTTCCAGGACGGAATTCCACTTGAAGCATCTGCATATTTTGCAAGCCCGATTGCTGCGAAATATTTTTCACCACCCACATTCCAGCCATTGGATGAGGAAGGAAATCCGACAACTGACAACCCAACTACCTACAACTATCTTTACCTGTACAGGCATGACGTGAACTGGAACAAGATGGCACGCTTCATGACAAATGACTTCGTTGAATGGGATGTAATCAAAAACCTTAAATTCAAATCACTTGTAGCCCTTGACTATACCTTCAGTGACTTTAAAAACTACCAGAACAGGCACTACGGTGACAGCAAACAGGAAAACGGCACATCCTACAGAGATAATACACAGCGTTTTAACATGGTATTCCAGAACTCACTTGACTACCGTCTCAAACTGATGGATGACCACCGTATTGATTTCAAGGCCCTCATTGAATACCAGGAATACAGGTATAATAACGTAAATGCCTACAGTGAGAACTTTGCAACAGACGGACTTACCAACGTCAATTCCGGAAGTGCCAACTTCGATGCCGGTTCAAGCTTCTCTGACTGGATGAATCTTTCATACCTCGGAATGATTAACTACAACTACCTTGACAGGTACATCGTTGACCTTACCTACAGGCGTGAAGGATCATCAAGGTTCCCCGCCGATCAGAGATTCGGTAACTTCTGGGCAGTAGGTGCAGCGTGGAACATCAGCGAGGAGGCGTTTCTCTCCGGTCTTTCCTGGATCGACGATCTCAGGCTGAGAGGTTCTTACGGTGTCAGCGGCAACTCGGGCGTGGGTATCAACTCGTACCAGGCATTGCTGTCATTCAGCGGCGCATATGCTGACCAGGGTGCAGTAACACCCAGTTCGTTCGGAAACCCGCTTCTGACATGGGAAAAGAACAAAAACTATGATATCGGCGTTGATTTTGCCCTGTTCAACAACATTGTTGACGGTTCTCTGGCATACTTCAGAAAAGAGACTTTTGACCTTCTGCAGAGTGTGCCCCTCACACTTACCTCTGGTCACTCAAGTATCACACAGAATATCGGATCGATGGTAAATAAAGGGATCGAGACAAGTGTCAACGTTAACATAATAAAGTCATCGGATTTCAACCTCTCGGTAGGTTTCAACATTGCAACACTTAATAACGAGATAACAAAACTCGCTACTGATGGTGACGGCAATGAAATCTCCATCACCGGATCCACTACTAAAACTGCAGTTGGTCACCCTTACGCCGAATGGCATATGAGGAAGTGGGCAGGTGTCAATCCTGACAACGGCCATCCACAGTGGTACGTCAACGGTATTGATGATGCTGACGGAATTACGGAAGATTACAATGCTGCACAACTTGCATTTCAGGGGACCAACGCCCTCCCGACCATTTCCGGCGGAGCATCGTTCCACGTGGACTTTAAGGGTGTCTATTTTGACATGAATATGTACTTTGCAGGCGGACACTCGATATATGAAACATGGGTAGGGTACACATGGGATAACGGACGTTATTCAACAGACCTTTACAATGGAATCGCTGACATTTATAACAGCAGATGGCAGAAACCAGGGGACGTGGCAGAATTTCCGATGATGGAGTATGCATACAGGCCACGCAACTCAGTTTCCAACTCCACCAGGTTCCTCTTTGACGGAACATACGCCAGGGTAAAAGACCTTGTTCTGGGTTACAACGTCCCGAAATCTGTGGTCACAAAGCTCAGACTTGGAAGTATCCAGGTATATGCCAGGGGAACAAATATGTTTACCTGGGTGAAGGACGAGCGGCTTAAAACCGGGTTTGACCCGGAAACCGGGTCAGATGGATTCACAGGACTGGAGGTTGCTCCTCTCAAATCCGTGATTTTTGGAATTAACTTAAACTTCTAAGAACATGAAAAAGTTTATCTTCATAATATTCTCAATAACACTCCTCGCCGGAATTCTTGCTTCCTGCAGCAAGGATTCACTGGAGCCTACCCTTGCACAGTCCAAGGCGGTCGAGGGAAGCATCAATACCGTTGATGACGTGAAAGGAATCCTTTTTGGTGCATATGACAGAATGACAAATACTACCTACTACGGAAGGGACTACATTATCAACGGTGAAGTAAGAGGAGACAACTGTTTCTCAAACGGCAACTCCGGAAGATTCGTCAGGGAAGCCAAGATGGAGTTCAATGAAGACAACGTGACCACTGGTTGGTGGTCAGCACCCTATGAGGTAATTGCTTCTGCCAATATCATCATTGCCCTCGATGATGCATCTATCCAGGGTGATCCTGCCCTGCTGAACCATTACAAGGGGCAGGCTTACGCAATAAGGGCCATGGCTCACTTTGACCTTCTCAGGTATTTCGGGCAGCAGCATGTCGGAGGCACCCTGGGAATTCCTTACATCAAAGTCTACAAAGGAGATGATTTTACTCCGGCACGTAATACCCTTGAGGAATGCAAGACTTTCATAATGGAAGACATCAATCAGGCCATAAGCCTGATGAATCCGGCCCAGGATGATAATTCAAAGCAGATTCTGACCCATTGGGGTGCCCAGGCACTCAAATCACGGATTGCCCTTTACTACGGTGACTGGACGGTAGCACGCGATGCAGCCCTGGCTGTAATTAACTCCGGCAAGTACAGCATCATTCCGGCGTCGGGCTTCGTGAGCTTCTGGAGGTCTGACGGCGGAGTTAACTCCATCTTCGAACTTGCCTACAGCGGGACCGACAACAACAATATCAACGGTCTTCAGCAGATTTACAGGGGAAGCTCCTACGGCGACGTTGAAGGACTTAAAGACCTCTATGATGCTTTTGACCCGGGTGATGTCAGGGCCTCGCCTGCAATGATAGGGCCTGATCCGGATCCGGATCTTGTATCTCCCAAACCCTATGTCAATCTCGGTAAATATCCGGCAAATGACTATTCAGATGATATCTATCTGATAAGGTATGAAGAGGTTGTCCTCAACTATGCCGAGGCATTGTGGAGAATTAACCCTTCTGACCCTGCCGCTCTCACTCAGCTGAACCTGATAACCTCAAACAGGAACGCTGTAGCCCATACTTCAATTAATGAGGATATTATCCTCCTTGAAAGAAGAAGGGAACTTTGCTTTGAGGGCTTCAGGTTCCACGACCTGGCACGTACAAAAAGGAACATTCCTCTCGTCAGCCCGCTTCAGCAGACTCACGGAGGTCCTATATACGGAAGCTTTAATTATGCTTTCCCGATTCCTCTTGCCGAGATGAATGCAAACTCAGCCATGGAACAAAATCCGGGTTATTGATCTGACCTGGTATTTATAAAAAAAGGAGTGTCTCATTTGCGGGACACTCTTTTTTTTCTCTAAATCCCGAGTTTAACCAGCACACTGCTGATTATTTCAGATTCGGTTAACCCGGCAGCCTCATAGATCTTCAGGGCCTCGGCTGTCAGCTCATCTGCTTTTACAGTGTCTTTCAACCCCTTTACATTTATCCTGACATTCAGGAATGCTCCGCTGATACATGCTTTTACAGCCAGCACACCTACCGCACCGTCAGTGACAGAGTTCGGGTTGCCTTTTTCGGTCATTTCCTTCAGCAGTTCAAAGACCCTGTAGGCCTCTTTCATAACCGCCAGGGGTACAAGGGATGCATTCAGGGTTGCAGCCTCAACTGCAGAAGCCCGCGCTGCTTTTTCCTCTTCTGTCTTTTTGGGAAGTTCAAATGCTTTCAGTATACCGTTGTAGGCGTCAGTATCCTCATCCACAAGCTCAAGCAGACGCTTCTGCATGGCCACACCTTTCTCGGCCCATGCTGCAAAGTCCTCCCAGCGGTCGTCCCAGCCCCTCTTGTGACCCGACAGGTTGGCAACCATCGTTCCCAGGGCCGCTCCCAGGGCACCCATAGCGGCTGCCACTGAACCGCCTCCGGGAGCAGGTGAATCTGCCGATGTCTCCCAAACGAACGATGCGAGTGACAGGTCAACAAGTTTCTTTTTTTGCCTGTCCCTGAGTATATATTCTATTATCCTTTCGTCGGGGTTGAAGGGCTTCAGCTCCGAAAGACCCATCGACCTTACCGCTGTTCTTATGAGCTCTTCATCGGACACACCAGCGGAACGCTGCTGGCGGTGAAGGAAGTACCTTCCTGCATCAAGCATTGCATTCAGCGGGATAAGCCCCACCAGCTCCGAACCTGTCACGCGGACGCCCCTGGCCTCAGCCTTCCTGCACACCTCATCGAAGGCAACATGGACGGGGGTCACTCCTATATTCGTAAGGTTCATCGATATCTGAGCAAACCCGTATTCAGGGATAAACCATCCTATTGCCTTTACAGCCTTCAGTGATCCGGGAATCATCACAGGGTTGCCTTCTTCGTCCCTTACCACCTTGCCTGTTATGGGATTTCCCTCACGTTTCTCACGTCCGCGTTCCCTGACATCAAAGGCGATGGCATTAGCCCTTCGCACTGAAGTTGTGTTTAAGTTCACGTTAAACGCAACCAGGAAATCACGGGCTCCCACTATCACCGCACCGGCACCGGCATCAAAACGGGCAGGACCGAAGTCAGGCTTCCACGCAGGATCCTCAAGTTTCTTTTTCAAACCCTCATATTCCCCTGCCCTGATGTTTGCAAGGTTCCTCCTCTTCTCCTCAAATGCGGCTGATTCATAACAATATACCGGTAACAGCAATTCATCTCCTATCCTTTTTGCAAGTCTGCGGGCATAATCAGCAGCCTCTTCCATGGTCACCCCGGATATGGGGACGAGCGGGCATACATCAGTTGCACCCATGCGGGGATGTGCACCGGAATGCTTTGACATATCCAGGACGTGGGCAGCCTTCCTGACAGCCCTGAAAGCGGCCTCGCACACTGCCTCAGGCTCACCCACGAAAGTCACAACAGTGCGGTTGGTGTCCCTGCCAGGGTCAACGTCAAGAAGCATTACTCCCTCCACCGATTCTATCTCATCGGTGATCTGTTTTATTTTTCCCATGTCACGCCCCTCGCTGAAGTTGGGGACGCACTCTATAAGACGACTATTTATCATGATATCTTCTATGAACAATTTCAGATTAATTTTTACTGCCGGCTGGTACTGCCGACTGCAGACTTCCGGTCGAAGACCACATCTCCGTTCAGAATCACCGCCTCCACCAGGTTACTGCCATAGGCGTAAGGCAGGAACTCATATGATGGAATTTTTCTGGTAATAAACAGGTTCGCCTTTTTGCCTATGGTGATTGACCCGTGTGTCTCCGAAAGCCCCATGGCATATGCTGCGTTTATTGTCACTGCATTTATTGCCTCTTCCGGCAGCATGCGCAGCCTGATACAGCCCAGAGAGACTACCAGCTTCATATTTCCGGAAGGAGATGATCCGGGGTTAAAATCACTGGCCAAGGCCAGGGGCAGTCCCGCATCTATCATCTTCCGTGCAGGCGGGTCGGTCATGGCGAGGAAGAAAGCTGCTCCCGGAAGCAGCGTGGGCATGGTTCCGCTTCCCAGCAAGGCTGCTATCTCTTCATCACCGGTGAATTCAAGGTGGTCAACCGAGAGGGCCCCATGCTTAACCCCTGCCTGTATACCGCCTGAATAGTCAAGCTCGTTGGCATGGATCTTCGGGCGCATGCCGTGCCGCGCGCCGGCCTCAAGAATGCGGGCTGTTTCCTCAGCCGTGAAGAACCCACGGTCACAGAATACGTCAATATAGTCTGCCAGCCGCGCGGCGGCGACGGCAGGTATCATTTCTTCAACTATCAGGTCTACATAACCCTTCCTGTTATCACGGTATTCAGCAGGCACGGCATGCGCCCCGAGAAAGGTCGACCTGACAGTGAGAGGCGTTTCCTCCCTGATTCTCCTGATCACCCTGAGCATCTTCAGCTCATCCTCCGTGGTAAGGCCATAACCGCTCTTTATCTCCACCGCGCCGGTGCCTAAGGAAATGATCTCCCTAACCCGTTCCATCGACTGCCTGAAGAGCTCCTCCTCTGAGGTCTCGTGAAGCAGTTTCGCCGAGTTCAGGATGCCTCCTCCCCTCTTAGCAATCTCCTCGTATGACAGTCCCCGTATCTTGTCAGTGTACTCCTTTTCCCGGCTCCCGGCATAAACAAGGTGGGTATGCGGGTCACAGAATGAGGGGAATACATATCCTCCCCCGGCGTCCAGCCGGGGAAGCGCATTGCTGAACGAAGGCATTGTCTCAGGCGGTCCGTATCCTGCAATTACCCCATCCTCAATCAGAAGCCACCCCTTTTCAATCACCGGCAGCACCGACATATCCCTGCCGGCAGTGAAAGCCAGGTTCACTTCCCTGGTCTGTACCAACATTCCGGTATTATGAATGACAAGACTCATGGCATCTGCTTTAAAGTCCACTAATGTAGCAATATTAAAATAATTAGGATATGAGCATCATTTTTCTTTAACTTTGATTTCCTTACAAAATTGAAACCTATGAAAAAACTCATCTTTATCATGCTGACCGGACTCCTCGCCACTTCGGTGATGGCACAGGAGACCAAGACAGGGTGGAACTTCGGCGCCCTGCCCGCTGTTACGTACAGCACTGACCAGGGGTTCCAGTACGGAGCACTTGTCAACCTGTTCGACTATGGCGACGGATCAATCTATCCTGATTATTTTCACCGGATATATATCGAAGCTTCCACCTTTACAAAGGGTAGTTCAATACTCAGGGTAATGTATGACTCTGACTACCTTATCAAGGGCATCAGGTATGCTGTTGACCTGAGCTATATGCCCGACTTTGCCTATGATTTCTACGGATTCAACGGATTCGGATCAGTCTACAACAGTGACTGGACTAATGATGAGCTGAGTTCACCACCCTACCGCAGCAGGCTGTTCTATGCCATGAAGCGTCACCTCTTCAGGTTCAAGAACGATTTCATCGGCAATATCGGCGAAAACAACTGGCACTGGAATGCAGGCCTGAGTATCCAGCAGTTTAAGCCGGGAGTGCTTGATGTGGATAAATTCAATAAGGGAAAGGATCCGGATGATCCGAAATACCTTCCGGATGTACCTACACTCTTTGAATACTATACAGGCGCCGGAATCATCTCCGGGGAAGAGGCAGACGGCGGATGGATCACCGGAATCAAGGGAGGCATATCATATGATACACGTGACCAGCGCGCCTGCCCCATGAGCGGAATATGGGCTGAAACCGGAATAGAGGTCGTACCTGAATTCCTTGGCGCAGAGTCATCATTCGGAAAACTGTATCTCACATGGAGACAGTATTTTACCCTAAAGGAAGATGACCTGAGTTTTGCCTACCGGCTCGGCTACCAGCAGACACTCTTCGGCGATGTACCATTCTACTACCAGGGACAGATTATCGTCTCGGAACTCAGGGGAGCTACCTCGGAAGGCCTCGGAGGAAGCAAAAACCTCAGAGGTATCCTCCGCAACAGGGTTGTCGGCAACGGTATCGCATACGCGAATGCAGAACTCCGCTGGAAGATGGTCAGATTCAGGTTTATAAACCAGAACTTCTACCTGGGGACAAACTACTTCGTAGACGCAGGGATAGTCACTGATCCGGTGGATATCGACCGCAATGCTTTCCAGAGTTTTCTTAACGACATTGAGACCGGTGAATCAATCGACGATTTCCTGACTGGCAAAAAGGATGCCCCTCACGTTGCTGCCGGCCTCGGCCTTAAGATAGCCATGAACGAGAACTTCATAATCTCGGCTGACATCGGCAAGGCGCTGAAGGAGCAGGACGGGAATATGGAATTCTACATTGGTCTCAACTACCTGTTCTAGGCAATAGCCATCAGGCAGTAGGCAATAGTGTTGGCAAAAATATGGCAGGAATCAGTATGTCATGCAGTCTTTTCACTACTGCCTATTGCCTCTTGCCTGATGCCTGCTATAATTTACCCAGCCACATCCCGAAGGCAACACCAATATAGTTGCCAAGGATCCAGCCTATCATTCCGGTTGCAAGACCTGTCAGAATGACATCCTTGTTCTTCAGGGCCGCTGCAACCATTGGCACAAACGGGGGTGAATAAACAAATCCTGTAGTAGTAATAAGATAATCGTCAGCGTTTACCCTGAATACCCAGGAGAGGAACAGGTGCAGTATCAGCGAGCCGAAATAGGCATAGGTGACAAATCCCAGCAGGCTGAGGTATTTGGCCTGGAAGATGATGCTGAGATCGCATCTTGTGGCAATAACTATCGAAAAAGCCACAATGAAATACATGCCCAGCTGGAATGTCTTCCTGATATCCCTCACCGGCTTTATGAACGAGGAGGCCACGCCAACAGTGGTGATAGTCAGAATGACTGAAACAGTCAGCGGGACATTGGGAAGGAGAAAACTGACCCCCAGCCCGATACCCATTATTACTATTGAAAGCCCGATTGCCCCCAGCAGGGGAAGAACGACTCCCTTTTTGAAAATCCCGGTGTAATCATCGAAATCCTCCGCCATCCTACGGTTCATCCCGTCAAAATCAAACTCCTCTTCAGTTACACCTGCCGGAGCCTTGAAAGGAGGCAGGAAAAGCCTGAAGAAGGCCGGGCCGGCAGTGATAAAGAATAGGATCACAACCGCGCCCACTATCATGTCATAAGTGTTGGTCATGATGAATGCATTCGGTTCCACTCTCAGGGCAAGGGCAATTGAGGCCAGGTTGACAGAACCCCCGGTATAGAGGCCAATCAGCATACCCCCGATCTTGTCCGCACCTTCGAGCCTGTCCCTGAATATAAGGTATCCGGTCGCCACAATCACCATAACTGATATCAGGGCAAGCAGCATTGAGAGAAAACCCTTTCCTGAAAACTTCAGCCACCTCCTTACATTCAACGAGAACAGTATCAGCGGAATGGCAAGCAGAACCAGCGCACTCTGCATGCTGTCCTGCACCATTGCGATACCGTTGTAGCTCAGGTCAGTCTCAGTAAGTGTCCCGGCCGCAACCATCTCCACTGCTTCAGATTTCGGAATATAGGGCCTGTCCTGCCCTATAGTGGCTGCCCTGTATTCAGCACTGCTCCCTGGCAGCAGGCCAACGTTTGCAATGAGTATACCGGTGGCATATGCCAGTACAATGGCACCTACCTTTTTGAAAAAGGTATATTTCTTTGTCAGCCAGATAAGGAAAACTGGGAATAACAGGCAGAACAGTGCGAAGATTATCAGGCTCGTCATGGCGGTTAATTTTAGGTAACCAAAAATAAACAAAGCGCCCTGCCCGCAAGGCAGAGCGCCGTCAAAAGCAGTCTTTATACTGCCAGGCTGTAAGTATTTTTACTTATCAGGGCACTCCCGAAAACTCTTGTTATACTGCTCTATAGCCCTCTCGCTCATACCCATGCTTGAGAAACCGCCGTCATTGAAGATATTCTGCATTGTGACCTTCCTGGTAAGGTCCGAAAAAAGTGTTATACAGACGTCGGCACAGTCTGCGGCATCGGCATTTCCAAGAGGTGACATCCTGTCGGAGAAATCAACCAGGGAATCAAACCCGGCAATTCCGGCCCCGGCAGTGGTTGCAGTCGGCGACTGTGATACAGTGTTTACCCTCACGTGTTTCTCCTTGCCGTAGATATAACCGAAGCTCCTTGCAATAGACTCAAGCAACGCTTTTGCATCACCCATGTCATTGTAGCCTGCAAGGGTTCGCTGGGCGGCTACGTATGTAAGTGCTATGACCGAGCCCCATTCCCTTATTGCATCAAGCTTGTATGCAGTCTGAAGGATACGGTGAAAACTGAGTGCAGAGATATCAAGAGTCTTGAGCATGTTCTCATAGCTGCTCTCGGCATAGGGAATGCCCTTCCTGACATTGGGAGACATGCCTATGGAGTGCAGTACAAAATCGAACTGCCCGTCAAATATCTCCATTGAACGCCGGAATAGCACCTCAAGGTCCTTCATGCTGGTGGCATCGGCTGAAATGACTTCGCTGCCGGTCTTTTCCGCCAACTCTCCTATTGTTCCCATCCTGATTGCCACCGGGGCGTTGGTGAGAACCAGTCGCGCACCCTGTGCATGAGCCTTTTCAGCTACGCGCCAGGCAATTGATTTGTCGTTCAGGGCTCCGAAAATAATTCCTTTCTTACCCTCGAGCAGGTTTGTGATCATGATTTTATTGTTTCCGTTTGTTACAGCTGTCTTGTTCAGTTGTCCTTCATCAGTTCGCGGGCATTTCGCATTGCAGCCTCGGTGACAGTGCTTCCGCTGAGAAGCCTGGCCACCTCTTTTACCCTTTCATCGTCATTTAACAACCGGACCCTCGTAATTGTTGAGTGATCGCTCTCTTCCTTGTAGACATGATAGTGAATCCTGCCCATCGCAGCTACCTGTGGCAGGTGAGTAATATTTATCACCTGCATGCTTTTCCCCATCTCTGACAGGATTGATCCGACCATTGAGGCCACCTCGCCTGAGACGCCCGAATCGATCTCATCAAAGATGATTGCAGGCAGTCCTGAACTGTTGGCCAGAACCGATTTGAGGCAGAGCATTACCCTCGAGAGCTCGCCGCCGGAAGCGCATTTAGAAAGCTCTTCCGGTTCTACCTGCCTGTTGGCGCTGAAGAGAAATCCGATGTCATCAGTGCCTGAAGGACCAGGTGCTGAAAGAGGGCTGATTGCAACATCAAACCGTGCATGGGGCATCCCCAGCCTGTGCAGCATCCCCGTTATCTCTGCAGAAAGGGGTACGGCCGCTTTTCTCCTGGCCGCGGTGAGCCTTGCAGAAAGTGCATTTACCTCAGCTACGGCACCGTCCCTCCTCTTCTTAAGCTCATCAAGCTTCTCATCAGTTTCGGATGAGGCATCCACGGCCTCCTCCACCCTTTGCTGAACAACCAGCAGTTCTCTGAGATCCCGGCAACGGTGCTTCTGCAGCAGTGAGTACAGCGAGTCAAGCCTCTGCGTCACATATTCAAGTCTTCCCGGATCAGCAGAAGCCCTGTCATTGAGCTTCTCAACCTCGTAAGATATATCGTTGAGTTCGATCAGCTGTGTCTCCAGCCTTTTCTCCAATTCTGCTGCCTCAGGAAGCCAGCCTGAAATACGCGTCAGTCCTGTCCGCGCAGAGCGAAGCAGCGACAGTGCAGATACATCTTCGCCGCCGAGCGCTGCGGAAACCGCCGCCAGTGCCTCCTTGATATCCGAGGCATTTGAGAGCATCTCCTGCTCCTTTTCAAGAACCTCCTGCTCACCCTGAACCGGCTTTACAGCCCTGAATTCATCAAGCTGGTGGGAATAGTAGTCGAAATCGGCTTTCACCTTCTCAAGGTTCAGGGCAGCAGTGTCATATTCTCTTCTGGCTGCTAGATACCTGGTCCACGCCCCGGAATACTCCTTTGCGATGCCCGAAGTGCCGGCGTATGCATCAACAACACGCATCTGGAAGAACCCGCTGCCAAGGAGCAGTGTCTCATGCTGCGAATGAACGTCAATCAGTCTGCCTCCAAGCTCCTTCAACACATTCAGGTTGACAGGGGTGTCATTGAGAAAAGCCCTCGACTTCCCCGAAGGGGCAATCTCCCGTCGCAGTATCGCCTCATCATCATAGTCTATCTCGTTCGCTTCGAAGAGCTCATCGAGGTCATATCCGCTTATGTTGAAACAGGCCTCAACAATGCATTTCTCATCCTGGCTTAGCAGCACCGAAGTATCAGCCCTCTCACCCAGGACCAGCCCAAGGGCGCCAAGAAGAATCGACTTGCCGGCACCGGTCTCTCCCGTGATAATGGTAAAACCTTCGCCAAACTCAAGGTCGAGCTCCTTTATGATCGCATAGTTCCTTACTGTCAGTCTGCGCAGCATCAGTAACGGATTAACTGTTGGCTGAGAGTATCTTCTGGTACTTTGTCTCGTTAGCCGGGTCTATCTCGGTCAGGATCTGCACCACCCTGTTCTTCTCCTCCGGGAAACCCTGTGAAAAGATATTCACGATCTCGTCTGCCTTGGCGTCAACCACCACGGTCATGAAGTACATGAACGGATCCGGCCTGCGGCGGTAAACCTCCTGCAGCCGCCTGAGGCTTTCATATATCTCCGTACGTGCCTGTGTCATGTCTGATTCCATCCTGTCAAGGCCCCTGAGATGATACAGGTAGAGAAACTGCCTGACACCGCCATACTCGGTATCAAGTATATTCTTTATCAGCCAGTAGCGGTTCCTGTTCCGCGATCCGTCGTACGGTTTCCAGCCCTGTTCCGGCGCGTTCTGCGCGTTGGTGACAATCTTTTCGGCAACCTGGAAATACGGAGTGCCGCCTCCCTGCGAATATGTATCGAAATCGATCCCTATCAGCAGGTAGGCATAGTATGCAAGCACCGATACAAGGTTACTTGTATGGCTGCTCGGATTGAACTCGAGCGGCTGGAACTCGACATACCTGAACTGGAAGTTGTTGTCAACGAAATTCAGAACTGTCGATTTATAAGTTGTGTTATACACCGGCCTGCTCAGCTGGACCTGTATCGTGCCGCGGAATTCGTCGGCCGAAAGCTGCTCGTCGAGGTTGATCAGCAGGTTGCACTCAATCCTCTCAGAGAAACTGAACACATTGTCGGTCCACACCATGCTGTTCATGAACTCGTAGATATCACGCTGCATGTTCTGGAAAACCTCCCTGTTCGATCCCTGGATCTTCTGGGCCGATACCTGAACGTTGCAGTAGAGCTCCTGTGACATAACGGCACCCCGGGCAGTCAGCGCCAGGAGCGCCACAGCCAGCAGCAATCCTTTAATCCGTCGGTTCATTGCAGATCAGCGTGTGAGTGAAATAATCCTTTTTAAAATATCCGAAGCGACCTCGTCCTTCGATTTCAGGTCAAATTTATCAATATTATCGGTTCTGTCAATGATGGTGATCCTGTTGGTGTCATGACCGAAGCCGGCACCCTCGTCCCTGAGGGAGTTGAGGATTATCATGTCAAGGTTTTTCCTTTGCATCTTTCCCCTGGCATTGGCAATCTCATCGTCAGTTTCGAGGGCAAATCCGGCAAGATACTGTCCCTCTTTCTTGATACTGCCCAGGTATGCAGCGATGTCTTCCGTCGGCCTGAGTCTGATTACCAGGTCTGCACCGCCTCTTTTAACCTTGGTGGCCGATGTTGTCTCCGGGGTGAAGTCGGCCACAGCTGCCGCCAGGATTGCAATATCGCATGTCGCGAAAGCGGCAAGGGACGCCTCTTTCATCTCAGCGGCGGTTTTTACCGGCACAACGGTTATGCTTTTTTCCTGCGGCTTAATGCCTACAGGGCCCAGGACAAGTGTAACCCCAGCGCCCATCCTCGCTGCAGTGTCAGCAAGGGATATGCCCATGCGCCCCGATGAATAATTGCTGATATAGCGAACCGGATCTATCGGTTCAACCGTGGGGCCTGCATTGATGAAGACCCTCCTGCCCAGCAGCGGCAGTTCAGTTATTTTTTTTTTTGAGAGGAACTCCCTGACCTCCCTCACTATCACATCCGGCTCCGCCATGCGACCCTTCCCTTCGAGTCCGCTTGCCAGCTCACCGGTGTCCGGTTCAATGATAATGTTTCCGAATGACTTCAGTCTTTCCATATTGCCCACAGTAGCCGGATGGGCAAGCATGTCAAGGTCCATTGCCGGGGCGAGGAAGACCGGGCACCGTGAGGAGAGGTAAGTTGTAAGCAGGAGGTTGTCGGCTATTCCTGCCGCCATCTTGCCCATCGTGTTCGCCGTGGCGGGAGCGATGAGAAACAGGTCAGCCCAGAGACCAAGGTCGATGTGACTGTTCCAGCGGCCGTCCTCCGGGTCAAAGAAATCTGCCAGGACAGGATTTTTTGAGAGTGTAGCCAGTGTCAGCGGAGTTATGAATTCCTTCGCAAGAGGGGTCATCACAACCTTTACCTCTGCCCCCTCCTTAACAAGCAACCGGATGATAACGGCGGCCTTGTAGGCTGCTATACCTCCGGTGACTCCAAGCAGTATTTTCCTGCCTTCAAGCATGGGATGCCTTTATTTCTTCTGCTTCTGCTCCTTGTCGGGATTGCGGTAGTATATCTTGCCGTCTTCAAACTCGGCAAGTGCAATGAGAGTGGGCTTCGGCAGCCGCTCGTAGAACTTGGATATCTCTATCTGCTCCCTGTTTTCAAAAACCTCCTCCAGGTTGTCATTGAATGAAGCAAACTCCTCGAGTTTCGAGTTAAGCTCCTGCTTCATCTCAACCGAGATCTGATTTGCCCTCCTGTTGCAGATTATGACACTTTCGTAAATATTTCCCGTTGAGGCGTCGAACTTGTCAATATCCCTTGTGATTGTTGTGTAGGATGCCGATGTCTTTTTGTAATCCATATTACTGTTGATGATTTCAGTTGTTTTCTGTCTGTTTCACGGATGTATCAACCTTCAGGAACTTCGCCGTGTTTTCGAAGATCCTTGCCACTTCCTTCGAGAACCTGCTCTCCGGAAACTCTTCTATAAACGAATAATACTCGTCAAGTGTTGTCTGGTAACGCTCAACCTGCTTCTCGGCAATACTGTTGGCAGCGTACAGGTACAGTGCATCAAGTTTAAGAAACATGAGCTCCTCACGGTACTTTGTATCAGGATACTCCTTGAGACTGTTGGCGAGTGATATAGTTGCTGCCCTGTATTCCTTCAGGTCATAGTACAGCCTGGCGCTGAGATACGACTTCTCAACAAGCTTCTCCTGCAACTCAAGGATCCTTGCCTTGCAGTCATCAGCCCGGGTGCTTGACGGGTATCTCTGCATGAAAATAGTGAAACTCTCGATGGCTTTCCTGGTGTTTGCCTGATCAAGCTCAGGCCTGGGGCTCTGGTAGTACTGGCAAAGGGCTGCAAGATAAGCTGCCTCTTCAGCATTGTTGCTGCCCGGATATGTATCTGCAAACTCCTGGTAATACTGCCCTGCCATCATGTAATCACGGATCCTGAAGTGAGCCTGGGCATTGATCCAGTTGAGCTGCTCTGCCTGGTCGGTTGCCCTGAAACGGGGCAGGATCTGTGACAGAAGCTCAATTGACCTGGTATACTTGCCGTCATCATAATAGTCGAAGACCTTCTGCCTCTTCAGCTCGTAATCAGTGCTCTTGAGAAGCTTTTCATACTCACCGCATGACGTAACGATGAGAGCCAGCATTATAAATATTATCGGTCTGATCTTCATACCCGGAAATGTTGCGCAAAATTAGACATTTTTTTCATTGACAGAATCAAATTGAAACAAAAGTGCACCAATAAATGACGCTGAGTAGTTAAGAGTGTGTTAATTCTGTTGAACAAATAGGTATAAATAGGTACTTTGCCGGAGCAATGTTTTTAATAATTTTGCGGGCAATAATCAAAAACTATACAGGACGTGGATATTTTCGACAAGATCAGAAGGAACCGTGGTGCGCTCGGACAGTACCAGGAACTTGGTGACGGATACTTTATGTTCCCCAAACTTGAGGGTGAAATAGGCCCCCGTATGAAATTCATGGGCAGGGAAGTGCTCAACTGGAGTCTCAACAACTACCTGGGGCTTGCAAATCACCCCGAAATACGCAAGGTTGACGCCGAAGCTTCAGCACAGTACGGCCTGGCATACCCCATGGGCGCCAGGATGATGTCAGGGCAGACAACAATGCACGAGAAGTTTGAGCAGATGGCCGCGGAATTTGTCGGAAAGGAATCAGCTTACCTCCTCAACTACGGTTACCAGGGGATGGTCTCAATTATCGACAGCCTCGCGGGAAGACATGATGTTATCGTTTACGATTCGGAATCACACGCCTGCATAATGGACGGCCTCAGGATGGTCCTCTCCAAAAGGTTTGTCTATGCCCACAATGACATGGAGAGCTTCGAGAAGCAGCTTCAGCATGCGGAGAAGGTCGTTGCCGAGACGGGCGGCGGCATCATGGTAATCACCGAGGGTGTGTTCGGCATGGCTGGCGACCTCGGGGCACTCGACAAAATAGTCTCATACAAGAAGAAATACAACTTCCGCCTCGTAGTTGACGATGCTCACGGCATCGGCACAATGGGCAGAACCGGCGCCGGAACCGGCGAACACTTCGGTGTGCAGGATGATATAGACGTATACTTCGCCACCTTCGCGAAAAGCTTCGCCGGAATAGGCGGATTCGTGGCCGGCGACAAGGATGTGATCAGCTATCTCAGGTTCAACCTCCGTTCGCAGATCTATGCCAAGTCTCTGCCAATGGCAATGACAATAGGTGCGATCAAGCGCCTCGAAATGATGAAGAACCATCCGGAGCTTCGCGAAAAACTGTGGGAGATAGCCCGTGCACTGCAGAAGGGCTTCAGGGAAGCCGGCTTTGACCTCGGAAAGACACAGTCACCGGTTACCCCGGTCTTCTTCAACGGCGAACTGGCACAGACAACCCATCTCATCAAGGACCTCCGCAGGAACTACGGCATTTTCTGCTCGGTTGTTATATACCCGGTGGTGCCGAAGGGTGTGATAATGCTCAGGATCATTCCTACAGCAGCACACACGATGGATGATGTCAACTATACAATCCAGGCCTTCAAGGATGTCAAGAAGAAACTGGAAACAAATGCATATCCGACCGACGTGATGGCAGATTTCAGGAGCTGACTTTCAGAAACCGCCTAAGTGAAAATTGTCCCGGGAGAGGGGCAGAGATTATAAAGGGGGGCCTGGCGCCCCCCTGCTTTTTATATATTGAGGTTCACTGTCCCCCCTGGCTGTCAAAATCGTTGATTGTCAGAAACGAGTACTGGTATTCCATCGGCAGAATACGGGCATAATCCTCCACGGCGCACCCCTCCAGGAAGGCATTGATGATCCTGCGTCCCAGCGGGACAAGGTCAGGAGAGAGAAAGCCTTTAAGCTCCCTGCTGAAGAACTCCCTGAGTATTTCAGCGCCGGCATCATAACCGTCCTGACCCACTTCGGCCTGACGGTAGACCTTCAGGAACCTCGTTGGCACGGGTGATCCTTCTATCGTAAGGTAGTTGAGCTCGTACCCCAGCAGCGGGCACCGGGCCGGGCTGAGCTGGTCAGCCCTCAGCTTCGCGTTGCCGCGGCGTGTAAGATATTCCCTCATCAGCAGCTGCGGTTTGAATCCCACCTTCCATGCCCCGATGTGCTGGTTGGGCGTCAGCGTATACCTCACCCTCGGGGTGTTGACAATCTGTTCAAGGAGGAGATTGGCATGCCTTACCTTCATCCCGGTTGCGAACGGCCAGTAAGACCCTGCCCCTTCACTCTCCAGGTCGCCGCTGCCGGTGACACTCGGGTTGGCGTAGCCGCGCGGACTGACAAGCCGCCACAGCCATGCCAGAGCCGGGGGAAGGATATGGAACAGCCCCGCAATCCCGTAACTGGGTTTATCCGCGGTGCAGGGAGGCATCCTCACGCCGAAATTGCGGACATCAACAGTTACCGGCCTGTTTATCACCCCCGGAACAATCCTTCGCGGAAGCACGACCCTGGGATTGGGACACCGTTTTCCGGGTGCATCCTCCTTGTGATTCCAGATAAGTGCCGTGCCGTCAGGCCTGGTGTCAATGTTCAGGAATAACAGCGGCTCATCCGGATTGATTGTAATCTTTTCCAGGAACGGATCATCCCCGTAACCGGTAACCCCGTCGACACGGATAAACCATGCATTCTCTGCATCCGCCACGGTAAGCTTGCCGTTGTTCTTCTGGTATGAAGGGTGACAGAGGGCCATATCATCCGTTGCCGGATGAAAGGAGCAGAAAAACGGTATGGATATGACCCGCCTCTCCCCGGTGATGATATTCTGCCCTATCAGGATCTGGCCGTTGGGCTCCCGTACCAGGTTCTGTATCATCTCGCTCTTGCCGCCGCCGCTGGCCCCCTCATGCATGAAGGTTGTCATATTGTCGTACGGACTCACAACCTGCACCGTTGAGCAGTGGGTTGTAAGCCATCCCTCCTCCTCTCCCTTGTCAAGAAGCACACTGTAAAACCCTTTCTTGGCGCTCGGCCCGGGGTACAGGTTATATGCAAACATCTCATGCAGACCCGGCAGCCTGTTGTGAACAACCACCTGGCGCCCGTTGAAATGGGTATGACGGAAAGGCGGAGCAATATAGGCCACCGATTCCACCCTGAATCCCTCCGGCAGCTGGTCAACCGAAATGATCCTCTGCAGCAGCGAAAGGCCGAAGGCAAAAAAGGATGCATTCAGCGGGGTGACAACCACGCCGCCGGCTCCGACGGGGTAATTACCTGCGAAACAGAGAAACATCCCTACCTCCTGCCCCTTCAGCCATCCGATAGTCTCGTCCTTCAGCCTGCCGAAAGGATAGCCGTACTCATCCTCAAACCTCTTCTTGTCCGTTGGCCTGGAATCCCCGATAAGCATCGTCTCCGGGTCACGCCTTCTCATATACGGCTCGGTGTAATTCGCAGACAGGCCGTTGGTGACCCGGTGGAGGGTCACCTCAACTAACTCCCCTTTCCCGGGTATGTCATACTTGACTTCATATGCCAGGTCCTCTTTTCGGGGAGTTGATGCTTCAAGTATTTCGGCTGAAGAATTGAAAAATACTGCCGAAGGAGAATCCGCGACAATCAGGCCAATCTCTTCCGGCAACTCAATCCCCTGCTCCCTGAGAAGGACAATCGCTTCAGATGCAATCATTTGATAAATTCCGTGTTTTAATTAAATTCTTTAATCCGGAAGACTTGTTTCCGGATTTTTATTTAAAATACCGCGGGTAAAAATAACACCGTTACAACCGGAACCTTACTGCTTTCACCAACAGATATCAACACTTTTTCAAAAAAAGAGGAAATTCCTGTTATGTTTTTCTGCCCTGTTCGTCATAGTAACAGTTAACACATCAAAAACAAAAACGGACAGTCATGAAAAGAATGGTTTTAACACTTGCAGTAATTGCCTTTGCAGCCTCGTTGTCAGCACAGAGACAAAATGCTGATGATTTCTTCAACAGGTACAGTGACAGTGAAGGATACACAACTGTTGTAATCAACGGGAGCCTCCTGGGTTTCCTGGGTCACTGCGAAAGCGACGATTCTGAAAATCCTCTCAGCAAGATCACATCCATCCGCCTGGTAGTCAGGGAGAAGGATGAATTTCCTGCTGCCGGCAGTTTCCTTCCTGATATAAGAAACATAATCAGGAAGGGAAGTTACGAGGAGCTGATGTCAGTCAGAAACAGCGACACTGATCTCAGGTTCATGGTAAAGACTGAAAAGGAGATTGTAAAGGAGATACTGCTTGTTGTTGACGGTGATGATGAGGCGGTGATCCAGATAAAGGGTAACCTCACCCGTGATGAAGCCTCAAGGCTCTTTGAAAGCGACGGAAAGGGGCTGGAAATTCTTGAAGGACTCGAGATTTCAGGGGATTGATAACTTTGGGGAAGAGTTTCGGAAAAGATGACCCCCGAGGAGTTCAGAAAAATTGTATTGCCGGAGGGGCGAAGGCTTTATGCCCTCGCCTTCCGCTATCTGAACAGCCGGGAAGAGGCCGAGGATGCAGTGCAGGAGGTAATGATGAAACTGTGGTCTGAAAGAAACGGCACGAGGAATTATTCAAGCGTGGCAGCATGGTGTACAACAGTAACCCGCAACTGCTGCATTGACATGCTCAGGAAAAGAAAGAGACTGCGCATCGGCAATCTTGAAGAGGCTGAAGAATTCACTCCTGCTGATGCTGATACCGGTAAAAGAGATGATGCCAGTGAAGCGGCAGGGATGGTGTCAGCCATCGTCAGCCGGATGAAGGAACCGGGCAGGAGCGCTGTCATCCTGAGAGACATCGAGGGATACTCCTACGAGGAAACGGCTGAGGCATTGGGAATGAACGTCACAGCCCTCCGGACCCTGATGTCCAGGGCAAGGAAGCAGATAAGGGAAGAGATGGAAATGATATACAGTTATGGAACAGGAAAAGATAAGGGAACTGCTCTCTGAATTCTACGACGGGAAGACCAGCGAGGAAGAGGAGCTGATTCTCAGGAAATACCTGGGAAGCCCAGACGCACCGGCCTCCCTTACCGGCGAATTCGGTTACCTTGCCGTGGCACCGGAGCAGGTGCCGGAACCATCAGAGGGATTCGTGGCGAGGCTTGACGAAATTACCCGGAAGGAGGTCATATTGGCTTCTCCGCGGACCAGGTGGCTTCGTTTCGCCGGAATCGGCGCCGCAGCCGCAGTAATTGCTGCCGTATGGCTGATTATCAGCCCGGCGGCGACCAAACAGATCACTGATACTTTCACTGATCCGGCAATTGCGATGGCTGAAGTCAAAAGCATACTGCTGACCGTATCCGAAAGGATGAATACAGGAACTGCACAACTGGAGCAGGTGGGCGAAATTACCTCAAGACCGGAGGAACTGAACAGCCTGACTACAATAAACGGCCTCGTCGGAAGAAACCTGTCCAGGCTTCGTTACCTCGGTGACATCCAGCCTCAGGAAAACAAAAAGGAAACAGAATAAAAATTATACCATGAAAAAAAAGGCATTGCTTGTATTGATTATTTCGGCACTGTCCCTGTCCATGCAGGCACAGACCAGCCCGGTGGACGACCTCTTTGACCGGTATGACGGCAAGGAGGGATTCACATCGGTTTATATCTCCTCAAAGATGTTCAGTCTCCTTTCGAGGATTGACAGTGATGACGAGGAGTTCCGGAACCTGGTAACCAGGATAAAGGGAATCAGGATTCTGAGCATAGACAGTGCCGAGAACGCCGGCAGGGTTAACTTCGTGTCAGAACTGATGCCGCGGCTGAGGCGGAACGGATATGAAGAGCTGATGACAGTGAAGGAGGAGAATGACAACGTCTTCTTCATGATCAGGGAGGTTGGAGGTAAAATTGCCGAACTGGTGATGATCACAGGCGGCCACGGAAGCTCGGTTGTTTCAATCAGGGGCGACCTTGACCTTAAAACGATAGCGAGCCTCTCTGACAGCATGGGAATCGGGGAGCTGGAAGACCTCGAAAAGGTTAAGCAGTGACCGTTCTGCCCCGGTCTGGCCAGGGCGGATTGATACTGAAAAATCAAAGAGTTGAACAATTTACCGGATTATCATGTTATTGGGGCATGCAACCTGACTTTCTGATGACCGGTAATATTGACAGAATGAATACACCTGAAGAACTGCTTCAGGCATATACTGCACTTTTTCTCTTTCTGGGCAGCTCTGTTTCCATGTCTCCGGGAGAAAGCGGCCTGCCGCACCTTTGTGACGCGGGACTTCTCCGCAACCTCCCTGTGGGAAGCACAAACAGCAGGTTTCAGCTTGCCAGCAGGCTGCTCAGGTCCCCTTGCCCGGTGAAACATCAGTGCCATCTCGCCGTAGGCGACAACTACAGGTCACTGCTGGCAGGCAGTATCGACTCTGCCGCATATCCGGCAGCCTCACACTGGGTCAATACCGGGACTTCTGCCGGAGAGAGCCATGCCGAACAGGCGGGCCTTTTTCAAAGGTACGGATACAGCATGGCTGATGATTCCGGGTTGCCACATGATCACCTTGGCATCCAGCTCCTTTTCACCAACCTGCTCCTCGAGAAATACCTCACCGAAGACGACTATGAGATCAGGGCAATGATAGGCAGAGACCTCGTACAGTTCATCAATAAGGAGATGCTTAACTGGCTCCCGCGATGGGCAGAAGCCGTATCAGACAAATCAAGAACCAAATGCTACACCGGTATATCAGGGCTGATAATCGGCGGGCTGGAGGATGTACGCGATACCGTTAAGCGTCAGAAGTTGGGGTTGTAAAACCTCCTGATGGCTCCCATGTAATACTCGTTCCAGCCTTCGGCAATATTCTCATAATCCTCTACGGGAATATTGGTATGCTCCACCGTGACTGCGGTGCCGCCTCCGTTTCCGTTGATAGAGATTGTAACCTGTGATTCAAGTTCCCTGTCACCGAAGTACCACTCCTGAACAACTTTCCTGTCCGGTACAAGATCTATAATCCGTCCGCATATATCCCCGTCCCACATATTGAATTCCTCTCCGGGTTTTGAAGGCATGACTGCCGGGTAACCTGACCAGAGTTCAATTGTGTACGGGTTTGTAAGCGCCGCATAGATATCTGATGGTTCGGCGTTGATATGAAATGTTTTTCTGAAATTCCGCATGGTAGCGTTCCTCTTCCCCTTTTAAAGTGTTTTTAATCCCTATCCCTGTTCTGCGAGATAGCGTTCAGCGTCGATGGCTGCCTTGCAGCCGCTTCCTGCTGCCGTCACAGCCTGCCTGTAGACGCGGTCAGCCAGGTCGCCGGCGGCGAAGACTCCGGGTACTTGCGTGCGTGTTGAACCCGGTTCTGTGATAATGTATCCTGTCTCATCAGTCTCAATCCATTGCTTGAAAACCTCCGAATTCGGTGTATGCCCTATTGCCAGGAAGAATCCGTCTATCTTAATATTGAATTTTTCCTCCTCCGGAGTTCCCTTGCCGCGAACGACAACAGCCCCCTCAACGCCCTGTGTACCGAAGAGATCTTCAACCTGGCATTTCCAGAGAATCTCTATGTTGGGCGTATTCATCACCCTGTGCTGCATGGCCTTGCTTGCCCGCAGAACATCACGTCTTACAATCATGTAAACCTTCCGGCAGAGGCCGGCAAGATAGCTTGCCTCCTCGCATGCAGTGTCTCCTCCTCCAACAACCGCCACATCCTTCCCGCGGTAAAAGAAACCGTCGCAAGTCGCACAGGCCGATACACCCATTCCTGCATATTTCGTTTCGGCAGGTATGCCGAGATACTTCGCGGTAGCACCGGTGGCAAGTATCACCACGTCTGCCTCCACCTCCAAAGTGCTGTCAAAGGTAACCTTCAGGGGCTTGCCCGAGAAATCTGAGGATGTGGCTATGCCGAAGCGTATCTCTGTCCCGAACCTTTCAGCCTGCTTGCGCAGATCCTCCATCATCTCCGGTCCGGTCACACCTTCAGGATACCCTGGAAAATTCTCAACCTCCGTAGTTGTCGTAAGCTGTCCGCCCTGCTGCAGGCCGGTGTACATAACAGGCTTCAGGTTGGCACGGGCTGCATAGATTGCTGCAGTATAACCTGCAGGTCCTGAGCCCACTATAAGACATTTAACTTTTTCTTTCGCAGCGGCAGGCTGCTTATTCTCCTCACCTGATGTTTCGAGTGATTTAAAAAACTGCATGATGCTATTTTTAATCCGACGGCAAAAATAGCAATTAATTGGGACGGAAAACTAAAAAGTTATAATTATGTGCCTTGGTGAAATCACTGAAACTGTTGAATCACTGCTCACTGCACCGGTTGCAGCTTTTTGTGAAATCCTGATTTTGCGCAGGAACTCCTCCGCGGAGCTGTCGCTGTTGAACCTGAGGGAGGCGACGGTATCCTGCCCGTGCCTTATAAGCAGGGCGCTGTATTCATTGGCATTTCCGAGCTTGTCAGATAATCCAGGGATACCGTTGTAAATTCCGAGCGGTCCCCTGACCAGTACGGCACCTCTCATTGTTTCTTCATCAACAGCCTCACTGTAGAAACTGCCGGGATCAAAAGAAGGTTCTGAAATATTCTCTATCATGAGAGTTGCCAGGCTGGTTGACCGCTTCTGGTCAGCCTCACTGCCTGTGTCATTTATTATACTGACATAATACAGGCCCTTGCAGAACTGCAACTGGTAAGCCGAGCGGCAAAGGTGTTCCGTGAGCCTGGGTCCGCCGTTGCACCGGAATCGCGATACGGAGAAGATCCCGAATGCGGCCTCGGCATCCTTCATCCGGTACACCTCGGCCTTGATATCGCTGCCCTCGATAACAAGCTCTGTTACGAGGAGAGTGTCAAAACCGTACTCAAGATAGAGCTCGGCACCGCCGTTTATATAACCGTAAAGTGATGTTGCGGTAAAGGTGCGGCTCTGTGCCGACTCAATCCCGTTCATGCCTGACAGTGCCCGGGGTACGAGGGTCATCTGTGCTCCGGAGCTAAGGGTAAGGAATGCTGTTGCTGCAACTGCAAAAATCCTGGCTGAAAATAATCTCATCGTCAATGATCCCTGCTATCCCAATACTACTTCCTTCAGTTCAATCCTGGACCTGTCAGCCACACCCAGGGAAAGTTTCTCTGCCTGCAGCATGAATTCAAGGGCCTGCGGGGTTCCCTCCTTCTGCAATCCTTCGGCTATTCTCTTTGCCAGGACGATGTCATATCCTATCCTGTCGACGGCAACAGGGTCAGTACCGGTTATGATTGTATGGTAATCACAGAAGAACTGCGGATTGGCGCCGGGGCCTCCGTTAAAGCATCCCCTGATGCCGTCTGCAATGGTGAGCACCACCTTGTCCCGTAATGGAGCGAAGGCACATACCTGGGCACAGGTCTCGTTCCATAGCTTTGCGTGCAGCCTCCCGGTGTTGGAAACAGAGCCGAAGGCAAGGTTTTTCAGTGCAAGGGTCACCGTCATACCCGCATTCTTCAGTATCGGAATGTTTATGATCTTGTCAAGATCCTGCGTAACTATTTTGGTAAAGTATGAATACTTGCCGCCGTTAACCATGTACGGCATCGTATACTCGTCATACTCGCCCTCCACATCTGCCCAGTAATACCAGTCGCGGTCAATCATGTGCTCACCGTAAAGCTTTCCGTCCTTACCATAATACAGCCCGTCCTTGTCCATCTGCTCGGTGCCTACGATCCGTATTCCCGGATAGTTCTCCGCGGTGAATCCCACGTCGGTCAGTTCAAATTCCCGGCGATCCCAGATTGTGAGCTGTGATCGATTTATCCCGCTCTCCTCCAGTTGGGCTATCACCGCCCTGACCACTTCATGGCTTGTACTGAGGCTCTTGCCGGCCACGGGATTTACCTTGAGGCCTATTCTTTCACCCGGACTGACGAATTTCCTCCATGCCTTCTTCAGTTTCTTTTCCCCGGTCAGTTCGAGCATTGATCGGGCTATCATGTCATACACCTCCTGTTCAACGATGGCATTGTCCTTCACTGAACGGGTGTTTCTGACCACCGCTACCTGTCCCGGGTACAGACCCGGCATCGAATCGGGTCTGCGGGCAGTCTTTGAGGCATCAGCGATGTTGGTAGCCGGTTTGTCCTGCAGGGGCTGAGTCCCTGCAGTTGCAGAGGCTGGATCCTTTACTGCCGGTGATGTTGCCTGATCTATTGCCTGTGCTACGGGTGCTGCGGCGGCTGCGGCGGCTCCCGCACCTGCCAGGCGAAGGAAATTGCGGCGGTTGACCTGGTTCATGGTTCGTTCTTGTAGGTTAATAACGTATTTTAAGGACAAACAAATATAAAGAATAACTTTTCAGCCTGATATTACCGGTGATATGCCGCAGAGCACCCTTTAGCTTTTTTTTGGATAATCGGAATTGTTCATTATTTTTGCACCGCTTTTAAGTTACGGGATGTAGCTCAGCCCGGTTAGAGTACTTGTCTGGGGGGCAAGGGGCCCCGGGTTCAAATCCCGGCATCCCGACTGAGCAGAAAACCCACCCGCCGAAACAGGCGGGTGTTTTTTTGCTTTTAAGGGCGGCGAGAAAGCTTGCTTTCGAGAAGCACTTAAAGCAAATAAACAGCAACGAGCAGTGCCCGTTGCGGGTTTTCTGCTCAAGGGTCCCCCATCCGGGATCACGCGAACGCAGAGAGCGTAATCCCGGGAGCAGGATAACTCATAATTGCTTAACTGCTTCGGAATTGCTAAATTTGAGGATATGAAAAAGCTGATTTTAGCTATTCTCGCCACTATTGTCCTGGCTTCATGCACACAGTCTGTCTGCCCGGCTTACAGTGACTCCGCCAATGACATGAAGAACACAATATTTCAGAAAGGGAGCATCAGGGCTGACGGGATCAACAGGATCTACCGCGACAGCTACCAGAAGAAGCTGAGGTAAGCTTGCATGTTATCTTTAAATACTGAACACCTGCAGACCGGTTGCCGGAGAAAAGAATCAAGCAGGCCCTGCTGATCAGTACCAGTCCTGAACCAGTACCTTCCGGTCATTCTGGTATTCGCATACCCTGTAGAAGACCGACGAGTCGTTCTCTACCTGGTACATCCAGTACCCGTAAATACCCGGAGTTACATACTTCCTGCGGAGGTAGAGCCTGTCACCGTCATGGAAATTGCAGTCCTTGCTGTAAGCTGATATCTTGCCAAAGGTGCTGTCCTGCGTGGTCTTAATCCATATCAGGTGCGGATCGCCAAACCTGGCAGGAGCTGTATGCCTGTAATCCTGGTAGTCACCGATGTACATCCTGGTGACATACAAACGGTCTTCCTCCGGTTCCGTAACAGCCCTGTTTGATGTGCTGCATGAAGCGATCAGGACAAACAGTACCGGTAACAAAAGTTTTTTTACTGTCATCTCATTTTCGTTTTGTTGCTTTAAATGCCTTAACAGGCATGCTGTCAGTAATCCTTCTTCTTTTTTCTATGCTGAGTAAAACATATATTTATACGTATACCCGTGTTCGTTCAGCCACCAGCGCAATGCCTTGGCAATTTTTCTCCTCCTCAGTAGTACCTTACCTGTTGCATCCGACGAGATCTGGTAATAAGTCTTCATGTCCCGCTTAATTATTGGTTCGTTTTTGAATTAAGTTTCTTCCTGCTGTGGAAATATGTCAGTCCGTTAAGCTGTTTCATATCAATTACCACAAGCCCGCTTCTTTCAAGTATCGCAGAGACCCTGTCACAACTGAGTTGCGGGTATCCTGTTTCACTGTTGTGGGCAAACCTGGGATAAATGGCGGTCAGTAAGCCTTTGTGGTCACCGCGTTCGGCGGACTTATGGGCAAAACAACCGACAAAGCTTGTATCGGGCGGCAGAAGACTCACCAGCGAACTCAGGAACATCTCAAGATGCTTGATGAGGTCGAGCCTCCGCAGGCTGATGAGCGTCGTTGCACGGCGGAGATCCCTTCGGCCCCAGTTGGCCCCCTCGTGGGAAGACAGGACTATGAGTCCATGCCCACCGGCAAGTCCGGCACCCTTCATGTAGCGGAAGAAGCTGAAACCGCAGAGGATAATCATGCTCACAATCCTGTATACCGCCGTCGACTTCATTGAATGATTGGTTATTTTCATATCAAATTTACCAGGCCTATACAATGAAAACAAATCGCAAATGCTCAATTTACGGACACCTAGGGGCCTTATAAAACTCCTCGTCAAAAACTTCAGGCAGTTCACTTACGCAAACGGGAAACCCGTAACCCGGACAAGGGTTTTAGTCAAAAACGGACCGGTTTTGACTAAAGCGGTGAATCGGATGATTAAAATTTAGATTTCATCCCGCCGGAAAGGTACGGGCAACCTGATACAATTCTAAAAAAGCACAAGAGCGTCACGGATGACCTTTGACCTGTCGTCGGTAGCGTAAAGTTTCAGGCTCACCTCCGGGATCGAATCCTGAAGTATGTCGGTGATCGGGCTGAATGAGTCCCTGGCATCCGGGTAAAGCTTCATGTCATCATATTCTTCAAGGGGGATATAAATATGAACCATGAGCCTGTAGTCCGGATTGTTTATCCTTGTCAGGGTCTTCATAATCTTCGAGATCCACAGCGAAGAGGATGTATTGAAGTATTCAACACTGAGTCTCAGGTTTGTAACAGGCTGTGGCTGTATGATATACTGGTTTATCCAATTAAGGACCGGCTCATAGGTCCTTGTCGCATTTTCAGGCAGTGACCTGCCGGTGAGAGAAAGTTCACCGCTGGAGTATTTCATCTCTATTTGCGGTGTCTTTGGCGTCTTCTCGATGATTAAGTCAGTCAGTCTTTCCATTATTTCAGTTCTTCCCAATCTAAAACAATTACCTCAAGGTAATTATACTTTTCAAAATTAGGCCATACTGCCTGCAGTTCATAATCCTTAATCAAAAACTAATGAACGGTCATCAACTTATAGGCCTGTTCGTCAATGAAAGGCTTGAAACCCGTTAAATCAACAGTTATTTAATCCGGCTGCAGGTAGAATTGTCACATTCCGGGAAACGCACGGGAATAGTCGGACATCGATCGTTTTATCACCTCCTGAGCCTCCGCGGTGTCATAGATGTCAGCAATCGTAACCCTTCTCTTCTCTCCTGGCAGATCCTTGTATGTAAGGAAATAATGCTTCAGCCTCTCAATTGCAATCTGCGGACAGTCCTTTATGTCTCCATACTCCCCGTATACAGCGTCATTGTAAAGAACGGCAATTATCTTATCATCGGCCTCGTTACCGTCTATCATCCGGAACCCGCCGATGGGCCTTGCCAGCACGAGTATGTCACCGTGGGTTATATCCTTTTCGGTAAGGATGCATATGTCCATTGCATCTCCGTCACCCCTGATTCCCTCCAGTCCGGTCTTCTCCATAGTTCTCGCAGCCACATCGGGGCCTGTGAGGGTCCTGGGGATAAAGCCGTAAAGTGCCGGTACAACGTTAGAATAGCGCTGAGGCCTGTCAAGCCTGAGGTAACCTGAGACCTTGTCCATTTCATACTTTACCGTGTCAGTGGGGACCATTTCCACGTAGGTCATCACTATTTCAGGAGCTGCACTTCCTATATCGATTCCGTGCCAGGGATGCGACCTGAACCGGCAGCATTCTGTAGCTTTCTTTTTGCTCATTTCATTATGCGTTTTAGCAGGGGTTTCAATTACTGTATTCCAAGGTAATCACCTATCTGATCCTGCCGGGTATCATTCAGCAGCGGGAGGCTGGGCAGCCTTAAAAGGTCGGATGCCGGGGTTCCTGTAACACCGCGCTCCGAGGTGCGTATGAAGCTGTATCCGTGTCGCAAGGCTGCTGCGATAATATCCGGGTCACCTGCTCCGTCGCCGTAAGGCAGGGCAAGTGCACTGACTGTTCCATATATATGTCTGTCAATCAATACCTTAGATCCCCCAAGCTCCTCATCGAGATAGGCAGCGAAAGATTCTCCTCCTCCGAGGGCTGACTTCATGTTCATCAGGTACTGGTGTGACATCGTATGTGATCCGAAGGAGAAGGGCCTGGCTCCGCCGTCGAGGGCATAGCTGCTCAACATCTCAACCTCGTCCCACGTGAGAAATGAATCCATTCCGATCTTAGATGCCCAGAGGAAGAATGTGGCCTTCATCCGGTATTTCTTAAGCAGCGGCGCTGCTGTTGTATACCATGAGTGGTCTCCGTCATCAAATGTGATCACCGCTGCATGAGTGGTCAGTTGAGTTTCACCGGAGACGACAGATTCAAGCTCGCTGAAGCTTATTACCCGTATGTTGTTCCGGCGCAGAAAAAGCAGGTCCTTTTCAAAATCAGCCGCGCTGCGTTCATAGAGATTGCCGGCCTCACCTTCCGTGATCCGGTGGTACATGAGTATCACAACCCTGGGGGTTTCAACCGGTCCGGGATCGGGCAGCTTCGTGCATGCGGTCATCAGAAGGGCAGCAATTATGACCTGTGTTACAGTCCTTCGCATATATAAAAATATGTATTTACCAGTATCTTTTTACTGAAATCCATTCTATTGATCAAACGCAGGAAAGGCTCTTTTCTTGCCCTGCACGGCGGGCTACCGTCTTTCGGCGGCGAGCCTCCTCATCCCCTCTATCTCATCCCGCAGCCTGGCAGCCTCAATGAAATCCAGTGCTGCAGCTGCCTTTTCCATCGCCTTGCGCGTCTTTTCAATCGCCTTGTCAAGCTGCTCCACTGACATGTATTTCACAACCGGGTCAGCTGCCACATCAACCTTCTCAGGACCGGTATATGCCCGGACCTCTACGCCCTTGTGACTCAGACCCTTCAGCATAGAGCCGCCCTTTTTGACAATCTGCTGCGGAGTGATACCCATCTCTTCGTTATATTTCATCTGCTTGGCCTGCCTCCTCTTCGTTTCATCGATTGTCTCCTGCATCGAGCCTGTTATCCTGTCGGCGTACATAATGACAAGCCCGTTGATGTTGCGCGCTGCCCTTCCGGCTGTCTGGGTAAGAGCCCTTCCTGACCGGAGGAATCCCTCCTTGTCAGCATCAAGTATGGCAACAAGAGACACCTCGGGAAGGTCGAGCCCCTCACGCAGGAGGTTTACCCCGACCAGGACATCAAATTCACCTGACCGTAACCCTTCAAGTATCTGCACCCTTTCGATGGTCTCAACATCCGAATGGATATAGCGTGATTTTATATCGAACCTGGCAAGATAGTTATTCAGTTCTTCAGCCATCCGCTTCGTCATTGTAGTGACCAGGACCCTTTCGTTTCGCGCAGCGCGCTTCCTTATCTCCTCCATCAGGTCATCCACCTGGTTCCTGCTGGGGCGTACCTCTACAGGGGGATCAAGGAGTCCGGTTGGCCTGATGACCTGGTCAACGAATACTCCCTCACTCTTCTCCATCTCATACTCTGCCGGGGTGGCACTCATATATATTATCTGTCCCGTCAGTGCCTCGAACTCCTCAAGCCTTAGCGGCCTGTTGTCAAGTGTGGAGGGGAGCCTGAACCCGTATTCCACAAGGGTCTGCTTCCTCGAATGGTCGCCTCCGTACATTGCCTTTATCTGGGGTACGGTGACATGACTCTCATCTATAACTGTTATGAAGTCCCTCGGGAAGCAGTCAAGGAGGCAGAACGGCCTGGTACCGGGAGCCCTGCCGTCAAAATACCTTGAGTAGTTTTCTATCCCGCTGCAATAACCCAGTTCCTTTATCATTTCCAGGTCATACTGGACCCTCTGCTCAATCCGCTTTGCCTCTTCATGGCGGCCGGTGTCGCGGAAGTGCCTGGCCTGCAGAACCATGTCATCCTGAATCTGGGAAACTGCCATGTTGATCCTTTCCCTGGTAGTGACGAAAAGGTTGGCCGGGTAGATGACGTATTCATCAAGAAAATCACGGTGCTGACCCGAAAGAGGATCAAAGGTGGATACCTCCTCTATCTCATCGCCGAAAAACACGATGCGCAGGGCAAGGTCAGCATAGGCCGGGAAAACATCCACCGTATCGCCCCTGACCCTGAAGGTGCCATGGGTGAACTCAATCTCATTCCGGGCATAGAGGCTGTCCACAAGCTTGCGGAGCAGTAAAGTGCGGCTGATCTTTGCACCCCTTATCACATGAACGGTATTGGAACGGAAATCGTCCGGGTTGCCAATGCCGTAAAGACATGAGACAGATGATACTACTACCACATCCCTCCTGCCGGACAAAAGTGAGGATGTGGCGCTGAGCCTCAGTTTTTCTATCTCATCGTTTATTGAAAGGTCCTTTTCAATATAGGTATCTGTCACAGGGAGATAGGCTTCAGGCTGATAGTAGTCATAGTAGGAGACGAAATATTCCACCGCGTTATTGGGGAAAAACTCCCTGAACTCACCGTAGAGCTGGGCAGCAAGGGTCTTGTTGTGGCTCAGCACCAGGACCGGCCTGTTGAGCCGGGCTATCACGTTTGCTATTGTAAATGTCTTGCCTGATCCTGTAACTCCGAGCAGGGTCTGGTACGGAACTCCCTGGTTCAGCCCATCGGTGAGCTGACGTATTGCCTCTGGCTGGTCGCCTGAAGGGGTAAAGTCAGATGTAAGCCTGAATTCCATTATATGCGGGTAAGGTGTGAACCCGGAAGCAAACCTGAAAACAGTTACCTGCCGGTGTGGCAAAAATAGCAATTCGGGAAGAACCGGACATGCAGCCGGGTGCTTTTTAATGCCATACCCAACAAGCCGGACAGTTAATTCCTTTTTTATTATTTTTGCATATATCATACATAATCAGCCGATGCGCCTGACATACCGCACTGTGCTGTTATTCTGCACAGTCATATTGCTTGATGGCCTGTTCCCAGAAGCTTTCGGACAGGGTTATGTCATCACGCATTACAACTCCCGGAACGGTATCGGGCATGACCTTGTAAGAACAATCGCCGCAGACAGCAGCGGTTTCATCTGGATGGCCACTTGGGACGGTCTTACCAGGTATGACGGAACTGACTTTGTAAATTACTATCATGACCCGGCTGACAGTACCACAATACCATATTTTTCTGTTAGCCAGGCTGGCATTGACAGGTCTGACAACCTCTGGCTTACGACTGACAATGGAATACTTGCGCTGTTAAACCGTGCAACTGAGAAATTTACACGTGTGAGGAATGTCGGCGGCTATAGCATCAAGGATCTTGTATGTTTCAGTGCGGGGCCTGACGGCAATATGTGGTTTATCCTCTCAAAAGGTATCCTGACCCATGATCCCGTCTCACGGGAAACCCTTTTTTACCCATGGAGAGGCCGGCAGGATGAAATGCCGGCAATGCGCTTCTCCGGCTACCGTCTGACATTTGACAGCAACGGGAGACCCTGGCTGACCGGCCGCGATATTCTGAAGCTGAAAATGGGTGTTTCCGAACGAGGGGAGAACCTATATTCTGAAATTGAAAGCGTAAACACAATAAACCGGCTTCCCGGAAGGATAGGTACTTTCTTTGACGAAGCAGGAAACTCTGCCATGGTAAGTGACTCTTCAGGAAACCTGTGGCTCGCCTCTATGACTGGATTATTCAGGTATGACGATGCAGGTGATTGTTTCACGGAGTTCGGCGGAGATTTCAGAAAAATAGGATTTGACTGTGATAAACCTGTTGTTTTCTACAATCATGAAACAGGACTGAACATATGTTTCCCTGAAAAGGACTCCCTGATAACCATACCAAAGGAGATATGCGGTCTCCCGACCTCATACCTGATGTATGACCCGGGCCTGCTCTGGCTTGCACATACAGGTCAGGGGGGGACTCCGGACGGTGTGCTCAAGCTGGTTCTCACCCAGCATGAATTCAGGCATATAGAACCCTTCACTGACAATTACAGTGAGCTGAACGTCTTCGGCCTGATCAGGGATGAGAATGATGCACTATGGATTGCTGCAAGAGACAGGAATTATCTCATCAGAATACCGCGGACCGGGGTGCCGGAAAAGAAACTGATCCTCAATGACCAGGAAATAAAGGATCTCTGGCATCCCAGGGCTTTCCTTCCTGATACAGGCGGGATCTGGATCGGGTATTACTACAAGCAGCTTCTGTACTATGATCTGGAAACCGGGAAAACCGAAAAGCACAACGTCGCGAAAGTTAATCACACATTATGCTATGACAGGGACGGTTCGCTGCTGATAGCTGACGACGGTATAATCAGGTATAATCATGTCACCGGGGAATCAAAACGGCTGTTCACCATACGTGATTCGGTATATATATTTACCTTTCTCAGGCAGGACAGTATCCTCTGGGCCGGATGCAGCTACAGTTACCTCCTTAAGTACAATCTTGATACTGGTGAGAACCAGCTCATCAAACTGGCACAGGGAGTTACAAACATAGAAGATATATGCGAGGGGACGGACGGTGAACTGTGGATAGCAACCCTGGGGACCGGTGTTTGCAGATATAACCCTGAGACAGGTGAAAAACTGTTCTATACAACCTCCTCAGGTCTTTCCAACAACACAACATACAGCATTCTCCGTGACCCGGAAGGGAACATGTGGGTATCTACAAATAAGGGACTGTCTGTAATAAATCCTGTCACCGGCCTCATAAGATCATTCGCAGAAAATGACGGCCTGCCGATTCATGAGTTCAATTCGGACGCAACCTGGATCTCAGGAGACGGAAAATTCCTTTTCGGTGGCGTAGGCGGCGCTGTTGAGTTTGATCCTCTCCAGGTGCTTCACGGTACCGGAAGAAGGACAAACCGGAAGATCATTCTAAAGGAACTGGATGTTTCAGGACTTAAAAGAACCTTTGACAGTCCGGTATACAAGAAGGATACTGTTTACCTTGAAAAAGGCGACGACAATTTTCATCTCTCCTTTGCTGTTTCAGCCTACCGCAACCCTTCGGTAATCAGGTACAGGTACAGACTCGGAGGAGAGGAGGCCAACTGGTACTATACTGACCATACTGACAGAAACATAACATTCTCCGGACTTTCGCCCGGATGGTACAACCTCCTGATAGAGGCCACTGACATAAACGGTTCATGGAGCCTCAGCCGGAAACTTGTTGTCCGGATCAAGCCGTTCTTCTACCAGACAACTTTCTTCAGGATTTCCCTGCCCCTCGCGCTGCTGGCACTTTTGACTTTCACTGCATGGACTATCATCAGGCAGCTTAACCACAGGGAGCAGCAGAGAAGGGATATGCTCCGTCACCAGGCCCTCAGGGCCCAGATGAACCCACATTTCATCTTCAACGCCCTGAACTCAATCAACTACTTTATATCGAACAATGACAGGCTGTCAGCCAACAGGTATATTGCCGACTTCTCAAAACTCATACGTACAGTTCTGAACAATATGAATGAGGATTATGTCAGACTGAGTGTGGAAATTGATGCACTTGAAGACTACCTGAAAATCGAGCATCTCCGGTTCGGTGACAAGTTTGATTATTCGATCAGGACTGATCATGATGTAATGGCAGAAGCCCTCAGGATATCTCCGGGCCTGGTTCAGCCGTTCGTTGAGAATGCAATATGGCATGGTGTAATGGGTCTTAATGGTCGCAAGGGGATGATATCAGTGACATTCCGCATGAAAGGTGCCGGACTGACCTGCACGGTTGAAGATGACGGGGTTGGCCGGACACGGTCCGAAGCCATGAAGGACAAGTCGCTCCCGAAGAAATCACGGGGCATTGACCTTGCGACGGAAAGGCTCAGGATAATAAACAACATAATGCTTTCTGACTGCCGGATAACAATTTCCGATCTTTATCCTGACCGCACGGAGACCGGGACCAGGGTTGAGATAGATATTCCGCTGATGCAATGAAATGAAGTGAATTCCAGATAATCATCCTGACTGACACCAATCCAAACTCCACAGATAATGATAAGGGCTGTAATAATTGACGATGAGATCCTGGCACGGGACGTAATCTCCAACTACCTGGACGAATACTGCCCTGATGTTGAGGTTGTGGCTCAGGCCTCTTCTGTGAAGACGGCCCTGGCCGCCATTCAGAAGACAAACCCTGACCTCATCTTCCTTGACATTGAGATGCCTGACGGAACCGGATTTGACCTTCTGAACAGGTTCGAGAAGATCGATTTCAGGATCATTTTTGTCACAGCCTATTCGGAATATGCAATAAAGGCCTTCAGGTTCAGCGCCATGGATTACCTGCTCAAACCGGTTAAGATCGACGAGCTTATCGATGCTGTGGCAAGGGTCAGGTCGGCAGGTACGCCGGGTATCAGTGCTGAAATAATAAGTTCTTTGCTTGATAACCTCCGGAGCAGCTCTCCGAAGCAGTCAACCCTGATAATTCCGAACATCAAGGGATTTGAGGTACTAAGGTTATCCGAAATAATCATGTGCCAGGCAGACGGTTACTGCACCAATTTTCACCTTTCAGGCAACAGGAAGGTGGTCAGTTCCAGGAATCTCAAGCATTTTGACGGTCTGCTCGAGGATCAGAATTTTCTGCGGGTACATCACTCCTACCTTGTAAACCTTGACCATGTGACCAGCTATACAAGGCAGGGAGAGATCATCCTTTCTGAGGGGATAAAAGCCTTCCTGGGCGATTCCTACAAAAATGAATTCGTAAAAAGATTTATGGGAAGATAGAGTTCTGTTGGCCCGGGAAGGCTATCTGTAGCCTCAACCTTACTATCTGTCAGTTCCGGCACCAAAGGGTATACATCCGGTCATCCTTTGGATTATTTTTATGCCATGATATGGTAATTTCTGTTTCTCATTTCTGCCATATCTGTATGAAGCAGTTCTTCCCCCCAGATCCGCATCGAAAGCGGACACAAAAATGAGCCCGAATCCCCGGGCTCATTTCGTTTCAATAAAAAAAGGGGCGCTGGCGGTACCCCTTTCTTCTGTTTACTTATGCCTGAGAATACTAGCCCAGGTATCCTTTCAGGAGTTTGCTGCGCGATGTATGGCGCAGGCGGCGTATAGCCTTCTCCTTGATCTGCCTCACCCTTTCACGGGTCAGACCGAATTTTTCACCTATCTCCTCAAGCGTCATCTCCTGGCATGCGATGCCGAAGAAATAACGGATTATGTCCCTCTCACGTTCTGTAAGTGTTGCCAGTGCACGGTCAATCTCCTTTGACAGCGATTCATCAATAAGCATCTTGTCGGCTATTGGTGAATCGACGTTTGTAAGCACATCCAGCAGGCTGTTGTCCTCACCCTCAACAAACGGAGCGTCAACCGATACGTGGCGGCCTGATACCTTGAGGGTGTCCGCCACCTTCTCCTTGGGCAGGTCAAGCACTTCAGCAAGCTCCTCCGGTGAAGGAGTACGCTCATTCTCCTGTTCAAACCTGGCAAATGCCTTGTTGATCTTGTTCAGCGAACCTACCTGGTTAAGAGGCAGACGTACAATCCTTGACTGCTCTGCGAGAGCCTGGAGAATTGACTGCCTGATCCACCATACGGCGTACGAAATAAACTTGAAACCTCTTGTTTCATCAAATTTTTCTGCAGCCTTGATAAGGCCGAGGTTACCCTCATTTATGA
>CAZUIF010000002.1:0-224313 GCA_964621005.1 uncultured Rikenella sp.
ACGAAATCAAAGAGTTCACCGAGATTAAATTATCAACACATTAGGTCATGAATAAGACAGCCTTTACAGTTTTGATAACGGCATTTCTTGTTTTAGGCTGCAAAGAAGTACCAGATAATCCTGAAGTGCTAGATAATTCTGAAGATGAACTGACAATTGGCCTGGAGGGATGGGATATTTCAAAATCAACCTATGATTTTGATATTAACCCCAGAGATATGTATTTCGTTGACGAGAACATTGGCTTCGTTGTCGGCTATAAAGGCAAGATTTATAAAACATCCGATTCGGGTACCACCTGGCAAAAATTGAATTCGGGAACAACCATACATCTATATTCTGTCTACTTTATTGATGAAAATGTAGGTTTTGTGTCGGGTCAGGCAATGAGTGGATGCCTGGATGCGGATTGCGACAAAGGAAGTGTGTTTTTAAAAACCACAGATGGCGGCGACACATGGACTAAAACATTCATTCCTGAATTCATCCGAATTCTGTCATTGAAGTTTTTCGATCCCCTGAATGGGATTGCAATAATTCACAAACCTGACATTTCAAATTCAAGGGATGAGTATGTTGCAACAACATCAGACGGAGGCTCCACCTGGAATCTCATTGATCTGGGAATAAAGCCTTACAGTTACGAATTGTTTTATGTTGATAATCTCGTTTTTGTTGCTGGTGAAAATAATCAGATCTTTAAAAGCAAGGATTTTGGCCAGACCTGGCAAACTATCTCAACACCCGTTGAAGCAAATCATGATGTCAGAAACATCTACTTCTACAATGAGAATATCGGTTATATTGATGGCATCTCTCACATTTATAAAACCAGTGATGGAGGTTTAAATTGGGAGGAAACCAGTTTCCCGTTTACCTACTTTGGCACATTTCATTTTTCATCTGAAAATGAGGGTTTTAATATTCAACCCATTGCTGTATATGAGGGTCTCGATTTCCCTACCTTTAAAGGGAGCATTTCATATGAAACCCTGGATGGTGGCATTACCTGGACTAAATCTGAATTAATGAAATCTTTGTACCTGGGGCTGACATTCTTCCCACAAAAAGATTTGGGATATGGTTTCAATTTTTCAGAGTTCAGTATTATTAAAAAGAAAGAATAACCGCAACTCATGCATGAAGAAACAAACACTGGCAACATGAAAATCGTAAAAGTACTTCTTGCTCTGGCTATCCTCTTTCAGTTCTCATGTCAGAAAGATGATGTACTTCCGCTAATAGGCTATGAGGAGGTAACATTAAAAAATCTTACGGGATTTGACGGTTGTGGGTTCGTTTTTCAGAAAACTGACGATAAATATCTTGAACCAAACAACATTAATGATTTCCTGCAAAACTATTCTGACGGAAAAAAGTACTGGATAAAATATAAAATTGATCATGTCAATTCGGCCAGTATATGTCAGGTTGGTGATGTGATTAAAATTGTTGAGATCAAGGATCAGGTCAAATAATCACAACACTGGTAATAAAAGCACGGTAATTGAAACGGCTAACAGATCATCTGCAATGACACCATTTGCTCATTTTACTAAGACAGACTGATCCAATAAAATAATTATCCAAATGTTATGAAAAACATCCTCGGTAAATCTCTGATAGTTACAATTTTTGTAGCTCTACTGTCCGCCTGTGAGAAACCAAGTGTTATTGAGGATGCCGAGTTACTTAATCGTCTTATGGTAAATTCGGTTGATACTCTCGTTTACAATTCCAGTAAGCATGTGATTGAGGCAGAAGCTTACCGTAACTTTTTCCCTGGCAGTTCAATACCCTCAAAAAGACCTCTAATTGCTTCTGTGAGTCTTGTTAATCTGGATAGCGTACGAATTTCAACAGATCTTGATATTACCAAACTGTACATAATAAAAGATTCAATAATCTGGGTTTCATCACCTACCTCCACAAACAGTCAAAGCATCCCAGAATATAAGCTCAGCAAGTTTAGCACTGATGGTCCCGAATGGGATACTAATATACTTGTCGATGTCGTTTTGGAGATATGGAATTCGGTCAACAGAGAAAGCTACCTAATGATAGTCAGAGATATTACAATTGAAAGAATAGAGTAATAACATGACGCGCATTTACAACCAAATTTCTGAGTTTAATCTGGAAAATTTGAAGTATATATATATCATATTTATAACGGTTTTATTTGCGGTGTCAGGCTGCGATAGAGAAAAGATCGACCCCTTTGACTCAGCGAAAAGAGCCATTCTTGGAAAATGGGAAATAATTGAGTTGGGTAACTGGCCTGTTATGAATACCTATCCAGCAAATGGGTATGATGAGTACCTGCCTGACAATACTGTTCATTTTTTTGACTATGAATCGCATCAAGTCACCTCTCAAAGGAAGTACTGGATTGATTCCTTATTACATGAAAGTATTACGAGGGAAGACGGATTTGAGCTGGTATTTGATTACGACTATGAGTTTTATGAAAACAAATTGCGGATAGATTCAAGAGCTTTTATGATCTATAATACTCACATTTATCGACGAATAAACTAGGTAATCTTGAGAAAGAGAAAATTGCCACTAATCTTATGTTTCCTAATTGTTATTATGATACCAAATTGTAAAGGTGACAAAACACCGTGTGCCTGTGGTATCGAAAATCCACAAGAAAACATTGAATGGTTAAAGGATCTCTTAAATCGTGTTTATTGCGTCGAAGTTTACACAGTTATTTATAACAATGAAGAGTACATTGGTATTCGTGATTGCCCCAGAATTGTTGATGGGATGACGGTTATTTACGATTGTTCAGGGAATAAAGTATGCGAATTCGGCGGGCTTTTTTTAGGATCGGGATGCACCCTTCCTGATTTTTGGAATTATTTTGAACTGAACAAGAGGCTTATTTACACACAAGATAAGCAACCTTAAAACCTACGAGCTATGAAAAGAATTATTTCTTTAATGTTCTTTTATCTTAGCTCCCATAGTACCTGGCTACTATTGAACTTTTCTTAATGCTCCGTCCCCATCGTCACTGGATTGACCCAAATCCTATTAAATCTGACGCCACAGACCATAAACCCTCAAAAGCTTGGTATTCCCCTGTCCAGACAAGATAATTGTTCTGGGCAAACCTGGGGGTGATTTTGAACATAGGTTTTAATTCGTTTAAAAATTCATAAAGTCAGTCAAGACCAAAACGAAACATTAAGGGCTGAGGACATGAGTGGCTGGAATTTTTTCAGCTATTTTCATTTATGACCGTCATCAATTTATGATCCAAAAACAGTGAATTTCGTCCAGAAGCTGGCCCAAAACTGGCGCACCCATAAAAAAAGACACCCATGGTTTCCCATAAGTGTCTGACTTGCTTAGCTCCCCAGCTAGGACTTGAACCTAGGACCCCCTGATTAACAGTCAGGTGCTCTAACCAACTGAGCTACTGAGGAAGATTTATTGCTCCGAAAAGCGTGGCAAAATTAACCGCTTTAAACGAATTAAGCAATATCTTTGTCAAAATTTTCCCGGATGAAGAAAATCATAGGCATCGGCAACGCCCTCGTCGATGTGATGACAATGATACCTGATGATAGCTGCCTCGGCCATTTCGGCCTCCCAAAAGGGAGCATGACAATGGTCGATACCCTACGCTCAAACGAAATCAAGCTCGCTACCAGCAAAATGAAAAGCACACTGGCATCCGGCGGCTCAGCCGGCAATACCATGTACGGTCTCGGCGTAATGGGAGTACACTCCTCATTCATAGGAAAAGTGGGCCGCGATGAACTGGGCATATTCTATGAAAAAGATATGGTCGAAGCCGGCCTGACCCCTGTCCTCATGCGCTCTTCACTGTCTCCCACAGGAACAGCCGTAGGACTGGTGACACCCGACTCGGAACGTACCTTTGCCACCCACCTCGGAGCTGCAACCGAACTTACTGCCGAAGAGCTTACAAACAACTATTTCAAGGGATACGACATCCTCTACCTGGAAGGCTACCTCCTCTTTAACCTTCCCCTCGTGGAACAGGCATGCCGTATTGCAAAGAAAAATGACATGTGCATTGCCCTTGACCTGGCCAGCTATAACGTGGTGACCCAGCTTCTGCCATCGTTCGACAAAATAATACGCGATTACGTGGATATCGTCTTCGCAAACGAGGATGAAGCCCGGGCATTTACCGGCATGGAACCAAGAGAGGCTCTTGATGCAATAGCCGGCAAATGCGAAATAGCTGTCGTTAAAACCGGTCCTGACGGCTCGTGGATCAAAAGGGGAGACGAAGTCATCAGGGTCGAAGCACTGAAGGTGAATGCCATTGATACCACCGGCGCCGGAGACCTTTACGCTGCCGGATTCCTCTACGGCTTCTCCAACGGATTCAGCCTCGATAAATGCGGAATATTCGGCTCAATACTCGCAGGAAAGGTGATTGAGGTGATCGGGGCACGCATGCCCGGAGACAAGTGGGCTGAAGCCAGGAAACTTGTAAACGAGGTGGCGGAAGAGTAACACCAGTTACTCAGCGGTTCTTCTCCATTCTCTTCTCCCTCTGCTTGATCTCCCTGGACGTCATTTCCTTAATTATCAGGCTTTCCGGGTGTACTGCCGCAAACCGGCCCTCAATCCGGGAATACTGTGCCCCCGAGGTCTCGTCAACAGCATATTGAATCGGCAGCGGGGGAAGCTTTTCGGCCTGAACCAGGGCCACAACATGAAGAATCAGTGTAGCATTTTCTGTCGCAACCACAACCGGATCTCCCGGATAAACAGTCATACCGGGCGTAAGACCAATTGCCCCTCCGGAGAGACCGCTGTATATCATTATTGTCCCGTCATCATGCAATATCTCCAGTGCATTTTTTTCTGAAATCCTGAATACGTTGCGCGTGTCCCCCGGAAGGGCAGTCACCGTCCCCTTCCTGCAGCAATACACTGTGTCCCCTTTCTGAAGAGTGAATGAGTCCGTGATGCCTGCTCCCCCAGCCTTTCCGGCAACAGGAACAGATCCGGGTTTAAGAGGGACAAGGTAGACAAAGTCAGGCTCACTCACATCATCCGGCCGCCCGAGAACATAGGAGAAACTATAATCAAGATTGTAGCCAGACTCGGGATCCCTGACCTTCAGATCGAAAAGGAAATTCTTCCCGTATTTCACAAAGGCTTCTCTTGTCCGGTAAGCCGTGGTGAAATTATCCATCTTCCTGAAGTCTATCTTCACAATGAACGGATAAAAAGTCTCATTTGTCGCAATGAATTTCAGAGTACCTTCCTGACTCTGATCAACGGAGAGCTTCACCGGGTCAAAACCATCAGACCGTGAGGAATATTGAGTGGCCTCTTCCCTCTGGAACTGGCCTGATAAAATGAAGGTTGAAACAAGTGAAAGTAAAAGTGCGGTGAGGCGCCATGGCACCAGGCTGGCTGAAAATGCAGTGTTTGCCATATTACTGATTCTGTTGTATTTCAGACTTCCGGACCATGAATTTAGAAAATTCCCCGGAATATCTGAACCGGAAATCAGCGAAATTTTCTCACAGGATTTTTATCATCCGGACAGTTGCAGCTGCCCAGGCGGATGAACCTGTATCCCACACCCAGCGTCACACCGGAATTCAGCATCGTCCGGGGATAATCCTCAGGCATGAAATGCAGTAACCCGTATTGAGTTGCATATGCTCTCAGCCTGATAAAAATATCGGATTTGAACCGGTACTGAATGCCGGCACCCAGTGTAGCACCAAGCCCCGTCATGTTCTCAACCTCCGAAAAACCGGTCTGAACAGCAAACACCGCACCGGCATCCGCAAAGAACCACTTCAGAAAATCAACCCGTGCAGTCAACGGAGCGGTAACAAGACCGAATGAACCGTGAATATCCTCCCCCTCAATCCCCGGTGCCGGCGAGGTAAAATAATACTGATGGGAGTATAAAAACCCTGTCTCAACACTGAAGTGATCACCGAAAAGCCTCCGCGTCTCCAGGCCGGCCGTCCAGAATCCCTGACCGGTCACAGATCCCGCCCCCGTAAGCTCCCGGAACCTGAAGATATCATTACCGCCACCACCGGCAGAACCGCCAATCTCTCCCCACCATGTCTTCTGCCCGCTGCATACGCCTGAAGCTAAAAGCAACGTAAAACAGATAGCAAATGTTTCATTTCTAAACATGCGAATAGTATTATTTTGTAAATTTTAATTCACTCTTCGCCCTGTAAAAGGCGTACCATGCGATAAACGCGAAGCAGACAAGCGGCACCACAAAACCTGTTGCCATCCCCGATACATCGGCGATCCGGCCCATTATTACCGGGCATACAGCTCCGCCTACGATAGTCATGACAAGCACCGACGATCCCTTCTTCGTCATCCCGCCAAGATCCTTCAGCCCGAGGGCAAATATTGTCGGGAACATGATTGACATGCAGAAGTAATTCAGGTAAAGGGCAACCAGCGAAGGCCATCCCAGCCCCATCATCACCAGCGCCATTGCCGCGGTGTTGACAAGTGCATATATCCCAAGCATCTGCCGGGGGCTGAACCAGCTCATGAAGAGCGAGCCGAGGAACCTGCCTGACATGAAGAAAACAAACCCGAGTGACAGCAGGTAAGCTGCCTTTTCAGGGGAAAAGCCGGGCATTGTCTCAACCACGTAGTTTATGAAAAAGCTGTTTATCCCCGTCTGTGCCGCAACATAGAGGAACTGGGCGATGACCGCATACCTGAAGTGCCTCACGCGAAGCAGCCCGCCATATGTGCCCCTGTCGCCGTGAGAATCATGCTCCCCCTCGTGGATGTCAGGCATCCGGGTGATGATGAACAAAAAGGCAACCACCAGCACCACCCCTCCTATCAGCATATACGGCAATGCCATGGAGGAAAACTTGTTTGCCCCGTCACCGCCGTCGCCGCCGAGGATCAGCATCCCGCCAATGGCAGGACCGATAATCCATCCCAGGCCGTTGAACGACTGTGACAGGGTAAGCCTCTGCTCGGAGGTCTCCTTCGGCCCCAGGACACTCGAATAAGGATTTGCGGCTGTTTCAAGAAATGTCAGTCCGCATGCGATAATGAAGAGGCAGAGAAGGGTGAACCCGAATGTCTGTATGAAAGTGGCCGGCCAGAAAAGAAGGGCACCTGCCGCATACAGCAGCAATCCCATGACAATGCCCCGCTTGTACCCCAGCCTGTTCATGAACATTCCTGCCGGGATGGCCATGATGAAATAACCACCGTAAAGCGCGGCCTGGACAAGCCCTGACCGGGCCTTGGTAATCCCCAGTATATCCTGGAAATGCTTGTTAAGGACATCAAGCAGGCTGTGCGCCACACCCCACAGGAAAAAGAGACTTGTTACCAGTATGAACGGCAACAGGAATTTCCTGGTCACCAGGCTCCCCGGGTGATTCTTTATGACATCAATACCCATGACCGCAGTTTTATCTTACAATATTTGCCACAATTTGCGAATATTACAAAAACTACCGTCATGCCGGATATGCATTCCTGTTCTTTTTTCATAAGTTGCAATACAATTCGACATGACATGAAAGGAAAAAATCCGTTAGCCGGCAGGCTGAGATGCATCCTGCTTATGTTGACAGTGGTTGTAATTGCCGTATCATGTGCCGGCGGTAGAAAATTCATGTTCGAACCCGGCCGGAAATACCTGATCATTGCCGGTGAAGATGCCGACAGCCTTACACTGAAAGCTGTTTCAGAACTTGAAAAATACTTCTTCCTGATAACTTCAGAACCTTTGCTCACCGCCAGGGATGACGAAGATAAGTACCGGACAGTTTATGTCGGCCGGTCAGGAATAGCCGACAGTGCCATCCGGAAAGAGGTTGACGGACTCAGCAAAGACGGATTCATTATAATCTCTGACGGGAATACCCTCATCCTTTCCGGGAGTAACGGTCAGTCTGACCTGTATGCAGTATATGCGTTGCTGGAGGAATTTGCCGGATGCATGAGATTCACATCAGATGAGGAATATATTCCCCGGGCACGGAAAATTGAAATACCCCGGGTTCACAAGGTCTGCGAACCCGCATTCCCATTCAGGGTGGCTCACTTCCCCGACCGCAACAACAGGTCGTTCACTGACTGGAACAGGATGAGCACCTTTGACGACTGGGGGATGTTTGTACACACATTCCCCCAATTGATGCCCCCGTCAGAATACTTTGCCTCGCACCCGGAGTATTTTTCCCTTGTCAACGGCCGACGCATACGCGACGGACAGCTGTGCCTGAGCAATCCCGATGTCATCCGCATCCTGACTGAGAACCTTGGAAAGCGGATTGCTGAGAATCCTGACAAGACATACTGGTCCGTTTCCCAGAATGACTGCATCAACTTCTGTGAATGTGATGAATGCAGGAAGCTCTATGAAAAGTACGGATCCGTCTCCGGGGCATATGTTGAGATGGCCAACCGTATTGCTGAAAAATTTCCCGGCAAGCAGATATCCACCCTGGCCTACCAGTTCACCCGCCAGGCTCCGCAGAATATAATCCCGGCTCCAAATGTCAACATCATGTTCTGCTCCATTGAATGCAACCGCAGCATGCCACTTGCCGATGATCCGAAAAGCGCCGGGTTTGTAAAAGACCTCTCCGGCTGGAGCAAACTGACCAGCAACATTTTCATGTGGGACTATGTGGTACAGTTCCGAACCTATCTGTCACCGTTCCCGAATTTCCGCACAATTCAGCCAAACATACAATTGTTCAGGCAGTACGGCATCCCGATGATGTTCCAGCAGGGGAGCGGCGGGTCATGGTCTGACCTTGCCGAACTGAAGCAATACTATATTTCAAAGCTCCTGTGGAATCCCGATCTCGATGGTGACTCGCTGATCAACCGCTTTCTCAAAACATATTACGGCGCCGCAGCCCCCTATATCAGGAATTATTATGACCTGTCACACGGTGCCCTTCAAAAAGTGGCAGACACGCAGAGTCTTGACATCTACGGCCTCCCCTCCTATTACTTCGGCACTTTCCTTACGCGGGACCTCGTCAGTCAGTACCGAGATCAGATGGATATGGCTGAGCGGGCTGCCGCAACTGACAGCACAACCCTTTCGAGAGTGCTTCGTGCAAGGATGGCGGTTGATTTTGCATGGCTCGAATATGCCCTGAATGCAGGTGATACAGCCCTCTCCTTCATCACTTATTCAGACGGGAAGAAGAAACTGAATGAAAAGATGACGGAATCGCTTGACAGGTTCGTCGAAAACAGCGAAAAAACCGGCATAAAGACGATCAGTGAGCACGGATACACGATCAAGGAGTACCGTGATCATGTGACCAGGCTGACCGGGATGGCTATAAGGGACAACAAGGCGAGGCCAGAGTACATCAGGTCGCTTACAGCCATCGATCCCGGCTATGCTGCTATGGGAGCCGGTTCGCTGGCAGACGGAATATTCGGCGGAAGGACCTTCTCATCCGGGTGGCTGGGCTACCGGGGAGAAGACATGATCATCGAAATAAGCCCCCCGTCGCCGGTCACCGTAAGCCGCATCAGCATGAACTTCCTGTGTGATCATGTGTCATGGATTTTTCTGCCCGAAGAAATCAGGATAGAGGTTTCTGCCGACGGAAAGAGATATGATACTGTGGCCGAAGGCCAATATCCCACTACCGGCTTCGACCAGGACATAACCCCTGTTTACATGCAATTTGACATCCCTGAAACCACTGCCGGCAAAATAAGGATAACAGCTGTATCAATTAAAAAATGTCCTGAATGGCACCGGGGTGCAGGAATGCCCTCCTGGATATTCTGCGATGAAATAGTGGTGGAATGAGAACCTCGCCTTACATCACGCCATATCTGCTAAAACAATATTTTTGTACCTGAAAAAAACAACAAGACCTGAAACAAATGAGATTCGCCTATTTACTCCTGGTGCTGGCCCTCGGAATATGCACCCCGGCACCGTCTGACGCACAGAGTACTGATGAACAGCTCCTGCTGAAATATTTCCATTCAATCAGCAGTGAAGAGATTGCCGGTTGGATGGCTGAGATCTGTTCCCCGGAATACAACGGCCGCCTGGCCGGAACACCGGAATACATGGCTTCAGCCGAATGGATGGCTGAAAAATTCAGGGAATGGGGCATCAAACCCGCCGGCGACAACGGATCATACTTCCAGTGGTTTGACCAACCGTACACGGTAGTGAATGAGATCGGGTCACTGCAGCTTCATCTTCCCCAGAAGGACGGATCTGTAATCAAAAAGAGCTATGCCGCCCCGGCCGACTTTTACCCGGGCATGAACTCAGGCAACGGCGAGGTAACCGCCGAAGTAGTATGGGTAGGTTACGGCACCACAGCCCCCGAACTTAATTATGACGACTACAAAAACGTGGATGTAAAGGGCAAGATCGTGCTGATGAACCGCGATGTTCCCTTCAAGGATGTGCGCGACCCTGAATACGCAAAGTGGGTAAAGTACTGCTACCACCAGTACAAGGCTGAGAACGCCGCAAAACACGGTGCCATCGGCATGCTTTACATTGACGGCAACAGTGCAAATCCAAATATCTCGTACATTGAGAACATGGTGGTGACCGGCATAGGGCCGGAACCGCTGGCAGACATCTTCGCCGGCCTGGGGAAAGACAACAAAACACTTATTGACCAGGTGGACAAGACTTTCAAACCGGCCTCCTTTGCCACAGGAAAAACAGTCACGATGAAGGCGAACACCACCCGTCATCCCGAAGGGAAAACCTGCAACATAGTCGGAATGATAGAGGGGACCGATCCTAAGCTTAAGGATGAGGTTATCATTATCGGTGGCCACCTTGATGCAGTGGGCAATGCGGGCGGACTGCTCGTGGCCGGCGGGTTTGACAACGCCAGCGGGGTGATTGACATCATGGCTGCGGCAAAGGCACTCGCCGCCTCGGGAATCAGGCTGAAGCGCAGTGTGATGTTCCTTCTTATAGGAGGCGAGGAGGTCGGGCTCCTGGGAAGCAAATACTACACCAATAACCCGATTTTCCCGAAGGACAAGACAGTCACTTACATCAACCTTGACATGGTTGGAAACGGAACCGGACTGGCGGTCAGCGCCTCGGAGACATGCAAGGGGCTGACCGAATACTTCAAGAAAGCCAACGGCACATACATCCACCGGCCGATGAGGGTTTCAACCTCGGGCGGAATGTTCTACGGCAGACCCCGAAGCGACGGCCTGGTCTTTCTTGCTGACGGATTCCGGACAATGAGTATATCCACCACAGACGGGGTCAAACCTGTTTACTACCACCTTCCGGGCGATGACGAAACAGCAGTAACTCCTGAGATAATGGAGGATGTGGCCAAGCTCATATACCTCTCATTCATAGAGATGGCGAATGCTGAAACGCTGACATACTGACAAAAAAATGCGGTAAAACCGTGACCCGCAGACCGGGCCACAGCTACCGCCCTGGTGATGAAACCAGACAGGAATTAATCCAGAACGAGCTTTACGTTAAGCTTTATCTCATCATTGATGGCGTTGTCACCAAGGTTCGAAAAGAACTTGCCTGAACCGAACCTGACATCATAAAGGGAACGGTCGAAATTGATCGCCGCAACATATGTCACAGCATCACCGCTCTTTGATTCTGTTGCAGTGAACTCCACCGGATGGGTGGCTTCCTTGATTGTCAGATTGCCCCTGAACATCGTCTTGCCGTCAGCGGTCCTGCTGCTGCCGGTTATTACAAGCTTCGAATGCGGGTACTTCTCCACGCCGAAGAAATCGTCCGACTTCAGGTGACCTATAAGCCTCTCGCGCATCTTTTCATCCTTCACGTCGCTGTTCCTGATGCTGTTCATGTCAACAATGAACTCTCCGCCGGTGACGGAAGTGCCGTCAACTGTCAGCCAACCGCTTTTCAGGTCAATTGTGCCTATATGAAAGCTGCCGACTATCTTGTCGCCTTTCCAGTCTATTACCGTCGCCGCCGTATCCGCGACAAGCTTTTTCTGTGCCGGAAGGAGGACAGCCGTAAAAAACGAAGCGATAAGTATCACAAATATCCTTTTCATTTTCTTTCAGTGTTTTGTTTGACATAAAACCACCAAAAGCCGGATTTTGTTCAACAAAAGTTGAATGTTCCTGAACGAAAAATTAAGGGAATCAGATAAGTCTGCTGAATATCAGATGCTTCTGACGTTCATCCCGCCGCTGACCTCGAAGACTGTCCCGGTGGAGAATGCCCAGTCGCCGCGGGCAAGTGATGCGACTGCCTTTGCCATATCCTCAGGTGTGCCCCACCGTTTCTGGGGTACAAGGCCCTCGGCTATAAGCATGTCAAATTTGTATTTGCTGCGGGTAGTAAGTTCTGTCTGTATAAGTCCCGGCCTGATCTCATAAACATTAATCCCCTCCTCTGAAAGCCTGTCGGCGAAGACAAGTGCAGCCATGCTCAGGCCCGACTTTGAAATGCAGACGTCAATGGCATGGGAGAAAGATGTGTATGCGAGGAATGAAGTAACGAAGATTATCGAGGGTTTGTAATCCTTCACCTGTTCCTTCAACCATATCATTTCGCGTGCAACGCGCCGTGCAAGGAATACCGGTCCGCGAAGGTTGACGTTCAGAACCCGGTCATATGTCTCCTCGTCGAGGTCAAGCAGGTCTTTCCGTTCTATCGGCGCAATGCCGGCATTGTTCACAAGGATGTCGATCCTCCCGTAGCGTTCGAGGATGCTTGAAATAACCTCGTCATGCAGGGTGGTATGGGCCACGTCAAGCCCGATAGGAAAGAACTGGGCGCCGAGACCTTCTATCCCGGGCTGCAGCGAGAGCATGGAATCGCTGTCAGAGGTACGGGCGATGGCTGCTATGTCATAGCCCTCTGACGCCAGCGCCAGGGAAATGGCCCTGCCGATACCCCTGCTTGCTCCTGTAATTATTGCTACCGGTCTTGAGTTCATATATCACTCTTTTCTCGTCAATGCTTCTTACGCAGATCAAGGATGATTTCGCAGTCACCCTGCACGTCGGCATCGGCAATCAGGTAGTTGCTCTGGTTGATTGATGCCATGATATATTTCTTTTTCTGCCCCCCGAACTTCAGATCGCCTGCCGTGTAATTTCCGGGTATGGGCAGCGAGAGCTGGACATATTCGTAACTCCCTGACAGGTTGATTTTAAGCTTGTCAGCCGTATGGCTGTAGGCATACTTTACGAATGCGCCTGAACTTTTGTAATCTATCTTAACCTCTGCCTTTTCCACACCTGCTGATATCCACTTCGGGCAGAGACGAAGCCTCCTGAAGAGCTTGTCCCTGTCCTGCACGCCTGCCAGCCCTTCGACGAAGGCATAGAGCATTGCAGATGATCCCCAGCCGTCAGTGGGCTTGGCTTCAGGTGAAGTGCTTGTCTCCACCGATGAGGGTTTCCCGTCCGGGAAGTACCAGAGATATGTCTCACCGTTGCGTGAGATCAGGTCATAATAGCGCATCAGGATGTCAATCCCGTATTGTTCGAACCCGTATTCAAGGGCTGCCCTGGCCAGTTCTCCTCCCGTCAGCGGCATTATCCCGCCGTTGACGTAGGCGCCCTTTGACAGCTTGTAATCGCCGAAAATTCCTGCAGGGAACGGCGGGTCAATTGAAAACCACTCGGCAAATGCGGATGTGGTTTCTCGCCGCCTTAAGTATTCATTGATTATTGAAGTTGCAATGCGCGGCGAGGCAGCTCCCCTGTTGATGGCGGCCGGATTGCTCAGGCTCAGCTGGGCTGCCTCATCAACTCCCTCTATGGTAACGGGGGTCTGCTTTACAAAATGGGTATAGAATGATCCGTTGAAGCAATGGGTGTTAAGGCTCTTGCGAAGCCTCAGGGCGCGGTCACGCCACAGCGCGGAGCGAACCTTGTCGCCGAACATGCTGTACCAGTGCGACATGTAGTGGAAGGCCTCGTAATAGCCGCTGTTGTCACCGTGGAAATAGCCCCAGAATGTGTTTTCATCTATCTGGAACTGCAGCCAGTCGTGACGGCCTGCCGTATATGCAAAATCCCAGGTGTCAATCGTATAGGGCCTGCGGAAGAGATATTTCTCCCTGTCGAAATAACGCCCTTCCATCACAAATGCCAGCGCCCTCTCAAACGAAGGAAGGAGGTTCCGGATAAAGGTGTCATCGCCGGTAGCCTGCCAGGCAAGCCAGGCGGCCTTGATGAACCGGAACTCGGTGTCAGCCTCCACAGGTGTCCGTACATACTTCGTCCAGTTCTCACGCTCGCACGGCTGCTTTTCGGGAAAGGTGGTGAAATAGTCAAAGATGCGGCCGTTGCGTGCCTGGTTGTCGGCAAAGTGCTTTACAACACTGATCAGATCCGCTTCGGTATACCGGAGAGCCCTCATCATGTCAGAATAGTTCCTGATCCAGACGGAACGGGCATCAGGCGACCTGTAGCCTCTTATCTTCTCACCATCAATATTCAGTTCAAGGAGATCCTGTTCGAGGAACCTGCTTATTCTCGGGATAAGCTCATCAAATGCCGGAGTTCCAGTTCTGACGTACATTACCGGGCCTTTAGGTTAGTTTAGTGGCGATAAAAATAGCAATTAATTTGCTTGATTAGTCGGACCGGCCTTATTTTCTTCAGCTGCAGCCCCTCACCTCCCGTCAGCATCGGATCCGGCCGCGGTTACGCCCCCGGCCCCCGGGGAGGTGTCCTCTCCGCCCGGTTCATCAGATCCGGTCTCCGCCTCCGCTCCGGCCTCTTCCTCCTCCTCTTCACGTTCATAGAAGGGGACAGGTTTCTGCGGTCCTTCCCTGCGGAACAAAACGGCAAGCACCACCCCCGCAACGGCGCCGAACATGTGTGACTCCCATGAAATGTCGATCCGGAAACCCGGAAATACTCCCCATACCATCTCGCCGTAAATAAATGCAACAAGAAGCGAAAGAGCCATCAGGGGGATGTGCCTGCGGATGATTCCGCTGACGAAGAGAAATGAAGCCAGGCCGTAAACGATGCCGCTTGCCCCGATGTGCCATGCCGGTCTGGCGGTAATCCACACAGCCAGCCCTGTCAGGAGAGTGACCCACAGCAGAACCCGGAACGAGACCTGGGAATAAAAGTAAAACAGCGCTGTTCCAAGTATGAAAAGCGGCAGGCTGTTGTTAAAAAGATGCCTTGTCCCGGAGTGGATAAAAGGTGAGGTGATTATGCCGGGCAGGGCTGAAATTTTGCCGGGATAGATCCCCAGGAAATTAAAGTCGGTACCAAAGAGCATTGATGCGCCCAGCACCAGCCACATGAGGACAACCAGCATGAAAGGTATGAGCATGCTCAACAGCAGCCTCTTCTTTTCAAATGAAGATGCCCCTTCAGTCATCGCGGTTCAGGGATATGGGGATTCACCTGTCGCGTCCCGGATATTTTATCCCGGCCTTGCGGCGAACCTCGTCAAGGATGCGGGCAAGGGTGAGGCTGAAGGAGAGGGGGACAACCGGGCTCTCGGTAAGACCATGGTCAAGGCAGTTCATTACCTCGGCTGCCTCATACTGGTATCCCTGGGCGGGCGGGGTGAATATCCTGTCGTCAGTGTCTCCCGGCAGCTCGATTACCAGGTGCTGGTTGCGGTCGCGCCCCCGCGTCAGTATCAGGTTGCCGTTTTCACAGTTGAACTCGGTTGAAACACCCCCCATGTTGCCGAATGAGCAGTAGGCTTCAGCCATGCGTCCGTCGCTGAACCGGAAGATGATTGCCGTGCTTTCATCGGCCCCGGTTGGTGCAAGAACCGAAGCGGCAGTCACCGATTCCGGTTCACCCATATACCTCAGGATATCCATTATGGGATAAATCCCGATGTCAAGCAATGCTCCGCCGCCCAGTGAGAGATTGTATGTGCGCAGTTCCGGGTCATAAGGGGAAACAAAGGCAAATTTGCCCCTCATATGGTGCAACTTGCCCAGCTTCCCTCCCTTAAGGATCTCGTCTGCCTTGAGGTAAGAGGGCTGAAACGGCGGCCAGAGGGCTTCCATCAGGAAGAGGCTGTTCTTCCGCGCCTCGTCAATCATCACCGAGACCTCAGGGGCGGTAATTGACATCGGCTTCTCGCATATCACGTGCTTCCCGTTGCGGAGGGCAAGAAGAGTATGCTCAAGATGGTGCGAGTGCGGCGATGAGATGTATACAACCTCCAACCCGGGATCCGCCAGCATCTCCTCATAGGATCCGAAATGCTTCGTGAATCCGAACTCGGCGGCAAACTTCTCCGCCCTTGCGGCATCACGTGAACCCACAGCATACAGGTGGGCACTGTCAAGCAACATAAGCGCCCTTGCAAACTTGTGCGCTATATTCCCTGTCCCGAGGATTCCCCAGTTGTACGCTTTCATGTTCCTTATTTTTTGATAAAGTTAGTCATTCCTCCCCTGACAACCCAGCCCCCCCTGAAAGAGTTCAGGTAATACAGGAAAAAAAATATTTTTAAATTTTTACTTCTATGTATTGCATAGTATTATTTTTTATTTATATATTTGCAATACCAAACTAACATGCATTAACAGGTACCTTATAATAAATACAATGAAAGTAACTGTCAACATCAATCTCGGAGGGTACGCGTTCAACGTGGACGATGATGCCTACGAACGTCTCCGGCAGTACATGAAGAGCCTTGAAAAGGAGTTTTCGGGTGAGCCGGGGGTGTCGGAAATAATGTCTGATATCGAGGGTAGAATATCGGAGCTATTCAAGGCGAGGCTGAATGCCTATAAGCAGGTGATCACGATGAAGGATGTGGAGGAGGTGATGGCCATACTGGGTTCGCCTGAGCTGATAAGCGGCAGTGAGCCTGCGGGGGAGGTCCCTCCCAGGTCATCGAGGCGCATGTACCGTGACCCGGACAGGCGTGTCTTCGGAGGGGTCTGTGCGGGGGTATCCGCCTATCTCGACTGGGATCCGCTGATACTGAGGATCATCTTTGCCATCCTGATCTTTGCCGGAGGCTTCGGTCTCGGGCTGTACCTCATCCTCTGGATCGTCCTCCCCGAGGCAAAAACCACAGCGCAGAAGCTTGAGATGCGGGGTGATCCGGTGACCATTGACAACATCAAGGACTCTGTCAGGCAGGAGTTCGAGACTGTAAAAAAGAAAATGAACATTTGATTTCCGCCCGTGGCGGGAAATAATGAAAACAAAGGAATTGCCATGAATACGGACAACACAAAAGCACAGATGCGCAAAGGCATCCTCGAGTACTGCATACTGGCGATACTCTCGAGGAGCTCATGCTACGCCGTTGACATCATCAATGAGCTAAAGAAGGCCGAGGTGATAGTTGTGGAGGGTACCCTCTACCCCTTGCTTACACGGCAGAAAAATGCAGGGCTTCTCAGCTACCGCTGGGAGGAATCGCCCCAGGGACCGCCCAGGAAATACTATGAACTGACCGAGCTCGGGAAGATTTACCTGAGGGAGCTTGACAAAGCATGGGATGAACTCGTGGATTCGGTTAACCAGATACGTGACAGGAAATAAAGGCAGCCATGAAAAGGACACTTGACATCAACATTGCCGGGCAGCTCTTCAGGATTGACGAGGATGCCTGGGAGATACTCAAACAATACCTTGATCACGTACACGCGAGATTCAAGACCGAACAGGGAGGCGATGAGACCCTCCAGGATATTGAAGCACGCATAGCCGAGATCTTCGGCGGCGGCAATGAGCCTCCGACACTGGTCTCAAAGGAGATGGTGCATGACATGATCAACATCATGGGTGCGCCGGAAGATTACTATGACAATGCCCCGCAGCCGGACGGACGCAGCGCCAGGGTCCGGAAATCAATGTATGACCCGAACAGCCTCTCGGCGAGGTTCGGCAGGGTCCTTTCCTCCTTCTTCAGGGCATTTGGCAGGCTCATGTCAGCCATAATCAGGGTCTTTGCAGTAATCATTGGGTTTTTCTTTACAATCACCGGGTTCCTGCTGTTCTTCACCTTTACAATCCTGATATTTTTCAGCAACGCCCCGTTCCTTACCCAGCTGATGGAGCCGGAGATGACAAATGTTCACACCTTGCTGCAGATTGTCCTGAACAGCCACATGGTATGGCCTGTGCTCATCCTTGCCGCACTTGTCACCCTTATCCCGCTCGCTGCCCTTACATGGCTGGGAATAAAGATGATTTTCAGGATCAGGGAGAGATACCGTATCCTGGGTATCGTAAGCTTCGTCGTATGGATAGCTTCGCTCTGCGCCCTGGGAGTGTTCCTCAGCCTGCAGCTGGCAGTATATGCCGACAGTGAATCAGTGGATCAGAGGATAACCCTTAATCCGGTTCCGAAAACTATATGGATCACCTCTGTGAAAAAGCAGGATGAACTGAAATATGACAAAACATCTTCGGTTGACAGCTACAGGTTCTTCCTGAATACATCAGAGGACAGGCTTTACGTCACGGCTGACCTGAACATCTATGCCAGCGAGGACAGTACAGCTTCAATTACCGTTGAAAGGAGGGCCAGCAGCAATGACAGCAGGGAAGCCCGCGACAATGCCCGGCAGGTGGAATACAACTGGAAGTTTTCAGGTGACACGCTGTACCTCGATGAATATTGCACACTGCCGGCCGGATCACGATGGAACGGCTCAATGGTTGACATTGATGTCAGCATTCCGGAGGGAACCGTGATAAGGATGGTCCCCGGCACCCTGCCCGATGCACTTCGGTTCCGTCCCTGGGACCCGGATGCGGAAGCATGGCATATCAAAGAAGGCGATCTTGTACGACTTGATCAATAACAGGAGCATTTATACACCGCTCCGCGTATTTTTTACTCTTCATAATCCCGGTCTGAACAGCCGGGATTTTTTTGTCCGGAAACCACGTTTTTCTATCTTTAGGTTCTAAAAATTGCCCGGAATTTGACCATCACAACGGAAAACATACTTCTTATCGGTTCAGTTCTCGTTTTCATAAGCGTGCTGGCAGGCAAGACCTCGTTCAGGATAGGGGTACCAACCCTCATCTTTTTCCTCGCCATCGGCATGCTTGCAGGGTCAGAGGGTATAGGCGGAATACCCTTCGACGATCCGGGCCTGGCGCAGTTCATAGGCATCGTCGCCCTGAACTTCATACTGTTTTCAGGGGGCTTTGAGACCGACTGGGATTCTGTCAGACCAGTCATGTGGCAGGGGATTGCCCTCTCGGTGCTGGGAGTGCTTCTGACGACGGCGGCCCTGGGAATCTTTGTATGGTGGGTGACTGACTTTTCAATCTATGAAGCACTGCTGCTGGGAGCCATAGTCTCGTCAACCGATGCCGCGGCCGTATTTTCAATACTGAGATCCAAGAGCCTGGCCCTGAAAGGTCATATCAGGCCAACCCTCGAGTTCGAGAGCGGCAGCAATGACCCGATGGCTTACATACTTACAATTGTGTTCATCGGGCTGATCCAGAACGGGGAAAAGTCGTTCTGGTCAGTGCTCCCTATGTTTCTGACACAGCTGTTGCTCGGTGGCGCCCTCGGTTACCTCTTCGGCCTGGCAAGCAGATTCGTGATCAACCACATCAAGCTTGACTACGAGGGGCTCTACCCTGTTCTCTCCATTACGCTGATGATGCTGACCTACTCGGTGACAACCGCCGTCGGCGGGAACGGCTTCCTGGCCGTATATGTTTCGGCCATATACCTTGGCAACCAGGACCTGCTTCACAAACGGACGATCATGAAGATGTTCGACGGACTGGCATGGCTGATGCAGATCATCCTGTTCGTGGTGCTGGGCCTGCTTGTCTTCCCCAGCCATATTGTGCCGGTAATAGGCATCGGGCTGCTGATCTCGGCATTTCTCATCTTTATTGCCCGTCCGCTGAGCGTATTCCTTACTCTTTCGCCGTTCAGGCTGATGACCCGGTCAAAACTGTTTATCTCCTGGGTGGGCCTGCGCGGTGCAGTGCCGATCGTCTTTGCCACCTTCCCGCTGATGGCGGGGCTGGAAAAGGCTGACATGATCTTCAACATCGTGTTTTTCATTTCGCTGACATCGGTGCTGATCCAGGGAACGACCATACCGGTTGTGGCGAAGTGGCTCCATGTTTCACTGCCCGCCCGCGTCAAGACAGTCACCGCTGCCGACATACTGCTTTCTGAGCCGATAAATTCCGAGCTGGCTGAGTTCACAATAGCACCGGAGAGCGTGGTGGCAGGAATGAAGATAATTGACCTCGGATTCCCGCAGAACGCCCGTATCGCACTGATAAAGAGAGACAACAAATATATCATCCCCGACGGCATGACGGTGGTTCAGGCAGACGACAGGCTCATTGTGCTCGCTGGCAACAAGAACATACTGGAGGCTGTGACCGAATGCCTGCTTTCAGATAATCCGGGTTGTGCTGACCCTCAGAAAACCTCCTGACAGTTCTGTCGGCATCTTTTTCTATCTTTATTCTGTCAACTGAAACGCGGTTATGGAACTGGGTGTCCTTAAGGATATAGTAATCATTTTTGCCCTCTCCACCTTTGTGAATTTCATATTCACACGGATAAAGGTACCCGCCATAATAGGCTACCTGATAACAGGAGTAATAGCGGGGCCGCATCTGCTGCGGCTCATCAGCTCACCTGAAAATGTTGAGGTGATGGCTGAGATCGGGGTGATACTGCTTATGTTCACAATCGGCCTCGAATTTTCCCTCAATCACCTGCTCAATATCCGCAAGCTGGTATTCCTCGGAGGCTTCATGCAGCTGCTACTGACAGCCACCGTCACGATGCTGACGGCAAGGGTCTTTCACTTTGAATGGACAGAGGCAATTTTCGTAGGGTTCCTGACCGCACTCAGCAGCACCGCGGTGGTCCTCAAGCTGCTGCAGGAACGGTCTGAGCTTACTTCCCATTACGGAATGACGATAGTCGGCATCCTTATATTCCAGGATATCGTACTTATTCCTCTGTTGCTGTTTACCCCTATCCTGGGAGGAGCTGCCGCCGATGTGGGCCATGACCTGCTGATACTGATGCTGAAGACAGCCGGGATACTGGTTTTCATATGGGCGGGCACCAAATGGCTGATGCCGAGGGTTCTGCACCTCATCGCCATGACACGCAGCCAGGAGCTCTTCCTCATGAGCCTCCTCCTTATATGCCTTGCCGTGGCCATGCTGACCAACCAGCTTGGAATGTCACTCGCCTTCGGCGCATTCCTGGCGGGACTGATGATCTCCGACACAGAGTACAGCCACAGCGCCTTCGGCAACCTGGTTCCGTTCAAGGATGTCTTCACCAGCTTTTTCTTCGTCTCCATAGGGATGCTGCTCGACCTCGGGTTTGTTGCCGACAATCCGTGGCTTGTTATCGGGGCTGTGATACTGGTTGTGATTCTCAAGACATTTATTGCAGGGATGACGGCCTTTGCCCTCGGGCATACCTTTTTCGGAACGGTTGTGGTGGGGCTCTCCCTTGCCCAGGTGGGTGAATTCTCTTTCATCCTTGCCGGCGTGGGACTTACTCACGGCATAATCACTTCTGAGCATTACCAGCTGTTCCTGGCGGTGGCAATCACCTCCATGGCGCTTTCACCCCTTCTGATTCAGATCTCGAAACCACTTGCAAGCCTCATCCTGAGACTGCCACTGCCTCCTTTTATGGTGAATGGGCTGTTCCCCCTTAAACAGGTGGATATCCCGGAAATCAGCAAACATATAGTACTCATCGGCAAAGACTCAAGGGCAATAAACCTTGCCGCCATGATCAAATCAATGGGACTGCCTTTTACCTCAATCGTCTTTGACACTGACAGGGCCCGACGGGAGATGGAAAAAGGGAACCTGACCGTCTTCGGGGATGCGACCTATGAACCGGTGCTACGTCAGGCATTCGTCCATACGGCCGAACTGGTTGTTGTCTCTGTGGGCAACCTGATCATGGCACTCTCAATAGTGGAACACATCAGGGCGATGAACAAACATGCCCATGTGATCGTCAGGACGAGACATGTGACTGACATCGAGGAACTCTACCGGCTGGGGGCCAGCCAGGTGATACCCGAAGAGTTTGAGACCGCCATTGACTTTTTCGAGAGGATTCTCGGCAAGTATCTTATTCCCAGGATGAACATAGAGCAGGCAATTGCCCGCACCAGGGAGGATAACTACGGCATATTCAGGGAGAGGGGCGGTGTCAGCGGGCAGTCGCTGCTGAAGGATATCCCCGATATTGAGATTGCTGCAGTGAAGGTTGGTGAGAAGTCTCTCTTTGCCGGAAAGACTATAGCGCAGACGGCAATGCGAAAAACCGCCGGCGTAACAATCGTTGCCATCAACCATGCGGGAAAGACAGCTGCCAATCCTGAACCATCCGCGGTAATTTACGGAAATGACATTGTTTATCTTCTCGGTAAACCTGAGATGATTGCCCTTGCGAGTAACATACTGTCAGAACCACGTCCTGACTGAGGATCCTCAAACCCGTCCGGACAATCCTGCCGGAACAATTTCGACATGACAGTTGTTGCTTGATCAGAAAGATTAAAAAGATAAATTGCACCCGAATTGCGATATGCATTTATTTGCATATTGAAAACATGAACTGATATGAACAATGCTATTTATTCAATCCAGAGGCCTGTCAATGAGCCTGTGATGTCATACGCCAGGGGAACCCGTGAGCGTGCCGAACTTGAAAAGGAGCTGAAAAGACTCTCTTCCGAAACTGTTGAGATACCACTGTTAATAGGCGGAAAAGAAGTTAAGACCGGGCATACCGGCAAGGTGGTGATGCCCCATGATCACGGACATGTACTTGCCACCTATCATATGGCCGGTGAGAAGGAGACCCGGGAAGCGATAGACGCAGCCATGAAGGCCAAGGAGGCCTGGATGTCAATATCGTGGATAGAGAGGTCGTCAGTCATGCTTAAGGTGGCCGAACTGATATCAAAAAAATACCGTTATACAATCGTGGCCGCCACGATGCTCGGTCAGAGCAAAAGCGTGCAGCAGGCCGAGATTGAGGCAGCATGCGAGACAATTGACTTCCTCCGGTTCAATTCATATTTTGCAGGGCAGATTTATGAAGAACAACCAAGTTCCGGGACAGATCAGCTGAACAGGGTCGAATACAGGCCCCTTGAAGGGTTCGTTTATACAATTACCCCCTTCAACTTTACTGCCATCGCATCAAACCTCAACATGTCGGTTGCACTGATGGGCAACACCACTGTCTGGAAACCGGCAACAACATCCCTGCTCTCAAGCTGGATCCTGATGAAGATTTTCATGGAGGCGGGTCTTCCGGCAGGTGTGGTGAACTTCCTGCCCGGCAAGGGCTCCGTCATCAGTTCTGTTGCAATGAGCCACCCTGACCTCGGCGGAATACACTTTACAGGGTCAAACGGCACCTTCAACGAACTGTGGAAGAGTGCCGCAGACAACCTCGCGAATTACAGGTCATATCCCAGGATAGTCGGTGAGACCGGTGGAAAGGACTTCATAATTGTTCATCCCACGGGCGATCCGGTGGCTGTCGCAACTGCTATCGTGAGGGGTTCGTTTGAATACCAGGGGCAGAAGTGCTCGGCATCGTCAAGGGCTTATATTCCCCGTTCACTCTGGCCGGAGGTATCTTCGCACATTGACAGGCAGATGTCAGCACTGAAAACCGGTGATCCGGCCGATTTCAGCACCTTCATGAATGCAGTGATAGATGAGAAGTCGTATGACAATATCATGAAGTATATCGGGCTTGCCGGGGATTCCCCGGAATGCAGTATCCTGCACGGTGGTAAAGGAGACAAGAGCAAGGGATGGTTTGTTGAGCCAACGATCATCCTGACGACAAATCCGAAATTCGTCACCATGCAGGAAGAGATCTTCGGCCCGGTAATGACGATCTATATCTATGAAGATGAGAAGTATGAGGAGACCCTGCACCTTGTAAACGAGACCTCTCCCTACGGTCTCACCGGGGCGGTATTTTCAACTGACCGGCAGGGGCTGGTCAGGGCATGCCAGGTACTCCGGTTCGCAGCCGGCAACTTCTATTACAATGACAAGCCCACGGGGGCTATGGTCGGACTGCAGCCATTCGGCGGAGCCAGGGCGTCAGGTACCAATGACAAGGCCGGCGGGCGGCTTAACCTGCTGAGGTGGGTATCACCAAGGACGATAAAGGAGACATTCATGCCGGCAACAGACTTCAGGTATCCGTATATGGATTAGAGGGCCTGAAGGGGTGGTTTTCAACATAAAAACACAGTTTGTTAAAAAAACTTAAAACAAAAGTGTTACGGGACAGGTGATTTAGGTAAATTAGTGGTTGTTAATTCCATGTTTAACCTAAACCCTGTTCAAATGAAAAAACTCCTTCTTTGTGCTGCGGCAGCCGCTTTGCTGCTGGGAGCGTGCGAAAGAGCCCCTGAGCCGGTTGCCCAGGAAGACGGCTACATTACAACTTCACTTGAAGTAATTCCCGGTCAGTACGTAGTGCTGCTCAAGGGTGATTTCGGCTATGTCAAGTCAGGTACCATGAGTTATGATGATGCCCAGGTGGCTATGACTGCCGTCACAAAAAACATACTTGCCAAGGCCGGCATTTATGACCGCGAGCCGCTGCAGGTCTATTCAGCCGGTATTCCGGGATTTGCAGTAAAGCTTGATGAGAGTGAGGCCCTTGCCCTTGAAAAGAATCCAAATGTCAGAGGAGTATGGCCTGATATGATGTTCATACTTGCCAAACCCGCCCCGGCCCCCACACCATTGCCGACACCGGAAGTTACACCTCCCGGAATTACACGGGTAGGCGGCGGAGCAACATACACCGGCTCAAGAAGGGCCTGGATCATTGATACCGGGATCGATCTTGACCACCAGGATCTCAATGTGGATGCAGCAAACGGGAAAACCTTCGTTTCCCGCACAACCACCCCAAATGATGACAACGGCCATGGAACACACTGCGCCGGGATCGTTGCCGCAAAAGACAATGACGGAGGTGTTGTAGGAGTGGCAGCCGGGGCACCGGTTGTTCCGGTCAAGGTGCTGGACAAAAGAGGTTCAGGTGCAATGTCTGTTATCATTGCAGGTGTTGACTGGGTTACCGCCAACGGTGTCGCAGGTGATGCTGCCAACATGAGCCTCGGCGGCAGTGTTTATGAACCGCTTGATCTTGAGGTAATTGAAATGGGTGCCAAGGGGATATTTGTCTCACTGGCCGCAGGCAATGAAAGCGATGATGCCAACAATCACTCACCGGCAAGGGCCAACGGGGTCAATATCTGGACAATCTCGGCTTGTGATGTCACAGATACATTCGCATCCTTTTCAAACTACGGCAACCCGCCGATTGATTACTGCGCTCCCGGCGTAAGTATTCTCTCAACATACAACAACGGAGGCCTTGCAACCATGAGCGGCACTTCCATGGCGGCACCTCATGCCTGCGGAGTGTTTCTGGCTACCGGAGGAAAGGCAACAACAAGCGGTTATGTCAAGAATGACCCGGACGGCAACCCCGATCCTATCATTCATGAGTAAGACTGTTTATTAAAAAGACCGAGGCTGTCCCAAACGGGGGCAGCCTCTTTTTTTTGCCCCTGACCGGCCCGCGCAATCGAAATACAATTTATTGTACTTTTGATTCACCCTTCCGCGTAAACGGACGGAAGAACCGGTCAATGCGCAAAACAACATTCCTTCTCGTTTCCCTTTTCCTTCTCTCCGGGATTGCCGGCGGACAGGAAAATAACGGATACTCAGCAGATTCCCTGACACGCAGGATCATTGAACAGGTAGTCATATTCCCGCAGGAAAAAATCCATCTGCATCTTGACAAGCCGGTATATCTTGCCGGCGAAACCATATGGTTCAGGGCTCACGTTGCTGACGCTGTACTGCATACTCCCCTTTCACGGCAGTATGTGTATGCTGAACTTGTCGATCCGCTTGATTCAGTTGTAAGCCGTGTAAAGATCCGGCCTGACTCCGGCGCCTTCTCGGGACATATAAACCTTAACCAGATACTCACCGAAGGGGACTATACAATTTCGGCATGGACTGAAAACATGCTCAATCCCGGGGCCGATTATCATTTCAGGAAGCAGATCCGTGTGGAGGGCCCTCTCTCCGCCAGCGTCAGTACCGTGGTTGAATTCACGTACCAGAAGAATGAGAGATACACCGCTGAGGTGTCATTTATTGACCTCAAATCAAACAAAAGGATTTTCCCTGATAAACTTCGCATGAGAATCAACCGACAGGCACTGAACGAGGTCAGGACTGATGATGATACGGTTTCGAGGTTCTCATTCAGGCTCTCTGATGACGCAGACCCCGGGATACTGTATGTTGAATCATCCAGGAGCCGGGAATTTTTCACAATTCCCTCACCAAAGGAAGACTACGAGGTATCCTTCCTTCCGGAAGGGGGCTACATCCTCTCCGGCACGGAATGCCGTGTGGCCTTCAAGGCCGTCAACATCCGCGGATTGCCCGAGGATGTGACGGTGACAGTCACAGACTCTGCAGGTCTTGAATTGACCCGGGCAGAAACCGTACATGACGGAATGGGCCTTTTCTACATCACTGCCGAGAGCGGAAAGGAGTATTTTGCAGTCTGCAGGAACGGCGCCGGGCAGGAGAAGAGGTACAGGCTTCCGGCCCCGGTGGACGGAATCTCTGTGCTAAGCACCGAACAGTCAGGAGATACACTCTTTGTAAGTGTTCTCAGTCCGGCAGCCAAACAGGGTGAACAGAACCTGTTCCTGCTTCTGCACACGAGGGGCATTATTCATTATGCCCGGCCGTGGGATAACCGTTACGGCACCCTCTCATTCGATACAGGCATGTTCCCCTCGGGAGTACTCCAGGTACTTCTGCTTGACCCCGCCATGAAGCCCCTCAGCGAGCGGCTCGTCTTCATCATGGGAAACGATCTGGCAAGGGCAGATCTGATCACCGACAGGCAGGATTATGAAAAGAGACAGCAGGTAAACGCTTCCGTGCGGATCACCACACCGGACGGATCACCCAGGGCGGGAAGCTTCTCAGTATCGGTTACCGATAACCGCGACCTGCTTCCTGACACTTCAGTCACTATACTGACATCACTCCTGCTGACATCTGAGCTCAGAGGTTATATCACCAATCCGGGATACTATTTCGGCAAGAACGACCCGCGTGCTGCTGCAAGCCTTGACCTGCTGATGATGACAAACGGCTGGAGACGTTATGATATTCCCGCAGTGCTGACCGGAAACTTCCGGCAGAGAAAGTACCCTCCGCAGGTTGGCATGGAGATCCGCGGCAGTGTCAGATCGCTGGTGCTGGGCAAACCGGTGAAAAAAGCGGAAGTGGCAGCATTCTCATGGGGCACCGGATACATTGAGGTGACCGAGACCGACAGCCTGGGGCAGTTTGCCTTCAGTGGCATTGAATTCCCCGACAGCACGGAGTTCATAATCCAGGCCCTTAACAAAGCCGGCAAACCGGGTGTGGAACTGGTCCTCGAAAATGAGCACTTTCCTCCTTCAGCATCTTTGCCTGCCGTTCCCGGGATGATCACCGGCGAAACCGCTGATAACCTGCAGATGAGCAACTATCTCACCAGGGCGGATACCAGGTATACCATGGAAAACGGAATGCGGACAGTCTATATCGAGGAGGTTATAATTACAGCCAAAGCTCCGGAAAAAAAAGACTACAGTTTCTCATTCTACATGCCCCGGGTTAGCGAATCCTCCAATAATATGATTGATTACGAGCAGATTGAGGAAATGCATCCCTCCAATCTCTCTGAAATAATTTATCATATTCCCTTTACCCGGGTGGAAGGGGGAAAAGTGATTATAGACCGGATGAGGTACAACCTCAACGGTGAGCTTCCTGCCGTCCTGATCCTTGATGACATGATCATCCATGATTACAACATTGATGAGATTGACCCTTACAGCGTGGAACGAATAGCTGTACTGAAAGGGGGCCAGACCACACTCCTGGGAGGCGACGGAGCCGGTGGCGCCATCGTCATTACAACAAGGAAAGGGATGTCGGCCTACAAGGAGCTGCCGAAGTACAATATAAGGAGCATCATGCCGCTCGGTTACCAGGAGCCGGCCGGGTTTTACTCTCCGCGCTATGAAACTGAAGAAAGCAGGAAGACCGGACCTCCCGACCTGCGCACGACTATTTACTGGAATCCGGATGTGAAGGTTTCAGCACAGGGCGAAGCTTCCTTTGATTTTTATACTGCTGACTCCCCGTCCGATTACTCCGTTGTAATTGAGGGAATCACCGATGACGGGATGATATTCCGGAGCAAGGGCATTCTGAAATCGAATGGCCGGGAAGAGGAGAAAGGAGACCGATGAAACTAACCGGAAATTAAAGGATTACCAGCCTGATGAAGCTGCCGTTTCCATCTGTCAGGATGTAGAGCCCCGGGGTAAAACCGCCAACATTCACAGTTTCGGTATCATAGCCCCTGAAAACCAGAACACCGGCAGAATTATAGATCATAATGTCACAACTCCTGTTCAGCCTTATAAGGCCTCCCGAAGCCGGGTTGGGCCAGGCCTTGAGCCTTTCCTCCTCCGTGATCCTATCCGATGAGGTGAGGTTGTTTGATCTTCCGGGGGTTGAAGCTGCCATGAAAATTATCTCCTTTGCACCGTCACTCCTTCGTCCCATGCTTACATCCTCAGGCTGAATGCCGAAGGACACCGTGTCAACCACCAGCTTATCTGCCGAAAAGATGCCTATCTCCTCCCCGTCCTTGCTCAGTTTGAAGGATGCATGCCTGTTCCCGGCAGACGTGTTGCCGTCGGCCCAGATAAGGATGAAGCTCCCGGCGCTCAGCATCACCGGAGGCAGTCTCCATTTATCCGGATCACCGTAATTGTCAGTCAGGTAAAAGTCGCCAAGGAAGATATCAGCATTATCGCCGTTATAAAGTTCTATCCAGTCACTGTATGTTCCGTGTTCGTCAGCCACAGTTTTCTCATTGTCGGCCATGAACTCATTTATAAACAGCAGCGGCGTGTCACCTGCCACCGGGGCAATACCGGCCGGTGAACAGGGGAGTGTCGTTGTTCCGCCGTACCCTGAAGCGGCCATCACCTGGTAGCTTACTCCCTCCCTGTCAGGTAATCCGTCTATGGCGGCACTGTAAAAGCCGGTCCCGTCGCCGGTCATGGCAGCCTGCTGAAAAGGACCTCCCGCCACCGAGTACATCAGTGTAACGGTTGCAGGCGGGTCAGCAACCTCAACAAATGCTGTCACCTGAAGAGGCGACCCTGCCTTCCTCACATGACTGATATATTTTATGACGGGATCCGGGATTCCAGGCTCAATCTGATCCGCCATTGATTCCTTCCTTGCCTGAAGGTAGGGATAGAGCCCCCATTTGACATGAGCACCAATGGCAGTTGTAAATGAGTTCAGGAAATCAGTATGGTCATACCCGTAATCCTGCGGATAAAAGGGATCGTTGGCGACATACGGTGAGATCATCTCCTTCCGTGTCTCAACTGCCTGTACCAGGGAGTCAACGTCAAGCGCCGAGGTTATTAGCTGCGATGCATAAAAACTGAACTGCTTTCTCAGTACCGGGTTATTGATTATCCGGTCATAGAGTGGCCGCTGCTGGTCTCCACCCGGTTGCCACGCGTAAATGTTCCGGGTGGCCCAGTCAACCCCGAACCAGTCAATCCCGAACGTGTTGTCCACATCATAGGGTATGTATTCGAACTTCCCGGTACGGGTGTTGTGATAGAGGTAAAAGTTGTTCCTGTTATAGATATACCCGTCCCAGTCGCCGCAAAATATCTGCGCCGCCATAATTTTCAGATAGTCGGGGGTATTGAACACCCGGTCAAGATCGCAAGGAAGGGATTCGTCGCCTGAGTTATGAAGCACACCAATAAACCTCGCCAGGTCAGAAAAATCATCCTCCTCCTCGTTGGTTGTGAGCTCGTAGACCCAACGTGAGCCGTTCCAGATCTTATAGCTCGCCGGGTCACCTCCCCTGTAAGCCAGGTCAGCAGGGTAAAGGCATTTGTAGAGGTTCCCGTCCTTGTTTCCGAACCGCGACTTCGCAAACTCCTCGTCAATGTGTTCAACATTGATATAGAGTCCGTAATAGCTGCCGTTAATGTAAACCCTGACATGGTTTGCCCGCGGCGCGGGGATATTCCACTTCCGGAGTATGTCCCACATTATCTTGGAGCGCATCACGGAGGGATCATTGTGCTCGCCGTTGAGGTTCATCTTTTCGACACCCTGGTACTTTCCCCCTTCGGTGAAGGTATTGAAGGAAACCTTGAACGATTTTTTCTTCGACTGGCGCGAAGTGTTACCGCGCAGCCTGAAGCCAACAGGGTCAACAGTATCCCGGACCGTACCGTTATCGAACACAAAAGCGGCACGGAACTCCCTGTCGCTGTAGGGATTTGCATATATCCAGGCAAGGGAGTCGGGAGAAATTGTGATGCAGACCACCGGGACGACAGTATCAACATAAAGCTGGCCGTTATCCGGGAACGAAGGCTGTGACCGGAGAATTGCCGCGATGCCCGGCAGGAGCAATATGAGTGCAATGGCTCTTTTCACCGTACAATATTACTCAATTTAATACCTTTATACTCCGGAAAACGGCAGTACGACTATGAACGGAACACCACTCAGGTTTACAGACGGCATTGTGACAATCCGCAAATTCAGGCGCAGTGACAAATTCAGGATGGCAGAGACAGCAAACAACGAAAAGATCGCCGCCAACCTCAGGGATGCATTTCCTTCGCCATACTCAGTTGAAGATGCCCGGAAATTTATCTCGGTGTGCCTGCGGCAGGATCCGTACCAGGTCTTCGCCATCGAGTTTGAGGGAGAGTATGTAGGCAACATCGGCCTGCACAGGCAGGATGACGTTTACCGGAAGACGGCAGAGCTGGGATATTTCATCGGGGAGCCCTGGTGGAACAGGGGCATCACGACCCGCGCGGTAAATCTCATATGTGATTACGGGTTCCTCAGGATGGATATAATCAAGATCTTCTCCGGTGTCTTTTCATTCAACACCGCCTCGCAGAGGGTGCTTGAGAAGTGCGGTTTTACGCTTGAAGCCATCCTGAAGTCAGCCGTCATCAAGAACGGCGGGATCTGCGATGAGTACAGGTATGCAAAATTCAGGACATTAACCTGAACGGCTGACCACAGAACAACGGGTTTCCTTCTACAGGCGGTCGAGAGATTTCCTGAGCTTATCGCCCACTTCCGCAGCAATCTGTGAAACGGTTTCATTCTGAACCGACATCATCGCATCGGCGGGATTGACAGCGGCTATTTCGATCTTGTTGTCACCCTGTTCAATGACAAGCACATTGCACGGAAGCATCACCCCTATCTTGTCTTCGGCCTGAAGGGCCTTATAGGAGTAAGCCGGGTTGCATGCACCGAGGATGCGGTACTTCTTGAAATCGACCCCGAGCTTGAGTCTGAGTTTTTCGTGCAGGTCGACCTCCGAGATGACGCCGAATCCCTCGGCAAAGAGAGTTGCGGTTACCTTTTCAACTGCATCATCAAATGATGTTTCAAGTGTTTTGGAGAAATAGTATGCCATTGTTGCCGGTTTTTATTTTCACTTCGGTTTAACGAAAGGTAAACAAATTTCCGGCTTTTTGGTTCAGGAAAAATTTGTCCCTGTCAGCCAGGGTCAGGTTGCAATCTTAAATGTTACGGATAATTTTATTTCTGTATTTTTCTGCCGCCGCCACAACCATAATACACACTGTTGTACCTTGCATAAAATTATAACCGATGAAGAGGGTTTTTCTGAAAGACAGGGCCGGTCTTTTACAGCGCAACAAACCAGATGATGGACAGCTTTTCACAGACCAGGTTGTGGCAAAACTGCCGGAACCGTTGACAAAATACCTTGAGGTGTGCGGGTACATGAACACACCCGTGCCTTTCAATGCAGATGTTTTCTGGTCTGAGAGTTTTATCAAAATGTCCCCTGACAGGGAATGGGGGCAGCTTAAAACCGTTCAGTTCAATTCGGTTAACCCGATAGCCCGGGTAGCTTACATGAAATTCCTCAAAATGCCTGTTGCCGGAAGGGACCTGTATCATAACGGTTACGGTGAAATGAAGGGAAAACTGCTGGGACTGTTCCGGATAATTTTTGATAACGGCAGGGAAACGGCACAGTCGGTCCTGCTTACCACATTCTGTGAATTCACAATGGTTCCCGGGTACCTGTTGTCAGATAAAGTCAGATGGGAACCTGTTGATAACAGGTCAGTACGAGGCACGCTGTCGGATAACGGGATCAGTCTGACAGCACGGTTCAATTTCAATGATGAAGGTTTCCTGACCGATGTTGAAACTGCTGACAGGTATTATACCGAAGGCAGGAACAGGTACAAAAAAGTGAGATTCTCTGCTGTTATTGAAAGCTACAAAAGACAGGGAAACATAATGATCCCTGAAAGAATGAAAGCCGTCTGGCACCTGCCGGAGGGTGATTATGAGTACTTCCGGGGGGCGGTTGACAGGGTGGTCTATAATATTAAGGCGTGACAGAAACATTCGGAATTATCACGCTTGCCCTGGTTTATCCGCACGCAATAATTAAATCCTTAAACCACCATGAAAGAAAGACTTTTCGCCCTTATGCTGCCGGTTTTGCTGCTTAGCACCGGGGAAGTCAACGCACAGGAACAGGCAAAATCCCGGGACGGCTGGCAGCTGGTATGGCAGGATGAGTTCAACGGCAACAGCCTTGACACATCAAAGTGGAACGTCCTGATACGTGAGACCAGCAAGCACGGAGAGCTTCAGTATTATGTGCCGGATGAAGTTTTTGTTGAAAACGGGTTTCTTCGTATCAGGAGCCGGGTGCGCAAATACGGCTTAAAGGAATATACAAGCGGCAGGCTGGATACGGAGGGTAAATTCGCCCCTGTTTACGGCCGTTTTGAGATACGCGCCAAACTGCCGGGCGGACAGGGACTGTGGCCCGCGCACTGGCTCTACCCGCAGGAGCGCAACTGGCTCATGGAGAAGACCATGGAAGATGCTGTTGCAGCCGGCAAGGAGCGGCTGATACCCGAGGAGAGACCCTGGTACACGGAGATTGACATTATGGAGTTCCTCGGCCATGAGCCGGGTGTCCTTTACGGAACGATGCATTATTGCGACTTCGACGGCACAAGAAGATCAACTTCGGGAACATGGAGAAGCGATGTGGATTATACAAAGGACTTTCATGTCTACGTACTTGAATGGGAACCTGATTCTGTCCGCTGGTTTATAGACGGTCACCGGATTCATGCCACTGCGAATGGGATACCTCACACTCCGCATTACATTATCCTGAACACCGCCATCGGCGGGAGCTGGCCGGGCAACCCCGACTCAACGACAGTATTTCCTCAATATCACGACATTGACTATGTAAGGGTCTACAGCAGGGGTGACTATTTCCCGAAAAAATAAACCTTCTGTAAATTGTCACCGCCGTAAATGCCAGCAAAGAGATGACCCCAAACCACAGGTATCAGAAAATAGTCAGTACGAGGATAGCAACCTTTGATGTTTTCGAAGTTGGGATGAGAAAGCATCACATATCGGCGATGCTTGAATTTGACGTCACTGAAAGCAGGGCAAAGCTCCGGGAACTCCGGAAAAAGGGGGTGTCAGTCTCATTCAATGCATGGGTTATAAAGGTTATTGCAACTGTCCTGGAGAAATACCCTGAAGCCGCGGCTTATGTCCGGAACAAGAAGAAGCTGATGATCTTCGATGACATAAATGTATCGCTGATCGTGGAAAAAAGGACCGGGGATACCAGGGTGCCGATTCCGCTTGTCATTGAAAAAGCAAACAGGAAGTCGGCTGCTGAGATCTCCGGGGAGATAGAAGCCGCCAAAAGCCTGGATCTGAAAAAGGGGGATATAGTCCTGAAGCAACAGTCATCTGTATACCAGAGACTTTACTATCATCTCCCCGGATTCATCAGGAGGCTCTTCTGGAGATTTTTGCTCAAAAACCCGAAAGCAGCTTACAGGACGATGGGTAACGTATCTGTCACTTCGGTCGGAATGATCGGAAAAATAAACGGATGGTTCATTCACAAATCAGTTCACCCGATTTCGTTCGGGGTCGGTTCCGTACTTATGAAACCTGTGGTAATCAACAATGAGGTAAAACCAAGGGAGATACTGAACATGACAATACTTGTCGATCATGATGTTATTGACGGAGCGCCCATGGTCAGGTTTCTCGGAGACCTGACTGAATTCATTGAAAAGGGAAGGGAGATCTGAGCTCCGGCTATCGGGACTACTTGCTCTGCCCGCAGATTCGAGGCCGTACAAAAAACTGAAGCCGGCTTTTCAGCCGGCCTCGTGTTGACCCACAGGGGCTCGAACCCCGACTCTTCTGAACCAAAATCAGACGTGTTGCCAATTACACCATGGGTCAATCGGCGCCTTATAAGGCGGTGCAAAAATATATATTTTTTGTGAATTTTCAGGTCTGCTCCGTCTCGTAAAATATGAACGGACAGTCAATGAAAGAGTGGATTATCTGGCCCAGCTCGTACTGATCATCATCACCCTTCTCATAATACCACTCAATGGATACCATCTCCCGGACATTGGGATACAGCGCCAGACGCTTGACAATGGAATAAATCCACTTCGTTGAGGCAGTGTTTATGAAATCAAACGAGAAGATCACCCGGGTACGCACCTCTGTCTGATCAACATAGGCATCAACCCATGCCGCCAGAGGCTTGTAAAAATCAGTCGAATTCTCTGAAATCGACCTGCCACGGATCTCCATGTGCCCCTCCAGAAACAAAACCTGGGGTGTAACCTTCGTAGGCTCTATTTTAATAATTTCCAATCCCATATTTATACAAGACGACGCCTTTCCCCCGCTATCGTGGAATCACAAAAATAATAAAACTAAGAGTTGCCGCTCTTTCCGATCAGTTATTTTTCAACTCCTGCGAGAAAAGAGTCAGCTCTCCCTGCTCCCAGAGTGAGGGATGTTCCGCATCAAACCGCCCAACTATGGCCTGCATGATGGTCCTCCGCATGAAGTCCGACTTGCTTCGTACCCTGAACCGCTTGCAGTAGATACTGAGCGCCCTCGCCTCCCTCTCGTTCAACCTGAGCGTCAGCGATGTGGTCCTCCTTATCTTCTCCTCGGTGGCCGGTCCGCGTTTCAATCCCGCTGTGAATTTTGTGCTAAAGTAGCCGACCCGGCCAACCCATGGGCCGGTGATTATTGCAACTTATCAACAATAAAAAAGCAGGTCAGCGCCAATGCGCTGACCTGCTTGATTTTAGCTTATTAATAAGTCTTACAGCCTGTTCAGTGCATTCAGGTCGGCAAATGCTTCCTTGAGCCTTGAAATGAATGTCTCCTGACCCTTGCGGAGCCATACTCTCGGGTCATAGTACTTCTTGTTTGGCTTGTCGTCTCCCTCGGGATTGCCTATCTGGCCCTGCAGGTAACCCTTCTTCGCCTCGTAGTAGTTCTTCACACCGTCCCAGAATGCCCACTGCATGTCAGTGTCAATGTTCATCTTGATTACGCCGTATTTAATTGCCTCGGCAATAAGATGCTTCTCGGAACCGGAGCCGCCGTGGAACACGAAATTTACGGGGTTGGGGCCGGTCTTGAATTTCTTCTGGATGTAATCCTGTGAGTTCCTGAGGATCTCAGGCCGCAGGGTGACGTTGCCTGGCTTGTAGACACCGTGAACGTTGCCAAATGAAGCAGCGATAGTAAAGTTCGGAGAAACCTTCAGCAGTTCCTCGTATGCATAGGCCACATCCTCGGGCTGGGTATACAGCTTCGAGCTGTGAACGCCGGTATTGTCAACACCGTCTTCCTCACCGCCGGTAACTCCAAGCTCAATCTCAAGAGTCATCCCCATCTTGTCCATCCTCTCAAGATATTTCTTGCAGGTTTCGATATTCTCCTTCAGTGACTCCTCGGAAAGGTCAAGCATATGAGAGCTGAACAGCGGCTTGCCGTTTGTCTCATAAAACTCTTCACCGGCGTCAAGCAGGGCGTCAATCCACGGAAGCAGCTTGCGGGCAGCATGGTCAGTGTGCAGTATGACGGGTATGCCGTAGTACTCTGCCACATTGTGTACATGAAGTGCACCGGAAATACCTCCGGCGATGGCGCCGGTATGGTTCTCCTTCGTCAGCCCCTGGCCGGCGAAAAAGTGTGCACCGCCATTGGAAAACTGGATAATTACCGGTGAGTTTACCTCCCTCGCAGTCTCAAGTACTGCGTTTACGGAGTCGGTTCCGACGACATTCACTGCCGGAATCGCGAAATCATTTTTATTGGCATAGTCAAACAGCTTCTTTACATCCTCACCGCTGATCACACCGGGTTCCAGATTTAATCCCTTGTTATTCATTATTTTATAGATTTAATTGGTACTATATTGTAAGGCAGCGCAAAGATATACAAAAATGAGTGACACTGTTATCCGGGCGCGTGCAACATCATAATATCTTTGTGGTCTTTATTATACTGATCAATTTCCTATCTTCGTACACTCAATAATGCTGTCATTTACATCATGAAAAGAAAGACCCTATACCTGGGCTTCTTCCTGTTGCTGAGTCCGCTTGCACTGCTTTCACAGCCAAAGGAATGGACGCTGGAGGAGTGCATTGCACATGCCCTTCAGAACAACATCAGGATCAAGCAGCAGGAGATTATGACCCAGTACCAGGTTTCGGCCCTGGAGCAGTCAAAGCTGAACCTGCTTCCAACCATCAACGGAAGCGCCTCCCACAACTATGCCTTCGGACGTGCCCTCGATGAGACAACCTATGAGTTCACCGAGAATGAAACCGTACAGACCAACAACTTCTACGCCGGCAGCAACGTGACACTCTTCAGGGGGCTTGTGAACTACAACACGATTCAGAAGAACAGGTACGAGGTTCTTGCCAGCGAGCAGGACCTTAAACAGTTCAGGGATGATATCTCACTCAACATCGCACTGGCCTACCTGCAGATCCTGCTCAACAGGGAGCTTGTCACGGCCACCGAGGCACAGGTTGAGCTGACGAAGCAGCAGATTGACCGCACCAGGAAAATGGTCGAAGCTGGCAGTCTTGCCGGCGGAAGCCTTCTGGATATCGAGGCCCAGGCAGCACGTGAGGAGTTGCAGGCGGTTAACATGAGGAATCAGCTCACGCTGTCGCTGCTTAACCTGGCTCAGATGCTTGAGCTTCAGAGTACCGAGGATTTCGCCGTGGCGATACCCGCCATAACAGTCAGGGATGAAGCCGTTGACGGCAACCCTGCCGCAATCTTCTCGATAGCGGAAAAAACAAGACCCGAGATACTCAGTGCCGAATACAAGCTCAAAAGCGCGGAATATGACCTCGCGATAGCAAAAGGGAACAGGAGCCCGCGGCTCAGCCTGGGCGCCTCCATGTCAACAGGTTACTCCGACAAGAGGCTCAAGCCCGTCACCTTTGAATCATACCCGTTCAGGGAACAGATCAATGACAACCTGAACTATGGCCTTGGCTTCTCTCTTAACATTCCGATTTTCAACGGGTGGCAGGTGAACACCGGCATAAAGAATTCCCGGCTGGGGATTGAAAACTCAAGGTACACCCTCGAGAACACGAAGAAACAGCTGTACAAAAACATTCAGCAGGCATACACAGACGCTGCCGGGGCCCTCAAGAAGTTCAACGCCAGCCAGAAGGCTGTAACCTCAATGGAAGAAGCTTTCCGCTATGCCGAACAGAAGCTCGGGGTAGGCCTGGTCACCGCGGTTGAATACAACCAGTCGAAGACCCAGCTCCTCAGCGCCCAGAGCGAGATGGCCCAGGCAAAATACGAGTACGTCTTCAAGACCAAAGTACTCGATTTCTACAAGGGAATACCGCTTACCCTTGAACACATTACAATCCTTGCCAAATAATTCCAGTAAAAAATCATCCGATGAAAAACAATAACCTGTTAAAAATCCTCGCTGCCGCCGTAGTTCTCCTTCTTATCCTTGCCGTTGCCGGCAAGAAGGCCGGCTGGTTCGGCAAGGAAATGACAACCAAGGTAGCCACAGAAAAGGCGGGCATAAATCCCATCGTCGAGGCCGTGACTGCCAACGGCAAAATCCAGCCCGAGACAGAAGTGAAGATCAGCCCTGACGTATCAGGCGAGATCGTTGAACTGAATGTAAAGGAGGGTGATTTTGTACAGAAGGGGACCCTGCTGTTCAAGATCAAGCCTGAAATCTATATCTCTTCGCGCGACCGCGCAGCAGCGACACTCAACTCAACCAAAGCCCGCCTCGCCCAGGTGGAGGCACAGATGATACAGGCTGAGCTGGCATACAACAGGAGCAGGAAACTGTTCGAGGAGAACACGATTTCAAAGGCCGATTTTGAGCAGGCCGAGTCACAGTACAAGGTTGCCAAAGCCGAAAAGGAGAGCGCCGAATACTCGGTCAAGAGCTCCGAGGCCTCACTGAAGGAAGCCAATGAGAACCTCGTCAAGACAACAGTTTATTCCCCCATGACCGGAACAATCTCGAGTCTTCTTGTGGAACTTGGCGAAAGGGTTGTGGGTGCAAACATGATGACCGGCACCGAGGTTCTCCGCGTTGCTGACCTGAACAGGATGGAGGTTGTTGTTGACGTCAATGAGAATGACATCATCAGGGTTAAACTGGGTGACACCGCCATAGTGGAGGTAGATGCCTACCTGGACCGCGACTTCAAAGGCGTTGTCACAGAGATTGCCAACTCTGCAAACACCCTTGGAACCACCTCTGACCAGGTGACCAATTTCAAGGTCAGGATACTGATTCTGAAAGAGTCGTATGAAGACCTTATAACTGAAAAGAATCCGAGTCCGTTCAGGCCGGGTATGTCTGCCTCTGTTGACATCTACACCAGCAGCAAGAGCGGTGTGCTTACAGTGCCCATCCAGGCCGTGACCACCCGCACTGACACCACCAATACTGATCCTGCCGCCAAGGACGAGATCCGAACCCTTGTCTTTGTATCCGACGGCACCTATGCGCTGGCGCGCGATGTGAAGACCGGCATCCAGGATAATGTCAACATAGAGATCCTGAGCGGCCTGACCGAAGGGGAAGATGTCATTGTGCAGCCTTTCAGCGCCATCTCGAAGAAGCTCTCCGACTCGACCAAAATAGAGGTTGTTGACAAGGAGGCTCTCTTCAGCACCGAAAAGAAAAAGAAGTAAGGAACCACCCGACCAAAACTGAATGATCCTCTGTATTGAGACTGCCACCGGCGTTTGCTCTGCTGCGCTGTGTGATGAAAACAGGGTAACCGGCATTGCCGAAGCCCCGCCCGGCATGTCACATGCCGCACAGCTTACAGTCATTATACAGCGTCTCATGGAAGAAAACCGCATCAGGGCAACAGACCTCGATGCGGTTGCCGTAAGCAAGGGGCCGGGATCGTACACCGGACTCAGGATAGGAGTCTCTGCAGCCAAGGGGATCGCATACGGCGCCGGTATACCGCTGCTTGCAATAAACACCCTGGAGGCGATGTGCAGCGGCTACGGCAGCCTCTACCCCGGAGACCTGCAGCCCGGAACCCTCCTCTGCCCCATGATTGATGCCAGGCGCATGGAGGTTTACAATGCTGTCTTCACCCATGACGGAAAACATGTCAGGGAGACGGCTGCGAGCATACTTGACGGGAATTCGTTCAGTGACATCCTCGCTGAAAACCGGGTTATTTTCTTCGGTAACGGCTCGGAAAAATGCCGCGCGATCATAACACATCCGAACGCCTTCTTCCGCGAGGGATTCAGCCTCTCGGCATCATATTTGCACATCCCGTCAGTAAATGCCCTGAGGAATAAGCAATTTGAGGATGTGGCTTATTTCGAGCCATACTATCTCAAGGAGTTCATTGCCACCGTCCCCAAAAGCTTCTTCCCGGACAAATCTGAATGAGGTATGAGGAAAACGGCAATAACTGTTCTTATAATTCTCTCGGGGACCATACAGTTGCTTGTGGCTCAGCAACAGCCATACATGCCCGGGGAAAAAGTCTCCTACCAGATAAAATACGGTATCGTGGGAAGCGGGCAGGCCACCCTTGAGATCAAGGAGGGATTCTACAAGGGCAGGCCGGTATGGCATGCAGTTGTTGCAGGCCAGACAACCGGGCTGGCAGATGCCCTTTACAAGGTCAGGGACGTCTACGAAAGCTATATCGATCCTGAAACTGACCTGCCGGTTTTCACCATCAGAAATATATCGGAAGGGCGGTACAGGAAGTACAACGAAGTGGGTTTCGACCACACTTCCCGAAGTGACTCCACCCTCCTGTTCAGTGATCTCACAGGCCGGCATTCGGGCCCGAAGGGTCTCCTTGACATCGTCTCATGCTTCTACTGGTTCAGGAAATATTACCTCGCCGCAGGAAAGGAACTCGTTCCGGGTGAAACATATAAAATGATGACCTGGTTTGCCGACGAACTGTATCCTATTATACTGAGATACAGGGGAAAAGAGACTATCAGGATCAAGGGCAGCCGGATAGAGTGCTACCGTTTCCATCCCGTGACGGAGGTGGGAAGAGTATTCAAAACAGAGGAGGATATGGCCATGTGGTTCACCGCCGATGAAAATTTTTTACCGGTTAAAGTACGATTTGATATCTTTGTGGGGTCATTTCATGTGGATATGACAAATTATGAAGGGCTTAGAGCGCCCCTGAAGTTTATAGACTAACTAACAAGAACTGAATTTTTTTTATGGCTACAACAGCAGATTTCAGAAACGGGATGGTGATAGAATTCAACAATGACCTTTATACCATCGTTCAGTTTCAGCATGTAAAACCGGGAAAGGGACCGGCCTTCGTGCGGACGAAGCTCAAGAACGTCACAACAGGAAAGGTGCTTGACAACACGTTTAACTCAGGCGTGAAGGTCAATGTTGCAAGGGTGGAGCGCAGGCCTCATCAGTTCCTTTACAGCGACGACATGGGTTACCACCTCATGCACGTCGAGACCTTCGAACAGATAACAGTGCCCGAGTCGATGCTGGAAAACAGCGACCTTCTCAAGGAGGGCGATGTGGTTGAGGTTGTCGTTCACGCTGATACTGAAAACGTTCTCCTTGTAGATCTTCCCGTCAACGTGGTGATGGAGGTGACCTATTCGGAACCCGGGCTTCGCGGTGACACCGCAACTAACACCCTCAAACCGGCAACAATAGAAACCGGCTCAACAATCATGGTGCCCCTGTTTGTCAATGTTGGCGACAAGATACGTATCGACACCCGTGACCGCTCGTACATTGAAAGGGTAAAGGGCTGACAGGGTGATGACCGGGGAGAGGCTTCCGAAAGACAGACTTAAGATGTCGAAGTTCAAGCTCGACGCCCTGCTTGACATTACCCTCTCCATCAACGCCAACCTCCCGACAGCCGAGCTGCTCAGGAAATATGAATCGATCCTACGCGATGAACTGGGTATCGGTAAAATCCTCCTATTCAAATACGGGGAGCTATGGGAGCCCCTGCTCACTTCAGGATTTCCCGAGTCACTCAGGGAATCAATAAACGTTGAAAGAGATCTCCTCTGCTTCAGGGAGATACAGACAGAGGTCGTTCAGAAGCATTTCAGGGCGGTTGACTTTATTATACCGGTGCTTCACAATAACGAGCCGTCAGCCTATGTGCTGATAGGGGATATCGACGAGGAGGGTGAAGGGATGAGCCCGCTGATAAAGCACCTGAATTTCATCCAGACAATCTCGGGTATCATCGTGGTTGCCATTGAGAACCAGCGCCTGTTCCGGGAGAGCCTCAGGCAGGAGGCTCTGCGCAGGGAGCTCGAACTTGCCGCCAGGATGCAGATGATGCTTATCCCTGACAACACAAGGCTCCCGTCGGATGATACTATCAGGGCAAGGGGGTTTTACTACCCTCATTATGAGGTGGGAGGCGATTACTACGACTTCATGCAGCTGTCGGACAGCGTGGCCGGGTTCTGTATTGCCGACGTGTCGGGAAAGGGGATGTCAGCCGCGCTGCTGATGTCAAACTTCCAGGCGAGCCTCCGTGCTCTCTTCACGGCAGATGCGAGCCTGGAGGAGCTTGTCAGGAAACTGAACACACTTGTGGTATCAAATTCTGCCGGGGAAAGGTTCATCACACTGTTCATCGCGCGGTATAACACTGAAACGCGTGTGCTTGAATATGTCAATGCAGCCCACAATCCTCCCGTCATAATCAACACACACACAGGCGATTCGTCACTGCTCCGGCAGTCGTGCGTGGGTGTGGGCATGCTTGACGAAATCCCCTGTGTACGAACCGAACGCCTCACTGTCACGGAACCGACAAAGATAATCTGCTATACCGACGGCCTTTCTGAACTGAAGGACGAAGGGGGCCGGGACCTTGGCATAACACCGCTGGTGAAGCACTTCCCGAACCTTAAACCGCTGGCTGAAAACATCGAATCACTAATCAGGGATATTGACATCAGCAGCAACAACCTGCGGTTGTTTGATGATGTCTCTATTCTTGCGGTGGAGATTCCGTAATCTGCAGAAATCACCGGGCCGTCAGGCTCCCGCGCAGCGCGGGGCTTTACTGATTCAGAACATCCTCTTTCCCCATTCCCTTCCTCCCCTCCAGGTCGGCTGCAACAATTATAGCAATGAAACCCCACCAGAGAGCTGCAATCTTGTCACTGTCGAGGAAGCTGTTCATCATGCCGTGGACGGCATAGGTCACCAGGCCTGTCACAACAGCCAGTATAAAGTATCCTGGCGGATCTCTTTTCCCGCGGTACCACACCTTTATGCCTGTTAAAACAGCACCCAGGGTAATTGCAATGAATATCACCGCCCCCGGCCAGCCAGACTCACTCAGGGCTCCGAGGTACTCGCTGTGTGCGTTGCCGGCATCGCCGAAGTCAGTACTTATTGCGGTTCTCTCTGATGCCTTCTGGAACGGGGCGTACTTAAACTGGTAGGTTCCCGGCCCCCACCCGGCATGAGGCTTCTCTTCGAACATCCGCAATGCACACTTCCACCTGTTGATCCGCTCAAGGTTCGACTGGTCTGTCGAGATGTTTGAAGACGAGCGGAGGTGCTGGCCCAGGTCGGTTGAGGAGTCTTCGGTAGTGCTGTCCATCCGCTGCCAGATCCATCCGGCAGAGAGGGTCAGGGCGACAATGAAGATAGCGGCTGACACGGTCAGTAACCTTACCGGCATCCTTACCCGGAGTATCAGTCCGAGTGCGGTTGCGGCTATCAGGCTCACCCAGGCTGCCCGGCTGTATGAAAGAATGAATCCTGCCAGGAAAATAAGAAGGAGTGCGGCAAGGAGACCTTTGCGCCACAGCCGCCCGCGGCTGAAGAGCATTACGGCCAGGGGGGGCATGATGAAGGCCATGGATGCACCGAAGGATGTGTGGTCCCTGAAGAACGGGTAACATGCGGAGTGTGCAAACTGCTGGTTCAGCAGCCCTGCGCCCCGGACCCTGACGATGAAATAAACAACTACGACAGCAAGTCCCGCGGCATAGGCAATTACGTATCTCCTCCTGAATCTTTCACTGTATGCCAGCCGCGCCGTCACAAGGTAAAAGCCGGCGGTGAACCACATCCGGTAAGCCAGGGCTTTAAAGGAGACCGCCGGCATCGTTGATAAAACGGCGGTTATCAGTGTCCACAGCAGGTAAATGCCAATAAGCCATGTCAAAGGGTGCCTGAGCAGTTCCTTCGGAAACTCACGGGTCACTGTAAGCTTGAAAAGGGTTATCAGCAGCACCAGTGCCATTATTGGCTCCGTGGGAACCGAAAGATCGATGCCGGTGCCGCCGGTGAGCCAGCTGAGCTGAAGGGAGAGAGGTGCCAGGAACAGTGTCAGGATAAGAAGGTGCTCAAGCGAGAGCAGGGCCAGCAACAGTACCGCCAGCGCTGCAGGGATGATCAGTATCAGCAATTCACTGCCTGTCATCGCCACGGTGCAGCTTCAATCCCTCGGCCACGAACAGCACAATGGCCAGAAGCAGCAGCACGGATACTGCCGACACCAGCACAATCATGCTGCGGCGCGGCCATGCTTTCTTTTCCGCCACCACGGCCCGGTCAACGACAAGTGTGTAGGGCAGGGTCTGGCGGCTCATGGCGAGGGCCTCAATGTAACGTCCGCGGATAAGCCCGAGGTATTCATTTTCAGTCTCGAGGGTTGAATAGACCCGCAGGGCTGACGCGCCGCCGAGACTCGTCAGGGTATCTTCATACTGTCTCACGAGGCGGTCCTGGATCACGTAGCTGCGGCTTATCTCGTCAAGCATGACAGAGGCGGCACTGCGCTGCAGGCTGTTGAAGATCGTGTCTGCCCTGGCTGCCATGTCATTGGCCATGGCACATGCCAATTCACGGTCACGGTCACGCACGCGGATTTCCACGGAACCAAACGAGGTCTTGGTACAGTGCAGGTACCTGTCCATCTTCTCCGCAAGCACAGTATTGGGGTATTTTTCACCGGGCTTGATGTTGTAATGGTTCGCCAGGTCATATTTCACCTTGAGATAATCACGGACCTGTTCGCTGCTGATCACCTGGATCAGCTTCTCGGTTGCATCATCGTCACCGAAGAGCTCGGAGCGGGACGTGGCCTCCCCCAGCAGGGTGCTGGCCTCCGTGATGTTGGAGGAAGGGTACAGTATCACTGTCGATTCGTACAGCGGCTTCAGCATCAATGAGATCACGGCTGAGACCACCGCTGCAATAATGCCGGCAATCACAAACTTCCGGAAATGCCGAATGAAAAAGTTTATCAGATCAACGGACTCAGTCCTGAATTCAGTCCTAATTTCATTTTTCATTGCACCCGGTTTTTCGGTGAAACAGATCAAGCTCCCTCAGGGGTTTCTCACACAACCCTGATCAGGTAATAGTTTTTCTTCCCCTTCTGCAGGAGAAGGTATTTGCCGTTGAGAAGGTGTTCAGAGGTAATGCCCATCTCGGCATTTTCCACCTTCCCCTTGTTCAGGCTTACCCCCCCGCCCTGTATCAGGCGCCGGAATTCACCCTTTGACTCGGCCACCTTAGTGTGCACCGCGCACAGGTCCGACAGGGTCACTCCCTCCGCAAGCAGACCGGCACTGACATCAAACATAGGCACACCCTCGAATACTGAAAGGAATGTGCTTTCATCCATCTTACAGAGCTGTTCGGTCGTACCCTTCCCGAACAGTATCTGTGAAGCCTCCACGGCAGATTCACGGTCTTCGCGCGAGTGGGCCATCACGGTCACCTCCTCGGCAAGCCGTTTCTGGAGGATCCTCAGGTGCGGCTCAGCCTGGTGTGCCCTGACGAGTTCGTCGATTTCGTTTCGCGGGAGCATCGTAAAGATCTTTATGAACTTTTCGGCATCGGCATCTGCAACGTTGAGCCAGAACTGGTAGAACTGGTACGGGGTTGTCCTTGCCGGATCAAGCCATACGTTTCCTGTCTCAGTCTTGCCGAACTTCTGCCCGTCACTCTTGGTGATCAGCGGGCAGGTCATTGCATATGCCTCCCCTCCGGCCTTGCGCCTGATGAGTTCGGTACCAGTTACAATGTTGCCCCACTGGTCAGACCCGCCCATCTGAAGCTGGCAGCCGTGGTTGGTGTAGAGGAAAAGATAGTCGGTGCCCTGCACCAGCTGGTATGAAAACTCGGTGAATGACATTCCCTGGCCGGTTTCGGAGTCAAGCCTCTTCTTTACCGAGTCCTTGGCCATCATATAGTTGACTGTTATGTGCTTGCCGATGTCACGGATAAAGCCCAGGAAGGAGTATTCCTTCATCCAGTCGTAGTTGTTTACCATCACCGCTTTATTCGGTGCGGTGGAATTGAAGTCGAGAAATTTTTCAAACTGTTTTTTCAGGCACTCCTGGTTATGGCGCAGCGTTGGTTCGTCAAGCAGGTTTCGCTCTTCGGATTTTCCGGAGGGGTCTCCGATCATCCCGGTGGCGCCCCCTATGAGAACTATCGGAGTGTGGCCGGCATTCTGGAAGTGCTTCAGCATCATCACCCCCACCAGGTGGCCTATATGCAGTGAGTCGGCGGTGGGATCAAACCCGACGTAAGCCGAGCTCTTCCCCTTAAGCAGGAACTCCTCCGTCCCGGGCATGATATCATGGATCATTCCCCTCCACCTCAGCTCTTCAACAAAGTTCATCATCAGCTTATTGAATTTAAGTGCCGCAAAGATATCAAAACCGCTCAGATGGTCGCATCCGGCACCTGCTTTTTGTGCCTGTTGAAGCTGTCTATCAGGTCTCCGCCTTCAACTACAGGGAAGATTGCGGGAACCAGGTCCGCAATCGGGTTGTACAGCATTGAGGCGTTTATTGTATTCGTGGGCAGGAAGTGCTTCTTTTCGTTTATTGTATTGAGGAAGATGAAGATGACGCTGAGGACTAGTGCTATCTTAAGTACTCCGAAAACAGCACCTAGCGATTTGATTACAAACCCCAGCGAAATCGCCTTCAGTATTGAGTCAAGCAGCTTGCCAAGGAGGTAAACCACAGTGATAATCACTGCAAATGTGACTGCAAATGAGATTATACCGGTCCAGTGCGACTGCATGTCAAACCAGACTCCAAGCTTGTCTGCCGTCCACCACGAAAAACGGATGGCACCCCAGATTCCCAGTACCAGTGCTGCCAGTTCGGCGATCTCGATGATCAGCCCGTCAATGAATCCCTGCACCAGTCCGTAGAACAGCAGGGCAACTATTACAAAGTCAATCCAGTTCATTGTCAGTTCCGTTTGAAAGGATGAAGGTATGAAAAGTCAGAGAATCGGACAAACAGCTTTACAATGGCTGCAGTACATGAGATGACCAAACCATTAATTATATTTGGGTAAAATTACTGTTCCGGATGGATCTGAATTTTACCGATGTTATTGCCGTGTTCGATATCGGCAGGACGTGGAAGCGGTTCCGGCTTTTTGACAGGAGCCTGAACCCGGTGCACACCGAAGAAAGGATTATTGCCGAAGTGAGGGATGAACAGGGGCTCCCCTGTGAAGATATAAATGCAATCACAGGGTGGATGGAAACATGCCTGAAGGGTGTGGCGGGAACCTCGCTATACAGGTTTGCCGGCCTGAATCTTGCCGCCGGGGACGACTCACTTCCGAAGCTGGAGAAAGCACTTGCGGCAATTGTTAAATCAGGCATCGCCGGTGATGCCGCTTTCAGCGGGAAAGGAACCGACAGTACTGCGGCCTCCCTGATACCTTACCTTATGGGTTCAGACAAACCCTTCATCCTGGTCTCAACCGGAACATCGTGCACCTTTATGAATCCGTTCAGGACCGAAAATACAGGCAGGGAGGAGGCTGGTACCTTTATAACCGCCGGCGACCGCAGGGTGAGAATCTCCAGTTTCCGCCTCGGCGAGATTCATGACCGGAACGTTATCAGGCTCGATGATCATTTCGGGGTAACCGGAGAACTTTACAAGACCATAAAAATCAAGCATAAGAAGATAGGCAAGATACAGGCAAACAGGCGGGGACGAGTCTTCTTCCGACACGGTATCCCGGAGGGACATACCGACACTGTGGCCGAACTCTCGCACTTCCTGACCTATGCCGATGCCTACCACCAGATGATGTATGACCTGGTAGATGAATGCCTCGCAGCTTACAGGGAAATCATTGCTGAAGGTGACACAACCGAAATACTTTATGTTACCGGCGGCTTTGCTCTTAATGACACCTTCGTGAGAACCCTTGCAGCCCGGATACCTGAAAAGAGGGTCTACGCCAGCACAATTGATTATGCCACAGCTCTCGGTGCCGCAATGGAAGTGTACCCCCGGGTCTTTGATACCGGACTTCCTAATGTATACCTGGGGCTGAAGGCTATCCTTTTAAGGGATGAATAACCGGATCAACAATAATTTTCCATCTGTTTTTCAGCAATGATGCCTATTTTTAATCCTTCATACTCTTCAGTTAATTAAATGCTTTTTACATGAAAAGACCAGTTACCTTTCTTTGGCTCTCGGCGCTTGCCGTTGTGGCCGTCGTGCTGAATGCGTGCGGCAGTGAAACAAAACAGGATCAGCTCAGCGTTGATTATGAAAAATACGTGATGCCCAACGGGTTGCAGATAGTTCTTCACGAGGATCACTCTGACCCGGTAATTTCCTATGCCGTCATGTACCATGTGGGATCATCAAGGGAAGTCCCCGGGCGCACCGGCTTCGCCCATCTCTTTGAACACCTTCTCTTCAGCGGATCGGAGAACGTTCCCAACGGTGTGTTTGACAAGGTTATTGAAAATGCCGGAGGATCAAACAACGGATTTACAAGCCGCGATGTCACCGCCTATTTTGAAAGCTTCCCGAAAAATGCGCTTGAAAAAATCCTGTGGCTCGAGTCTGACAGGATGGGATTTTTCATCAACTCCGTGACACCACGCAACCTGGCTATCCAGCAGAATGTGGTGCAGAATGAAAAGAGGCAGGGAGAAGACAACTCCCCATACGGCTTCACCAACTATGTTATATCCAAAAATCTGTATCCCGCCTCTCACCCTTACAGCTGGGAGGTGATAGGTGAAATGGAAGATCTCACCAATGCCACCGTCAGCGATGTCAGGGACTTCTATGAGAACTTCTACGGACCGAACAATGCAACACTGGTGCTTGCGGGCGATTTTGAACCTGATTCAGTAAAGCTGTTGCTCGATAAATACTTCGGTGAAATAAAACACCGCGGGCAGGTGGCAGCCAGAACGGCTATGCCTGTCACTCTCACCGAAACAAAAAGGCTTTATCATGAAGATAATTTCGCCAACGTGCCTGAAATCAACATCGTATGGCCTGTCCCTGAAAACTACACAAAGGATGCCTACGCCCTGAGTTTCCTGTCAGAGCTGCTTTCATCCGGCAAGAAAGCTCCGTTGTACAAGGTGCTTGTAAAGGAGAAACAGCTTACTTCACGCGTGTCATCCTACAACGGCGCCGAGGAGCTGGCAGGAGAATTTACAATTTCTGTCACTGCAAATGAGGGTAAAACTCTTAGAGAGATAGAGGAAGCCATCAATGAGGCTTTTACACGTTTTGAAACCGACGGTTTCACTGACAGGGAGATGGAGCGTATCAAGGCTACAATGGAAAAGAGTTTTTACCAGGGCCTGACCAGTGTAATGAACAAGGCAATCCAGATGGCTTCCTACAATACCCTTCTGAATGATCCGGGATTTTTCGGGAAGGATATTGAAAACATCAAGGCAGTCACCCGCGGAGATATAATGAGGGTGTATGAAGCCTACATCAAGGGTAAGCCGCACATTGTCACCAGCTTCGTCCCGAAGGGACAGCCTGGGATGATGGCTGAGAACTCGGTAATGGCAACGGTCAATGAGGAAGACATCACAAAGGCAAGCCAGGTGGCAATAGAAGATATCCGGGAAACACCTGTGGAAAAGACCGTTTCCGTCATTGACCGCACCGTGGAGCCGGCAGCAGGACCCGAGCCCGAGGTACGGGTACCTGAGGTCTGGAGAGCCACCCTGAAGAACGGGATAAAGGTTTACGGTACCGATAACAGGGAGCTGCCACTGGTAAGCATGTCGGTGGTCCTCGCCGGAGGAGCTCAGCTAGATGATATTTCAATGCCCGGAGTAGCCTCCATGGTGGCAGCGGTGTTGCCGCAGGGGACCAAAAACAAAACACCCGAGGAGCTCGAGGAGGAGATTGAGTTGCTTGGGTCATCCATCTTCATGCGCGCCTCCGGCGAAGAAATCACATTCAGCGGAAGCACCCTGTCACGCAACTTTGCGAAGACCGTATCACTCATGAAAGAGATGCTTCTTGAACCACGCTGGGATTCAGCCGAATTTGTTATGGCGCTGACACGCACCCGCAACGGACTCATCCAGGCACAGGCGCGCCCGGGAAGTGTTGCTTCAGAACAGTTCATGAAGCTGGTCTATGGCCCGGGGAATATCCTGGGATATGACCTGAGGGGCACAAAAGAATCAGTTGAACAGATTACTCCCGGCATCCTGAAGGCTTTCTATGAAAAGAACTTCTCCCCGACGGTCACTTCGATTTATGTGGCAGGCAACGTGTCAAAGGATGAGGTGCTTGAAGCGCTGAAGCCGCTTGAGGCTGAGTGGCAGGCCAAAGAGGTGTCTGTCAGGAGCTTTGAACTGCCGACAACTCCTGAAAAGTCACAGATATATTTCGTTGATATTCCGGGCTCACGCCAGTCAGTTGTTTATGCCGGTTACCTTGCAATGACCAGGAATGATCCCGACTGGGTAAAGGCTGATTTTGCCAACTACAGGATGGGCGGCGCCTTCACCAGTATCCTGAACCAGATACTCCGGGAACAGAAAGGTTTCACCTACGGGGCACGGAGCGGTTTCCGCGAGATGAAAAGCCCGGCGCCTTTCATCATCTCGACAAGCGTCAGGTCAGATGCCACCCTTGAAACATTGGAGATAATCACCGGGGAGCTGCAGAAATACCGTGAGGGCATCACGGAGGAAGAGCTTCAGTTCATAAAAAACAGCATGATCAGGTCAAACGCTCTCCGTTTTGAGACGAATGAGGCGCTTGCAAACATGCTTTCTTACATCGGTAAGTACGGTTTCAGCGATGACTGGGTCAGGAAAGAGGAGGATGTGATAAGGACCATGACAGTTGAAGACCATAAGGCCATCACGCAGAAGTACTTTGATCCCGGCAGAATGTATTACGTGGTTGTGGGCGACGCCGCAACACAGATGAAGCAGCTGGAGAAGGTCGGTTTCGGAAACCCGGTGCTTCTGGCAAGATAGTGCAGTATACGGGGGTTTTAGCGGACACCACACCGAAACCCCCGTATACTATTTAACTTTCTTTTTGTATTCAGTCAACCTGAGCAGGTATACGATCTGCTCTCTTCTTCTCATCTCCAGGGTGACGGGATACATTGGCCCGAAAGGTTTGGCCATTGAAAGGGCCTCCTTGATTTGCGGGTCAATATCAAGGTCCATGATACCCTGAAGGTGCCTTTCCACAAAGTAAAACCCGGCCTTGAAAAAACCGTCCCAGACTGAAAGCCAGAATATTGTCTTTTTTTTGAATACCATCTTGCAGAGCCATGCCTTGCCGTCTTTGTAATATCGCCATTGAGGCTCCAGTCTGCATTCAGGGGCCGTGACGGCAGTCATCATTGCCTCATAGGCAGGATAACTCTCAGTGAGGATCCCTTCAAGGAGTTCCGCGGTGGGGGGAATTCCGGGATCGGTCAGCATTATTTTTTCCATAGCTGAAGTGAGCAGTATTGATAAGAAACCAAAGTTATGAAAGGTTTCTGTAGGGTGTCATCATCTGCCGTTACTGATATTTTCATCGGATCACGAGCCGGGTGAGTTCACTTTTGCTCCCCAGGCGCAGGGTCAGGAGATAGATGCCGGGCGGGAGATCCCTGCCCGGGTCAAGCAGGTGGTCAACAGTTCCGTCACCGGAGACTGCAACTTCCTCCTGCAGGATTGATTTCCCTGAAATATCGCTAACTGTAAGTGTGGCTTCTCCTCCCTCCCAGTTGCGGGATGAAGTGATTATTACAGGCCATTGGTGTGCCGGATTGGGATAAACCGCAAGTGCCTGGCCGGTCACTATATCTTCCATTCCGGTATGGAGTGTGCCGAATACCTCAAATTCCCAGATTGAATATCCATAATCTGTAAGCCTGTCTCCTGCATACATCCTGATATATCTCGCTGCGGCAGCAAAAGTAAATCCGTCGGTTCCGCCGTCACCGTTAACGGTTGAGTAGACTGTGGTCCAGGAAGCATCATCGTTTGAGACCTGTATCTTGAAATTCCTTGCTGCAGCCGCCTCCCAGAAGATCCTGGCACCGGTGAGGTCATATTCAGCCTGGAGATCAATCCGGATCCACTCTACATCTGTATAAGCCGATGACCATCGGGTTGTCAGGCTGCCGTCATTGACAGCGGTGGCGGGAGTGGAAGGGCCCTGAACAGACGAGGCTGAAACCGGCTTGCCCAGGGCAATGTTGGGTGTTGTGACAGTGACTGTAACCTCGTCGAAGTCGCTTTTGCCGCCGGCAGTAGCCGTCATCCTGAAATTGTAGATTCCCGGGACCAGACCTGAGACATTCGGTCCGGCAACTGAGGGATTGTCGAAAACGGCTGCGGAAGGACCGCTCTCCTGTGTCCAGGAGATGACAGCAACATCATTGTTTGCATCATAAACTGATCCGTTCAGCGTGGCAGATGACACAGGCTGACTGATAAAGCGGTCGGGCCCTGCCATCACTACAGGAGGGAGATCGGCTGAGAGGCCGGGAAAAGCCATCAATGCGTAGAGCTGCCCCAGCTTTGTCAGTACCCCGTCCGCTGCCAGGAGGCTGATATCAGGATTGATCCCCACACGGGTTGCAAACCAGGAGTACCTGAATACATCGGGGTCATTTTCAAGGATTGGAATTGCCTCTTTCATGTACTGTACAACGCCCTCATAATCAGGTTTCGGCGGATCCCACGGAGCAAATTCTGTGATCCACAGAGGCTTGTTGTATTTTTTAAATTTTGTGAGATAATTCCTGAGGGCTTCAGACCCGGGGGCATAGCTGTGAATTGCAATGTAATCAACCTTGCACCCGGGACAGGCAGCGAAGAACTTGTCAAGCCAGTCGACCGGATCATTGGTGACACCGTCAACGCAGTCGCCGCACCAGTTCACTGCAGGGCTGACAAGCTTAAGGCCCTTGGTGGCTGCCACCGCTTCAAGGTCCGGCCATGCCGCCGCGGCCTGTGCGGGGGTCATGTTGGCCTGCGATTTGAAGTTTGGTTCGTTGTAACCCAGAAGGTACAGACTGCCTGCCGGGATTTTGCTCTCAAAATCTGAAATGTCAGCAGGAGCATTCCAGGCCATCGGCACCCACTCAATGCCCGACAACAGGCCCTGTGAAACCGAAGGAGGTTCAACACCCCAGTCATAATACCATGTCACAAACGGGGCAAGGGTTGCAAGGTCCGCAGGTGAGGCATCACCGCAGATGCCCCTTTTGGGGCTTTTGGTCTGGGCTGCTGCCAGTGAACCTGAAAGAAAAAGAATCACTGCAACCGATACGGATATTTTAACCGGGAACAGCCGCGCGGATTGTTTCTCTTTCTTCAGTTTCAGCATTTATTATACATCGAGACCCAGGGATCTCAGTTCTGTTTTCAGCTGTTCGGGCGAGCTGAAATGGATCGCATTGAATCCCAGCTCGGCCGCAGCATCGGCATTGGGCTTGTTGTCGTCAATGTAGACTGCCTCTTCAGGGTTGACACCGTACCTCTGCATGAGCACCCGGTAGATTGCATGATCAGGCTTCAGAAGCTTTTCATAGCCCGAGACCACCAGCCCGTCAAACTCCTTCATGAAGTCATACTTCGCGTAGGCAACAGGGAAGGCTTCGTGTGACCAGTTGGAAAGGGCATAGAGGGGCATTCCGGCCGATTTAAGCCTCCGGAAGATTTCAACCGTCCCTTTTATCTCCCCGTCAAGCATCTCCTCCCAGCGGCCGTAATAAAGGGCAATTTTGTCACTGTACTCCGGGTATTTCTCCTGAAGCTCGGCTGTGGCAACGCTGAAAAGCTTACCCCCGTCCTGCTGCAGGTTCCATTCATACGTGCAGATATTTGCAAGGAACCATTCCATTTCCTCCCCGTTTTCAAATACTTTCCTGAAGAGGTGTCTCGGGTTCCAGTCTATCAGAACACCTCCGATATCGAATACAACGGTCTTTATTTTGCTCATCCCTTGAAATTCAGACCGCAATAATAACTATTTTTCACGGAGCCACCGGAAATACTCATCCATAAACTGAAGCTTGTCAAGGTTCGGGACTGCAACCGGATGTGACTCTGTTCCCTTAAGATACATAACCGTTTCTCTTCCGTCGGCGAATACCGGCCAGGGAGGAAGTCCTTCGCCGTTAGGGTCTCCGGTTTTTGCAAAGTTCGTCCAGTATTTTATCATTATATCACTGAGGATCGTCTCTTCTTCGGAAGGCTTTACCTCAGGGTTCTGGTTCATGTGCCCGAAGGCGTACCGGATCTCGGAAGCGTGTGCAGCGCCTTTCTGGAGTGGCCCTTCCGGGAAGAGAGGCTCCTTCCTGAACTGATCAAAATAGTAGACATATACCCCTGATCTGCCAGTTTTTGACTGGAGCCGGGCCCAGGTCCACGAAGGCCAGCCGAATACTCCGTCACGGAATATATCTGACATGGATGTATAGGCCTCATATTCACTGTTCCCCGGATAAAGCTGCTGCGCCTTTTCGGCAAGGGGGCCGAATCTCATTTTCAGCATTTCAGTGTATTCTTCAGGTTTTGAAGGCCGGACAAACATTGATCCCTCGTCAGAATTTGTTCCGATAATCACATTCACGTCATTATAGCTACCTGCTTCATAAAGCTTATACTGGTCGTCAGTTATGACATATCGGTCCACGACAGGCCAGAAGCCTCCCATCTGAGACCGTGGATCTGAAAGCCATTTATCCGGAGAGATGGCCCTTAATTCGGCAAGAGTGTTTGCTCCCATGCTTTTTGCAAACTCCACACCGGCAAGTTCGGCGCCGGCAAGGGTCTGCATATAATCACCCGATCCCCTGCTGTCTCCCACCGGGTTGAATGATCCGCCGCTCTGGCTTATGGCGCCGGAGAACAGTCCCTTTGTCAGCGGCGATGCACAGAGCATGCTTACCGATATTGCCCCTGCGGATTCGCCGAAGATTGTAATCCTGGCCGGATCTCCGCCAAAAGCGGCTATGTTTTCCTTCACCCATTTCAGTCCTGCAATCTGATCAAGCAGGCCGTAATTGCCGGAAACTTTATTCTCTGATTCAGCGGAAAGTTCAGGATGAGCCATGAAACCCAGAACACCGACCCGATATGCAATGCTTACCAGGATTACACCATTCTTTGCCAGCTGGTCTCCCCATGTGACATCCCCTGCTGTTCCGCCAAAGGCGAAACCTCCTCCGTAAATCCATACCATGACCGGGAGCTTTTCCTTCTGTGACTTTGCTGGTGTCCATACATTCAGGTACAGGCAGTCTTCAGAGGTTGGCTCATCTCCCATCCACTGAACGGCAGGCTGGATGCTTGCCGGCGCAAATTTATCAGCTGTCAGCACTCCCTCCCATGGCTGAACTGGCTGCGGTGCCTTCCAGCGGAGCTCACCAACAGGAGGTGCTGCGAACGGAATCCCCCTGAAGACGGCAATGCCCTCTTCAACAGTACCCTGCACAGCACCACCGCTGACTGTTACCCTGGCTTCAGAAAGCCGGTCTCCGCCACATCCTGAAAAAAGCATTATAAACGAGATTACTATCAGATTAACTTTAGTCTTCATTGCTTTGTTCATTTGTTTACTTTCACGATACCGGCTCCCTTGAGCGCCTCGGCCGCATCAGCCGGAAGCTTCCAGTTATTGTCAAAGCATCCCCGGGTAATTATATCGTCAGGTGTCTCTTTGAAGAGAACGAAATCCTGGTACTTTTTAAGGATTTCCACAACTGTCCCGCTGAAGGCAAATCCTGCCTGGGCCGCCTTGCCCTCAGGCGGTGTCCACCAGGGAAGGCCCGAATTCACAAGGATGTAGTGCCTGTTCATCGGGAAGATGTAGACCAAACCATAGTTTTCTGCTTTCGGATCAAGATGCATCGGGAGCTTGTCCGCAAACTTTTCGATCACTGAATTTGTTTCGCGGGTTCCGAAAAGGATGAGATTTGAACTGACATAGTCGCTCTGTCTTACGTCCCTGTCTGCCACCACCCGGGGGAACACCATTATGCGACCGCCCATGCCAGTCCAGTCGGCTGCTGCCATTGCCTGTTCCCTCCTTGCGGCAAGGACATCGGCCGGTGGATTGTCAGCGGTGCCGTAAACGTAAATATGGCTTCCGGCCACAGCGGCATAGAGCGGGCCCTCAGCTCCCTTCTGCTTGGAGGTGAGGCCCGGAGTAAATTTCCTGTTGACCCATTTTTCTCCTTCCAGCATAAATGACACAGCATCAGCGCTTTTCACGCTGAAGGCCTTGCCGTCGATCGTCACAGACACTTTTTTCGACTGTGAAAACAGCGGATGGCCTTCGAGGCTTAGGGTAAATGCGTGAACTCCCGATGTGACTACTGAAATGTTGTTGGCACCGGTGAATTTCGCATCAATTGCGGCTGTTTCACCAGGTATCATGTCATCAATGCATACCCAGTAAGCTTTGTTGTATTTGAACCATTTCGTTGTGAAGGATACTTTTTCCGGGAACCTGTCCCTTTTGAACTGGGAGAACCAGTCAAAGATGAAGCCGTCCTTGTATGCCCACTCCCAGCTGTTGTGACCCACGCCCGGGTATTCAACATAATCAAGCCTCTGAGCGGTTTTTTCAAGCCTGCCCTTCCATTCAGTGGCAGTCTGGTACAGAAAATCCTTGTCTCCGATGAACAGGTGAACCGGCAGGTTTGCAGCATTGGCAGCAAGTTCAACTGTTCCCTCGGGCGGCGCCGGGCAGACCGGGGCTATAGCTGCCCAGACATCAGGCCGGGTCAGTCCCAGCCAGAGGGTACCTCCCCCCCCCATGGAGAGCCCGGTGAGATAAACCCTGTCCTCATCAATGCGGAACCGTGCCTTCAGGTCATCAATCATGTCATAGACATCCTGTTCTGGAACTCCCTGGTAGCCGGCTGTTCCCCTTGCAAGAGGTGCAGCTGCTATATAGTCAACCGGCCTGAACGGAGGAAAATACCGGGTTGCCTCCACGTCATTTTCGAACGGCACATTCCCGGGCTTGATGAAGTCATAACCCTGGCTGTTGCCAACGCCGAAGAGTCTCCTGATTCCAAGCCTGTGGTTTGACCATGCCCCGTGGAGAAACACCACAAGGGGATAATCCTTTGACTCGTCAAAGTTTTCCGGGATGTAAACCGAATAGGGCTGGTCGGTATCATCCACGGAGGAAAAGAATGACAGATCCTGGGGGCCCGGCTTTAGCCGCTGGGCATCGGTATTGCCCGCCGTCAGGGCAAGCAACAGTGTGACGGATACGAAAATACGCGTCATAAATATTATTTCTTTCATCACTCGCATAGATTTTTCAAATTGACAATTACCAGGTATAAAAGTAAATTTTTGAAATGAATTCCCGGAGTTTTACCGGTTTTTTGAATATGCTGTCGGAAGGCCCCTGAAATTCATCCGTGCAAATTCAGCTACATTTCCGTCAGATCTGATTATATTTGAACCAATGCAATTCCCTTAATGTGACCATTACGGAAACTGAACTGGTTGAAAGGCTCAAAAAGGGAGACCTGGAAGCATTCGACATGCTTTATGACACGTATGCCGGCCGTCTGTATGCTTTCAGCCTGAAATACCTCAGGGCCGCAGAAGAATCGGAAGAACTCGTTCAGACAGTATTCATGAAAGTCTGGGAGAGCCATAAGCGGCTCAATGCGGACCTTTCATTCAAATCCTTTCTTTTTACAATCGCCTATAATGAAATCTGCAGGCTGTTCAGGCGAAAGAGCTATCTCAGGAAATATCTTGAGGAAACTGTCGCTGAAGGTAAACAGGCAGACAATTCTCTGCAGGAAAGTGCTGAATTCCAGTCCCTGCTTTCTGAGATAAACAACATTATTGCCGGACTTCCCGAGGGGCAGCGGAAGGCATTTATCATGTGCAAACTCGACGGCAGGCCTTCACGGGAGGTGGCCGAGGGGCTCGGCCTGTCACCGGGAACCATTGACAATTATGTCTCTGCAACTCTGAAACTCATTAGAAACAGGCTTTCAGGCGAGAGCCTTGCTGTCATTCTGTTCTCTGCCCTTTTTCTTGTCTGACGGCAATATCAAACCAATCAGGAAAAAATTCAGGATTTTCATGTGAGAATTCTGATCTTCGGGGGTATTAGTATTAACCAGTGGGGAGATGATCACTGAAACAAAGGACATCAGATGAAATTTATCAGCAGCAGCGAAACGGAAAAGCTTACAAGATTCATAAACGGCACTTCAAGCCCGGAAGAAGAGAGAGAAATAACGGAAATAATGGCCGGAGGCGAAAATAACCCCGGCCTGAAGAACCTTCTTGAAGATGACTGGAACAAACTCACTGTAAGTGACATACCGGCAGACATAAACCTGACGCCGGTACTTGACAGGATTCACCACCGGATAAGCCTTGATGAGCATGCAAAGAGCAGGAGCCTGGGCAGGAAGATTTCAGCTTTCTATTCCAGGGCAGCTGCAATCATTTTGATCCCGCTTCTTTTGGGAGCCGGATATCTCCTTTTCAGGGAAATTTCAGGCACTGACAGCCTGGCTTCGACGGCTTCCATACACGCACCCGCAGGAGCACGCGTGTCATTCACACTTCCCGACGGCTCCGGAGGGATGCTCAACAGCGGATCGACCCTTACTTACCCGGTGCCATTCACAAAAAAACGTTCCGTAACCCTTGAGGGCGAAGCATGGTTCGATGTTGCCAGGGACGAGAAGCACCCGTTCACAGTTGATGCCGGCAGCCTTGACCTGACTGTAGTGGGCACTGCATTCAACGTGAACGCATACCCTGATGAAGATTATGTCGAGGTCGTTCTTGAATCCGGTAAAGTGCTTGTCAACTGCGGACAGTATAAGGAAGGAATGGTGATGAGCCCTTCGGAGAGGATTGTGTATGAAAACGGAAGAGTGACCAGGAGTACTTCAGATCCCTCAAAATATTCATCCTGGACAAAAGGGAAACTGGTCTTCAGAAGCGACTCCATGTCTGAAGTAGCCAGAAGGATCGAACGCTGGTACAACGTAAAGGTTGAACTCATGGACGATGACCTGGAAAAATATTCCTTCCGTGCAACATTCGAAGATGACCCCCTGGAAGAGGTCCTGAAGTTTCTCAGCATGACCTCTCCCATAAGGTACGAGATAACACCACGGTACATTGCAGGAGATTCAACATATGCAAAGAGTACTGTCAAGATCTATCTGAAATGATAACTCCTGAACCAAATCCCCGATACCATGAAAACAACACACAGCCCGTAGCCTGAAACAAAAAAAGGAAATCGCGGCAACGATTTCCTAAAAAACATCCTTGAACGATATTTTTTAACCTGAAAACTTTCAAAGTTATGAAAAAAACCAACCCCGGGGGGAGGAGACTTAACCGGCCCCTGAAAAAAATCCTTCTAACGATGCGTATAGCAATTGCACTTCTGATGCTCGGTATCATGCAGGCGTATGCCACTGACGCATACTCCCAGAAGACAAGACTGACGCTGAACATAGCCGACGAAAAGCTTGTGACAGTGCTGGACAGGATAGAGGAAGAATCCGAATTCTTCTTCCTCTACAACGAAAAACTGCTCGACACGGAACGCAAGGTGACACTGGCGGCCGATAATCTGCTGATTGATGCTATCCTGGACAAGCTGTTCGCCGGAACCGATGTAACTCATACCATCATCGACCGCAAGATCATCCTGGCCCCTGATTACCTTACTGAAGCAGCTGTACTTCAGCAGCTGACTGTTGCGGGAAAGGTCACCAACCCGAAGGGGGAACCCCTGCCGGGTGTAACGGTTGCAGTCAAGGGCAGGGTTCTCGGCACGGCAACTGCCATGGACGGCACCTTTTCACTTGACAATGTGCAGCCTTCTGACATCCTGGTCTTCTCATTCATAGGAATGAAGACTGAAGAGATAGCCGTCGGATCCCAGACTGTATTCAATGTAGTTCTTAACGAAGAGCTCATCGGCATGGATGCGGTTGTAGTGACGGCCCTTGGCATAAAACGGGAAGAAAAGGCTCTCGGATACGCTGTCCAGAAGGTCTCCGGAGATGTCGTCTCCACAGTCAAGGGCGTTGACATGGGAACCTCACTGACCGGGAAGGTGGCCGGTATGCTGATCAGAAACAGCTCAGAGTTCAGTTCTGAACCTGAGATATTCGTCCGTGGTGAAAAACCGTTGCTCGTCATTGACGGGGTGCCTTACGGAAACATGACCCTGCGTGACCTGCCTTCAGATGATATTGAAAACATCAGCGTGCTTAAAGGCGCTACAGCGACAGCCCTTTACGGGTCAAGAGGCGGTGGCGGAGCAATAATGGTAACCACCAGGAGGGGTGCCGACAAAGGCGGACTCACTGTCACACTGAACAGCAGCACGATGTTCACCGCGGGGTACCTTGCAATACCCGAGATGCAGTCAACATACGGCCGCGTGGTAAATACTTCCACCAATACCTATGCCCGTTCAGGTGACGGATCATGGGGTGTACCCCTTGATGGCAGGGAAGTCATTCAGTGGGACCCGGTCTCAAAATCGTTGAAGCTTATGCCCTATCTGCCAATCGGCAAGGATAACTTCAGGAACTTCCTGCAGCAAGGATTCATTCTCAACAACAATGTCAGCATAGTGCAGCAGAGTGAGCTGGGAAGCCTCAGGGCCTCGGCCACCACTGTGCAGAACAGGGGCCAGTATCCCAACTCCATGTTCAACAAGATGACATATACAATCGGCGGGGATATGCGAATAGACAAATTCTCCCTGTCATCCTCAATCGCCTACAATAAACAGACATCCCCGAACATCGGCTTCAGCGGCTATACCGGTTATGACCCTATGTACAACATCCTGGTATGGTCTGCCCCTGACTATGACATCAGGGAATATGAAGACTACTGGGTTGTTCCGGATGAGGTACAGAACAGCAGTTATACCAGTACCAACAATAATCCCTATTTTGACCGGTACGAAAGGATCCACAGCATCAACAAGGATGTCTTCAATGTCAGCCTTGACATGGGATATGAAATCCTGCCGTGGCTGAAAGCGACCCTGCGAAGCGGATATGACATTTACAGTGACCGTCAGGAAGTCAGGATCTCCAAGGGATCCTTCCAGGGCGGAGGAGTAGCAACCGTTATACCGGGCGGCACCCAGATCTGGGGTGAGTCGCAGAGAGGGTCATACAACCTGGGGCTCAGCAGGGGATTCAGCATAAACAATGACCTGATGCTGGCTGCTGACAGGACATTCGATGATTTTACAGTCAGCGCTCTTGCCGGAGGAACGATATTCTTCCGCCAGGATGACGGCATCGAAGCCCGGACACAGGGTGGCCTTTCCATCCCGGGATTCTATTCCCTGAAGGCATCGATCAACCCTGCAGTTGTCGGCTCAACCCTGAGCCGCGAGATGGTTAACAGCCTGTACGGCAGGCTCGCTCTGTCATGGAAGAGCCTTATATATGCAGAAGCGACCCTCAGGAACGACTGGAGCTCAACACTTCCGGAAACGACAAGGTCATACCTTTATCCGTCAGTCTCCGGAAGCTTCATTGCATCCAACCTGCTTCCTGAGCTTGACTGGCTCTCACTCTGGAAGATCCGCAGCTCATGGACCTCCTACAAGACACCGGCCAAGGTGTTTGATATCAATTCGGTGTATACCATTACAAACAATGCCTGGGGAACACTCAGCGCAGCATCTTTGCCCACAACAATAAGGGGCACAGACCTTCTTCCCGAGTCAGCAGGAACCTTCGAGATCGGAACAATGGTCAACCTGTTCAGAAACAGGGCATCTGTTGACGTGACCTGGTACAGGAAGAGGATGTATGACTTTATAAAATTTGCACCCATCACTCCCGCCTCCGGCTTCTCGACCAGGCTGTTGAACATAGACGAGGAGTGGGCAAGAAAAGGTGTGGAGATTGAAGCAAACGTGACACCGGTAAAAACTGAAAACTGGCAGTGGGATATGGCTGTCAACTGGTCATCCTATGCAACCTATTACCTGAAGCTTGATTCGCTTTATTCGGCTGACAAGCCCTGGGTGCAGGTTGGCGCCAGAACTGACCACTATGTGCTCAGAGGCTATCAGAAAGATCCCGAAGGAAACATTATTCACAATAACGGATTGCCTCTCTACTCCGGTTATGATTCAAAATTCGGCAACTATGATCCGAAGTGGATCTGGGGCCTCAGCAACAGGGTCAGGTACAGGAACTGGGCTCTGACAGTCTCTGCCGACGGCAGGGTCGGAGGAATAGCACAGACCACCACCGAGATGTATATGTGGAGAGCCGGATCGCACCCCAACTCGGTTGTCCCGGAGAGATACCTCGATGCAACCCAGCCCGGCACAAAGAACTATATCGGCGACGGTGTCAAGGTTGTTGAAGGAACTGTCACATATGACACATACGGAAATATAACAAGCGACACCAGGGTGTTTGCCCCGAATGATATCCCGGTAACCTACAAGACCTACACGGAAGCCCTCCACAAGGGAACAGCATGGGGAGGATCTCCCTCAACGCTTGATGCCTACAGTACCACCTTCTTCAAGATACGGGAAGTGGCGCTTACCTACAGCGTGCCAAAGGAATTATGCAACAGGATCGGCCTCGGAGGAGTATCCGTTTCTGCAATCGGACAGAATGTGATTCTGTGGGCCAAACAATTCAAGTATTCGGATCCTGACGGAGGCTCTGAAAACTTTATTGACCCGGCAGTCAGATACCTTGGGCTGAACCTGAAGATTGGTTTCTAATCATTTAAAAAACAGGATGATGAAAAAGACAAAAATGATAATTCTCCTCGCGATGGCAACGGCCCTAATTATTGCCGGTTGCAGCAAATTCGAGGAATTCAATACTGACCCCAACAAAACCACAACGGCAGGGGCTTCAATGCTATGCACAAAGGCTATCCTGAACGTAACTGCATTCAGCGGCCGCGACGGCAAGACGATGATTTCAGACAATGCCCTGCCCAAATATGTAGGTTATGCCAACGAGGGTCAGCTTGGGACACAGTACAATACCATCGGGGCCACTTATTTTGACGGCCTCCTCATACTTCCGAACCTTGAACAGATGCTTAAGGAAGCTGAAGGTACGGTGATGGAAAACTCCTACAAAGGTGTGGCAAGCTTCGTCAGGGCGTACCGTTTCTTCAGGCTCACAATGGAGGTCGGTGACATGCCGTACTCAGAGGCCAGCAAGGGAGCAGATGGCCTTTACAGGCCAAAATACGATACCCAGGAGCAAATATTCCTCGGTATCCTCGACGAACTGAAGGCAGCAGACAAATACTTTGCACAGGGGGTAACCTTCAACGGCGACCCGACACCCTTTAACGGTGACCCGGACAAGTGGCGCAGGGCAGTAAACGCAACAGCACTCAAAATACTCATGACACTGAGCAAGAAAGAAAATGTTGCTTCACTCAATGTAAAACCGCGCTTCGCCGAGATTGTCAGTGCCGGTTATCTCATGCAGCCGTCGACAGGTTTTCTGGGTGTTAATTATTCTACCCAGAACAAACACCCGTTATCCGGCACCAATGACCTTTTCACAAGCAGAACGGTAATGAGTTCACTCCTGGTCGACAATCTTAAGCTACTGAGCGACAGGCGAATTTATTATTATGCAGAACCTGCGGCAGCCCAGATAATAGCCGGCCTTACAGAGGTTGATCCTGAAGCTTATACCGGTGTCGATGTGGCAATTGACTATGCCACGATGAACGCCGGTCACAGCGCCGGGTTATACTCCCTGCTGAACAAGCGCTACCTGCAGGAAGAGGCTACCGAACCGCGCCGGCTCATGACCTACGCAGAACAGCAGCTGATACTTGCCGAGGCAAGAATCCGGGGCTGGATAACCACCGGCACAGCACAGGAATATTATGAGCAGGGGGTCAAAGCAGCACTTGGACATTTTCTTACGGTCAACAGCAGTTATGCACATACCATGCCCATAAACCAGGCATATATTGACGGCTATCTCACAGGTGAGGCAGCCTTTAAGACCGGACAGGAAGACCAACTGAAACAAATCTGGATGCAGCGTTACCTTTTGAATTTCATGCAGGATGCCCAGTACAGTTATTTTGAGTACAGAAGGACCGCCTATCCTGAATTCCCGATAAACCCTGCCACAAGTCTCAACGAGAACAACCCGGACGGACTGCCGATGAGGTGGCTGTATCCTTCAACGGAAACAAATTACAACAGGGAAAACCTTATTGAAGCCCTCGACAGGCAATACGAGGGTTATGATGAAATCAACAAGCTTATGTGGTTACTTAAATAAGACTGGTTTGTATTTTTAGGGTTGATGTCCGGGAAATTCTGCCCGGACGTATTGCTGGGAGCCCCGGAGTGATCCTCCGGGGCTTGTTTACTTTACGGGGGTAACCCCTTTAACCAGAATAATATTACCGTACTTTGCCGTCTCGCCGGTCATAACCACGGCAAATGCCTTTGATGCACGCTCATAAAAGGCAAACCGGTCGAGCCGCTTGACCGGAGGAACACCCGGGGCCGTGAATCTGATCTTCGCCATGTAGGAAGCCTCAACCTCCGGATCCAGGTTGTCTCCCGGAACAGGTTCCATCATCAGCAGGGGATGAGGAACATAACTGTCGAGTTCAAGGAGAGGCATGATGGCTTCCAGCAGGCTGGCAATCCGGAGGCCGTCGGCCCTGACGACCCGCTTCCCGACGCTCTCACCGGGAAAGTGGGCATCTGCCAGTACAAGTTCGTCGCCATGACCCATCCGGGCCAGCACCGACAACAGGTCTGGTGAAATCAGCGGAGAAATACCCTTCAGCATAATTGTGCAATTTACAGTTTGTGAATTTAAGCATTTTGCAATTGTATGTCTCCCCCTGGTAAGGATATCATTGATACCAGCCCCTCCATTACTGCTGACCGGTACTGCCCTCCCGATCCGCCCTTGGCGAATGCGGGATTGATCCACCGCATTCGTCGTCGGCTCAAACTGCCGACTCAACAAATTCCTCCCCCGGCGGTTATTAGATCAGATTCACTAATTTCAACCTTCATTAAACAATATCATAAATGAAAAACACCGATTTCTTTACACTTGCCAACGGGGTCACAATACCTGCCGTCGGATTCGGAACCTGGCAGATTCCTTCAGGTGACGCAGCCTACACCTCAACAAGAGAGGCACTTAAGGCAGGCTACCGTCATATTGACACCGCCCAGGCTTACGGCAATGAGGCAAGCGTGGGCAAGGCAATACTTGATTCCGGTATCCCCAGGAATGAGATTTTTGTAACATCGAAACTGCCTGCGGAGATCAAAAATTACGACAAGGCCGTACGGCATGCGGAGCTTACAATGAAGAACATCGGCCTTGACTACATTAATCTGTACCTGATCCACGCCCCGTGGCCATGGACGGAGATAGGCGCCGATTACACAAAGGAAAACATTGAGGTCTGGAAAGCGATGGAGGAATTTTACCAGAGCGGCAAAACTCGCGCCATAGGCATTTCCAACTTCAATGTAAAAGACACTGAAGCCATCCTTGAAACCTGCCGCACAAGACCGATGGTCAACCAGATAAAGCTTCACATCGGCCACAGCCAGGAGGAGACAACCGGGTTCTGCCGGAAAAATAATATCCTCGTTGAGGGATATTCCCCGCTGGCTACGGGCAGGATCCTTGGTAACGGTGAAATAGCCAGGGTTGCAGAAAAGTACGGTAAGACCGTCGCCCAGGTTTCAGTAAGATATGTCCTCCAGAAAGGCGCTCTTCCTCTGCCAAAATCGGTCCACCCGGAATACATCCGGCAGAACTTCGACATTAATTTCGAAATTTCAGGGGATGACATCCGTCTCCTTGACAGTTTGAAATAATACATATATTGCCCGGCAACAGCGGAGGATTGCCTTCAATGGTGCCCGAGGTAAAATATTACAGTCCGGAAGCAGATGCTTCATGGGTGGTGAAAAAGTTTGAATTTATCAGGTACGACAGCCCGAACGTACTGACTGATAAATTTGTGCCGCGTGAAGATGCGGCCCTTGTATTTCATTTTCGTAACCGGCCACAGATGCTGGCTCCGGTAAAACTTACCCTTCCTGCATTTTTTGTGTCACCGGTAATCCCTACCGCCAACTCCATCAGTCTTACGGGGCAGAATGACACCATGATTGTAATCTGTAAACCGACAGTTCTCTCGCGTGTACTCGGGATCAGTCTTACAGCGGGCTGCTTCTCATGGGTAACTCTTCCTGAAAAGCTGTTCAGCCCTGTCTGGGCAGCAATGAGGGAAGAGAATGAGCCTGAAATGAGAATGGAGCTGTTTTCCGGATTCATTAACAGCCTTTGTCCCTCCGGATATGTTCCGGATGAGACTGACAGAAGCTATGACCTGATGATCCGAAAGGGGATCGGTACGCAGTTGCCTGATATTATAAATGAACTGGGCGTCAGCCAGCGAACCCTGCAAAGAAGGTTCCGTGACCGCCTTGGAACCTCACCAAAGATGCTCATAAGAATAATGAGAATCAATTACCTGTGGGACATCACCTCCAGCGGTGGTAAAATTGACTACCATGACCTGGTCTTCCTCGGGAATTATTTTGATCAGAACCACCTGATCAAGGATTTTAAATCAATAACAGGTGAAACACCCGATATATTTTTCAGAAGGAACCTCTGCGTGGCAAGGATCTTCAGCGGCAAGTAATCTCTTTCACCAATCATTTCCGGTTGTCGGCTTTTTACTATAGCACCGCGGAAATTATTCATTGTTTTAGGGTTTATTTTTTCATTAAAACCGGAGTCATGAAGATCAGATCATTTGTAAGCCTTGCAGTGACATTACTGCTTTTGTTTTTAAGCCACACAGTAAACGCCCAGATAGTCAAAACCAGGGAAGTTGTAAAGGAAGAAGGCACAAACAGGATTAACAGTAAAATCTATGAGGGGGTGGATGAAGGTTTCAACAAGATTGAGGAGGGTGTGGGATCGCTGCTGAAAAAGAAAAAGACCCGTGAAGATGAAAAGGAGGAGAGTGATTCCGGCGAAGGCATAGAATCAGGTTCAGAAGAACCGGACAAAGAAGCTTCCGAAAATGAAGAAAGGATGGCACATGCTGCACCGGTAAAACAGAAACTCGAAAGCTACACCCAGTACGATTTTGTTCCCGGTGACCGGATACTTTACTTCGAGGACTTCAGCCAGGACGCCGTTGGCGATTTCCCTGCACTGTGGACCTCCAACGGCAGCGGCGAGGTCAAAACCGTGAATATCGCTCCCGGAAAATGGCTCCATATGAACGGAGAGGATGCCGTATACTGTTACTCAAAGACCGTGGCATTTTCCGATAATTTCATAGTTGAGTTCGATATCATCCCCGACGAAGAGTACCGTCACGGAATTGTATTCACTATTTATGAGGAGAACCCGGAAGACCCGAAGGAGATCAACGATGATCTTTACCCCGGAAAAAGTGGCTTCCACATTATCCTTGCAAGTGAAGGATGGGAAACAAAGGGATACACCAATGAACCTGAGGGAGAATGGATAGAGGGGCAGGCTTCAAGGAACCCGGTGATTACCGGACAGGTCAACCATGTTATCATATGGATACAGAAGAGAAGGGCCAGAATATATCATCAGGGGGCAAAGGTGCTTGATGTACCGACAAATATTTATGCACATACAAAATTCAATAAGATTCTCTTCTCAGGCTGGGACAGGGCTTCCTGGCCAATGATCACCAACATCAGGATCACTACGGCTGCCCCTGACACCCGGAGCAAGCTTATCACCGATGGCAGGCTGACAACCTACGGTATCACATTCGATGTCAGTAAAGCCGATATTAGACCTGAATCATACGGAACACTGAATGTAATTGCAGCAGTGCTCAGGGAAAATCCTTCTGTGAAGGTAAAAATAGTGGGGCATACCGACAGCGACGGTGATGATGCACTGAACCTTGACCTCTCAAAGCGCCGGGCTGAGTCGGTAAAGAGTGAGTTGTCGTCCAGGTTCGGTATTGACGCTTCACGCATGCAGACTGAAGGTGCAGGTGAAACCAAACCGGTGACCTCCAATGACACCCCTGCAAACAAGGCGATGAACCGCAGGGTCGAGTTCATTAAGCTGTAACATCAATGCCCCTGCGGCCCTTCCCCATTCTCATTTCCCAATGGATCACAGGGGTGTTTTCAGGCATCCCGGATCAGTAGAAATGGATTGGTTCCTGAATCCTTATTTTGAGTAAATTGGGGCAATAAATCATCCCTGATGGTAACTCCTGCACGCAAGAAGACGCTCTCGCTGCTGACTAATCCGTTTATCCTGGCAGCAATACCTACTGTCGCGCTTCTTTTCAGCATACCGGTTATCAACCAGCCATACCTTCTTAACCTGGTAAGGTCAACCAGGGTTTTTGAAAACCATTTTCTGAGCTATCATGACCTTGACGGTGACGGCAACTCCGAAAAGATAGAGTGCTTTGATTATCCAAACGGCTCAGGCATTACAGTCACGAGAAACGGAAGGATCCTCAACCAGTGGAACATTGAAGGCACTTTTGAGTTCTCCGGCAAGGCAACACTCAATATCCCTGCCGACTGCAACGGTGATGGCATCAGGGAACTGTATTTCTTTTCAATAAACGGCGATTCGATCCTGCTTCACTCCGTACCGGACCCGACAGATCCCGCGCTTGGAACAAGCAACAGGCTGATAGATGTGGCAGGCCGCGGAAGAAATTTCCCTGATCCCCGGATTGTTGAAGCCGAGCCACAGGACCTTGACGGTGACGGGAAGGCGGAGCTGCTGTTCGGTATTACCTCGGGTTTTTCAAAATATCCCAGGAAAATTTACGCATACTACCCTGCAAAAGATTCACTTGTCTCTTCACCGCAGCTTGGAGGATTCATTCTGGGGATAATCCAGAAAGACATCAACAATGACGGATTCTGTGAGTTGATGACTGTCAATTATGCCTCCGGCAACATTGACCCGTCCGAAATGAAATATCATGATAATTCAGCCTGGCTTACAGTTCTTGACAGGAACCTGGAGTTCCTGTTCGAACCTAAGGAATTCACAGGAAACCTGGCTCTTGTGGTGCCAATGATAAGTGACTCACCAGGGAATCACTCATACGATTTCCTTGTCTCCTCCCTGGAGAAGGACTCCCCCGCCTCGCTGCTTTCATTCAATATTTCAGGAGAGACATCAAACCGGGCTGTCATCGGGGCAATCCCTTCTTCCGCCTTCATTACGGCCAGCGGAAAAAAAGAACCGGTATATGCTGTCCTCGAAAGAGACAGGGGCATTGTACTCTTTAACCGGGAAGGTAAGTATATGAAAGAGATCCGGATGGAAGGGGTCCCGTCAGTCTTGCAGAATGATATTGATCTCGACGGCTCGCAGGAAATAATAGTCAGCAGCTACGAAACCGGCAAAGTCTATGTTTACAGGGCAGGAATGAGGCAGCCTGCAGTTGCGGACCTGGGCCGTGATTTTGCAGGGGAGATACTCTTCTCTGTCAGAAGGACCCGGAATGAAGCGCCCCGCATATACCTGCAGACCGGAACCAGCCAGTTCTGGCTCGAATACAGGCGAAATCCCCTCTTTTACCTGTCCTACGGATTGCATCCGCTGATCTATGCGGGATTCATTGCCTTTGTCCTGCTCATTCAGGGTGCCCAGAAGAGGGTGATCACCAGAAGGGAGGAAGAAAGGAAAAAGATCTCCGAGCTGCAGCTTGCCATGATAGGCAACCAGCTCGATCCTCATTTCACCCTTAATGCCCTTAACTCAGTCCTCCACCTTGTTGAACAGCCAGACAGGGAAAAATTACGCAGCAGCCTCCAGAGTTTCTCCGGATTATACCGTGACATGCTGCTTTCAGCAGGCAAGCCGCGGCGAACCCTGGAAGAGGAGATCGGGTTCTGCAGCGAATACCTTGCCCTTGAGAAGATGAGATTTGGAGAAAGGTTTGATTATTCAGTCCTGCTGCCACCTGAAATAAACACTGAGCTTCCCTTACCCAGGTTTGTGATCCAGCTGTTCGCCGAAAATTCGGTTAAGCACGGAATCGCCACCAGGGAGTCAGGGGGGATGCTGGAGATCATGGTGAGGGGAACGGAGAGGGAGCTGACTGTTGACATCAGGGATAACGGCATAGGCCGGGCACAAGCGGCAGAGGAGCATACCGGCTCCACTGGAAAGGGAATGAAACTGATGACCGAACTGTTCGATCTCTGCAACAGGTATTACGAGGATAAACACAGCTTTACCGTCACGGACCTGAGTGACGGTGACGGCCTGCCGGCGGGAACCAGGGTAACTGTAACAATCCGTTACAGGAACGAGCAGGTTATTATAACATAAAACAGGATATTTCAGCGTTATAGATAATGATACAAGCCGGATTCCCCCGGAAGCCGTCCTGTATTTCAGGAAATGTACATGAAATATAACAAGATAATCAGAAGCTTCCCTTATGCCCTTGCCATGGTCATCATACTGGGCATTCCGACAAACTCGTGCACGGGCGGATACGCCAATGTGGAAACAGGTGATATTACTGCTGTACGGGCAACTACTGCAGATATTGCGGGACACATCCTCAGCATCGGTGACGGGATTAAGAGTTACGGCCATTGCTACTCCCGGGACGGAAACCCGACAATTTCAGATGACCGTACGGTTTTCACAGTGACAATCGGCGTCGGGTCATATTCCAGCCACATCATAAACCTGCTGCCTGGTACTACCTACTATGTCAGGGCATATGCCGTCAGTGGCAATTTTACAGTTTACGGGAAGGAAGTCAGCTTCACGACTGACGCATCGGGAAAGTAGGGACCAGGAGAAGCTTCCGGGCTGTTATTGCGGACCGTAAAGTAGTGTCACGTCTCCCACAAGATTGAATAATTCTCCGTTGGTAAAGGTGCCGGTGCACTTCCATACATATACACCCTGCTGACAGAGTTTTCCGAGATAATATCCGTCCCATCCTGTCATGACATCATAGCTCTCATAAATCAGGGTCCCCCACCGGTTGAAAATCTGAAGATGATACCTGTCAACTCCTTCCCAGTACGGGTGGAATATATTATTCTTTTCCGGTTCGTTGAGGTTGTAGGATCCTCCGTTGGGACCCATCCTGTCAGGCATAAAGGCATTGGGAAAAACAATCAGTCCCTTGCCGACAACAGTAACTGCGTCGGGTTTAATTAACTGTGCAGTGCAACCGTACTCTGTCCAGACGTCGAGCGTAATATCATAAACACCAACCTCAGTGTAAAGATGTGATGGATTGATCTCATTTGAAGTTATTCCGTCTCCGAAATCCCACAGATATGTGTTGCCTCCCTTTGAGAGATTGTAAAGCTGAATTGCCTGGTCAGGGAGCATTAAATATGTCGGAGAGATCCTGAAATCAACAACCGGATTGGGATATACTTCAACCTGCCTGTAGTAGTAATCTCTTCCCCCCTCGCCGGTAACTGTCAGTTTTACATTGTATACCCCGCTTTCATTGTATGTATGCACCGGCTCTGACTCTGCCGAGGTGGTTCCGTCATCAAAGTCCCACTGGTAAGCACTGCCGTAGAGGGAATTATTGGCAAACCTGACTGTCAGGGGAGCACATCCGGGCATAACCGTATCAAATAATGCTATCGGCGGAGCCGGGAATATCCGGATTTTATGTGATATACTGTCAGAACATCTGGCTGATGAAACGTAAAGCCTGATTTCAAATTCACCCCAGGAAGAATAAGTATAAGGGGAGGGTGACTCTCCGTCCAGGGACTGCCCGTCACCCATCTCCCACAGATAGGTCCACGGACCATCGTTTGTGACGTTTGTAAGTGAAACCGTTGCATCCGGGAAGACCTGGTGGGTGGGAAGTGCAATAAACTCAGCAACAGGCTGCGGGAATACATTTACGTAACCTGTTGCCGTATCGGCACAACCGTACCTGGAGCTGGAAATAAGGCTGACGGTAAAAGTTGTGTCGCTGTCTGAAAAATTAAAGAAGATATGAGTGGGGTCCTTTACGGATGTCATGGATTCGTCACCAAAATCCCAGAGATAAGAGTATCCCAGTTCTGACTCATTAACGAAACTGCTTGTCAGAGGGCTGCATCCCTCATTATTCATGGTGAAGGCTGCCCGGGTGGCAGGATACACATTTACCGTGTGGAATGTGGAGTCAGTGCAGCCGTATGCCGTCGATGCCCTCAGCCGGATTGTAAACGTGGCTATCTGGTCTCCCTGGTTGTCAAAAACATGCTGAACGGGATCACTGTTGACTGCCGTGAGTGTTGATCCGTCACCAAAATTCCATTCGTAAATATCAGCATTCAGGCTGGAATTTGTCATTGTGAACGTTGCAGGCGGACAGTCAATTACCTTATCGGTCTCGAAGAGAGCCTTCGGCATGGGATGAATAACAATCTCCACACTGTCAGTACTTATACAGTTATGGTCAGAAACTGCAGTCAGCACTACTTTCCTGACAACTACGGTATCGGTGAAATTAGTGAAGATATGTGTGGGGGATAATGCCCCGCCTGAGGTACCGTCACCGAAATCCCACAAGTATGTATACCCCCCGGAAGTGGTATTTGTGAATGTTACTTCCAGCGGATGACATCCTTCGTTAATGTCAGGGGAAATGCCGGCTGCGATTGCCGGTTCAACGGTTACGGTCCTCGTGAAGTCAGAGGAACAGCCTTCTGTATTGAATGCTGTGAGAACAACCGTAAATGTTGAAGCATTCGTGAAATCAGCATTTGTATACAGATGCTCAACCGGATCAGTATTATATGTGACCGTATCTGTTCCGTCGCCGAAATTCCAGTGAAACTCATCTCCTCCGCCGGCAGAGCTGTTGTTGAATATGACCGTGAAGGGATTGCACCCGCGCTGAACCGGAATTGTAAAACCGGCCTGTATTGCCGGATGCACCGTGACTGTTGAGGAATAAACCGAAATGCACCTGTAATCCGGTGAATATACAGTCAGGGTTACAAAATAGGTAACGTCATCATCTCCCGTGTTTATGAAGGTATGCACCGGATCCGAAGCAGATGATGAAGTACCGTCTCCAAAGTCCCAGAGATACGAACCTGCTCCCCGCGAGAGGTTTGAGAAAACGACATCAAAAGGGTGGCAACCCTCTGCCGGGGCTGCTGTAAAGAGGGCATCGATAGCCGGAAGCACTGTTACGCTTTTTGTTGCGGTATCACTGCAACCGGCTGCATTTTCAGCAATCAGGATTATATCAAATACCTGAGGGATTGCAAAGTCGCTGTTCACATAGGTGTGCCTTAACCCTGAAAGGTCAGTTGTCACGGTATCGGATCCGTCACCGAAATCCCACCGGAATGCGGTGGCACCTACAGAAATATTATCAAGTGCCGCTTCAAACGGGGTACATCCCGACGATTGAGGGAGGGTGAAACCGGCAGCCAAATTGCCGTGAACAGTAACAGGCCATGATATGGTCTTCACACATTCGCCGTCGCCGGTTGAAACGGTAAGTGTAACCTGGTAAATCACGTCTGACATCCCGAAATTGGTGAATGTATGCACGGGAGAGAATTCAGCAGAGGAGGACCCGTCACCGAAGTCCCAATAGTATGTTGTTGCATTAAGTGAAAGGTTGGTGAAGGCCACCTCAAGCGGATGGCACCCTTCAAAGGCGCTGGCGGTGAAGTTTGCGGATATCTCGGGATAAACCGTTATCGTTCTGTCCAGGGTATCGGAACATCCCTCGGAGTTTCTTGTGATGAGCCGCAGGTTATAGTAAGCAACGCCCGGTCCCGGATTGAGATACGTGTGATATAATACGGGACCCGGGGTGGTTATAACAGGAGAACCGTCGCCAAAGTCCCAGATGTATTCCTCTGCCCCGGTCGACATATCTGTAACCGTGATGTCAAACGGGTGGCAACCTATTATGTCATCCACGGCGTACAGCGCTTCAATGTAAGGATGAACGGTTATGAATGTCACCGCAGTGTCAGTACAGAACTCCTCCGAGGTTGCAATGAGTGTCACCATGTAGGTCTGATCCATCAGGTTCCTCTCATAAAGGTGAACCGGGTCCGGTACCGAGGACGTGCCCCCGTCTCCGAAATCCCAGAAGAAGATGGCAGCTCCTGTTGAATTATTTTCAAAGGCAACTTCAAAGGGTGAGCAACCCTCTGTCCGGTCAGGGATAAAGTCAGCATTGATTTCCGGAAAAACTTTCAGTTCACGTGTAATCTCATCAAAGCAACCCTCTTCGTTTTCAACCCGCAGACTTATGGTATATGTGACTACTGTATCAGCATTGTTGACATACGTAACCGGAATAACCGGTCCGGGAGAGGTTGAAGTTGTTCCGTTGCCAAAATCCCAGTAATAAAAATCTGCACCGAAAGACTGATCACTGATTACAATGTCATGAGGCGTACAGGCAAATACAGTATCGAACACGAAGTTTGCCTCGATATATGGCATGACCGTTACCGTATGTGACGATGTGTCACGGCAGTAGTAGGGCGATATGGCTATAAGGCGGGCTTCATACACAATGCTGTCAGGTCCGAAAAGGTTCCTGTATGTATGATCTGGATCACGGTCAATCGAGGATCCGCCGTCACCGAACTCCCAGTACCAGGTATCAGTATTGCCCGATGAGGTATTCACGAAACTGACCGGCAGCGGATCACAACCCCTCGTAGCCCCGTCAAATTCAAACTCCGAATAAATTTCAGGATAGACAACAATCGTCTTGGTGAAAATATCTGCACATCCGCTCTCATTCTTGACGAGCAGGGTTACGGTATCAATTATCGGGGCATTCGTATAATTGGTGTATACATGTGAAAGCGTGAAGGGATCCGGATAGCCGGGAGGTGGCTGGAACGGGGTGGCCGGATCAAGGTCATAAGTTGTGAGGGTCCCGTCAATATCATACTGCCAGAAGGCAACACCTGTCGACTGATCCTCAAAGACCACCTCGAGAGGAGAGCACCCTGACTGAACGTTTGTCTGGAAGAACGCTTTCACCGGTGTAGACACCACCACGGTAAGGTTCCTCGTGCCTGTTGCGCATGCACCTGATATCTCAACCGTATAGTTGTGGGGGCCGGGGGGGAGGTCAATTGCTGTAGGGAGGTTGCTGGTGGCATCATCGAGGTATGTGTCAGGGCTCCAGAGGTAGTTTGTGCCGCCGTATGCATAGAGCTGAACAGGGTCACCGTAACAGGCCCTTACGACAACCGAATTGGTGCCTGCAACGTTCGCCCCGATATTCAGTCCGCCGAAGTCAGAGTAGTACCCGTAGTAAAGTCCCCCCTGCCCTGCCCCTGGGAAGCCGTTGAATATACCAAGGTGAAATATATCGCCTGTATTCTCAACCAGGTGCTGCCCTATCGAAAGTACGTTAGTGTTTATTGAGTTTGAAAACCATGCCATATATCCGCCTGATCCGGGTATCTCCTCGAATGCCCCGGGATCGATGATCCCGTCCTGCTTTATTCCGTCGAGCAGGAACTTGTCCTCGTTGCCCTTCATCACGATGATAAAGAACTGGAATTTGTTCTCATCCCTGGCCCTGGTAAATGCAAGCTGGGTATTGCCGGTACAGCCTATTGCGGGCACAAGGGCACCACCCCTTGCCTGGTTTTCAACCCCCAGCTGAAATGTATAGAACGGTTTCGGGGGATCTGTCGGATTAAGCATGGAGGTCAGCCGTCCGAACTTCGAACCTCCCGGTACTATTACAAGCGCCTGCTGTCCGCGGTTCAGGGTTACATAGGGTGAAGGCCCGATGGGCACACCGTTGCCGTCATAAACATAAATTGGCGTATTATCTTCTGTGGCAAGGACATAGACATGATTGGGATTGCCCATGTCCGGGACAATGTAATGGCTGCCGACAATATTCACCGGCACTATCTGGTCACCTATAACATCCTGTCCCTGGGAGCCGACTGCCAGTGCATCATCCTTGACAGTCACGCTTATATTTTCTGTTGACTGAATCCTTGTGCCGGCAAGCCTGTCTGCTGCAAATATGCTGTAGTTGAACGGAAAAACTGAAAAGGTCTGTCCCCTGTTAAGTGTAACCGTATAGGTGCCGCCGGCAGGAATTGTCGTAAGAAGCGATCCGAAGCTTGCCTGCTTCCCGGGGGGCAGGGTAATTGTCACCTGCGTGTTGTCAGCAGTGGCAACGATGTCTATTGCAGAATATGCCCTCGGTGTAATGTTCCTGTTATTGTAAAAGGTCTGAAATGGTGTGTAGAAAAGAGTTCCCCTCGCATTGCGCCCCTTGAGGGTCCAGAGGTCAGACCCGTAGGCATAGTTTACCTCCCAGTAACAGGTGATCATATTCGTGGAGGTAATGTGCAGCCCGAAGTTGTTTATTCCGTTTGGGGTCAAAGGCTTGTTTTCAAGGCGGTTGTTGCCCGGGTTGGCAGCCACGTCAAGCAGGGATGTGAGATTGACAGCAGCGGTTGAATTGGCTGCAATTTCAACAACAATATCCTGAAAACCTCCCGGATTCAGGGTCGGATGGTACGGATTGGCAGGCATGCTGATTGTTACCGTGGCGGGCAGCTCCAGCGTAGCTATTCTTAGCGTTCCCGGCGTGCCGCCTGTATTCCCGCGGTGTGACAGTTCAGGCACCACAAACCAGAAATCCGTATCTACCTGTGCATTTGTCAGTGCGGATATCGTCAGCAACAAGGCTGTCAATGAACTGCTAACAAGTAACCTGATCCGGGTATAACGGAATTTAGTTTTCAAATCCGGTACTAAAAATTAAACATATTTAGAATTTATACGTAAAACGAAGTGCAATGTTGCCCTGAAGGGGAATTAAAGAAGTTATATGTCAGAACGGAAATCTCTCGGAACTTTGTCTGCCAGGCTGTTGGTGACACTCATTTTATTGTTTCAGGTATTTCGTCTGCATTCCCAGGTGTATCTCTCCGAGGGCTTCGAGCTGGGTGCCAAGCCTGAAGGGTGGACAGAGGAATATGTAACCGGAACAGAACCATGGAGATACAGGAACGGTGGTCATAGCCCGAATGACAATAACTGGCTTGTTCCGGCATGGGAGACGGATATTACCCGCAACCCGCCTGCCGCCTATGACGGGACCTACAATGCAATTTTCTTCAAGCAGGGAGACGGAAACGAACGTACCAAGCTCATCACCCCTCCGATGAATCTGCTCGGCGGAGCTGCTGTGGAACTGACTTTTTATCTCTGCCAGATACCATGGAATTTCGAGGGTTCAACCGGCTGGGATATCCTCCGGGTTTACTATAAGGTTTCAGAAAGCGCTCCCTGGGTGCTTCTGCATGCGTTCCTTGACCCGGTCTACACCTGGGAGCTTCAGACGCTTGTCCTTCCAAACCCGTCCGCAACATATTACCTTGCCTTTGAAGGGCAGACACGCTGGGGCTTTGGAACCTGCATTGACAACATTAAGGTTGAGTCGACCGGCTTTCAGCCGATGTGGATCAGGGAGATAGACGCCAGGCAGCCGTTTACCCAGTATGTGGCATCAGGAACTCCTGACGTGCCGGTGATGAGGCTTGACTTTACGGTTCTCGGCAACAGTGATACCGCCAGGCTTCAGAGCATAAGATTCAATTCACTGAATACATCAGACAACGATATAGTTCCGGGAGGTGTAAAGCTGTATTCCACCACCAGCCAGATTTTCAGTACGGAGAACCAGGTTGGTTCATCCGGCAATTTCACCGGCGGAGTGGCCGAATTTACAGGGCTGAACCATGTACTGCCGCCCGGTAACTCATATGTATGGCTGGCTTATGATCTTAAGTACGATATTGATTATGGTCACATCCTTGATGCAAAGCTTGCCGCAAACAGCATACTGGCAAACGACACTCTCTATCCGTCGGCAGAAATCTCCCCGGCCGGTGTGCGCACAGTTTATTCAACGCAATATTACCAGGATTTTGAGGGTGCCCATGGCTGGACGCTTACAGGTGAGTTTGAGGTAGGTCAGCCCTCCGGCCAGGGAGGAGATCCCGGCAATCCCGATCCTTCATCGGCATTCCGGGGCGTCAATGCCCTGGGCACTGACCTGACAGGCCTCGGGTTGTACCCTTACAAGTATGAACCTGAAATAAGCGAGTCTTCGTCATATCACGCCACCTCTCCTTCACTTGACATGTACTATTTCAAGAATCTCAGCCTGTTCTTTCAGAGGCAGCTGAACATTGAAGTCTGGGATCACGCTTCGGTGGAAGTGAGCATTGACAACGGCATAACGTGGCATCCGGTCTGGGCGAGCTCATCCTATCTCAATGACTATATGTGGTCAGCACAGCATATAACAATCCCGGAAGATTTCTCGCGTACAAAAAACCTGATGTTCAGGTATACAATGGGGCCCACCGACGGTCAGAACAATTATTCCGGATGGAACATTGACGATGTTTACCTTACAGGCGAATTCATTACACGCGACGTGGGTGTTTCAGAATGGATATATCCTCTCAGCGGAAGCGGCCATACAGCTTCCGACTCAGTAACCGTCAGGGTTACAAACTTCGGAGGCGCTGCCGTGACTGATCCCGTCCCGGTGGCCTACTCATTTGACGGAGGCCTTACATGGGTTACAAACACAATGAATGACGATATCCCGGTCGGAGGATCGGTGCTTTTTACTTTTTCGACAAGGGCGGATCTTTCGGCACCGGGACCAAGACCATCGGTGCTGGCAAAGACAATATTCCCGGATGACCAGTTTACTGGCAATGACCAGATATCAACCGAGGTCTACATAGTACCGACATATGTTCCTCCCTACCTTGAACCATTTGAGTCAGACAACGGTTACTGGAGACCCTCGGGCAATCCGCTGTGGGAATACGGAGAACCTGCAGGAAACACGATAAGCAATGCATCCTCCGGGACAAAAAGCTGGGTGACGGGGCTGACCTCCACATACGGTGACCTGATTACAAGAGTAAATGCAATAATATTCCAGGATGATTTTGAGTCTGACAGAGGCTGGACATTCACCGGTGAATTTGAACGGAATGCCCCCGATTATGTGTTTTTGCCATATTTTGCATACTCCGGATACTATTGCATCGGAACTGACCTTTCAGGCCGCGGATCGTTGCCCTACCTTTATGAAAACGGCATTACACCAGAAACACAGTATACTGCCACTTCACCCTCATTTGACGTCAGCAGCTACAGTAACCTCAAAGTCGACTGCCAGTCCTGGATAACCGTGCAAAGCGGCGATTCGGTGCGGTTCCAGGCAAGTTCCGACAATGGCGCAACATGGGTAACCCTGTGGAAAAACAGTAACGGGGCAATCATGGACTCCGAGTTTACCTACAGGCATTTTGATATCCCTGACTCCCTCTCTTCAACGGATTCATTCCGGTTCAGGTTCACGCTCTTCTACTCCACTGCTGCCGGAGCAACAGCCCAGGGATGGAGTATTGACGACGTGACACTGTACGGTGACCTCATCAGCGACAGTGAAGCGCTTCTGAGTTCGCCCTCCTATGACCTGTCAGGACTTGCCAACCCGATCATCGAAGCCCGGCTCTGGACAGATACTGAAGAGGGTGCTGACGGGGCAACACTGCTGTACTCGGTTGATGACGGGAACAGCTGGACGCCAGTATCAAACAGTTCAGGATTTGATGAGTACTGGAACTGGTACAGCGGAAGGTATGTGTCGGCCCTTGGCGCGAACGGCTGGAGCGGTCAGAGCGGATCATGGATGACCGTAAGACACCTCCTGCCTTCAAATCTTACAGGCCGGAATAACGTTCAGTTCAGGCTGAAATTCAAGGCTGACAAGTTTAACAACCAGTATGACGGCGTGGCCATTGACGATGCCCGGTTGTATGAGGCGCCGGCAGATGTCAGCATTGTGGATATTGTAGCCCCGTTCACGGCATGCGAACTCGCTCCTGACCAGCGATTTACACTAAGAATCAGGAATGCCGGAGTTGGCACTATCAATGCCGGAGACTCTATTCGGATTGGTTACCAGATTGACAGGTCAGGAGAAACAGAGCAGACAGAGGAAACGATCTGGCTCTCACAGCCACTGGCAGCAGGTGAGACACGGGATTTCACAATGACCAGCCAGTTTGACTTCAGCGCAAGCGGTGATTACCTGACAACCGTTTATGCCAAAGAGCCGGATCCTTACTTCTACAGGGCTGTATCAAACGATACGGTTCAGAAACTGATCCAGGTCCACAAACCCTTCGTGGAACTCGGAAATGACCTGTCAACAGTCAGACCGGATACAGTAATGCTCCGGGCATATTCCGGCACCCCGGGACAAAGTTACCTGTGGCAGGACAACTCCACCGATTCGGTATACCACGTCCTCTCACAGGGGAAATATTATGTCAGGGTGACAAACAGCTATGGTTGCACTGCCTCTGACACTATCAGTATTACCGCCCTGATTGCCGATGTCGGAATCAGCCGGCTCATCGCACCCTTATCCTCATGTGAGCTGGGTTCTGATACTCCCGTAATCGCTGAAATTACGAATTTCGGAACCGATACGGTTGATGTTGGCGATACAGTATTCGTTTATCGCGAGATCAACAACCTGTTACTGCAGGACACCCTTCTTGTCAGGGCAAGGATAGTGCCGGGGGCTGCGGTCAGTTATACCTATTCGCATACCGCTGACCTGGCATTGCCCGGAGTCTATGATCTGAAGCTGTATACACGTTACCAGGATGATACCCATCCGCTCAACGATACCCTGAATTATACCCTGGAGGTCTACGGATATCCTCCCGTCGATCTCGGACCGGATAAGGTACTTACCGCAACCGAATATCTCCTTTCCGCACCTCCCGGATATTACAGCTACCTGTGGCAGGACGGCTATTCATCAGACACCTATACGGTGACAGAGCCCGGTTCAGGACAGTATTTTGTCACTGTTTCCGATGAGCACGGATGCAGCCTTTCAGATACGGTAAATATCCTGCTCAATGTGACCGACATCAGGATTGCAGGAATCCTTTCCCCTGAAACATCATGCGGACTCTCAGATAATATTACAGTCTCGATGAGGCTGAAAAACGCGGGAAACATTACGGTTCCGGCAGGCGGAACAATTACGGCCGGATACCGGGTTGACAGCGGACCCGACATAATTGAACCGCACACGCTGAGCAATGACTTCTTCCCCGGAGACAGCCTTGATATAACATTCGTTCAGAAAACTGCCGTTGTGGGGGGACAGTGGTATGACTTCACTGTCTTCGCCTCACTGCCGGGTGACATGAAACAGGAAAATGACACCGTCCTGATGCCGGTGGGGATATTTGCCACACCTGTGGTTGATCTCGGAGAAGAATACCAGGTTGTTCACGGTTTTGAGTATACACTTGATGCCGGCCCTGGCTTCATTTCATACCTGTGGCAGGACGGAAGCACAGGCCGTACATATACTGTCAGCACTCCGGGAATAAACGCCTGCAGCGTTACAGTAACCGATCCCAACGGGTGCACCGGGTATGATGCAGTTCAGGTAATGCTTGCAGTACCTGATGTGGGTATAACTGAAATAATTCACCCCAAAACCACCTGTTCTCTGGGTAATGACGAACATATCAGTGTCGCCGTCAGGAACCTTGGCAACTGGGACATAGACCCGGGAACTGCAATCAGTGTCTCCTATTCAGTCAACGGAAGAACGGCTGTCACAGACGTCATAACCCTCGGAACGCTTTTTGAACACGGTACGGTCATCGAACATACCTTTACACAGGGTGAGGATTTCAGCATACCCGACCGCTATACAGTCTCTGCTGCAACGGTATACGCCTCTGACCTGATTCCCTCGAATGACACCATGACTGTTGATGTGGATGTGCTGGGCAGTCCGCTGGTGGATATCGGAAACGGCCTTGACACAATTGTGTCTCTGGCCCCCGTTGTCCTGGCAGCAACACCCGGATATGCATCATACAGGTGGCAGGACGGCAGCACCTCATCAGATTTCACGGTGGGCTTGCCAGGAAGAGGGATGTACTCTGTTGCGGTCACCGGCGATAACGGATGTGTCACATCAGACAGTGTCTATGTAGTCTACGATCGTCCCGACATTTCAGTTGCCTCAATAAAATCACCTGTATCGTCATGCTCACTTCCGGGAACCAGTGCAGTTTCCATGGAGATCAGGAATGACGGATTCTACCGGATCACTGCCGGTACTGTAATGACAGTTTCCTATGATGTGAACGACGGTACCCCTGTGACCGGAAGCATTACCCTTGCCGGGAATCTTATGCCAGACAATTCATTGTCAGTGACTTTCCCGGTTCCCTATGATTTCTCCGCTCCGGCAACATATAACCTGAATGTCTCGGTCACCTGGGACCAGGACCAGAACCTGCTGAACAACAACCTGAGCAACAGCATCAGTGTGTGGGGATTACCTGTCGTTGACATAGGACAGGGGATGGATACCCTCAGAATCCCGGCACTGCCGTTGACTCTCGATGCAGGTCCCGGATTTACCTCCTACCTGTGGCATGACAATTCGGTGTCAAGAACCTACAGTGCAACGCAGTGGGGCAGGTACTGGGTGACTGTGACTGATCTGCACGGATGCACAGCCAGTGACACGGTTGTGGTCAGGTCATCAGTCGGAATAGAAGACCTGGGATCATTCCCCGGAACGGCAAAGGTTTATCCGAACCCGGTATCAGAGATCCTGTATATCATGGCCATTCCGGAGAAACCGGAACAAATCAGGCTGGAGCTCTATAACCAGGCCAACCAGCTTCTGTGGGTAAGCGATGCCGGTGAAACAACTCATCTTTACAGGGAGTTTGATGCCGGGAAGCTGACACCGGGGTTGTACATCCTCCGCATCACAGTCGGTGAGCGTTTGTTTGCGTCAAAAATAATTGTAGCCGGGGATTAAAGCTTACGCCAGGAAAAATAAGAACGGGAGTGCCGGCCTGTGCCTGTACTCCCGCTCTGTTTAAGTAGCCCCACCAGGAATCGAACCTGGATTTCAGGTTTAGGAAACCCGCGTTCTATCCATTGAACTATAGGGCCCTGCTTTTGCAGGCGCAAATGTAAATCTTTTTTCGGTTTCTGCCAAAAATCAGCAGCCTCCTGCGGCCTTCTTCTTTGCCTTTGCCGTAACAGGCGGTTTGACAGCCTTGACAGCTGATGCACTTCCTTCTGTTGCAACAATACTCCCGCCCCCAAGGGCAGCAGCAGCGCTCTTGCGGAAGTCATATTTCGCAAACTCCTCATTCGGATTGGTTTGCGACGGCTCCTGAGGAGAAAGAATGTTGCCAAACCAATAGTTCAGGCCACCCTCCAGCACGAAATTATTCTCATAACCAAGCTGCCTTGTGATCATCCATGCCTGGTTGGCATAGACCGAACCGTTTGAATACAATACATTCATGTAGGCTTCCTGGTTGAGAATATCGGTGAATTCGTCAGAAAGAAGGCTGCTCAGCGGGATGTTGATCGCCCCCTCCATATGGTAAGCATCAAACTCCTCGGGAGTGCGGACATCGATCAGCCTCAGTGACGGATCCTTCTGTACAAGCATGTCAGCCACCACATCGGGTGAGACAAACTGAACACCCGCACCGGCTTCCTGTAGAAGCTCGTCTGCTGTAAGCCTGAAATGCTTCACCCTGTCAGGGGGCACAGCGGCTATGATTATCCCAAGCGGGATCACGAACAGTGCAAGTAACTTAAGCGGTTTCATCCTGTGTTATTTTCGTTATTTATTGTTTAACCTTTTATTTAACAAATTGTTCATCCATTTTTGAACAAGCCGGCAGCATTCTCCGGCAAACCGGTACCGGCCTTCAGCCAGCCGGCACCTGTGACCGTCTGACTAGTACTCTTCCCTGGGCCACTTCTTTTCAGCCCATTCTGCCACAATAAACATACCAAGGGCAGCGACGATGAGTAAAAGCCCGAAGAGTCCGTCCGACATGCCCAGCTTTTCGCTCACCTTCGGTTCACCGAGGTATTTCGCCATATACATCTTCTCCCACCATGGGTATGTGAATGCAAATCCGTAGACGCCTATGAATAGGCCAACGATAAATACCATTGCGTCAATTTTCCCGATTGCCGCTCCGCAGAAACTGGTTCCCGGGCAGAATCCGCCCATTATGAAACCGGCCCCCATAATCACTCCGCCCACTATTGCAGAGGTAAGGTAAGTGGGATTGACATATACGAGATCGAGGTCAACCCAGCCGAACAGGCTCATGAAGAGCAGTCCCAGCATGGCTGTGATGGCTCCGGTGAAGAAGACCTTCAGAACGACCGTATCATAGCCGTAGAAGATGCCTGCCAGCTTGCGGCTTGATGAGAAGCCGGAGCTCTCGAGTACCCAGCCGAATGCTATGCCGATGAAGAATGCAAGGAGAAAATTGGTGTTCTCCGATATAATTTCATTTGGTGCAAGTGGTCCCATTGTTTTCCTCCTTTCGTTAAATCCAGTTTCTCCTGAAGAAATATGCGAGCGCGAAAGCTGTTCCGAAGATGGCCATCATTGTAATGAATCCTCCCAATGACATTACAGCCATGCCGCTTAGGGCAGAGCCGCTTGTGCAGCCCCGGCCGAGCTGTGAACCCAGCCCGAAGAGAATTCCTCCCGCCAGGGCGAAGACAAGCCTCCGTTTTGATGTGATCTTCGGTGAGTGCTCCACCTTCAGCTTAAGCCTTCCGGCTACAGCTCCCGACAGGAATCCGCCCACCAGAACACCAAGCATTTCAAACACCAGCCATGACTTCATGGGGCTTCCGCTGTGTGTTCCGGCGTACTCCTTCATGAAAGGCATTGTTTCAACCGCATCCTTGTTCACCGTCTCAATTGATGTTGCCACCACACTTTTTACGGCGCCGCTGGCCCCGAGGCCTCTCCCGGAGACAAAGTTGGCGGCAAGCAGTACGAGGCCGAGAAGCACCCCGCCCAGGTATGGGTTAAGGTACCTCCTGCTCCTCTCATTTGTTGTATTGTTGCTCATTTTATGTTGAATTTTATTGTGATCAGTATAACCAGCGGCTCACCTGGCCGGCAAAGACAAACACGAACCTGAACATAAGGCTTCCGAAGAGCACAAGCACTCCGGGTATAAAGGCAGGAATATGCCGGCCCCTCAGTTCCATCAGGTCAAGCAACCCCGGGATGATTATCCCGATGATCACCACGAAGATCCAGAATACCATCGTATACTCACCGCCCAGGAAGAGGCCCGCGGCCTCAATCTGTACCTGGGTGCTTGCAAGGAAGCCCATGAACATATGCACTATCAGGAACAGCTCCACACCCAGGATTATCAGGTCAATCTTTGTGAAAAGCAGCCGTTCCTCCCTGTTTTTTGATGCCAGCACTATTGCAGCAGCACCCGCAGACAGTCCTGATGCCAGGAAAAGAGGTCCGAGCACTGATGTGTTCCACAGCGGCCTTGCATTGAAGGCTGAAAGGAGTATCCCGGTATAAACACCGGTGATTATGGCAAAGATCAGTATCACCCAGGCAAGCTGCTTCTTGTATTTGTTGAAGAATGCCTCCAGTTCCTTCAGCCAGCTGTATTTCCAGTCCCAGCCGGGAAAAAACTCCCTTATGTGAAGTGCGCACCAGATAAAGGATGCCGTGGTTATCACGAGCAGTGTCCAGGCGCCCCATGACATCGGGGATTCCAGCCTTATTGTGGTGTAAAGCTGCCAGAAGAAGGCCTTGTGGCGCAGATCATAGAAGAGAGCTGCCAGGCCGATGACCAGGGCAACAGGAGCTATGAACGGCACCCGGCGCACAGCCGAACGGTATTCATTCTCCTTACCCATCAGGTAGTAGAGGGCGGCAAAGAAGAGGACGCCGGCTGCAAGCCCCCCGAGAAAGAGGTACAGCGGTATCGGCCAGTGCCATATATGCAGATGGGGGTCAACCATCATGTTCTCCCGTCCGCTGATAATAAGTTCTTCGTTCATCGTCTGGTCAGATTAGGAAATATAACTGCGGTTTCGTCCCTGCTTCGGGAATGAGAGTCTTGTACTTGCGCTTCTTAAGCACCACGCTCACCTCGCTGTTGGGGTCATCAAGATCACCGAAGTACATGCACTTCGTCGGGCATACCGACACGCATGCCGGCTTCATCCCCTGGCTGACCCGGTGAATGCAGAAGGTACATTTGTCAACGTAACCCTTCGGGTGAGGATAGCGTGCATCATACGGGCAAGAGGCTATGCATGCCCCGCAACCGATGCATTTGTTCGGCTTTACAAGGACTATTCCACCTTCGGCTATGTGGCTAGCGCCGGTGGGACAGCACCTCACGCAGGGTGCATTGTCACAGTGATTGCATCTCTCTGACCGGAGCTCGACTTCAAGCTGCGGGTAGGTTCCGTCCATCACCTCCACCACCCAGTCACGGCAGTAGCCTATCGGAACATTGTTTTCAGTCTGGCATGCCACGACGCAGTCACTGCATCCGACACATTTCTTTGTGTCAACGGCCATTGCGTATCTCATGATACCACCTCCTCTCCGGCAAGGTCAGTAACGAAAGTGACAAAGTTGCCTCTCATCCCTGTTCCTCCCATAATCGGGTCTACCAGCACCTTTGTGATGAGGTTGGTGTCGCTGGCCCCCTTTCCGTAACATCGTCGCAGTTTCTTCTGGTCATGGCCGAAACCGTGAACCATGTAAACCGAGTCCCACCTTATCCGTTCCGTCACCCTGACCTTGATAGGGAACTCCGACCGGTGGCCGTCCTGGTTGACCAGGTGCACATACTGTCCGGTGCTCAGGCCCCATTCCTTTGCCACGCGCGGGTTGACCCACACACTGTTTTCTTCCATCAGGTCGGTAAGATTGGGGTTATTCGAGGTGCGGCTGAATGTATGCATCGGAGCCCGGCCATAGTTGAGCCGGTAGTAACCTGCCGGCGGCTCCTCGTGGGGTGTGTATTTTGGCATCGGATCATAGCCGGCCTGTTCAAGCGCGGTGGAGTACAGTTCAATCTTTCCTGTGGGAGTGTAAAACTCAACGTCTTCGTCAGGGGCGAAATAGAGATCTTCAAAAGGCCTGTCAAAAGTCTTTACACCGATTCTCATCATCTCCTCCAGGCTGCTCCCCACCTGCTTCAGCTGCCAGTCGAGCTGGTCCTCGAGCTTTTCAAACGGGAAGTATGCCTCCAGGCCAAGTTTCTTCGCAAGCTCCCTTGCCATCCAGAATGCCGGTTTGGTATCATACATGGGTTCGGCAGCCGGCGCCCTCAGGGCAATCTGCGGTTTGCGGTGCGGTCCTGTCCGTACTTCGTCAAAACGCTCGAGATATGTGCACTCGGGCAGTACAACGTCTGCCCACCCGGTTATTTCCATGGGCATTGTATCTACCACTACAAGAAGCTGAAGCGCCTGTATGGCCTTCAGGGTATTCTCCTGGTTGGGAAGTGTCTCAATCAGGTTGGTGCCGTTGACTATCCATGCCTGGAACTGGCAGTTGCGGGTAGGATCTGGTACCGTGGCATCACAGAGGCCGTTTGCAAGCAGGGTATCAGCCAGCGGATAAACTTCAGGGAACTCGGTCCTCCATGTTCTCTTCGGCGTCGGGTACGGGGGATGTACCGGTTCGGGGAGTGAGAATGTTTCGGGGCGGTAAAAACCTCCGCGCCTGCCCCATGAGCCCAGGAGGGCGTTGAGGATAGCCACGGCCCTCAGTCTCTGCGTATCATCACCGTACCAGGTGACGTGGCGCCCGGGGTGGACTATCACGGCAGGAGCTGCGTTGGCCATCTCGCGGGCAGTCTCCCGGATCACGGTCGGATCAATTGTGGTGATGCCGTATGCCCACTCCGGGGTCATGCTCTTAACATGCTCCTTCAGGTACTCAAAGCCATAGGTATATTTCTCAACATATGCCCTGTCATACAGCTCCTCGGAAATTATCACATTGATCCAGGCGAGCAGCAGTGCAAGGTCAGTGGCAGGTTTTATCGGCAGCCAGAACTTTGATTTGCCGGCCGCGGTTGAATAGCGCGGGTCGACGGTTATGATAGTAGCTCCCTTGTCGATGGCGTCTGACATCTCCTGTACCTGGCCGTTGTGCATGTTTTCGCCGATATGGCTTCCAATGAGCACCAGGCACCTGGTGTCACGGATGTCAGTACGCTCGGGGCTCTCAATTGCCTCGCCGAAGGTGGCCTGGAAGGCCACTTCGCGCGGACCGCGGCACTGTGCGTAAGACGGGGCGGCCACGTGAGGTGACCCCATCGCCTTAAGCAGGTTTGTAAAATATTTACCTCCGGAACCGTGGGTGAACAGTGCGATGCACTCGGGTCCGTGTTCTGCGGAGATCTTTTTCAGCTTTTCGGCTATATAGTCAAAAGCCTCATCCCATGTTGCATCACGGAACGTCTGTTTTCCCCGCTCCTCAGTGCGGATGAGCGGATTCCTGAGACGGTCATCGTCGTGGTACATTCCCACGCCGCCGGTACCGCGCGGACAGAAACGGCCGTTGCAGTTCTGATCCTCGCTGTTGCCGGTGATCTTCTTTATTGATCCCTTCTCATCCTTGTAGACCCAGCCTGCACACTTCCAGAAACATACCTCACAGTATGTGGGTGTGCGGCCGGTAAGGGCGACATAAGAGGCCTTACGGCCGTCAGTGATCTCTGAGGCAAGGAGCCGCAGTCCGGCGGCACCGGCCATGACAGCCCCTGCTCCCATTGCTGAGATCCTGATGAATTGCCTGCGTGTTGCCATGCTAATATTTTGAATTATAGATAGTTCAGGTTTCAGATGCCAGCGGCATTGAATGAGAAAAAACAGCTCCGCTTGTGGAGAGCAAAGTTACTGTTTTTAAGTTAACAGTATTCCGGATGTGATTTTTATGATATTTGTCATGTGCCGGAATAATCCCTGCTACAGCTCAGGCCAGCTTTTTATACCTGAACCTGACAGGGCCTGAATTGCCGGTACGTTTCCGGAAGTTCTCGTCATACTCCGAGAAGCTGCCTTCGAACCACACAACCCTCGAGTCTCCCTCGAAGGCAAGGATATGTGTTGCCACACGGTCAAGGAACCAGCGGTCATGAGATATTATCACGGCGCACCCCGCGAAGTTCTCAAGGCCCTCTTCCAGGGCGCGGAGCGTATTGACGTCGATGTCATTGGTGGGTTCGTCAAGGAGCAGGACGTTTGCGCCGCTCCTGAGTGTCAGCGCCAGGTGGAGCCGGTTGCGCTCACCTCCCGAGAGAACACCGCACTTTTTTTCCTGGTCGGCGCCGGTGAAATTAAACCGGGCTGCATATGCCCTGGAGTTGACAGGCCTGTTGCCCACCATAATCTCATCCTGGCCTCCGGAAATGACCTCATAAACACTCTTCTTGGGATCAATTGCAGCATGGGCCTGGTCAACGTAACCCAGGGTAACTGTTTCACCAACCGTAAATGTTCCCCTGTCTGTCTTCTCCTGGCCCATAATCATCCTGAACAGGGTAGTCTTGCCGGCGCCGTTGGGGCCGATGACACCAACGATACCGTTTGGCGGAAGGCTGAAATCAAGATCCTCGAACAGTATCCTTTCGCCGAAGGCCTTGGTGACACCTTTTGCAGTTATAACCCTGTCACCCAGCCTGGGTCCGTTGGGAATGAATATTTCGAGCTTCTCTTCCTTCTGCTTCACATCCTGGTTCAGCAGGTTCTCATATGCACTCAGACGGGCCTTGGATTTTGCGTGTCTTGCCTTTGGTGACATGCGTACCCACTCAAGTTCACGCTCGAGTGTCTTGCGTCTCTTGGTGCTTCCCTTCTCCTCAAGCTCCAGCCTTTTGGACTTCTGTTCAAGCCAGGAAGTGTAGTTTCCCTTCCATGGTATCCCCTCACCGCGGTCAAGCTCCAGTATCCATCCGGCCACGTTGTCAAGGAAATACCTGTCGTGGGTGATGCATATTACAGTTCCCTTGTACTGGCGGAGGTGAGTCTCGAGCCACTGTACGCTTTCGGCGTCAAGGTGGTTGGTGGGTTCGTCGAGCAGCAGGACGTCAGGTTCCAGCAGCAGCAGGCGGCAGAGGGCCACGCGGCGGCGTTCACCTCCGGATAAAATGTTCACCGGTGTTGAGGGATCGGGGCAGTTCAGGGCATCCATTGCCCTTTCGAGCTTATGCTCAAGATTCCAGCCGTCAAGGGCGTCTATCTTCTCCTGCAGCTCAGCCTGCCTGGTCATAAGCTTTTCCATGGCGTCAGGGTTCTCATACACCTCGGGCTCGCCAAAGCGGAGGTTTATCTCCTCGTATTCCTTCAGCACCGAAACAACCTCGGCGGCACCCTCCTCCACTATCTCGCGCACGGTGCGACTTTCGTCCATCAGGGGATCCTGCGGAAGGTGTCCGACAGTGTAACCCGGTGAAAAGACCACCTCACCCTGGTACTCCTTCTCAATTCCTGCAATTATCTTCAGAAGAGTCGATTTTCCCGAGCCGTTCAGACCGATGATACCGATCTTGGCCCCGAGGAAGAAGGAAAGGGATATATCCTTGATTACCTGTTTGTGAGGAGGGTAGCTCTTGCTGACCCTGTACATGGAAAAAATGATCTTTTTGTCGTCTGCCATGGCAATGATGGTTAGACGACAAAAATAATCATTTTGTCTTCCGCTTCAGATCAAGACCCTCAGAGCCTGGCGCCTCAGACCTTCCCCGGGCACCCCTTTTCAAACAGTGACATTGTCTCAGACTGCACCAGGACCCAGATGATGTATACCCCCTTGAGCGTTCCGATTGGTATATTCAGAAGGCCCATTGCCGCCAGTATAAGAGTAAGTATCCTGGCCCACGGCTTGCAGTAGAAGAGGCCTATGCCGCCGGCAATCATTGCTCCGCCGAAGAGGAGCAGAAGGACAACCAGGGGAGTCCCGATAATTCCGAGAACCTTTATTGCCATCGGATCATCAACGAACTGGTCTACAAATCCGAATACTATTCCGACCGCAAGCCCGCCGAGTACAAGGAATGATCCGAACACTATCTGCAGGATTCCGGCAATGTTTACATGCTTCTTCATCCTGTTCTCTTCAACGGTCACCACTGTGGGTGATGTGGCATTCTCTTCCATAATATGACTGATTTAAGGTTTTCTGTCTTCACAATAATGACTCCAATTTATAAAAAATGCTGCACTTTGCCTGCAATACTAATTGTTTACCTTTGACGTTATCACAGAAAAGTCAGCCATGAAGAAAATATTGTATGCCGCCGCCCTCCTGATTATAACATGTACCTTCAGCTCATGCGAAATTCTCGGTGACGGCTGCCAGGTCTGCCAGACGGTATCGTACGAAAACGGCAACCCGATTGCATGGGGAACGGAAGCTGAATACTGCGGCCCCGACCTTGTTGCAATCAAGGCAATACCTCCCTCAACAGTCAGTGGTGTTACCACCTACTGGGAATGCCGATGACAGTTACATAACGCTGATTGCATGAACGTTTCCAACATCTTAATTTCCTGTTTAAAAGTTGTTGTTAATAAGTTGTTCCCAAAGTTGACATTTGCAGCCGAAATGTTTAATCTTGCTATTCTTCGCCGGATATCTTTACGTGGAGTTCGGATTATTAACCCCGGGTTCACAATATAAACATGTTCAATATTACAGGCAAGCGTATTGCAATTGTCGAAGATGATTCTGCATCACTGAAGTACTACGAGACGCTTCTTAAGGAGACAGGCGCAGAGGTATTTCTTTACCGCAACGGAAAAGAGTTCGTTGAAGCCGTAACAACCGGAAGGGAGCACTTCGATCTTGTTTTCATGGATTTTCTTGTGCCACTGGTAAACGGAATTGAATGTACCAGGGCTTTCCGGCAGGTAAACCGTTCAGCACCGGTAATCCTGATAACGGCCTATTATTCAGAACAAACCAAGAATGAAGCCTATATTGCAGGCTGTACTGAGTACAATCTGAAGCCTGTCTTCCCCGATAAGATCCACCTTATCCTTGAGAAATACCTGGCTCCAAGGCCGGCATACCAGATGTATGACTGAGGAGAGGCAGTCAAGAGGCAATAGGCAATAGTGAAGAATATATTAATTAACCTGCATGCCTGAAGTCAGCATATTTATGCCAACACTACTGCCTACTGCCTAAAGCCTCTTGCCTAATCCCCATTGCCTGATCTCACTCCTGATTCATCGCTGCATACCTTGCATAAAGTGTATTATACCTGGTGTTTATCTCCTCGGCCAGGGCTGTCTCGCCGTTGTCAAAGCAGACTCTCATGGCCTGGAGCATCATCTGCAGCCCGTTGGCAATCTCAGCCCCGGCATACATGGCAACAGAAGGCATCTGGTCAAGGAGGTAGCCGGTTCTCTCCGCATAATAATCCGCAAATTCCCGTGACAGCTCCTTTGCCTTTTCCTTCTGACCGGCGGCAAAGCTGGCTGAAATTATATCCCCGAAATAAAAGTCGTAACCCAGCTTTGATACCGGGAAGAGCTCCAGACACCTGTCAATCACCTTTGCAGCCCTGACGGAGTCTCCCTGCAGTGCGAGCTCCCGTGCCAGCCTGGCATGATTGAGACGAGCCCTGACAACCGTGAGGGTACGCTTATGGTAGTAGTCTATGTAGACATCCGGGTCAGCGGCGCCTCTCCAGCTGAACCTGTTCATCAGGTTATCATACAATATTTCAGTGTCGATACGTCCGTATTCAAACCAGTTCTTGTTGACTCCCTTCACCGGGACAAGCCTGTAGGCAAGCCCCTCAAGCTGGAAGTACTCTTCAAGGCCCATTGCATCCTCAGTCTGTCCGGTCACAAAGTATATCGGGCGGTCCCAGTTGTTGTTCGCCAGTATATCAAGCACCAGGAGCTGGTTCTTCATGATCCAGGAGCCCTTGAGGTTGATGTCTATATAGGGTACGATCTTGTCAGCGTCCTCCGGCCTGACGGTGCCGTTGGCCAGCACCTTGGCTGAATCAACCGGGATGCGGATGGTACGGGTGGGGATATACCACAGGTCTTCACCGTAGATTTTGAGTTTTGACACATCACTTCCGCTTGTGATGAAGTTCATCACCTCCCTGGCTGTCGCCGGCTCCTTCACACGCTCCAGGACTGCCACCTGGTTGTTGACGCCGTCATAGTAAAGCTCCTTCGGGAGGCTTATCGGCAACGGTTCGGAAGTATAAGCCTTGTATTTCATCTGGTCAATATACCAGTCGGTATTGAGGAGCATCAGGTTACATACCCTCACGTCGGTCCGGATACCTTCTACCTCCTGTGCATACCAGAGCGGGAAAGTGTCATTGTCTCCGCCTGTGAATATTATGGCATTCGGAGCGCATGTGTTCAGGTAGTTGAAGGCAACGTCCCTTGCCAGGTACCTTCCCGAACGGTCATGGTCATCCCAGTTCTGCGATCCCATCACTGCCGGCACAGCGGCAAATGCAAGCACCGAGGCAATGACGGCTGCGGGGGTTTCTCCGGCCGCCTTCCGCAACAGCTCAAACAGCGCCAGCACACCAAGGCCGATCCAGACCGTGAAGGCATAGAATGAAGCAGCGTATGCATAATCACGTTCACGCGGCTGGTTCGGATACTGATTCAGGTAAATGACAATGGCTATCCCGGTCATCACAAACAGCAGTAACACTATCCACCAGTTGCGCACGTCACGGTTGAAGTGCCACAGAAAGCCCACGAGCCCCAGGAGCAGCGGCAAAAGGAAATACCTGTTGCGCGAGGGATCATTTTTCATGTCTTCAGGCATGCCCTTAACTGATCCCGTCCGGGGAGCATCAAGGAAATTAATTCCCGTGATCCAGTTGCCGTTGACCGGCCCTCCCGTGCTCTGCACGTCGTTCTGCCTGCCGCTGAAGTTCCACATGAAATACCGGAAGTACATGAATCCCATCTGGTACCGGAACATAAACCCGAGGTTCTGCCCGAAGGTTGGCACCCGGAGTGTCGTAGCCTCTCCCGTCTGCTGATCAGTGACCCTCACCGGCTTTCCCTTATCTCCCACATACTGTTCATACTCCCTGATATGATCCTGCTGGTCACTCCACATCCTCGGGAAGACTGTCATAAACCGCTCATCATACTTTCTTGTTGTCTCACGGTTGGTAATAATATACTTCCCGCCGGAAGGATTATAGGTGGGCTTCCCCTTTACGTAGTCAGTCACCGGGGCGTTGTAATACGGTCCGTAGAACAGCGGGCGCTGGCCGTACTGCTCACGGTTAAGGTAATAGAGCAGCGCGAAGGGATTTGAGGGATTGTTCTCATTCATCGGAGGGTTGGCCGTGGACCTGATAAGTATGACCGCGAAGCTCGAATAGCCTATCACTATTACAAGCAACGCCGTCATGATCGTGTTCAGCGCCGCCCTCTGCCGGGTGGAGAGAATCCATGCGCCGTAAACAACGGCTGCCAGGAACACGATATTCACCACCAGCGAGCCGGTCAGAAGCCAGATCCCCGAAAGAAGCAGTGTCACCCCGGCGAAAATGAATATACGACGACCGTCGCTGTGAGTAAAGCTGTACCATACTGTCAGGATCAGGGCTGCAAGGAACAGCAGCAGGTGAATATACATCCCGCTGTTGAACGGAAGGCCCAGGCTGTTGACGAAGAAGAGCTCAAATCCGGATGTCACCCTGACAATGCCGGGGATGATGCCGTACATGATAAGAACCAGCAGCAGAAGCGAAACCACCAATGACAGTGTGAAGCCTTTCCACGAGAACTCATACTTGCGGAAGTACCATATGAAGACTATTGCCGGTATTGCAAGCAGGTTGAGCAGGTGAACCCCTATCGAGAGACCCATCATGAAGGCAATGAGTATAATCCACCTGTCGGCATGCGGCTCATCGGCCACATCCTCCCATCTCAGCATGGCCCAGAAAACCAGTGCAGTAAAGAGTGACGAGGTGGCGTACACTTCTCCCTCAACGGCGGAAAACCAGAATGTGTCGGAGAAGGCATATGCCAGTGCGCCGGTCAGTCCTGCACCAAGGACCGAAATGATCCTGCCGGGGGTATAGTCTGATTCCTGCTTCAGGAAAATCCTGCGGGCAAGGTGTGTTATCGTCCAGAAAAGAAAGAGTATGGTGAGCGCGCTCGCCAGCCCTGACATGGCGTTGACCATCATGGCCACCTTCGCCTCATCGCCTCCGGCGAAATTGGAAAAGAATCTTCCCAGTATCATGAAGAAAGGGGCCCCGGGCGGGTGCCCGACCTCGAGCTTGTGTGCGGAAGCGATGAATTCACTGCAGTCCCAGAGGCTCATCGTAGGCTCAATTGTCATCAGGTAGGTGAATGCAGCTACGGCAAAGACCACCCAGCCGATGATGTTATCCCAAAGCCTGTATTTCTTTATCATAACTGTTCTGTTTCAGTTCCGTATTTGTCCGCACGAAAATAATAAGATTTTACCGTGTACCGGAAGATATCGCCCAATTTTGGTATTTTTGGGCAAACTGCCCCGGATGAAAAAAGGAATTATTCTGCTCATTTTGAGCCTGCTTACCATGGCCAGGGCAGGTGCCCAGTACTATGACACAGGGCAGGACCCCGCATCCCTCCGCTGGCTGCAGATACGCACGCCTCATTTCAGGGTTATCTATCCTGACGATTTCGGCGAAGAGGCGGGACGTTATGCCAGGCTGCTGGAGGAGTCATTTGAAAAGCTATCAGTACTTTACCCGGGGGTAAAAACGAACATCCCTGTGATAATACACAATCACTCCATGCAATCAAACGGGTACGTGAGCTGGGCGCCCCGGAGAATGGAGCTGTATCCCCTGCCCGGACAGGACAACCTGCCGATGTTCCCCGCAAGACAGCTTACGGTGCACGAGACAACACACGTGCTGCAGCTCGGCTCCCTCAACAGCCGCGGGTTCGGCAGGGCGCTGAGATACATCATAGGAGAGCAGGCGGTGGGGCTCAGCGCACTGGAGATACCATCCTGGGCATTCGAGGGTGACGCCGTATATGCGGAGACGGCGTCAGGACTCTCGGGCAGGGGAAGGAGCAATACCTTCATCCGGGGCGCCAGGGCACTGACACTCAGGCCGGAAGGAAATTACGGCTACGACAGGATGCTGTCAGGTTCATTCAGGAACTTCACCCCTGACCACTATGTCTTCGGATACCTGATGATGAACCACCTGCGTACAATCAAACCCGGTGCATGGAATGAAGTTTACAGGATAGCATCAGCCGGATTCAGAGTAAACCCTGTAAATGCCGGCCTCAGAAAAGAGACAGGGCTTACCAAAAACAGCCTGTATGACTCGACCTTTGCTGCTCTTGAAAAAGCCTGGAGAGAAAACATCCCGGCAGGGGTGACTGACTATGCCTCACTCAGCTTAAGCAAAAAACGGGATTATGTCAGCCACTTCACCCCGCACAGGATGCCTGACGGACGGATCATCTCACTGCGCACCTCCCTGTCACACCCATCACGCTTCGTCATAACTGATCCTGTGGAAGGGAAAGAACATAACCTGACCACCACCGGATATATATATCCGTATATTTTTTCGCTTTCAGGCAATACCATAGTATGGGCAGAACAGTATCCTGACATCAGGTGGGACAACCGCGACTACTCAGTCATAAAGAGGCTTGATATTCAGGGAGGCACTGTGACTGCAGTCACCTGGCAGACCAGGTACACGGCACCGGATATCTCTCCTGACGGAAGAACAATCGTGGCCGTCTCCACAACACCTGAAATGACCTGCTCCCTGGTCTTCCTTGACGCCCGGACAGGCGAGGTTCTTATGAACGTGGTACCGCCTGAGAACCTGATACTGCAGCGTCCGGCCTGGTCTTCTGACGGCAGCGAAGTTACCGTGGTCACACTGAACGAAAACGGAGAAGGGATAAGAACCTACAGGCCTACCGGAAAGATATGGACTGTCAACATGAACGAGAGTGTAACCGATATAGTTCAGGCAGAAATCCACAATGACACCCTGTTCTTCCTGGCACAGGGAGACGGTTCTGACAACATATACCGCATCAGCGGCGACGGCCCTGCGGAACGTATCACAGGATCAAGGTTCGGCATCTCGGGATTTTCAGTAAGCGGTAGCGAGCTGCTCTTTTCTGACTACACAGCCTCCGGATTTGCTATTGCTTCGGAAAAAACGACTGCCACGGCAGGGCCGGCACAGGTAACCGGCCATGAAATATTTCCTCCCGTGGCACCAATGCCAACCGGGATGCAAGGAAAAGAATCACTTCCGGACACTGACACTGACAGTCTCAGACTGTCAATATCAGAGCCCAGGCCATACCGGAAGACGGCTCACCTCTTCAACCTCCACAGCTGGTTCCCGTTTTACGCAGATATTGACGAGATCAGGAGTGATCCCACCACAATCAGGCCGGGTATAACCCTTTTTTCACAAAACCACCTGAGTACACTGGTTTCAAACCTGGGCTACGAGTACAGTGACGGCAACCATTATCTCCATTCAGGAATAACATGGAAAGGATGGCACCCGGTTATTGATGCAGATGTCACGTGGGGTGGTGATCAGCTTATAATCTGCGATAGCAGCGTCACCCAGCTCCCTGGGCAAATGGGTCGCGACCTGCAGGTTAACCTGAACATCTATGACCAGATGTGGTTCGCCTACGGCAAATTCAGGCAGATGCTGATGCCTGCACTGTACTTCAACTACCACAACAGGTATACGTGGATCCCAGATGAGAACCGGTTTGACCCGGACCTCCTGAACATTACCGGAAGACTATATTTCTCAAATACATTCCGTACCGCTTTCCGTGACATCAACCCCAGGTGGGGACAGGTATTCGATTTCCGGCTTACAACCGCACCATGGGACACGAAGCTTTATAACCGGAGGAGCTATGCCAGGAGTATCCTGTTTTTCCCGGGGCTCCTGCCAAATCACAGCCTCGCCCTAAAGGCAGGATGGGAGAACCAGGGCCCTGCACGGAAACTGCTGTACCGCAATTCAATCCCGTGGCCAAGGGGCTATGAAGCCGACATGGTGGCAGAGAAACTCTTGTCATTCTCGGCTGACTACACGCTGCCGCTCTTCTATCCTGACCTGGCAGCCGGAAGTCTTTTTTACCTGAAACGGATAAGGGGGACACTCTTTTACGACCATACCCGGGGTGAGAAGATCCACAACTTTGAAAACCGGACATTCACTCCCGGTACAGAAATATTCACCTCAATGGGTTCGGAGGTTATGGCTGATTTTTACGTCCTCAGGTTCCCGTTCGAGATCAGTGCCGGGGTTCGCGGGGGTTATATACCCGGGGAGAACAGGTACTTTGTAAACGGAGCCTTCTCAGTCAATATCTACGGAACCGTCCTGGGAAGAGAGCGCTGACGCTGTCTCCCTTATCATATCCCAGGCCTTCAGTACATGCCGTTCAGTCAGGTTTGTCTGTGCTGTAACCATCCTGAGCACATACCTTCCGTCGATCTTTGTATGAGTGAGATAAATCTTCCCCGTATCATTAAGAGCGTGGTTGATCTTCTCGTTCAGGAGGTTGGCCTTGTTGTCTTCCATACCGTCCGGTCGGTACCGGAAGCACACTGTATTTAGTGGCACGGGCGCCATGAGCTCAAATCCCTCTTCGGCTTCTATCAGCCCGGCAAGCATCTTCGCCAGCCTGATATGCTCCCGTATCATCGCCTGCAATCTTTCCACACCGTAACTGCGGATTACCGCCCACAGTTTCAGTGCCCTGAACCTCCTGCCGAGCGGAATGCCCCAGTCGCGGTAGTCGTTGACCTCTCCCCTGGTCCTCGTTTTAAGATATTCCGGGAGGATCTCGAAGGTGCGTATAAGCGATGCCGCATCACGCACAAAATAGGCTGAGCAGTCAAAGTTGGTGAACATCCACTTGTGAGGATTGAATACCAGCGAGTCGACATATTCAACACCCCTGATCATCCACCGCATTTCGGGAAGAAGCAGTGCTGTCCCTCCGAGGGCTGCGTCAACATGCAACCAGAGACCGTGCTTCCTGCAAACCGTCCCCACCTGCTCAAGGGAGTCTACGGCTGTTGTCCCGGTGGTACCGAGTGTGGCAACAACACAGCATGGAGTATACCCCCCCGCAATATCCTTTTCTATTGCCCTTTCCAGGGCCACAGGATCAATTGAATAATCGCTCCTGACAGATACCCTTACCAGGTTCTTCCTGCCGAATCCGGCCACCCCTGCGCCCTTCTCCACCGAAGAGTGGGTCTGTGTGGAAGCATAGATGCGCAGCCTTCCTTCATCCTTAAGGCCATCACTGTTCGAACGGAACTGCGTTGCTTTTTCCCGGGCGGTGATAAGTGCCGCGAGCGTAGCCGAGGAGGCGCTGTCCTGTATGACCCCTTCGAACCCGGCGGGCAGTCCGGTCATCATCTTCAGCCACTCCATCATCTTCTCCTCAAGTTCGGCTGCTGCCGGCGAGGTCTCCCATATCATGCACTGCGCCCCCAGGGCTGCGGTGATCATTTCGGCAAGAACTGAAGGAGGACTGCTGTTTGCGGGAAAGTATGCAAAGAAATTCGGGCTCTGCCAGTGAGTAATGCCCGGCATGATGATCTCGTCAAGATCGTGCATGAAACTGTCAAACGGCTCGCTTTGCGCGGGAGGCAGATCTGGCAACGCTCCCTTTATGGCACCGGGTTTTACGCCCGATTTAACGGGGTAATTTTCGACGTTTTCAAAGTAACGGGCTATCCACTCAACGACCTCATGCCCGTACCTGCGGAACTCGTTGCTGTCCATTGCCATCACCCCTGAACTGCGGAGTCGGCGAGGAGGATTATCCTGTTCCTCTTCACTTCTATCACCCCGCCGGTTATTTCAAACCTGATCTCGGCGTCCTGTTCATCAATGATGATTACAGGACCGGCATCCAGTGTGGAAATGATGGGTGCGTGGTCCTTCAGTACCTGGAACGACCCCTTCCTGCCCGGAACCCGCACCGAGCGCACCTCGCCCGAGTAGATATTCCTGTCAGGTGTTATGATCTCAATCTTCACGTCGGCTCCTTTCAGTGGTTATCTGTGCTCCTCAAGCAGCTTTTCGCCCTTGGCGATTGCATCCTCAATTGTACCTACCAGCATGAATGCAGCTTCCGGATACTGGTCAACGGCACCGTCAATAATCATGTTGAAGCCCCTGATCGTGTCCTCAATCGAGACCAGCTTGCCGGGTATGTTGGTGAACTGTTCTGCCACGTGGAAGGGCTGCGACAGGAACCTCTGCACCCTGCGGGCACGGTGAACGACAAGCTTGTCTTCGTCGGAGAGTTCGTCCATGCCAAGGATAGCGATTATATCCTGCAGTTCATTGTATCTCTGAAGGATTTCCTTGACCCTCTGTGCGCAGCGGTAGTGCTCTTCGCCAACTATTTCGGGGGTAAGGATCCTTGAAGTAGAGTCAAGCGGGTCAACAGCCGGATAGATACCCAGCTCGGAGATCTTGCGGCTCAGCACGGTGGTGGCGTCAAGGTGGGCGAAGGTGGTTGCGGGAGCCGGGTCTGTAAGGTCATCGGCAGGCACATAGACAGCCTGTACCGAAGTGATCGATCCGTGGCGTGTTGAGGTGATCCTCTCCTGCATCACACCCATCTCGGTAGCCAGCGTCGGCTGGTATCCCACTGCAGAGGGCATACGCCCGAGCAGGGCGGATACTTCAGATCCTGCCTGGGTGAAACGGAAAACATTATCCATAAAGAAGAGAATATCCCTTCCTGAACCTTCTCCTTCACCGTCACGGAAATATTCGGCCACGGAGAGCCCTGAAAGCGCCACTCTTGCACGTGCACCGGGAGGTTCATTCATCTGACCGAAGACAAGGGCAAGCTTTGATTCCCTGAGTGCCTCACGGTCAACCAGGTCAATGTTCCATCCGCCTTTCTCCATGTCATCAACAAATTCCTTTCCGTAAGATATAACATTGGCTTCCAGCATCTCCCGGAGAAGGTCATTCCCTTCCCTCGTACGTTCGCCTACACCGGCAAAGACAGAGAGACCCGAATAGGCCTTTGCGATGTTGTTTATAAGCTCGAGGATGACAACGGTCTTGCCTACGCCTGCTCCGCCAAAGAGGCCGATCTTCCCCCCCTTGGAGTAGGGCTCGATGAGGTCAATCACCTTGATGCCGGTGTAAAGCACCTCCTTCTCGGTTGAAAGGTCCTCATATTTGGGAGGTTTGCGGTGGATGGGATAGCCTCCCTTCTTATCGAGGGGACCGATGCCGTCAATTGGCATGCCTGTAACATTCATCAGGCGCCCCCTGATCTGGTCACCCACCGGCATCACTATCGGCTGCCCGGTTGCAACAACCTCCATGCCTCGCTGCAACCCGTCGGTTGAATCCATGGCAATTGCCCTGACAGTCTTCTCCCCGATATGCTGCTGGCACTCAACAACCAGTACCGAGCCATCGTGACGCTTTATCTCAAGCGCATCAAGAATGTTGGGCATATCAGTGCCGGCCGTATCAAAGGTAACGTCAACCACAGGTCCGATGACCTGACTAATCACTCCTGTTTTATTTGCCATCTCTCTGACTTAAAATCTGTTTCAATCTTTTCTGAATATAATCCTATGTTTTCTGACTCCGTTCACTGCAGCCGATATTACTTAACCCTTCCTATAAGGTTCACGGCCAGTTGCTTGAGTTCATTTTTTCTTTCGGCCTTTACAGCCACCTGGTCAAGAGCCTGGAATGCCCTGTTGAAGTAGTCATAGGCAAGGTTTTCTGCCTTGAGCCTTACCTCCAGTTCATCATATATAGCCCTGACTTCCCGCACCTTTTCCTCCGGGTCATGTTCACCCGGCCCGAGAAGCTTTCTCAGGCCGGTCAGCCTGGCACCGCCTGCCAGCTCAAGGGCCTTCACCAGGAGGTATGTCTTTTTGTTTGCAACGATGTCACTGCCGGTCTTCTTGCCGAACATCTTCGTGTCACCGTATGTGTCAAGAACGTCATCCTGTATCTGGAAGGCTATCCCGAGGCAGCGGCCGAACTCATACAGCAGCTCCTGGTCTTTTTCGGGAGCATCGGCGATGATTGCGCCCATCTTGAGTGAAGCGGCCACCAGCACGGCTGTTTTCAGCTCTATCATCCTCAGGTATTCTGCTTCGGAGACCACTCCCTTCTTCTCATAGTCAAGGTCCAGCTGCTGGCCGGTGCAAACCTCGATGGCAGTCCTGTTGAAAAGCTTCAGTGCCTTCGGGAGGGCCCTTTCCGGGGCCTGTCCAATGCACTCCACTGCCACGAAGGCCATGACGTCACCCGAGAGTATAGCCTGGTCAGCACCCCATTTGGAGTGAACCGTGGGCGACCCGCGCCTCACCTCAGCCTTGTCGATTATATCATCGTGGATCAGGGTGAAGTTATGAAACACCTCTATGCCCACCGCCGGCATTACTGCCTCGTCGATCTTGTCCCTGAAGATGTTGCAGGCCATCAGGCACATTACCGGCCTGAGTCTCTTTCCCCCTATAGACATGATGTATCTTACGGGCTCGAAGAGCTTCCCGGCTTCCGGTGTCCCGGCCAGGCTTGCAACAGCCTTGTCTGACAGTTCTCTCAGGTAATCGCTGGCGAACATCTTTCTCCTTCCGTTATCCGTTTAGTGCCTCGGCTCCGCTCACCACCTCGAGCAGCTGGTTTGTGATGCTGGCCTGGCGTGCCTTGTTGTACTGCAGTGTAAGCTCCCTGATGAGGTCAGTGGCGTTATCCGTTGCCTGATGCATTGCTGTCATCCGTGCTCCGTGCTCCGCCGCAAATGAGTCAAGCAGTGCACGGTAGAGCTTTATGCGCAGTGTCTTGGGGATAAGCTCCGATACGATGCTGACCTGGTCCGGTTCGTAGATGTAGTCAGCCGGGGCAGCTGCCGTGCCGCCGGAAACATCCATCGTCACAGGAAGGTATACTTCATCGGTGAGATTCTGAACCGCAGCATTCCTGAACTGGTTATAGACTATCTCAATTGTATCATACTCCTTCGCTACGTAAAGCTGCATCAGCCTGTCGGCCAGGGCGGAAACCCTTTCAAACGTCAGTTTTGAGTAGATATCGCTGTGGTCAGAAATGATGTTGCACTTCAGTTTCCTGAAAGAATCATTCGCCTTCTTGCCCACCGTTATCAGTGCCAGATCACCTCTCCTGGCTATGTCACCGTACTTCTCCGACATGATGCGCCTGGTCTCCCTGAGGACGTTGGCATTGAATGCGCCGCACAGTCCCTTGTTTGATGTCACAACCACAAGCAGGACCTTTCCGGAGCCCTTTTTTCTTTCGGCGAAAATATTTTCGATTTCGGTTTCCCGCAGCGCAGCACTCAGTCCTGCCTGGATCTCATTCAGCTTGTCGGCATAAGGCCGGAGCTGGACAATGGCATCCTGTGCCTTGCGCAGCTTGGCGGCAGCCACCATCTTCATGGCAGAGGTGATCTGCCTGGTTGATTTGACCGAGCTGAGCCTTACCCTTATCGCCTTTAGATTAGCCATCCTGTTTCCTTAACATTGATGATTATCGTGACTGGTAGCGTGATGCGACCTCTGCCGCAGCCTTGTCAAGAACTGCTGTCACTTCATCATTTATAACCCCATTCCTGATTGTCTCAAGCACATCACTGTGATTGTCACGCAGGAACGCGAGGTAATCGTTTTCGAACAGTTTCACCTTGTGCACGGGGACCTCTTTAAGAAGGCCCCTGGTACCGCAGTAGATGATGGCAACCTGTTCCTCAACCTTCACCGGGGAATACTGGTTCTGTTTCAGTATCTCAACGTTTTTGGAGCCCTTGTCAAGCACAGCCAGCGTTGCAGGGTCAAGATCGGAACCGAACTTGGAGAAGGCCTCCAGCTCACGGTACTGAGCCTGGTCCACCTTCAGTGTTCCGGCTACCTTTTTCATTGATTTTATCTGGGCGTGTCCGCCAACCCTCGAAACAGATATACCAACGTTGATAGCGGGCCTTATACCGGCGTTGAAGAGGCTGGATTCCAGGAAGATCTGACCGTCAGTGATTGATATCACGTTTGTCGGGATGTATGCAGACACATCACCTGCCTGTGTCTCGATGATAGGAAGTGCGGTGAGAGATCCGCCTCCTTTGACCATATGACGGATTGAATCTGGCAGGTCATTCATCTTTTGTGCCACCTCATCGGATCCGATGATCTTCGCAGCCCTCTCGAGAAGGCGTGAATGCAGGTAAAAGACGTCACCCGGGTATGCTTCGCGTCCGGGCGGACGGCGAAGCAGCAGTGAGACTTCGCGGTATGAGACTGCCTGTTTTGACAGGTCATCGTAAATGATCAGGGCATCACGCCCGGTGTCACGGAAGAATTCTCCGATGGCTGCTCCTGCAAAGGGTGCATAGAACTGGGCTGCAGCGGAGTCAGCTGCCGTGGCGCTGACGATGACTGTATAATCCATTGCACCGTAGTTCTCGAGGGTGGCTGCTATGTTTGCAACCGTTGAGCCCTTCTGGCCTATTGCCACGTAAATGCAATAGACAGGCTTCCCCTTGTCAAACTCAGACTTCTGGTTTATGATTGTGTCAATTGCAATTGCAGTCTTGCCGGTCTGGCGGTCACCGATGATAAGCTCACGCTGGCCGCGGCCGATAGGTATCATGGCATCAATTGCCTTAAGGCCTGTCTGCACAGGCTGCTTCACCGGATGACGGAAGATGACCCCCGGCGCCTTTCTCTCGAAGGGCATCTCGTAAAGCTCTCCCGTAACGGGACCACGGCCGTCAATTGGTTCACCGGTTGTGGTGATAACCCTGCCCAGCAAACCCTCGCCAACCATTATGGACGAGATCCTTCCCGTGCGGCGTGCTATGTCACCCTCCTTTATCTTCTCCGTAGAGCCTAGGATTACCGCTCCGACATTGTCTTCCTCAAGATTGAGAACGATCCCCATCACATCTGACTCCACGAACTCAATGAGCTCATTTGAGCCGACGTTTTTCAGGCCGTAGATGCGTGCAATGCCGTCACCGACCTGCAGTACGGTTCCCACCTCCTCAATGTCAATGGCGGTTTTTACTCCTTCAAGCTGCTGCCTTAGAATCTGTGATACCTCTGAAGGTTTAATATTAGTCATATCTGCGAATCTTATAAACTACTTTTCGGCATATCATGCCAGTGAAAATTCCTTTCTGAATCTGTTCAGCCTTTTCCTTACGCTTGCGTCGATATACGAATCATCAACCCTGAGAATGAAGCCGCCAATTATTGACTCATCAACATGCTCACTGAACTCGATGCTACCGGCCTTATGCCCGGCCATCAGTTCTGCCATCTCTTTTTTGGTTGCATCTCCAACCGGAACCGCAGTGGTCACAGTGACCTGCCGTATTCCGCGATGGCGTCGCGTAAGGTCCGTGAAGTTCCTTGCCGCTGCCGAAAGAAACTCTCCGCGTCCGTGGGTGAACATCAGCGTTATGAATTTCACTGTCAGTTTTTCGACATCATCACCGGCGAGAGCAATAACCGCTTCCTCCCTCTTCTTCAGGGGAATAACGGGGTTGCCGATTACCTGCTTCACCTCCTCCATTGAGCACAGACGGCCGAGATTCTTCATATCCCTGTAAACACCGTCAATAACGTTGCTGTCAAGGGCAAGGTCGAAGAGGGCCTTTGCATATCTTACAGCTATCCTGGCTGAATTCATGGGGTCAGTTCCTGTTTGCTTCGATCTCGTTAATATATCGTTCGATCAGTTTCTGCTGGTCAGCGTCGCTTTTCAATGTCTCTCCAACCACCTTTGAGGCAACCTCAATGGCAAGCCTGGCCACTTCGCGCTTCACCTCTGTGATTGCAGTCACCTTCTCACGCTCGATGAGCTCCCTTGCACGGCGGACAAGGGCATCGGACTCTGACTGTCCTTTCTCCTTTGCCTCCGCCATCATCCTGTCATACGCCGCCCGTGCATCACGGAGGATCTTGTCGCGTTCCTCGCGCGCCTTGCGGAGGATGATCTCATTGTCAGACTGCAGAACCTTCATCTCCTCCCGGGCCTTTTCCGCTGACTCAAGGGCGTTGTGAATCATGTCTTCGCGTGACTTGACAGCCTTCATGATTGGCCCCCATGCAAATTTCCGGAGAAGGACAAGGAGCATAAGGAAGATAAGCGTTGTCCAGAAAACGGTCCCGATTGCGGGACTGGCAAGACTGCTTTGTAGTAACATAATATCCTGGTTTGTTTGTGTTCACTTGTTAAGCCTGCAACCAACCGTTGCAGGCTTTTTCATTTTAGCCCTGTATCATTGCAACAACTATTGCGAAGAGGGCTGCCCCTTCGATAAGCGCTGCAGAGATGATCATGGCAAGCTGGATCTTCGAGTAGGCTTCAGGCTGACGTGCGATGGCGTCCATGGCCGAACCGCCAATGCGGCCGATGCCAAGTCCTGCCCCGATAACCGCGAGGCCTGCTCCTAATGCTGCTAATGTTCCTGTCATTTTGTTTGAATATTAAATTGAACTGAAAAATATTGTTAAATCAGTGATGTTCAGGTTCGGCTGTGGCCATCCCGATGAAGAGGGCCGACAGCAGCGTGAAAACGTATGCCTGGAGAAAAGCCACCAGAAGCTCAATGCAGTCCATGAAAAGTACAAAGACAATTGAGACCGGGGCTACAAGCACCGTCTTGAAGATGAATATCAGCGTCACCAGGCTCAGTACTATTATGTGGCCTGCCGTGATATTGGCAAAGAGACGGATCATCAGGGCAAACGGCTTTGAAAAGAGCCCTATTATCTCAATCGGAATCATGATCGGCAGAAGCCAGAACGGGACACCGGGAGCGGCAAAGACATGCCTCCAGTGTGTCTTGTTGGCACTGAACTGGGTGATCAGGAAGGTAAAGAGTGCCAAAACAAATGTCACGTTTACGTTTCCGGTTACATTGGCGCCGAACGGAAATATGGGTACCAGGCCAAGAAGATTGTTGATCAGTATGAAAAAGAATACTGTAAGCAGGTAGGGCATGAACCTGGTATACTTGTGCTCACCGATGTTGGGAATTGCAACATCATCCCTGATAAAGAGGATGACCGGCTCAAGAAATCCCTGCAGCCCCTTCGGTGCACTGATGCCGGTTTTTTTATATGACCGGGCCAGGGCAAGCATAAGCCAGAGCATGACCAGTGCCGCAACAAACATTCCGAAGACTGACTTTGTAATTGAAAAATCAAGCGGAGGCTTTGAGCCGTCATGATGACCGTGATCATCAACCCTGATGATCTTCCCCGAGTATTTTCCGTCATGTGCAACGGCAAAACCCTCGTAACTCTGCCCGTGAGCAATCTTCCGTGAGGAAAACAGGCGGAGGCCTGATTCCCTGTCATAGATTATTACCGGCAGGTAAACGGCCACTGCAGTGCTGTCCTTCTTTGTCAGGATATGCCACTCATGGGAGTCGGCCACATGCTCCATGATGAACGGGGCAGCATCAAATTTCCCTTCTGTTCCGTGTGATTTTACCTCATCCTCACTGATGACTGCAGAAGCGGCCGGAAGAGTCCGGACCAGCATAGCAAATACCAGGATCAGAAGATATAAATACCTGTTTTTCAAGCTAAATTTCTTTAATCTGACTTCTTTTTCAGGACACCTGTAAATGTTAAAACTACAAAAACGGTGAACGCCAAATATAGAATAAAAAACAAAATTATTGCACCAATTGCGTCATTTTTAAAGACTAGCAGATAGAGCAGCGCCAGCACGAAAGAGAGAAGCATCTTAACGCCCAGGGCAATTAGTGTCAAAAAAACACTTTTCTCCCTGTCTGAAAAGAATCCGTTAAAAAAAATTAAAAGGGAGGCAAAGGCTGCGACGGTGAATCCGGCAGTCAGAAATACTGCGTCTGTAGTGTCATAGAGGGAAGGGTAAAGTCTGCCCAGGGCGATGACCGGGATAACGAAAACGAGCGAGAGCGCCAGGAGTCGGAGGTAGTATCTGGTTGCCCCGGGGTTGAACATTTCATTTGTTTCTTATGGCTTCCCTGATGACGAGCCACATTGCTGCGGCCACTCCGAGCAGTGACAGAACAACTGTGAGCAGCGGCTCTGTGCCGGCCTTCTTGTCAAGTTTAACTCCCGCGAGTGAGGTGATGACTATTATTACCACCATCTGGATTGCGATGGTGCTGTACCTGGAATAGGCGTCAAGGCCACTCCTGCCTTTACTTTCCTTCTTTTTCGGGTCTGGCTGCAGGTGTTCCACCATTTTCACCCTCCTTCATGGCGCAGTTGCCTGTGAAGACAGCTCCCGGCTCAATGGAGAGCTTGCTGGTAACGATTGTGCCGTTTATCTGCGATGAGGCCTTAAGGTTGAGCAGCTGTGACACTGTTATCTTACCCTCTACCAGGCCTGATACCTCTGAGTTTTTGCATTCAACCTCTCCCTTGATCCTGCCGGTGGGTCCGATGACCACTTTTCCTTTTGTGATCAGGTTGCCGTTCAGAACGCCGTCAATCCTGATGTCGCCTGATGACTTTACATCACCTGTGATCTCAGTTCCCTGACTTATAAGGTTTACTGCCGTGCCGTTGTCTGTCTCGTTCAATTTTGCCATAGTATTTCTGGTTTGATCCCGATTTCCCAAAAAATATTTAACACGCAAATATAAAAAGTTATTGTACCGGAAGAGGAAAAAAATAAGGGCGGAATTGCCGCCCTCCTGTTATGGTTAGTATGCTTTTACCGGATCATAGGCCCATTTGAGCCATATGCTGCCCCAGGTGAATCCCCCGCCAAAGGCTGCCAGGATGAGGTTATCACCCTTATTCAGTCTTTTCTCAAACTCCCAGAGGACAAGAGGTATTGTAGCTGCGGTGGTGTTGCCGTAATTCTGGATGTTGATCATAACCTTTTCGGGCGGCAGGCCCATTCTGCGGCCGGTGGCGTCAATGATCCTGAGGTTGGCCTGATGAGGTACGAGCCATGATATATCATCCGGGCCGAGGTTGTTCTTCTCCATGATCTCGGCAGCAATGTCAGCCATGTTTGAGACGGCAAACTTGAATACCGACTGTCCCTCCTGGTATACAAAGTGTTCACGTCCGCCAACCGTATCATGTGATGCCGGGCGCATTGAGCCGCCGGCCTTCATGTGCAGGTATTTCCTTCCAGATCCGTCAGCCCGGAAGATATGATCCATAATTCCGTATTCCTCGTCGGTGGGTTCAAGTAGCACAGCCCCGGCGGCGTCGCCGAAAAGGGTACAGGTGGTACGGTCAGTGTAGTCGGTGATTGATGACATCTTGTCAGCGCCTACAACAATAACCTTTTTGTATCTCCCTGATTCAACGTATGATGCGGCAGTCTGAAGGGCGAAGAGGAATCCTGAGCATGCAGCTCCGATATCAAAGCTGAAGGCGTTTTTTATTCCAACCTTGTCGGAAATGATGTTTGCCGTGGCCGGGAAAGCCATGTCAGGGGTTATCGTGGCGCAGATCAGGAGGTCAACCTCTTCCGGTTTCGTCCCTGTCTTTTCAAGAAGGCCCCTTACCGCGGGTTCGCCGAGGTCTGACGTGCCAAGCCCTTCACCCTTGAGTATTCTCCTCTCTTTTATACCGACGCGCTGCATGATCCACTCGTCGCTGGTATCAACCATCTGAGAGAGTTCCTGGTTTGTGAGCCGGTATTCCGGTGTCCAGGCATTTATGCCTGTGATTGCTGCCCTTAATTTCGTCATGCTCCGAATGCTTCCCTGATCTTTCCTGCAAGATCGGCATGGACCACATCGCGGGTAGTGAGTATCATGTTCATTATGGCCGTGCGGTTTGAAATGCCGTGGCCAACCACGACGTTTTCATTAATACCGACCACCGGAGTACCCCCTACAACCTCGAAGTTGAGCCTGTCAAAGAAGCTGTCCTTTATGCCCCTTGATCTTGCAACAACATAAAATTTTTCAGCCATTTTAAGAACCACGTTCCCCACGAAACCGTCACAGATGATCACATCGGTCATCTCGTCAGTGAAGAGGTGGTGGCCTTCAATATTACCCCTGAAATTAATGTCATTGCTCTCATTCAGAAGTTCCCAGGCAGCTTTCACTGCCGATGAGCCTTTTGACTCCTCGGTCCCGATATTGAGCAGACCCACTGTCGGATTCCGGATACCGAGGACATTCTTTGCATATACTGTTCCGAGCAGGCCGTACTGAAGCAGTACGTCAGGCTTGCTGTCAGGATTGATCCCCACATCAAGAAGGATGGAAGCCCTGCCGTTCAGGTTTGGTATAAGCGCTGCCAGTGCAGGCCTGTATACGCCCGGGATGACGTTCACCGTATAGCTGGCTCCAACCATCATGGCGCCTGTGTTTCCTGCGCTGGCAAATCCGTCAATCAGCCCGCTTTTAAGCATCCCGAACCCTACTGCAATTGATGAGTCCCTTTTCTGGGAAAAGGCTTTTGCAGGATGATCTGACATCTCGATCACCTGGGTGGTAGGCACTATATCAAACAGTGAAGGCTCGACATTCATTGATTCGAGCTTTCCCCTGATCAGTGCATTGTCACCGATAAGGACGATACGGTCTCCGGCAGGAAGCTGTCCGAGAGCATCGACAGCTCCCTCAACAACAGCATCGGGAGCGTAGTCGCCCCCCATAGCATCAAGACCAATTCTCATCGTTCACCTTGATTAGAACGGAAAGCCGGTCAGGCTGTCGTCTTCTTTTCAATGGCAAGTTTGCCTCTGTAGTATCCGCACTCAGGGCAGACCCTGTGGTAGAGATGGGCCGATCCGCAGTTCGGGCATGCAGCTGTTGTAGGAGCCACAGCCTTGTAGTGTGTTCTCCTCTTGTCTCTCCTGGTACTGGAGTGTCTGTGTTTTGGATTTGGCATCGCAGTAATGAATTGAGTTAATTATTCCTTGTCAGTTTTTTCAGATCATCCCAGCGCGGATCAGGTTTTTCCTCACCGTGAACAAGGAGATCATTCAGTTTCCTGATCATTTCCGGATCGCAGGTACTGTTGCCTTCCGGATCATCAGGATGAGTGCGCTTTATGGGTAACGCCAGGTGGATGTATTCATAGAAAAACTGACTGAGGTCTATTTCATGTTCATCCAGCGGCATTGTAATCATATCCGGATCTGCCTCATCCCAGTTCTGCCCCTGTCTGATGAAAAGCCTGTTGGCAGACGAGAGCGGCATGTAAAACGGCTCAAGACACCTGTCACATATCACCTCGGCCTTCCCGTTGATGACTATGTCAAGCTCAATGTGCGTCGAACATTTCTGAAGCACCACCACCGCACGAAACTCTCCCCTCCTGATCTCTGAAACTTCAAAGGATTCAAAGAAGTCGTTACCTATCTTGAATTCATAGGTATACCTGGCCTCCTTAAGTCCCGCCAGCGGTATGGAATACAATCCGGGCATCTCCCTTTTTTTCGGTCTGCAAAATTATAAAACCTGCGACAATAAAAAAAATTATGAACAAAAAAGTAACACCACCCGTTTTCTTCGCTGTTCGCCGGTGTATATCCGCTCCCCGCCGATAATGAGTGCACGGGGTGAAAGGACAGTAATATTTTTGTCACGTAAAACAACTGAACCGCCATGAGAGACAAAGACCAAAATCCGTTCGCAGGCATTGCAAAGTTCCTGATAGCACTGGGACTGATTATGATTGTCGCAAAGCTTGACCTACTTAAAATAGGGGAAATATCAGATTACTTCACCTGGCAGATGATCCTTATATTCTTCGGTATCTGGTCACTGATCAGCCTCGAACTTGTTTCCGCAGTCCTGCTCTTTGCAGCCGGATTCTGGTTTCTTATGCCGGAGATGAACCTGCAGCTCTCCGAAACATATTCCAAGATATACTGGCCGGCGGTACTTGTCGTGACCGGACTGGCATTCATGATCAAACCCCTTTTCAGTAAACTTAAGTGGTAATCAACACCCAAAACATCAATAAAATGGAAAACGAATTCAAAAAACCGGCCCGGCACCATGATACCTCTAACAGGTTCATCATCGGCGTGCTGCTTATCATCGCAGGACTGATCCTGATCGTCAAGAAATCTTCCGTACTTCCGGAACCGCTTGACCACTTCATTGATGACATCATCTTCAGCTGGCAGATGCTGCTGATAGTCATAGGCGTCATCACCCTTACAGGGTCAGACAACAAGACTCCGGGGATTGTGATGATCTCCGTGGGAGGATTCTTCCTGATACCTGAACTGTTCACCGACTTCTTCAGGTCATTCAACTTCTTCTGGCCTGCACTCTTCATTGTTTTGGGCGTTGTGCTCCTGATGAACTCAAAGAGGCTTGTTAAAAAACTCGACTACTCGACTGTGAACAAGGCGGATTATATAGACTATGTCAACATATTCAGCGGTGCTGAAAGACAGCTTATCACCGATAATTTCCAGGGTGGAAAGGTTACCTCAATCTTCGGCGGCGGTGAAGTTGACCTGACACGCTCTTCACTGGCCCCGGGCGATAATGTGATTGAAATTACCTGTATATTTGGGGGAACAACAATCATTGTCCCCGAAAGCTGGAACGTGGTGATTGAAGTCACACCCATCCTCGGCGGATTTTCTGACAGCAGGAAGATGAGGGGTGACGTTATCAGGGACAATACCAGGTCGCTTACAATCAGGGGTACCGTGATATTCGGAGGGGGAGAAATCAAGAGTTACAAATAACAAATGAAGCATCCGTTACTGGTAAACAGAACGAGACTACTTATATGGTGGCTGGCCTGGCTGGGATTGGCAGCAGGCCAGTCTCTCCTTATTCATTTCGGCTACGGAAGCCGGATCGAGGTTGCAATCGCCGACGGACTGGTTTCCATGGTCATCTTCGGACTTCTGGGTCTGGCCATCTGGTTTCCCGTAAGATACCTGCTGAGAGATGACAACCAGGTTTATACTTCAATTTTCAATGCTCTGCTGACCGGTACCTTTACACTGTTTGTATGGCTGCTTGGATCAAGAGTGCTGGTAAGGGCAATGGTTGCCGAGAAGATCGATTACGAAATCTTCTGGCACGCAGTCCTGGCCTTCAGGGCAACCGCCGGCACACTGATATACTTCATGATAATCCTGGTCTATTACCTTTTCCTGAGCGCCTCCAGGCTGGCAGAAAAGGCGGCGCGGCAGGCCCAGCTTGAGACCCAGGTGCGTGAGGGGGAGCTTAAGATGCTACGGTCACAGATAAATCCGCATTTCCTCTTCAACAGCCTCAACTCTGTCAGCTCGCTGACAGTGACAAACCCGCTTAAGGCACGGGAGATGATAGTGAAGCTCTCTGACTTCATGCGCTATTCGCTCTCATCGAGAAATGAGCAGCCGGTGACCCTTGGCAATGAGATGGAGAGCCTCAGGCTCTACCTTGAAATAGAAAAGGTCAGGTTTGGCTCCAGGCTGAAAATTGAGGAGGATATAAGCCCCGATTGCCTGCCGGCACTCATGCCCGGAATGCTGCTGCAGCCCCTCTACGAAAACGCCGTCAAACACGGGGTATATGAATCAACCGAGGAGGTGACAATCAAAACAACTGCCGTAAAAGAGGATAATAAGGTTGTCATTGCGGTTAAAAACAATGTGGATACAGACTCGGTGGTGACAAAAAAAGGAGCAGGTATAGGGCTGAAGAATGTAAGCAGCAGGCTGGAACTGTTTTTCGGTGACGAGGCAGATATGAGTGTGAACCGCGGCGAGGAAAGCTTCACCGTGACTGTGAGGTTCCCGTTTCGCAAATCATGAGTAAAAGCATCATAATAAAATGAAAAAAATCAGGGCACTGATCATTGAAGACGAAGCCCCGGCAAGGGAGCTGATCAGGTTTATGCTCGCCGACCATCCCGAAATCGAGGTTGCGGGTGAATGCGGAGACGGTTTTTGCGGAGCCAGGGAGATAAAGGAAAAAAGACCCGACCTGATCTTCCTTGATATCCAGATGCCGAAACTGACAGGTTTCGAGCTGCTGGAGGTGATCGACGAGAAACCGGAAGTGATCTTCACCACCGCGTTTGACCAGTATGCGATAAGGGCTTTCGAGCTTAACGCGGTAGACTACCTCCTCAAACCCTTCTCGAAGGAGAGGTTTGACGATGCCCTGGCCAAGGCAGTGAACCGCCTGCAGAAAGAGACTCCTGCTGATGAAAAGATCGAAAAACTTGTAACCACTGTTTCCGAGGCTGAAGGCTTCCTTACAAGGATTGTGTTCAGAAAAGGCGCCGGCATCAAGATCATTCCTCTCAACAACGTCTTTTACCTTGCGGCAGAGGATGATTATGTGATGATATATTACAGCGAGGGGAAGGCCCTGAAACCCAAGACGATGAAATATTACGAGGAGCACCTCCCTCCAGGCCTCTTCATGAGGGTGCACAGGTCATACATCGTCAACGTGGAACAGATCACCCGCCTCGAGCCCTACAGCAAGGACAACTATGTGGCAGTCCTCAAATCAGGCGAGAAAATCCCGGTAAGCCGGGCCGGTTACAAAATGCTCAGGGAAAAGCTCTCCTTCTAACCGTGCTCCTTCAGCCTGTTGCACCGGGGCGTTCTGTGAAGCGTCAAGCCATCATGACGGTATCTTCTGAATATGAACCGTGGAACAGGATCATAACCGTGGGTTCCGCCGGGCCTGCATCGTAAAATCCTTCCGGTTGACATAATGATTCCTCTCAGCGGACCATGCATGCTGAAGGCATCAATTGCATACTGTGAGCAGGTAGGCACATGGCGGCATGAGGGAGGAGTCCACGGCGATATGACTCCACGGTAAATCCATACCGGCAGAAGAAGTAAAAAAGACAATATCTTTGCGGCAACCTTCAGCATCGGATTCAAAGATAAGCTGATTCGGCATGACAAAATGACCTTTTTTCAGAACTTATAGGAGATGGCAGGTGTTTTGTTGAAGGAAGAAGAAACTAAAAGTACTCTTGGAAGATGGAAACAATGTTTTTGAATAACGGAGCATATTGGATTATATTCATCGTATTCATGATACTGAGCTGGGTTGTAAGCGCCAGGCTCAAGTCGAAATTCAGGACCTATTCGAAGGTACCCATCGCATCGGGCATGACGGGCCGTGATGTTGCGGAGAAGATGCTTCGCGACAGCGGTGTGACAGACGTCACCGTACACAGCGTTGCGGGTGAGCTTACCGACCATTACAATCCGCTTAAAAAGACAATCAACCTGAGCCGGGATGTATATTCCGGAACCAGCGTGGCGGCTGCCGCCGTGGCTGCACATGAGACCGGGCATGCCCTCCAGCACGCCCAGTCATACGCATGGCTTGGCATGAGATCAAAGCTTGCACCTGTTGTGGGTTTCGCCTCCAACTGGATCCAGTGGGTGCTTATAGCCGGACTGGTACTCCTCAACTCAAGGCCGGAGATACTTCTGATTGGGATAGTGCTTTTTGCAATCACCACGCTCTTCAGCATCATAACACTCCCGGTTGAGATAAACGCATCAAAAAGGGCGCTTGCATGGCTGGCAAATTCAGGAATAACCTACTCGGGTACGCATGACAAGGCAGAGGATGCCCTTAAATGGGCTGCATACACATACGTCATAGCAGCTCTTGGCTCACTTGCCTCGCTGATCTATTACATAATGATTTTTATGGGTGCCAGGGACAGGTAACCCGCCCGGAACTTAGCGCCCCTCAACATAGAGGAACTTCGTCCGCTTGACAAGGTACCTTATCACGGCCCAGAATACAAGGGCTGCAACCAGCAGTGTAATATACATCGGTTCCAGGTAAAGCCGCCCGGTCACTGCCAGGTTGCGGAACAGGTCGAGGAGGGCAAACACCACGAAAAGATTTGTAATGCTGTTGTACTCACGCTTCAGGACATTCCTGAGCGAGAACGGCAGTTCAGCCTTAACGTAGCGCCTGAAGGAAGGGATGACTGCCCTTACCCGGAATGCCCATGAATCATATGCCTCCCCGAATTTGCGGCGCAGATACTGCTCCTCGGCAAAAATGATACGCTCATAATAGAGCCAGTATGCCAGGATGAATATAATTACCCACCAGACTGACCGGAGGAACAGAACCGGCCCGAGCCACATGAGGAAGTTGCCCACATACAGGGGATGGCGGATCACCGAATAGATCCCCTTTGTGTTAAGCTCGTCAGCCAGCTGGTCCATCACATTTCGACCGGAGGTGTTGCGGGGTACATACCCCACAGTATAGGAACGGAGAAGTTCACCGGCAACCGAGACCAGGATGCAGGTAATCTCCCAGGTATAGTTGAAATATATTACACTGCGGTTTGCGATGAAGAGATAAACGAAGGAGGGGACAAGTACTGTCACCGGCAGCCAGCTTCTTCTTCTGAATAACCAGTTGCCGGATTTCTCAAGTTCATGGACGAGTGACATACTTCGGGTTTTGCCCCGCAAAAGTATGAAAATTTCAGAAACTATATCTTATCCTCAGGAATGCCAGGTTGATCCGTGTTTCCGCCTCATCAAAGGTGCTGCGGAAATGCTGCCAGAGAAGAGTGAAGTCTACGTTTTCCGCAAGTGAGATATCTACAGAGGGGCCTGCATAGAAACCTTCAAGGTCCGGAAACCAGATAGCCGACACTGAAATGTTCACCAGGGGAACCGGAGTGTATGCCACCTGTCCTGCGGCACTGAATTCGGAAAATGCGAGCTGTCTGGCAGTAAGCCCTCCGCCATAGAGATCGGTGAATCCGTTCAGGTCAGTGGGATTATTTGAATACATCACCTGTGCCAGGGCTGTGACCTTGTCAGAAAAAGCCTTGTCGATTCCAAGGGTTGCCGTGAAGTTGTCCTTTTCACCCTGTGCACCGTCAAAGGGGGCAAACAGGGTGGCTTCTCCCCTGACCGAGACTGAACCGATGGCTCCGGACCAGCCCGTTCCTGCTGTAAAATAATCATCGTCAGTTATGCCTGCCAGGAGCTGCAGGTCTGTGTTAAAAAGGGTGAAGCGGCCAAGGGCTGCGGCCGTCACACGGCCATGACTGTCTACCTTGACAGCAGCCTCGGCTGAAGATGCGGGGCCCGTTGAATATGTGAGTCGCAATGCATCACTCCCCGGCCTTTCAACATAGTCAAAATCGAAGAAGGAGTATGTATTGAATATGTCATTGGGATTCCAGATAAGAGCCTGGCTCCAGTTTATGCGCTGACGGCCGGCACGCACCTGCAGCTTTCCTGTATTGAAATCGATATAGGCCCTGTCAACCATCATGTTAAGAACGTACGAACTGCCATCGGAAATGTTCCATGAGAGATCTGTCCGGCCCGGATCAGCAGAAAGACCGGTGACATATGTCGGGTCAAGGGTGACCATGTCACCGGTGACAAAGCGGTTCCGGACCTCCAGGGCAAAGGTGAGGCTGTTGCCTGCATAGGCCTTGAAGTTGAGCCTGTTATGAAGCATGCTTGTGTTGGCCCATTCCTCCGACGGTTTCCCGAACATTGACATATGAAGCCATGAGGCATACCCCCCGGCGGTGAGCCAGTCACCTTTTCCGGTACCGGCCACAGTCCCTGTATCGGCAGGACCAGGCTCCTGCGGGTAACCTGCTGCCGCAGCTGCCGCAAGCATGACAACTGTCAGGAGCGTCCGCCTCATGCTGAATGGTTTGTCCTTACATCAGAAACAACCTTCCCGTCCTCGAGGGTGATGACCCTGCGCGCCCTTTTCATGACACGCACGTCATGCGTCGAAAAGATAAAGGTCATCTCCTCCTCGCGGTTCAGTTTCTCCATTATGTCAAGAAGGGTCTCGGCCGATTTTGAATCTAGGTTGGCAGTGGGTTCGTCGGCCAGTATGAATTCAGGCCTGGGCGCCAGGGCGCGGGCCACGGCTACCCTCTGCTGCTGCCCGCCGGAGAGCTGTGAAGGGCGGCTTTTGTGCCTGTCAGAAAGACCAACCGCCTCCATGAGCTCATCAGTCCTTGCAATACGCTTTTCCTTCGGCCACTTCTGTAGGCTCATTATGAACCCTACGTTCTCTGCTGCGGTAAGAACCGGGATCAGGTTGTACGACTGAAAGACGAAGCCCACATGCTCCATCCTGAAATCAATCAGTTCTGACGGCTTAAGCTCCGAAAGCCTGTGCCCTGCAACAATTATCTCCCCGGCAGTAGGCTGGTCAAGCCCGCCAATAAGATTTAAAAGGGTGGTCTTGCCTGATCCGGACGGCCCGACAATGACTGCAAAATCGCCCTTTTCAAAACTCAGTGTCACTCCGTTGACAGCCCTCACCTCCACCTCAGTGTCATGGTAGGTTTTCTGTACTTCGTTGATCTCGACTACTTTCATTGTTATTGTGTTTTTTTGTTATTCACCTCTAAGTGCTTCCACCGGATTGAGTTGCAATGCCTTGCGGGCAGGGTAAACTGATGAGAGTATCCCGGTGATAACTATCAGCACGGTAAGGATGATGAAGAAATCAGCCCCGATCGTAGGGTAAAGGTGTGCCGAATACCCGAAAGCTTCCAGTCCTTCTGAGTATTTGACCAGGTTAATGCCTGTGTGATTGGTGATTGCAATTATAATCCCGCTGACCGCCATACCGGCAAATCCTCCCACCATCGAAAGGAAAATTGATTCCAGCATTATCATGAAGAAAATCCTCCTCCGGTTCATCCCCACAGCCGAGAGCATCCCCAGCTCCCGGGTACGCTCGAGAACTGCCATAAGCATTGTGTTGACGATCCCGAATGAGAGAGCCGCGAGTATCAGCACCATGAATATAGCGTAGATCTGGTTGATATAATCGGCTATCATTGCGAGGTCAACCTGTATCTCCTTCCAGTTCATTACCTCCAGGCCGGGAAGCGCCTCTTTCAGCACCGGAGTAACCCTGTCAGTAAGATCATTATCCTCAAGCCTGGCGATGAAACGGTGATAAACACCCTCTTCCAGTCCTGTGAGCCTGCGGAGCTCCCCGTCAGGAACAAAGACTGACGTTGCCTCGAACAGGTCATTGTTTGTGCGGTAAATTCCGCATATACGGAATGCCGCACCGGTCTGGTTTCCGTTCACATCCAGAAAGGTAAGGATGATACGTGAACCTTCACGGTAAGACCAGGCAGCCTCACGGATCCAGAGACCGTATTTCTTTACCTCTCCCGGTGTCAGCAGGGCAGTATAGGCTTCCGTCAGCCGTTTCTCGGTGGTGAAGCGCTGCTTCTCCAGGGGCTTCAGCTTTTCGGACACTTGCGCGGGTATACCTTTCTCCTGGAGGACCGTGAATGATTCCGGGGTAAGTATATACCTTATGATCTGCAGTTCCCGGGCCAGCTTCTCTCCGATAAAGGCACTGTTCAGCCTGGTATCGGCACCGAAGTAGCTGCCGGTACCGGGGATCAGTTTTTCGGAGAGGGTGAACATCTGCTTCTCCTTTTCAATGTCAATGCCGTTTATCTCCACCCCCGCGCTGCCGGACGCAGCGGAAGCAATGCCTCTGACGATTATCCTGCCAGTGACATCGGTCACCCCGGGGGTGTTGCGCAGAGTTGCAGCTACTGCTTCCGGGTCAGGAATCGTATTCATTATCTCACTGCTGCTCCGGAACTCCTTGTGGTTTACCTGTATATGCGACAGCTCCTCATTTACTGCCGAATCAATTCTCTGTACAATCGAGCTGTTGATGGCAGCAAGTGCAAATACACTGGCGAATACTCCCACAGTCACTGCAGCAATGACTGTCAGGCTCCTGGTTTTGTTTCTCCAGACGTTTTTCCAGGCTATTGAAGTGATCATTCTCTTATGCGTTAGGCTCTCAGAGCGTTAATTACATTCAGTTTGAATATCTTACGGACGCTGAAGGTGATTGCTACGGTCAGGATCAGAAGAACCACAACCACCTGCCACAGGTAATATGTATCAGGAAGCAGCATAGGCATAACAGGCTCGAATCCGTAGTCTTCGTACATGCGTGCCATCTCCCCGGTGAATCGCAGCGGCCTGGCATGACCGAGCAGAACAACCGGCAGGGAGGCAACCACCCCGGCCGCAACCCCAAGAAGGCCGATCAGAAGCATTTCAAAGCCAACTACTCCTGCCAGCCGCTCCCGCCGCATCCCTATTGAGATCAGCATGCCGAATTCCCTCCTGCGTTCTGCCATCATCATCAGCACCGTGCCGAAGACACCGAACGCTATGACCAGGTAGAGAATACCTATCATTATGGCCCCGCTCTTGTTGTCTGCTTCCATCTGGTTGAGGAGCAGGGCATTCATCTCCTTCCAGTTCCGGACTGCAAGCCCGTCACCGGCAACCGTGCGAAGCCTTTCCTGCGTTGCGGCAAGCTCCTTTTCATCACTGTTCCGGATACTGATGATTGCGGATGTTGCCATTTCCGGTGCAGCATACAGCCAGCGTGCATCATCCAGTGTCAGGCAGACAAACCTGTTGTCTATCTCCGGGTTGGGCATGCTTACAACTCCCTTTACAACATACAGTCCTGCAGCCGAAGTGCCGTGATATCCCTGCCCGATAAGCACGATTGTGTCACCAGGCAGAGCCCCCAGGTAGTCGGAAAGACCGTTACCGATGATTGCATATCCTGTCTCAGCTGAAGAGAGATAGCTTCCCGGAAAGGCCGTATACCTTGTCAGCAATGGAAGCAAAGAGGCTGTATCCTTTTTCCCAACTCCCAGGATTGTTGCAAGATCCCCGGCTTCGGTGAAAGCCTCACCGGAAAAAAGCTCCAGGTTTTTTTCAAGCCTTGCGGGAAGCTCTTTGCCTTTAAGCGCTTCCAAAGCCTCAGGCGTGAGCTTGTAACGCACTATCCTGTTCTTTATGTTCAGAGCCTTGCTCTCGCTTTCGGGTTCAACCCCTATCACCATCACCCCCTGTGTGCGGTTTCCGGCTGCAGCCAGTGCAAACGACTCTATCCGCGGCGCAACTGCTTCAACGTTCGGATCCTGAACGAGCCGGCTTACCAGGCCGGAATCAACAGTGAAACCGTTGTCAAGGCCTGGTTCATCAAGATATGATGGATTCTGCAGCTGCAGGTAACCTGAATACGACTGGATGACGTCACTGTACATCTTTTCGTAGGTCCCCAGCTGGAATGATCTCATGACCAGAGCAAAAAACACTGCAAAAAAGACTGAGGCGGCAGTGATCAGGGTCCTCTTCCTGTTTCGCCAGAGGTTCCTCCATGCGAGCTGATTTACTTTCATGACAGTAATTTTTTCTTTTTCAATAAATTACCTGACAGATTTCATGTTCTGCTGTGAGAAGAAGCTCTCCTCAACGGTGATGTTGAACTTTATCTCGGTGATTTTCAATACGGTCTTATGTCCCTCCTGCTCAGCCGGTACCAGTTCAATTGTGGTCGGGATCAGCCTCCCGTCCATTGTCCTGAGGTCCGTTCCACGTTCTGTCCTTACAAGGTAACCGTCCTCATCATAGAGTTCTGCCTTCAGTACGATAAAGTCCTTTTTGTCTACCCACCACACCTGGTGGCTCCACAGAACCCCGGCATCCTCTTTTGCTGTCATTCTTATCCTGTAACAGAGCCGGCCGTCAACCTCCTCCTCTGACTCAAGGGAATGATTGTAATCATTGACAACCGATGACTCCCTGAGTATGTCATCATTGGTGTAGTCAGATCCCATCCATCCCTGCGACATCATTGAGGGAGGCAGTTTGATCAGCCTGTTTATTGAAGGATTCCAGTTCCACATCTCGGTTCCCCGCTTCAGGAAAGTCTGCCCCTTTTCCCTGGCAGGAGCCGTGATGAGGGTAAGGGCATAATCATCACCGAGCGACCATGATTTGAACTCCACGGTACGCTGCCATGACGGCCTCACGATTGTCATGCTCATCACACTGTAGCCCGATTTCTCCCCGTTGAATTTTTCATCCGCCTTTTTGACTATATCCCTGGCGGAGAGCTGTTGCGCCGAGACATTTGCAGGGACCGTTGCCGCAATCAGAAAAACGGTGGCGATAATCTTTGTCAGGAACGTCTTCATCTGTATTTCTTTATTAGTGCATCGACTGTTTTATTGAAGTATTCATCAGGGTATTGCTCAGGAGCAAAAATATATGTAAGAGCAAAACCCTTCAGGGTGTTTGAGAACATAATCATTTCAGTGAGAGGGTCATAGCCAGGTCCCTCTTTCTCCCTCTTGCGGATGAAGTAATCGGTCATCAGCCTCATCATGTCAGCCGAGAAATCCTTCAGCGGCATGTCACCTACCCTGTAGGGTGATGACTCATCGCTGATCAGGTTTTCATAGACACCGCGTTGCATCATAACCCTGTAGATCAGTTTCCAGAACTGTCTTTTTTCTCGGAACATTTCAAACACCTTCCGGATAAAGAGTTCAAACTCCTCCTCGGAAAGGTGGCTGTCACGGTCAGGGTTGAAGCTTGTATAAATCTGGCTGAGTGAACGGTTGATTATTGCTGCCAGGAGCTCTTCCTTACTTTTGAAATAGTTGTACAAGAGGCCTTTGGAGATGCCGGCATGTTTCGCTATATGATTTATTGTTGTAGCATGAAATCCGTGGTCTGAAAAGTGTTCCAGGGCCACATTCATGATGAGGGCTTTTTTTTCTTCCCTTATCCCCTCAAACTGAACCGGAGTTCTTGGTGACATCTTTTTCTTTTTTGAATGACCGGTTAACCAATAAATCTCCCTTTAAAAAACCGCCCTTTGATTGAACGGTCGGTCAAAGATAAAGCGGGAATTTTTGATTTGCAAATTTTTTTTTTTGAAAGATACTGAGTAGAGGTTGAAGTATTGCTGATCAGGCAAGAGGCAGTAGGCAGTAGTGCAATGTGTCAGCAATTCAGAACGGATGATAACATTGCCGGGTGTATCGCATAGCGGCCAGAGCATTGCAGAACAGGGTCACATGATTCGTCGCCGTCCGGCCAAAAAAATCCGGGAGGGATCTTCCTCCCGGATACTGTTATTGCAGACAGATCAGATCACTTTGAAGTGTCGGTGTCCTCATTCAGCGCAAAACTGACAGGTACTGAATAATAGACATCGACATTTCTGCCTCCCTGTTTTCCCGGAATCCAGTCGGGAACGGAGTTCATCACCCTGACGGCTTCCTGATCCAGGAGCGGATGCACGCCCCTGACAATTGTCACATCTGCCACTTTGCCTTCTGCGGTGATCACAAAACGCAGTATAACCTTTCCCTGGACACCCTCAACCTTCGCTTCGGGAGGATATTTCAGGTTTTCGTAAAGATATTTAAACAGGGCCTGGTCTCCTCCGGGGAATTTCGGCATCTCCTCAACAACAACAAATGTTTCGGCAACTTTCACATTGTCCGGCAGTGTAAACCTGGCCACAACCTCTGCAGTGAAAGGTTCGTTCATCTCCGGGTTTCGCGGCGGGGTCCATCGCGGTGAGGTACGGATGACCTCGGCAAGCGCATTTCCAAGAATGGAATTGGTACCTGCCGTCGGTTTTATATCTGTGACGTTGCCGTCAGTACCAACCGTATAGCTTACGCGTGCCCATCCTGATATGCCCTCACGCACCGCCTCCTCAGGGTAGTCAGTACGGCTTATCACCCATTCGTTGAAGGCCAGGTATGAATTCCCGTCAAAAGTCGGGAAATCGATTTCAGATTTTCTCCGCAGCGGTACTTTCATCCCCATTTCCTTTGCCTTCTTCACGGACCAGTATTCGACGGCTCCTGACGCAGCCCTGTCTCCGTATTTTTTCACTGCCTCTTCGGGTTTCAGTGAACTGAACGCTCCAAGGTCATCCCTCATTCTTTGCATCACTGCACCCTCGGTTTCATCGGTAATCACACCGTCAACAACCACAACTGGCCGCTTCCTTGCAGGATCGGGTTTTACTGTTGCCGGGTCAACATAATCTGGATCAGGAATCATTTTGACTGATATCTCCTTGTCATACTGAGGTTTAATGGGCAGATATTTATAGCCTTTATGAGTGAACAGAAGTATCACGTTTTCTGGTATGCTTCTGAACTCGAACCTGCCGTCGGAGCCGGTGATTGTCATTATTGTGGTTCCTGACACATTCACACTCACGCCGGGAAACGGGGTTCCGTCCTCCCTGTAAACAATGCCCCTGACAGGAACCTGGGTAACTGCCTCCGCCTGCATGATCGTCAGTTCAGCTGGTATTACGGGGTCCTGGTAAACATACTTCGGAGATGAGAATGCATAGAGAAGAGCTGCCGCAACCGGCAGAACAAGAAGCAGTTTCAGCTTCCTGTATGGAGAATGGTTTTTCTTTTTCATCATTTCAAACCTGTTTGTGTTAAACGAAAAGTTGAAAGAATTGGAGAGACTGATCAGCCTGGCGCTGAAGACCTGGTTGAGAAGAGCCGCCCTGTAACCTGCCGGATCAGAAGTGCGCTGCAGCGCCTCCTCATCTGCAAGATGTTCATGATTCTGTCTGACCAGCGACGAACAGATCCACGCAAAGGGATTCATCCATTGCAGCAGGCTTATCAATTCAACAAGAAGGAGATCAAACCAGTGTTTCTGTCTGAGGTGCACCATTTCATGGTTCAGTATCTCCCGGACCTCCCGCCCGCTCAGTGAAGGATTGATGAAAACATAATTGAAAAATGAGAACGGGGAGGAATATTTTTCAGTTCTTACAAGCATTGCATCACCTTCCCTGTCAACCGGACCGTTTCTTGCCGTGCAGTAAATCGAGAAGAGGTACCTCAGCGTTCGTACCAGCAGGAAGAGTATTCCTGCGGTATAGAAGATCATGAACCACTTAAGCGGATCTGTCTCTTCAACAATCTCCCCCACTGCTTCCGTTGATGAAGGCAAAATCGTGGTCATCCCCTGAATCTCCTGCACCAGCGGGGCAGAAAGCTCAATCCTGTAATGCAAAGTTACCAGCGGAAGGAGAAGTGAAAGAACCACACCTGACAGAAGGTAGATACGCTTGAGCATGAAGAACCTTTCCTTCCTGAGAAAGAGGAGGTACAGAAGTGTAAAGCCAGCCAGCCATGCAGCCGATTTCAGAAGGTAAAATGCAGCCTGTTCCATATTTTATTCCTGTTGGTTTTCGTTGAGCTCTTCACGCGCCTCTTCAAGTATCCGGTCAAGATCCTTCACCGAAAGATTCTTTTCCCGGGCAAAGAACGATGTCATCGCCGGGAATGAATTGTTGAAGTACCCCTCGAGCAATCCGAAAAGCTGATGTTTTGAGTACTCCCGCTTTGATACCAGTGGGTAATAGAGAAATACATTGGCATAGGCCCTGTGATCAACATAGCCCTTCTTCTCGAGTACCTTCAGCACCGTGGAGATAGTGTTTCGCGCAGGCTTCGGTTCCTCAAACTTTTCCCTTATGTCCTTTACCACGCCCTCTTGCAGATCCCATAAAATCTGCATTATCTGTTCTTCAGCCTTCGTCAGTTGCATAATTGGTTTATGTAAATATCACACCTATGCCCGTCGCCGGACAATTCATTTCAATCAATCCTTCATCGCAAATATACGACTATATTTATAGACGCACAAAATTATTTAATATTTTACGTCTATTTTTATAGTCGTTTTTGCAATAGGCTTGTCCATAATGATTTTGGTGGCCAGAATCCTTATTGATCAGGAAAATTGAACCTGCTCGGTCGATTGTAATTCTTACAGAATCATCGGAGCAGGAAGTCTTCAAAATGTTTTGAGCAGGCGGATAAGCTTTTCCCGCCCGGTGCTGCCGGGGGCGGAGCGGAGAAGGTCATTGAGCCAGTTGCCGTACATGGGGTTTGGAAGCACAATGTATTTTGTGCCGAAGAGCCGGCGGTCTGCATCAACTGCCTCAAATCCGTAATCAGGACCACGTTTTTCATAGGTCCCGCTGAGGTCAGCAAGATTATCTCCCACCAGGAGGATGATATCAAAGTCCTTTTCAAGCCGTGCCCGCCTCTCCACCTTTGATGAGGTGGTCTCCTTCAGCAGCAGATGTGTGCTGTCTGCATTGACAAATCCGTATTCCGCCATATTTTCAATTGTCGGACCCATCTCCTTAACGGTTCTGTTGGAGACATAGAATACCTCAACACCCAGGGAATCTGCGTACCGAGTGAATTGCACTGCACCGGGAAGAGGCCTGGCGCGGGCAAGCTCAACCCATCGGTACCAGTCGTTATTGTTGAAAGACTTCTTTTCGAGGACCTGCCACCCCTGGAAAGGGGAGTTATCAAGCAGGGTCTCGTCAATGTCAAGAACTACCGCGGCCGGCTTTGGGGCTTCTTCCGGAGCCGTATCCCTGGTGACCGGGGAGTCTGCCGCAGGCACCCTGCCGCCATGCAGCGCAAGATTTTCCCTGAGGGCTGTCTCCGCATTGCGGAAACACTGGTAGTACAGGGCACGCATTTCGGCAGATTTCTGGTACCAGAGTGTGGCAAGGATCAGGGGGTCCTGGTCCTCCTGCATATCCTTGACGTAAAGGTTCGGTTCAGGCCGGGTTGTCTGGCCCTCAGCAAGCGATACAGAATTGTTCCCGGCTGCCGGGGCCGCTCCGCCCTCTGAAGGACCTGATTTCTGCTTCACTGTGGCACAGGAAGCCAGCATTATGATGACTGTAACAATAATGAGCTTTTTCATCCGTTTTTATTCTGTTGAAAATAAACCAATTGTCAAAAACCGGTCCATTTTGTTTGTTATTGCCTAAGTAACAAATAATTGGCCGATGCCGTTTATATTGTTTGAAAGATTTTTAACTTTAACCGTACTATACAAAAAGCAACCTGCAATGTCAACCTTAAAGCTGATGCTGGGGATGATCCCCTCAACCTCCAAAATTGAACAGGAAGAGAAGGCTCTGATTGCCGAGTATGAAAAAATGATCGCCTTTGCCGGCTCGGAAGCCCTGGCAAAATACACACGGCTTCACGAGAGCGTCAACTCTGCCGGATTCAGGCAAAAGAGGAAGGAAATAGAATCACTTACTTTCAAGGGATCGGAGGAGCATGCCAGGGAGACTGAATTCCTCGGCCTTAAAAAAGCCAAAGACATTGTTTCCTATTTCAAAACCGAAGGAAGCGCTCTCCTGAAAAACTTCCAGACTCTTGACGGCTCTACAAGGATTAAAGAGATCGAAGACCTGCAGCTTTTTGTACAGTCACCCGAATTCAAACAGAAGGAACGGATGAAGCCGGTCACCTTCAAAGACACGGAAGAATATGGCAAATGGCTTGAATTCAAAAAGCTGAAGGGAGACAGGGAGGTTAAAAAGAACCTGAATCCCGAAAAAGTAAAGAGGTTCTCTGAGCTTCAGGCCTTTGTAACTTCATCGGCTTTCCTGCAGAAAAAGAACATGAAGCCGGTCACCTTCAAAGACACTCCTGAATTCCGGAAGCTCCAGGATCTCAAGACCAAAAAGGGGGCATCGGATGTTGTAAGTTATTACAAGTTCCGCGGTTCGAAGGAATATCATAACTGGGTGCAGGTTAAGGACTCAGCCCGGCTGAAAAGATTCCAGGAACTCCAGGAGTACCTGAAAACCAAAGAGTTCAACGAAAGGAAGGAATACCTGCTTGACAAGCGCAGGTTTGAGAAGAGCGAGATGTTCAAAGAGCTGAAGGAATACGAGACCCTGAAGAATTCTGCCGACATCAAATGGTACTTCGGTATCAAGGACTCGAACAAGTTCGATGTACTTAAAAACAGGGAGCTCATCTTCAGCGATGAATTCGACGGTACGACGCCCGACAGCAGCAAGTGGCTCAACAGGTACTACTGGGGAGACAAGCTCCTTCATGACAGCTACAGCATTGCCACTGACCTTCAGTGTTACACACCCTCTGAAAACTTCGAGGTACGCCACAGCGTACTGCGCATAATCACCAAGCCCCAGAAAATAAACGGCAAGGTCTGGGATCCGGCCAGGGGCTTTTATACCAAGGATTTCAGTTTTACCTCAGGCATTATCAATACAGGCGCCTCATTCAGGCAGAAGTACGGCATATTCACCGCCAAGATCAAACTTACCGATCCGAATGTCCGGAACGCCTTCTGGCTGATCGGTGACCGCATGACGCCACATGTCAACATCTGCAGATCAGGGCACGGGAAAGTATGGTTTGACCTTTTCACTTCACCGGGAAGCCATTTTAAAAAGAACCTCGGATCAAAATACCTGTCTGACTTTTACATCTACACACTCGAGTGGACCCCGGACGCAATGGTCTGGAAAATCAACGATACCGAGGTGATGCGCCAGACAACAGGTGTTCCTCAGGAGCCGATGTATATCAACCTGGCAGGAGGTGTTGACAAACCCGTTGGCGGAATCTCCTCGATGGAGGTTGACTGGGTCAGGGTTTACCAATCCAAGTAACTGCATAACTGGCAGATATCTGCATTAATATGGCGTAACGACGGGCCTGAGACCCGTCGTTACTGTTTTTTTATGCAGGTACCTGTAACATTATGGGTATTCCCGACGTCTTTAGAGTGTCAGTGCATTGACCTGAATGACCGTAAAAGAATACAATAACGCCGTAAGGGAGTATGGTGACCACGTCTACCGGTTCATCCTGCGCAGCATCAAAGACAGCCACAGGGCTGACGACATAGTGCAGGATACATACGAGAAGCTGTGGAGATGTGTAACTGAAATTGAATACGGTGCCGTCAAATCCTGGCTTTTCACCTCGGCTTACAACAGGATGATAGATGTGATCAGGAAAGACTCCAGGATGGTAGGTGTTGAGTACTATGATGACAGCAACATGTACGCGGAAGAGAACAACAACGACCTTAATGAAGTACTGCACCGGGCACTGGAGAAGCTTCCTGCCGTTCAGCGGTCAGTCATTCTGCTGCGTGACTATGAAGGGTACAACTATAAGGAGATTGGTGAAATAACCGGGCTTTCGGAAGCACAGGTCAAGACCTACATTTTCAGGGGACGTGTGGCTCTCCGGAACTACCTTGTAAAAACGTCGGTATGGCAATAACGGAAAATACTGATTTCCCGAAACTGATCCCTCCTGAAGACAGGATGCCATCGGGCGGCAGGCTTTTCCGCAGGCCGGAGGAGCTGACGGATGATCAGTTTGACCTGCTGGCAGCAGCATGGTCAGAGGATGCCCTTTCCGGAGAGGCACTGGCAGAAATTGAATCTGTTTTTTCAGCCAGTCCTGAAAGAAGGAATCGCGCAGAGAGCTTCCGGCAGGTGCGTCTCGCCCCGCTCAACGAAAGCTGGCCGGGAATGCATTCAAGCATAAGGACCGCCCCGGCCCTGTCAGCATTCAGGCGTACGATAATCCCGGCGCTCCTGGCTGTGGCAGCAATGGTCATACTTTTCATTTACGGGCCTGCCGGCGCGAAGCTGAAAAAAATCAACAATGAAGGAACATCAGGGGCTCCGGCTGTGACTGTGGCAGAGATCCCGGCCTCCTCTCCTGTAACAAGAGTAATTGCAGTGCCGGAAATCCGTGCAGAGGCTGCCGTAAAATCAATTCCCGTGGCTGATGTAAACATTTCCGGACCGGCAAGCCTGACGGAGACCGTGCGCGTTCAGCCTCTTGCACTTGCATATGGCAATGCAGCGGCGTCATCATTGGCACCTTCAGTAAACCAGGGCCTCGCCACAGTCAGTATAAGGAATATTCCTCAATCGCCTGCAACAGATAATGAAAACAACTGGATGCTCCGGAGCATATCCTACCTGGCCTCGGCGGTGACAGGAAAAGACAGGAAGATTGACGGTTATGCGATAGCCAGCGGCGCAATCACCGGTATCAATACAATCCTGAGATGGGATATGGAACTGGAGCATGTGAACAACAAGAAAGGAGATCCTGTGGCTGTGAGTTTCAGCTCTTCCCTTCTCTCATTCACAAAACCGCTGAATAAATCCACACCCTGAGTGTAACTTTCCGGCAGGGCTGTTCGTCCCTGCAATAAACAACAAACATTTTAAGACCATGAAAAGAATATTGATCTCATCAGCGCTGATCGTTTCCCTCATCCTTCCCGCAACGGCACAGGAAAAGGAACAAAAGCTAAAGGAGCTGGAACAGCTTGAACAGAAGGCAGAACAGGTGACACCGCCTGATACGCTTGTTGCAACGGAGGAAGAATATGAAACCGTTTCTGAGGAAGGGGATGATACCTCAAGGGTAAAAATCGGAGAGGTTGTAACAATAGAAGAGACAGGAGATGAAACCCTGATAAGGATTGGTAAAAGAGGGGTAAGGATTAATGAAGAGGGCGACGACACGGAAATAACCTTCGGGGACGAGGACTATGACGAAGAGTATACGGATATGAAGCCTTCAAGGAGCTTTGACGGCCATCTCGGAGGCCTGGAGTTCGGGTATAACGGCTACTCCACAGGCAAATGGCTGAAAAACGAAACGGCGATGGAGGGCTACCTTGACCTCAACACGGCCAAATCATCCAGTTTCAATATTGTTTCTCCGCCGGTAAGCCTCGGATTTACACGTCATTTCGGTCTTGTCACCGCACTGGGAATCAATTTCAACAATTACCGTTTTGACGGAAACAATACGATTATCGTTGACGGAGAAGGAGTTATTACGCCTTCATATCCCGCAGAACCGATCCGGTATGACAAAAGCAAGCTGGCAACGGTTTACGGTATCCTTCCGGTTATGCTTGAGCTTCAGATACCAGTATCACACGGCAGTACTGTCAACCTCGGAGCCGGCGTTGTAGGTGCGGTAAAGCTGGGTTCGCACACAAAGGTGGTCTTCCATGATGACGGCAAACAGAAGGAGAAGAACCGTGACGACTTCAATCTTAACGTTCTGAGATACGGTGTCACCGCGAGGGCCGGATACGAGATGGTACAGGTTTACGGCACATGCTACCTCTCCCCTATGTTCGAAAAGGGCAGGGGTCCTGAGCTATATCCGTTCGAGATTGGCATAGCGCTGACTATCAACGACTGACAGTAAAGGCTTATATTCTTCTGCTGAGAGGGCACTATCACAGGTGCCCTCTTTTTTTCCCTGCATTACCGTCAAAACAGGTCCTTTTTAAGTGAGTGCAAAATCGTATGATTTTGTGTAAGTTTGAAGCGTTGAAACAGAGGAATCCGCTCGGGCTGACCGGCCGCGCGGAACAGGTAAAAAACAAATGAAATGAGACTACTTCTTATCAGCAATTCAACAAATGCCGGGGAGGCATACCTTGATTACCCCAAACACAACATCAGGGATTTCCTTGGCACGAAAAAAGTCAAGGCACTCTTTATCCCCTATGCAGCAGTCACATTCTCATATGACGAGTATGAGGAAAAGGTAAGAACCCGTTTCCAGGAGGTGGGGCATGATGTTGTCTCAATCCACCGGTTCAGTGATCCGGTCAGGGCTGTAACGGAGGCCCCCGCGATAGTTGTCGGAGGAGGCAACACATGGATGCTGCTCAGATGTCTCAGGGACAAAAAGCTTATTGCTCCTGTCAGGAAGAAGGTACTGGGCGGTACACCCTACATAGGCTGGAGTGCAGGATCGAATGTTACCTGCCCCACAATCATGACAACCAATGACATGCCGGTGACGGCGCCCACTTCCTTCAGGGCCTTCGGGCTGATCCCGTTCCAGATCAATCCTCATTACCTTGATGAGAATCCTGCGGGACATGCAGGAGAGACACGTGAGCAGAGAATCCGGGAATTCATAGAGGTGAACAGGGAGGTTTATGTTGCAGGTCTCCGTGAGGGTACAATGTTCCTTCTCGAAGGCAAAAATCTGTCGCTTATCGGCCCGCGCAACGCACGCATCTTCAGGTACGGCACTGATCCGGCAGAGGTGAAGCCCGGTGGTGACCTCTCCTTCCTCCTGGAGAAAACCAAAAAGTAATAAACAGCACTCCGGTGGGTGCCATGAGATTAATTCGCAAAATAGCGCTTATTGCCGGCGGAGTCCTGCTGCTGGCCATACTGGTGCCCGGACTTTATGCCCTTCTCAGGCAGGACCAGCTGACTGAAGCTCTCATCAGGAAGGTCAATGAAAGTGTCAACACGAAGATCTCATACGGCAACCTGCGGATTACAATCTTTGAGTCATTTCCCAACATCACGGTCCGTTTCAGCGATCTGCTGGTGGAACCTTCCCCGTTCTATGACAAATCACAGTTCAGGGAAGAAGACAACGACACACTTCTGTATGCATCATCCCTCTCGCTTACTGTTTCGATGCCTTCGCTGCTTACCGGTACCGTTGCGGTTAAGTCAATAACCGCAAGAAACGGTGAGGTCAACCTGCTCACCGACAAGAGAGGGGATATCAGTTACGAGGTGTTTTCCGAAAAATCAGGAGACGGTAAGAACGTCCGGCTCAGGAACATAAGCGCAATCGGCGTCAGCGCCGTATACAACGACAGGAGCTCAGGCATGCGCATTTCGGGAACCGTCAGTCAGGCCACTCTGGGAGGAGAGATATTCCGCACGGGAATCTACCTGAACACTGTACTGAATGCCGTAATAGACTCCGCCAGCCTGAACGGGACAACAGTAAGGGAGATACCTCTCGAGGCGGGAATAAAAATGCGCAAATCGGCCAGTTCCCTGACTGTGGCAAAAGGATCACTCAGCATTGCGGATCTGAAGTTTGACATTACCGGAAATGTAAATTATTCATCATCGACACTCAATCTCAGCATTGAAGGGAAAAAGATAAATATCGCATCGGTTGTCTCACGCCTTCCTGAAAATTGGAAATCGGTAACCGGCAGCTTCTCCCCTTCCGGTACTGTCGATCTGAAATGCGGCATCACGGGGCCATACGGGGAAGCCGGTAATCCGCACATAGATCTGACATACGGCCTGTCGGGAGGGAAGATGAGCCATTCTGCCACAGGATTCAGGGTCAATGACCTGGAGTTCAGCGGATCCCTTTCGAACGGAGACCACAACTCAGCCGAGACATTCCGCTTTACTGTAGATAACCTCAACGCCAGGTACGGCTCTGCTTCGGTCACGGGATCATTCATGCTGAACAACCTCAAAAGACCGCATGTAACACTTATTCTCGACGGAGACCTGGACTTTGACGACCTGGATAAGATTTTCCGTTCAGATTTCATCAGGGATCAGACCGGGTCACTCGCCGGCAGCATAAGGCTCTCGGGAACCATCCCTGACAGTATCCGTCCTTCGGCGGCGCTTCAGTACCTGAAGCCTGAAATATCACTCTCCTTCACGGAGTTCGGGGCAACATTCTCAGAGCGCGGAGTCGCTTTTTCCGATGTCAACGGGATGCTTGCAATAAAAAATGACCTGGTTGCAGACAACCTCTCCTTTACATTCATGGATCAGCATATTACGGTGAATGCATTGATGAGGAACTTCATTCCATGGGCATCGGGAGCAGGGGAAGTCCTTGATGTCAGCGGCACAGTTCATGCCGACAGGCTTGTCACCGCCACATTTGCGCCCGGAAAAACCGACGGACCTGAGGGTGAGGGAAAGCCGGCCAATCTCTTCCCGGCAGACGTTTATGCAGACGTGACACTCAAGGCTGACAGCCTGATATACAAAAACTTCAGGGCCGCCAACTTCAGCAGCAGGTTAAGTTACAAACCTTATGTCATTACATTCAATGAGGCCAGAGCAGAAGGACTGGAGGGAGTACTGACCGGTGAGTTCATGCTGGGAAAACAGAAGGAGGGCGGATTTATCACCCGGGCCAGCCTTGACGTAAAGGATACTGACATCAAAAAGGGATTTATCGCGTTCAATAACTTCGGTCAGGATTTCATAGTCAGTGAAAACCTCCAGGGCAGGCTTACAGGCAATGTAACCATGGTCTCCCCGCTCGACGGGAATTACAGCTTCCTGCGCAAGGCGATAGTTGCTGAGGCACATCTGCTCATAAATGACGGGAAGCTTGTCAGCTTCGCCCCGGCGGAAAGCCTTTCGTCATACCTTGACCTTGATGAACTGAAGAACATCAGTTTCTCCAGGATGGAAAACGATATCTTCATCAACAACGGAACGGTCTCGATACCGAAGATGCTGATCAACTCCTCGGCTGTAAATTTCACAGTATACGGAACCCACGGGTTTGAAGGCGACTATGAATACCATGTGCGTCTTCTCCTTTCTGAAGTCCTCAGCCGGAAAGCCAGGGAGAAGAACAGGGATGTAACATCCTTCGGCCAGGTAAAGGTGGACGGCACCGGCAAAGCCACGGTACCGCTGAAGATAGTATGTGTAAACGGCAAGACAAGTGTTGGTTATGACTTTGGCCAGGCTCAGGACAATATAAAGAATGACATTGCCGTTGAGAAGCAGGCACTGAAGGGAATACTTAACGAGGAGTATGGGTGGTACGAGACTGACAGCACCCGCGTCAGACCTGCCGAAAACAAACCGAAATTCAGCATAACCTGGGAAGAGGGAAGGGAACAGACCGCAGTAACAGAAACAGCGCAGGAAGAGATTAAGGAAAGCCCTGTAAGGATCCTTCTCAAAAAGAAAAAACAGCCATGAACATTTATCGCAAAAGACTCCTGTGGAAGGTTCTGCTTCTGATGTTCGCGGTTGTAATAGGCCTCGGATCCCTGATCTACACCCATGACCTGGTTGACAGGCTGAAGGAGGAAGAGCGCAAGAAGGCGGAGCAATGGGCAGAGGCCACCCGAAGGCTTGTCACCTCAGACGACTTCGAATTCCTCTTCAGCATAATAGAGGACAACACCACCGTACCTGTAATTCTGATTGACGAGGAGGAAAGCATCATCTCTCAGCGAAACCTGCCGGCCGCACTTGCAACCGATACCCTGGGGATGGTTCGTGAGCTGAAAAAGATGGCGAAACGGAATGATCCCATATCAATCGAACTGCCCAACGGTATCGTGAATCATCTCTACTACCGTGAGAGCACACTTCTTCGCCAGCTGAGGGTCTATCCATATGTTCAGTTTGCAGTGATCCTTCTTTTCATAGTTGTAGCTTATGTGGCCTTCAGCGCTTCGCGGATGGCCGAGCAGAACCAGGTATGGGTAGGCCTGTCAAGGGAAACGGCACACCAGCTGGGAACACCAACCTCCTCGCTGTCCGCATGGAGTGAGATAATCAGCAGCCGGTACCCGGGAACCGACATAGCAGAGGAGCTTCCGGCAGATGTTGAGCGGCTGAGCCGTGTGGCAGAGAGATTCTCCCTTATAGGATCAAAACCGAAGCTGGTGGCCGACAACCTGCCCGGGCTGGCAGTGACAACCGCTGCTTACCTCAGAAAGAGAATTGCCTCCACAATCAACCTTGAAGTAAAAGATGAGACCGGCAACTGCAGGGAGGTGCCATTCAACTCAGTACTGCTTGGATGGGTGATAGAGAATCTTGTGAAAAACTCCGCCGATGCAATGAAGGGGACCGGACAGATTACAATAAGGCTGACAGAGAATAACACTGAGGCATTTATAGACGTGGATGATACAGGCAGGGGAATACCCAGAAAAGACTTCAAGACAGTCTTTAAACCAGGGTATACCACCAGGGAGAGGGGCTGGGGTCTAGGCCTGTCCCTTTCAAAGAGGATTGTTGAAGAATACCATAAGGGCAAGATATTCGTCCTCCGCTCTGAACCCGGTCACGGATGCTGCATGAGGATAGTACTAAAGAAACAGGGATAAAAAGCCGGCATGGCGATTAAAAGGAGCGATATAGAGATAATGGCCCCGGCGGGATCGTGGGAGGCGCTGAGGGCAGCAATTCAGGGCGGAGCTGACTCGGTATATTTCGGAGTTGAGAAGCTGAACATGAGGGCAAGGTCATCGCATAACTTCACAACGGCTGAACTGCCGGAGATAGCAGATCTCTGCAGAAAGCACGGGATGAAAAGCTATCTCACCCTCAACATAGTTGTCTATGATGAGGAGATCAGTGAGATGCAGGATGTGCTGGTATCGGCTGCAGCAGCAGGTATTACAGCCGTCATTGTAACTGACCAGGCAGCTGTCATCGCTGCAAGGGAGGCGGGCCTTGAAGTGCATCTTTCTACACAGCTCAACATATCCAACGCCGACTCATTGAAATTTTATTCCCGGTGGGCAGATGTGGCAGTGTTGTCACGTGAACTTAACCTTCAGCAGGTAAAGTCAATACACGATGCCATCACAAGAGATGATATATGTGGCCCCGGAGGTGAGCCGATGAGGCTCGAGATGTTTGTCCACGGCGCCCTGTGCATGGCAATTTCAGGAAAGTGTTACCTCAGCCTTCATGAGTACAACGCCTCCGCAAACAGGGGCAACTGCTACCAGACCTGCAGGCGGGGTTATACTGTCAGCGACAGGGAGACAGGCTATGAACTGGATATTGACAACCAGTACATAATGTCACCCAAAGACCTGTGCACGATATCGTTCCTTGACCAGATAATTGACGCCGGCGCCCGGGTGCTGAAGATTGAAGGGCGGGCCAGGCCTCCTGAGTATGTCAAAACTGTCACCCGCTGTTACAGCGAAGCTGCCGGGGCTGTAGCTGACAGGACATTCGGGCAGGAAAAGGTCGAAGGGTGGATGAAACAGCTTGAAACGGTCTTCAACAGGGGATTCTGGGACGGATATTACCTCGGGCAGAGGCTCGGGGAATGGAGCACAACCTACGGATCGGCGGCAACAAAACGAAAGATCTACCTGGGAAAGGTGACAAACTATTTTTCAAAGGCCGGTGTTGCGGAGATAAAGCTTGAAACCGGAAACCTCTCCGCCGGAGATGAGCTTGTGATTACCGGACCCTCAACAGGCATGATGGAGCTCACTGTAGGTGAACTAAGAGATGCCTCAGAAAAAGAGGCTGTTATGGTTCCCAAGGGAGAGCTCTGTTCGGTAAAAACGGGTGAGACCGTCAGGCGTTCTGACAAGGTTTTCAGGTGGGTTGACGCCTCCTCGCTGAAAAAGGAATAAATTCACTTCACAGATTCTGCTGCCTGCATCACCAGGGCGGCATTGACAGCTTCATCGTCAGTTTCAGTGTTGATATACATGACCTGGCCTTCAGGCCTCTTTGACAGTCCGTAATGATATGACTTATCGTAATATTCAAGAGTGATCCTGATGGCAGTCTGGTAATCTCCCTTCCCAAGTGCTTCCAGTGCTTCACGGGTCCTGTCGCCTCCGAGTCGTTTTGATATTTTCATCACCGATGCCATGATCTCCTCCACGGGGAATGATGTGTATTCCCTCACCAGCCTGGGCATCCGTGTTTCGATGGTCATCATGAGGGCAATTACCGGGGCGGCCTGCATCCGGGCATAAAAGCAGTCAGGCATGAATACGGTACCGATATTACGGCTTTCGTCCTCAAGCCATACAGGCTCCTCTTCCCGGTGTACCGACAGGTCATCAAAAAGCAGGTTGGCAAAGTGTTCGGACGAGGGCTGCGGGGCTTGTCCCAGGGCGCCGAAGGCCGAGCCCCTGTGGGATGCGAGTCCCTCCAGGTCGGTCACCTGTGCCCCTGCAGACTTCATGTACCTCAGGATGCCGGTCTTGCCGCTGCCGGTGAGACCGCCAAGGATCAGGAACCTTCTCTCCCTGCAAAGATCTTCGAGGATATGATTGCGGTAAGCCTTGTATCCGCCTCTCAGCACGAGCGGTTCAATGCCTCCGACGGAGAAGAGCCATGCCATCGCCTCTGACCTCATTCCCCCACGCCAGCAGTATACCAGCAGTCTGCCCCCGGGAGCCAGTTCCAGGCCGGCCTGCAGTTTGGAGGACATCACAGGTGCTGCCAGGTCAATGCCCCGTTTCACGGCCTTAAGGTTGCCTTCCTTCTTATACAGGGTTCCCACCTCTGCCCTCTCAGCATCATCGAACAGAGGTATATTGACCGCCCCCGGAATATGACCCGCAGCATATTCTCCGGGTGATCTGACATCTGCAAGTGGCAGCGTTTTCCTCAGTTCCAGGAATTCACCGGCCGACAGCTTATTGAGGATAAGGGCCATCTATTACACGGACTTGTGATACCTGTCAATCACCCTCCTGAGTTCCTCAACGGTGACCGGTTTGGCAAGCAGCTCCTTCATCCCGCTCTGTTCCACCCTCAGCCTGGTTTCCGGCATGTTGTCGGCTGAAAGGGCTACTATCCGGGTGTTATGATCAAATCCGAGAATTGTCCTTGCAGCTTCAAAGCCGTCAATTTCGGGCATGATAAGGTCCATCAGGATAATGTCATAAGATTTCTCCCTTGCCATATCGATGGCTTCGGCGGCACCTGCGGCGAACTCAGCTTTCACACCAAGTACCTTGAGCAGTGATCCCACCACCTTCCTGTTAAGGTAGTTGTCGTCAACCACAAGCACAACCGGGATATCTGACCTGTCGGAATTCAGGCGGGCAGACTGTTCCCGCAATGCGGGAAAATGTTCCCGCAGAACTGTCATCAGGTCCTCGGCGGCAAACGGCTTGACAAGCAGATGGTCGATACCGAGGTCGACACACCTTGCATAATGACCCTTCGGATCACGCGATGTGAACATCATTACGATATGCTCCTGCGTGAGTCCTTCGTCCATCAGCGTCTTTGCAGCAACAAATCCGTCAGTTTCGGGCTCATCAAATATAACCAGGAGGATATTTCTCCCTTTTTCGTTCCGCAGGCCTGTTTTGATCTGCGAGGCAGTGTGCTTCTGGAAACTTGTCACCGAGACCGGCAATCCCACCTTGTGCATTATGCTCAGGAAGTCATCATCGCGGCCATTGGCACCGGTAATCACCAGGGTGCGTACATCTGCGGGATCTGCATAACTGCGGAGATCTATGTTTTTGGATATCTTTTCATTGAGATGGACATTGATTGTAAAGGTTACCCTAAGCCCCTTTTCCTGTCCGGAGGCATCCTTTACTGCCGGGCTTTCTGCCTTCAGCTCACCGCCCATAAGCTCTGTCAGCTGCCTGGCCAGTACCGGTCCAAGCTTAAGGTCCTCGGCCCATTCCGACCGTTCACTAAGGGCTGTTATATAATCTCCGAACAACCTCTTGATCTCAGCCCTGGAGTAGGTGTTCCCCGTATCCGTGAGGGAGAATTCAAGGGTGAATTTGTTGCCGTCAGAATTTTTCACCCTGCATTGAAGCCTGATCCAGCCAGACTGTGTGCCGGCAACGGAGTTGCCCATGAGATTGGTTATCACCTGCCTCAGCCTGTATGGATCACCAATGATATTCTCAGGCACTGCCTGCTCGATCTCTGATTCAAATTTTACAGGTGCTTCAGGATTCTGCCGCCTGATGAGGTTCATGCAGTAAGCCACCTCATCCCTGAGCCGGAAGGGTATTTCATCAAGGATCATCTTTCCTGTCTCAACCTTCGAAACATCAAAGATGTCATTGATGATTGTCAGCAGCAGGTCTGCCGACCGCCTGAGCAGCCTTGCCACCTCCTTCGATTCTTCGGGCAGGTCGAACCTGTTGAGCATCTCGGTCATGCCTAGAATGCCATTCAGCGGTGTGCGGATCTCGAAACTCATCCGTGCAAGCAGCTCCGACTTGGCAATGTTTGCATCTGCCTCCTGGCGGCGTGCAAGCTCAAGCGAGGTGATATCAATAAGCGCATCCATGGTGCCGCTGACACCTTCATAGGTTACGGGTATGCTGTTGATGAAAATGATTTTTTCTCCTCCGGGTGCCGGTAGCCTGATTACCTTCCCCTGCCCCATCTGCCCGGTTATTTCACTGGTATATTCATTCCTTGAAAGGTCAGGCATCAGCTTCCCCTTCATCTCGTTTTCATCCTCAAAGGAAAACAGGGTTGCAGCCTGCCTGTTTGCCCTCACGATTTCCCGTCCCCCGTTGTACATTATGAACCCCACGGGCATCTGGTCAAGTATTGACAGAAGGCCTGACTCCGAGCCTGTTTTTTCTTCAAGCATCAAAGACTGCCTCCTCAGGAAGTGCCTGAAAAGCAGTATTATGAACAGGAGGGTGAGCATTGTAAGGAGGCCAAGGATGACGGAGTTCCTCACAATGAACTTCTGGAAAAATTCGGTAGGGGCCGAGAAAACCAGGCCGAAGTCTATTCCCAGAATGTTGACGGGATAATATGATGAAAGAACCTCTTCCTCCTCTCCGCCTTTAGATATCATTGAGTGTGCCAGTCTCCCGGAGTTTCCCTCATTCAGTGCCTGGGTCATGCGGTCAATGCGGGTATAGCTGACCTCCTTGCCGCTGTTGTCAAAAACAACAGCTCCCGAGTCACTGACCACCCACTGCCACTGGTACTGTTCAAGGTTATACTTGGCAAAGATCCCGGAAAAAAAGCGTCTGAAATCAATTGTTATCACAAGGTTTCCCAGGACTTTGCCATCATTGAGTACCGGCAGGTAATACTTGTACCTGTCACGTTCCCTTTCCAGCTTTTCCATCTTATGAATCTCCGGTACCGTCTGGGCCATGTATGAACCGTCAAGCCACGAATTGCGCTCCTCATCCTTGAAAAGAGTGTAGACCTCGCCGTCAGTGTTGTAAAGCATCAGTCCGACAACTATCTCCTCGTACCTCGAATAGTAAAGCTTCATCTTTTCCTTCGCCCGCTGATTGACATCGGGATCTGAAAAGAAAAGGGTTATGTCATCAGAGAAATCTATCTCCGTCAGGTCACTGACAATGTACATGCTGGTGTTGTCAATGTCAGATCCGGCAATCATTACCTGCCTGTCAAGCAGCTTGTTTGAGTACTCGGTCTGATTCCTGTACAGGCTTAAATAGAATAACGCCGTTACCAGCATCAATAGCACGAAAGCGCTGTATGCAGCAATGAAAGTTCTTCTCATCGGTTATATGTCCCGTAAGGATAACGCTTATCTGTACTTTTCATTGTCCTCAAGCACCATGCTGACATAGCTTCTGTATCTCCACGGTTCAATTTCTCCCGACGCCACAGCTTCCCTTACTGCACAGCCCGGTTCATCAATGTGGATGCAATTGTGAAACCTGCACCCAGACGAAATGCGGAAAATCTCAGGGAAGAAGTGGTATATCTCCCTGCGGTCGAAGTCGATCACGCCAAACCCCCTTATGCCCGGAGTATCAATGACATAGCCTCCGCCAGGGAGCGGGTGCATCTCTGGAAATGTCGTAATGTGCCTCCCCTGTTCATGATAATCTGATATAGGACCGGTTTTGAGTGACAGTGCCGGGTTGAGCCTGTTGAGCAGTGAGCTTTTGCCTACTCCGGAATTGCCGGAAATCAGAGTTGTTTTATTTCGCAGGGCTTCTTCAACTTCATCGAGGCTTTTATCCCCTGTTACAGATATCATGAGTACCCGGTAACCGATCTTCATGTAAACATCCGTTATCAGGCGTGCCTGTTCCATCTCCTCCTCACCGTAAAGGTCAGTCTTGTTTATCAGAATCACAGCCGGAATACGGTAAGCCTCCGCCGTGGCAAGAAACCTGTCAATGAATTCTACAGGCGTTTCGGGCATTTTCACGGTAATGACAAGAAATGCCTGGTCAATGTTGGCGGCTATTATCTGTGACTCCCGAGAAAGATTTGAAGCCTTGCGGATGATATAATTCCGCCTTGGCGAAAGGGTAGTGATGACTCCCCCGGTGACGTCAATTGTCACGCGGTCACCCACTGCAACGGGATTGGTGGTGCGGACACCGCTAACCCTGAAACGGCCACGCAGGTGGCATTCATGGATGTTTCCCTCCTCATCGAGCACCCGGTAGCGGCTGCCCGTCGATTTGATCACAATACCCTGCTTCAATCCCTTCATTTAGCCGCAAAAATAAAAAAGTGATGCCTCGCTTTGCCGGGCATCACTCTTTTTATTGTCAGTTTTTCAGTTCTTTTCAATATTCGGCTGCCATCAGGAAGAAAGGCTTCATCTCAAAGTTGGAGTAATAGGGCCTGAGCCTTTCGGTATTGTAATACTCGGAGACCTTTACAACCTTCTTCGATGAGGTAACCACGTCAATGGGAACATTGTCATAGCGTCCGTTCTTGAGAACAACAACTCTTCCGTGAATGCCCTTCATGATAAGGTCAAGCGCCAGGTTGCCAAATGCCATCGGGACAATTGAGTCCACGGCGTCAGGATCACCGCCCCTGACCATGTAACCGAGCTTCTGGTTGATTATATTGATGGTTTTCCCATTATTGAATTTGGCTGTATGTTCCTTTATCTCAGCTGAAACCAGGTCACCAATCCCGCCAAGCTTTGCATGCCCGTAGGCATCACGTTCATTGTCCTGGAAGACCATTTCACCACCCTTGTACAATGCGCCTTCAGAAACCAGTACTATTGAATACCTGCTGGGATTCGAGTTACGGTCTTCAACCAGCAGTTTTGTAAGCTGTTCAATATCAAACTTGTACTCGGGGATAACGCACCTGTTTGCTGCGCCGGCCATGGTTGGGAGCATTGCAGTGAAGCCTGCATACCGACCGAAGACCTCAAGGACCATAATGCGTTCATGTGACCCGGCTGATGTACGGAGGGTGTTTGTCATCTGGATTGTACGGGTGACACATGTGCTGAACCCGATGCAGTAGTCAGTTCCGGGGACGTCGTTGTCCATCGTCTTGGGAATAGCCACCACCTTGACTCCCTGCTTGTAAAGATGCACGCCGTAGCTGAGGGTATCATCACCGCCTATGGGTATCAGAAAGTCAATCCCCAGCCACTCCAGGTTCTTCAGCACTTCGGGAGTAAGGTCATTCATCTCATCCTTGTAGATATCCTTCAGATGATCCGGCACATAATTCTTTGCCACATGGCTCGGCCTTGTCCGCGAGGTGTGAAGGTAGGTCCCTCCTGTCCTCCCCGCCCTGTTGACGATGTCATCGGTAAGAATCTGGAAGCAGTTGCTGTTGTCGGCTTTAGGATCCCTGATTATCTCAAGAATACCGGCCCAACCCCTGCGAAGCCCGATAACCTTGTACCCTTCCCTGTTGGCCCTGATTGTCACTGCCCTGATTGCCGGGTTAAGCCCGGGTACATCACCGCCCCCTGTCAGGATCCCGATCACTCCTTTGATTTTCTTCTGGTTTGCCATTTTAAATGCTGTGTTTGATACTACCTTAATGCAGGCGGTAAAAGTAAAATATTTCAAAATCATATCAAAAAGGTAATGAGGTGCCCCTTTATTTTTTTAATATTTTTGGCAAAAAAGTAAATGAATAAAACAGACAGGGCACTCAGGTTTTTCCGTGACGGTTACAGTTGTTCCCAGGCGGTGCTTATGGCATACGCCGGCGAGAGCGGCGAGGCAGCCAGGACAGCAGCGGCATTCGGAGGCGGCATGGGAAGACTGCAGAAGACATGCGGGGCTGTGACAGGCGCCTACCTTTGGTTCGGGATGGCTTACGGAGCCCCCGGGCTGCCTTCGGATAATGACAAGTTAAAGGTATACGCCAGGGTCAGGGAATTCAACAGGATCTTTGTTGAAAGAAACGGAACCGACCAGTGTTCCGGACTGCTGGGAGAAGACCTTAATACCCCTGAAGGAAAGGAAAACATCGCCCGTAAGGGACTGTCGCAGAAGGTGTGCGAGAAATGCATCCGCGACGCAATTGAAATCATCGGAACACTTGAATAGGCTATGCACAGGGTCGTAATTACCGGCGGAAGCGGGCTGATCGGCACATTCCTGAGCACCATCCTGGCTGCTGATGGGTGGCAGGTGATCCATCTGACGCGCGGAGACCCCGGAAGAGGGAAATACCCGTCGTTCAGATGGGACCCGGACAACGGTTACTGTGAAAGCGAGGCATTCAGGGAGGGAGATGCCGTAATCCACCTTGCTGCTGCCAATATAGGTGAAGGGAGATGGACCAGTGCCCGCAAACAGGAGATCAGGAACAGCAGGACGGTGAGCGGACAACTACTCCATAAGATGACTGTCGGCGCGGGAATGACGCCATCTGTTTTCATAACAGCCTCAGGAATAAATTATTATGGCTCGGAAAACTCTAAAAGAATATTTACGGAATCTGATCCTCCTGCTTCCGACTTCCTCGGGGAGACCTGCAGACAGTGGGAAGCAGTTGCCGACTCCTTTTCCGAAGCGGGAGTCAGGGTTGTGAAACTGAGAACCGCGGTGGTGTTAGCCTGGCCGGGATCTGCCCTCAGCAAATTGACGGCCCCTGCCAGGGCGGGAATGATTGTCAGGCTGGCCCCGGGTGACCAGTATTTCCCATGGATTCAGATTGCCGACCTCTGCGGGATATACCACAAGGCACTTACTGACAGCTCAATGTCAGGGCCATTCAATGCTGTAGCCCCTCATCACATCACTCATGACCAGCTGATGAGCGAGGTGGCGCGGCAGAAACACCTCCCGGTATTTCTGCCCCACGTGCCTGTATGGTTACTCAGGGCTGTTCTGGGTGAAATGGCCGTGATACTTACGACAGGAAGCAGAGTCTCTTCCGACCGGCTGTCCTCAACGGGATTTCGTTTCAGGTATCCGGACATATCTTCGGCACTGAGGGCCAGCCTGTAGACCTTCTTCAGACCCGGTCTCCAGTTATCAGATTCCGCCTATCTGCATCTCAGCAACACGGAAGGTGGGAGCCGCAAACGACCGCTCCATGTCAATGTCATTGCCCATCATGTCAATGCCATTCAGGATGGCTTCGCCGCTGCCGGCAATTGTCAGTCCCTCAACCGGATACAATATCTCTCCCTTCTCAATCCAGAATCCTGACGCTCCGCCGCTGAAATTGCCGCTTACGGTATCAATCCCGTAACCGGTGACCCCGTTGAGCAGCAGCCCTTTTTCCGTGGCAGCAATTATTTCCGGCCTGGCGTGGGAGCCTTTCTCAAGAGAGAGGTGATGTGTGCCGATGCCGGGAAGTGATGTATACCCGTTTCTTGAAGCGTTGCCGGTGCTGACAGTACCCGCCCTCCGGGCTGCTATTGTGTTGTACAGGAATCCGTTAACCACTCCTTTGTCAACCAGGACCCTCTTCTGGGTAGGTACACCCTCCCCGTCAAAAGGAGCTCCGCCGAGAGAACGCTCACGGGTTCCGTCATCAATGATCGTAAGAAGCGGAGATGCAAACTGTTTACCCATCGACTGGGCCAGGAAGCTGGCTCCCTGAAGCACCCTTTCGCCGTTGAGGGCGGAAATTACACCCCGGAGAAGTGACCCTGCCACATCGGGATCAAAAATTACCGCAGCCTTCTGTGTCTTAACCATCTTTGGATCAAGCATCTCATATGCCTTTCTGGCTGCTTTCGCGGCAATCTGGTCTGCAGGTGTCAGGTCACTGAAGAAACGGCGTGAACTGTATTCTCCCCCTGTCTTCTTCTGTTCTCCCTTCTCTGCCACCACACTCACCCCGAGAGAACAGCCTGATGCCTTATAGCTCCTCGAAGGTCCGTGAGAACTGGCAATGAAGACTTCCGAGATGCTTTCCCCGTAGGATGATCCGGAGCTCTTTGTGATCCTCTCATCACTCATTGCCATTTTTTCAAGTTCGAGAGCCATGGATATCTTCCTGTCAAGGGCCACCCCCTCTATATCAGGATCAAACAGACCTTCAACGTTAGTAATTCCTGCAAGCTCAGGGAGAATATTGTTATCGTCGGGTGTTGTCAGCCTGGCAAACTTTACGGCCATTGATACAGTCTCTTCCAGTGCCTTCATGTCAAGGCTGTTGCTGTAGCTGAAGCCCAGGGAGCCGCCTGTGATTACCCTGACTCCAACCCCTGCGGAATCAGCTTCTTCAATTGTTTCAATCTCGCCGTTAAGGATATTTACCGACAGGTTGCGGTCGGTAGAAATGTATATTTCAGCAGCATCAGCTCCGGCCTTAAGGGCTTTTGCCACAAGTTTTTCAGCAAGTGATATATAATTCATGTCATTGATTGTTAATTGTTAACACTAGGCTTTGCTTCCGCCGACATTGATTCCCCTGATCCTGACGGTGGGCTGTCCGGCCGTCACCTCGGCACTCTGTCCCTTGCCGCAGATACCCGGTCCGAATGCAAGGTCATTGCCCACTGCATCAATGTTTGAGATCACATCCATGCATGAACCGATAAGTGTCGCTCCCCTTACCGGTACTGTTTTCTTCCCGTTTTCTATCAGGTAGGCCTCGCGGCATGTAAAGTTGAACATGCCTGTCACGGGATTTACGCTGCCGCCGCTAAGGCTCTGAACGTAAATGCCCTTTTTGGTTGAGGCGAGTATTTCAGCGGGGTCATCCTTGCCCTGTGCAATGAATGTATTTGTCATCCTCGGTATGGGGATGTACCTGAAACTCTCGCGCCGGCCGTTCCCTGTACGGTTCATCCCCAGCTGCCTGGCGCTGAGTATGTCTGTCATGTACCCGTTAAGCACCCCGTTCTCAATCAGAACATTACGCTGTGCGGGGGTTCCTTCGTCGTCATAATTGATTGTTCCCCTGTAGTTTGGCAGGGTGCCGTCATCGACCATCGTGAAGCAATCGCTTGCCACCTTCTGGCCCATCTTGCCGGTGAATGCGCCTATTCCCCTTGCTATGTTATCAGCCTCAAGCGGATGGCCCACAGCTTCGTGCACCAGCACGCCGCCCCAGCCGTTCTGCATCACCACATCCATAATACCGGCCGGAGCCTCTTCGGCTGCCAGCATTGCAATGGCTTCCCGGGCTGCATTCTGTGCCACCTCCTCGGGGGTTACCTGTGAGAACATCTCGAATCCGCTGTGCAGGCTGAGACGTTCACGGGCCATATGACGTGCCTTGCCGTCAGATGACATGGCCTGGACGATGAAGAAAAGCATCGGCAGTTCGTCACGAAGGTAAAGTCCTTCACTGTTGGCAATGACCCTTCCCCTTATTTCGTCATAGTAATCAACCATGGCCATTTTTATCCTTGGATCATATGAGAGTGCAGCCTGATCTGCCCTTTTGATGATTTCGATCCGCTGCTCGTCTGCTATCTGTTCCAGCGGCATCCCGACTGTCACAAATGATTTGTAGTCAGTGTCTGCAAGACTTGCCACAGTGCCGGCAGTGCCGCCGGAGGCGACGTAGGCTGCCACTTCAGCGGCACGCATAAGCCTCTCCTCATCAACAACATCGGTATATGCATAACCTGTCTTGTTGCCGCTGATGACCCTGACACCCGCACCCTGGCTGATGCCATAAAGCCCGCTCCTGAATTTGGACTCCTCCATGACTATCTGCTTTGAGATGCGGTTTTCAATGTAAACCTCCGAGAAGTCGCCCCCTTTCTCAAGAGCCTTTTTGAGTACCCGGGATATCATATCCCTGTCAGTGTCCAGCACGGTACGGGATGAAGCTGCGCCCCCGCTGCACGATGTGAGCTGCGACAGAAGGGCTGGCGTCACAGCAACGGCCAGGCCACCCTTCATTGTCATCCCCAGGAACCGTCTGCGCGGGATGTCGCGAACGGAAAACTGATTCAATCTCATAATTGTTCCTCCAATTAATATGAATTTTTGTTTAACGGATTATCTGACAAAAAACTCCTTCTCCGGCAGGATCCCGGCTCTTGTGGTCACCACGGTTGCAGTGCCCTTAAGCCCGGCGCTGCCGTAGACCCGGATGATGAAATGGGCTTCAGCAACCGCACCGCCAGGGGTGTACCCGACAGTGGTTGAAATATATTCAGGCCTGCGGTTCTCCTCGTCGTACATCATCATGTTCCCACGCCTTGGTGCCGGCGGCGCCGGGTCGATGATACGGTAACCGGGGCCGTCATTGCCCTTGCTTTCAATTTTTATTCTCACCTCGTCAGGCCTGACAATCTTGACAAGGTGGGCCTGGCTCAGTGCAGTCGGAAGTTTGCCTGCATTGCGGAACCTGATTGTCAGGTCATAGTCAGTTGAATCCCCGCGATGCTTTTTTACCCTCTTTACCGAGTAGTCCTCCCACTCAAGCCTTGGAAGATGCCTTATCAGTTCCAGGTTGAAGAGGGCCTGGTTTGAGGCCCATTTCTCGAGATGGGCGGGCGGGGGATTCTGGCTGAAGAACTTGGGATTGAATCCTCCGGCCTCCACGCTGTCATGAAGGGGATGGCTTACGGGTTTCCATTCGATAAAGCCCTCTCCGCCGTTTGCCTCCTCGTCCCATGCCAGCATGTCAAGCTGATCCTTGTCGCCGTCGCCGTCATAGTCTTTGGGCCTCCCACCGTTCCACAGCTCATCGCCGTACCAGACGGCCCCATAATACCAGTAACCGAAATCAGGGCCGTGGCCGAAGAGAGGTTCTCCGCCCCCGTAGTCGTTGTAGACGTCACCTGCCCTCTCATAGCCGGTGATTTTCCTGGCGACGTCATCAAAATAACGGTACCATTTCAGGTCCTCGGGGTACATCCTCTCCTCGGACGGTGAAGTTGAGGGAGGGCGGAGATGCATGGGGACAGTGGTATCCATCGAATTGACCACATATATGTTCGGGTGGGTCATCAGGAAGGCAAACACGGCCCTCGTTTCCGGCTCGCTGAGAGGGTACGCTCCTGCACCCCTCTGGGTAAAGCCCCTGCCGGTCATTTCCTGCTCCGGCCTCCAGTTCTCGGGATAATTCCGGTGGAGGTCGAGGCCGCCGATGCCGTCCTCATTTATGCGTCCGTCACCGTCGTTGTCGATACCCTCGGCTGAGGTGGAATAGATGCCTTCGCCACGTGGCACCCTCTTCATGATTCTTCCAGACGGATCATCCGGATCGGGGATCATGGTGCCGTTTTTACGGTCAGGCCACCGGAGGGTCAGGATCATTCCGTCGCCGTCAAGGTCTTCCGGGGGGTCTTCATCCAGCAAACCGTCGGAGTCATTGTCATCGGGCCTCACTGTGCTGCGGTTGCTCTGGGCTGTGTTAAGGTAAAGGAGGTTCCCGTCTGGGTTGTCTACAGGCCTGAGATAGACTGTAAAACGGTCCAGCAGTTCGGTGACCGAACTGTCTTTCCCGTATCCCTCAATCAGGTGTTTCGCCAGCCAGAGGACAGACTCGGCGCTGGTTATCTCGCCGCTGTGACGGTTGCCTTCAAAGAAGGCTGCCGGCTTGTCAGTGTCAGTGCCGTTTACGGAGCCGGTAAGTGTCATCTGCATGACCGGTCTCCCTTCATAACTTCGGCCCACCTCATAGAGTGTGACAATTTCAGGATGTTCTGAGGCCCACCTTTTCATCCAGTGACAGATGACGTCATAGGTGTGATACCTGTCGAAAGAGAGGGTATCGCCCGGGGTATATTCCACACCCGGATGGTGAACACGCGGGAAGAAACTGATGCCATGCCGGGGGCCCGTCACGGTATAGACTGTTGAATCGGGTTCTGCCGGTTTCTGTGCCTCAAGGGAGAGGGTAATGCCGGCGACAAGGATAAGAACAAGCGTTCCGTTAAATCTTTTCATTTCGGAAATCCCAGTTAAGAAAAAAACGCAATTAAGATAATGATTCCGGGTCAATGATCAGCCACGCCGTGAAATCACTTCGAGTTTGCTCATGTCAGTGATTTCTATGGTGCGGCCGTTGGCCCTGATAATGCCGTCACGCCTGAATTCCGAAAATGTGCGTATCACGTTGGCGGAACTCATGCTTATGAGATCTGCTATCTCCTTCCTGGAGACCGGCAGGTCAAATATCCTTGAATGATAGATCTCGTTTGAAAAATAGAGCAGGACAAATGCGGTCCGTCCTGCCAGGTTCCTCTTCCGGATCTCAAGCCCGAGGGAAATGATGTCTTCTGCGGTCTTTGAGAGTGCGGAGATGAGGTTAAGGGCAAACTTCCCGTTACTGAGTATCAGCTGTTTGACAAGATGGATCGGGATACAGCAAACAACCGAATCTTCAAGTGCCGAGAGAGAGTACCGGTATTTATCCTCATGGAAGATATTCGTGTTGCTGACAAATTCGAAAGGCCTGGTAATTGTTATTATCTGCTCATCACCGTCAGATGTTGCCTTGTAAAGCTTGACAAGCCCCGTTTTGAGATACTTGAAATCATGTATAATATCCCCCTCATTGTGTATGATCTCTCCCTTGGCGTAAGTAATCTCTTCCTTCGCGTCACAGATATGCTCCACATCCTGTTCGTCCAGGTTGGTAAAGACCAGATTCCTGAGCTCACATGAGAGACAGTTGCATTTTTTTTTCGGAGTATTTGCTGCTAATGCCATTAATTTTACAAAATTAGAACAATCCTCGACAATATTCGTTCACCTTTCATATTTTTGAGGCAGGGGCATTGTAAAACCATGAAAACATGATATACCGGACTGATTATCACATGCACACGAGGTACAGTGACGGGAAGCGGGAGCCTGAGACATACATAGATACCGCCCTTAAGATGGGTCTTAAGGAGATAGGCTTCTCTGACCACCTTAACCCCTCCGGTGGCGACCTCCGGTGGTGCATGGATCACAAAAGGCTGCCGGAATACGCTGAACATATACTCCGGCTTAAGAAAGAACACACTGACATTGCTGTCAGGCTTGGCCTCGAGATAGATTACCTTCCCGGCATGGAAAAGGTTACGGAAGAGATTATTGACTCCTGTCCGTTTGACTATATTATCGGGTCGGTTCACTATCTCGGCCCTGAAACTGTTGACCTGGGCCCGGAATTCTATATCGGAAAGGATATTGACCTGATCTATGAAAATTACTTCAATCTTGTTTGTGAGGCAGCCTCCACCGGTTTTTTTGACATCATGGGGCATCCTGACCTGGTCAGGATTCACCGTTTTCGTCCGGATTCCGATATCACTCATCTCTACAGCATGATGGCCTCGGCTTTCGAGATACATGATGTTGCCTTCGAGCTAAATACCAACGGCCGTAACAAGCCGCTGCACGATTTTTATCCTGACAGGAAGTATCTTCACATCTTCGCGGAACACGGTGTTCCGGTTTGTGTAAATTCTGATGCCCATTTCCCGGAGCGGACAGGCCAGTTTTTCGAAGAGGCCTATGAAATCCTCAGGATTGCAGGATACAGGGAAATGGCTGTCTTTGACAGGAGGGAGCGGTTCATGATACCGTTTTAATGTTACCGGCGCCTGACACCGGAAGACTGGCAGGATGAGCCGAAAGCAGGAAAGGCAGACTGTGCCTTTGAACGGACGGTCAAGAAGCGGCCATTAGATGTTCTGCCAGTATCCTGACGCCAATTGCCGCCAGTATTATTCCCCCGATGATCTCAACCCTTGGCCCGAGCCGGCTGCCGGCCGATTTGCCGATGCGGATTGCAGTCATTGATGCCAGGAAGGTCACAGTGCCGATAATCAGTCCGGCAATCCATATCCTGACATTAAGCAGGGCAAAGCTTATTCCTACGGCAAAGGCGTCAATGCTTGTCCCCACCGCCATGGTTAGAACAACAGGCAGCCGGCTGATATCAACAGGCTGCCTGTCGGCAGGAGCCTTGAGTCCGCCGATTATCATCCTTATTCCGAGAACCATCAGCAGCAGAAAGGCAATCCAGTGGTCATACCTGTTGATGTACACAGAAACAGTAGTTCCGAGGAAAAAGCCAAGGACCGTCAGTCCCCCCTGGAAAAGCGCCAGGATGAAGGCTATGCGCATTGCACTCCTGAAGCGTATTTTTGACTCGATCACACCGCATGACAGTGATACCGCGAAGCTGTCGAGTGAAAGGCCCAGGGCGATTGCTGTGATTGTAACCAGGTCCATATCTTTCGGATGGTCGCAAAAATAGTAATAATTGCTATTTTTACCACCCTGTTTGACGGTATGAGAATAGTTATACAGAGAGTCAGAAGAGCCTCGGTCACAATAGACGGGAAAGTACACTCCGCCATTGGCAAGGGGCTCCTCGTGCTTACAGGCATTGAGGATGCGGACGGCCCCGGGGATGCGGCATGGCTTGCAGCCAAGACTGTCAGCCTGCGCGTGTTTGATGACAGTAACGGAGTGATGAACCTGTCTGCCGCCGAAACGGAAAACGAGATAATGATCGTCAGCCAGTTTACACTGCATGCATCCACGAAAAAAGGCAACCGCCCGTCATATATCCGGGCTGCCAGACCGGAGAAAGCGATACCGCTGTATGAGGAATTCATAGCCCGTACCGGGGAGCTTCTCGGAAAAATGCCGGCGACAGGTATATTCGGTGCAATGATGGACATTGAACTGGTTAATGACGGGCCGGTGACAATCATAATTGACAGCAGGAACAGGGAATGACCGACGTCGAACTTAAACGGTCCGTGCTGACAGTAACAGCCTTTGCATCGTTCCTGACCCCCTTCATGGGATCAGCGGTCAACCTTGCACTCCCTTCAATCGGGGATGAATTCAGCCTGAATGCAGTCACTCTCAACTGGATAATAAGCAGTTACATGCTCACGACGTCCATCCTCCTGCTTCCGGCAGGCAGGGCCGGAGACATCCTCGGACGGAGAAAGGTGTTCACTGCCGGCCTGATAATCTTCACCCTTTCAATGATCCTGCTCACATTCACCCCGGGCATAAGGTGGCTTATCGGGGTGCGGATACTGCAGGGTATCGGGGGAGCGTTGATGTTCGGTACCAACATGGCAATACTTACATCTGTCTTTCCACCCGGGGAGAGAGGGCGGGCCATGGGCATCAACGTGACGGCTGTATATGTCGGGCTGGCTTCCGGCCCGTTCCTTGGTGGTCTGCTGACACGATACCTGGGATGGAGAAGCATCTTCGCATTCCTTATCCCGATGGGAATAATCAGCCTCATACTTATACGCAGGAAGATGAAGCAGGAGTGGGCTGAAGCGAAGGGTGAGAGTTTTGACTGGACCGGGGCGGCAATCTACGGAGTTTCCATAGCCGCGCTCATGTACGGGTTTTCAAAACTGCCTTCAGTTCACGGATGGATAATCACGGGAGCCGGTATTGTGCTGATGCCCCTGTTTGTCATCAGGGAAAAAAGGGTTGTACATCCGCTGTTTGACATAACACTGATTTCAAAAAACAGGGTTTTTGCCTTTTCGAGCCTCGCAGCCCTGATTCATTATGCGGCTACAAGCGCAATAGGATTCTTCCTTAGTCTCTATCTCCAGTATATCAAGGGCCTTGGTCCGCGTGACGCCGGATTCGTGCTGATGTCAATGCCGCTTATGATGTCGCTTTTTTCGCCCGCCGCGGGCAAACTGTCTGACAGGCAGAACCCGGGTGTACTTGCTTCCATTGGAATGGCAGTCACTTCCGTGGGCCTCATAATTCTCTGTTTCCTGACAGAACAAACAACCATAGTACTCGTAATTGCAGTACTCATCATCATGGGCGCAGGATTTTCACTCTTTTCCTCCCCCAACTCAAATGCAATCATGAGCTCAGTGGAAAAAAGACAGCTCGGCAACGCATCCGGCATGCTGGGGACAATGAGGAACGTGGGCCAGACACTCAGCATGGCAATTGCACTGATGCTGCTGGCACTGTACATGGGCCAGGAGAAGATCAGCCCGGCCAATTATCCCCAGCTGATGAATTCCATGAAGAGCGGATTCATCGTATTCTCGGTTCTCTGCTTCGCCGGTGTATTCGCTTCGCTGGCCAGAAACAAAAGCCTTCGCAAATAGTCTGATTTTTATTTGGTTTTCACTAAAAACAACTAAATTGACCCACGTTTGACGGGTGTCAAATACACTGTTGCTGATCACACACAACATTCATTATGAGCAAATTATATAAGAAACTCTTAAACCATGACTATTCACCGGGAGAGATGGGTGAATGCATTGCGGAGGCAAAAAGGATGCCTGTTACAGTTGAAAGGGCCCCGATACTGAGGGAAATCTTCTCCTGCCTGGATCTTACAAGCCTCAACACATCGGACAGTGATGCTACAATCCGGAGCTTTGCGGAGAGAGCCTCCCAGTTCGGTTACAGCTTCAGCGAAATCAGCAATGTTGCAGCACTTTGTGTTTATCCGAACTTTGCCCGGGTGGCCCGTGAGGGACTCGCAAACTGCGGCGTGAAACTGGCAGTAGTGGCAGCCTCCTTCCCCACAGCCCAGACATATACCGAGGTGAAGATACTCGAGACCTCCATGGCAGCAAGGATGGGAGCAGATGAGATTGACGTGGTCATCCCTGTCGGAACCTTCCTCGAGGGAGCCCTTGACACAGTCATAGATGAGCTGAAGGAGATAAGGGAAGCCGCAGGCGAAACCACGCTGAAGGTGATCCTGGAGACCGGGCTTCTCAAGGATGAAAGGAACATTTACCGGGCATCAATTATTGCCATGGAATCAGGAGCTGACTTCATCAAGACATCCACCGGGAAGAGCATTGTCTCAGCTACCCCTGAGGCAGCCTGGGTGATGTGCAGGGCAATACGTGATTACTATAATGAAACCGGCATAATGATCGGGTTCAAGCCGGCCGGAGGGATTGTAACTCCCGATGATGCAATGGTTTACTATTTCATCGTGAAGAATATGCTCGGCGCAAAGTGGCTTACACCCGACTACTTCAGGATAGGGGCCTCGCGCCTCGCCAACAATATCCTGTCAGAACTCTTTCCCGGCACACCGGCTTACTTCTAGATACCAGTCATGACCAGCGGTCCGGGCGATACAGTAAGTGTTGCTGCCGACACTCTGAGCCTTCAGCTTCCGGCGGCAGAGTTCAGCATAGGAAGTATTATCCCGGTACAGTCATGGCCGGAGGGGATGACGGCCGTTAAGGATCATGCCAGCGGGCTTACTGCTGATTATATTTCACAGCTGCAGAGGATGGAGGGTGAGCCACGCCCCAGGCAGCCTGTCAGCACAGACATTGGTTTCATAATCCTTTCCGTTTCGCTGCTCCTCATCACCCTCCTGACAGTATTCGGCCGCAGGAGCATCATCAGCGGCCTCTCTTCGTTAAGCTTCCGCAGACGTGAAGAGACGGTTCCTGCCGGCACATCAGAGGTTTTTTCATGGCCTCCGGTTCTCAGGAACATTTTTACCGTACTTAACCTGAGCCTTTTTGCCTCAACAGCCCTCCTGGTGCCGGGCCTGGCCGGCGGTGATCTCTTCGGCGGTACGGCCGGACTTACGGCAGTTATTGGCGGATCATTCCTGGCTGCGCTGCTGCTGAGACATCTCACAAGCATGATTCTTGCAGGCATTACAGGACTTAAAACACTGTTCCGGGAGTATATGAATGTTGTATACAACATTTGGTTTGCCTATTCGGCAATTCTGTTCCTCCTTAACGGAATTATCCTTTTTGCGCCGCTGAAAAACTCCCTTCCATTCATAACAATCGGACTTATTGCTACCGCCATATTGCTGTTAATCAGAGCTCTAAAGCTGCTTTCAATTTTTCACGACAGGCATATTTCAATATTTTATTTCCTTTTGTACCTTTGTGCCCTTGAAGTCTTACCCGTCCTTGTCACACTTAGGATACTCGGGGTATTCTGACAGACGGAAAGAATGTGGAGGTTGAACTAAAAACTTTATGGCTTTGAAAATAAGGAAGGTATTAGTGTCGCAGCCTGAGCCAAACAATCCGAAATCACCATATTTCGAGCTCGCAAAAAAATACAATCTGAAAATAGACTTTAAACAGTTTATCCAGATTGAGGGCATTTCTGCAAAGGATTTCCGCCAGCAAAAGATTAACCTTGCTGATTTCACCGCGATCATTTTCACTTCAAAGACCGGAATAGACCACTATTTCCGGATATGTGAGGAGATGCGCGTCACCGTCCCTGACACCATGAAGTACTTCTGCATTACTGAGAATGTGGCTTTTTACCTGCAGAAATACATCGTCTACAGGAAGCGGAAGATCTTTCACGGCAAGGCCAATTTTGAAGACCTCATTGACGTGATCATCAAGCATAGGGAAGAGAACTTCTTCGTACCGCTTTCCGATCCTCACAAGTCAGATATTCCTGAACTTCTTGTAAAGCACAGGATCAGGTATACAATCGGTACAATGTACCGTACCATAAGCAGGGATTTTGATTCCAAGGAGCTGGACTATGACATATTGGTGTTCTTCAGTCCTTCGGGTATAAAGTCGCTCAAGGAAAATTTCCCTTCTTTTGTTCAGGGAGATGTGAAGATAGCTGCCTTCGGGCCCACCACTGCCGAGGCAGTCACCAACGAGGGGTTCAGGCTTGACCTCCAGGCCCCGAATCCCAAAGCCCCCTCAATGACTATGGCGCTTGACAACTTCCTCAAGGAGTATAACAAGAACAACAAATAGTTCCGGAAGGACATGATATCAAACCGGAAGCATCCATCCACCCGGATTGATGCTTTCTTTTTACCATGAAAAAGCGGGCGGAATCATTTATAAAAGCGGAACGGCTATGCGGAGTGAAAGCTGTCAGTGAGCTTTTCGCGGAGGGAAGGACCATCAATATGCCCTCCCTCAGGGTGGTCTGCAGATTTTTTCCCGCCACCCCTGCAATTGAGCCTGTCAGGGTGCTGATAACCGTCCCGAAAAGGCATTTTAAAAAAGCCGTCGACCGGAACCTGATGAGAAGAAGGCTGAAAGAGGCCTGGCGTAAAAAAAAGCAGCCGCTGATCATCCTGATGCAGCAGGGCGGACGGCGTGCCGATATAGCCCTGATATGGACCGATACAGAGATAAAAACATACGCAGTTGCCGAGAAATGCATAACAGACGCCATAGCAAGGGTGTCAGGGCTTAAATATTAACTTTGTGAAAATTTTTCCTTTATGAGAAGCAATAACAGAAAAAAGATTCTCCTGGTTCCGGTAATTGCCGTTACGGCCGTTATTACACTGGGATTCCTGATCGGAGGCCAGGAGAACAAGGATTTCAAACTCACAAAGAACCTTGATATCTATATATCGCTGTTCAGGGAGCTGAATGCATTTTATGTGGATGAGATCGACCCCGAAAAGCTTGTCACCAGGAGCATTAACAGCATGCTTGCCACACTTGATCCCTACACTGTCTACTACCCGGAGGAAGAGACCGGCGACCTTGACTTCATGACAACCGGCAAATATGGCGGCTTTGGTTCTCTTATCAGAAAATCAGGCGATTATATCATCGTGACAAACGTCTACAGGGGATTCCCTGCCGACAAAAGCGGCATCAGGCCCGGAGATCTGATGATCAGCATTGACGGTACCTCGCTGAAGGGTATTTCATCGGACAAGGCTTCCGACATGCTGAAGGGGGAACCCGGAACTGAAGCCGAAATAATAATCAGGCGCAACGGTCAGGATCTGACTAAGAAACTGAAAAGGGAAAGGATTGCCATCTCGGCAGTGCCCTATTACGGCATGGTTGATGAAAATACCGGTTACATCCGGTTCACGAACTTCACCCAGAATTGCATTGCCGAGGTGAGGGAGGCATTGACTGACCTTAAGGAAAACCAGGGGGCGGAAGACCTGATCCTCGACCTGAGAAGCAATCCGGGAGGGCTTGTCAACGAGGCTGTTGAGATAGTCAACCTGTTCGTCAAACCGGGTCAGGAGGTGGTAAGTACCAGGGGAAGGGCAAAGCAGTACGATGCGGTATTCCGCACAACAAAAACGCCCGTTGCACCTGACATGCCCGTGGTGGTCCTGATAAACAGGGGATCAGCATCCGCATCGGAGATAGTTGCCGGAGCACTCCAGGACCTCGACCGCGCCGTCATAGTCGGGGAACGGTCATACGGCAAGGGGCTCGTCCAGGTGGCCAGGCCTCTCAGCTATAAAGCCCAGGTAAAGATGACAACCGCCAAATACTACATCCCCAGCGGCAGATGCATCCAGGCAGTGGATTTTTCGAACCGTAACGAGGACGGCAGCGTAGGAGCTATTCCCGATTCGCTTACAAAAACGTTCAGGACAAAGAGCGGAAGACCCGTTAAGGACGGAGGCGGTATAATACCTGATATTACCGTTGCGTCCGATATGCTAAACAGGTTTGCCAGTGAGCTTTATGTGCAGAATATGATATTTGATTATGCAACAGAATATTACTGGTCCCATCCCAGGCCCTCAACCCTTGACAGCCTCAGGATCACCGAAAATGACCTGGAACAGTTCAGGGCATTCCTTGCCGGGAAGAAATTTGCATACAAAACCGATTCTGAAAGCATACTCGAGGAACTGACAAAGACTGCAAAGGAAGAGGGACTGTATGACGCAAACAGGGAGGCCCTCGATAACCTTAAATCAGGACTTGGCCATACGCTTGAGAGGGAGATGAAACTGTACCGCCCGGAAGTGACCGAGCTGATTGAGTCAGAGCTGGCAGGAAGGTATTTCTATGACTGGGGTATGGTTGAGTACTCACTGAGCCGTGACACCCAGGTCAGGGAAGCGATAAAAGTAGCCGGCGAAAGGGCCAGGTATGCATCCCTGCTCCGGGCACCGGCCGGGATCTGATCCCTCCGTATCCCGCAATACATAAAAATGGCTTATTGCTGAGGACTACAGTTTCAGCTGCCGGGCAGCTGCTAAAAGAGTTCCTTTTTCCAGACAGGAAGCCTCTCCTTGACCATTTCAAGGGTGTGACGGCATGCACGTGTGCCCTGATCCCGGTGTCCCGAGGTGATCATGATAAACAGTGAGGCTTCCCCGGCTTTCACAATCCCTTTTGAATGCACGATTAAAACCGACCTCACATCACTGAAGGCCTCCCTTACAATCCGGACAATCTCTTCCGTCTCCTTTTCAACCATCTCTTCATAGGCGGAATACTCTATTGCCGTAACCCTCCGGCCGTCATACTCATCATCCCGTACCCTGCCGATGAATACTGAAACTGCTCCCGCGGCGGCATCATTGTTGCCAAGGGTCATCAGTTCGGAAATAAGTATAGGTGTTATTGGTCCCCCGACCAGATATCTGTTTTTCATTTTCTGAGGTGTAAGGTTCAGCCGCCCTGGAAAGGGGGCAGTACTGCAATAATATCACTTTCCTTTAATCCCGACTCCTCTTTAAGCATGGTTTTGTTCAACGCCAGCCTGAACGGAATCCGTGCCATGGCCGGGTATTTTGCCATGATCTGGCTTCGGAGCGAAGCCGTATCGTCAGCCCTGAACTTCTCGTCTGTCCTCCCGGCAACTTCCTGTGCCGCACCGAAATAGAGCACTTTTACTTCTGCTGCCATTCTCAGTGTGCCTCCAGCCAGTTATATCCCGTTCCTGTATCCACTTCAAGCGGGACACTCAGCCGTGCCGCGCCCTTCATTTCCTCCCTGACCAATACTGCCAGCTCCTCCGCCTTGTCCTTTTCCACCTCGAAAATGAGTTCGTCATGCACCTGGAGTATCATTTTTGCTTCCGGCATCTCACGTTCAAGCCTCGAGGCAATACGTACCATTGCTATCTTGACTATATCCGCCGCGCTGCCCTGCAGCGGAGCGTTGATTGCGTTTCTTTCCGCGTTTCCGCGGACAACCTGGTTCCTCGAATGAATGTCAGGAAGATAACGCCTCCGTCCGAACATGGTGGTTACATAGCCGGTTTCCCTCGCCTTACGTATGCTCTCATCCATGTAGGCCCTGACCCCGGGATAGGAGGTGAAGTATCCGTCAATCAGTTCCTTTGCCTCCTTGCGGCCTATTGTCAGTCTCTCCGACAGGCCGAAGGCGGATATGCCGTAAATGATCCCGAAGTTGGCGGTCTTCGCCCTGGCCCGCATCTCGCGGGTGACTTCAGGAACCGGCACCCCAAAAATCTTTGAGGCAGTGGCAGAGTGTATGTCCTGTCCTGAAAGAAAATCGGAGATCATGGCGCTGTCACCGCTGAGGTGAGCCATCAGCCTCAGCTCGATCTGTGAGTAGTCAGCACTGAGGAAAATCTTCCCGGCGGCGGGAATAAAGGCCTTGCGGATCTCCCGTCCCTCGGCATCGCGAACCGGGATATTCTGAAGGTTCGGATTGGTTGAGCTGAGCCTCCCGGTGGAGGCAACAGCCTGGTTGTATGTCGTATGTATCCTTCCCGTTTTTGGATCAATAAGCTGCGGGAGTGCCTCAACGTAGGTGGAAAGCAGCTTTTTCAGCCCGCGGTATTCAAGCACCTTTTCAATTATCGGGTGTTTGCCGGTAAGGCGCTGCAGCACCTCCTCGTCTGTTCTGTACTGCTTTGTCTTTGTAAGCCTTGCATTGTCATCGAGGCGAAGCCTGACGAATAGTATTTCTCCCAGCTGTTTTGGCGATGAAATGTTGAATTCATGCCCTGCCAGGGAATAGATTTCCTGTTCGAGCCTGATTATTGTCTCCCGCAGGGTTACAGCGTAGGTTTTGAGGACGTTTTCATCGATCATGACGCCGTCACGTTCCATTGCTGCCAGTACCCGGATGAGAGGCATTTCTATTTCCGCTGCAAGCCTGTCAAGCCCCTGCCCGACGAGCATCGGCTCGAAGAGATTCATCAGTTGCCAGGTGACATCGGTATCCTCAACCGCATATTCCTTTACCCGCTCCTTCTCAACATCCCGCATCGTTTTCTGCCGTGGTCCCCGTTCGCCTATAAGCTCTTCAATATGAACCGGTTCATAACCGAGATACTGCGATGAGAGAAGGTCCATGTTATGCCGCATGTCGGGCTCCAGCAGGTAGTGGGCAAGCATTGTGTCAAACAGCGGCCCCCTGACGCTTATGCCGTAACCGGAAAGAACCTGTATGTCAAACTTCAGGTTCTGCCCTGTCTTCCTGATCTTCTCGTTCTCAAAGACAGGTATCAGCGGCCTGAGAAGCTTTTCGGCGGGTTCTCTCCCGGGGGGAAGCCATAGCATGGTGCCGCTCCCCTTTTCCCAGGAGAATGCAATTGATACCAGCTGGGCGTTTAGCGGATCAAGCGAGTTGGTCTCAGTGTCAAAGCAGAAATCGGTGAGCCCTGAGAGTATCTCCGCCAGCCGGGCTGCCTCTTCCCCGGTCTCGATAAGGGTATATGAATGGGATATGGTGTTTATGTTTGCGGTGGTCCTGGCTGCCGGGGCAGATGTATCCCCGAAAAGCAGTCCCTGTGATTCGCCGGAAGGCTGCACTGCCGGAGCGGGTTTTGCATTTGCTTCCGGAGTTTCGCCCGTACCGGGAGAAACAATTCCGGGTATTTCTGCCTGTCCTGTACCGGGAACCGGAAGCCTGGAGGCCATCGTCCGGAACTCAAGCTCTTCATAAAGCTTCCGGAGTGCATCGGTATCTGGTTCCTGGCGGTGGAATTCAGTGTGACGGAATTCAACAGGAACATCCTGCTCAATTGTTGCCAGGCGCTTTGAAAGCAGTATCTGCTCCCTGTTCTGTTCAATTATGTCCTTTTGACGCCCCTGAAGCGCCGATGTGTTACCCAGGAGGCTCTCAACAGTGCCGTGCTCCGAAATGAGCTTACAGGCCGTTTTAGGGCCTATTCCCGGTGCCCCGGGGATATTGTCTGAAGTATCTCCCATTAAACCGAGCAGATCGGTGATGTGTTCCGGGGGCACCCCGTATTCCCTTACAATCTCTGCCTTTCCCCAGATCTCGGCTTCTCCGCCGGAACGCCCAGGCCTGTACATGACAACATTGTCGGTCACCAGCTGTGCAAAATCCTTGTCCGGGGTCATCATGAAAGCCCTGTAACCTTCTCCGGCAGCCTTGCGGGCAAGAGTGCCGATAACATCATCAGCCTCAAAACCCGGCACTTCAATTACCGGGATCCTGAAAGCCTCGAGGAGACGTTTGATATAGGGTACAGCAACCCTGATGTCTTCCGGGGTGGCATCACGGTTTGCCTTGTAGGCCGGGTAAATCTCGCTCCTGAAAGTTGGCCCCGGGGGATCGAAAACAACCGCAATATGAGAAGGCTTCTGTTTCGAAAGCAGTTCCTCCAGTGTGAGGAGGAAGCCGAAAACGGCAGATGTATTCATCCCCTTCGTTGTAACGCGGGGGTTTTTGATGAATGCATAGTATGACCTGAAGATCAATGCGTAGGCATCGAGCAAAAATAGTCGCTTATCGTTGTCTGTTTCTGTCACAGGTTGTCGGATGAATGCCACTCGGCATAGGCAGTGGCTGTTTCATATAGTTTAAGGCTGTGAAGGCGGGTTCCCTCCGGAAGGAGCGGACCAATGGTGGCGGCTATGTCTGCAACCAGATTCTCACATGTCGGCTGGAATGATGATACTATCACATTGCCGAAATGATGCCTGTAGCTCTCCACCGTCTCCGCAGGAGCCTGCCCCGAAACCATCAGGGCATGGTCAAACCTGTCCACGACGGCTGCGCGGACGATCTTCTTGAGATCACCGAAATCAATCACCATCCCGTTCTTAGGATCAGCCGGGTCATTCACCGGCTCCCCCGCAATTGTCACATAGAGAATGTATGAATGCCCGTGAACGTTCCGGCACGGGCCGTCATAGTTCCACAGGGCATGTGCCATCTCAAAACGAAATTCCTTTGTTACCCGTATCAGGGCCATCTGCGCAAGTGTTTGGTCTACGCAAAAATAAACTATTTAGATCGATTTTTGTTTACGGGGATATTTATCAATGATATTTACACGTTTACATGTCATACATATCAATTTAACCGTATCTTTGCGCCCAATACATTCATAGCCAATGAATAATAACGAGATGTTGACAATTCCATTCCTTGCCGGGGAGAGCTTCAGGAAGCACGGAAAGAACAAGGCGATGGGTTTTGTGGGAGAGGATGTTATTACCTATAACCAGCTGAAAGAGAGAACGGATTCAGTGATGAGGCTCCTTGAGGATCTGCGTGTCAGACCCGGAGAAAAGGTTGCCATCCTGAGCACCAGCATGCCAAACTGGGGTGTCTCCTACCTGGCAGTAACCTCCATGGGAGCTGTTGCGGTGCCGATACTTCCGGACTTCACCCCTGTTGAGATCGCAAACGTCCTGAACCATTCCGGCGCAAAAGCACTGTTTGTGTCAGGCAACCTTGCCCACAAGGTGGCTGGGTTCTCTTCAGACATTCTTGAGACTGTCATTGCAATTGACGATTTTACGGTCACATCCGGTTCCGGCAGCGCCAGGTACCATGAAGGATCTGTACCTTCAGGAGTGTGCAATGTTGCAGAGGAGGACCTGGCTGTGATTATTTATACATCCGGCACCACAGGGAAGTCAAAGGGGGTGATGCTTACCCACAGGAACATATGCTTCACCGCCAGGCAGGTTATGACGATCCAGTATGTAGTGGAGAGCGACGTTTTCCTTTCAATCCTTCCCCTGTCACATACGTATGAACAGACACTCGGACTTGTTCTCCCGCTGTTCAACGGAGCCATGATCTGGTACCTTCGCAAGGCACCGACACCTTCCGTCCTGCTTCCTGCCCTGCAGCAGGTGCGGCCGACAACAATGCTTTCCGTTCCGCTGATCATGGAGAAAATATACTTCGGCAAGGTGGCACCCACATTTAATAAAAGCAGGTTTGTCGCATTCCTTTACGGCTTGCCCGTTTTCCGCCGCCTCCTGAACAAACTGGCGGGAAAGAAGATTTACAAGGCCTTCGGAGGCCGCCTCAGGTTCTTCGGCATCGGCGGAGCCAAGCTCAATCCCACGGTGGAGCAATTCCTCCTCGATGCGAAGTTTCCTTATGCCATAGGCTACGGTCTTACCGAAACCTCACCCCTGCTCGCCGGGACAAAAGTCGGCTCTTCGAAGCTTGGTTCAACCGGCCCGGCCATGGAGGGAGTCATACTGAAGATAAACAATCCCGATCCTGTTACTGGCGAAGGTGAAGTGTGGGCACGGGGAGATAACGTCATGAAGGGATATTACAGGGAACCGGCAATGACCGCGGAGGTGATGACCCCCGACGGCTGGTTCAGGACAGGCGACCTGGGACATGTCGACAAAAACAACTACCTGAGCATCAGGGGAAGACTGAAGAATATGATCGTCGGATCGAGCGGTGAGAACATCTACCCTGAAGAGATCGAATCAGTCATCAATGATTTCGGTCATGTGATAGAGTCTCTGGTGGTTCAGAAAAAGGGAAAGCTTGTTGCGATGGTTCACCTTAACCTCGAGGAACTGCAGGCAAAATACACCCAGATGAAGAAGGACGTGACAGATCATGCCGAACAGGTAATAAATGAATATCTTGAAGAACTTCAGCGGTATGTCAATTCGAGGGTAAACAGGTACAGCCAGCTCCAGATGGTGGTTTACCATCCGGAACCGTTCCAGAAGACAGCAACGCTGAAGATCAAGAGATTCCTGTATTACTGATCACTTTTAGCCCTGATTCACGGGCGTGCTGTTTGCCGTTTTTTTGTTATTTTGCGGCCAAATTGAATCCTGATGTCAAACCGGACCAAAGCACTGCTTCTCATTTTTTCGATCCTGACTGTTGATCAGGTTGTAAAGATCATAATCAAGACCAACATGGTCATTGGAGATGAGATACCGGTACTTGGCAACTGGTTCCGGATCCATTTCCTTGAGAACAACGGGATGGCTTTCGGAATGGAGTGGGGCGGGAAAACCGGCAAGGTGGCCCTTTCGGTATTCCGTATGATAGCCATCGCAGGTATAGCATGGTATCTTGACGGTATCATAAAAAAGAATGCCCATACCGGCCTGATCCTGTCGGTAAGTGCAATAATTGCAGGCGCCGCAGGAAATCTTATCGACAGTGCATTTTACGGGATGATCTTCAGTGAGAGCTGGCATACACCTGCAGTACTGTTCCCGGAAGGCGGAGGATACTCCTCTTTTCTTCACGGAAGGGTTGTGGATATGCTTTACTTCCCGATAATTGATACTACATGGCCTGACTGGTCACCCTTCAGGCCGGGACAGTCCTTTATTTTCTTCCGGCCGGTATTTAACCTGGCTGACACATCGATCACCACGGGGGTTCTGGCGATACTTCTCTTCCAGAAAAAATTCCTGGGAGAGACGCATTCATGAGGTGAATTTAAGGCGGGAAATCATCAACCTTTCTTTCCGGAACAATTTGTTCCGCATTTTGTCTTATTTTTGGTGATGATACCTTCAGCAGAAGATGGCAGGCCTTTCAGACATAAAGAAACCGGTGGCATCAGAGATGCGGGAGTTTGAAGCCTACTTCAGGCACACACTGCAGAGCGATATCCCCTTTTTTCATGTAATCCTTAACAACTTCCTGAGGCGAAAGGGCAAGCAAATGAGGCCTTTGCTTGTTTTCCTGACAGCAAAGCTCAACGGAACCGTAAGTGAGACCACCTACGTTGCAGCAACATTCATAGAACTGCTTCACACCGCTACCCTGGTGCATGACGACGTTGTTGATGATGCTTCGGAACGGCGCGGACTGCCTTCTCTCAATGTGCTTTACAATTCCAAGATCGCAGTACTGGTGGGCGACTACCTCCTGGCACAGGGGCTTCTCATCAGCGTCGAGAAGCAGAGATTCAACATGCTGGGAATTGTGTCGGATGCAGTCAGGGAGATAGTCCGGGGGGAACTTGTGCAGCTGCAGAAGACACGCAAACTTGATATCAGGGAAGAGGATTACTTCCGGATCATCAGGATGAAGACAGCAACTCTTATTTCAGCATGCACCGCCTGCGGAGCCAGCTCCGTCACCGATGATACAACCGTTATAGCACGGATGAAGGAATTCGGGGAAAACATCGGCGTGGCATTCCAGATAAAGGATGACCTGCTTGATTATACGGGCGATGGCCTCACCGGCAAAAGGGAGGGCAATGACATCAAGGAAAAGAAGATAACACTGCCCCTGATTCACGCCCTCAGGGAAGCAGGACCAATAGAAAGGCGGCACATTCTGAGGCTGCTCAGGAAAAAGAAAAAGGGGAACAGGGAGATCAGACAGGTGATTGAGTTCGTGAGAAAGCACAGGGGACTTGAATATGCCGAGGCAAAGATGCAGGAGTACTCTGACAGGGCAATCCGGATCCTGGAGGATTATCCCGATTCAGAAACAAAGACAGCACTAATCGAGTTTGTGATATTTTCAACATTGAGAAGAAAATGAAAGATGTTAACCGCTTTCTCTCCCTGGGCAGCTATGCAATAGCCGGTGTTTCAAGGGATCCGAAGAAATTCGGGCAGGTAATGTTCCGCGACCTGCGCAAAAAGGGGATGGACGTAGTACCCGTCAATCCTGCTGGCGGAACTATTGACGGTGTGAGCTTCTACAGGTCAGTCAGTGACCTGCCCTCCTCAGTAAAGGGTTTAATTTTCATGACTCCGAAGGAGCAGACACTTTCCGTTGCAAGGGAAGCCATAGCCCACGGGATAAAGGATCTCTGGATTCAGCAGGGAGCTGAAACAAAGGAGACAATTGCCGAACTTGAAAAGGAAGAGATAAACCTGATCCATCACCAGTGCATCATGATGTTCTGGAAACCCAACGGTGTCCATTCCTTTCACCGGTTTCTGAAGAAAATATTCGGGGGGTTACCCGCCTGACGGGAAATTTTCGATTCTCGCGAAGTTCATGCTGCAGGTAACCAAGCGTTACCTGTTGATAATGTGTATTTTATAACAATGCCAGGCCTGTATTGTTCCACGTGGAAATAAATTAATTTTTGAGTGCAGCGGACAAAATCGCCGCTTTTTTTGCACCAACCACCTTTTCAAGATCCCCGGGGGATGCTTCGGCAAGTTTTTTTACCGAGCCGAATTTTTTGAGAAGGAGTTCCTTCGTCTTCTCTCCTATGCCGGGTATTTCGTCCAGAACTGAACTGTTCATTTTTGAACTCCGTTTCCCCCGGTGGAAGTTGATGCCGAAACGATGCGCCTCGTTTCTCAGGTGCTGGATTATTTTCAGGGTTATGCTGTTCTTGTCAAGGTAGAGCGGTACAGAATCTCCGGGGAAATATATCTCCTCCAGCTTCTTTGCAATACCGATGACTGTAACTTTTCCTCTGATTCCGAGCGCCTCAAGGCTTTTAACAGCTGATGAAAGCTGTCCCTTTCCACCGTCAATAACCACAAGCTGCGGAAGCTGTTTCTCTTCATCGAGCATCCTCCTGTACCGCCTGTAAATGACCTCTTCCATTGAAGCAAAGTCGTCAGGCCCTGTTACTGTTTTGATGTTGAAATGACGGTATTCCCTGTTGCTGGGCCTGCCGTTCCTGAAGACGACACATGCAGCCACTGCTGATTCACCCTGGATATTTGAATTGTCAAAGCATTCTATGTGATTGGGTATCAATGGCATATGAAGGTCTTTCTTCATCTTTTCCAGGTTCTTTTCGGTACGGCTTTCCTTTGACCTTTCTGCTGTTCTCTTCTGCCTGTCGAGCCTGAAAAAGACAGCATTACGGTTGGCGAGCTCAAGAAGCTTAAACCTGTCACCCCTTTGCGGAACAGAATACCTCACCCTGTCAAGCTGAATATCAGGCATAAACGGAACGATTATCTCAGGGGAATCACTGGAAACCCTTTGCCTGATCTCGGTCACTGCCGTAGAGAGAAGAGACTCCTTCTCCTCTTCCATCCTCATTTTCAGCTCAACGGACCATGACTGCACTATGGCGCCGGATACCACCTTCATGTAGCTGACATACATGGAACCATCTTCCACGGAGCAGCCAAATACATCAACATTCTTAACGGAAGTATTGACAACCACCGACTTACTGCGGTATTTTGAAAGAAGTTCGAGTTTCTCCTTTATTTTCTGTGCTTCCTCAAATTTAAGTTCGGATGCATATTTCCTCATCAGTGATTCAAGGTACGCAGTAACTCCGGAAAGGTCTCCCCTGATTATTTCCTTTATCCTGTCTGCCTGAAGGTTGTATTCAGTCTCACTTACCAGCCCGATACACGGGGCTTTGCAGTTACCCATGTGGTATTCAAGGCAAACCTTGAATCTGCCTTCTGAAATTGATTTTTCATTCAGCGGCAGTGAGCAGGTACGGATCTGAAAGAGGTGGCGGATAAGTTCCAGGAGAGTCCTGACCGCAGGAACAGACGTGTATGGCCCAAAATAGGCAGAGCCGTCGGCAACCAGTTTCCTTGTCATGAAAACCCTCGGAAAGTGCTCATTCTTAACACATATCCACGGATATGTCTTGTCGTCCTTCAGCAGTATGTTATACCTTGGCTGATGTTTCTTTATAAGGCTGTTTTCAAGAAGGAGAGCCTCCGATTCGTTGTCTACAACCACATGACGCAGGTCTGCTGCACGGGAGAGCATAACCTTTGTCTTGCCGGACTGGTTTTTTGAAAAGTATGAAGATACCCGTTTACGGAGACTGCGGGCTTTGCCGACGTAAAGGATTGTTCCTGAAGAATCTATGAACTGGTATACCCCCGGTTTGTCGGGCAGTGCTGAAACTGTGGATTTTATGTAGTCTGCACCTGCCATTTATCACAATATCTGTCAGTCTGGCTGTTTGTTAGTGTCTGTGCGGTTTGGATTACGGGGTTTTGTACTTGCTGTACGGATCGGGGACAAACAGCGGTATATGCCTGAATGTCAGGCCGTCAAAGAGGCCCTTGTCGCTCATTTTAAGCTTGGGGATAACAAGGAGGGCCATGAAAGAAAGTGTCATGAATGGTGCATCCAGCCGGCAGCCCAGGCCTTTTGTCGTTTCTGACAGCTTTTCATAGCGTGCAGCCATGGCGGTTACCGGCAGGTCTGACATGATGCCGGCCACCGGCAGTTTAAGAATTTCTGCACTTTCGTCAGATACTACAGACATACCTCCGCCGGCATCCACAATGAGGTTGATGGCAGCAACAATATCACGGTCATTTGACCCAACTGCAATTATATTATGACTGTCATGGGCTACCGAAGAGGCCATTGCTCCGCTTTTAATTCCGAATCCCCTGATGAATCCCACTGCCGGGGGCCTGTCATTGTATCTTTCCTTCACAACAATCTTCAGAATATCTTCCCCGGGTCTTGGGGTCACAAACGGCCCTTCACCTGCCGGTACCACATCTGCGTCTGTTGTAAGCTCACCGTTTTTTGCCACTATCAGGTTTATTTTACCTCCTTCGTTGATGACTCTTATTTCATCTGGCATAAGCCTGGTGCATTTGAATCTGTTGACTTTTTCTATTTCCCCGGGTGTGAACATGGCTCTTTCGCCGTCATAGACACATTTGCCGTCAATCCAGGTCTGGATGACGTTCATTGAGGACGGGTCATCAACAATTGTAAAATCGGCCGGGTCGCCTGGCCTGAGTGTTCCGGCGTTTATACCGTAGTGTTCAAATGTATTCAGGGAGGCTGCGCGGATAACGTCAAACATGTCATAGCCCATTGAGATCAGCCGGGCAACCAGTTTATTAATATGTCCTCTTAAAAGGGTCTCGGGGTGCAGGTCGTCAGTGCACAGCATCACTTCTGCAGGGTAATAGCTGAACAGCGGGGCCAGTGCATCCAGGTTTTTTGCTGCACTTCCCTCGCGGATCAGAATTTTCATTCCTCCGGATATTTTTTCAAGCGCCTCTTCCAGTGACGAGCATTCATGGTCGGTTGTAATTCCTGCTGCAATATATTTTTTCAGTTCTTCTCCTGTAAGACCGGGAGCATGTCCGTCAACCGGAACGCCGGCATTCCGGGCTGCCTGAAGCTTAAGGTGAACTTCGGCGTCATCATATATTACCCCCGGGAAATTCATCATTTCTGCAAGAAATTTAACCTGACCTTCCTCCAGCAGTTCCCTTATATCAGCTGATCCCAATTTAGCGCCGGCGCTTTCGGATGAGGTTGCAGGTACGCATGACGGAGCGCCGAAAATCATCTTTACAGGCACATTCCGTGCATTGTCAAGCATGAATTTTACCCCTTCCTTTCCGAGCACATTGGCAATTTCATGAGGATCTGTCACCACTGCCACAGTTCCGTGCCGTACAGCTGCCACTGCAAAATGGGATGGAACAAGCATACTGCTTTCGATATGAACATGCGCATCTGCAAGGCCTGGCATAATAAATTGCTCAGGGCTTTTGTCTGTTTCGGCTATAGATTCAATTCTCCCTGCTGAAACTGTGACAATTCCCGGATAAATGCGCCTTTTATGCACATCAATAATTTTACCTGCAATATTCATAATATATATTGAAAAAAGTGTTCCACGTGGAACACCGTTAGTTATCTGCCAAGATACATGATCAGGATAGAAACATCAGAGGAAGATACTCCGCTTATTCTTGATGCCTGTCCTATTGTTGACGGCCTGATTCGTGACAGTTTTTGTCTGCCTTCGGTCGATATTGAGGTTAATTCCTCATAACTGATCTCATCAGGAATCCTGAGATCCTCCAGTCTCTTTATCTTCTCTGCCACTCCCCTTTCGCGCTCCAGGTACCCGGAGTACTTTATCCTTATCTCGGCAGCTTCAATAATCTCTCTTTTTCTTTCTGAGCTGCTAAAGCCGAGCCTCTCCGCTCCCGGTATTTTACCAAGAAGCTCCCCAAGCTCTATTTGTGGCCGTGAGGCTAAGTTGACTGCCTTTATTTTCTGACTGATCACTGCAGTTCCCTTTTCAGCCAGGAATGAATTTATGTCTCCGGGTGAAATACTGTAGCTCCGGAGATATGAAATAATCTCATCAGCCAGCCGGTATTTCTCTTCAAGTCTTGAAAGCCGTTCCTCGCTTACAGTCCCAAGTTCCTTCGCCTTCGGAGTAAGTCTTTCGTCAGCATTGTCCTGTCGCAGCAGTATCCGGTATTCCGCCCTTGAGGTGAACATTCTGTAAGGCTCGTCAACTCCTTTTGTCACCAGGTCATCAATCAGCACACCTATATATGCCTCATCCCTCTGTAGAATGAATGGCTCACACCCTTTTACCTTCAGAACTGCATTGATGCCGGCAATAAGACCCTGCGCTCCCGCCTCCTCATACCCTGTAGTTCCGTTTATCTGTCCTGCGAAATAGAGCCCCCCTGTCTTCTTTGTCTCAAGCGTATGTTTCAGTTGTGTCGGCTGAAAGAAGTCATATTCTATTGCGTAACCAGGCCTGTATATTACAACATTTTCGAGTCCCTTTATTTCACGGAGCGCATCAAGCTGCGTCTCCATCCTGAGGCTGCTTGAAAAACCGTTGATGTAATACTCATTCGTATCCCATCCCTCAGGCTCAAGGAACAGCTGGTGCGACTCCTTGCCGGCGAAGGTTACAATCTTATCTTCAACACTCGGGCAGTACCTGGGACCACGGCCCCTGATCCTCCCCCTGAACAGCGGAGAGAATTCAAGACCTCCCCGTAGCACGTCATGCGCCCGTTCATTAGTGTGCGTAATGTAGCAGCTTCTCTCATCCCTAATGTTGACCGAATCATGAATGTATGAGAAGCATCTTCCGTCTCCGTCTCCCTTCTGCTCAGTCATCGCACCAAAATCAATGCTTCGTCCGTCAATCCTGGCGCTTGTGCCCGTCTTCAGACGTTCAACCTCAAAACCCAGACCCAGCAACTGCTCGCTCAGACCGCTTGACGCCGGGTCTCCTGACCGTCCCCCTGACATAGTGTTGAAACCAACATGCATCAGTCCGTTAAGGAATGTGCCGTTAGTCAGAATAACAGCTTCAGCCCTGAACTCCGTCCCGAATGCAGTTGTAACACCTTTTACCGAACCGTCTTCAATGATCAGTCCGGTTGCCTGTTCCTGCCATATGCTCAGATTATCCGTATTTTCCAGTATCTGTCTCCATTCCTTACTGAACAGCATCCGGTCACACTGGGCCCTTGGACTCCACATTGCCGGCCCTTTGCTTCGGTTAAGCATCCTGAACTGAATCATGGAACGGTCAGTAACTATCCCTGACATTCCTCCAAGCGCGTCTATTTCCCTGATTATCTGACCCTTGGCGATTCCACCCATAGCCGGGTTGCATGACATCTGGGCCAGTTTTGTCATATCCATAGTTACCAGCAGCGTTTTCGCTCCCATAACGGCAGAAATATGTGCCGCCTCACAGCCGGCATGACCGCCGCCAACCACAATTATATCATACCTGAAGTTCATTCGGCATATGATAAAGCCAGATACATCTCCTCCATCTCCGTCATCTTCTTCTTCTCGTCAGCTGTTCTGTCATCATATCCGCATAAGTGAAGGAATCCGTGGAAAATAACCCTCCTCATTTCAGTACCGGCAGAGACACCGAATTTCAAGGCATTCTCCTTTACCCGGTCGGCACTTATGTATATTTCACCGCTTACGGTGTTACCCTTTTTATATTCGAAAGTAATAATGTCCGTCAGGAAATCATGTCCAAGAAATTCACGGTTAATTTCGTAAACCTTCACGTCACCGGTGATCACAACGTCAACCCTGTCACCTTTTATCCCAGCATCACCTACAATCCTTGCCGCAATCTTTTTTATGATCCTGCTGTCGCGCAGCCTGAATCTTTCAATATCGTAATGAAAGCTGACTCTCAACTTATCAGTATTTAAACCTCATTTTTACCTGGTTTCCTGACAGGTTATATTCAATGATGTCAGCCAGGCTCTTCATAATAAACACGCCACGGCCATGAAGGTTTTCTATATTCTCAGGATCTGTAGGGTCAGGCAGATGATTATAATCGAAACCTTCTCCCTGGTCTGTAACCGTAACCTCAAACAGGTTTCCGTCAGCAGTAAAGTCGACAGTCACGGTTTTATCAGCATTACCCTTATTCCCGTGGAGTATTGCATTGTTTACCGCCTCCACTGTTGAAATAAGAATTTTCCCGTATACCTCATCCGAGATACCGAGCTTTTTTGACAAAGTATCAACAAGCGTCTCTACAACGCGTAACTTTTCAACGTCTGAATTAATTGTAATGCTTTCCATTCCTGAATCCCTATTCACTAATCTTAACTGAAAGGGTATTTATTTGTTGCAAAATTTAGTCATTTTTTTGAAAGCCACTGTTCCGGGTCAAGCTTTTTCTTTTCCTCGTACACCATAAACTTCAGTACTGCCTTGCCGCCGTCCCCGTTATCCAGGTAAACATCTCCAAGATCCTGTCCCATAGCAACAGAATCACCGGCCTTGACCCTGACATTCACCAGGTTCTGATACACTGTGAGGTACTTTCCGTGTCTGATAATAACCGCCATATTTGCTCCGGAAATTGCAAAGACCCGTACAACCTCGCCCTTGAAAACCGCCTTTGCCCTGGTAGCTCCGCTCGAAGTAATCTCGATTCCAATGTTGTCTTCAGTTACATTCTTCAATACCGGGTGGGGTTGAAGCCCGAAATGACTGGTGACTATTCCCCTGTCAACGGGCCATGAAAGTCTTCCCCTGTTTTCGCCGAAAGAATCCCCGATAACCTTCATTTCCCTGGTCATGGGAACTGTCTCACTTTTCTTTCTCTCCTCCTCAATGAGCCTCTCTATTTCCTTTTCAATCTGGCGGGCAATCCTTCGTTTCTCATCAAGCTCCTGTTTCAGCTGCTTCTCCTTTTTTCCAAGGTTGCTTACAAGCCTTTCCTTCCTGTTCTGTTCCTGCCGCAACATCTCCTTTTGCCTGACCTCCCGGCTTTTCAGGTCGTTTACGTTTTTCCTGTCCTTCTCCAGCCTCTCCCTGGTTGTCTGAAGTTCGTTGTAAACTGTTTCTATTGTCTCTGTTTCCTTTCTGCGGTATTTTGCAACCTGCTGTATATACTTCAACCGCTTGTAGCCCTGGTTGAAATCTGCCGAGGAGAGAATGAATGCCAGTGCCGGTGTCCCTTTGGTTGCCTTGTATGCGCTGACAATGGAGCCGGCATAGTCCTTCTTCAGTTCATTAAGATCCTGTTCAAGCATCTCTGTTGCAAGGCTGTTCAGGCTTATCCTGTATTCAAGCAGGCTGATTTCCTGCCCGTATTCATTTATTAGTTTCTCCCTCAGGTTCAGTTTGCGTCCGATCACCCTTAGTTCATTCAGATTTTCGTTCTTCTGCGTAGCAGTTGTCCTCAGCATTTTGTCAACGTATTCTATCTCCTGAAGATTCTTCTTTCTCATCTCCTCAAGCTCTGCCCTGCTTTGTCCTGCCAGCAGTGCAGGAACAAGCATCACAATTGACAATATGGCAAACCGGCATTTCAAAGCGACTCTCTCGTATATGAAGGCAAATTGAATTCTATGTCAGAATCATATCCGAACATAATATCATCTATAAAAAGTTTCACGTGAAACATTTCTTTCTTCTCTTCCATTGTGATAAGCGAAGCATATTTCTTTCCTTCCCTTGTAACGAAATTATCAAACGTAAGGTATATTTCATGGCCTGAAGAGACGGCATCCACTCTTTGTGAACAAATCTTCATCTCATTAAGGCAGACCCGGATCTCCTCCGGAAATTCGTCATTCCCTGAAACAAACATCAATTCATTTGCCCCGCTGATCAGTGCTTCGCCACTGTTGTCTGCAGGCATATCACCGAAAATAATTCTCATGAAGTCAGCGGGCATTCCGTTTTTCAGCAGGACTGCATTCTTCTTTCCAATGTACACCTTCCTGTTGAACCTGTCAATAGCAGCAATGTCATCCCCGACAATAAGCAGGCGCACAAGCTCAATTCCAAGCGGTCCCCTTACTGAACCGTAAAAATCTCCTTTACTGTTGAGCCTTGCATGCAATCCGAACTTTCCCTCTATCTCAGTGCCTTCCAGCTCTATGCTTCCTTTTCTTATTTCAAATCCGCCTCCGGTGATATTGTTATCAATGACGGAACTGATAATTGCGGCAAAACCGGCCTCAGCAGGTACCGTTGAGGATGTCCCGGTTTTCCCTTTTCTCAGGCCGCTGCAACCACCTGCAATTAAAACAAGAAGCACGGGTATGATTATCTTCAATGCTTTTCGCATAACTCTATCTCCTCCATGAGGTAAGATTTCGAGCTGTCCTTCTCCAGTGACTCTTTCCAGTAAACAACAGCCTCATCACATTTCCCGAGAGCTTTCTTAATATATCCCATATGCTCAAGAAGCTCCGGATCCCTTTCATGCTGATTATCAAATATCCTTTGCATCTCTTTCAGGGCTTCCCTGTACTTTCCCGATTTGTAAAGTACCCATGCATAGGTATCAATGTATGTCGGATTATCTCCGTCTGTTTCCATTACCCTTTCGGCCATTTTAAGGGCTTTCTTCAGATCACGGTCCCCTTCAGCCAGGAAATACGCATAGTTGTTCAGCAGAAGCGGGTCGTCAGGAGAAATTTTCAGTGCCTGTTCGTAATACGACCAGGATGTTTCATAGTCCTTCATCCTGTACTTCAGATCTCCCATCATCGAGAGTACCTGTACCTTCAGCTGATCATTGTTGCCTGCAAGGATAAGGGCCTTCTTCAGTTCAGTATCAGCAACCTCATACTCTTTGATTTCCATGGCAGCCAATGCATAGTAAACCTTTCCAAGAATGCTCCTGTTGTTTTCCCTTGAGTATGCTGACGCGAGGTCATAGAGTTTCCTGTATTCCTTCTTTTCGGCATAGAGTATCATTAATCTCTCCTTAAACCAGAACCCCTGCCTGCCGTCACTCAGAATTTCCTCGTACCTGTTTATTGCCTGGTCGGTCATCCCTGCCGATTCATATACACCGGGACGCAACGACAAAATCTCTTCGTCTCCCGGGTAATTGTCTTCCAGGATAACAAGACTTTCCAGAAGTGATTCAGCATTATTCTCTATGTATGCAGAGTCGCCTGCCAGCCGCCGGGCAACAGCTATTTTACGTTCCCTCTCCACCATATCACTCCTGAATACATTACTGAGGAATCCGGAAATGCCCGCATACTCCTTCCGGTATACCTGGCTGATAAGGTAAAGAAGCTGGCTTTCAATATCATCAGGATTTCGTTCTATGATATCAGTGTAAATACTGTCGCTCTTTTCCTTCAGACCCTGTTCATAGTATATATCGGCCAGCAGTGCCCTGAAGCGGGTCTCCTCGGGATATTGCCCCAGTAGCCTGACGGTTCTCCTGGCAGCCTCGTCGTATTCATTCCTGCCCAGAAGCCCCGAAATCATCATGAGCGACATATCCGGGGTAAGCGCCCCCTCGCCGTCCATAACCCTGAAAAGCGAATCCGCCTTTTCGGCATCTCCCCTTTCTGAATACAATCCGGCAAGTATCCCGTTAATTTCCACCGCTTTCCGGTCGGCCTTCAGTGCCCTGGTAAAATATACCATTGCAGAATCCTTCAATTCATACTGGGTGAACAACGAACCTGCAGCAAGCTGGTACCAGTAGTTGCCCGGTTCGAGTCGTGCGGCCCTGCTGGCGTAATACATTGATTTTCCGCTCATTCCGGCTGCTGAATACATCTGGGCAAGTTCAAAGTACGGAACGGCTCTTGTTTTGTCAAGTTCAATGCACTTCTCAAAAAGAGTGGCAGCCTCACTTACATCCCCCACATACTTTTGCCGCAGGGCCTCTGACAGGATGTAATCATAACGGTTGTCTGCCTTCCTGTCCTTTTCAGCAGGACCGGAAACCATCCTTTTCGAGCAACCTGCTGCCGAAATCAGGACAAGTGCCAGTATTATATATTTTCTCATTTTCTTCCTGAATGTCCGAAACCGCCATCACCCCTTGCGGTGTTACCTATAACTTCTGCCTGTACAAGCTCAGCCCTTTCATGCCCTGCTATTACCATCTGGGCGATCCGGTCACCGTCATTCACTGTGAAATCGCTGTCAGACAGGTTGATCAGAATAACCCCGATCTCTCCCCTGTAATCGGCATCTATTGTTCCCGGAGAATTCAGAACTGTTATCCCGTGCTTCAGCGCCAGGCCGCTTCTGGGCCTGACCTGGGCTTCATAACCGACGGGAATTTCAATATACAGTCCGGTAGGGATCAGCTTCCTCTCCATCGGCTTCAGTATAACCGGGCCACCAGTAAATGCCCTCAGGTCCATTCCTGCCGAGTGTTCCGTCCCGTATGCCGGCAGAGGGTGTGATGATTTGTTTACTATCCTGATATTCATGATCCTCTTTTAAACATTAACGTAAAGAATTTGTCCCTGATTTCAGCAACGGCAAAGAAAAGGAAAAGCAATAAAGTGTCAACAGCCGTGTTGATTATTATGTTCTCTCCCTCGAGAATCCTTGAAATCAAAAGGAAAACCAGCGCCAGGGATATATACATAAATATTTTTCCCGATTCATATTTTATCGGATAGTATTTCTGGCCCACAAAATAAGAGACGGTTACCATTGACAGATAGCAGGCTATATGGGCCCAGGCAGCAGCAATATAACCGAACCTCGGTACAAACAATACGTTGACTGCCACTGTCACCGCGACTCCCACCAAAGTAATCCATGCCCCGTAAATTGTCTTGTCGTCAACCTTGTACCAAATGCTCTGGTTAATGAAAATGCCGAGGAGGAGATACCCCATGCTTATAATAGGAACAACTTTAAGCGATTCGCGGAAGTTTTCTCCGATAAGTACCTGTACCGCCTCCGGATAGAGATTTATTCCCAGGAAAAGTATGAGTGCGGTAATCACGAAGTATTTCATCGTCACTGCGTAGGTCTCCTTCGCGTCCTTGCTTCCCGCCTTCTCGAAGAAGAACGGTTCCGCCGCAAAGCGATACATCTGTATGAAGAGTGACATGAGGACCCCGACTTTATAGCCTGCACCGTAGAGTCCCACGGTGGCCAGGCCTTCTTCGCCTCCAATCAGCCTGCGAAGCAGTATCTTGTCCAGCACTTCGTTCAGCGAACCGGCCATACCCCCCACCAGCAACGGCCAGCTGTAAGAAAGCATGCTTCCCAGCAGCTTCCCGTCAAAAACAGGTTTTATCCTGAAGATGAACGGTGTCAGGCATATAAGCGTAATAGCAGATCCTGCAAGGTTGGCCACAAATACATAACCCACCTGGAAACCGGGGTCCCATATCTTGTAAATCCAGGTGTTTCCCTTTTCCGCCAGTGACGGGGCGAACCAAAGAAAGAAAAAGGCTATTATCATTGTCACCAGCACATTTATGATCTTCAGTGCGCTGAACAGCATCGGCCTGTTATTGTTCCGGAGCCATGCAAAGGGTATCGCTGAAAAAGCATCGATAGCCACTATCCATGCAAACATTGTTATGTATTCCGGGTACTTCTCATAGCCGAGAAAGCCTGAAACAGGCTTAAGAAAGAGCGATATCGCCAGAATGAACAGAACGGACGTTGAAAAGAGACTGATCATTGCCGTACCATATACTTCCCCGGCAGGTGCTTTTTTACCGGCAAACCTGAAATAGGTTGTCTCCATGCCGTAGGTCAGTATGACCAGGGCGAGGACCATCCAGGCATACAGTTCTGTCACTATTCCGTATTGCTCCAGGCCAAGAATGCGGGTATAGAACGGCGTAAGGAGCGCATAATTAAGAAATCGCGGAACCACAGTACCGAATCCGTAAACGACTGTCTGGCCCGCAAGTTTGCGTATATCGTTCATGCTTAACTCTTACTGCAAATATATATCTTTGTCTATCGTAAATTGAAAGAAAATGAGGACATCATTCCGCATCGTGCTGTCACTGGCTGCCATTCTGTTCATTGCCGGCTGCAATGCTGACGGCAAAAAAGGGACCCGCGCCCTGATCAGGACCACCGAAGGAGATATACTGATATCCCTTTCAGATCTCACCCCCCTGCACCGCGACAATTTCATCAGGCTTGCCGAAAGCGGATTCTATGACGGCGTAACGTTTCACCGGGTCATAAAGGACTTCATGATCCAGACCGGTGACGGCACAACCCGCCAGGATTCGTCCCTTATTCCTGAAGATTATACCGTACCTGCCGAGATCAATGACTCTCTCTTTCACAAAAGGGGTGCCGTTGCTGCTGCACGTATGGGCGATGATGTGAACCCGGAAAGAAACTCCTCCGGCACACAGTTTTATATCGTCCAGGGAAAGGTTTACAATGACGAAGACCTTACCGCCGTCATGCAGCGGATAGAATACAACCGCAGGCAGTATCTCTATAACAAGGCGCTTCTTGATCTTCGCCGCGAGGCTGAACAGTCAGGCAACACCGTATCCGAGGACGAGATACAGCAGAATGCCATTATAAAGGCATATGAAGCGATGGAGGAAGCCGGCCCGTACGTCATGCCGGAACACCGCAAAAACGTCTACAGGACAGTTGGCGGCACCCCCTTCCTTGACGGCGCATATACTGTCTTCGGTGAAGTGCTCGAAGGAATGGAAGTTGTCGACAAAATTGCCGGTACTGCCACCGACATGTCCGACAGACCGGTGCAGGATATCAGGATCCTGAAAGTGAATATCATTAAATAATATTTGACAAGGAGATGAAGGAGAGGATTGCAGAGTTAAAGAAGGAGATAGAGGATTACCGGATTGACGGCGAGGATTCGCTTGAGCAGTTCAGAATTGCCTACCTGAGCAAGAAGGGCCGGATATCGGTGCTGTTTGAGGGATTCAGGAATGTGCCGCCGGAGGCGAAGAGGGAGACGGGACAGCTTCTCAATGATCTGAAACAGTTTGCAACTGAAAAATACAACGGAAACAAGGAGCGTCTTTCGATGACCGAGATTGTTCACGCGTCAACAGACCTCTCCATGCCCGCATTCCCGTTCAGGGAGGGTACCCGGCATCCCATATCCATAGTACGAAACGAAATCATTGACATCTTCAGCCGGATCGGATTCACCGTTTCAGAGGGCCCTGAGATTGAGGATGACAATCATGTCTTCACGATGCTCAATTTTGCAAGTGACCACCCTGCAAGGGATATGCAGGACACGTTCTTCATTGAAAAGAAATCGGGCACCGAATCAGATCCTCATGATGTTCTCCTCAGAACACATACCTCCTCCGTACAGGTAAGGGTGATGGAAAATGAGAAACCTCCTATCCGCACCATTTCCCCGGGAAGGGTCTTCCGCAATGAGGCCGTCTCTGCACGCGCCCATTGCATCTTTCACCAGGTAGAAGGTTTATATGTTGCTGAAAATGTATCCTTTGCCGACCTGAAACAGACACTCCTGTATTTTGCAACCGAGCTTTTCGGAAAGGATGTGCGGATCAGGCTCAGGCCTTCATTCTTCCCCTTTACCGAGCCATCGGCCGAGATGGATATCAGCTGCAACATATGCGGCGGAAAGGGATGCAATGTGTGCAAGGGAACGGGCTGGCTTGAGCTGCTGGGCTGCGGAATGGTTGACCCGAATGTTCTTGAAGCCTGCGGCATTGATCCTGTGAAATATACCGGGTATGCCTTCGGGATGGGAATAGAAAGGGCCACAATGCTGAAATACGGAGTTAATGACCTCAGGCTCTATTTTGAAAACGACATAAGATTCCTTAATCAGTTCCGGACTGAAATTTTATGATATTAAGGAATTAATAGCCAACTTTGAGGTCCCAACTGGAGAGTTATGAAACAGCATGACTATACGATATCATTCTGTGACAAATGCGCTTTTGAAACGAGTTCGGTTTTTCGCTTCCTGACACGTGATGAAACTGACAGGCTGAATTTCGAGAAGGATTTCAGGCGTTACAAGAGAGGCGATATTCTTTATCATGAAGGTAACCGAATAAGCGGATTTTATTGCATCAATTCCGGGATTATCAAGGTCTTCAAGACCGGCGTTGACGGCAAGGAACAGATAATCCGCTTTGCGCGAAAGGGCGAAATCATCGCCTACAGGTCAGTGCTGAGCAATGAGCCCGCATGCACCTCTGCAAAGGTTATAGAGGACTGCCAGGTTTGCTTTATCCCGTCAGAGCTGCTGATACAGTTCGTAAAGACCAACCCTGCCTTTGCATTTGAAGTTGTGAAGCTTACCTGCCACGAACTTGCAGAGGCAAACTCATACATCACTGATATTGCCCAGAAGACCGTAAGGGAGAGGGTTGCCGAGGTGTTGCTCAGCCTTGTGCATGACTTCGGCCTCGACGAGCAGAAATATCTCCGTATCTCTCTCACCCGTGAAGAACTGGCAAACATAGTGGGTACAGCCACTGAATCAGTAATCCGTCTCCTTTCGGAATTCAAGAGTGACCGCCTGATAGAGCTTAACGGGCGCAAGATCAAAATAATTGATCAGAAAGGCCTCGAGAAGATAAGTACCTGACCCTGTTCCCTCAATCAGAACAGCGTCTCTTCCCTTCCCCTTACAATGCCAAGGTGACGGTACGCCAGTTCGGTGGCTTCCCGGCCGCGCGGGGTTCTCTTGATATAACCCTCCTTGATCAGAAACGGTTCGTAAACTTCCTCGATGGTGCCACTCTCCTCTCCCACTGCCGTGGCCACATTGTTCAGCCCAACCGGTCCGCCGCGGAATTTATCAATGATTGTCCGGAGGATGCGGTTATCCATCTCATCAAGCCCGTGCTTGTCAATATTCAGGGCTTCAAGTGAATATCTGGTAATATCAAGGTCAATAGCCCCGCTCCCCTTGACCTGCGCAAAATCGCGAACCCTCCTGAGCAGTGCGTTGGCTATCCTTGGGGTACCGCGGCTCCTGGATGCTATTTCAGCTGCGGCACTTTCATTAATTGCTACATTGAGTATGGATGCCGAGCGCTTCACAATACCCTTCAGAACAGGGGCATCATAGTATTCGAGGTGAAATTTGATGCCAAAGCGGGCGCGCAGCGGGCTTGTAAGAAGGCCGGAGCGGGTTGTGGCGCCGATCAGAGTGAACGGATTCAGTTTCAGCTGAACGGAACGGGCACCGGGACCCTTGTCTATCATTATGTCTATCTGGTAGTCCTCCATTGCAGAGTAGAGATATTCCTCCACCACCGGGCTCAGACGGTGAATCTCGTCAATGAAGAGGACATCTCCCTCGTCGAGGCTGGTAAGCAGTCCCGCAAGATCTCCCGGTTTGTCGAGGACCGGACCGGATGTGACCTTCAGTTTTACCTTCAGTTCATTTGAAATAATGGATGCCAGGGTGGTCTTTCCCAGGCCGGGAGGGCCGTGCAGGAGTACGTGGTCAAGGGCCTCCCCGCGCTGCAGCGCTGCAGTGACAAATACGCTCAGGTTGTCAGTTATCCGCTGCTGACCCCTGAAATCAGAAAATGTAAGCGGGCGCAGCTGCTTTTCAAGCTCCGCATCTCCTGCCAGGGTGATCTCCTTTCTGAGATTGAACTGTTCTTCCATCAAATGCCTACCTGATTCGCTTTACACTGCTTTCCGGAAGATTCACGGGGACTCCGTTGATGCTGGTTTCAATATCGTCACGATAGGTGATCGTGAGGATAACCTCTCCCAGTTCGTTGTACTTTTTCCATGTCCTGGTGCGGAAGCCGTTCCTGTAATACCTGTCTTCCCTCGTTCTCCCGTTCCCGTAGTAAAACACATGGTGACCTTCCGGGTTTCCCTGCCTGTATTCGCCTTTGAACCTGAGCTTCCCGTCAGGGTAGTATGACTTCCATTCTCCGTCAGGCAGTCCCAGCAGGTATTCACCCTCTTCGGTATTGTCGCCGGTTGTTATTTTCCACGGCCCGTTCCTTTCGCCGTCAGCGTATGCCCCCTGGGCAATTATCTCTCCTGTACGGGTATATTCAGTGTAGTTTCCGTCTCTCTTTCCCTGGTAGTAGTCTTCTTCGCGAAGCAACTCACCTTCAGGATAATACCATCGCCATGTTCCGTCGATGCGCCCGTTGCTGTATGAGCCGGCCTGCTCAAGCCTGCCCGCACTGTTGTAAAACTTCCATCCGCCTGTTCTCCTGTTTGCGGTGTAATTCCCCTCCGCAACCAGAACGCCGTCTGCAGAGAAATCCTTCCACGGCCCGGTGCGGTTACCCTCAGCATCAACGATTCCTTCAGAAATCAGAACGCCGTTGTCATTGTAGATCTTTGCATTTTTGATAGTCCCGTCAGGATTGTATTCACGGTGTATACCTACAGGAATATCCTCTTTGTATGGTCCGGAATAGATCAGCCGGCCAGATTCGTCATACCTGTTCCGGATGTCTATTTCAGTGCTGTTATCAAGATCTGTTCCTGTCACCTTTCCGTTGTCATAGAGCAGTGTAACAAGGAGGCGTCCCCTGTCATCATACTCCTTGTAATAGCCGTGCAGCAGATCATCCCTGTAGTTGCGTTCAGTCTTTATTCCTCCGCCAGGGTAGAAGTCCAGCCACTCGCCCTGTTTCATCCCGGAGCCGTCAGTGAAGTTGATCCTTTCACGGCTTATCAGAAAGTCATTGTTGTATTCCAGAAGTGTTATAATCTTTCCTTCACGGTCATATTCACGCGAGAGTCCGTCCTTTTTGCCTTCTGAATACGGTATTGTCTGTTTTACCTTGCCGTCAGGAAAGAAAATACGGGCAAGTCCTTCCTTTTTGTCCCCGGCATAGAGTTCAGATGTCTGAACATAGGGGCCATGAACCGGGTCTTTCTGGTATTTGAGTGAATATCCGTTCCTTTTACCCAGGAGATAACTTATCTTTTCTGTCGTATCACCGGCCTGGTCATAGAAAACCCAGATGCTGTCAAGAAGGTAGCTGGTCCGCTTCCCTTCCGACTTCAGCACACCTGTCACATAATAGCTTTTCCAGTAGCCGTCAGGCTTTCCATTTCTTATGTATCCTTCACTGGATATATTTCCGTTCGGATACCTGAATTGCTGATAGCCGTCCTGCAACTGACCGTTTTGCTGGGCTGTCAGCCCCAGCACAGGAATAAAAGCAAGCATGCACAGGAAAATCCTTTTCATTTTACAATCCCAGTTTAGCCGAAATTTCAAGCATCCTCTTTATAGGAACTGCCGCACGTTCAATAATTGAAGGATCGACAGTCACTTCCGGCTCTTCAAATTTAAGGGATTTATATATCTTTTCAAGTGTAATAAGCTTCATGAAATTGCATTCACTGCATCCGCAGGTTGAATCCTTCGGCGGAGCGGGAATCAGCTTCTTTCCCGGCTGGGCTTTTTTCATCTGGTACAGTATTCCAGGCTCGGTTGCCACAATGAATGTCTCTCCCGGATCCTTGCTGACAAATGAAAGCAGTCCCGAGGTTGATCCGATATAATCGGCAACAAGTCTTACAGGCTTTTCGCATTCCGGGTGGGCAATGATTTTTGATCCCGGATTTTCATCCCTGAGTTTCAGTATTGCTTCCAGTGAAAACTGCTCATGTACATGGCAGGCGCCGTCCCAAACGAGTATGTCACGTCCGGTAAGACTCCTTATATAGTTTCCCAGGTTCCTGTCAGGACCGAATATTATCTTTTCATTCTCCGGAAGCGATTCAATTATCTGTTTTGCGTTTGAAGAGGTGCATGCAATATCACTCAGAGCCTTTATGTCAGCTGTTGTATTGACATATGTGATGACTGTTCTCCCCGGGTTATCACTTATGAACTTTTCAAAATCCTCCTTTTTGCATGAATCGGCAAGGGAACAGCCTGCAAGAAGATCAGGTATTATAACCTTCTTGCCGGGAGATAGTATCTTTGCAGTTTCAGCCATGAATTTCACACCGGCAAAGACAATGATGTCAGCTGTTGTTTCTGCTGCCTTCTGAGACAGTGCAAGGCTGTCGCCAATGAAGTCAGCTATATCCTGGATGTCAGAAGTCTGATAATAGTGTGCAAGGATGACTGCATTCTTCTCCTTTTTCAGGGCTTCTATTTCTTTTATTACATCGTTATTAACAACCATATTTTTATATACTTTTTATAATTTTAATCTATATGATGGTTATTATATGCTGTTAGTTCTGTTAAAACAATTTTACGATTTCCTTTGCAAAAATGGGAGTTAAACGGATAATAACACCTTTTCAACACATCAAAAAACGTACCTTTTCTGAAATAGAGATGATTAGACACTCTATTAACAATTGTTACGATGGTTTTGTTAATAAGCCCGAAGATCAGCAGAGGGGGAGGGGAGCTGTTCAGTTTTGGTTGAAACATACATGTGAAACGGTAAGAAAAAAATTTTGAATCGGTTAAAAAATGACATGTTGTTGAAAAAACCGGCCGCCGTTTTTTAATTGAACAAATAATTAAAGTTCCGGTTACATGTTATGAACAAACCAAACTCACCATGTTTTCTTTTCTTTTAATAATTACAGGTTTATATTTGTATAAAAATTTGCGTTCATTTTGGAAAAAATTATAATCGCCTCAGACCATGCCGGTTTCAGGCTGAAGGAGAAACTGGTGAGGTGGCTCATCTCAAACAGGTATGAAGTAAGGGATATAGGCTGTTTTTCTGAAGACAGCGTTGATTATCCGGATTATGCCCATCCGCTTGCAGAGGCTGTGGAAAAGGGAGATTTCGATTTCGGAATTACAATATGCGGGTCGGGAAACGGCATTAACATGGCCAGCAACAAGCATCAGAACATTCGTTCGGCTGTATGCTGGAATGAGGAAATCGGCAGGCTTGCAAGAGCTCACAATGATGCCAACGTATGTGCTCTTCCCGGAAGGTTCATCAGCGAGGCGGAGGGCATCCTTATCCTGAAGGCGTTTCTGAATACGCCGTTTGAAGGAGGAAGGCACAAGAGGCGTATTGAAAAAATCCCCCTGAAGAAGAAATAAATGCTTTCAGCAACCTGTAAATACGGCATCAGGGCAGTGATCTTCATTGCATCAAAACCGCTGCCCAGGGCCAATACGGGTCTAAAGGAAATAGCGGAAAAGCTTGGCATTCCACAGCCTTACCTGGCAAAGATCCTGCAGGTCCTGGCCCGGAGAAAGATTCTCCATTCAACAAAGGGGCCGCATGGCGGTTTTTACCTGCTTATCCCTGCCGGGAAGCTCACCCTCATGGATATTATCGATGCAATTGACGGCAGGGATTTCTTTGACAGCTGTTACGTGACAGGGGAGAAGTGCAATTTTGACAGGCCGGATGACGGCAGGTGCATTCTGCACAATGACCTCAGAGCTGAGAAAGTTCGCCTGGAAAATTTCTTCAGTTCAAAAACAATTGATCAGCTGGTAGCCCAGGTCAGGAATGATCCGGGTGTGAAGATCTGAATCTTTCCAGAATCTTAAGTGTGATATGGGCCACCAGGATTCCTGCAGTGACTCCGGTTATGTTGGCTGCAAGGTCAAGCGTCTCGGCCTTCCGCGTTGTTGTAAGAGTCATCTGCAAGATCTCCATCAGTGCTCCGAATAACAACGGTATAAGAAGGATGGCATACCGGAAATGGCGGCTTGTGCGCCACCGGCACGAATCAAGAAGGAGAATCCCGGAAAAAAACGTATACATTGCAAAATGCCCCAACTTGTCAATATACGGTATTCCCAGCATTTTTCCCGGTATCAGTGACTTGCTGCCGGAAAGACTCAGCCAGAGGATCAGAATACCTATGATGATACTCTTATAGTATTGTTTTATAAAGAGATAAATCATGCCTGATTTTTGAGATTGTGAAATTAACAAACTAATATTAAATCTTTTGTATTTTTAAAGTATATATTTTCCCAATGGCCGGAGTCTATATTCACATACCCTTCTGCAAGAGCTTTTGCAGTTACTGCGACTTTTACAGTATAACTGATAACAGCCTGAAGGAAGCACTTGTTCAGGCTTTGATCAGGGAGGCTTCGCTCAGGTCATCATACCTTGAGGGTGAAAAAGTTGAGACTGTTTATTTCGGGGGAGGCACCCCGTCGCTTCTTGAACCGGCAACAGCAGAGGAAATAATAACTGCCCTGAAGGGAAGATTTTCATTTGCGGAAGCCCCCGAAATAACTTTCGAAGTAAATCCGGATGATGTTTACCCGGGATTGTTCCGGTCCCTGAAGGATGCAGGAGTCAACAGGATCAGTCTCGGGGTGCAGTCATGGGATGACAGGCGGCTCCGTTACCTCGGCCGGCGGCATGATTCAGCTCAGTCAGCCAGGGCACTTGAACAGGTCTTCAGTGAAGGAATTGCAAATGTCTCGGCAGATCTGATCTACGGTGTGCCCGGAATGACTCCGGCCGACCTGAGGGTAGACCTTGAAAAAACGTTTTCCTTTCCGGTGACCCACATTTCTGCATATCATCTTACGGTTGAAGAGGGAACAAAATTCGGCCGGATGAAGAAGGAGGGGAAGCTGAAGGAGACTGATGAAGAGATATCGGCATCCATGTTCACGCTGCTTGGAAATCTGTGCCGGGAGCACGGGTTTATCCACTACGAAATATCCAATTTCGCAAAAGAGGGTTTCATTTCCAGACACAACTCATCCTACTGGAAACAGCTGCCGTATATCGGACTGGGTCCGTCAGCCCATTCATTTGACCGGAGATCGCGCCAGTGGAACGTTTCAGATGTGCGCAAATACATAAGGGCCATTAATGCCGGGGAGATACCCTGTGAGCGGGAGGAGCTTGACAGGATCACCGTGTTCAATGAATATGTGATGACCTCCCTGCGCACGATGTGGGGTATTGACCTGCAGCATGTTGAAGAATTCTATGACAAGGAGCTGCATGATTACCTGGTCAATCTTTCCGGCAAATACATAAGGTACGGCCTTATGAAACGGGAAAAAAATACCCTGGTCCTTACAGACCAGGGCAAGATGATATCTGACAATATTATTGCCGAATTGCTGGCAGATTTGTGATCAGCCCCTTCCCTTCAGGGTGAAGGAGCCTCCTCCGATCTTTTCGCCGTCAAGGTAAAGCTCGACATTGTATGTTCCGGGGATGAAATCGCCGGTATTGTCAAGGAAAATGCACATTTCGATGTCAGCATTTGCATAGTCAACGGCCCTGTTGGCTGAGAATATCAGCTGTTCGCCCCTGACCTCAAAGAGATTGTCAGGTGAGGGGGTGATGACAAGCTGGTCGGGGCGCACAACTCTCAGGTAGACAACCTTGTTTCCTGCTGCGGCAATCGGGTTTTCCCTCAGTGTGAAGCATACCCGCACCTTGTCGAGGTTTCGGAGCTCGGTGGTCTCCTTGCGCTTCTTGTTGAGAGCCACGGCAACCACGTCTTTTGCCTGTATCACAGCTGCAACATTGACCTTTGAGGTGAGTTCCTCCTTCACCTTTTCGAGTTCAACATTTGTTTCCTGGACAACAGTCATCTGCTGTTTGATCTCCACGTTCTCGGCAGTGAGTACCTGGTTGCGTGTGTTCAGTGAGTCAATCTGAACTATATAGCTCTTCATGATATCACGCATTGTGCTTATCTCAGCCTTGTATTTTCTTATCAGCTGGGCGTTTGATGCGTTGACCTCCAGGAGCTTCTGTATCCTGGTGCGCTCACGCTGAAGCTCGGCGTTGAGTGTATCATTGCTGGTCTTCAGAGTGTCATAGCCGTACATCATCATGCGGAGCTCGTTTGCCAGGGAGTCCTTCTCCTCGGTCAGCACCTGCTCCATTTCAACCATTTTGCTTTTCTGGTTGTAATAAAGTACAACCAGGGCAATTAAGCCAAGCGTCAGGATTATGGTTGACACAATCATGACAACCGGAGCACCTTTTTTATGCTCAACGTGTTCAGCCTGATATTTTTCCTGATTTTCCATTTGTTTGTTTTTTAATCCGGTTCAAAATTAGCAATTATTACAGTACAACAAATTTTTCTCCGCTTTGATTATCTTCGCCTTACAATTTAAGCTAAAATTTTGACAGGTATTCTGCTATGAGCGGCTTTTACGGTTCGGTCTCCGAAAGGAGTTGTATTGACGATGTATTCTACGGAACGGATTATCATTCCCACCTTGGCACAAAGAGGGCCGGGCTTGTTTATTATGACTCCGGATTAGGGTTCAGGAGACGGATCCACAACCTGGAAAATGAATATTTCAGAAACAAGTTCGAAGCCGAGCTCAAGGATTTCAGCGGGAACAGCGGCATGGGAGTGATAAGTGACACGGATCCGCAGCCAATACTCTTTAATTCGCACCTGGGTCCGTTTGCCCTGGTAACCGTTTCGCGGATCGTCAACATAAACGAGCTTGCCGAATTCTTTCTGGCCCGTAAGAAACATTTTACCGAAAACTTCATGGGCAACATCAATCCCACCGAGATGGTTGCCAATATTATATGTGAGGGAGATTCTTTTGTTGAAGGGATAACAAACGTATTTGAAAAGATACAGGGATCATGCTCTCTTCTTCTGCTGACGCCCGACGGCATTATTGCGGCACGCGACAAGCTGGGCCGGACGCCTGTTGTGATTGGCAGGAAGGAGGGGGCCCGTGCCGTGGCATCGGAGACCTGTTCATTTCCGAATACCGGATTTGAAACCGAATATTACCTCGGGCCCGGAGAGATAGTACACATCCGTGCGAACGGTTTTACCAGGCTTAAGGCGCCGGGAAAGAAGATGCAGATCTGTTCGTTCCTGTGGGTATATTACGGTTTCCCGACTTCCGACTATGAGGGACGCAATGTGGAAGAGGTCCGTTATGGCTGCGGGGCGGCTCTTGCCGGCCGTGACTCGGTGGAAGCCGATTTCGTATGCGGTGTGCCCGACTCGGGAGTAGGCCATGCTTTTGGATATGCAAATGAAAAACGGCTCCCCTATATGAGCTCGTTCTCAAAGTACACCCCCACATGGCCGCGCAGCTTCATGCCGCAGAGGCAGATACAGCGTGAGCTTGTGGCAAAGATGAAGCTCATTCCGAATAAGAAGCTCACCAGGGGGAAAAAGATAATATTTCTTGACGACAGTATTGTAAGGGGAACACAGCTTCGGGACAACACTATTGACCTGCGCGAGGCCGGTGCCGCCGAACTGCACATGAGGATTGCCTGCCCTCCGCTGCTTTACCCGTGTCCTTTCCTGAACTTCTCACAGTCGCGCTCAACCCTCGAGCTTGCCGCCCGCAAAGCCATTGTCAGGCTTGAGGGGGAAGAAAAGAATATCGAGGACTATCTTGACCCTGATTCTGAGAAGTATGAGCTTATGGTAAAGGAGATTGCCTCAATGCTGGGCATGGATAGTCTTATGTTTCAGCGACTTGATGATCTTGTGGAAGCAATAGGCCTTCCCCGGGAAAAGCTTTGCACCCACTGCTGGGACGGAAGCAGCAGCTTCTGAAGATGTTAACAACAGCGTGCTGATGTTGATAATTTGCCGTTCGTCAAAATAATCAACCTGTTCATCCGTTTAATTTTACGGTTCACAAAATGTCATGTAACCCCAGTGCGTGATATTCTGTATAACTGGCCAAAGCGGAATAGGCCGAAAATGAATAATTAATAACTAATAACTTAAAAAAAAGAAGATGAAAAAGATCCTCGCATTCTCAATTGTTCTGTTTGCATTCACAGCAGGTGCATTTGCACAGTCAGCAACAGCTACTGCAACGGCAACCATTGTAACTCCGTTGTCAATAACTCATGTTACCGGGACTGACACCGAACTGAGTTTTGGTAACATCATTGCAGATGCTGACGGCGGAACTGTAGTAATAAGCCCTGCGGGAGCACAGACTCTTACAGGACTGACTGCCCCGTCAATTCCTGGTACGATATCGGCGGCATCCTTTACCGTTACCGGTATGGATGGTGCTACCTATGCCATTACGCTGCCCGGCAGCCACACAATCAGCAGTGGCGGCAACAACATGACGGTAGATAACTTTTCAAGTAACCCCAGCGGAACCGGGACCCTTACAGGCGGTACCCAGGCTCTTTCGGTGGGAGCAAGACTTACCGTTGGTTCAGCACAGGCAGCCGGTACATATACCAATGCCGCCGGATTTACAGTAACAGTAAACTACAACTAATCCTTGCCGGTATTGATCACCGGATAGAAGTGACGGAAAAGTGAAACAGCTTTTCAGCATTATCAGTCTGTTTATATTTGCCGCGGGACTGGCAGAGGCTCAGGTCTCTCCTCCCGCGGCAGCAACAGGCCATATAACTGCACAGGTCATTACCATGATATCTGCAGTGGAGACCTCGCAGCTGAATTTCGGCAGGTTTTCGCCGGGACCTCAGGGCGGGGAACTGATACTTACACCTGATAATGCGATTTCCGTGCTGGGTAGTGTCTGGCCGGGCAGCGGGGTTCACAATGCCGCCAGTTTTTACGTCACGGGTGATCCGGGGGTTACTTACACCATAACCCTTCCGGATGAGCCGGTGCAGATAACACATCTGGGAACGGCAAGGACAATGACCGTCAAGGACTGGCGTTCTGTGCCTGAAGCCACACCCGGCGCCGGCCTCCTTCATGACGGTGCCCAGACGGTTTATATTGGCGCAACCCTTCAGGTAGGGACTCTGAATGATAACCCGGTAGGAATTTACACGGGAACATATGTGATTACATTCGACTTTAACTGAAAGTCACTAATAAATTAAAAATTGAAGTGATGCCGAAGCTGTTACCACGTTTGTCTGCTGCAGGCCTGATAATGTTTCAGGTTTTGTTTGCATTAAATGTACAGGGCCAGGGAAATCTGATGATAACTCCCAAAAGGGTTGTCTTTGAAGGAAACAGGAGGACCATGGACATCAACCTCGCCAATATTGGCGAAGATACGGCCACCTATGCCATTTCTTTGATTCAGAACAGGATGACTGAGGATGGCAACTTTGTGGAGATTACTGAGCCCGATGAGGGGCAGCAGTTTGCATCGCCTTATCTCAGATATTTTCCAAGGTCAGTGACTCTGGCTCCGAAGGAATCACAGACAGTGAAAATCCAGCTTTACCGAACAGCAGGTCTTGCCCCGGGAGAATACAGGTCACATATCTATTTCCGTGCTGTTCCCGGAGAAAAGCCGCTGGGAGAGGAGGAGGAGGTATCAGATCCCTCGTCCATCACCATCAAACTGGTACCGATTTTTGGTATTACAATCCCTGTAATAATACGTATTGGTGAACCCGACGTAAATGTTACGTTGTCAGACCTGCAATTTGGAATGGAGAATGATACCGTTCCGAAGTTAAGCATGTTTTTTAACCGTTCCGGCAATTATTCTGTCTATGGTGATGTGGCCGTTGATCACATTTCACCTGACGGAAAAGCTACCCGGGTGGGAATAGCCAACGGAGTGGCTGTTTATACTCCGAATTCCAGGAGGAGTCTTTCCCTGGGGCTCTTCAACACAGCGACTGTAAACCTCCGAAGCGGAAAGCTTCGTGTAACATATTCTGCCCCGTCCGATGTCAAACCCCGGAAATATGCGGAGGCAGAGTTGATCCTCCAATAACGAAAGCTTTTAATGCATCATGATCAAACCCATATAAAGGCAATCCTGCGGCATGTCACACTCATTGTGATATTGTCGGTAGCCTGCTTTGCCGGGTATGGGCAGAATCAGACAGTTTATAATTCACCGGGTTCGTATACATTTACAGTCCCTCCGGGCGTAAATACAATTACCGTGGAGTGTTGGGGCGGCGGCGGTGGCGGAAGCACAGTCAGCTCCAGCCGGCGTGGCGGCGGCGGTGGCGGCGGCGCATATGCCAGGAGCATGATCTGCGTTGTTCCGGGAGCTACATATAATGTTCAGGTTGGAACAGGCGGCACCGGATCATCCAACGGAGGTAATTCTGTTTTCGGAGCGAATATTGTTGTTGCTGCCGGAGGTACCGGTGGTGCAAATAACGGTACCACAGGCGGGGCCGGCGGTTCTGTCACCAACTCTGTGGGAACCGTCCGTTATGCAGGAGGAAATGGAGCTAATGGCGGCAGCACCTACTCCGGCGGCGGCGGCGGCGGAGCCGGCAGTTCCGGCGACGGCGGAAATGCCAGTAATCAGATAGCCGGCCTGGGAACGAGTCTTAACGGAGGTGACGGCGGAGCCGGACATAACAATAATGCAGACGGATATCCGGGAAGTGATTATGGCGGCGGTGGCGGCGGTGCAAGGCGCTCAACCGGCTCAACCAAAGTCGGAGGTACCGGAGGTAACGGTCTCGTGATTATCTCTGCCACACCGGTAGCAATGGGTTATAACTATGAACGGAACATTACCATCGATCATAACCAGGTTGCCGGTAACGAGGATCTTTTCAACTTTCCCGTGATGATTAACCTCACGGGTCAGAATTACCTCAGGACGGTCCCCAACGGTGATATCTTCAGTTCTGACGGCTATGATATAGTTTTTACCGACGAATCATATAACCAGCTTGACCATCAGATCGAGTACTATAATGGCACATCCGGGGACCTCATAGCCTGGGTACGCCTTCCGATTCTTTCTGCCTCATCCAATACCGTAATCAAAATGATTTACGGGAACCCCGCCGTTACTTCAGACCCGTCCGTGACAACGGTATGGGATTCTCATTACAAGGGGGTATGGCATCTTAATGGTACTCCGCTGAGCGATAATACTGCATATAATGCTGCCGGCACCCCATATAACAGCCCCGGATACACCACCGGTACCATTAACAACTCAATAAACCTGAATGGTTCAAGCCAGTATATGCAGGTCAACAATGCCCCACACCTGAATATAACGGGAAACATTACCGTTTCGGCCTGGATAAACATGGATACAAGAAACCGGGACCAGAAAATTGCAGGTAATCAGATTGGTGACAACGGCGGTGGCTACAAATTCGGGGTATACACAACCAATAAGCTGGAGTTTGAAATCAGAACCACAAACGGAACCGCGGTTCTGAACAGGGATGTTTCAGGAGGAACCATCCTGGGCACAAACACGTGGTATTACGTTGCAGGAGTAAGTTCAGACGTGCTGGACTCTATCATGACCTATGTTGACGGGGTTCCTGAAAGACCATACCAGAAGAACGGGACTCTTGCCGCCGGATCAGATAATCTTGTGGTTGGAAAAGAACCATTTTCAAATCAATATTTTTTTGACGGACGCTTTGATGAATTGAGAATTTCCGATAAAGTAAGATCAACAGGCTGGTTGAGAACCGAATACAATAACCAGGGGTCTCCTTCATCCTTTTATTCCGTTGATGCAACCGGCATTGTAACGGAGAACCTGCCATCTCAGAGTCTCTGCAGTGGCCCCATAACACTTTCTTTTGGCTATCCTGCCGGCGGGGTATATTCGGGTAACCCGTACATTTCTGGTAATATCTTTACACCTCCTTCTCCCGGCACTTATTCAATATCTTATACTTATACCGGCGGGTGTGGCACTACGGTAATAACCAGGGATTTTATTATTACAGGTGAACCGGATCCTCCGACAGCATCGGCGGCTGACTTTTGCGAGTCGCAGATAGCAACTCTCTCGGCAACCGGACAGAATATCAAATGGTATCAGAACGGAACCCTGGTAAGCACAGCCAACCCGTATTCACCGGGCATTTCCACACCGGGAAGCTATGATTTTACCGTAACACAGACCGTGAACGGGTGTGAAAGCGAACCGACAGCCGTCACGCTATCGATATATAGCGGTGTGACCATAACCGCACAGCCACAGTCAACTTCTGTATGCCAGGGAGACAATGCCATCGTTTCCGTGACAGCTTCAGGATATAGCATGAGTTATCAGTGGCAGCGGAACGGATCCAATATTTCCGACGGGTCATTGTACAGTGGGGTGAACACACCGACTCTTACAATACTGTCACCCTCCACCGCCCTCAGTGGCAGTGTCTATAGATGTGTAATAGCCACATCATGCGGAACCGGCTCCACATCAGGCAATGCAACCCTGACTGTAACGGCTCCGCCTGTTGCAACATTCAGCTATACCGGTTCGCCATATTGTCCGAATGCCTCCAATCCGGGCCCTGCATTCAGCGACGGAGGAACTGCCGGAACATTCTCCTCAACCGCAGGACTTGTCTTTGAAAGTACAAGCACCGGCCAGATAAATATTTCTGCCAGTACACCCGGTATATATACCGTTACAAATACAGTTAATGGCTCTGGTGATTGCGGCCCGGCAATTGCCACGGCAACCGTTGAGATAATATCAACTGTCACCTGGACAGGCTCTTCGAATACCAGCTGGAATAATACTGCAAACTGGACCTGCGGATATATACCCACAGGCGCCATTTCGGTCAATATTCCCAATGTGACAAATAAACCGGTTTTAAGCAGCGGGAGTGCCGCTGCCGTAAAGGACCTTGTCATTTCACCGGGAGCCTCTCTTACATTGACAGGAAACACACTGACAGTATTCGGGACCGTCTCCGGGACCGGTTCGCTGGATGCATCTGCGGGTACTGTGGTTTTTGCCGGCCAGTCAGCCCAGACAATACCGGCCGGACTGTTCACGGGCAATGCCGTCATGAATCTTACTGTCAACAATTCGGCCGGTGTATCTCTTGCCGGTCCGCTGGGTGTCAGCGGCATACTGAGGGTGACTGCCGGCAGCCTGGCGTCGGATGGCAACCTCACTCTTCTTTCAACTGAATCAGGAACAGCCCTTATTGACGGTTCCGGTTCCGGCCCGGTCACGGGTAATGTTACCATGCAGCGCTACCTGTCGTCAGGATTCGGGTACAAATACTTAAGCTCCCCGTTTCAGGATGCAACCGTCGATGAATTCGGGGATGATATAGACCTCGCAAATGGTTTCCCCCAATTCTACCGGTATGACGAAAACAGTTCATACTCCGGGTGGATAAGCTATGTCAGCGGAACAGACCTGCTTAATCCGCTTGAGGGTTATGCTGCAAACATCGGGGAAGCCTCCGTTTCAAAAACTGTTGATCTGAGCGGAAGCGTCAATAACGGAAACATGACTGTAACCCTGTATAATCATGACAGGACTTACACAAAGGGATTCAATCTTGTCGGAAACCCATATCCGTCTCCAATAGACTGGAATGCAGCCGGATGGACCAGAACCAACATAGATAATGCAATATATTACTTCAGGGCCAGCACCACTGACCAGTATGGCGGTACATACAGCAGTTATGTAAACGGCATTTCAAGCGATGGCCTTGCCTCAAATATCATCCCTTCAATGCAGGGATTCCTGGTTCATGTCAGCAATGGGTCTTTCCCGGTGACCGGAACCCTGGGAGTATCCAACGGAATAAGGGTGACAAATCAAACCCAGATGTTCCTTAAATCATCATATGCTACACAGAGAAGATTAATAAGGCTCGTGGCTGGCTTTACTGATGATACCTCCTCATACGATCCCCTTGTAATTTACTTTGATGACTCTGCTGACACTGTATTTGAAAGCAGGAATGATGCCCTCAAGCTCTTCAATACTGACATGATGGTGACTAATTTCTACTCCGTGCTGGCAGATGGACAGAAGCTGTCAGTCAATGCCCTGCCGGAACTGGACGACACACTTATTGCAGTTCCACTGGGACTTAGCATTTACAGGGACGGTGAGGTAAGATTCAGTATTCAGAAAAATGAAAATTTTCCGGAATCAGAGAGGATTTATTTTACCGATAAATTAACAGGATCTGTCACCCCCCTGATACCTTCAGGAGATTATAAGATTTCACTTAAGGCGGGTGAATACAATAACAGGTTCTTTCTGACAATTCACCAGACACTGACATCCGCAGAAGACCTTTCTGAGCCCCCGGAAAAACTGTTTGATGCTTATGTTTCAAATGGAACCATCAGGACAAGAATACACCGCATTTCAGGCAATGCCGGGCTAATTTCAGTCTACACCCTGGGCGGTAATGTGATGTCTGTTACCAGAGTGTCAGAAACCGGCATATATGATCTCGATACCACTCCTTCACCGGGAATGTATCTGATCCGTTATTCAACCGGTGCCGTAAGCGGGACTGAAAAACTAATTATCGGGAAGAGATGAAAGTGAAAATGATTGCTTTGTCTTCTGTAATGAAATGGGTGATTGCAATATCACTGTTCTCCCTCCCTGGTTTATTAACAGAGGCTGATGCCCAGTCTTTGCCTCCCAGGCCGATACAGGTAACAGTCAACAATTCACAGCCCCTGGCATTTGGGGCATTCACTCCGGGAGCTTCCGGCGGGTCAGTTATTGTCAGCACTAATTACTCAAGGACTTCCTCCGGTACTGTGATACTTTTCAACCTTGGTTATTCATATGCTCCTGCAATGTTGTATGTGAGAGGTAATCCGGGAACCGTGGTGACGGTAACATTAAGCCCCTCTGTGACCCTGAACGGCAGTAATGGCGGCACCATGACCCTTGTTCCCGGTCCGGTATTGCCAGCCTCTCCGTTTGTGATAACGGTGCCCTTTCAGCAGACAACCGAATTGCTTGTCGGCGGAAGCCTGAATGTCGGACCTGTCGGTTCGAATCCGGCCGGAAATTATTCGGGAACATTCAGTATCACATTTAATCAACAGTAAATACCCGTATCAATTCTTATGAAGTTAAATGACGGAAAGAATCAGATATAACGGGAGACGATATTTCACCGGAACCTCAATTCTTTCCGCCAGCAGGATAGCTTTTCTCATTTTTATTCTGTTCGGCTTTTTCAGTATAAAACCACTTAACGGTCAGGATGATCCCCTTTATGATCAGATAGCGGTTTACCTGCGGGTGCCATACATCGGAATGAGTGAAATTGATGCCCTGATAAAGGATGAAGATGCCTGGCTTCCGGTTACAGATCTGTTCAACTATCTTAAAATCCGGAATACATCCTCAGAAGACCTGCGTATTATTTCCGGTTTCTTTATTGATCCTGCAGCTGAATATGTTATAGACCGCACCGCCAATTCAATTACTTACGAAGGCCGGACCTGGCAGCTTAATGAGGGTGACATCATTATGACTGAAACAGGTCTGTTCCTTAAAGCCGTGTATTTTGGCAGGGTCTTCGGAGTAAACTGCACTTTTTCATTCAGAGATCTGACAGTAAGTATAGAAACAAAGCTTGAGCTTCCCGGTATCCGGGAGATCCGGATTGCTGAGATGCGCAGGAACATAAACCGCCTTGGCGGCGAAATTCAGGTTGATACAACTATCGGCAGATCCTATCCGGGATTCAGATTCGGTATGGCTGACTGGTCGGTTTATGCAACCCAGCAGCCGGGTGTCGGCTCACAGGCAAGACTCAACCTGGCCCTGGGAGCTGTGATTGCAGGAGGAGAAGCAACCGCTTCATTCAATTACAACAGTGACCAGCCGTTCTCGGCAAAACAGCAGACATATCTCTGGCGGTATGTCAATAATGACAGTCCCTGGCTCCGGCAGGTTTCGGCCGGGAAGATTAACACCCGTGCCACATCAACCATTTATAATCATGTAATAGGGGTGAACCTGACCAATACCCCAACCACTTTCAGACGTTCATATGGTACTTATACCCTTACAGACAGGACAGAGCCGGAATGGACTGTTGAACTTTATGTCAACGGTGTTCTTGTTGATTATGTCAAGGCAGATGCTTCCGGTTTCTTTACCTTTGAGGTGCCGCTCGTTTACGGTAATACTTCAATAAGACTCAAGTTTTACGGACCATGGGGCGAGGAACGGGAGCGTGAACAAAACATAACGATTCCCTATAATTTTCTTCCCGAGAAGGAACTGGAATACTCTGTCAGCGCCGGAGTTGTCGAGGATTCTCTTTTCAGCCGCTTTTCCCGTGCAGACATCAGTTACGGGGCAACCCGGTTCCTGACTATAGGAGGTGGTGCTGAATATCTCTCATCCATACCCACACGCCCCTTTATGCCGTTTGTTGATGCTTCTGTAAGGCTGACCAATAACCTGCTGCTTTCCGGCGTATATACTTACAGGGTAAAAGCCGCAGGGGCTCTATCTTACCGTTTCCCGGCGAATATTCAGCTGGATATGAATTATGCATGGTATCACCGTGACCAGCAGGCAATTAACTTCAACTTTTACGAGGAACGCAAGGCTTCTCTTTCGGTTCCGTTCCGGGTTAAAAACATAGGAGCATTTACCAGGATTTCATATTACAGGCTGGCCCTTGCCACGTCTGCCTATACCACTGCGGAATGGCTGATTTCCGGTTCTTTCCGTAAACTGAGTGCCAACCTGACCTCTTACAGTTTATTCCTGGCAGACAGGGAGCCAAATATCTACAGTAATCTCTCCCTGAGTATCCGCCTTCCGGCAGAAATACTCCTATCCCCGCAGATTCAGTATTCATTTACAGGCAGGCAGATCATTTCTGCAAGAGCCGGCCTGGAAAGAAAAGTGTTCAAAAACGGTTATGCCACACTGGCGTATGAACAAAACTTCTCCAATAAACTGAAGATGGGGGAGGTTGGTATTCGTTATGACTTTTCTTTTGCCCAGACAGGAGCCTCTGCCCGGCGAACAAACGGTCAGTCAACATTTGTTGAGTATGCCAGGGGCAGCATAATAAATGACAGATCAACAAACTTTGTGAGGGCTGATAACCGGACCAACGTAGGCAGATCCGGGCTGACCGTTCTTGCCTTCCTCGATATTAATGCCAACGGTATTCGTGATGAGGGTGAACAGAAAGTAAGCGGACTGAGGGTAAAATCGAACGGAGGAACCGTAGGAACCATTGATAAAGATACCACTATCCGTATCCTGGGCCTGGAGCCATATGTAAAATATTTCATTGAACTGGATGATGACGGTTTCGAAAACATATCATGGAGTGTCGGGAAAAAATCCATTGCCGTAATCGCCGATCCGAATATTCTGAAGCTGGTTGAGGTTCCCGTGAAAGTCATGGGAGAAGCTGCAGGTACGGTAAGCCTGGAGGATAAGGGTGTTGTTCATGGCCTTGGAAGGATAATAGTAACTTTCCGTAACCGCCTCACCGGGGGAAGTTATAATATCCTGACTGAGCCTGACGGCTATTTCAGTTACTTCGGGCTGGCACCCGGAAAATACCAGGTTAGAACTGACACTGCCCAGCTGCGCAGGCTCGGCCTCGTATCAGAGCCTGATTCCATAGTGTTCAGCATAATGGGCAACACCGAAGGCGATTATATAGAGGGGCTTGATTTTACCCTTCACAAGGCCGGGCTCACGCCCGAAGCTGTTACACTGCCCGATTCGGCAGCAGTGGCTGAAATTAAAGAGATTTCCGGAATGGCCGCCGGCTCTGATACCCTGAAAATAACTCCGCCGGTTCCTGCTGTAAAAGTGGAGAAGGATACTTCTTATCTTGTCGTTCATGAGGTTACCCGTGAGCTGGTTACAATCACCGAAGACTACTTCGCAGTTCAGTTCGGGGCATTCAGGACAAAACTCTACGCCGAGATTATGAAGAGGGAAGTCGAGGGTGTGCTTGACAAGAACGTTGAGCTTTTCGAAGAGGACGGCTTCTGGAAGGTACGTATTACCGGCTTTAAGGACAGGGAAGACCTTGAGAAGTACATTCCCGTTATTCAAGGACAGGGGATCACGGAAATATGGGTGATAACCAACAAGGCAGTCAAGGGTGAATGGATCACGATGACGAAGGAGGACTCGCTTGCCGTGGTTAAGGAAACAGTAACGGAAGAATCGCTTCCGGTTGTAATTGCCGGCACGACAGTGCAGCTCGGAGCATTCAGTACCCTTGAGGAGACGGTATCAATGAGCGACAGGCTCCTGGCAGCCGCCGAAAAGCTGGTGACAATCCGCAACGAGGGTGGTCTGTACAAGGTTCAGATTACCGGGTTTGAAGATACCAGTGAAGTGAGGAACTTCCTCCCGCTGCTTAAAAAGCACGGGTTTGACGATATTACAATTCTCCACGAGTCCGGGACCGGCCTGGTGCCCGTTGTTCCTGCCGTTGAGGCCCCGGTGGCTGAACAGGCTGCCGGAGAACAGCCCGTGGCGGTGCAGCCGGTTCAGGACGAACAGCCGGAGATAATTCCGGAAGAGCCGGAAAAGGTGAAAGAGGTTTCCCCTACACCGCCGCCGGTGCCGAGATTTGTGCTCCATGCCGGAAGTTATTACAAGAAATCTGAGGCAGAAAGGGCCCGTCTGCGGATTGAAAGGCGGCTCAGGCTTCCGGTGGAGATACTGGAAGAATGGGATACCTACAGGGTAATCATCACCGGCTTCTTTACCAGGGAGGAAACTTATCCGTATTATCCTGAACTTGCAGGATTGGGATTCACTGATATCTTTGTCTATGAAAAGCCGCTGACAGAGCGGTAGACAAAAATCAGACCCCATGAAATACGTAGGAGCACACATAAGTGCATCGGGCGGGGTTGAGAACGCCCCCTTAAATGCACATGGAATAGGAGCGAGGGCTTTCGCCTTCTTTACAAAGAATCAGAAACAGTGGGTGGCGCCGCCCCTCACCAAAAAGAGTATCGATGCATTCCGGCAGAGGTGTGAGGAACTTGATTTCAGGCCTCACCAGATACTTCCGCATGACAGTTACCTGATAAACCTTGGCAGCCCTGACCCGGAAGGACTGGGCCGGTCGCGACACTCGTTCACAGACGAGATGAAGAGATGTGAGCTGCTTGGCCTCGACAGGCTGAATTTCCATCCCGGGAGCCATCTTGGAAAAATCTCTGAGGAACAGTGCCTTGAACTTATTGCCGAGTCTGTAAACCTGGCGCTTGAGAAGACGGCCGGAGTAATCGCCGTTATTGAAAATACCGCCGGCCAGGGAACAAATATGGGTTATAAATTTGAGCACCTCAGGCATATAATTGACAGGGTTGAAGACAAAAGCAGGGTGGGAGTGTGCATTGACACATGCCATGCATATACTTCAGGCTATGACCTGGCCTCGGAGGAGGGATTCAAAAAGGTATTTGACGAGTTTGAGAGGATTGTAGGGTTCAGATATCTGAAGGGGATGCACCTTAATGAATCGAAGAAGGCTTTCGGTTCGCGTGTCGACAGGCATGACAGCCTGCACAGGGGGGAGCTGGGTGACGATGTTTTCAGCCTGATAATGAATGATCCCAGGTTTGATGACATGCCGCTGATCCTTGAGACACCCGAGGAAACCCTCTGGGCCGAAGAGATCAGGTTCCTTTATTCTTTGCAGAAATAAGCGAAGGGCATATTGCCCGGCTTTCAATACTTACTCACTGTCCGGAATGCAGGGACAGTAATTTAGACCGATATGACGAATTACATTATACTGATACTCTGCTTAATCATCCTTCTGTCATACCTCTTTGACATCACCAGCAGGTATTCGAGGATTCCCGGCGTCATGCTCCTTATCGGACTGGGGATAGCGCTGCAGCTGACTGGCAGGTCAACAGGATTTGAGATACCCAACTTCAGGCCCCTCCTTCCCGTGATTGGCACCCTGGGGCTGGTTCTGATAGTCCTGGATGCAAGCCTTGACCTGAAGCTTGAAAGGAAAAAAGCCGGGCTGCTGCGAGACTCCGTGCTGTCGGCCTTCGTCCTTCTGTCTCTGACTGTTGCCATCGGTTCGCTGATCCTGGTAAAGGTTTTCAATCATACACTTGTGTCGGCTGTCCTTAATACTCTACCTCTGGGAATAATCAGCAGCGCTGTGGCAATTCCCTCAGCTGTCAGTCTCAGCTCCAGGGAGAAGGAATTCATCGTCTACGAAAGTTCATTCTCTGACATTTTCGGGATCATGGCGTTTGACTTCATTCTTTTCAGTTTATCTGATGCCACCGGTGGTATAGGCCATTACATAGGGACCGGCCTGGCAACCATAGTGATTGCCGCGGTGACAACGGCCGGCCTGGCAATCATGCTGCACAGGGTGACCTATCACATAAACTATGTTATCATAATGACCTTCGTGGTGCTGGTTTATGTCCTTGCCGAGCTCTACCATCTTCCGGCTCTGCTGCTGGTCCTTGTCTTCGGCCTGGCCCTCTCCAACTCCAGGTTTGTTGAGAATACATTCATTAACCGGTATGTGGAGTTCAACAAGTTCAGGAATGATCTTGAGGCATTCCGGAAAATACTTGGCGAACTCACCTTCCTGGTAAGGTCATTTTTCTTCATAATATTTGGTTACTATACCTCTGTTGAAGGAATTTTCCTTCCTGCAAATCTCATTACTGCACTGTTGATTACGGCAGGAATCCTGCTTTTAAGGTGGCTCTTCTTCCGCTTTGTCCTCGGTGTCAGAAGCATGTCTCTTACTCTTTTCGCCCCGAGGGGGCTTATAACAATACTTCTATTCCTGAGTATTCCTGCCGCCGGCATGATTGCCGAGGTGAACACGGAAGTAATAACCCTGGTGATTCTCATGAGCCTCCTGGCAATGATGCTCGGAAACATAATTTCGCCGGGGAAAGCAAAAGAGATCGCCGAACCGGCGGAACCGGTTCAGGAAACACCTGCTCCGGAAGAACAGGATATTTAGCAGCCGGGGTTCCGGCCTTTACCTTCTTGCTCTCAGGTATTGAGACGGCCAGTTTATCTCATCCCCGGTCTCACGAGCCGCATTCAGGGGGAAGTAAGGGTTGCGCAGCAGCTCCCTTCCCATCAATACAAGGTCTGCTTTTCCTGATGCCAATATCTCCTCCGCCTGTTCTGTGCCGGTGATCATACCCACAGCCCCGGTAAGAATGCCTGCTTTCCTTACCGCATCCGCGAAGGGCACCTGGTACCCGGGTCCGGCCGGTATCTTCGCATCATGAACATTGCCTCCCGATGAGCAATCGATAAGGTCAGCACCGACCTGTTTCAGCAGCGGTGCAAGCCTGACACTGTCCTCCGGGGTCCATCCCCCTTCAGTCCATTCTGTGGATGATATCCTTACAAAAAGCGGGTATTCATCGGGCCAGACGGATCTGACGGCCCTGACCACCTCCACCAGCAGTCTTATCCGGTTTTCGAATGATCCCCCATATTCATCTGTGCGTTTATTGCTTATCGGCGACAGGAATTCCTGCAGCAGGTATCCGTGGGCGCTGTGAATTTCCGCAACCCTGAATCCGGCCTTAAGGGCTCTTGTGGCAGCATTTCTGAAGCCGTCGGTGATTCTTTCAATACATATATTGTCTGCCATTCCCGGGGCTCTCTCTCCCGGGCTGAACGGGAGGGCAGAAGGTGCCACCGTCTCCCATCCTCCGTTTTTCAGGTCAAGCTGTTTTCCTCCCTCCCACGGTACGGCGCATGAGGCTTTCCTTCCTGCGTGTGCCAGTTGTATACCGGCCACAGACTCCTGGTTGTGTATAAAATCAGTAATCCGGCGCAGCCCGGGAATATGGTCATCACTCCACAGTCCGAGGTCTCCCGGGGTGATGCGTCCCTCCGGCCATACGGCAGTAGCCTCCACGATAATCAAACCGGCCCCTCCCGCAGCCCTTGTGCCATAATGCACAATGTGCCAGTCATTTGAATACCCGTCCTTTGCCGAATACTGGCACATGGGTGACATTGCAATACGGTTGCGGAGTGTTATATTTCTGATAGTGAGAGGGGTGAACAGTAATGACATGGTCTTGTTTTTAGTGATCAAATATTGTGAAAAATTTAGTTACCCATATCAGGGATTTTCAGAACCTGTAAAAGAATCCTGCGCTTCCCGAGAAGGGGATTATTTCTGTGATGTATCCCTCAGGCGGATTTGTGCTCCTGTGTATGGTAATTCCCAGATCAACATTTATTCCCGCCCTTCCCGGCCTGCGGGAGAACAGGAATGATCTTCCTATTCTCGGGTAGATAAAGCTCTGTTCAAACGGGTCATATCCCTTGCCCATAAGAGTGGTGCTCACCCCGCACATCAGGTAGAATGGTCCGGGCATCGCCGGCTCGTATTTTCGCGGTATGCGGTAGTATATCTCCAGCCCTGTCGTGTGAAGCTGGGTTACCAGGTCCTGGCTCAGGCCGATTTCAACCCTGCCGCCGTATTTCGCCTTTATGAAAACGCCGTCAAAAAGGCCTGCCCCGGCGCTCACTTCCAGTCTGCCCTGTGCCTGCATGGATATACAGGCCAGCATGACCGCACACACTGATAATACCCTATGTAGTCCGGTTCGTGACATTCCTTGCATCAGCCTGGCTTGTGAGAATAAAAATAATGTTTTCCGGTCAGAAAATTACACCGGTAACAGTCGGCCGGAAGACTTACATAAAAATTCCGGTACGCCGGTTCCTAAAACCTGTTATTTTTGGCGAAAGAAATATCACTGTCATTAAAAATTCAATTGTATGTCATTACGAACTTCACTTTCTTACCGGCTGCTTTTGCTGTCCCTCATTACTGTCCTGGCTGCTGCCGGATGCAAAAAATCAAATGATGACATCACCGACGGTGACGGTAATGTATATACAAGTGTGGTGATCGGAACCCAGGAATGGCTGGTGGAAAATCTTAAAACCACCACACTCAATGACGGTACACCTATTCTGCATGTTCCGTCGATTTCCGGCTGGGCCGCCACCACAGGAGCAGCTTACTGCTGGTATGAAAATGAGATCGTCAACAGGGAGGATTACGGCGCTCTGTACAACTGGAAGACGGTTTCAACCGGCAAGTTGTGTCCCAAAGGGTGGCATGTGCCCACAAATGCCGAGTGGACAGCTCTGACGGATTACCTTGGCGGGGTTGCCGGCGCTGCCTATAAGGTCAAGGAAACAGGCACAGCCCACTGGCTCACCACGACAGCACAGGTAACCAATTCATCCGGATTCACCGCCCTGCCGGGCGGTTACCGTGATTACAACGGCAACTATGACCGCCAGGGATCAATTGGCTACTGGTGGACTTCCGATGAGGAGGACTCAGGCAATGCATGGTACCGCAGCGTCTTTGAAAATTATGATGAAGTGTACGGCAGCTGGGCAAACAAGAGCTTCGGCTACTCGGTCAGATGCATCAGGAACTGACCTGCCGTCATAGGGTACGCTCCTGTCAATTCCGCAGTTCACCAGCATAAATCTTCCGTTTACCGATAAAGTATGGTCAGGGAATGGCATCAGGCATACTTTTGAACCTGATTTGCCAAACCTGTAAAACCATGCTGATGAAAAAGACCCTTATTTCTGTTATTATCATCCTGGGCTCTGCTGCCTTAAATGCACAGGGCAATGTAAACCTGAGAATGAACCTTGAGAAAAACAGGGTTTATCGCTACAGGTCTGCCTCGGAGCAAACCGTGACGCAGACAATTAACGGTGTTCAGCAGACCACGGAATCAAAGGTTACATATTCAATGTCGCTTAAAATGGTGGATGCGACACCTGAATTTATGGTCACTGAGGTTCGTTTTGACACCCTTCTCACCGAAACCAATACGATGGGGAAACTGATCACAATCAGCTCCGTGAAGGAAGGAGATATCAAATCATCAGAGTCAGCTGATGTCCTTTCATGCATCATGAACAGGCTCAGCAAAACCGCACTCTTTGTTAAAATAGATTATGCAGGAAAGCCTGTCGAGATTATAAATGCCGGTATTCTTCCCCGGATGATACTGAAGGACACTGCAACCATCACCCTTCAGGGAGCCTCTGCACTGGCTGTAAAAAAACAGGCTGCAGAAACGGTCAGCGACGGTAACCTTAAAACCATGATTGCACAGTTCACGCACTACCTTCCCGGCAGGGAGGTTTCAAAAGGTGATCAGTGGACTGCCACACAGCAGCTTACCTCAGGAGGGATGATGCTTGATATTGTAACAACCTACCGGTTTGACAGCCTGGAAGGTGAAAGGGCAGGAATCACCGCCGAATCAGCCATAAAGGCATCAGACAATGCCGCACCGATTGAATCAGGCGGGGTCACCGTTACTTACAATGACCTTAAAGGAATGAGCAGGGCAACCATGACGGTTGATGCAAATACCGGCCTCAGGGTGGATGAAAGCGGAAAAACGCATATCGCAGGGAACCTGGGTATCAGCGGCCCCGGATTCAGCATGCAGATGCCGATGGAAATCAACGGCGAAACAAAAATTATTGCAATACAATAAATCAATCAGGGACAGACATGAAAAGAATTTTGGCAGGATTGCTTTTGACGGTTTCTGTTGCAGGACAGGCACAGAACATCACCGGTAAAGTATGCCTGGAGAGTGACAGGTCTCCGGTGCCTTACGCTACAGTGGGTCTGGTGCAACTGCCGGATTCATCAATGGTTACAGGTGTGATAACCCTGGGCGACGGAGGTTATATGCTGGAAAAGGTTAAGCCGGGAGACTATTATGTAAGAGTGAGCTATGTGGGCTACAAGACCACCGGCCGCAGTGTTACGGTAGGAGCAGGGGATACGGACGTCACCGCGGACACTGTTTTTTTGGCTGAGACAACGGCAAGCATTGATGAGATCATGGTGGTGGGAGAACGGCTGAAAGGAAAGGAAATGGTTGACAGAACCAGCTATGCAATCCCCGAGGTGGTATCACGGACTGCCACCAACGGTTATGACCTGCTGAAAAAGATTCCACAGGTTAACGTTGATTACCAAAACAACGTAACCCTTAACGGAAGCAGCAACTTCATCATCCAGGTTGACGGCCGTCAGCGTGATAAGGAATACCTGGCAAGGATACTCCCTTCGGATATCCAGTCCATCGAAATCATAAGCAACCCTTCGGGAAAATATGAGGGAAATATCGATGGCGTCATCAGCATCATACTGAAAAAGGAAGCCAGGTACGGGGTGAACGGCAACGTGGGCTTCAACCTGAAGCCGTTCAGCAGGGTAACCAGCCAGACCACCGGAAGCCTTGATTATTCAATGGGTAAGATCACATTCTATATCACCGCATTCAATATATACCAGGCCCTGGATATAAGCCAGAAACTGGACAGCCGTTTTGCGGCAATAGACTCAACAACAAGCCTTGCCGGGGCCGGTGGTATAAAAGTAACAATGTCATCCGTCAACACCGGGTTTGATTATTACATAAATGACAGGAACAGCTTGAGCCTTAATGTCAGCTATAAGCCTATAAGTCAGGATGTTGATCTGTTGAGTGAGACAAATCTCTATAAGACCGGGATTCCCCTTTCCACAATCATATCTCCTATTAGCAACATCACAAAAAGTGATGAGACATCAGCATCACTCTTTTACAAGAAGACTTTTAAGAATCCTGTTCAGGAACTGACGGTGGAGAACACATGGTATGCATTTAAATCAAGGGATGACAACAGCTTTGAAAACACCAGGTATCCGTATGATTCGGAAACAGTGATTGATTATTATTCCAGGCATGAGGAGAACCTTAATGAAAGGAACTACTTTTCAGCGAAGGTGAATTATGTTCACCCCCTCGGGATGAATGCGAAGATTGAATCAGGCTACCAGCTCTATTACCAGCAGATGAGCTATGATTTTACGATAAACGATGTTGAGGCAGACAACCTGTTTGAATATGCCGAGTTCCGTAATTCAGTCTACGGAGGTGTAACCTTCAATCTTAAGAAGATCGGGATGCAGGCCCTGCTCAGGGTGGAGAACAGTCACATCAGTGCCGATTCAGTAACCAGGCCGGATTATACATGTTTCCTCCCGTCGGTCAACCTGCAGTACAAGTTCTCCGTGGCACATAACCTGAAATTCACCTATAACAGGAGAATAAACAGGCCCGGGATTTATGACATGAACCCTTACTTCAGGACTGACCAGAACTACAACATTACCCAGGGTAACCCTGATCTGAGGCCGGATTACCGTGACCGTCTGCAGCTTACCTATACATGGAATTTCGGCAGCAACTATTTCTCACCATACCTCTACAACGAGTATTTCTCTGACAGGGTTGGCAATGAGTACAAGGTGATGAATTCACCTTCGGACAACTCCCTTATCACCTTTACCAAGCCCTATAATCTTCTCAGTGGTTATGAGCTTGGAGGCGGGGTCAATGCCACCCTCTGGTATATTAACTTCAATGCAAGGGTTTACAAGGGGCACATCAACGACTATACCGGCTATAACTTCTCCATACCGGGGAGGGATTATTACTCATGGAGCATGACAGGTGCTGCCTATAAGAGCTTTGGCAAGAACAAGAAGACAACGGCGTTTGCCTTCCTGAGCTATGACGGAGTGAATGTGAATGCCCGTTCAAAGACCTTCAACCACCCGTTTTACGGCCCCGGTTTCCAGACACAGATCAAGAACCACAGCATGGGTGTGGTCTGGGTTCTGCCCCTTTCGACGAATGTGAAACTGAACAGAACCTATACTGAAACACCTGAATATTCATCAACTAATATCATAGGGTTCAATGCGACCGGTTTCATTCAGTTCTCTTATTCCTATAAGTTCAATAAGGGAAGGAATGTCAAAAAGCTTGACAGGAAGATTGAAGTTGAGAGCGACAGCAAGAGCGGTGCATTGGTCAAGTAAAATACGAAGTCAGGAATTCACCTTCAGGATGAGGCGAAGCGAGCTGTTCTTCGTGAAGTAGTTCCACGCCCAGTTGATAAATATAATCAGCTTGTTCCTGACACTCAGAATGAGCATCAGGTGAAGGAACATCCAGAAGTACCATGCCAGGTAACCATGAAAGCTGACCATCGGGAGATCCACTATTGCCTTGTTTCTCCCCACGGTTGCCATTGAGCCCAGATCCCTGTATTCGTATTCAGCAAGCTTCTTCCCTTTTGTCATCCGGGTGAAATTCCGTGCAAGGTTCTTGCCCTGGTTGATTGCAACATTTGCCACCTGCGGATGACCCTTTGGGTATTTCGGGGTCTCCATGTACGCGATGTCACCAATTGCATAGATATTCCCATATCCCTTCACCCTGCTGGTCCTGTCAACCCTGATCCGCATGCCGGGGGCTGTCACCTCCTGTGATAGCCCGCCGATAATATTACCTGTTATCCCTGCAGTCCAGATGACGTTTTTGCTCTCGAGAAGCTCCCCGTTGCTGAGCTGAAGAGTGGCGCCGTCATAGTTCCTGACGAAAACGCCGGTTCTGAGCTGCACTCCAAGCCCCCTAAGGTATTTTTCAGATGATTTTCTGGCAAGGGCGCTCATCGTGTTGAGAGTATGATCTCCTCCCTCCAGAAGGTGAATTTTCAGCCTCGAGAAGTCAATCCCGGGAAAATCCTTCGGAAGGATATCCCTCTTGATTTCGGCGAATGCCCCGGAAAGCTCAACTCCCGTCGGACCGCCTCCGACAACTACAATATTGAAAAGCCCCTCATCTGCCTGGCCGTTCGCATTGAGGATGTTTTCAAAATTCTCAAGCACCACGTTGCGTATTTTGATTGCCTCATACGTTGTCTTAAGGCTGAGAGTGTGCTTCTCCAGCTCACTGTTGCCGTAGTAGTTTGTCTTGCCTCCGGATGCAATCACCAGTTCATCATATGCAAAATTGCCGGCCGTGGTTGTAACCAGGCTGTTCTGAGAGTCAACAGCCTGCACCTCTGCCATCCTGACCGTGACATCCTTTCTGTCCTGGAATATCTTCCTCAGCGGGAAAGAGATGCTTGTCGGCTCTATCTGCGACGTTGCAACCTGGTAAAACAGCGGCTGAAACTGGTGATGATTCAGCCTGTCGATCAGCATGACTTCAAACAGCCCCGGCCTGAGGTTCTTAATGAACTGAAGACCGGCGAACCCGCCTCCGATAACGATGATTTTCTTTTTCATGTCAAAGAAAAAACAATCACTGTTTATTATTGTTTGATTTTCAACCTTGTCAGCATCTGCATCATGATAAATGTAAGAAGAATTTATGATCCGGAAGAACCGGGAGAAGGATACAAAGTCCTTGTCGACAGGTTGTGGCCGAGGGGATTATCCCGGGCCGGTGCATCCTGGAATGAATGGATGAAGGAGGTTGCTCCGGGCAACGAACTTCGGAAGTGGTATGGACATGACCCTTCAAAGTGGAATAGCTTTAAGGCGAAGTACAGGAAAGAACTAAGCAGCAGGCACGACCTGCTGCTCAGACTTAAAAACCTGGAAAGTGTTCACGGTACGCTGACGCTCCTCTATTCATCAAAAGAGCGTGAAATCAACAATGCCGTTGCACTGAGAGATTTACTTCTGCATACGGACGATTAATCCTGGTACAGCTTCTGGCTTTTGTCTATTGACCATCCGGTCTTAAGGCCAACCACAAAGAGTGCCAGGGCAACCGACCCGACTGCAAAGACAGTATCACCGATTAACCTGAGCCACCTCAGTGTCTCCATAGTATCGCCCTGCATGAAATCAGCCGAGCGGGCATACCACATTCCAACCTTTATGCTTGCCACGGTCTGCAGAACGCCTACAGGCAGCAGGCTCAGGAGCAGCATGAGCATCAGCCCTCCGTTCATCGTCCAGAATGCGATGCTGAGCATCCGGGTCTTCCAGTGGTATTTGATTGTCAGCCCCTTCAGGACGAAGAGCATAAGCCCTATTGCCAGCATCCCGAATACTCCGAACAGTGCTGCATGTCCGTGAAGCGGTGTGGTGTTGAGGCCCTGCATGTAATAAAGAGCTATTGGTGGGTTGATCAGGAATCCGAATAATCCTGCACCGACAAGGTTCCAGAAGCTTACCGAGATTATGAAGTAAATCGGCCACCTGTAGGCCTTGACCCATGCCGTTGCCCTGCTTAGCTGCAGGTTATGGTAGGCCTCGAAGCCCATGAATACAAGCGGCACCACCTCAAGTGCGCTGAAAGTTGCGCCCAGTGCAATGACTCCCGTTGGTGTGCCGGCAAAATAGAGGTGATGGAAGGTGCCGATGACCCCTCCGGCGAGATAAACAATTGTTGCGAACAGCACCCCTGTCGTTGCGTACTTTATGTTCAGCAGCCCCATCCTTACGAAGAGGAAGGCAGCCACCACGGTGGCGAACACCTCAAAGAAGCCCTCGACCCAGAGATGGACCACCCACCACCGCCAGTACTCGGCAATGGACAGATGTGTTTGCCGGCCCCACATCAGCCCTGCTCCGTAAAACAAGGCAATGGCAACTGTTGCAATGCTGAACAGGATGAGAAGCTCGCGGCTCTCTGATTTTTTAATCAGTGCCGGCCACAGTGCCCTGAACATCAGGAACAGCCATATGATGAACCCGGCAAAGAGGAATATCTGCCAGAACCTGCCAAGGTCAACATATTCATAACCCTGGTGCCCGAACCAGAAGTTCTTCACGAGGCCCAGCTTCTGCATCACACCCATCCACTCGCCTGCCAGAGATCCGACGACTATCACAAGCAGTGCAAAAAAGAGGAGATTGACCCCGAATTTCTGGAATTTCGGCTCATGCCCCGAAACAGCGGGAGCAATGTAGAGTCCTGCTGCAAGCCATGCCGTTGCAATCCAGAAAAGAGCAAGCTGTATATGCCATGTCCTGGCTATCGAATATGGCATTATACCGTCAAGGCTTAACCCGTAGAAACTGTTTCCCTCTACGCCGAAATGCGCCGTGACAACCCCTGTCAGAATCTGCACAAGGATAAGCCCCACTACCACCCAGTAGTATTTCAGGACAGCCTTCATTGAGGGTGTGGGATTCAGTCCGCCAAGAGGGTCATCCTGTGGCAGCAGTGATTTGTCCAGGACATCTGACCTGTTTCTCGCATTGTAGTATGCAAGCAGGCCGACACCGACAAGCAGCATTATCACGCTGAAGCCTGTCCAGAGAACAACACCTGCAGAGGGTTTGTTCCCGATGACCGGATCGGGTGGCCAGTTACTTGTATATGTCAGGTCTGATCCGGGCCGTTCCGTCACGCACGCCCAGGCTGCCCAGAAGAAGAAGGCATTCATGGCATCCATACGTTCCTTATCCTTAATTGTACCGGCAGGAATGGAATATGCCTCCCGCAGGTTCTCAAGCGACGGATCGTCCATGAAAAGACCCGCGTAATATGCCGTATTGTTTTTCACGGCATTTACCCGGTCAGCCGGGAGCCTCAGAACTCCGGTCTGTTCATCGTAGGTATTTGCCCGGAGAACTTTCTGCAGCCTTACTTCCAGCATTGCCTGTTTTTCAGGGGCAATGTTGTCAAAGGGGATGCCGAATTCGGTTTGTGACCACCCGCCGAGAATGGTCTGCGATTCACGGTGCAGCCAGTCGGCTGACCAGTCGGGGGCAAGGTATGCACCGTGGCCCCAGACAGTACCAACCTGCTGCCCGCCAATCGACTGCCATACGTTCTGGCCGTCCCTGATCTGCTGTGCCGTAAAAAGCACCTCGCCGCTTTCAGAGACAACCTTTTCAGGGATCGGAGGCTTTTGCCTGTAGATTTCCTTCCCGAAGAACAGTAAGACGGAGAAGCAGATGAGAGTGACCAGCCCGAGGCCGATCCAGAGAGTTCTTGTGTTCATGATCAGGTATTTAGGAGTTAATAAATGAATCAGGTTCAAGATCTCGTGGTAGTAAAGTATGCAATTAATGCACACAAGTCAAATGATTGTGATATTTATGACCACCCTCCCTTCATGTCATAACTGATGTCCGCAGGCAGGTGCTGCAGAAGGCCCCGCGCCGGTATCGGTGTGCCCGGCTGCATGAGCGTGTTCTTCGCCTTCGGCGAATTTGAAGAAACTGACGTAGGCTGCCACATATTCCCTTCCGGCCTTGATATCATTGACATTAAAATTCTTCAGTGACATAACCCTGTCAAACAGGACATGAAGCTCATGCCTCATCTCTTCAGGCACCTTGCCGGCAAGAGGGGTGAGGTTGCCTGCCTCTATTGACCTGTCGGCAGCAAGGATGCGCTCATCAACCGGGGTTCCTGCCGGTTTTACACCTGTGAAGCCGACTCCTTCACCCATCCTGTGGAGCCTGACAAGCGTATCAAAGAAATACCTGTCTGCAAGGATTTTCGCCTCTTGTCCGTGTTTCCTGACTTTTATTGCCAGGGCAAATGCCTCTTTCAGTTCCGGCTCATCGGCTGCCTGAATCCATTTCAGGGCATAATTGATGTTGTTACCGTCAAGTGCAAGTTTCGCATCTTTGATCACCGGGCCGTCCATCGTGTCACAGTGTGCAAGAGAAACCCCCGTTGATATGATAAGGAAAAGGGCTGTTAAAATTGCCAGCCGTCCTGCCTTGCCGGTAAGCCCGTGCCTGTTTCTGTTTTCTGCTGCTGCATTTCTGCTTTTCTGTTTTGAATCTTTCATCTCATTTGATTTTAAGTTGTTAATAAAATTTTCATGAGACAAAACTAAAAGACGCAAACCCGGGAATCGCCCCGTTTTATAAACCGGGACCTGTTTCACATTGCTTGATTGGTACCTGTTTGTAAAGCAGGACCCGGCCAGGCAGGATGATCTGCCATGTTTCTCACCAGGTCTGCCGGTATTTAGCTGAAAAGTGACTAAAGATTATTTTTGTATTGCGAAGGGGTCATCCCGGTAAACTGCCTGAAGACACGGTTGAAGGCCGATTTTGAGTTGAATCCGCACTCGAAGGCAATTCCAAGGAGGGTGAGATTTTCTGATCCTCCTGTTGACATACGCTCCCTGAATGCATCTACCCTGTAACCGTTTATAAAGTCATGAAAATTCTGTCCGAATTGTTCATTTATGACCCGCGAGAGATAATGTGAGGGGATATCAAGGTCATCTGCAAGCTGGGGCAGCGAGAGCTCAGGTTCAAGATATGGTTTGCTGCCCGCCATATATTCCCTGATCCTGTCTGCATATTCTTTTGAATCATCACCGGAGAGCCTCGAACCCGAATACTTCTGCCGGGGTGCTTCCGGACCGGCGCCGATGAACATGTTGCCATACGGGAAGATTACCTTCTGCCGGAGGCCGAACCAACCGACAAGTATGACAAATACAGACAGTGTCAGGAAAAGTCCGTCAGTACAGAAAGCTGCGGAAAACAGGCCGAAAATATGATGTATGACGGTAATTGTGATAAGTACGGTCCAGATCACCCCGAATGCAATTGTGAGTATTCTTATCCAGTGCGGATCCACCCCTTCGATGTTTGAAAAGTTGTTTGATATATTACGGTCAAGATTCCTGAATAACCTGAGAGTAAACAGGAAGTAGATTGTTCCCGACAGGGCTGTCATTACAAGAAAGAATGAAAACAGGAGCGGGGTGTGCCGGCCGGGGGTAACCTTTTCCAGGTCCAGCTCCGTCGCCAGCCCGGAGTTGAATGATGCCGCCAGGATATATGCATTGAACAGGACAAACGGGATAAGATGGATAAAATCCCTTCCCGCAGGGCGGGTTCTTCCGGTTACAAGTGTCAGCACATATGTATAAAGGAAGGGGCCGTGGAGCATAAGCAGCGAAACAAGTGATACCGAGAGCAACAGGAACCTCGTGAAGAGCTCATGGGAATAAATTGCATAGACTCCGATAAACAGTCCGAGATAAATGAGCCACGCAATCAGAATATTGTCATGGAGCCCCCTCGGTTTTTTCTGGAAGAGTAATCCCGTAAAAAAGAAGGCATTGAACGCAGCTATCAGAAAGGCATATTTCATGACACAAATTTAGCCATTCCGCATTACGATACCAGTCAGTCAAAATTGAAGAATTTCAGAATCCGGATACGCGGATGGGCAGGATCATTGAGGCAGAACATTTCCCTGAGGAACCGAACACGTGCTATAAGCTCCGGATTTGCCCGGTGATGCTTCATAAAACCATTGGTCTGTCGTGCTTTATGAAGGTTTTATTCTGCAGTTCACTGAAGGCAAGGTTCAGTTCTTCTTCGGTATTCATGACAATAGGTCCGCCCCAGGCTACTGGTTCCTTAAGCGGTCTGGCGGCAATGAGGAAGAATCTTGCTCCATTGTCACCTGCCCTGACGATTACCTCATCATATTCAGCGCTGTCAGATGAAGAAGCTGCCATCAGCATAGCGCAGGCTTTTTCCTCAAATTCTGCCAAATTCCCGTCAGCTGCAAGAGTGCCATTTATGAGGTAGAGAAACAGCGTCTGGTCATTTGATGTCTCATTGTATCGCCAGATGCTTCCGGGTGCCAGGTCAACGTCGAGGTACTGTACACTGACATATTCGCCCCTGACTGCCCCGGGATTGTTCTTATATTTGCCGGATAGTACTCTTATTGTTGCGTTGTCTTCACTGACAACCACCACATCCGTTTGTCTTATATCGCGGTATGCCGGCCGTGTCATTTTATCCTTCTTTGGCAGGTTAACCCAGAGCTGGCAACCCAGCATTCTGTCTGATGCTCTGGGCATCTCCTGGTGAATTATCCCGGAACCGGCGGTCATCCACTGGCATTGAAGATCACCTATCACACCACTGTTCCCAAGGCTGTCTCCATGCTCAATGTCGCCCCTGAGAAGGTATGTCACCGTTTCGATCCCCCTGTGAGGATGCCAGGGAAACCCCTTGATGTAGTCAGCCGGGTCTGTTGAATCAAATCCGTCAAGCATCAGAAAAGGATCAAAATCCCTGATGGTTCTTATTCCTAATACCCTGCGTAATTTAACCCCTGCACCGTCAACGGCGTGCTGACCCCTTACGGCCTGTGTAAATTTTCTTGATGCCATAGTTTTACGATACTGAATTTCCATGTAAGGTAACAACTAATTTCCCTTCAGGCTTCTTTTCATACAATATGTTTCAGACCGGTATTTTAAAATTATGTCCTGTCAGCATGACCGGCTGACAGGACATAAACAATCCGCAGTATCGGGTTCTATTTTTTCTTAAGGCTCCAGCCTCCGGCCAGACCGAAAATAAACCACGCAAGTGAGAGTGTTCCCAGCCCGAAAAGGGTGTCGCCTATCATCCTTAACCATTTAAGGGTAACGATATAGGGCTGTTGCATGAACTCGGCCGAACGTGCGAACCACAGACCCTCCTTCACACTTGCCACTGTCTGTGCAAGGCCAACGGGAAGGACACTGATCAATACCATTGCCGCAAGTCCGATGTTAATGCTCCAGAATCCGAATTTCACGAATCCCTCTTTCCAGACTGACTCCTTGTTCATGTCACGAAGGACGAAAAGCATGAGCCCTATCCCCAGCATACCGTAAACTCCGAAGAGGGCAGTATGACCGTGAACCGGGGTTGTGTTCAGACCCTGCATGTAATAAAGTGCAATGGGAGGATTGATGAGGAATCCGAATATCCCGGCACCGACAAGGTTCCAGAATGCAACAGAAATAAAACTGTAGATCGGCCACTTATAAGCCTTTATCCATTCAGAGCTCTGGCTTATTTTCAGGTTTTCCCATGCTTCGAATCCCATAAGGGCAAGTGGAACTACCTCAAGTGCGCTGAATGTGGCACCCAGGGCAAGCACTGCCGTCGGAGTTCCTGTGAAATATAGATGATGGAATGTTCCCAGTATGCCGCCCGAGAGGAAGACAATTGTTGAGAAAAGAACCGCCGTGGTGGCAGTCGCTGCCCTCAGGAGTCCGAGCCTTACAAACAGGAATGCCGTTACAACTGCGGCGAATACCTCAAAGAATCCTTCAACCCATAGGTGAACCACCCACCATCTCCAGTATTCAGCCACGGCCAGGTTTGTCTGCCGGCCCCACATGAGTCCTGCCCCGTAGAATGCCGCGATAGCCACGGTTGATATGAGAAACAGAACCAGCAGGTTGCGGTTTTCCGACTTCTGCTTCAGTGCCGGCCATATCGCCCTTCCCATCAGTAACAGCCAGATAATCAGTCCGACGAACAGGAAGAGCTGCCAGAATCTGCCAAGATCTACGTATTCATAGCCCTGGTGTCCGAACCAGAAGTTCTGTATCAGTCCCAGCCTCTGCATCACCCCGAGCCACTGCCCGACAAGTGAACCCACAACAATTACAAGCAGTGCCCCGAACAGGAAATTCACCCCAAGCTTCTGAAACCTCGGTTCAACCCCCGAAATTGCCGGTGCGTAGTAGAGTCCTGTCGCAAGCCACGATGTTGCTATCCAGAAGATGGCTATCTGAACATGCCATGTTCTCGAGATCTGGTATGGCAGCCACTTTGCGAGGGGGATTCCGTAAAGCGCCTGTCCCTCAACGGTATAATGTGCTGTTATGACACCCATGAGTACCTGTACCAGCAGCAGTGCTGATACTATCCAGAAATACTTCAGTGTTGCTTTCTGTGAAGGTGTTATCTTTTCGTTTTTCAGCGGAAAATCAGAAGGAATTTCGCCTGAACTCTCATCCTTCTTCCTTGCATAATACCATGCCATCAGGCCAATTCCGGCGATAAGGATAATAACGCTGAAGCCGGTCCACAGAAGCAAGGCCCCTGTGGGTTTGTTGCCTACAAGTTCTTCTGCCGGCCAGTTGTTTGTATAGGTAATATCCTGACCCGGGCGTTGTGTTACACAGGCCCATGATATCCAGAAGAAGAAGGCATTCAGTTGTCTGACCCTTTCCGGGTCTTTCAGGGAGTTTTCAGGTACGCTGTATGCGTCACGTTCGGCATCACGTTCGGCATCGTCCGTGAAGAGACCGGCGTAATAGCTGCTGTTGTGGGCAATGGCTTCGGCCCTCAGGGCCGATACAGTCAGGACACCTCTTGCGGCATCATAGGTATTTGGCCGCAGTTCCTGCTGAAGCCTTACTTTTAATGATGCTTTCCTGTCTTCGCTGAGCTGATCGTATCCGGCGCTGTCAGTCTGCTGAGCCATACGGTTAAGGATAAACACGGCCTCCCTGTGCAGCCAGTCGGCGCTCCAGTCGGGAGCCTGGTAGGCACCATGCCCCCAGACGGTACCCATTTCCTGGCCTCCCATCGACTGCCATACATTCTGTCCGTCCTTTATATCCTGCCCGGTAAAGAGGATATTGCCGTCCGGGGTAACCACCCTGTCAGGAATGGGCGGTGCCTGCCGGTAGATTTCCCTTCCGAAATAGAGGAGGACCGCAAAAGAAACTGTCACTACGGTCAAAAAACCAATCCAGAGTTTTCTTGTTTTCATAGGCATTTGATTAGTATTGGGTTATTAAATATACTTGTCCGCAAGCTCCTTGATCTGGTCTGTATAGTTGGTGGAAGAACCGCCCGGCGCCATGCTCTTTTCCGCCTTGATGAACCGGGCGTAAAGAACATCCTGTTCTTCATCGGAAATTGCATTGTCAGCCATCCGGAAGAGAATGTTGTTCTCCTTTGCAATGTGGTTTTTCAGAAGTCCCGCATAACCCAGCAGGTTATTCCTGACAATTTCGGCCGCATTCCTGTCACCCGATTTATACAGTTGGATATTGTCGGCAATTCCCCTGACATATTTTCTTCCCTCTTCGTGTTCATGCAACATAACCGCTACCGGTCCCTGTACGGGAGAGAACCCCTTTTCTGCCATTTTGGGGAACAAGAGCTCCTCTTCCTTTTTATGATGAAGGCCGTCAGCAAAATTGCTGATCAGTGATACAACTCTTTCAAGGTGTTCGGTATCGATGTTGCCGGCCTGCGCCATTTTTTCCATCACATCGCAAAGCCGGAGGATATAGATATGGTCGTTTTCGAGATTCGCTGTTGCTTTCATATAGTTAAAGGTTTAATGATTTAGGGAACAGGATGTTGTTTTCAAGATGTACGTGGATATGAATGTCATCTTCAAACTCCTTCAGGAGTTTGTATGTAACCTCATAGGTGTTGCAGCCGTCGGCCGGCACCTTATATCCGCCGGTTATCCCGTTTATTTTATCCATAGTTCCACCGACAAATTCGTGCTCACTGCTCATTCCCGCCATTTCGGCGGCAATTGTTTTCAGTGCCTCGGGCGATCCGGTTTTCATTGCTTCCTTTATTGCGGGGAAAAGAACATTTTCCTCCCTGTCAAGGTGAAGCAGAAGCTCCTGGCTGAGTTTGCCGAATAACCTGGCCACCTCCTTCAGTTCAGGATGCCTGTCACCATGTACATTCATAATCTTGTCAGTGTAAAACAGGAGATCGGGGAGGGTTCTCCTTATATATGAATGGTGTACGTTTACGATATAGTCAGACAGGAAATCCGGCTGCCACTCGTTGAAATTCTGACCCGGTATGACAGGCTGGTTCTCAAGGTCAGCCAGTTTTTCCTTAATTTCTTGGGTACTGATCCCTTTTTCCCTGCAGGCAGCATCGAGTGTCTTGCTTCCTCCGCAGCAGAAATCCAATCCTGCCTTGCTCAGTACGGAGGCCGCCCTGAAATCCTTCGCCACAATATTTCCCAATAGCTGTTCTTCTTGTTTCATCTTAAAATGATATTGATTAGGACGCGAAGATATAATATTTTTGAATAGATGACAAAAAGGTCATTTAATAATTTATGTTATTTTTACTATCTTTGCTGCCACAGTCATAACACTATGTTCAACAAGGAAACAGAATACGCATTGAGAAGCATGGTCTACATCCAGGCACAGAACCTCAAAGGAAGGAAACCGGGAGTCGACGAGATAGCCCGCTCCACCGAAGCCCCGCGCCATTTCACGGCAAAAATCCTCCACCGCCTCGTGAGAAGCGGATTCCTCCTCTCTGCCAAAGGCAAGGGAGGCGGATTTCATATCGACCAGGAGAAACCGTCTGTGAACATATTTGATATTGTAACGGCAGTGGAAGGCCAGAAGATCTTTTCGGGCTGTGTCTTCGGACTCAGGAACTGCAGCAATGAAAGCCCCTGCCCGCTGCACAACAGGTATAAATCGATAAGGGAATCACTCGGAGAACTGCTTTCAACCGAAACAATTCTCTCACTCGCAAGCAAATACCAGGCTTACCAATAAACTGTTCTGTTCCACAAATCAATTCTATTTACTTCTTCAATGGGGAAAAACTGGAAATCTTACAAGAAGCTTCACAGATGGCCGGGGCTCATAATATCATTCATACTTCTGTACTACGGATTCACGGGAATAATAATGAATCACCGGGAACTCCTTTCCGGCATTGATTTCAACCGGCGGATACTGCCGTCAAACTATGAATATAAAAACTGGAACAATGCAGCTCTCAAGGGAAGCCTCATAATAGGAGAGGACAGCATCCTGATTTACGGCAATGTGGGTATCTGGCTTACAGATTCTGCATTCACCGGTTACAGATCATTCAACAGCGGATTTCCGAAAGGTGTTGACAACATAAGGATTTTTGACATTCACATGACTCCAGACGGCAGCCTCTTTGCCGCAGCCTTTTCCGGGCTCTACGGTTACGACCGTAATAGCCGGGAATGGAAGAGATTTGACACTGAAGGCAAGGAGAAGCGGTTCATGGGAATCGAGAGCATCGGGGATACTGTCTATGCAGTTAACAGGTCTTATCTCTTTGCAGGGAAATGTGACGGTACAAACACTGAATTCCGGATCAAGAATCCTGCTCCTCCCCCGGGGTATGACAGTAAAGTGACTCTGTTCCAGACAGTCTGGCAGATACATTCGGGTGAGATATTCGGGCTACCCGGGAAGGTTTATGTAGATATACTTGGCCTGGTGACAATATTTTTATCCGTGACAGGAATCATCTGGTTCTTTGCCCCCGGATGGATTAAGAGCAGGGTCAGGAGGAACAGGGATCCCAAAAAGCTTGTCACTGCCGGCAGGTGGTCACTCAGGTGGCATAACAAGGTGGGTGCATGGACTTTCGTTCTGCTTATACTCCTTTACCTGACGGGAATGTTCCTTCGTCCTCCCCTTCTTATTGCAATCGGGAATGCAGAGGTCCGGCCCCTGAAATACACTCATCTTGACCAGCCGAATCCGTGGTATGACAAGCTTCGCGATCTGCATTACGATAAGGAGAGAAACAGGCTTTACCTCGCCACTACGGAGGGGATATTTGGAATGGATCCCTCGCTTTTGCAGCCTGAGCTACCTGTCAGCCAGCCTCCTGTTAGCGTAATGGGAATCAACGTATTTGAAAAATTCAGGGACGGATATTTTCTTATCGGATCTTTCACAGGTCTGTTTGCATGGAATCCTGATGAGACGGGAGTGGTTAATTTCATCACCGGCGAGCCTTACACGGATGCCGGTACAGGCAGGCCTGTAGGCGATTATAAAATCACGGGTATGATAACCGACCCCGCAGGCAGGCGGTACATTGCCGAATACGGCGCGGGAATCATGCCCCTGCACCACGACAGGACCCTTCCGGAGATGCCGGCTGAGATTATCAGGGAATCCAGGATATCATTATGGAGTCTCTGTCTCGAGACTCATACAGGAAGGATTTTCGAGAATCTGGCAGGGATGTTTTACATTCTAATTGTGCCGCTGGCCGGGATTACAGGCATAACTGTGGTCTTCAGCGGATACATTCTGTGGAGGAGGAAATACAGAAGGAAGGGATATGACAATATTTTGGAATGACACACACAAAAAACGTATAATATGATTACAAGAAAATTTGAAACTGAGCCCGCGAGGGAAAATCCTCATAATGTTGATGTCAGGCAGCTTTACAACCGTGATTCTGCGCAGATCATGCATATTACGCTGAAGCCCGGCGAGAGCCTGAAACCTCATAAAACCCCGGTTGATGTTGCGTTCTATATTCTTGAAGGAACCCCTGTGGTTCACATCGGCGAGGAGTCAGTCACCTGCGAAAGGGATACACTGATTGAAAGCCCTGCTGATATAGTTCATCGTCTGAGCAATTCATCTTCCGGCATTGCCCGGATTCTTGTCATTAAAGCGCCAAGGCCGGAGAAGGTAACCAGGTTGCTGTAGGTTGACCTGGTTCCGGAATCTGATTGTCGCAGCCCGGAATATTCTATAACATCTTTTTTTACCGAAGCCATAAAACAGATAGGCGCAAGTCCCATTCTTAATTAAATTGCACCTCACAAATTAATTTCGGCTTTATGAGAAAGGATTACCGGTTACTGCCATTGTTTTTACTGTTTCTCATTCTTATTAAACCGGCGACGGCTTATGGAAGCAATCCGGCACCGTTAAAAACCAGGGAGTATAAGACCCTTTCTCCTGACGGAAAGATTACACTGACAGTCTATGTGGGAGAAGGTATAAGGTACCAGGTTGAATCTGGCAGCATCAGGATACTGGATCCTTCAAAAATTGCATTGAACCTGGCAGACGGGAAAGAGATGCCGGGGGTGAATCCGTCGGTAAAAAGGGAGAGAAGGGAAAAAATCTTTGACACCATAACTCCCTCATTGTACAAGAAAAGCGTTGTTAGTGACAATTACAGCCTTCTTGTACTGACATTTAAGGAGGGCTTTGAGGTTGAATTCAGGGTTTTTGATGATGGAGTAGCCTACCGGTTTAAAACCGGGCTTCCGGGATCAGTTACAGTTAAGAGTGAGACGGCTGAGTTCAATTTCGACAGCGATCATGATGCCTGGTACCAGTATCTGAACAGATGGGGCAAGGGAGATAAGTACTACACCACATTTGAAAATGCTTATGTAAATACCCGCCTGTCGGAAACTGCCGGTTCTGATTCATTGATTGTAGCGCCGCTGGTTGTAGACCTCGGAAGCAGGAAAGTCGCAATAACCGAGGCTGATCTCGAGGACTATCCCGGCATGTTCCTTAAGCGTGGAAAAAGAGAATTCTCTCTTGAAGGGGAATTTGCCCCGGTGCCACGTACAACATCAATATCCGGATCAGGACCTGTAGATCCGGGTAATCTGGAGGCTGTAGTTACCGGGGACAGGTATGACTACATAGCAATTACAAAGGGAACAAGGAGTTTCCCGTGGCGGGTGATTGCAATAGTTGAAGATGATGTCGCGCTGGCTGACAACGACATTGTCTACAGGCTTGCGTCACCTTCAAGGATAAGTGATGAATCATGGATCAAACCCGGAAAGGTCTCCTGGGACTGGTGGATCGAGAATGACCTGTGGGGTGTTGATTTCGTTGCCGGTGTAAACTACAGGACCTACCGTGAGTACATAAGGTTTGCCGCGGAGAACAGGCTTGAGTATATAATTATTGACGTGGGGTTCTCCGAGCCTGGCGATATAATGAAAGTGAATCCCGATCTCAGGCTGGAGGAACTTATAAGCTATGCCGACAGCATGAATGTCGGCATTATTGCCTGGGCTGGCTGGCTGGCAATAAAAAACCAGATGGAAGAGGCGTGCGCCAGGTATTCCGCAATGGGGATAAAGGGATTCAAGATAGACTTTATGAACCGGGATGACCAGGAGGTAATAAAATTCTATTATGCCCTGGCAGAAACAGCAGCAAAATACAAGCTTGTACTTGATTTTCACGGAGCATCAAAGCCAACCGGCCTGAACAGGACGTGGCCAAACGTTCTGACATCTGAAGGAGTCAAGGGACAGGAATGGTGCCGGTGGACAAATCCTGACCAGCCCAAACATGCCGTGACCTTCCCGTTCATAAGAATGCTTGCAGGTCCCGTAGACTTTACCCCCGGAGTATTCAGAAGTGAATCGAGGGAAAGATTCAGGATTTCGTGGATTGGTTCAATGGGACAGGGTACCCGCGCACATCAGATGGCCATGTATGTTGTTTTTGAGTCGCCCCTGCAAATGCTCTCAGACTCACCTTCAAGGTACCGCGAGAATCAGGAATGTACTGACTTTATAGCATCTGTTCCTACCGTTTGGGATGAGACCAGGGCTCTCGGCGGGAAAATCGGTGAGTATATCATCATGGCCCGGAGAACGGGGGAAACATGGTTTATCGGAGCCCTTACCAGCTGGACGGAGAGGAAGGTCGAAATAGATTTGTCCTTTTTGCCGGATGGCAAATACACACTGGAGCTTTTTCGCGACGGAGCCAATGCGAACCGGTATGCACAGGACTATAAAAAGGAAATCAGGGTTGTTTCCGGTGGTGAAAAGATAAGTGTGGATCTTGCCTCTGGAGGGGGATGGGCTGGCAGACTGACTCCAGAGAAAACAGAGTGAGAGGCCCGTTTGCAGGGGAGCCCGGTTACGTATGGAAATGAAAAAGGCAGCCGGAATCGGCTGCCAGTCTGTGGGCCTAGTTGGGATCGAACCAACGACCCCCTGATTATGAGTGTCAACAGTGGTTGGCCTCGGAGTTCCACCGAAATGATAGCAATACTGGCAACAAAACTGGCACATCCAGCCTTAATTATTATCATTTTATGTGTAATAGTCAGTACTTGATCTGACAGTAGGGGTATTTTCAGTAACCATT
>CAZUIF010000003.1:0-212993 GCA_964621005.1 uncultured Rikenella sp.
TTTTAAAATAAAAACCCCATTTTTGGGGTCTGCAAAAATACAACATATTTTTATTCCGAGCAATATGTTGTACTTTTAATTTCTTTAATATCCGCATGTTCAGCACAAAGACACCCCGGAACGAACATTCTGCCTGTTTCCCGGTGCGGTATTCTTTTCTTATTTTTACACCCTGTTAATTGTTACAACCGACTTTAATGAAACTCAACGGCAAGGATAGGGAATTCCTCGAACTGGCAATCACCACAGCAGGGGAAAATATGGAAGAAGGAGGCGGCCCCTTCGGGGCGGTAATAGTAAGGGAGGGAAGGGTAGTGTCCCATGCCGGGAACAGGGTTGTCCCCGGGCATGACCCCACCGCACATGCAGAGGTAATGGCCATCAGGATGGCAGCCGAAAGCCTGGGGACACATGACCTGGGTGACTGCACAATCTATGCCTCGTGCGAGCCATGCCCGATGTGCCTCGGTGCAATTTACTGGGCAGGAATAAGGAGGATAATTTATGCCTCAGACAGGTACCGTGCGGCGGCTGCGGGATTCAGTGACAATCACATTTATGAGGAGCTAGCCCTCGGAACAGGAGAAAGGAGCATCGAGATGATCCGCGGCCTGAAGGAAGCGGGAGACAGGATACTTGAGAGATGGGAAGAGTTGCCTGACAAAATACAATACTGATAATTTCCGATGGGAAAGGTTGAGCGTGATTTCTTTCTTGCCGATGCGGTGACAGTTGCCAGCCGGTTGCCTGGTACCGAAATCGTCATCGGAGAGGGAGAGAAGGCGGGAAAGTACATGATAACGGAGACTGAGGTTTACCTTGGTGCTGACGACAGGGCCTGCCATGCCAGCCGGGGCAGGACAAAACGGACGGAGCCGATGTATCTTGAAGGAGGCCATCTTTATATTTACTTTGTATACGGAATGCACTGGATGCTCAATATTGTCACCGGGACAGCCGGTGATCCCCAGGCCGTACTTGTCAGGGGAGTGAGGCAGTACTCCGGCCCGGGCCGTGTTACAAAGGGGCTGGGCATTGACGGAAAGTTCAACCGGGAAGATCTTGCATCGTCAGGGCGTATATGGATTGAGGACTCCGGCTTTCGCCCCGAGCTTGTTGCCGGCCCAAGGGTTGGAATAGACTATGCCGGCGAGCCCTGGGTAAGCAAACCGTGGCGATTTATCATAAGGAACGAAAAAGAAAAGATATGAAAAAAGGATTCGGACTGTGGAACAACATAACGGGATGGGCTGTATTTGCCGTCTCGCTTGTCATATACCTGATGACAATCGAACCGACTGTCAGCTTCTGGGACTGCGGGGAATTCATCCTCTGTTCCTTCAGGCTCGAGGTGGGACATCCTCCCGGTGCACCCTTCTTCCTCCTCCTGGGGCGTTTCTTCTCCCTCTTCGCCGGAGGCGATACCTCAAAAGTCGCCATGATGGTGAATATCCTTTCCGCTTTAGCCAGCGCCTTCACGATACTGTTCCTGTTCTGGAGCATCACCAGGCTGGTACGCCTTGCAACAGGCGACAGCCTGGAGGTAAACGGTGGAAAGGCTGTTGCAATACTTGCCGCAGGCGCCATCGGAGGTCTGGCTTACGCCTTTTCCGACACATTCTGGTTTTCAGCAGTGGAAGGTGAAGTATACGGGACAAGTTCCCTCTTCACGGCAGCTGTTGTCTGGGCGATACTTCGCTGGTATGACGAAGCTGATGACCCTCACTCCGGACGGTGGATCATCCTCATCGCATACCTTATGGGCCTCTCGATAGGTGTTCACCTACTCAACCTGCTGGCCCTGCCGGTGATAGTGCTGCTCTGGTATTTCAGGAAGCATACGTTCACAACCCGCGGTGTCATATGGGCACTGCTTGCAGGTTTCCTGATCCTCGGTGTGCTTAACTTCGTGTTCGTGCCGGGAGTGGCAAAGGTTGCCGGATGGTTTGAACTTTTCTTCGTAAACGGTCTGGGCCTGCCATACAATACCGGCCTGTATATCTATCTCATCCTTCTGTCAGGGATTATTGCAGGAGGAATCTGGTATTCGCTGAAGAAAGGCAAAAAGATTTTGAATTTCGCCATGACGGTCATTGCCGTCCTTATCCTGGGTTACTCATCCTTCGCCCTCATAATAATAAGGGCCAACGCCCACCCGCCTATGAACCAGAATGACCCGTCGGATGTCTTTTCGTTCATATATTACATCAACAGGTCACAGTATCCGCGCGCACCCTTCCTCTACGGCAACTACTACTCCGCACCTGTTACGGGCCTTAACAAGAAAATTGGCGGTTACAACAAGAAGGATGGGAAGTATGAGCCTTACTATACCACCGAATATGAGTATGACAAGAGGTTCATGACAATTTTCCCGCGCATGTACAGCAGTGACGCAGGTCATATCCGCGAGTATGAATACTGGGGAAAGGTAAAGGGTACGAAGGTCACGATAAGGTCAGGCCAGGAATCGGAACAGGCGGTCATCCCAACCTTCGGCGAGAACCTGAGGTTCTTCTTCAGGTACCAGGTAGGGGTGATGTACATGAGGTACTTCATGTGGAATTTTGCCGGGAGGCAGAATGATATCCAGGGGAACGGAAACGTCATGGACGGCAACTGGATCTCCGGTATTCCGTTCATTGACAATGCTCGCCTGGGTGACCAGTCGCTGCTTCCCGCGGAGAACCGGAACAATCCGGCCCGGAATAAATATTTTCTCCTGCCGCTGCTGGCAGGCCTTGCAGGTATTTACTGGCAGTACAGGCGTGACGGGAAGGGTTTCTCCCTGGTTCTCCTGCTGTTCCTCATGACGGGGCTTGCCATTGTGACTTACCTCAATCAGAACCCGAGCCAGCCGCGTGAGAGGGACTATGCATACGCAGGCTCATTCTATGCATTTGCCATATGGATCGGGATGAGCGTCATGCTGACGTATGAGTTGCTCAGGAAGTTCATGAAGGAGTATCCTGCGGCTGTTCTCCCTGCAGCTGTCCTGATGGCAGCAGTTCCCATCCTTATGATCTCGCAGAATTACGATGATCATGACAGGTCTGACAGGTATACTGCAAGGGATATTGCCTCAAATTATCTTTCATCCGTTGATGAAAATGCAGTGTTGCTTACATACGGCGACAACGACTCCTTCCCCCTGTGGTACATCCAGGATGTGGAGGGTTTCCGCACCGATGTGCGCGTTGCCAACCTGAGTTACCTGCAGAGCGGATTCTATATTGAAACCATGAGCCGCAAGGCCTTTGAATCTGATCCGCTACCTTTCACCCTTCCTGTTGAAAAGTATATTGAGGGTGAGAGGGTGCAGCTTCCCGTAGAGGAGCTCATCAAGGAGCCGACACCGATCCGCAAGGTCGTTGAGTTTGCAGGTTCGGATGATCCGAAGGCAAAGGTTGACCTTTCGGGCCGCGGTGATTTCTTCAACTTCATCCCGGTGAGGGAATTCATTGTGGACGTTGATTCAGCCCATGTGATTGCCACCGGTGCAGTCCGTGAATACCATGCTGACAGGATGCTGAAGCCCATGATCTGGAGATTCAGCAACAATATGGCCATCAAGGATGACCTTGCAGTCATTGACTTCATGGCCGGCAACAACTGGGAGCGGCCGCTTTATTATTCTGTAACCGTTCCGGCATCAACATACATAGGACTGGAGAAGTATTTTATACTTGAGGGGATGGCCTACCGGGTCAGCCCTGTAAGGATTGATCCGCCGGCACCGGGGGAGACAGGCATGGTTGACACCAGGGAGATGTATGAGAATATGATGAACAAGTTCCGGTGGGGCAATGCTGACAAGGAGGGTGTCTACCTTGACGAGAACAACCGACGCATGTTTGATGTCTTCAGGCGTCAGTTCGCCAAACTTGCAAAGGCGCTGGCTGCCGAAGGTGATACCGCCAGGGCGGTAGCTGCAGTGCAGAAGGGCCTGAGCATCGTCCCCCCTGAAAAGATGCCTTATGACTACTTCAGCACTGACCTCGGAGATGCACTGGCAATGGCCGGAAGGAAAGGGGATGCCGTAAAACTGTTCACCGAGATAGCCGACAACTCGGTGGCGACGCTGAGCTTTATTTCAGGTCTCCCGGAGGAAAAGAGCTACGGGGTTGATTACAGTGCCTCGGTCTCGCTTCAGGCGCTGCTTGATGTTTACAGGCTGGCAACAAGGTACGGGATGACGGAGCTGGCTGAAAGGGCCTCGGGTGATCTTAACAGGTACTACGGTGAAATGCCTGCAAGATGATCAGGAATTACAGCAGGCCGTTTCCCGCCGGGATAATTTATCCTGATGCCATCTACAGGTTCAGTGGTGACGGCAAAAAGATTTATCTTACATTCGACGACGGCCCTGATCCTGAGTCCACTCCCCGCATCCTGGATATCCTCAGGGACTTTGGAGTAAAGGCTACGTTCTTCTGCACCGGGAGCAGGGTGCTGGCTTCACCCGGCCTCTTTGCCAGGATTGCGGCAGAAGGTCATACGGTTGGCAATCACGGCTACAGCCACCTCAACGGGCTGAAAACACCCGTCAGGGCCTATTGTGCTGATGCCCTCAGGGGCAGGGACATCACATGCAGCAACCTGTTCCGGCCTCCCTACGGCAGGCTCCGTGTGAGGCAATACAGGATACTGGAGAGGAGCATGCGGATAGTCTTCTGGGACCTGATGCCGTATGACTTCGACCAGGGACTGACTGCAGATGAATCATACTCAGTCCTGATAAGGATGTTGAGACCCGGATCAGTAATAGTCCTGCATGACAGGGCGACAAGCAGTGCACTTCACTATCTTGACCGGTTTCTGAAAAAAGCCACGGCGGGGGGCTATACTTTCGGAACGGTGGATGATTCTTCAAAGGGAACCGGGTAATTTCGTCCTAAATACTATTTTTGAAAGGGAAAGTAACTTAAGACATGAATATTCTTATACTGGGATCAGGAGGACGCGAGCATGCGATCACATGGAAACTGGCGCAGAGCAGCAGGCATCTTATGCTCTTCGCCGCGCCCGGTAACCCCGGCACTGCTGAACTGGCCGTTAATATCCCGGTTGATCCGCTTGATTTCACCGGAGTACGCGAAGCTATCATTTCCAACAATATCAGGATGGTCGTTGTCGGCCCGGAAGTGCCACTTGCAGAGGGGATTGCCGATTTCATTGAAGATGATCCCGCACTTGCAGGTGTGGCGGTGATCGGACCGCGCCGGGCAGGTGCGATGCTCGAGGGAAGCAAGGACTTTGCCAAGGGATTCATGAAGAGACACGGGATTCCCACGGCAGCATATGAGACCTTCACTCCCGGAACCTTTGATGATGCCGTAACATTCATGCGTGGGCTCAAACCGCCGTATGTACTCAAGGCGGACGGTCTTGCTGCGGGGAAGGGAGTGTTGATAATCAATGACTTTGATGAGGCCGTCAGCGAACTGGGCGGGATGCTCGGAGGGCGGTTCGGAGCAGCCGGCAACAGGGTGGTCATCGAAGAGTACCTGAACGGCATCGAGATGTCGGCTTTTATAATCACAGACGGCATATCATATAAAATACTGCCTGAAGCAAAGGATTACAAGCGTATTGGCGAAGCCGATGCCGGAAAGAACACAGGCGGTATGGGAGCTGTGTCACCGGTGCCGTTTGCCACTTCTGAATTCAATGCAAAGGTGGAAGAGAGGATCATCAAACCAACGGTTGAGGGTTTGAAGGAGGAGGGTATTGACTACAGGGGATTCATCTTCTTCGGGCTGATGAATGTGGGCGGAGACCCGTACGTCATCGAGTACAATGCCCGCCTCGGTGACCCGGAGACCGAAGTGGTCCTTCCCCGCATAGGGAGTGATCTTTATGACCTCCTGGAGGGGGTGGCCAGCCGGGATCTTGCCTCCCGCAATATTGAAATCATTCCTGAAACTGCAGTTACAGTGATGATTGTGTCAGGAGGCTACCCTGACAGCTACGGCAAAGGTTTTCCTGTTTCCGGGGCTGAAAATGTAACAGGAAGCACTGTTTTTCATGCCGGGACGAAAACTGACAACGGCCGGCTTGTAACATCAGGAGGAAGGGTCCTTGCAGTCACTTCACTTGGGAAGACCATGCCGGATGCACTTTTAAAAAGCTATTTATCACTGAAGGAGATCTCATTCAACGGGATGTACTACAGGAAAGACATAGGTTTTGACCTGAAAAGCTTTATACAATGATCAGGTTCTTCAGGGGATCTGGGACAGGGCCGGTGTTTCTCATGCTCGCGGCGGCGCTGGGACTGTGGAGTGTGCATCTGATCGCACCTCCTCAGCCGGAGAGTATGACGGTCATGCAGCCAATGCCGCTCTGGGGCCTGGTCCTCCGTTTATTTTCAGGGGCACCTATTGCGGGGGTGATATTCTCATTGGTACTTGTTCTGGCAGTAGCCATGGTGATGATCAGGTTTAATACAGAGATCTTTTTTATTCCGAGACGTACATACCTGCCGGCGTTCCTTTACATCCTGCTTTACTCTCTTTTTCCCGGAGAGATGGTGCTCAATCCCGTGCTTCCGGCCTCACTCCTTATCCTGGCCGCCATCTGGAGAATGGTGTCATCATACCGTTTGAACGGTTTGTCATTCAACTTCTTCGACGCAGCCCTGATGATCTCCACTGCGGGTCTCCTGTATGCAGGATCAGTATGGTTTATAGTTGTGGTCTTCATCGGTGCACTTGTGCTCCGGAGTCCTGATGCGCGTGAGCTGACACTGGCACTTGCCGGCGCACTGCTGCCCTGGGTCGTTATGTATGCTGTATGGTACGTCACTGGAGGAGATCCGGGTGAACTTACCCGGATAACCGGCCACAACCTCTTTGACCAGGCCCCCCCGGTGAACTGGAGTCGTACACTGCTGATACTGCTGGTGGTTGCAGGAATTAATTTTCTCCCATCATTTGTATATCTTGTTCGGGAGATACCTGTCTACAAGATAAGGTCACGCAAGACCTGGGAAATAATGATATGGATGATGGTTATAAGTGCCGCAGCAATCATATTTGTGCCGGCGGTATCAGCTGAAATGACAGCACTGGCGGCGTTGCCGGTGTCATTTATTATGGCCAATCAGATGGCCTTTACCCGGAGGGTGATTTTTTCGGAAATTTTGCTCTGGATTATGATTGCCTTGCTGGCCGTATCGAGAATATGGCCAAACTGATCATTTGATCATGCAAACCACCCCGACGCCGGAACCCTGCTCCCCGCCGACAAAGCTGTACCATATAGTATAAAGCCCTGTCTTGTTGCAGATAAAATCGACTGAACTGAATTTCTTCCCGGAACCGGGGTTATATGAGGAAATAAGTTCCTTTCCCTGGTCATAGAGTGTGATGAACAGTTCTCCGCCTGATCCGGGGGCGTCGCAGACCGAGAACCTGTATTTCATGTTCTTCATAAGGTACATATTGGCTTTGTACACCGGGGCGGAAGCATTTGTGGCAGCCTTTGGAAGCTGAACCCTGAAATCCTTAAGGTAGGTTGTGTTTTCACCGGCTGCAGTTACACAACTGCTTACAAGATCATCCGTTGCGGGCTGACCTGCTGCCGCCAGCGGCAGGATTGTCAGGGCGAGGGATAAGACCAGAATCCTGTTTTTCATATTAGTTGCCGGATATAAGTTTGTTTCTTACTTCTTTTGATTTCTCAGCAATCAGTGCCAGCTGTGCATCACTCATTTCAACCATGCTCTCCTCGCGCTGCACCATTACAAGCCGGCCATCCTCCTCGCGGGTCTCGGGTTCACCGAGCCTGTAAGAGACCTTCACGCCGGAATAAAGGCTGCTTATTTCCTCCATCATCCCGTAAAGTGCCCTGTACTCCTCTCCGTTGGAGCTGTAGGGGCGGAGAAGCATCAGCAGGTCGCCAAGAATGATTTTCTGTTCCCCAACCCTGTCGCGCAGTATTTCATCGTCATGGTTTAATGCTACCTGGGTGGCGAGGTACTGACCCTCAACCCAGACTCCGGCAATCATCAGGGCAGAAATGGATCCCCTGTTGTTGTCCCTGAGAAACCTGTCAATCTGGTTATATGAGTTCACGGAAAGGAAAAGAAGTGAATCGAGGTTCGATTTGCTCACGGAGAGCCTCTTGATAGTTTCGAAATCAAAAAACTGGCCAACCCTCAGGCCGTCTGCCAGCCTCTTTATTGTTGAAAGTACGTCAACGGAATTGCCGGTTTTCTCGTACATATTGAGGTAACCAAGGTCTGCCCCGTAAATACCGAGCATCATTGCTTTCTGGAAGTTGGTGGAGAGCCTGTCTGCTCCCTGTGTGGGAGCAAGGTACCCGGCTGAGAAGGGCACCTCCATCGATTGAAGTATGGAAGCAATCTCTACGGGCGATGCAATGTTCTGAACAATGTCTGCCACTGCCTCTTCACTCAGTTTGACGGCCTCACCGGCCGGTACGGAGTCGGCAAGAGGAAAGCCCGGTCCGCCTTGTCGCGTACTGCCGTTCCTGCATGAGCAGACGCTCACCAGCAGGATCACTGCCGCAATCTTTGTTATTGTCCCTGACATCAGACGTTTATATTTATTTTCAACTATAAGGAAACTCGTTATTTCCGGATTATGCCCCGTTTCTTTCTCCCTGTCCTGTCAAAAAACATTATCATCCGCCTGAGAGCTTCGGTGTACAGTGTGATGTACAGGATAATGACCGAAAACAGGACAAGCAGAATGTTGAACCTGAAGGTATCAATCCTGAGCCCCATGAACCTCTTGACCGGTGCCATGAAATGGGTGCGGAAGTCAAGCGGCCCCGCTGCTGCAGGCTCGAGGTAAATGAGGTCCACATTCTGAATAAGTCTGTCCCTGAACTCAAGCATCTTGTTTTTTTCGTATACCTTCCTGACAATATCTTCAAGCTTGTCATTATGGTAGTTATTATATAACAGATCAAGAGCCACTTTATTGCTGCTGATGTAATTATCAAGGCTGTTATCTGCAATGTTGCTGAGTCTCCTGTATTCATTTTCGGCCCGTATGAGCCATAATCCGAGCCTTTCTGCCAGGGATTCACTGAAAAGAGCAGGTGTGACAGAGTCTGTTCCGCTGAACGGGTCTGTTACACCGGAGGCACTGAGAGCGGCAGTTTCATTTCTCAGCAGCCGCATCTCACCCTCCAGGACCGGAGTCATAACCCCTGTTGCGGTAACCGGATGAACCTGTTCCAGTGCCTGTTTCACCCGCGGGATCCGGTAGACGGTATTGAAGTCCGATACACTCATCTGCTGCCTCAGCGGATATACTCTCCGGCCGTACTCATTGCCGGTGAACTGTTTCACCATCAAAGCCTCATAGGTCCATCTTGTTGGCATAAGGTCCGCAATGAGCGGAACCCTGTCCGCCCTTGCAAGGTTCCTGTTGAGCTTGTCAAAGGGAAACATGGCACCGCTGAGGACCATCATCGGAATCATCAGAAGGGGAATGACAATATAGATTGCAATAGCCGAATCGAGTGCGGATGAAATATTCAGTCCTATCATGTTGGCGATGAATGCCGTTGCAAACAATGTCAGCCAGTAGTACAGGAAAAGACCTTTTATGCCGAGCACCGGATTGGCAACAGCCAGGAAAAGAAATGACTGCAGGGCGGAGATAAAGGCAAGTATCAGAATCTTGCTGACCAGGTAACTGCTCCGGTTCAGGTTAAGGAAATGTTCCCTTCTCAGAAGCTTACGGTCACGGAAGATTTCCTCAGCGCTGATCGTGAGACCGAGAAAGAGTGCAACAATGATGCTCATGAATATGTAAATCGGGATGTTCTCGTTTTCCCGGAAGACATAGATATCTGAAGAGGGATCAGCAATGTATCTTATGATATAGGAAAGGATCAGTCCGAGTACCGGGCCTTCCATGAGCGTAAGCAGCATGTACTGCCTGTTGGCCAGCTTGCTCCTGGCGTCGCGAAGCATGTAGATGAGGGTCTGCCTCAGCCAACCGGGTTTTCGCAGGCTTGACCACGGCTCCCCCGTCTCTTCCTCCGGCGCCTCTGCAGGCACTGTTTTCCTGAAGGCTTCCGCCCATTCCGCAGGAGAAACCTTCCTCTGTTCGGTATACTTGCCGAACTCATCCACAACTCTTGTTTCAAGGATGTTGAAGAGCGTTTCCGGATTGACTGTTCCGCACGACGGACACTCTGCAACTCCGCTGTTTATGTGGGCCTCGTGTGTCTTGAAATGGACAATGGCATCGAGAGGATTGCCGTAGAAAACAAGGTGTCCCATCAGGTCAAGGATCAGCACCCTGTCAAATCCCTTGAAAATGTCGGATGAAGGCTGATGGATGACCGTGATAACCAGTTTTCCCCTCCCGGTGAGCTCATGAAGGAGATCCATAACGTTCTCGGAATCGGCCGAGGAGAGCCCCGAGGTCGGCTCGTCAAGAAACAAAACCGACGGTTCACGGATCAGTTCAAGGGCAATGTTCAGCCTCTTTCGCTGCCCGCCGCTGATTACCTTGTTGAGAGGTGAACCAACCCGGCAATTTCTTTTTTCATAGAGGCCGAGGCTCTGCAGGGTTCTGGTGACTGTCTCAGTCAGTTCTTCCGGTGATTTTCCCGCAAAACTGAGCGACGCTGCATACCAGAGGTTTTCAGATACCGTCAGGTCCTCAATCAGGAGATCATCCTGCGGTACATAGCCTATTACACCGTCAAGTTTCCTGTTCCCGGAGTGAATCGGGATGCTGTTTATCCTGACCTCCCCCGATTCTGGTTCAGCCAGGCCTGTCAGCAGGTTCAGCAGGGTTGTCTTCCCGGAACCGCTGGCCCCCATTATGCCTATCAGCATTCCTTCGCCTGCGGCGAAACTCACGTCGGTAACTGCAGTTGTTCCGTCATCGAACCTGTAACTGACCCGGTCTGCCACAAACGAGAGTTTATGGATATCCCTTCGGGAGGCAAACCGTGCTACGATTTCACTGTAATAGATTGTATGGGCAGGGGGCGACTGCACTGAGCTCCCCGGGGCGAAAAGGTACACCCTCCGGCAGACCAGGGGGAGCCCGTTGAGGAGGGTGGTGCCGTCACAGAAGCATCTGAGAAAGTAAAGATTCACACTCTCCACCTTGAGGAATACAATCCAATGCCCGGGATCCTCTTCTGATGAACCAGTGCTAATAACTGTCATCGAGGGATCAGTGAATCCGGCCCGGTCTTCCTCACGGACGAACTGCATGATGCTCCTGAATTCCGCCGTTGAAATCCTGAAAACCTCGGCTATAGTATTGATGATGTTCATCCGCTGGGGGGTGTACTGCTTGTCTGAGTCGATCAGCTCGAAGCAGCGCATCAGTACTATGACCCGCTGTTCCTGCGAAAGGGTCTTGTTTATCTTCTTGCAGTTGTTAAGGATCCTTATGGAATCCTTTACCGAAGCGGTATCTGAACTGCCTGTTTTTCCCTTTTCCTGCAGCGGTCCGGCATTTTCCAGGAAAAGTTGCATGAATTCATCTGCGCTCTGATGCGGAAGCTGCTTGGAGAGGAAGGCTGAAACGAAGTCAAGTTCGCTTTGAAGCATGCCTCCGTCCTGCTTGACAATCAGGGCAAACAGCTCCATCATGGCCCGCAGGATCTCTTCACTCATTCTTCAGGTACATGTTAACCAGGTTTAGCTGCCAAGTTAATAAAATCAGGTAGAAAATTTGATTGAAATTGTGGACTTATTGAATATGAGTAATCTCCTTAATTTTTAATTAGTAATTTTATAACCATGGGCCTTTCCGCCCTTTCAGAAAAGATTCTTAACAGCATAATTTCTAAACCCTAATCAACTTCTCTATGACAAAATCAACTGTTGCATTCAGAAGACCTTCCTGCCCGCGATACCGCGGCCTGAGGGCTTTGCTGATCCTTGTCATGACGGCTTTGTCACTGACGGCCTTCCCGCAGAACCTGACTGTGAGAGGCACTGTCACCGATGCCGTGACGGGAGAGGCTATGATCGGCCTTAATGTAGTCATCAGGGGGACCACACGCGGAGTCTCCACTGATGTGAACGGCAGCTATACGCTGACTGACTGTCCGCCTGATGCCATCCTGGTCTTTTCATTTGTCGGTTATGACCCTGTTGAAGAACCCGTGGGAGGCCGGACCACCGTAGATGTAAAGATTGCTCCTTCAAGCAGCATGCTGGAGGATATAGTGGTAATCGGTTACGGCACTGTAAGAAAAAGGGATGTGACAGGCTCGGTTGTATCGGTACAGGGTGAAGAGCTTGCCCGGGTGCCGGTATCAACGGCAGCCGAAGCACTTACCGGAAAAATGGCCGGGGTCCAGATTGTTACAACAGAAGGCTCTCCGGACGCCGAGATCAACATACGTGTAAGGGGTGGCGGTTCAATCACCCAGAGCAATGCCCCGCTCTTCATCGTTGACGGTTTCCCCGTAAACAGTATCACTGATATCCCCCCGTCAACGATCCAGTCAATTGACGTACTCAAGGATGCCTAATCAACTGCCATATACGGAGCCCGCGGTGCTAACGGGGTTATCATAATCACCACCAAGGGAGGCGAAGAGGGGAAGCCGAGGGTAAACTACAATGCCTACTACGGTTTCAAGAAAGTTGCAAACCACCTTACCTCCCTGACAGTGGAAGATTACATGAAGTGGCAGTATGAATATGCCCTGCTGGATGACAACCTCTCCAATTATGAAAGGTATTTCGGCAATTACCAGGACATCGACCTGTACGCCGGACAGCCCTCCACAAACTGGTTTGACCAGGTCTTCGGGCGCATCGGTAAGGTATTCAACCATGACCTGACTGTCTCCGGAGGCAGTGACAGGTTCAGGTACTCTGTTTCATATGCCGGTATCAGGAGCAACGAGATAATGCTCGCTTCCGAGTATATGCGTGACAACCTTGCCCTCAAGCTTGACCACAAGGCAGGCGAAAGAGTTGAGCTGTCGTTTTCAGTCCGTTATTCCGACATGAAAATCCTTGGTGCCGGCGCCACCGACCAGGGAGGTGCCACCCCGAATGATGCCAGGGTAAAGCAAACAATGCTATTCGTTCCCATTCCTTTCAACTCGGTTGGAGATTTTGCTGACACTGACCTGTCTGCCAGCATGACGAACCCCCTTGACAATGTCCGTGACAACGACCGCCAGCAGCTGAGGAAGAGATTCAACCTTGGCGGAAGTTTTTCGTGGGAGATTATTGACGGCCTTGTCTTCCGTACCGAGGCAGGTCTTGACAGCTACGTCAACAATGACGACAGGTTTTACGGCCTGACCACCTATTATGTCAGGAACACCCCCACCGCTGATTACCAGAACAAGCCGGCCCTCGAATCGTATGAAAGGAAGGGTGACGGCCTGAGGAGTACCAACACCCTGAATTATGATTTCGCGAACCTCCTTGGAGACTCCGGACATTCGCTGAAGGTGCTGGCCGGCCAGGAGGTGCTGATTGTCAAATCAAATACCCTCTTCAACCAGGTATGGGGTTTCCCTGACTTTTTCACGGGTTCCGAAGCCTATAAGCTGGTGAGCCAGGGCTTTTCAAACAGCTATACAAATACATATAATCCTGATGACAAGCTGCTCTCCTTCTTCGGGAGGGTCATGTATGACTATAAGGGAAAATACCTTCTGTCAGCCACCTACAGGGCTGACGGTTCAAGCAAGTTTTCCACGGCCAACCGCTGGGGCTACTTCCCGTCGGCAGCAATAGCATGGAGGATCTCCGAGGAAAACTTCATGAAAGGAATCTCCGGAACGCTGAACAATCTCAAGCTGAGGTTCAGCTACGGCACCGCAGGGAACAACAATATCCCCGCAAACCAGATAGCACAGATCTTTGAAGCCCGCACCACCTCGTGGATAAACGGGTTCTCATCATTCTGGGCTCCTTCGTCAACCATGGCCAATCCTGACCTGAAGTGGGAGACAACCTTCACCCGCAACCTGGGACTTGACTTCGGCCTGTTCGGAAGCAGGATCAACGGTAGCTTTGAACTCTACCGGAACAATACAAAAGACCTCCTGATTGAGTTCCCGGTATCGGGTACCGGTTACAACACCCAGTACAGGAACATGGGAGAGACTGAAAACAAAGGCCTTGAGATTGAACTGAATGTTGTGGCTCTCAATGAGAAGAAATACGGCCTCAGCTTCGGGTTCAACATCGGATTCAACAGGAACAAGATCCTTTCACTCGGGGTCATGAACGACTTCGGTCAGAACACAAGCTGGGCATCAACGGAGATCGGGAATGACTACTGGATTGCGCTTGGCGGATCAGTCGGACAGATGTACGGCTATATCAATGAGGGACGTTACGAGGTTTCTGATTTCACAGGATATGATGCGGCTGAGGATGAATGGATCCTTAAAGAGGGTGTTGTTGACTGCTCGAACGTGATCGGCACCATACGTCCCGGGAGCCTGAAACTGAGGGACCTTACGGGAGACGGCATAGTGACGGTTGCCGACAATACGGTGATCGGGAATGCCAATCCGAAACATACCGGCGGTTTCAATATAGAGGGATACTTCTACGGATTTGATGTTGCCGCCCTTTTCAACTGGAGTGTCGGGAATGATATCTATAACGCAAACAAGATTGAGTATACAACTTCAAGGTATGCATTCCGCAACATGATTGACATCATGGCAGAAGGAAACAGGTGGACAAACCTTGACCCGGCCACCGGTGAGCTTGTAAATGATCCTGCCACGCTGGCATCGATGAACGCATCGACCACGATGTGGTCACCGTACATGACCAGGCACGTGTTCAGCGACTGGGCAGTTGAAGACGGATCATTCCTCAGGCTGAATACACTGACGCTGGGATACTCGCTGCCTGACGTTGTTACTTCACGGCTGCTTATCCAGCGACTGAGATTCTACGTTTCAGGCCAGAATGTTTTCGTGCTGACGAAATACTCGGGATTTGATCCTGAGGTATCATCGAGGAGGAACACCGTCCTTACTCCGGGGCTTGATTACTCGGCTTATCCGAAAAGCAGGCAGCTGCTGTTTGGTGTGAACCTGACTTTTTAATCTGATTGAAAGAGATGAAAATGAAAAAGTATCTGTATATCATAATAAGTATCGTTTTTGCCGGCCTTCTTGTGTCGTGCGAAAACTTCCTGGAAGCGCCGTCCCAGTCAACGCTGGATGAGTCGCTTATCTTTTCCAATCCGACCCTTGCCGCCTCGGCCATTGACGGTATCAAGGAGCCTATAGGCCAGACCAACTCCTACAGGGGAAGGTTCCTGACTCACTACGGGGCCAATACTGACATTGAGTGGTACAACAGCTCATCATCAGCCGGTGCAAGGTCAGACCTTTCAAGATATGTCAATTCGGCTATCAACACTGACATGAACACCTCGAACAATGCCTGGGCACAGATGTATGCAGGCATTGAGCGTGCAAACATTTGTATCAGGGGGCTGAGGACCTACGGTAACCCTGCCCCGGGCACGGAGATGGGGCAATTGCTTGGTGAAGCTCTTACCCTGAGGGCAGTTTACTATGCTGATCTGGTCAGGGCATGGGGTGATGTGGTTGCCAGGTTCGAGCCTGTCTCATCAGAGACCATGTATCTGCCGAAGAGCAGCCGTGATGTGATCTACAAACAGCTTATTGCTGACCTTGAAGAGGCCTCCGGTCTGGTCGCCTGGCCAAACGGCAACGCCCGTACTGCCACCACGGAGGGGATAAACAAAGCCTTTGTAAAAGCCTTCCGGGCACGCATATGTATGGCAGCAGCCGGGTACGCACAGTATCCTGACGGAATCCGGAGGAGCAGTGACCCTGCACTCTCCGTTTCCACCCTCTACCCGGTTGCAATGCAGGAGTGCATTGATGTCATAAACAGCGGAACAGCTTCGCTTGAGACTAGCTTCGAAAGGTTCTGGAAGAAGGTATGCGAGGAGAACATTACCGCAGGCGGCGAATCCCTCTGGGAGATACCCTTTGCTGACGGCCGCGGACGAATGGCATTCACCTTCGCCGTAAGGCATGCAAGCGTTGACCAGTATACCGGACAGGCAAGGGGAGGCGACTATGGCCCGCTGCCTCATGTATTCTATGATTATGACGTTAAGGACACCCGCAGGGATGTAACCTGCGTGCCCTATTCATGGGGAACTGCATCCGCCGGAATCTCAAAGCAGACAATCAACACCGGGAACGGCGTTTCACTCTGGTACTTCGGGAAACTGCGTTACGAATGGATGTCAAGGTTTGTTACCTCCACCAACGATGACGGGCTCAATGAAATATACATGCGCTATGCCGAGGTGCTGCTGATGGCGGCAGAAATCCAGAATGAACTCGGCAATCTGGCCCCGGCGAAGGATTACCTGAAGCTGATCAGGAGAAGGGCATTTGCACAGGCTGACTGGCCCGTTAAAGTGGACGCTTACCTTAACGCAATAACAGGCAAGGAGCAGATGTTCGATGCAATCGTAAATGAGCAGGGATTTGAATTCTGCGGTGAGATGGAGCGGAAGGCTGCACTGATACGCTGGAACCTCCTCGGATCAAAGATGAACGAGGCGCTGACAAAAATGAATGATCTCAGTAACCGCACAGGTAGCTATGCCGATGTGCCTGAGACTCTCTATTACCGCTATGCTGCTGACGGCGAAACACTTCAGTTCTACGGCCTGAACAGGGGAGAGACCGAAGACAGGTCGGCTGATTATACATATAACACTGTTTATGTCAGCACCGCGAAGCTCGGTACCACAAAGATCAACTCGCTCTTCACGAATAATCCTGACCAGAACCAGTTCTGGCCCATCTGGCAGGTGTTCATTGACGCCAGCAACGGCGCCCTGAAAAATGATTATGGCTATTAAACCAACTAAACTGTTATCAATGAAGAAGATAATTATAAGAACAGGATTATTTGCCGGGCTGATTTCCATGCTGCTGTTCACAGCCTGCAAGGAGCAGATTGACCCGGTGGTGGAGGAGCTTGATTTCAGCAGGGTCTTTTCACCGGTCGGACTGGAGGCAATCATAAGCAATACCACCACGGTTACCCTTAACTGGACATCTGTCAAAAATGCCGATCACTACCTTGTGGAGATCTATGACGGTGCAACTGCCTCGGGTACCATGGTACACTCGGCAGAGGTGCCGGTAACCGAAAACAACCAGGTATCATTTTCATATGTGCTCCCTGCCGGAGACACACAGTTCTCGGCGAGGATAAAAGCGATAAGTGCACTCCAGGGAGTTGAAGAGTCAAAGTGGTCCGTGGTTGCATTCAAAACCGATCCGGAGAACCTCTTTGCCGGGTATGATACATATATGTCAGCGATGAATGCCTGCATCATTCAGTGGGAACCGGGGGCAACGGCCACATCGCTTCTCCTTGTGAGCGGCGGAACCCAGCTGCCCTTCACCCTCAGTGCCGAAGACCTGGCACTTGGCGGGAGACAGGTTACAGGGGTGCCCAACGGTATCTATGAAGTCAGGCTGATGAACGGCAGTTTCGTCAGGGGCCGGACCCATGTGATAATCGAGGGAGATGTGCTTGTGGCACCGGGTGAAGACCTTAAGGCTGCCCTTGACGCCCTGCCTGCAGGAGGTGTGATACTGCTGGTAAACGGTGCATCATACCCCCTCACGGAGGTTGACACAGTAAGGACCAGCACCAAGGTGAGAGGTATCCTTCCGGGTGACCTGCCAAAAATCTTCCTGGTGACGGGAGGGGGCAACCACATGTTTGACATCGGAACCGCGATGACAGCATCCGACTCACTTGTCTTTGAAAATGTTGATATAAGCTGTGCATATGACGACGGTGCAATAAAACACCGGGGTGTCATCGACCAGGAGCTTGATGCATTCGTCATCGGGGCAATTAAATTCCGGAACTGCATCATCAGGAATTCGGGCCGGAGTGCAATCCGTCTTCGCGGCAACGCGGCAGGACAGATAATCAACAATGTAGAGTTCCTGAACTGCGTAATGTATGATTTTGCCTTTGACAGCCACTACGGAGTTTTGAACGGGGCTGCTACCGGTAACTTCATCAACATAAAATTCATTAATTCCACGGTTTACAAGCTCAGGGGAGGAATTATCAACTACGGAAGCGGAGCAGGCTGCCAGAGTGTTGTTGTTGATAACTGCACATTCAACGAGACATCTATGGATGCAAACTCCTCAAGATACTTCATTGACTTCGGTACCAGCAATACCTCGGCAGGAACACTTGCTGTCAGTGACTGTATCTTCGGTCAGACTGCTGACAGGGCCAACGGTATCAGACCGGGTTCAATGACAATGACCATCTCGGGGTCATACTATACATCTGATTTCTTTGACGGCACCGGGCCTGTGAAGAATCTGATGACAGCTTACAGCGGGGCTTCGGCCGGTCTCTGGAATAATCCCGCCGGGGGTGACTTTACCTTCCTCGATGTGAATTTCGAAGGCATTGGCAAGGCTGGCGCACCGCGCTGGACGGAATAGTTTTTTTGCGGTTGGATTTAGGTTAATTCTGTTGTTATTCCGGTCGACCGGGGACTTGCACCCGGTCGCCGGGATAATCACAGGCACGGCCTGCCGGCATGATTCAATCTTTCTGATATGAAGCGAGGGAGTGGCTACATGTATGCCTGTAAGGCGTTGACTGTGATTTTATTATGTCTTGTCACAGTCAACCGGCTTGTTGCCCAGGATCAGTACAAAGTGATGGACTGGAAGACTGAACACACCCTCCGTTCATACCTGATTCAGGAGATGCAGAAACAGTATGATCTTCGGCAAAACAGGTTCAGTGATGCCCTCCGAAGTCCGGAAGCCCTTGATGAATACAGGGATAAATGCCGTGAAAGTTACCTTGCACTGGTGGGCAGGATGCCCGGGAAGACTCCCTTCAATGCCGTGATTACCGGCCGGGTTAGGCCCGGGAACCTTACGCTTGAGAAAATTATTCTTGAATCAAGACCAGGCCATCATCTGACCGCAAACATGTACCTGCCTGCCGGAAAAGGCCCTTTCCCCGCAGTGCTTTTTCTATGCGGGCACGAGATGACATCAAAGGCCACCGTTTCGTACATGGAGACAGCCATGCTCCTTGCCGCCAACGGGATTGCCGTCATGGTAACAGATCCCATATCTCAGGGTGAGCGGGTTCAGTTTACCGATTCCGCGGGAAGGAGGATCCTCAGGGGAAGCACAACCGAACACACCCTGCTCAACGCGGGAGCAATACTTACAGGCAGCAGTGTTGCCGTATGGGAGTTGTATGACAATGTAAGGGCATTGGATTACCTTGTTTCCAGACCGGAGATCGACACCGCCAGAATCGGATGCATGGGCAATTCGGGAGGAGGTGCCCAGGCAATGTTTTTAATAGGGTATGATGAGCGCATAAAAGCCGCAGCGCCATGCAGCTTCATCACATCCAGGGAGAGGGAGTATGAGCTGAACGGTACCGGCGACGGCTGCCAGCAGATACCCTCCGAGGGAAGGGAGGGCCTGGAGATAGCTGACTACCTTGTCATCTTTGCTCCGAAACCGTTGCTTATTCTTGCCGGGAGATATGACTTTGTCGATTATCGCGGCACTGTGGAGACATTCACTGAAATGGAATCTGTTTACAGGGTTCTCGGTTATCCCGAAAGGGTCTCCCTGTTCACCGGAGATGACGGCCACGGCATTTCCGGGCCCAAAAGGAAGGCAGCGCTGATGTGGTTCAGGAAATGGCTTGAGGCTGACGGCACTCCCTTAATAACTGATACTCCGCCTCTCCCGGCTGAAAAGGAGACATGGTGCACACCTTCAGGCCAGGTCAATGCGTTCTTCTGTGATGAGATCACCGTGCAGGAGTACAACAGCAGAAGGGTGGATGAACTGGCCGCAGTGAGGAAACGGTTTATTGAAGGGAACAGCAGGGATGTCCTCCCTGATACACTGAGAGCCCTTCTGTCAGTCAATTGTAATCCGGGCAGCCCTGTCACTGCCGAAATGAGGGGAAGCTTTGCGGCTGAAGGAATTGCCGCAGGCAAACTGATACTCAGGAGGGAGGGGGAGGTGCCGTTGCCGTGCCATCTTTACAGGTCTGCCGGTAACAGCGTTTCTGATACAGTTGTCGTGTGGCTGCCTCATGACGGGAAGGCTCCTCCCGTGGGGGACGGCGGGGCGGCCGGGCCCGAACCGGGAAGGTACAGGGCAGTTGTGGCGGCTGACCTGCGAGGTATGGGGGAAACGGCAGAGAATGCCCGGGACAATGACCCTAAATATTACAACAGCGAATACCACAATGCCGTACTGGGGATGCACATCGGTCAGCCGCTTCCCGGTCAGCGCGTACGCGACATACTGTTGATTCTTGATTTTATCAGCGATGACTATGAGCTGGCCCGGCTGCCGGTGAAGATTGTTGCCTCGGGCCCGGCCGCCCCGCCTGCCCTGATGGCAGCAGCGCTGGACCCCCGCATCACCTCCCTCAGTCTGTCGGAAACAATCAGGTCATTTTCTGAGATGACTGACAGACCCATGGAGAAGGATTGGTTTTCATACATCGTTCCCGGGATAATGAGGTACTTTGACCTGGATGACATAGCAGCCATCAGGCCGGAGCTGATAACAGACTATTCAAACAGGTGACAGGATGAAAACGGCGCTCAGAATATGCATCTTCATGCTGCTTTCCGCAACCACGCTTACGGTTTCCTGCAACAGGGGTTCCGGCGACCGGGCCTCTATATACACCAATCCGGTCCTTCATTCCGATTACTCTGATCCGGACGTGGTCAGGTCAGGTGACGATTACTGGATGGTTGCCTCATCATTCAACTGCGTTCCGGGGCTTCCGGTGCTTCACTCCCGCGATCTTGTCAGCTGGCAGCTTATAGGGTATGCACTTGAAAGACTTCAACCCGATGACTACTATTCCTCCGTCAGGCACGGGGGTGGGGTGTGGGCACCGTGCATAAGGATCCACAACGGCGAGTTCCGGATCTATTATCCCGATCCTGATTACGGCATTTATATGATAAAGGCTGCCAATCCTTCCGGCCCGTGGAGTGAGCCCACAGCCGTGATGCGCGGCAAAGGGCTGATTGATCCCACCCCACTGTGGGACGAGGACGGCAGCGCTTACCTCGCATATGCCTATGCCGGCAGCAGGTCGGGCGTCAAGAGCGTGATTATGGTGACACGGATGAACCCTGACGGCACCGGGGTTTCAGGTGATCCGGTAATGGTCTTTGACGGGCATGATGCCAACCCCACCGTAGAGGGACCCAAGTTTTACAAAAGAAACGGCTACTACTATATTTTCGCCCCTGCCGGCGGTGTAACAAACGGATGGCAGCTTGTGCTCAGGTCTGAGAATGTGTTCGGCCCGTATGAGTCCCGGGTTGTGATGAGCCAGGGCAAGACCCCTGTAAACGGCCCTCACCAGGGAGCATGGGTCACTACCTCCTTCGGCGAAGACTGGTTCATCCATTTCCAGGACAAGGGCGCCTACGGGAGGGTTGTTCATCTCCAGCCAATGCAGTGGATTGACGGCTGGCCCGTCATAGGCACTGATAATGACGGTGACGGAACGGGAGAGCCGGTGTCTTCATTCACCAGACCCTTTGCCGGGAGGGTATCCTCTTCTCCTTCACCGCAGATCAATGAGGAGTTTAACGGCAGTGCCAGACCAACCGACTGGCAGTGGCAGGCTAATCCTTCACAAACCTGGGGTTACCCCTCCGAGGCATACGGATTCTACAGGCTGAACTGCATCCCGGTAACGGACAGCCTGCCTAACCTGTGGGAGGTGCCAAACATGTTTCTCCGGAAATTGCCGGCTGAGAAATTCACGGCTACAGCCCGTGTGAAATGCACACTCCGGTCTGATGGCGAAGAAACCGGAATGATAGTGATGGGTCGTGACTACGGTTACATATCCCTCAGCAGGACTGACGGCAGGCTGTGGCTCCGTGTGGTCGTGTGCAACGATGCTGACAGGGGAACAGGGGAGCAGGAGGTATGGTCACAGGAGGTTCAGACGGGTGACCTGTACCTCAGGCTAACAGTAGACGCCAGCGCCGTCTGTCGTTTCAGCTACAGTGTTGACGGAGAAACGTTTATCGATGCCGGTGATCGGTTTGCGGCAAGGCAGGGAATGTGGATCGGGGCAAAAACCGGTTTCTTTGCCCTGCGCAAAGGTTTTACAAACGATGCAGGCTATATTGACATTGACTGGTTCAGGATTTTAACAACAGACTGATTTATGAGAGCGAGCAGGATTTTGATAATGGTTATTCTGACGGGAATCCTTTCTGCATTTACAGCAGGGAACGCTGCAGAATACGGAACAGCGAAGGGGAAGAAGAAAAAAATTACCAGGGTGTGGCTTATAGGCGATTCAACCGTAGCCGACTACTCCCTGGAGAAGGATTACCGTTCAAAACGGTATCCCGTAATGGGCTGGGGACAGGTTTTTCAGCCTTTCATGGCGCCTGACTCCCTCCGGCTCATCAGGCAACTGGTCAGGACTGACAGTGCTGTTGTTGATGACCGCGCCAGGGGAGGGCGGAGCACCCGCTCTTTCTTTGAAGAGGGTCGCTGGTCAGAGATTTACCGTCAGCTCAGCCCGGGAGATCTTGTTCTCATTCAGTTCGGTCACAATGATGCATCAGTTAACAAGGGTGAGCGGTATACATCCCTCCCGGGCTATAAGGAATTCCTGAGGCTGTATGTGTCACAGTCTCGGGAAAAAGGAGCAACGCCGATACTTCTGACACCAGTGGCAAGAAATTATCCGTGGAAGGACGGGCGACTGGGGAATACTCACGGAGCATATCCCGATGCCATGAAGGAGGTAGCGCTCGAGACCGGCACCTGCCTGATTGACCTGAATGAACTGAGCATGCAGTTCTTCTCCGTGAAGGGGCGCGACTATTCTACAGTAACCTACTTCATGAACCTTCCTCCGGGAATGTACGAAGCCTATCCTGATGGAAGCAATGACAACACCCATTTCCAGCCTGCTGGTGCGACGGCTGTGGCACAGCTTGTATTCAAAGCCATGAAGGGACTGAAGCCTGGGAAGGCCGGCGTTACGGGCGCCGCCGCAGCTACGGCTGCCATCCCCGTCCAGGCTGCAATTTTCACCTCTTCCGGTCTTTCCTCCCCCGCGGGAGAGATTTACCGGGATGTCGGGTTTGACATGCCCCAGGTAATTGAACCGCAGATTGCAAACAATTCTGTTTCAATAACTGAATTCGGGGCAGTGGGCGACGGGGTTGCTCTCAATACGGAAGCCTTCCGCAAGGCGATAGAGGCTGTTACTTCCCGCGGAGGCGGAACAGTTGTTATCCCCCGCGGCATCTGGCTGACCGGTCCGGTTATCCTGAAGAGCAATCTCAGGATCCACGCCGAGGAGGGGGCGCTTATCCTGTTCAGCCCCGACAAGAGCCTGTACCCGCTGATTGAGACAAGCTTCGAGGGGTACAATACCGTCAGGTGCATCTCACCGGTCTACGGTAAGGATCTTGAAAACATTGCCTTCACCGGTAAAGGGGTATGGGACGGAAGCGGCCATGCATGGAGGCATGTCAAGAGGGAGAAGCTTCCTCCGCCGCAATGGAATGACCTTGTAAAATCAGGCGGAGTGGTGAGCCTGGATGGCAAGACATGGTATCCCTCCGAGGCGTATGGTAAAGCCATAGAGCAGAGCGAGATGAATGTCCCGGTGCCGGTTGAGGGGGGCATAGAGGCCTATGAATGGATGAGGGACTTCCTCCGTCCTGTCATGGTGAGCCTTGTGAACTGCAAAAGGGTGATGCTTGACGGTTCTGTATTTCAGAATTCCCCGGCATGGTGCCTCCACCCCCTCATGTGTGAAGACCTTACTGTCAGGAATGTTACGGTCAGAAACCCGTGGTACTCCCAGAACGGCGACGGGATTGATATCGAGTCGTGCCGCAATACAGTCCTGTACAACTGCAACTTTGACGTCGGAGATGATGCAATCTGTATAAAGTCAGGCAAGAACGAAGACGGCAGGAAACGCGGGATGCCAACCGAAAACCTGGTCATAAGGAACTGCATCGTTTATCACGGTCATGGCGGAGTGACAATCGGGAGTGAAATGTCAGGCGGCGTAAGAAACGTCTCGGTTGCCGGATGCACATTCATGGGTACGGACGTGGGTATCCGGTTCAAGAGCAACCGGGGCAGGGGAGGTGTGGTTGAAAACATCTGGTTCAATGACATACTGATGACAGATATACCTTCGCAGGCAATATCATTCAATCTTTACTACGGAGGACTGTCGGTCTCTGAAATGCTTGCCGAGGGGAAGAACGTGGAGACAACAACAGGAGATATTCCGCCGGTTACGGAAGAGACTCCCTGCTTCAGGAACATATTCATGAAAAACATAACTTGCAGGGGAGCTGACCAGGCATTATATCTGCAGGGATTGCCTGAGCTCAACCTTGAAAATGTAACGATGGAAAATGTAGACATGACCGCCGTGGAAGGTATGGCATGCATTGATGCAAAAGGTATAAGGATCAAGAACATGCGGCTAATGACAGAGAAGAAACCGCTCATCTTTTTCCTCAACAGCACGGATGTTGACATAACCGGTCTTAAAGTCAATGAGGACACAGAGGGGGTTATTGAGATACGGGGCAGCAACTCGTCCGGAATAAAGGTTGAAACAGAAACTCCTGACGGGAAAGTAAGTGCCATTAAATTATGATGAACAGGATAATAGCAGCATTGATATTCCTGGCAGCCGGAACTGCAGCCTTTGCCCAGTTGCCGGCTTTCCCGGGTGCTGAGGGATACGGACGTTTCACCACAGGCGGAAGGGGAGGGGCGGTCTACACTGTCACAAACCTGACGGATTCGGTTGTGAAGCCCAGGGAGGGCTCACTGAGGTGGGCACTGAACAAACCCGGCCCGAAGACTATCGTTTTCGCCGTGTCAGGCACAATAGACCTGAAACGGCGGCTGAACATATCCAAGGATGATGTCACTATTGCCGGACAGACTGCGCCGGGTGACGGCATCTGCATAAAGGGAGAGACAGTCTCGATTGAAGCTGACAACATAATCATAAGGCATATCAGGTTCCGCTGCGGCAATGATGTACCGGGGGAGGAACCCAAGGATGCCATTTCAGGTATCAGGCACAAAAACATCATCATTGACCATTGCTCCATGAGCTGGTCGGTTGATGAGGCAGCCTCCTTCTATGACAATGAGAACTTCACGCTTCAGTGGTGCCTGGTCTCAGAGAGCCTGTACGCCGCCGGCCACCCGAAGGGAGAACACGGTTACGGAGGGATCTGGGGAGGCAAGGGGGTCTCCTTCCACCATAACCTCCTCGCAAGCCACACAAGCCGTCTGCCGCGGTTCTGCGGTGCCAGGTACCATGCAGATACAAGGGAGACTGAGATAGTCGACTTCCGGAACAATGTAATCTTCAACTGGGGGTTCAACAGTTCCTATGGCGGAGAGCTGGGGCATCAGAATATGGTGAACAACTATTACAGGCCGGGACCGGCAACGCGCAAAAACATCCGGAGCCGTATCCTTGAGCCGTTTGATTCCCTTGGAGTCTGGTATCTGTCAGGCAATTTCATGGAAGGGAACCGGGAGGTCACCGCTGACAACTGGAAAGGGGTGGAAGGTGATTTTGCCGGAGTGCCGGCCATCCGTGCCGCCAGCCCGTTCCCCTTTGCTACAGTCACGACGGAGAGTGCCAGGAAGGCTTACAGGTCGGTCTTGAAACATGCGGGAGCCAGACTGCCCCGTACCGACAGTCACGACCTTCGCATTATCAGTGAGACAAAGAGCAGGCATTGCACCTACGGCGACTCTTACGGAGCTGGAACCGGAATCATCGACTCGCAGAACAGCGTCGGAGGTTGGCCAGTGCTTAAGACGTACAACGTGAAACCCGACAGTGACGGGGACGGCATGCCGGATGCCTGGGAACGCAAAAAAGGGCTGAACCCGGATGATCCCGAAGACCGCAACCGGCTATCGGACTCCGGATATACGATGCTCGAGGAATACATTAACGGTCTCTGCGGAAAATGAAATCTCTTTTTCTGACGGTCGTATTTATCGCATTATCTCTTCTGGCAAGTTCCCAGCTGCTGCCGGGGTTCAAGGCTTCCGGGCTCTTTGATGAGCAGCAGATGATCATTGAGAATCCGGATTTGGGAACAAGAATCCTGGTTAATGCCCCTCTTGCCGGCTTCGGGAAGGATGACCGCGTGCTGTTAGTCCTTTATGCCCTTCCGAACGGAAATACAATCGAACAGACTTTCGGGAAAAAGCTCAGGGAAGGAGACGACTGGCACTTTGACATTCAGCATATCGGGGCGCAGACACGGTTTCTTCGCCGGGTCATCACTGAGAGGACCCTGGTTGTTGCTTACCTTGAGAACAGCAGGAAGAGCTGGCCTGCCTGGAGTTCGGCCACACCAGGATGCGCCGGGGAGGTAAAAGGGATTGTGGATGGTATAGCGGCTCTGTTTGCACCCTGGGATCCGGAGCTTGCCCTCAACGGGCACAGCGGCGGAGGAAGGTTTATATTCAGCTGCCTCGATGCCGTTGACAGGATTCCGGACAAGGTGGTTCGCATTGCATTTCTCGACAGCAACTACGGATGGGAAAATGATTCATACGGACCGAAGGTGGCCAGCTGGCTCGCATCCGGCAGGAACAGGCATCTCTGCACCCTGGCATACAACGACAGTGTGGTCATTTACAACGGTAAACCGCTCGTTTCTCCTACCGGAGGGACCTGGTACAGGAGCGGGGTAATGAGGGATTACCTTGCACAGTCGTTCAGGCTTAAAAAGCGTGGGCGCGATTCACTTACCTGGTATTCTTCCGGCGACCGGCGGATCGAATTCATCTTCAAACCCAACCCGGAAGGAAAGATATTCCACACTCAGCAGGTAGAGTATAACGGGTTCATTCACAGTATGCTGAGCGGTACAAGGCATGAACAAAAAGGCTATCGGTATTTTGGCGGTAGGGCCTACAGCAGCTTTATTTCTGACACGATTATTGTTCCGGTAAGAAGGCTGAATATCCCGCCGCGTGATCCGGCAGCTGAAACCGGATCGGAGTTCATGAGACGCATAGGTGATCTGCCGCGGGAGGAGCGTGAAGAGGAGATTTATCGTGCTGCTGCTTCCGGCAACATTCCCGGATTCCTGAGGGAGACAGTAACCCTGAACGGGACTTTCAATGATCTGAATGGCGCGCCTCATAAACTTGAATATGAGGTCATGCCTGACTACCTGGCAATCGGAAGTGATGAGGATTTCTGCCGCATCCCCATGACTCCCGGCACGGCACAGAGGCTGGCTGATTTGTTTGGCGCATCACTTCTTACCGCAAAACTCAGTGATCATATCTGGGCAAATGCAGAGGTCAGGCTTGTGCCGTTCAATTACGTGCCTGTCGGTAATGCCAACGAGCTGGTGACGAAGTTTGCAGCGCATAATGCGCAGATAGAGAAGCAGCTGGCTGAAGCCGGCGGCAGACACGGACAGCTTGTGGCGGGCATCAAGAAGGATGTGATCATCTCGACACGCATAGCCCAACGGCCCGACAGGGTTGTCATATACGGCTGGCACAAAACCGACGGGAAGCCGATTCAGCCGGTCTACAGCGGACATATATGGTGGTATGTTGATTACAGTCACGGTATCAGGTTCATGAATGCGCAGGTGCTGCTTGACGGCAGGCCGTTTCTTGTGTCTGACCTGATGAAGGATCCTGTTCTGTTCCGGGTGGTAACCGACGAGGAAGGACCTTTTACGGTTTCAGTATATCCTTTAAATCAAGATCTGAAAAGTAACGTGCAAGATCTTAAAATTACCCGGCAGACCATGCAATCAGTTTTCTGAAATGCCTTTCCATCCCGGTCCCCGGACGACCCTTCCCGGCAGGGCGCCGGTATGTTCACCGTCACGGAGCACCTGCACCCCGTTCACAAAGACATGCGACATACCAGTGGAGAGCTGATGAGGATCCTCAAAGGTTGAGTGATCCTGAATTTTCTGCGGGTCAAAAACCAGCACGTCTGCATAATATCCAACCTTAAGGGCTCCGCGCCTGTCAAGTTTCAGGTTGGTTGCCGGAAGTGATGTAAGGCGATATACTGCTTCTTCAAGGGGAATAACCTTTTCTTCCCTTACATATTTGCCAAGCAGCCGGGCAAAATTACCGTAGGCCCTGGGATGGGTGGCCGATTTCAGGAAAACACCCTCCGGGGCCATCGACTTGCCGTCAGAACCGAAACTCATCCAGGGCACTTCTATCTCCTTCCTTAGATTGTCTTCAGACATCGAAAAGAAGACCGCTGAAACGTTGCTTCCGTCATCGATTATCAGGTCCATGACTGTCTCTCCCGGGGAGGTACCCCTCATGGCAGCTATCTCTGCGATAGTTTTTCCCTGAAGGTATTTCAGTGAATCGGTATCGAAACCTATTACAATAATCTTTTCCGGTGTACCCTGTTTTCTGAGGATTGTCTTCATGATTTCTGGTTCAACAACCTTCCTGACCTTCGGGTCACGGAGCCTGGCAACCCATTTGTCAAATCCCCCTTCCTGAACCCATTCCGGCATGATTATTCCAAGCCCCGTGGAGCTTGCCGGGTAATTGTACATGTCAGCGGTAACCCGGAGGCCTGCCGCACGTGCCGAATCAATCTTTGCCACAGCTTTGTCAAGCTTGTCCCAGTTCGTCCGTCCTACCTGCTTGAAGTGGTAGATCTCCGACCTGATGCCGGTGGCAGCAGGTATCCTCAGGAAATCATCGATAGCCTCAAGGAACGTGTCATCCTCATTCCTGATGTGAGAAATATACATCCCGTCATACTCCGCGGCCACACGGCTGAGTTCTGTCAGTTCCTCCGCAGAAGCAAAGCTGGCAGGGACATATTCAAGGGCCGAGCTCACCCCAACAGCGCCCTCTTCCATGGCCTGCCTCACAAGCAGTTTCATCGAATCCATCTCCTCAGCGGTTGGGGGGCGGTTGTCATATCCCACGGTGTGGATCCTGACCGTGGCAGTACCTACAAATGATGCTATATTTGCTGAAACACCCTTTTTCTCAAGGAATTCAAGGTATTCGCCCAGGGTGGTCCATCCTATGTCATATTTAATATCACCCTGCGAGGCTGCCATGTCACGCTTCATGCTCTCGCTCAGCGGTCCCCAGGAGTCTCCTTCTCCCAGAACCTCCAGCGTCACCCCCTGAACTATGCCACCCATAGATCTGCCGTCTTCAATAAGAGACTCAACTGCCCAGCTCAGCATGTTGATGAATCCCGGTGTGACCGTCATGCCGGTTGCGTCAATCTCTGATTTACCCCGGGCATTTTTAAGGTCTCCGATGGCTGCTATGGTGTCTGACATAATACCAATATCACCCTGAAAGGCAGGGGAGCCGGAACCGTCAGCAATCATTCCGTTCCTGATCAATACATCGTACGTTACAGATGATGAACAGCCGTAAAATATTAACAATACCGGGATAAGAACTTTGAAAAATTTCATAGTGAGCTCTATTTTGAGTGAAAATTACTTAAAAGTGACATAATTTCTATGCGTCAGGTATGAATTTTAATACACTGAAGGAAATGAAATTCGCCCTTCATTAAATTTATGTATGACATATTTATCTGATACAGATACTTCTCCCGGCTTTTCCGTCAGAATCTCAACGAACTTCTCAAAGCCTGATTTAATGTGTTCTTCAGCATATTGTGCCCTGAAATTACAGCCTATGCTCTAAAACAGTATGATGTAATACAAATGAGGCCAGGGTGTACCTTTTCATGGACAATTTCACCGCCAGCCTTGCTGCAGCCGAGGAGGTCATCTCCAGCGGCAAGTATTCACTCTATTCAAATGCCGCATGGGTAGGATCGTGGGCAACACCGTACGGTTCTGAGTCAGTTTTTGAACTCGCAATATTCCCGGCTGAGGGCGACCTTACAACCGGTTCACTCGGTTACTACCTGCTCCGTTTAAATAAAGTTACAGGCGCCAGTGGCTGGTTCATGGCAAGCGATTACTGGATTGCCAGGATGGGCCAGGATCCGACTGACATCCGCTGGGGTATAATGGATTATGACGAATCATCAAATACCAGATTCGGCTCTTCCCTCAAATACGTCGGAGGCACTGCCATGGCAGGCGATAAGGCATCCCGCTCTGCTGTAAATGTTAAGGTTATCCGCCTGTCGGAGATGTACCTGGTGGCTGCCGAGGCTGCACTACGGCTTCCGACGCCTGACAGGGTAAAGGCCGCAAACTACCTCAACGAGATAAGGAAGAGGTCTCCGGCTCTTGAGGCTGCTACCGATGCAACAGTGACACTTGACATGATCATCGACGAAAAGAGCAAGGAATTCTTCGCCGAAGGGCTAAGGTACTTTGACATGCTCAGGCTCAACCGTACAATCGAGTTCAACGATGAATTCATCTCTCCGGCTGTTGTAATCACGCACCGTACCAAGACAATTGACAGGACATTCTACAAGACTATTCTGCCGATATCGCAGGAGGAGCTGGATGCCAACCCGGCTATCGCCTCACAGCAAAATACAGGTTACTAGGTTTTAAGGATTTGCTGGTTTTCAGGGGCTGCACCGGAACGGGCAGCCCCTGTTTTTTTCCGGCCCTGAACCATCAGCGTCTGACATACAGGTAGCCGCTCACTGAAAGTCCGTTTTCGGCCCGTATGACATAAAAGTAGGTGTCGTCAGGGAGTGGTTCTCCGTTGTAATTGGTACCGTGCCAGAGGTTGTCATAGCTGAGGTTCTCAAACACCAGCGCCCCCCTTCTGTCAAACACGGTGAGCTCAACCTTTCCGAGCACATCCAGTCCCTCCAGTACAAAGTAATCATTCATGCCGTTCATATCAGGGGTTATGAGCGAAGGGACCACTATCTCATGCACTGTTATAAGCAGTTCATCCGACACCGGCGGGCATACGCTGTTTGAGACTGTCCACAAAAGAATGTTTTCACCCAGGGAAAGGTCTTTAACGGTTGTTCCAGGGTCATTTGGGCTGACAAATGTCCCGGAGCCCGATTGTACAGACCATGTGCCGGTGGAGTATTCATCAGGTTCTGTTGCTTCAAGAACGGTGCTGAATACGTATGTCAGCTCCTGGTCAGGACCGGCATTTGCTTCCGGCTGTTGCAAAGCAGTTACAATCACCGGGCTTACTGCAGAACATCCTCCCGGAATTGTTCCCCTGATGAAATATGTTCCTTCAGGCGCTGCCGCCGGTGTATTCAGGGGAACTGTCGTCTGCACATCCCTCCAGTATGAAAGAATAATGTTGGGAGTGGAGCCTGCCGTGACTGCCGGTCTTGTCAGATCTGCGGTGCCCGGGGCACATACCGGGTCAGGACTGTGAATCACCAGTGTGGGGAACGGTCCGGGCTGTGGATTGATTACAACATCTGCTGATACAGATGAGGTACATCCTCCGGAATTTGTTACGGTAAAGTTGTATGAGCCCGGATTAAGGCCGTTGATCGTAACTGACGAGCCTGTCGAGTTCAGCGTAATGCTTCCCGGGAAACGGGTAAGTGTCCATATTCCCGAAGCCGGCAATCCGTTCAGCACAACGCTGCCCGTCGGAAGATCACATGTTGGCTGGGTGATTGTGCCGGGTACCGGGGGAGTTGGGGTTTCTGGCTGGGCATTGAGTGTAACGGGCTGTGACAAAGGTGAGGTACATCCTTCGGAGTTCGTGACTGTGAATGTGTAGGTGCCGGGCTGAAGTCCGGCAAGGGTTGTACTTGAACCGGAACCAGTAAAGGTTGCTCCGTCAGGCTGGCGTATAAGGGTCCAGGACCCTGATGGAGGAAGATCTGAAAGGAATATGCTGCCTGTCGAAATATTGCATGAGGGCTGGGTCACTGTGCCAACCACCGGAGCTCCGGGTATGTCAGGTCCCTGGATTACGACTACCGGGGCTGAAGCGCCGGAAGTGCAGCCTGCCTCATTCGTAACCGTGAATGTAAATGTACCTGCCGGCAGGCCGGTAATTACGGCGGAACTGCCAGATCCTTCCGTAACTACGCCACCGGGTGTTCGCATAACGCTCCAGCTGCCTGAGGGAAGCGATGTCAGCTGAACCGTCCCGGTTGGAGAGCTGCATGAAGGATGCGTTACTGTACCCGGAACCGGGGGAGAAGGAATTACAGGAGGCTCGTTTATCACCGCATCCCGGGAGGCGGGCGAGGTACAGCCCTCTGAATTTGTGACCGTAAAGTAATAAGTGCCTGCATTCAGCCCTGTAACTGTCAGGGTTGTACCGCTGCCGTTATATGCCTCTCCTCCGGGATAAAGCATGACAGTCCAGTTGCCGGCAGAAGGCAACCCGCTGAGTGATATGCTTCCAGTCTGTGTGTCACATGATGGCTGAACTGCAGCATCAATCACCGGGGCATCAGGTGTACCCGGCCCCTGGATTAAAACAACCTGGTCAGACAGGGCTGAAGTGCATCCGCTCTGGTTGGTAACTGTAAAGGTCCAGGTGCCGGGGGCCAGTCCGGAGACCGTATATGATGTTCCGCTTCCGGTAATTGTTTCTCCGTCAGGATACCTGGTCAGCGTCCACACCCCTGTGGCAGGCAGCCCCTCGAGCACCACACTTCCTGTGGGGACATCACACCCGGGCTGGATAATGTTCCCCACCTTGGGCGGGTCCGGATTGACACAGGCGATCTTGACAATGTAATCTTCAACTTCGCCTGATGATGCCGTTCCTGTCGGTGAATTGACCCTCGGCCCCAGCCTGAACCTCGCAAAGGTGGGTCTCGAGCCGATGGCTTCTATGGGTACCGTTATGTCAAGATTATAGGTGTTTGACAGTGACCGGCTGACGTTGGTTGCCACCCTTTCGCCGGAGTCAAGGAAATCCCCGTCACCGTTCCAGTCAATCCATGCACTGAAGTAGACAGCAGTCAGCGGAGGTGTTACAACAGCATACCTGATGGTGGCCTTGCCTCCCTGCACAAGGTCCGGGATTGTTATCCCGTCCTCGTCATCACTTCCGTTAAGGTCGTCACCGTCGGCTTCGTCGGAATATTGCTGAGCAGCCTCACCGTCCGGTTCTCCCCCAAGGTATCTTCGTCCGTCCATCACATGATCAACCGACCCGTAGCTTGCCGGGGCATCGCCGAAGTCATTGGTATAGGCCTGCGTGATCATTGCCGAAGGATCAACTGTCCTTCCGGAAATGGAATTGCCGTAATTGAGGCTGATACCTGTTGGAAGGGTGAAGGCAGTCAGGAAGGGCAGGACAAGCAGCAGTGATCTTATTCCGTTTCTTTTTACCATTCCTTTATCTGATCCTGGCGGGGCAAACAGTGCCGGGCCTGAAATGTTACAAGTTAGAGATGACAGGAAGCATATACAAAGATAATTTGATTACCTGAAACCGCGGGTTTTTGGAAAATGTTACCCTCAGTTGCATTCTACCTGCCTTCCGGACATCCAAGACCTGCTGAAAAACATAAAATCTGATTTGACGAACAAGTGCAATCAGTTGATAAATAAACCGGTGAACAGGGTAAAAGTTCTCTTTTAAAAATAAATTTGACTTTAATCTCTGACTGTCATAATTTTACGCGTCGCAATCATTTCCCGGTAAATGTAACGCGCAGTTTTGTTCAACAAATTCAATCGGGAGGAAGTAATTATGACCGAAAAAATGAAAGAATGTTCACCGTCGTCAGGTGCAGTTTACGGGCTCGGACTTATCGGAGCAGCCATCTATTTCATCTCGGGAGCAACAGGTTTCTGGATGGGGGTACTAGGATTTCTCAAGGCGATTGTATGGCCGGTGTTCCTGGTGCTGGAGGCATTTAAAAGCCTGGGGGTATAAGACAGCGCTTATCCTTAACGTGATTCCTCTGTGGCAGGCTCCTGCTGGGCTTCGCCGCAGAAGCGGCATATCTTTGCGCCGGTATGTATCCTCTCCCCGCAGTTTGGGCACTCCTTGAGCTCACCAAGCCCTGACATCAGTTTCTCCTTCTCGTCTGCAATGATCCCCTGGAAAAGATTGAGCTCGGTGTCTGTGATGAACTTCACCGGCTGGGCCATGCTGCCACCTGAATATTCAATGATGAGGTATCTCTTCCTGAGCCTTATGATGAGCCATATGCCTGCGGCAATTGATAATGCCGCAATTGCCAGCATTATGTAAGTCGATTGCCTGACATCCGAGAGGAGGCCGAGGATTGCAGCAAGCACACCGAATGCAATTAAAGACGACCCGGGCAAAGGCTTTGTTATCTCCTTGCATGTAGTACCTGTTACATCGTGGAGGCTGACTATCTTCTTTCCCCTTCCTGCCATCAGCCCCCCGCCGTGAATACGGGAGCGCGACTCATAAAGACGGCCTACCTGGTATATCCTCTTGTCCGAAATTATGACCGCTGTATCTGACAGATCGTCGTCAACCAGAAGTGATGAAAAATAATCCTGACCCAATATCGCGACAAATTTCTCGTGCTGCGACGCAAAGAGGTTTTTGTAATTGTATTTCATCGATATTGTCAGTTAAGCAGAGGGTCCGCGATAGCCTGCAGATATCCCATAGCCTGCCCAAATTTCGCGAATAAAGCTCATAATTTGAGCGCTGCAGCCATCAAACAGAAGATAATTTTGACCAACAAAGGGGTTGAGGGGGTAAATGGGCAGAGTTCATAGGTTACACACCCCGTCGGAGCCAACTGTCGCTCTCTCAGGATTATGGGATGTCAGACCAGGCAGGGGGCATTATGAAACCCGTAAGGACAAACAGCACATTATCAGTATTGTACAAAGTGTTGAGCGAAAATTCAACAGATTCCCTTGTCCTGACTGTCTTATCCCCCGGGGATGTTATTCAAAATGGAACGAAAGCACCCAGATCCTTGATTTCAGGCTTTCGATGGAATTGCAGTATTCGGGATATTCCGGGTGAGGATCATGTGCGAGAACGTCTGAAAGTCCGTTGGACATTTTAAGCTCCAGGGCGAGCTTCAGCCCTTTCAGATAGAACCCGACGCCGGCGCCCGCCTCATAGTAGAGGTCCGGTCTGTTGAGTCTGAGGTAGACAGGCCGTTCAAGACGGTATTTTTCCTGTGCATAGAAATCATACCTGTAGCTGATTCCGCCGACAATATAGGGTTTGATGTTCTGCATCCTCCATCCGTACCTGAGCTGGAGGGGCATCTCAATGAAGCTGGACTCTATCTTCTGTGGGCTGAAAACAGTGCCATCCACCTTTCCGGTGGAATAGTTTACGTTCCTCTGACCGAAAGAGATTCCTGGCAGGAGCCTGATATCAAAAAACTGGTTAAGCCTGAAATTCAGTGCCAGGTGAATATTGATACCCGGCTGGATCGATCCCCGTGCAGGATATAAAGAGTCACTGGCGGCGAAAGCTGCGGAGGGGTCTATCCTGAAGGTCATGGCATTGAATCCGAGTGTATAGCCGGCGCTAAAGAATTTTTCATCCTCCCACGGGCCTGTAAAAGGGACCTGATCCTGCCCTGCAAGGCGAAGCCCCGTCAGCATAAAAGCAGCATAAACCAGGTATATCTTTACTTTCCTAAACATTCCCCCGGGATTTTACAGATTCAGATGCCGAAGATAGCAATTCCGCACGAAAATGCCATTATAAACCGGCAGGTATCATGAGGGGAATGAAAGTTCCGGCTCATTATGCTATTTAACTTAAGATCAGTAAGGTGTGCAGACGTAGCCGTATGATTCGAGCTTGCTCTTTGTCATGGCATTGCACACCTGCTGCCAGTCGTTCGAATTATGCGGATTCTCGCAGTACCAGCAAATGGGAACCGAGTCACAGGAAGCAAAACTCAGCATGTAAACAACAAGTATGATCACCGCAGAACGCATTACCATTTTTTTCCTTGCTGAAACCATGCAGATTTTCCCTTTCAGTTATGTGCAAATTTATATTATGAACAGGCAGATAACAATATCAATATACAATTGCTTTACCGGTTCTTTTTTCCCTCCGTGTCACAAATTCTGATCATCGCTTCTCAGGCATGTAAACCAGCCTTGTCCTGTATGACACACCTCCGTGTTCGGCAGTCACGGTATATACGCCCGGAGCAAATCCTTCCTCTGACAGGTCGATCAGCGTTGTTCCGTCTATGTCCCTCACAAGAACCGTGGTTCCTGTTGCCGAAGTGAACCTGAGTTTCATTTTGCCGTCAGCATCCTCATTCACATTCACTACAATCACACCGCTGGTCGGGTTCGGATAAATCTTAAGGTCACCCCACACCCTCTGCCTGATCTCTTCGGTTGAGGTGGAAACAGGGTCATTGGCAAACGGTGAGCCCCCCTTGTTCATCGATCGTTTCCAGTAGGCTGCGAGGTTGGGATCGCCGGTGGGGTCACCTGCCGTTGACACAAGTGAATAGCCTTCGCCGTCAGCAGCCACCGGCCACGGAGACTCATCCGAGAAGGTGAAGGAGAAGATCCTGTTGCCGTTCCTGTCAGTGATAAGAACGTACTCACCGGAGTTTGAAAGATTGCCGCTGAAGTTACCGCTGGGGCTCATACCGTAGTATGAGTAGAATTCCTCCGGTTTGGATGCAATCACCCAGAATCCCTTCGGGGGAAGCATTGTACCGTCTGGTACCCTGTAGTAAACTGCGGTGTCAACAGTAATGCCTGAGATATTCACCGCACCACGTCCGGTGTTCTTCAGCTCAATGAACTCCAGGTCCTTGCCGTCGACGGTGTCGTTACCGCTGATAAGATCGTCAGGGTGGTATTGCAGCTCTGTAACCTTCAGATTGCTGTAGTCTTCATTAACAGCCACGAACCTTACCTCCTTCAGAGCACTCCAGACCTGTCCGTCAAGGACTCTCGACCTGAAAATTGTAGAGCCTGAGATCCCCAGGTTTGTTCCGTTCTGGGCCTGAACAGCCTTTGTTGAAACTGTTCCTCCCAGCAGGCGCGGGTCACTTCCGTCAGTTGTGTAGTATATCTGGCCCCTGTTATTCGGATTTTCGACGGTAATGGTTATAGGTGCTGAAACAGACCTTTCTTCGGAGAGAGTCAGCCCCGACTCCTTCACAACCGTTGGCTCCAGCGAAGGGTACAGCCCGGCAGCCTTCAGCTGGGTGACAACAATATCTGATCTGACCGGGAAGAAGTTGTTTTCCAGGTCTGCCACCTCTGGCAGCCAGTCGTCATTTTTGTCACGGGGATCGGAAGTTTGGGCGTCGCCCCAGCGGGCTGACTCGGCAATTATTGCCATGTCCACCTGGTCTTTCCTGGCGCGGAACCGGTTGATGGACCTGCCGGGTGAGAGTGCGCCTCCGAGGGCGAAGTGTTTGAAGGCCCTGTCAGCAAAGCGGAGCCGGTATTCAGCATTGGATGACAGCTTGTGGTGCAGCCACTGCGGCTGGAGGTTGCTGATTCCCGATGCTGTCATCGCGGGGTCATTTATTGTGACCCTGTTTTCATTTATCCCATCGCTCAGTGAATAGGGATTGACGAACATCGAATGCTCGGAGTCATGTGCCAGGAAGACAAACCCCTCGCCCTTGTTTTTCCGGTTTAGGATGGCGAAGTAGTTGTTGGCCATTGCATTGCCTGCCCATGCGGAGACAGGGGCGTCGAAGTTGCCCGTATAGAATATCACCAGCATGTAATCTATCAGGTTGTCGATATCAACCCAGACCCTTGTATTTTTTACCGGTTTGCCATTCTGGTCTTTCCCCTCAAGGGCGAAATAGTCGGCATTGGATGCAAAACCACGCAGACACCTGTTCCACAGTTCCTGCCATGAGTCCATTGTGCCGTCAGTTGCCTCGTTGAAATATGGCCAGGCCTCGACAGAGACCTTGATAACATCATAGTCGTCATCGCCGTCGCCAAAATAAGTCTCGGCATAGTCGGCATCAGCCCTCTCCTCTGTCTGGTAGAGTCCCCAGTACATGCCATTGAGATAGAGATGATAATATCTTCCGCGGGTATATGGCTGGCCCATGTCCCGCTGCGTGTCGCGCGAAAAGATATCCCTCAGGAAGGTGTTATGCGGATCACCGTCCTTGCTCCAGGAGTAGTTTTGTTCGGTGCGGAGATCCACCTTGTCGAACTCGGCGGCTCCTTCTTCGCCGAAAAGGGGATAGAGCAGCTTCCCCGGACCGTACTCCTTCCTGAAAAAGAGGCGGAAAGCGTGCTTCGGGTTGCCGGGATTTCGGCTTGCACCACCGCGGATGCGGACCCCGGCATTGACCCGGAAGCCGATTGAATTGTCAGGGTTGATCAGTTCAATCGAGCATTGCCTTTCCCATTCGTCGCCGTGCCCGTAGGCGTTTACGTAAATTCCCCGGGAAGAACCGAACATGTCTGAATTGTCCGTGACAAGCGAAATCGAAGGGATATCCTGCAGACTTGCCTTCAGGTACTGGCTGTACCGGGAGTCATTTACAACATCCGGATCCATTGCCAGGTCAATCACCTGGCCGTTGACCGACGATGTCGGCCAGTCGCCTCCCGGGTAACCCTGTGTGAGCACCCTGTCAATAAATATGTATGACCTGGTAACCGGTCTTGAAGGTGAATAACCATCCTTCACGAGTGAGGCCCGCACAATGAATACAGGTGTCTGCGGGCGCCCGTCAGATGCCGAGGGATCAATCCTCAAGGTTACCGCGGTGCTGCTTCGGATGGCATTTGATGAAGTCTGGGGATTGGAGCCGTCGATAGTATAAATTATGTCATATCCCGTCTCCGGTGTGGATATTCCAAGGTCAAAGGGTGACTCACAGAATCCTGCTTCGCGGTCGAAACTCAGCTGAAGGGTCTCCGGCACCTCGGGCATTGAGAGCGCTGCATTGATACCGAGATCAAAATAGAAGTCGGAACTGTTGAGGGTGACATTGAAGGCCTGGATGCAGATCAGGTTTGTCCCTTCCACAAGCGGGACGTCAGTTGAGTCGATGGTAAACAGCTCAAAAGTTCCCGACTCATGATTTGCCGGTGCAAATGCAGTTGGTGAGAGAGTTGCAGGTGCATTTCGCCTCATCACCTCCGTACCGTTGATCCATATCACGAATCCGTCATCATAGTTTACCCTGAACAGGATGTCCTTAATCCTGTCAACCGAGAAGGCATTGAATGTGCTTCTCATGTAAAGCGTTGAGTAACTGTTTATCATGTCACTGAGAAGCACACCTCCGGTACCGTCACCGTAGCGGAAGGGAGCATTGCCCTGGCTCCATCCCTGGTCAATGAACGCAGGGGTCATCCAGTCGGCAGGCAGGCTTGCGGCGGCTGAGCCTTTGAGATATTTGTATCCGGAACCGGCAGTAAAATCAATCTGGCCAAAAGTGGCAAAGCACAATGGGAGGAAAAGGCTAAGGCTAAGTAATCTGAAACGCATCTGTTTAAAATAATCCGGGAACCAGGAAAAACAACAGGTTTATCATGATTTCCGGAAGAAATCAAAAATAGTTCTTTTCCTGTTATCCGCAACCCGGTAAATCAGAACTGAACGTATTCCACCCTTGTGATCTTTCTTGCTGCCTTGAGCGTGTCATGCAGCAGGTCACTCAGATGATGCAGTTCATACTCCTTTCCGCCTCTCTCCTTGGCGTAGAACTTACTGATTTTGCCGGGCGATGATCTTATCACAACGTCTTTCGAGGTGTTCATCAGGTACATCCTCTCATGCGGAAGACTCATTATGTGAAAACTGTAGTCCATATCGAATGAAATACCTGTTGTTAGTCAAATTGGCGTGAAATATAGCGGAGGCAGGTTTCCTGACTCAGGAAATCCTTCATCCGTAAATAATTAACGGCCGAAACATGAAAAGATTGCTCTCGCCGGGCAATTCCGGATACGAATTATCCTGCCGCAGAGTTATATATAGCAGAATGAGAGTCAATTTATCACCAACAGGCTACAGGATGATGAACAGGGAACTTGGCCGGCAGCTTTACTTCATAGTGGCAGCATCACTTATTGTGCTCTTGCCGACTGGCATTTCAGGACAGGGAGTTACAGAACAGGGGACATTACCGGGGTCGGAGGCTGACAGTTTGTACTGCCAGGATAAAATGGATGCGTACAGGACTGCCCTCCTGGGAGGAGACCTCGCCGGAGCCCTTGAACCCTGGAGGAAGGTACTTGCCGGCTGCCCATCCCTTTCTGAAGAAATCTATGCTGACGGGGAGTCAATTTACAGGGAGTTGTTTGACCAGACCGGCATGCAGGAGTACGTTGACTCAATTATGATGATTCTTACACAGCGAACATATTATTTTGGCAACAAGCCTGCGTATGATCTTCATAAGGCTGATATTCTCCTTGATCTGGCAGGTGATGATCCTGCCTACCTGGGGCTCTGCTATAATATCCTTGCGGAGGCTGCCGGGAGTTTTCCCGACCAGATGGAATGCGCTCATTTTGTCCGTTTGGCGACTGTGGCAGCTAGCCTTTATGCAATGGGAGTCATAGATGCCGGAGAACTTGGCAGCGCTTTTGTCACTGCAATCGGTACAGTCGACTGGCGCATGGAGAATCATATCTCCGGGTGTGGTGATGCAGAGGATCTGCAGAATATGGAAACCTTTTACCGTACCAGCGGTGCGATGACATGCGAGGGACTGGAGACATTGTACGGTGAAAAGCTCGACCGTAATTTCAGGGATACTGCCTTTGTCAGTAAGATATTTGCGATGACGGAGGAGGCCGGATGTACGGGTTCAGATCTTTATTATAATGTTGCCGTCAAGATGTTTGCCAGTGACCGCTCCGCAAGGAATGCAGTAAGACTGGCTGAACTGAATGCTGCCGCCGGTAATAATGACAAGGCCATCTCGTACTTCACGGAGGCCTACAACCGAGATACCAGCAGTGTTGTCAGGTCAGGTGTCCTGATGCGCGTGGCGATGATGGAACTTGGGCAGGGGAAGAGGCAGGAGGCGCGTGACCGGGCGGAGCATGCCTGGCAACTGGACAAAAAGAATGCTGAGGCGCTTATGCTTCTCGCAGAATGTTATGCGGGGGCAGACCTTGGAAATAAGTTCGATAATCTCGCAGCCTACTGGGTGGCGGCTGATTACCTCGATGCTGCTGTAAAGGCAGATCCGTCACTCAGGAAGGAGGCTGAAGCCAGGATAAAGGTATATATGCGGAATTACCCTACGAGGGAGGATTGTTTTTACCGCAAGATTCTTGACGAAGGTGTCGTTTACACTGTCGGCGGCTGGGTCAGCGAGGTCACCCGCGTCAGGTTCAGGAAGGAGTAGCCCCTTCCGGAATCATTATTTCTCAAATCCGAATCTGTAATTGAGGTTAAAGCTCAGTCTGCTCTTTCTCGGCAAAGTGGTATTGGTATTATAAGAATAGAAATCACCGCCCGGAAGGTAATACCTGAGGCTTAAGCCTATACTCTTATTCAGGAGAGCCTCCGCTGAAATGAACGGGAAGGCGTAGTCATGTGAATAACCAAGTCCGGCACTGATGTGGTAATTTGTTTCAAAGCCGAAACCGCTCCCGATGCTGAATTCATGCAGGTTCACAGGAAAGGAAGACGGGTAGTTGAATCCGTAATTGTACTGCAGGTCAACCCAATCCCTCCGGCCAACCCTGACGAGCACTTCAGGCATGACTGGAGAAAATCTTGTTCCCCTGTCAAAAGTAACCCTGTCGATCGGTCCTGCCGGCACCCACCGGATATTTCCCACCTGGGTGCCAATCCCCAGCCCGAGCCACCTGAGGTCATACCTGAAGTAAGGATTGATGCCCCATAGAAAATCATTTGTCTCCCATCCTTCAGTAAGACTCCTTTCATTGTTCATACCTCCGAAAAAATTAATTCCCAGGGTTGTGGCCGAGTTTTCTTCTTTCCTGATTTTTGAGAATCCTGCTCCTCCCATCCTGTAAATATGCTGATAGTCCTCATCCGTATATACTGTACCGCACTCTCCCTCATGAGGGTTATATGAAACCGTATTGTAGAAGTTGCCGGATGAAGCGGAGAAGTCTATGCGTTTGTAAGATTTGATATCCCTGTAGAAGTCACGTACAGAGGTATTTGCTGTTGTGTCAGGCGGCACTGACAGGACTGTAAGGAAGAGGGGCACAAAGAAGAAGGATACTGTGGCAAGCCTGACCCTCACCGGTCTTACACTCCTGAAAACCGTTATAATTAAAATGACCACTGCGGGAATGAACCTGAATGTGAGGGAGAGCCATTCAAAACCGGTGAACAGTCCCCTGAAGAATAGGATGGCTGATGAAAGCAGGATGGCATATAATGCAAGAAATCCGGGGGATGGTTCAGTAATATGAATTGTTTTGAAAAGGGGGTGTGAGGCTTTCTCATTCAGGAAGAGGGCCGTCATGCTTATAATGGCAAGGAGCAGAAGTGACCAGTGCTGCAGATACAGGCCTGAGAATGAAGCTGTACCGGCTCCGAAAGTGCCAGGATCACGGAGGAAACCGGTAATGAACCGCATGACAAAGAACAGGCAGAATGAAAAGATCAGAGTGCTCCAGGCTTTTTTCCAGTATTTTTGGGATCTCCATACGATAAATGCCACTGCAAGCAGGAGTATAGCCTCATATAGCTGAACGGGGTGAACGCTGAGCGACCAGGCAGCACTGGCATCCGTCAGCCCGCCGGCAACATGATGAAAATGAGCACCGGTGCCAAAAGGATATTGCACACTCCACGGCAGAGCCGAGGGTCTGCCATAGCAGCATCCGTTGAGGAAGCATCCTGTCTTTTGTATGGCCAGTCCAATGGGTGCCACCCATGCATACAGATTCAGCAATGCCCTGTCGAGGTTAAGGATATAGCGGCAAATAACAAGCCCTGCGAGACCTGATATCAGTCCGCCCACTGCATATCTGTCCTGGTGAATTCCGTTACTGCCGGAAGTGACAGCCGTTCCCCATTCAGACAACGGTATTGCAGTGAGTCTCGAGCCGACAATTGTAAAGAGCGCCACCGTTGTCAGCATCAATAACAGTTTCGGGATACTGAGTTTAGACTTTATGCCATACCATATGAATACTGCGAATGTTACGGCGAAAGCCAGCACATATGAAAGTGAAAAGAAGTACCCCGGATCGGATATGTCTATTTTCATTTTGGCTCAGTTTTGTGTTTTCCGCATACTAAATTTACACCTCTGCAAACCGAAAGTCAAATAAATGTGGTGTATCTCAGCCCTTTTAGCGACACCGTTGGGATAATGAAGGCATTAAGCCTGAATCTCACCTCTCAGAAAAAGACTTTTGTCAAAAACCGGCATTTTTGGGGATTCATGTCCCTGATTATCTAAAATATTGCATATTAATTGCATAAGGGGCCATAGGGGAGGTATATCAGAAAAGTTCACGGATTTTCAGTAAAAATCAGACTCTTTTTGACGAACCTCATATTTCCGGTTGCCAGCAGGTCTCAAAGGACGGTAAGGCCTGGTGAAAATTTGATCAGCGCATGATGTAATAAACACAAAATCATGCAATTCGAATTTAATGACCTTGCCCGGAGGTGGTCTTTGAAGTAACTTTGTCCCGAAGATCAAAACGAACAGCCATGAAGACATTGGTAAAGATTTCTTCAGGTTTAGGCGTTGCGGCCGGATGCAATACATTGGTCAGGAATCTAAAACTCAGACTTGCAAAAAAAAGTGCTGTACCCAGGGTCATATTTATATTCATGACCTTTTTCCTGAATTCGTATGCCGTACCGGGAGGAATGCCTGCAATGACCGAAGATATGCAGCTCCGGGCTGAGAAGGATCTGTTTTATTTCCAGGTAAGATACCTTCCTTTCAGCGAAGACCTGCTTATAAAATGCCTTGAATACGAAGGCATAAAATACCAGGAGGTGGTACTGCTCCAGTCACGTCTCGAGACCGGGTATTACACATCTGACATATTTCTGAACGGGAACAACCTCTTTGGCATGAAGTATCCTTCCCACAGGCCCACGGTTGCCACCGGCACATACAGGGACCATGCGAAATATGACCACTGGTCAGACTCGGTGATTGACTACGCCCTGTGGCAGCAGTATTACATCTCCCGCGGTTACCGGATAGGAGATGATCAGGACACTGACTTCTATCTTGTCTTCCTTAAAAGCATCCCTTATGCCGAGGATAAACGGTATGTTTCCAAGCTTGTGCTGCTCTCTGACGGTGACATAACCTGATCAGGGGTTTACTGCTTTCTTGAGCAGCCTGAAATACAGAGCAGTATAGAGAAGGATGGACGCGATCCACAGTACCGCAACATTAAACCACAGAGTCTCCGTCTCCAGGCTTCCGATCCTTTTGGATGGAGCATAAAAATGAGCCCGGCCGGTTCGCGAGACAGGCTTCATATAGGCCGGTTCGTACTTCTGAATGTACCTGTCCCTCGTCTCCACAATCTTAACCGTGCCGAAATCATCAAGAACAATCTCCCTGAGCCGGTTATTTGTATTGTCTTCCTTTAGTCTGATGAAGGCTGCTTTTCCCATTTCTGCAACAAGTGCTGAAGAGACGGAATCCTTTTTCAGTATATTGCTTTTCCTTACAGCCCTGAAATGACCTGCAAGACTGTCGAGGTACCGTTCCGCATACCGCGAAGCAGAAGGGCTGAACCGGGAAATGTCTAGCGATGACAATAACGCTCCGGGGGGAGGATCGAATCGCGCCAGCTCTGACAGCGAACGGAAATATACTCCCAGTTTATGAAAATTATCTTCAACGGTACCTGCATATTCAGAGCTGTCTGCATAATTCCGGCATTCCCACAGGTCTCTCCTCAGGGCCTCTGCCAGGAAGGAGGCATACCAGTTGTTCTGGCTGATTTCCTGGTCGTATTCAAAGAAGTTCTCTGAATATCGGTTGCCTTTGAACTGTTCCACTGCAAGCGCTTCGTACGCCCAGCGGGTGGGCATAAGTTCACCCAGCACCGGCACAAACTCATTGTGAACACCTTCTCCGCGGTGGAGATTGTCGAACTTCACAAGGACACCGCTGAAAAGCAGCTGCGGAATGATAATAAAGGGGATCAGGATATAAATTGTCACCACGGAGTGAAAGGCAGAGGATATGTTCAGCCCTGTCAGGCTGGCAAGGGCGGAGGTGCTGAATAAGATTATCCAGTAGGTGAGGGTCATGCCCCTGATGCCAAGGATCAGGTTTCCGGCCAGGACAAATGTTCCGGTCTGAATGGCAGCAAACAGGAACATCATGATTAACTTGGAATTGATATAGCTGAACCAGCTGAGGTTGAGAAATGACTCCCGCTTCAGGATCTTCCGGTCCCTGACGATTTCCTCGGCACTCAGGATAAGACCCATGAAGAATGCAGTAATAACGCACATGAACATATATGCCGGAAGGTTTTCATTGGCACTCAGGCTGTATGCCCGGCCTGCCACATTCCTTGTGAAGAATGCGAGAAGAATGGCAAGCAACGGGGCTCCCAAAAGTGCAATCAGCATGTACTGCCTGTCTGCAATCTTTGAAAGCAGATCTCTTTTGTAGAACAGCATCGTCTGTTTAGCCAGGCCCGGTACGGAATAGTTGCTTTCAGGAAGTGGCTCCCTGGCAATTGCCCTTTCAGTATCACCCTTTCCTTTCTCCTCCCAGAAACTTTCTGCCCATTCAGCCGGAGAGATCCTGCGCACGGGGGTCGGCTTGCCGAACTCATTGACCACCTTTGTCTCCAGGATCCGGAGAAGCTGGTCAGTGTCAACATTTCCGCAGGCGATACACTGATCTTCAAATGCGTTGGCAAGGCTGGCCCGTTTCCTGAACCAGACAACAGTCTCAGTAGGGTTCCCGTGAAAGACAAGATAGCCTCCCCTGTCGAGAATAATTATCCTGTCGAGCATCTTGTAAATATCTGAGCCGGGCTGATGGATGGTGACAATCACAAGCTTTCCCCGGTAAGCCTGTTCCTTGAGCATGTTCATCACAGTCTCGGCGTCAACCGACGAGAGTCCGGAGGTGGGCTCGTCAACAAAAAGAACAGTAGGCTCCCGGATCAGCTCCAGGGCGATGTTGAGCCTCTTCCTCTGTCCGCCGCTGATGATCTTGTTGACGGGACTTCCAACCTTGAGATCCCTGATACTGAAGAGATCCAGCTCGGCAAGTATCCTGTCAACCTCTGCCCTGATCCTGTCAGTGCCCAGGTTGTCAAGACACATCCGTGCATTGTACCACAGGTTCTGGAAAACAGTAAGCTCCTCAAACAGCAGATCGTCCTGCGGAACATATCCGATCACTCCTCTCAGATGTTCCCTCCCTTCAGGGGTGTTGAGGTCAAACCCGTTGATGAATACGCTGCCAGTGTCAGGCTTTTCTATTCCGCTAAGGATATTCAGCAGGGTTGATTTCCCCACTCCGCTGCCTCCCATGATGCCCACCAGCCTGCCTGATTCCACATGGAGGGAAAGCTTCTTTATACCGTTATCGCTGTTTCTGAAGCTGAGGCTTATCTCTCTCGCATAAAGCGAAACTTTCAGCTTGAAAGCCTCACCGACAAAAAGCGCTTCGACGTCATTGTAATAAATGGGATTAATCCCTGCTCCTCTTACTGATGATCCGTGCTCAAAGACGTAGGTCTGCCCCGGGAAGATATTCTGCCCGTTAAGGAGATGGTTCTCCCTGCCTTCATACCGCAAAAGCAGGGTGCTTGTGCTTGCAACATTAAGAAACAGCAACCTGCCCCTCATGTTTTCGCTGTAAAGGTGCTTGATATCTTCCCGTCCTGCAATGCTGCCGCTGTCTGCAACCAGCAGCCTCTCCCTCCTGGCTGTTTTCCCTTCAGGCTGCAGGATAAAAGCCCTCATATCCTCATATTCGGTGATCTCCAGGTTGAATGCTGAAGCCACCGTTTCGAGAAATTCAAGCTCCCGGTCTGCAGAACCAGAACTGAAGGAAATAAAGTCCATCAGCTGTACCAGCACATAAATCTTCTGTCTCTGCTGCAGTTCCTCATTGATCTTTTCGCAAATGGCAAGGATACGCATTGCTGTCAGCGAAGTCCGCTTCCTTTCCAGGATACTTCCTTTCGACAAGCTGTCAGGGTGATAGAGCCTGACAAATTCATCGAACATCGTCATGTAACGTGTCACCTGCTCATAATTCAGGTGTCGGGCAAGAAAAAGCCGTACGATTTCCCTTCCTCTTCCGGTGATTTCACCTTCGTCATGGACATCGCTGATAAGTGCGAAAAGCTGCATCAGTGCTTTAAGAACGGGCTCACTCATCTCTTCCGGTTTATTTTAATGAGCATCCTTTTCTTTAATCGCGTTTGCCCCCTCAGATCCGTTCAGAATCTTATCTTTGTTCAAGATATTCAAGTTACTAATAAAAAAGTACATGAAGGGGAAAATTCAAATTAATCCTGCTGCTGCACCTCTTCCGGCATCAGGACAGGGATTTTCTCTTTGATTTCAGGGGGGACTCCGATGGACAAGCTGATACTCAGTCCAACAGTCTTTACGCCAAGGGTCATTCTTGATCACGAGGAGCATTTCATTGAGATATCCGGAGAATCGAGGCCTGATGACGTAAGGGATTTCTTCGGCCCTATTATCAGCTGGATGAATGAGTACAGCGAGTCGATTCCCCGTACGGGAGGTGACGGAAGGCAGCTGGTATCCCATTTCAATTTCAATTACTTCAATTCAGCCTCGGCAAAATGCATACTTGATATCTGCAAGATACTTGCACGAATCAGGTCGAACGGGACTGAAGTCTCGGTAAAATGGTATTATGTCAGGGGTGATGATGACATGATGGAAACCGGCAGGGAGATGGAGATGATAGTCAACATGCCCTTCGAACTGATAGAAATTGAGAATCAATGACACCTATCGTCAGGCCGGCTGATCAGGCCTGTTTCACTGACAGCCTGTCGGAACAGGTCGCAGGCATCCTGGCAAGGAACTTTAAACGGGAAGCCAGGTTATCACCTGACAGGGTACGTCTTACAAAGGTCTGGGATGAATCCGGAAAACCGGGAAAGAAGTTCTGGCTTGAATATTCGGCCGGGATTCCGGGTAAACTAAACTCCCTCGGTCTGCTCCTCAGGCCTTTTGAAGATTTTTGCAGGACATGCATCATTACGGATGAGGAATTGGACAGGCTCGCCCTGGCAGACCTGGAAAGGTTTTCACCTGTGCACTTTGCCGAAGATGGAAGGCAGTTCTTCCTGACTCTGAATTATCTTGTACCGGCCAGTCTTAAGGAGGCCGGGTATGAGCTTTTCAGGGAGGAGGAGACCGGGGGTGTCAGCATGGCAACTGCGAAGAAGATTGCACGGGCTATTCATGCCGGGTACCTTCGCGAAGTCGCAAGGCAGGGCACTGCGATTTCGGGAATCAGGGACAGGAGCCATTCTGAATTTGATGACCTGCCGACAGGTATTAAGGAATCAAACCTGAGCAATGCTGTCCATATACCCACCAAACTCCTCTCGATCGGTTACAGGATAAGACCTGTCAGAAAAGGCTACAGGGCTACGGCTCTTCAGCTGAATGATTCAGAGGTTGAAACGATGGCCAGGGTTGAACATCTGAGGTGGAGCTGGGAGAAGAGACTCAATGGATGGACATACGGCAGGACAAAGGATGACAGGACAAAAAGGCATCCCGACCTGGTGCCCTACGAAGAGCTGACTGAGGATGAGAAGGAAAAGGACCGGGAACTTGTACGCATGATTCCTGCCATATTGCAGGACATCCGGTATGAGGCTTACCCGGTGTCATCAGACCACACCGGCAGGCTGCCATATGCCATCAGGCCACTGAGCAGTATTAACAAGCTGCTGCTCGGCGCAAACGAACTTAGCTCGGGAATAAGCCTCCTTGCCGGGAATTCACCGGAGATCAGGGAGAAGCTGAAGTCAATTGACGAAAGAATAAGGCTTACAATCAGCGAGGTAGAGGGTAGCTACAACTATGCCAGGCATATCCAGGAAGCTTTTCTCCCGGATGATCTTGCCATAAGGGAATGCTTCACCGATAGTTTTGTCCTGTTTCAGCCCAGGGATATCGTCAGCGGCGACTTTTACCTTTTCTCCAGGAGGGAGGGGAAGGTGACTTTTGGACTGGCTGACTGTACCGGCCACGGAATACCGGCAGCACTGATAAGTACGATTGGATACGGAATCCTTGATCAGGCCGTCAATATCCTGAAAATTGCCGATCCTTCGGAAGCGGTTGCCCATCTTTATTCAGGAATACACAGGTTCCTCAGGAATGATGACCGGGAATCAGGCACATCGGATGATATGACAATCGTCCTTTGCAGCTATGACACGAATTCAGGGAGGCTGACTTTTTCAGGTGCAGGGAACGCCATTTTTCATGTCACCGATGGAAAGATCTCTGAAAACCTGTCCGGCAGACTCCCGGAGACTCAGATTCGCGATGGCAATTATAGCTATGTACCAAAAAGCATTCAGTTGACAGACAATGATGTACTCTATATCTGTTCGGACGGGTTTGCAGACCAGTTCGGGGGTGACCGCCACCGTCGCTACAGCTGGACCCGTCTTCGTGATTTTCTGCTCAGGATAAGCCGTCACCCCATGCCGGAACAGGGTGATCTGCTGTATGAGGAGTTCGAGCGGTGGCGCGGTGAGAAAGACGAGGACCAGACTGACGACATAACTGTCATCGGCATAAGGGTCTGATTGCTTTAGGGCCATGCAGTCACGGCGGGAGGCAGGGTCTGAACGGTGGCTTTACTTTATTTGACATGGCCCCTTTAGTTTCCTAACTTTGATAAAATGAATTGATTTCATGGCCAGCCTGATACCGGGATATGAATATGACATCTTCATCAGCTACCGCCAGAATGACAACAGGCATGACGGATGGGTAACCCGGTTTGTGGAGGACCTGAAGGCAGAGCTGGAGGCCACATTCAAGGATGAGGTCACCGTTTACTTCGACATGAATCCTCATGACGGACTGCTGGAGACCCATGATGTCGATGAATCACTGAAGGATAAACTGAACTGCCTGATCTTTCTGCCGGTAATTTCCCGGACTTACTGTGATCCGAAATCGTTCGCATGGGAGCATGAGTTAAGGGCCTTTTCAAAAATGGCAGCGGCCGACAGGCTCGGGTTAAAGGTTACCCTTCACAGCGGAAATGTGGCCAGCCGGATATTGCCTGTCCGGATACATGAGCTCGATCTTGATGATCAGAAGCTTATCGAAGGCGAAATCGGCGGTATACTCAGGGCCATTGATTTCATCTACAGGGAACCGGGCGTCAACAGGCCCCTCACCCCCGATGACGATGAACACAGGAATCAGTCAGGAACAAGGTACCGCAACCAGATCAATAAAACAGCCAATGCTGTACGGGAGATTATTTTAGCGCTCAGTTCCGGTCATACTGCTCCCGCCGGCGATAGGCATGTGCGAAAGGAACCGTGGGAGGAGCCTGACCGTCCAGCCGCCGGAGACAGGAGATCCGGAATTAAAAAACCGGCTGTACTGAGCCGGGTCACAGTCATCCTCCTGACGGTTATTATTATTGCAGCCATCCTGTTTGGCCTGTCCAGGTTTACCGGTCTCTTCCGTTCCCGCAGCGGGGCAGGCGAAAAATCAATAGCAGTGCTGCCGTTCGAGAATATTGGCGGAGATAATTCCAGCCTGTGGCTGGGTGATGCTCTGACAGACGAAATCATTTCCCAGCTCTGTAAAATAAATGACCTGGAAGTACGGCCCAGGACCTCGGTGATGAGATACCGGGATTCTTCAAAACTGATACCGGATATCGGTCAGGAATTGGGCATCAATTATATTATCGAGGGTAACTATCAAACCTTCAATGATATTGTAAGGATAACAGTAAAGCTTATCAATGCCCCGAAGGACCGGCAGCTCTGGAGTAATGTTTTTGAAGGGACATGGGATGCCATCCACGGGATGCAAACCGACATTGCAATCAAAACCGCGGCAACCCTCCAGGCTGTGCTTACCCCTGAGGAAAAGGCCCGTATCGAGAAAAAGCCTTCTGGAAATGCCGGTGCCTACAAGGATTATCTTAAAGCCAATGTTTTATCTGATAATGCCCTGTATTACCTGCTTGCGGGGAACAAGTTCGTTGACTCGATCAGCTTTACTGCTGCCATTGCCATGTATGACAGGGCAATAAGCGAGGACAGCAGGTTTGCCCTTGCCTATGCGAGGCGTGCCATAGCACGCTCGTGGGGCTACACTTCCGGCCAGCTTGACACCACTCACGTCAGAAAATGCAGGGCTGACGCCGAAAGGGCCTTTGAACTTGACAATAACCTTCCTGATGCCCGCATTGCACTGGGATTCTACAACTACTACTGTAAGGGAGACTACCGTGAGGCGCTCTCCCAGTTCGGCAGGGCAGCGGAAATGGACCCGGCAAACTATCAGCCTCTGTTCTATATGGCAATGGTGCACCGCAAGCTGGGCGACTGGCAAAAGTCCCAGGTTCTCCTGCGGAAGGTTATCAGGGAAGAACCGCAGGATGCACTTGTGCTGATCAATATCGGCACTTCATATGTAATGATGCACAGCCTTGATACCGCCCTGACCTATTTCCGGAAATCGGCTGAAGTTCTGCCTCTGTGGCCCGGACCTTATTTCAACATGATAGAAGCTTACCTTCTTAAAGATGGAAATACGGCGAGGGCGCAGGAAATACTTGATTCCCTCGTGGCAAAAACAGGCAGGGATTATCCCTATTTCATGATTATCCTTAATATCTATGATGGCAGCTACAGGGCTGCACTGAATGGTCTGAATTCATCAACCGATAAAGATTTTGAATCTCCGGGTCTGAGGTATCTTATAAGCGGCCAGGTATACAGCCTTTTGAACGAGGATCAGTTGTCACGGTCATACTATGATTCCGCATTGATCAGGTATAAGAAGCGGATAATTGAAAATCCCCGTGACTGTTATTCGCACAGCTGTATCGGGCTGGCCTATGCAGGCCTTGGAAATTCAACCGATGCCGTCATTGCCGGGAAAACCGCTGTACAGCTTGCCGGTGACGACTACCTGGTGAAACAGGATATGATGATCAACCTGGCAAAAATCTATACCATTACAGGTAATTATCCGGAGGCAATCCGGCAGGTGGAATATCTACTGACCAATCCCTCATGGTTCTCGGTCAGCATCATGAAGACTGACCCTTCGTGGAATGGGCTGACGAAAACCAGGGAATTCGAAGAGATGTCAAGAAAAATTTCCGGTGCTTTCCGGAATCTTTAATAATAAACCTTAAAATAATAAGCCATGTCAGACCCTGAATTAAAGGCTGCACCTGCACCGGGGCCAATCGTATTCCCCATGCATGCATTGAAGTATCTTGAAACAGCAGACCTGAATTCCGCTCAGCGAAAGGCAATATCTGTGCTTTTTCTCAGATACCTGAAGGGCTGCCGGGAGAAGGAAATTGAGCTCATTGACGGGATGGTAAGAGAAATCGGTAATCTCGGAAGCAAGGTTTGAGTCTTTCCTTAAAACCCGTTTTGATAGTTGCCTTCGGTGAAGAAGAGAACCTGGGGGTGGGTTACCTGTTGGCGGTACTCGCAGAGGCAGGCATCCCCGGCCGGATGATCGATATCCGGTATGAGAGGGAGGAAATCCTGGCAGCAATAAGGAGAGAGGACCCTGTTTTATTGGGATTCTCAGTAATCTTTGAAACCTGCCTGGACGAATTCACCCGACTGGTGAGATACCTTAGAGATGAGGGTGTTGGTTGTCACCTTACAGCAGGTGGGTACTATGCCAGCCTCTATCCTGAAGAGCTCTTCAGCTTTCTGCCGGAGCTTGATTCCATCGTGCGGTTTGAGGGTGAGTACGCGTTGCCTGAACTGGTAAGGTGTCTTATGACAGATGCCGGCTGGCGGACTGTAAGAAGCCTGGCATATCACGAAAACGGGAAGGTGATCAGGACACCTCTGCGGAGACTTGAGCGCGATCTTGACAATTTCCCCATTCCTGTGAGGAACAGGCAGGGGGAATATGTCCCGGGAATACCCTATGCCAGTTTAATCACAGGCAGGGGTTGCATATACAACTGTTCGTTCTGCAATACAAGGGAGTTTTACATGCAGGCGGGCGGGCCGCTCAGAAGGGTCAGACGGCCCGTGGAGGTGGTCAGGGAAATGCACCGGCTCTACACTGAAAACGGCTGCAGGGTATTTCTTTTCCAGGATGATGACACCCCGGTGAAGAGCGCAGGTGGCAACGGCTGGATGAAATCATTCTGCGCTGAGATTGAGCGGCAGGGGATGCTGGACAAGATCATCTGGAAGATAAACTGCAGGCCTGACGAGATAGAGGCTGAAACATTTTCAATGATGAAAAGGCATGGGCTCTTCCTTGTTTTCACCGGCCTGGAGGACGGCACTGACGAAGGGCTGAGGAGCCTTGGCAAAAGGATGACTGTGGCCTCTGCCCGACGGGGTATCTCGATACTCCGGCAGCTCGGGATCAGTTTTGATTACGGTTTTATCCTGTTCCGGCCGGAGTCCACATTTGACTCACTGAGGGAGAACGTACGTTTTCTTTCACGGATATGCAGTGAAAATTTCATCCCTGTGACTTTCCTTAAGCTCATCCCATGCTTCGGAACCCGCGCGGAAAGGGAGCTGAGGGAGTCAGGCAGGCTGAGAGGGCAGCCAGGGAAGCTGGAATACAGTTTCATGAACGAGTCGCTTGATGCATGCTGGGCAGCTGTTTCGGAATGCTTTGCTGAGTGGCTCTGGGGCCGGGAAGGGGTTGTGAACCTGGCAAAATGGGTGAGGAATTATCTTGAAGTCCATGACTTCTTTAAGAAACCCAACGGGAGATTCGAAGAATACAGGACGGCATACAGGGACACGCTCACTGCCGGTAACCGTTACCTTGAAGAATCAATAGCCGGATTGTTTGAATATTACGAGTCAGACGCCTGGCTGACTGACCGTAACCGGAGAAAAGAGGAAACAGTCCGGGAAGCAGCCAGGGCCCATCAGTTTTACTCCGGCGCCTTTAAAGAAATGATGGACGGTCTCTGGAACGAATCATGGAGGTAAACACCCGATTGAGATCTTCCCGGCATCAGTATGACGGTAAACCATCCGGTGCTTTTCTTCAAAATAAGCAGTTCTGCTCTCCCGACAGGGGTCCTTCCATTTTCTGGTTGTTGCTTGTTTTAACCCCGATAGCATTGTAACTTTAGCCCCGAAGGAATTGCCCTGGAAAATATCAAACGAATACCGTGAATATGAGTGCAGCAAAAAAATCAGGGAGATTTCCCTACGGATTGATAATCTTTATTCTTGCAATAGTACTTCTCTTTGCCACCAACCCGTCAGAGCAGCAGTTTACCTCTTACCTGAGAGACAGGATTCATAAACAGGCCAGGGGTGATGAGACTCTGACCGGCGACCTGACAAGGCTGTTTTCCGGACCTGCAGCTTCCCTGGCAGGGCTTGGCACAGTCAGGAAGGATTACTTCCTGTGTTCAACCTATGAGCTGGACCTGCCCGGAGAAGAACATCTGTTCCTTGGCATACTGGATCACTTTGTTAAAATCAAATGATGCAACCTCATGGAATTTTCAGAACTGATAATCCGCCGCGAGAGCATCCGGAATTATGATCCTTCAAGGCCTGTCCCGGAGGAGGTGCTGAAACGAATCCTTGAAGCGGGAAGGATTGCACCCTCGGCAAGCAACATGCAGCCGTGGAAATTCCTGGTGATTTCATCCCCGGGGATGCTGGAGAAGGTAAGGGAATGTTACAACAGGGATTGGTTTCACGATGCTCCGCATATCGTTGCCGTAGCAGGTCTTAAGGACCGGGCATGGGTAAGGAGCTTCGACAAATACAGGTCAGTCGAGACTGATGCCGCGATTGCCATGACCCATATTATCCTTGCTGCGGAGAACGAGGGAGTGGCGACATGCTGGATTGCTCACTTTGACCCTGCGAAGCTGAGGAACGCCCTCGGTCTGACTTCAGAGCAGGAGATCTTCGGCATAACCCCCCTTGGTTATACCCGGCCCGGCTTCCGCAAATCAGGAGACAAAAAGCGAAAGGATTTCTCCGAGGTTGTTGAGATTCTCTGAAAGGCCTGATTCTCAGGCCTTGTTTATCCGGCACTGAATTCAGGCCAGGCTCAGGTTTCGGTGTGCATCCTCAAGCAAAGCATGAATGGGGACACCATAGGGACAGGCAGCTTCACAGAATCCCTGACAGCGGGTACAGATTCCTGCATTTGACTTCCCGAGGCCCAGGTATTGGCTTATGGCGTATTTTTCACGTGACTGTGCCATGAAATAGTGGTTGTACCTCATAATTGTATTGACCGGAACTCCGGCCGGACAGCTGCTCTCACAAATTCCGCATGCATGCCGGCAGTACATGGGTCCTAAGGTCTCCTTCAGCAAGGTTACCGTCGAAATTTTCTTATCGTCAAGCCGTGATCCTGACAGGTTGATATAATCAGCAACTTCAGTGAAGTTTGAAAATGAGATCAGGACAGTACTGACTGCCGGATGGTTAAGAACGAAGCTTACAGCTGCCTCTTTTCTGGCGCTTATATCAGATAAGCCATGTTGTATCAGGAACGGCATGGCCTTCTCCTGGCTCTTCATTATTTTTGAGTAAACGTTCTGAATATTCGGTGGGATTTCCTTATTTTCATTCTTGTAGTTTGTGACCATGTTCGTCACAATATTGTAAGCTCCGCCGAAAGGATCGGTCTTCATCAGTGTTGCCCCGACATTCTTTTTTTCACAGTGTTCAAGGATAAGATCACCCATCTCCTGCTGGATATAGTTGTAAACGAACATTGCAAGGTCAAAAAGCCCGCTGTCAACGGCTGCACATATCACCTTGTCCATCGTCTCCGGTGGTTCACCTGTGAAGTTTGATCCATGACAGGAGATCCCGCTGAATCTCACAAGACCATCCTTTTTCATCTGCCTTACTGCGCTGTGGAAGACTTTATTTTCACTTGCCTTCACAGTGTTTACGGACCATAGCATAAGCCCGTCAATGTAATCAGTATTAAGTCTTTCAAGCGATTTCCTCACCCTTGAGACAAGGGTTTCCCGTGTGTCCTTTTCTGTGACCTGAATCTTGGTATTTATAAACAATGATTCCCTTGGACAGCCATTGATTGCCCGGCCTATGGTGACCTCACTGTTTCCTCCGCCATGCCCCTCTATCGAATCGATGAAATTTATACCGCCTGCAATAGCTGCTTTAATGACACTTTCGTTTGCTGCGCCCGGGAAGCCGCATCCGATATCCGACACTCTGAAGCCGGTACGCCCGAGCATCCTGTATTCGCGGATTGCCGGCTGCATATGTTCCTTGGTGCTGTTTTGCCGGCCGTACATTGCACCTGAGCCTGCGATTCCGACACCTGCCATACATACAGATGATTTTGACAGGAATGACCTGCGGTTTATTGTTCTGTTATTCATTGTGGGATTATTGTGAAAATAAAGTTACATCACCACAATGCAGAAGTCAAATAAATTATTGCGCAATGGATTAAACCTCCATAATTGACTGGCAATCCGGTCTACGGAATGAATTCTGAGAAAGGACACCGAATAAGCCACCTGACAGGTGTGCCACGGTGTACAAATTGTCATATGAGTAAAAAAAAGAATCCTGCAAATGCTTGATTTACAGGACTCATTTTTTGTGACTAATTGAATTTGTGGAGATAAGGGGAATCGAACCCCTGACCTTGTGACTGCCAGTCACACGCTCTAGCCAACTGAGCTATATCCCCAGTATTTAATGAACGTCGCGGTCACGGTTAAATAACTCCAAAATCCCGCGGCGGTGCAAATATAGAAATTTTTTACAAATCACTTAACCCCTCCCCGTCGGAGATGACAAACAATTTTGTAACTTTGAGGTGCCTATAACAGCATTATAATGGAACCGAAGAAAAACGAAAAGGCAAACCTCGAGAACAAGAAAACACTGTTCATACAGGTGGGTCTCATAATTGCCCTGCTCGTCTGCCTCGGGGCAATGGAGTGGACCAGCGGCCAGAAAAAGGACTCTATGTTTGCAGGGATGACGGAGGAAGCAATTGAGGAAGAACAGATCCCGGTAACGGAAGAAACACCCCCGGAAGAGTTGCCCCCGCCAGAAGTAACGGTTACTGACCTGTTCGAAATCGTTGAAGACGACGTCGTGATTGAAAATGAGGTAAGATTCGAAGACGACGAAACCTCGGAAGACAAGGTGGTTGAAATCTATGCCCCTGTCCTGCAGGCTGAAGAAGAAGAAGTTGAAGATGAAATATTTGTTATCGTAGAGGATATGCCCAAATTCAGGGGCGGTGACATCAACAAGTTTCGCGAATGGGTACAGAAACGGGTCCGCTATCCTGAACTGGCAGCCGAAAACGGCATCCAGGGCCGTGTCTTCATTACCTTCGTGGTTGAAACAAACGGCAATGTAAGCAACGTCAGCGTCTCACGCAGCGTGGATGCCCTTCTTGACGAAGCCGCCAAGGAAGCCGTCTCCGCTTCTCCCAAATGGGAACCGGGAATGCAGCGAGGCCGGCCGGTTAGGGTAAGATATTCAATACCCATTATCTTCCAGCTGCAATAATCAGACCGATACATCGTTTACAATATACCCCGCCTTCAATAAGAACAGCGGGGTTTTTTAAATCCATTGTTATGAAACGGACCATCGGAATCTTATTTGTTGCAGCCATGCTGATGTCAGGCTGCGGATCATCCAAAAAACAGCTTGAGGTTGGCAACTATGACGCTGCCATCACCAAAGCCGTTACTGAACTCAGGAAAAAGCCCGGCAGCGAAAAGGACATTGAAACCCTCGAACGCGCGATGAATATCGCCCTCGAACAGGACAACGAACGGATTCGTTACCTGAAGATGGAAGGCAGGACCAACGCGTGGGATGAGATCTACATGATCTACCGGAAAATGAGTGACCGCCAGGCAGCAGTACGTACGGTTACCCCCATCCGGTACCAGGGCAGGACCATTGAATGGCCCTATGTTGACTACATGCAGGAAATGGTCATCGCCAAGAAAAACGCGGCTGACTTCTACTATGCCCACGGCCAGGAGCTGATGAAAAACAACACCAAGGAGTCTTACCGCCAGGCATTCGCCGAATTTGCCCGTGCAAGGGAGTATGTGGGAGATTACCCGGATATTGACCAGATGATGCAGGAGTCACATTACCTTGGCATCAGCCGGGCATATGTAACTGTCAAGAACTACTCGGTAGTCAAGTTCCCCGAGGAATTTGAAAAGGATCTCCTGGCACTTGACCTGCCCCGGCTTAACAGCGAGTGGGTTGAGTATTATACAACAATGCCCGATAACGATACCCAGATAGACTACCTTATAAATATCAACCTTCGTACGGTTGCTGTCAGCCCTGACAGGCAGTTCCAGCGTGATACCCTTGTGAAGGCAAGGGTGGAGGACGGGTTCGACTATGTCAAGGATGCGAAGGGTAACGTTATGAAGGACTCGCTGGGCAACGACATTAAGGTAAAGAAGTTCAAGGATCTCCAGTGCGCACTTATACAGACATTCCAGGTAAAGGAGTGCGTCATCCAGGGGGATGTTGAGATGATCGCTCTCTATCCGGAACGTACAATCAAAAAGGAACCGATAGGTGCAAGGTCAGATTTTGAACATGTTTCGGCAAGGGCAATCGGCGACGTCGGCGCCCTGTCGGCAGAACAGAAGAAGATGCTTCAGTCGCAGACCGTAGAGTTCCCGATGGATGTCGAAATGGTCATAATGTGTACGGAAAACCTTAAGAATGCCATACGAGGCTTCATGGAAGCCAACAGAAGGTTTATTAATTAGTTTGTATTATTTTTGACGCCCCGGCCCCTCAGGACCGGGGCGGTTTCTTTTCTGCCAGCGGTAAGGGGCAGCGTGACCACCCTGATTCTGAGGAAGGCACGGAAGTCACTGATTGTGGCAGTGATGTTAATTGCCGGGGATAATACGTACTGATAAATCTTATTCGCAATAGAAAAAGCGGTTTTGATAGGGGTCATCACCCCGGAGATAAGTGAGGCAAGCGCCCGTGACTATCTTGACGAGCTGGCGTTTCTTGCAGAGACGGCAGGAGCAGAGCCCGTAAGGAAGTTCCTGCAGCGCGTTGAGCATCCCAATCCACGTACTTTCGTGAACAAGGGGAAGATCGAGGAGATAGCCGCCTTCGTCGCTGTAAATGAGATCACCCTCGCCATCTTTGACGATGAGCTTACGCCAAGTCAGATGCGCAATATCGAGAAGGAGCTCAACTGCCGTATCATTGACCGCACCAATCTCATACTTGACATTTTTGCAGGCAGGGCACGCACATCACATGCACGTACCCAGGTGGAACTGGCACAATACCAGTATCTTCTTCCGAGACTTACAGGGATGTGGACTCACCTGGAACGGCAGCGCGGAGGTATCGGGCTCAGGGGTCCGGGTGAGACCGAGATAGAGACTGACCGCCGTATCATCCGTGACAAGATAACAAAGCTAAAGGAGCAGCTCAAGAAGATCGACACTCAGATGAATACCCGCCGGAAGGGGAGGGAGAAAATGGTCAGGGTTGCCCTGGTAGGCTACACTAACGTAGGCAAGTCAACACTGATGAACCAGATCAGCAAGACCGACCTGTTTGCAGAAAACAAGCTGTTTGCCACCCTTGACACCACTGTGCGAAAGGTTGTCCTGGGCAACCTGCCTTTCCTCCTTTCGGACACCGTAGGGTTCATCCGGAAGCTGCCTCATGACCTCGTGGAGTCGTTCAAGTCGACCCTTGACGAGGTGAAGGAGGCTGACCTTCTTCTGCATGTGATTGATATTTCGCACCCGGGATTCGAGGAGCAGGTGGCTGTGGTAAACACAACCCTGAAGGACCTGGATTCCCTCAACAAACCCACGATACTCGTCTTCAATAAGACCGACCTTTTTTCATTCACCCGCAAGGATGAGTTTGACCTTACCCCGGTAAAAAGGGAGAACCTGTCGCTTGATGACCTGCGCAGGACATGGATGGCTCACGCCGGAGACCAGCGAACTGTTTTCATCTCGGCAAAAAAGAGGGATAACTTTGATGAGCTTAGAAAGATGCTGTACGGGGAGGTAAAGAAGATACACGTGCAGCGGTATCCCTACAACGATTTCCTGTTTGAGTCGGAGGAGCCTGTTATTTAAGCAGACCTGCTGACATCATGTACTCTGCGATCTGCACAGCATTGGTTGCGGCTCCCTTCCGGATGTTGTCAGCCACAACCCACATGTTCAGCGTCTTCTCCTGCGAGAAGTCGCGCCTGATCCGGCCTACGAAGACCTCGTCATGGTCATGGGCTGTGATGGGCATCGGGTACTTATTCTGTGCCGGGTCATCATGGAGGACAACCCCGGGTGTTGAAGAGAGCAGCGCCCTGACTCTGTCAAGGTCAAACTCCCTTGCAAACTCTATGTTGACCGCCTCGGAGTGCCCTCCCGTAACCGGGACTCTCACGGCGGTGGCAGTGACCTTTATTTCCTCGTCTCCAAGAATCTTGCGTGTCTCGTTAACAAGCTTCATCTCCTCTTTGGTATATCCGTTGTCAAGGAAGACGTCGCACTGCGGGATGCAGTTAAGGTCTATCTGATAAGGATAGGCCATCTCTCCGCTCAGCCCGCGCCGCTCATTCTCAAGCTGTGTCAAAGCCCTTACTCCGGTGCCGGTGACAGACTGGTATGTTGAAATGACAAGCCGTCTGATGCCGTATTCCCTGTGCAGGGGCGCAATTGCCATCAGCATCTGAATTGTTGAGCAGTTTGGATTGGCTATTATCCTTGTTTCAGCACTGATAACAGAAGCATTTATCTCCGGAACCACGAGCGGGATTCCCTTTTCCATCCTCCAGGCCGAAGAGTTGTCAATCACTGTTGTGCCGTTTTCGGCGAAGACGGGAGCCCACTCCCTCGATACGGATGCACCTGCGGAAAATATTGCAACGTCAGGAACAGCCTCGACTGCTTCCATAACGCTGACCACCTTCACCGGCTTGCCCCTGAATATCACTTCCCTGCCGGCCGAACGTTCCGATGCTGCCGGAAAGAGCCTGTCGACAGGAAACTGCCTCTCCTCAAGAACCCTGAGCATCATCCTGCCAACCATCCCCGTGGCCCCTACCACTGCTACTTTCATTTTGTTACTGTTTAAAAAATTTATACGAACTTTATAAAGAGAAAAAGTGCGACAAATTTAATCCTTTTTTAGTCCCGCTGCATGAAAAAGATTATACTGTTGCCGCTATTGCCTTTGTATCTGTCTGTTACGGCACAGACAGGCGGCTCAGCCCATCCTTTTCCGGCCACAGGCGAGCTTGTCATAACCGAAATAATGGCTGATCCGACCCCCTCTCACGGCCTGCCGGAGCGTGAATACCTGGAGATATTCAACCGGGGGAGTGACACCCTGGCCGTTAAGGGGACACTGCTGATTGTCGGTCCTGATACGGCATACCTGCCGGATGGCCTGATAGTGCCGGGAGAAAGGATAATACTCTGTTCCACAGGGAGCAGGAGTGATCTTCTCCCTTACGGGAAGGTTTTGGCAGTAAAGTCATTCCCTTCGCTTAATGACGCCGGTGAGCTGATGGCGCTCCGTAATCCGGAGGGTTCACTTGTCCACGCGGTGAATTACGGGCCGGAGTTTCTCGGTGACGGACCCCGCTCCGGCGGCGGGTGGGCGGCCGAACTGACCGACACTGACAATCCGTTCAATGAGCCGTTTGCCTGGGGTCCTTCGGCAGACCCCTCCGGGGGGACGCCCGGAAGGATTAATTCGGCCGCAATGACTGTAGCTGACACCAGGTGCCCGGGAGTGATTGCAGCCTGGCCGGTATCGGAGGGCACGGCGGCGGTGCTGTTTGACGAGACGGTCATGCTCGCCGGAGCGGGGCCGTGGCTGGCTGATGGAAAGGAGACGATGCCTGCCCTCTCCGGTGATCCCGCCGACCGTATTGTACTGGTGGGGCTGCGGGAGGTGCTTGCCCCGGGGGAGATCATCACGTTGCTGATCCCTCCGCAGGTGACCGATTTTGCCGGCAATTTGCCATGCTCCGGCGTAATCAGGACCGGATTGCCAGCCGATCCCATGCCCGGGGATATCATGTTCAACGAGCTGCTCCCTGACCCTGCCGGGAATGACAGAGAGTATCTCGAGCTTTACAACAACTCAGAAAAGGTGTTTGATCTCTCGCGTATCTGTCTCGCCGGCAGCAGCACCGCTGCAGCAACGGCGATTACCGGCATTCACCGCCTGCTTCTTCCGGCCGGCTATATAGCCCTCACCACCGGGAGTGAGGATCTCTCCGCCAGTTACCCGTGTGCTGCCGGGGAGTCCATTTTCCGTGCCGACCGACTTCCGGCAATGCCAGATGATGAGGGGAGACTGATAATGTATGACAGGTACATGAATATCATTGACAGGGTTGACTACAGCAGCGCGATGCACATGATATTCCTGTCAGGCACTGAAGGAGTTGCCCTCGAAAAGGTATCCCCGGCGTTTGCCTCTGATGTTGCATCCAACTGGCATTCTGCAACTGCAGCATGCAGTTACGGAACTCCCGGAGCGCCAAATTCTGTCCTTGTCGGGGGGAGTACATCAGGAGAGGGGCTGACACTCTCCTCCGGAAGGATATCGCCTGACGGCGACGGCTTTGAGGATATATTATCCGTGGGAGTTTTTCCGGGAGGAGAGGAGAATATACTTTCCGTGACTATCTTCAGTGACCGGGGCTACCCCGTAAGGCGGCTGGCTGAAAGGGCCGCTGCCGGCGCCGGAGCACAGTTCGTCTGGGACGGTTTGTCAGACAGCGGGGCACGGCTTCCTTCCGGACTGTATATGATCATTGCAGAATCATGCAGCACCTCCGGTGAATCACGCTGGTGGAAAAAGGTGTGTGCCCTGCTTTACCGGTGAAAGCCTGACAGGCCGGGATCAGAGAGCTGCGATGAGCTCCTTCATGATCCTCGTCATCTTCTCTTCGCTGTGTTCCGCGGCAGCCTGGACCGATTCATGTGTGGTGTACTCGATCTTTCCCTCCACCCCAAGGTCGGTGATGATGCTTACTGCAAAGACAGGGATGCTCATATGCCTTGCGGTGATCACCTCAGGCACTGTTGACATACCTACTGCATCAGCCCCGATAATACGGAAGAACCTGTACTCTGCCGGTGTCTCAAAAGTCGGGCCGGAGGTGGAGAGATACACTCCTCTGGTTACAGGTATCCCGAGGCCGGCTGCTATGTTTTTTGCCTTCTCAATGAGTTTTTTGTCATAGGGCTCACTCATATCCGGGAAACGGGGACCGATGCGGTCATCATTCGGCCCTATCAGAGGATTGTCAACCAGGCATATATGGTCTTCGATTATCATGATATCACCGATCCTGAATGAAGGATTGACACCTCCGGCTGCATTGGAAAGGAACAGTGCCCTGATTCCCAGCTCCTTCATGATCCTGATCGGGAAAGTGACCTGTTCGGAGCCGTACCCCTCATAGTAGTGAAAGCGGCCTTTCATGGCCACAACTTTCTTTCCGCCGAAATCACCGTATATAAGCTTTCCGGCATGGCCCTGAACCGTTGATACCGGGAAATCCGGGATTTCGCTGTACGGAATTTCAACCTGTACATCTATTTCTGCCGTAAGGCCGCCCAGGCCGGTTCCGAGAACAATGCCTGCCTCGGGATCCTTTATGCCCTTTGAGGTCAGAAATTCAGCGGTCTTGATGATCTTTTCCAGCATATGAGTATACTTTATTTAAAAATTCTTCTTCATTTTCAATGAATTGCACCCTGACAGGCAGGACGTGCAAAGCCTGCCTGACGTGGTCTGCAATATTAGTGATTTCTTTTAACCTGACGCCATCCTTGGCAGTTGTGACGATTATTTTGTCAGGGTTTGCCATGGCATTGAAGGCTGCGGTAATCTTTTCCATATCCGCGCCCGTATAGGCGTGATGATCCGGGAATGGCAGATGGGTGACATCGCCCGCAACACTCTCCAGGTATCCGGTCAGGGGTGCCGGATTTGCTATGCCGGTCACTGCCAGCAGGGAGGTGCTGCCGTTTATTTCCCGGACCTGCTCACTGAACAGATGCACCGGTATACCATAGGCAAATGCAGTAAAATAAACGGATTCACCGGCACCGGCCGCCTGCAGCTCTTTCCTGACAGCCTCCCGTTGTTCCGGGGAAGTACCCGGAGGTGTCTTTGTCACAATCACGGCAGAGCCCCTTTTTATTGCACTGACGCTTTCGCGAAGCAGCCCCAGCGGAAGGAGCCTGTCGCGGGTCATGAGCCTGCCCCAGTCTGTCAGGATTATATACATGCCGGCTTTGACCGCCCTGTGCTGGAACCCGTCGTCCATCACAACAGTACCGGTTTCCGGGAAGGTCCGAAGAATCTCCCTGATGCCGTTTACCCTGTCGCGGTCGACGAAAACCCTGACACCCGGAAGACTCCGGGACATAAGCAACGGTTCATCCCCGGCTTCTGCGGCGGTACTGTCGGGTGTCACCTGCATGAATCCGCGGCTTTTCCTGAGATAACCCCTGCTGAGTACGGCAATTCCGGAACTGGCAGAGAGTTTTTCGGCAAGCCAGATCACATGCGGGGTCTTTCCGGTGCCGCCGGCTGTTATATTACCGACACATATTACCGGGATGTTGAATGACTGGCTCCGGGAAATGCCCAGGTCATAAAGCCTGTTCCTCACAGCCACGGCTGCACCGTAAAGACTGGAAGCGGTCCGCATCAGGAACTTTCCCGGCAGTATCATCCTAATGTATTTCCAGGTAATAGGGCATCGCTGCCTGAATGCCGCCGGAAGAAATTATATTCTTAAGGTCAAAGTAATACCTTGATACTTCGCCCAGTTCACTGCGGATGGCCTTTATTCTGATATCGCCCGTCAGTTCTTTCAGGAATTTCGTATAGAAGTCGGTCGATTCCGGCTTTTCAATTGTACGGTATTCCTCAAGCCCTGCAAGTGCAGCTGCTTCCCTGACTGCGTCAGAAAGTCCGCCGAATGAGTCAACGAGTCCGACGGGCATGGCATCAGCGCCGGTCCAGACACGTCCCTGACCTATGCTGTCGACTGCGATCTGCCTCATATCCCTGCCTGCGGCAACCACTCCGGTGAAGGTGCTGTAGGTACGCTCTACATTGGCCTGGAGTGCATCCTTTTCGAATGTGTTCAGCTGGCGTGTCAGTGAGGGGGAATCGGAGTGGGCGTTGGTGCTCACAACGTCAGAACTGATCCCAAGCTTTTTGTCGAGGAGGATCTGTGCATTTGGAATGAGGCCGAAGACACCGATTGAACCGGTCACTGTTACAGGTGAAGCCATGATCTTGCTTGCGGCGGCGGAGATATAGTAACCGCCGCTGGCGGCGTAGTTGCCCATTGAAACCACGACAGGCTTCACTTTGTCAGTCAGCTCCACCTCGCGCCAGATAAGGTCAGAGGCAATTGCATTGCCGCCGCGCGAGTTGACCCTGAAGACCACAGCCTTTACAGTTGAGTCATTGCGCAGTTTTCTCATCTCCTCTGCATACCTGTTGCCCCCGATGTTTGTGTCATCGCCTTCGCCCATGACTATGCTTCCTTCGGCAAACAGCACGGCAATCTTGTCCTTGCCTGCGGTTTCGGTGTGCTTTACGGCTACGTTTGCATACTTCGACATGGAAACATAGCTGATCTTCTTGTCCTTTTCGATTCCTGCCGCCGTCCTGATGCTGTCTTCAAGCTGGTCGCGGTAGATTGTGCCGTCTATTAGTCCGGCAGAAGTCATCAGGGCAGCGTCATAGCCTGCAAGTGAGTCGGCAAGGCTCATCACCCTTTCGGCGGGAACGCCGCGGGAATCTGAAATCACGTTCACAACATGGCCCCATATAGATCCGACGTATTCCGAGATCTGAAGACGGTTTTCGTCGCTGAGTTTGTCGAGTATATAGGGTTCAACAGCACCCTTGAATTTGCCGTGCCTGATCACCTGCACCTCCACTCCGAGCTTCTCCAGGGCATCCTTGTAAAAGGTGACCTCGGCTGCCAGTCCCTTGAAGTCGAACATTGAAGCGGGACTGATCCAGACCCGGTCAGCAGCGGTTGAAATGAAATAGCTCTCCTGCATAAGCACGTAGTCAGAGTAGGAGTAAACGAATTTCCCGCTCTCCCTGAATTCGTTAAGGGCGGTCCGGATCTCATCGGCGGTTGCCCAGCCTGAAGGCATGGTTCCGGTTTCAATGAGGATGCCGCTGACGTTTTCGTCTTTTGCCGCCTTTTTCAGGTTGCTGAGTATCTCGTTTAGGCCGGGTGTCTGTGTAAATGACATTGTCAGCGGGTCAAGTGTTGTGAACGGATTACCTTGTGACCGGTCTGGTATCAGAGAGCCTGTCTTCATGACCAGCACCGTTTTTTCAGGTATTGTTACCTGTTTCTTGCCTGCTGCCGCCATCCCGGAAAAAACCGAAAGGGTTACCACGAAAAAAAGGAGACTGGTGATTATCAGTCCTGTTATCACGGCCAGGACCATCTTAAGAAAGGTTTTCATTTCAGTACTGTTGATTTATTTGGCCAAATTATAAAAAAATCAGGCATCTTTAAGGCGCTAAAACGCTTGTTATGAAATTATCAGCTTCTTCGAAAGTCATTGCCGGCCTGGGGAGCAACCTTGGTGACCGGTTTGAGGCATTGCAGCGTGCCTTGGAGCTGATAGGCAGGGAAGGCGGGGAGATCATTGCTGCCTCGTCAGTATGGGAGACCGAGCCGTGGGGGTTTGATGCCGATGAGCAGTTCCTTAACATGGTTATTTTACTGGAGACCAAACTGGAACCCAAAGTGCTCATTCAGCGCTTCAGGTCAATAGAGGGGCGTATGGGGCGCAAAAAGAGCGGAGGGGGAAAATATGAGTCGCGCATCATAGACCTTGACATACTGTTCTGGGACGACCGTGTCATATCCATTCCCGGCCTTGAGGTTCCCCATCCGAAGCTTCACTCGAGGAGGTTTGTCCTGGAGCCGCTGATGGAGGTGGCTCCGGAGACGGTTCATCCCGTCACCGGTCTTACTGTGGCAGAGATGCTTGAGTTCTGCGAAGACAACTCCGGGGTCAGGCTTGCAGCCCGCCAGTTATGAACACTGCCTGGCCGGCTGGTGCCAGGCGGGAACGGCACATAACTGCGGCAGGCCTTATTCACAGCGCCCCGTTGTCAGCAAAACTGTAATAATCCTTTCCGGCCACAATCAGGTGATCAAGGAGCTGGATATCCATCAGTGCACCTGCCTCCTTGATTTTCTGGGTGATCCTGATGTCAGAGTCGCTGGGGCTGGTGTTCCCTGACGGATGGTTGTGACATATGACCAGGCCTGATGCCAGTGTCTCAATAGCTTTTTTCATTACTATCCGGACGTCGGTGACTGTGCCGCTGACGCCTCCCTGGCTTATCTTCATGCGGCCGGTGACGCGGTTGGCCCTGTTCAGGAAGAGTATCCAGAACTCTTCGTGTGTGAGGTCTTCCATCAGGGGGCTGATGATGCTGAACACGTCGGCTGATGAGCGTATCTGCGGGTTTTCGGAGGCTTCTGCCATCTTACGGCGCCGCCCCAGTTCCAGGGCGGCAGCGATAGTTACGGCCTTCGCCTCACCCATCCCTTTTATCTTACGTATCTCACCGGCGCTGAGTCTTCCCAGCTGACATAGTGAGTTGCCGGCCAGTGCCAGTAGTTCGCGTGCCAGGTCAAGGGCAGAGTTGTTCCTTGTACCTGATCCGATGAGAATAGCTAACAGCTCAGCATCGCTGAGGCTTGCGGGGCCCTTGTTCCAGAGCCGTTCACGGGGCCTGTCCTCGACAGCCCAGTCAGTGATTTTCATTGACATGCAGCAAAACGTATTATCCCGCTGCAATATAAAAAAAACAGCCGTCACTGTGAAGCAACGGCTGTGAATATATTTGGAATAGAACCCTATTTCAGGCTCTGAGCATGCTTCGTTATCGAAGACTTGAGGTTTGAAGCCTTGTTCTTGTGGATGACATTCTTCTTTGCAAGCTTGTCAAGCATGGCGCTCAGCTCCGGAAGCATCTTTTCAGCCTCAGCCTTTTCTGTGGTCTTGCGCATCTTCTTCAGTGAATTACGCATGGTACGGGCGTAGTACTTGTTGTCTTCCTTCCGTGTCTCTGCCTGTCTTGCGGCTTTGAGTGCCGACTTATGGTTAGCCATAATGTTTGTTTAATATAATTTTGTAGTCCATAGGGGAATCGAACCCCTGTTACCAGGATGAAAACCTGACGTCCTAACCACTAGACGAATGGACCTTAAAGAACTTAAAAAAGCGGATGCAAAGATGGCATCTTTTTTTTAATCTGCAAAATATTATTCAAAAAAATGTTCGGTCTTGTGATCCGCTCAGGGATGTGGTGTGAATTCCTGACTAAAAGACGTATCTGACTGCAAATCCGCCGTTCCAATAGTACCATCCCGGTCCGCTTGTAAGCTGGAAGGAAGGACCTACGCCAATTGCAAAATTCAGGGGAATATCATCAAGTGTATATTCCAGTCCGACTATGCCGTCAACGCCAAGGAGAATACCTGTGCTGTACTCATCTTTCCAGTAGTCATTCCAGAAACCGATATGTGCTCCCGGCCCGATGAACCAATCAAGGTTGGGTGTCCAGTCAGTCGGTTTCTGCCACTGGTAAAAACCGGTGACCGAGAAATTATGTCCCCAGTAACCTGTTCCTGCGATAAGCTCAAGTGCATTTGTGCTGTTAATGAAGGTCTTGAAGGAAACACCGGAAGGATCACCTCCCCTGAGGCCGATAGCCGATTTGTAACTCTGAGCCTGGGCTCCCGCAGCCAGTGCAGCCAGCACCAGAATGACAGTCAGTGTTCTTTTCATCATATTTTTGTTTTGGTTTATAAAAACGTGCAAATATATATTTATCCAACAGATTCAGCCATGTTTTGTTTATTTAAAGAGCAACAGGCTTAGCGCCATCACCGCCATTCCGGATATCAGGCCATAGATTGACAGGTGGTGTTCGCCGTATTTCTCTGCAGCCGGCAGCAGTTCATCGAGTGAGATGAAGACCATAATTCCGGCAACAAACGAGAAGAGCACACCCATCAGGGTATCACTCATGACCGGGAGCAGTATCAGGTATCCGGCAAGGGCACCTACAGGTTCGGCTATTCCGCTCAGGAAGGAGAGCCTGAAAGCCTTGCGTTTGCTTCCTGTGGCGTAGTAGATCGGTACTGAAACTGCTATTCCTTCCGGTATGTTGTGTATTGCAACAGCCACTGCTATAGCCACCCCTATCTGGGGATCGGAGAGGGCCGCAGTGAAAGTGGCAAGTCCCTCGGGGAAGTTGTGAATTCCGATGGCAAGTGCGGTCATGGCCCCCATGCGCAGCAGCTTCCCGCTTCTCTGCTCCTCCTCGCCTCCTTCGATCTTCTTGAACTCATGAGGGTTTTCCTGTGAAGGGATGAGCCTGTCAATGATAGCTATCAGGGCTATTCCCCCGAAAAAGGCGATGACAGCCATCCACCAGCCATGGCGAATACCCATGGCTTCAGTAAGGACCTCGCGGCCCTTCACGAAGATCTCCACAAATGCTACGTAGATCATCACACCTGCAGAAAAGCCCAGGCTGACGGTAAGAAACCTCGTGTTTGTCTTCTTCGCGAAAAAGGCAATTGTGCTGCCTACTCCGGTTGAAAGGCCGGCAAAAAGGGTCAGCATGAACGCAAATAATATCGTGCTGAAGTCGGAGTCCATCGCTGCGGTACTGTCGTGTATCAACTGCCAAAAATACCAAAATTGGTTATCTTGCAGCCGTTAAAACGCCACAAAATGAAACTCTCACTTTTCAATATATCAAATTTCAGGGTTGACGGAGGAGCGATGTTCGGGGTGATCCCGAAGGCACTCTGGAGCCGGCAGGTACAGTCAGATGAACTCAATACAATTGAACTTTCTCTTACCTCCCTTATCATCGAGACTGATGGCAGGGTGATTCTCGTTGATGCCGGGTGGGGAGACAAGCAGGACGAAAAATTCTTCAGGCATGCCTATCTCAGCGGCGGATCGGGGCTTGCAGGAGGCATTGCCGGATGCGGATACAGTCCCGCGGATATCACCGATGTCATTATCACCCATCTGCACGCAGACCACTGCGGAGGCTGTTTTGTCAATGCGCCGGGAGGTGGTACGGCCCCGGTATTTCCCAACGCCACATACCACATCAGCCGCGCCCAGTGGGAGTGGGCCAATGAATCAAATCTCCGTGAGGAGGATGCCTTCCTTCCTGAAAACATCAGGCCATTCGGCGAAAGCGGGAAGCTGAACCTGGTGGAAGAACCGGGCGACCTTTACCCCGGCATTTCACTCAGGATATGCTACGGCCATACCCCGGGGCTGATGCTTCCTGTTATCAGCTGTAACGGGAAGGCACTTTTGTATACGGGTGACCTGATCCCGACGGTTGCCCATATACCTTTGCTGTGGAATATGGCCTATGACCTTCTTCCGCTTGTCACAATAGCCGAAAAACAGGAGATACTGCAGGAGGCGCTTCAGAATGACTGGCTGCTCCTGTTCCAGCATGACCCCCGTTATGAGTGCTGTGCCCTTACCGAGACACCCAAAGGGATAAGGGCCGGCAGGAAGGGCCGGCTGGAAGAGTTCACCGGGGGAGTGTCACTTTGCTGAGGAGGAGCCACGGATAACCAGCTCCGAGGTGATTATCTTGTTCTGAACGGCTCCGCGACGGTTTTCTATCCGGTCAATAAGCAGCCGCGCGGCGGTCTGCCCCATCTCAAAGCCCTTCTGGTCAACTGATGTCAGTCCGGGATCAGTCAGGGTGGCTATCTGGCTGTTTGTGAATCCTACAATGGCAATATCCTCAGGGATCCTCAGGCCGTGGCGCTTTACTATCATCAGGGTCTGTGCTGCAGTGAGGTCATTGACGGTAAAGAATGCCTCAGGCCTCGGGGAGCGGGTCAGCAGCGCAGGAATAATCCGTTCAGCACTCTCTATATCATCGCATTTTACGATATCTTCAGCCTGCGGGGTGAGGCGGTATTCCTTCATGGCCTTCATATATCCGGCGAGCCTGTGGCGGGCGATGGCCAGCTGCGGAGGGCCTGACAGGTGAACTATCCGTTTCTTTCCTGTGCGGAGAAGATGAATTACAGCCTTGTAGGCTCCGGCCTCATCATCGATTACCACGCTGTCTGTATTTATCTCCTCAACGGCACGGTCAAAAAATACAAGGGGAATATCCTTGTCAATGATGCTGCGGTAATGCCTGAAATCTGAGGTGTTTTTTGCCACGGAGGCCAGGATGCCGTCGACGCGGCTTGAAAGAAGTGTCCTGATATTCTTCACCTCATGCTCCCACATCTCGTTGCTCTGGCAGAGTATCATGTTGTAGTCGCGCTGGTAGACTACATCCTCAATGCCGCTGATCACAGTTGAGAAGAAGTAGTGTACCACGTCAGGGATAATCACCCCTATGGTCTTCGACGAGCCGCTTTTCAGGCTCAGGGCTATGGGGTTCGGACGGTAGTTCCACCGTTCGGCGAGTTCATTTACGGCGTCGCGTGTTGCCTGGCTTATATCCGGATGGTCCTTAAGAGCCCTGGAGACCGTTGAGGGAGATATACCCAGTTCACGGGCAATATCCTTAATGGTGATGTTTTCTCTGCTCATATCCTGAAGGCGACTGTCAGATGTAAAGATAGAAAAAAAACCACTGTTTTTAGCAGCCTGGAAATTAACCTCATGCTCAATTCAAACGTTTGCGGTAACGATTGCGGAAAAAACCTGAAAAAGAGTTGGTTAACTCTTAAAAAAGACGGAATTTTAACGTCCCAAACCTTGACAAATAAATTTAGCAATAATAACAATTCTGAAAACTGCAATTAAACTGATCTATTTATGGAGAAACTAACTGGAAAACGGCTCTTCATGCTGACCTTCGGCATAATGATGAGTCTTGTTGTCTTCGGGCAACAGGTAAGAGTGTCAGGTACAGTTACCGATGCGGCCGACAGGCAGACGTTACCCGGAGTGAACGTCGTTGTCAAGGGGACGCTTACGGGAACTATTACCGGCGTTAACGGAGAGTACTCCCTGATGGCAAAGCCCGGGGATATTCTTGTCTTCACCTTCATCGGATACCTGCCGCAGGAGGTTCCCGTTGGTGAGAGCAATGTTGTGAACGTTGCCCTGCGCACTGATGTTCAGGCTCTCGACGAGGTGGTTGTAATCGGTTACGGTACCGTCAAAAAGAGCGATGCCACCGGTTCTGTGGCAGCTGTGAGTTCAAAGGACTTCAACAAGGGGGCAATCACCTCACCGCAGGACCTGCTGGTGGGTAAGAGTGCCGGTGTGGTAATCACAACAGCCGGCGGTGCTCCGGGCAGCGGTGCAACCATCCGCGTGCGCGGCGGTTCCTCACTCAACGCCTCCAATGACCCGCTGATAATCATTGACGGTGTTCCAATTGACAACAACAATGTATCAGGAAGCTCAAACATCCTGTCATTTGTAAACCCGAATGACATTGAGAACTTCACTGTGCTGAAGGATGCTTCCGCAACTGCCATCTACGGTTCAAGGGCATCAAACGGCGTTATCCTGATCACTACCAAGAAAGGGAAGGCAGGATCGCCCCTGACAGTCTCCTATGACGGAAATGTCTCCGTGGCAAATGCAATCGCATTTGTCGATGTATTCTCAGGTGACGAGATCAGGCAGCTGGCTCTCGAGAAGTCAGACCTCTTTGGAATTGACAACCTGAATCTCCTGGGAACGCAGAATACAAACTGGCAGAAGGAGATCTTCCGTACTGCAGTCTCCCATGACCATAACCTGAGCCTTTCAGGTGCTGTCGGCTCACTTCCCTACCGCCTCTCAATCGGTTACACTGACCAGAACGGTATCCTGAAGAACACTGACATGCAGCGCTTTACCGGATCTCTGAATCTCAATCCCACATTCTTCAATGATGCCCTGAAGGTCAATATCAACCTCAAGGGAATGAATACGCACCACAACTTCGGTGACTCAGGTGCAATAGGTTCAGCTGTGAATATGGACCCGACCCAAGTTATAAAAGACGGTAGTGAAAACTATGACGGATACTTCCAGTGGGCAAACTACGGCGCCAACCTCGGAACACCCAACCCGGTTGAGCAGGCACTGTCTGTCGACAACAGGTCTGTGGTTAACAGGGTCATCGGAAACATCCAGCTGGACTACACCCTTCCCTTCCTGCCGGAGCTAAGAGCCAACCTCAACCTGGCAACTGATTATACAACAAGTGTCGGTCACAATAACCGTCCCAAGACCTCTCCTTCGGTACTAACCGCTCCGCTTTACGGAAGGATTTCAGACTACAGTGGAAACAACTACAACAACCTGCTTGATTTTTACCTTAACTACAATAAGAACCTGGCAAGTATCAACAGTGTGCTTGATGTGACCGCAGGTTACTCATGGCAGCACTTCGAGAGGAATGGCGAGACCTACACCCGCACCAGGGTCGATGCTGAGCATCCTCTTTATCAGAAATCAGACAGCTCGTCATTTACAACCGATCCCGGGAACTATCTCGTGTCATTCTTTGGCCGTATCAACTATACACTGAAGGACAGATATCTCGTCACTGTCACCTTACGTGAGGATGGTTCATCAAGATTTAAGGCTAATCCTTGGGGATTGTTCCCTTCGGTTGCTCTCGGATGGAAGATTAAGGAGGAATCATTCCTGAAGAATGTCAAGGCAGTATCTAACCTCAAGCTCAGGCTTGGATGGGGTATCACCGGGCAGCAGGACATCGGCAACGACTTCCCGGCACTGGCGCTTTACCGCCAGTCTTCGGAGGGCTCCTATTACTATATTGACGGGGAGTTCATTCCGACACTGAGGCCTGATGCATATGACCCGGATATCAAGTGGGAGGAGACAACCACGCTTAATGCCGGTCTCGACTTCGGCTTTGTCAATGACCGCATCACCGGTTCAATTGACATTTATAAAAGAGTTACCGACGATCTTCTTAACTTAGTTACGGTACCAAGCTCAAGCAACTTCTCAAATACCCTGCTTACCAACGTGGGTAGCCTTACGAACAACGGTGCAGAGCTCTCGCTTAATTTCATTCCGGTTTCAACGAATGACATGCTTTTTTCAATTGGCTTTAATGCGACATACAACGTTAACGAGATCACAAAGCTGCTTCTTACAGATGATCCTGATTACATCGGGGTACCCTACGGTGATGGTATGACAGGTACCAAGCAGGTGACCAGGGTCGGCTATCCGGCACGCGCCTTCTTTGTCAACCGCCAGGTATACAATGCTGACGGGAAACCAATTGAAGGGCTTTATGTTGATGAGTCAGGTGAAGGCGGTGTGGTCAACGGTGACAATGCCGACAAGTACATCTATCATAATCCGGTTGCAGACTACCTGCTTGGCCTCTCGGCAAGGTTCGAGTACAAAAACTTTGACCTTTCTGCTTCGGCACGCGCCAGCATAGGCAACTATGTTTACAACCAGGTTGCTGCAGGTGCATCATATGACCAGATGCAGCAGATCGGTTACTGGAAGAACTTCACCAGGGCGCTGGCCGAGACCAATTTCGTCAAGCGTCAGTTCACCAGTGACTACTTCGTTGAAAACGCATCCTTCCTGAAGCTCGACAACGTGAGCGCAGGCTACACGTTTGACAATCTCTTCGGTGCAATGGGTGCCCGCGTCAGTTTCACCGTGCAGAATGCACTGATCCTTACGAAGTACAGCGGTATTGACCCCGAGGTCTCAGGCGGCATTGACAACAACTTTTACCCGAGGCCCCGCACCTTCATGCTCGGTATAGGGCTTACCTTCTAATAAAATAACGATAAGCAGATATGAAAAAGAAGATTATAATATTCGGAATAATGCTTTCAGCGCTGATGATCTCATCATGCGTGAAGGATCTGGATGTCACCCCTAATGACCCAACAAGAATCCTTGACCTTGGTGCTGATCCTTCCTATATTAAAATGGCCCTTGGCAAGATCTATGCGAGCTTCATCATCTCGGGGCAGGGAGCAAACGGTGGTGATGACATTACTGCATCTGACGGCAACTTCTTTACTACAATGAGGGCACTCTGGAACCTTCAGGAGATAACGACAGACGAGGCTATATGTGCTTGGGGAGATGTAGGTATAGCAGACCTCAACACCCAGACATGGAGTCCCAGCAACCCGTTCCTGACAGCGCTCTACCAGCGTCTGGCGCTTAGTATTACATATGCAAACGACTTCATCATAAAAGCACAAACCATCGGTGGTGAAAACTCTGAAAGGTATGTTGCCGAGGCAAGGTTCCTGAGAGCTCTGGCATACTACTGGGCAATTGACCTCTTCGGGCAGTTCCCCTTCACAACTGAAGAAGACGGTGTTGGCAAGTTCTTCCCGGAGATCGGATCAAGGACAGAGATTTTCAATTATATCGAGGACGAGCTGCTTGCCATTGAGAATACCCTGGGAGCACCGAAGTCTTCATATCCCCAGGCTGACCAGGCTGCGGCATGGATGCTTCTTGCAAGGCTTTATCTGAATGCCGAGGTTTACACCGGTACTCCGAGATGGGCTGACTGCAAGATCTATTGCGACAAGGTGATTGGCAGCGGACAGTATTCGCTGGCCACCAATTACAGGCAGAACTTCAGTGCTGACAATGACGGCCGCAGCAATCCCGAGATGATCTTTGCATGGGAGCAGGACGGCACCAACGTACAGGGTTATGTTGGAACCACCTTCATCATCGAGTCATCCAGTGACGCTGTTTATCTCAGGGCAGAGGACTTCCACGGTCTTACCTCCAACACCAACTGGAACGGTAACCGTGCAAGGATCAACTTCCTGGCCAAGATGGTCGATACTCTTGCAGTGTACGGAAATGGTCCGATACCTGCCAGTGACCCCACTCTCTCGCTGGCGCCTGACAAGCGTGTATTCCTCAAGATCAAGAAAGCCCGCAATATTCCTGCTCCTTCGGCCAGCGGCGATTATGGCATCGGGGTGTACAAGTTCACGGCACGCAATGCAGACGGCTCCAGGGCAGCCAACTATAACACCGCTTTTGCAAGCACTGACTTCCCCGTGTTCCGCCTGGCGGATGCATATATGATGAGGGCAGAAGCACTCTACAGGATCGGCGGTGCAGCCAATATAGACGCTGCAGTGCTTGACATCAACAGGATCAGGGAGCGGGCCTACGGCAACACCAGCGGCAACATCACCGCTGCTGACCTGGACCTCGATTTCCTGATTGATGAGCGCGGACGCGAGTTCTATTATGAAGCCCAGAGGCGCACTGACCTGGTACGCTTCGGCAAATTCACAGGAAGCGATTATCTGTGGCAGTGGAAAGGCGGAGCATTCGCAGGTGCAAGCACATCAGAGCACCTCAACCTGTTCCCGATCCCGGGTGATGAACTGTCAGCCAACCCGAACTACAACGGGCAGAATAACCCCGGTTATTAATCTTTAAAGCGAAGAAAAATGAAGAAAAATTTATTCATATTCCTGACATTCACCGGATTGACTGCCATCTTTACCGCCTGTGAGAAGGACGGCGAGATGATTAAAATGGTGTCAAATCCTGTAGCTCCGACGCTCACCACGGTTCCCGACCTCACCCTTCAGAGGCCAAACGGAACCCAGGTGCTTGAATTCGTCGGTACCCCCGTTGACCCGGGATTCCAGGCTTCGGCAACCTATTATCTTGAAGCCTGTGCTGCCGGAACTGCATTTGCCGACCCAGTTACAATCTGGTCAGGAGTTCAGTGCAAATCAATGAAGATCACCGTCAGTGACCTGAACGGTATTCTGCTCAAGAAGTTTCCTGCAGATGCATCCACACCTCTTGACCTCAGGCTCAGGGCTGTGCTGGTAGTTGACGCCGGAACCGGTGCTCCCGGGACAGGAACAAACACGTTCTCGTACAGCTCTGCGGTTAAAAACGCAACAGTGGCACTTTACGGCCTGCCCCGCCTTGACCTTGTCAACTCAGGCATGACCCAGAAGGTGGAGTCGGCTCTCGGTGACGGCAAATACACCGGCCTGGTCAAGTTTGATGTTACCAAACCTTTCACCCTGACCAACCCTGACGCAGGCACCAACTATGGCGGTACCGGCAACGTCCTGGCAGTAAACGGGGCAGCTATTGTTCCTCCCGCCAACGGATGGCACAGGCTGAATATTGACGTCAACGCGCTGACATATGATATATCTCCCTACATGATCGGTCTCGTGGGATCTGCAACACCGAACGGCTGGGACAGCCCTGACCAGAAGATGGACTACAACGCAGCAACAGGCGTCTGGAGCATTACGGTGAATCTCGTTGTGGGAGAGATCAAGTTCAGACTTAACGACGGATGGGCATGGAACCTCGGGTTCAACAAGAACAACACCGGCAAGTACGATGACCTGTTCCATGACGGCAACAACATTCCAATTGACGCAGCCGGAAACTACACCATTACGCTGACAATTACCCAGCCGAACGGTCCCACCGAGGCAGGTTCATGTACAGTTGTAAAGAACAATTAATACAGGGACATTGTAAAAATCAAGATTTATGAAAATGAAATCAATACTGAGAATAATGATGCTCCCTGTGGCAGCGGTGCTTATTGTCACCGGTTGTACGAAGGAGACATCTGATGTACGGCTTGATCCGGCACTGGGAACCAACAAGGTATTCAATATCACATCCAGCTCGGCAACCGTTACCGGCTTTGTCGTTGCGGAGGGTGACGGTATTACTGAGAGAGGTATTTGCTACGACGTTCAGCCGGCACCAACGGTTGCAAAGTCGAAGGCAATCTTCACCGGCATTCCTGTCAAGGCTGCCTATGACGTTACCCTTACCGGTCTGTCATTTGCAACCACATACTATGCACGTGCCTATGCAACAGGGCCTGAGGGTACCGTTTACGGCAGTGAACGCACCTTCACCACACTGCCGGTACTTGCTACTGTAACCACGGTTGCAGCTACCAATGTACAGGGCACAACGGCTGTCACCGGAGGCAATATCACTGCTGACGGCGGAGCCGCTGTTACAGCCCGCGGTGTATGCTACGGCACATCTCCCGCCCCTACAGTCACCGGTAACAAAACTACCGACGGTGAAGGTCTTGGTGATTTCGTCAGCAACCTCACCGGCCTCAAGGGGCTCACCAGGTATTATGCACGCGCCTATGCAACAAACAGCGCAGGAACTGCATACGGTAACGAGATCTCCTTCACCACACTGGTGAGCGTACGAGAATGGTATGTCCCGGGTGATTATGTTGCTGCAAGCTATCCTGGCTCAGGCCTTGCCGACTGGTCACCAGACAAGTCTCCAATGGTCAAGAGCAATGAGGCCAATCCCAACAATGTTGAAGGTTATGTCTACATGGCAAATGCTTCCAACAACTGGAAATTTGCTTCCAAACCCAACTGGGACGGGCCGAACTACGGAGCCGGAGCGACAGCCGGGACTCTTTCAGAGACTGGTGACAACATCAACCTGCCCGCAGGATACTACAAGCTGAATATTAATGCCGGTGTTGAACCGATGACCTATACCGCGGTTGCAATGACCTGGGGTGTGATAGGTGATCTCAACGGCTGGAGCGCCCAGGTGCCCCTCACATATGATCCGGCATTACGCTACTGGAAGGGCGGCATGCATATGCCCGCAGGCGGATGGAAGTTCAGGGCAAACGATAACTGGGATTACAACTACGGTGCCCCGGCCGGAAGCCTTAACCTCGTAGCCGGAGGTGACAACATTGCTACCGCACTGGAGGCTGACTATGCTATTACCCTGAATCTCAGTACACCACTTGCATATACGTATCGTGCTGACAGATGGGGCGTAATAGGTGATGCAACACCGGGAGGATGGTCTGATGATACCAACATGACATGGGATGCTGTCAACGGCCGCTTTACAGTAACCCTGAACCTGACAGCTGCTTCGTTCAAGTTCAGGGCCAATGACGACTGGGGTTACAACTTCGGCGGAAGCCTTACGGCTCTTACAGAAGGCGGTGACAACATCTCGGTCGCCGAGGCTGGCAACTATACTATCACTCTGAACCCCTGGACAAGGGTAGCAACAGTTACAAAGAATTAAGCGGAATAGAACCCAATGTTGCGGATAATTGCCGCAGCGTTCATTGAAATCAAAAACCTCTTCTGTGACAGGAAGAGGTTTTTGGTTATTTTTAAGAACTACAGTTTATTCAAACAGGAAATATGAAAGCTAAACTGCTGATACTGATACTGTCACTCGCATCGCTGAGTGTGGCCACGGAGGCGCAGGTTATCACTGCCAACCCGGTTTTCCCGGTTTCATCAGGCCAGGTGGTCATCACATTCAATGCCGATCAGGGGGACATGGGACTGAAGGATTATACAGGGGATGATGTATATGCACATACAGGGGTGATTACCAGCGCCAGCACCGGCCCGTCGGACTGGAAATATGTGATAGCCACCTGGACAACCAACCTCCCGAAGGCCAAACTGACGAAGGTATCGGCAAATGTTTACACCCTGACCATTTCGCCTTCAATCCGTGAATTCTACGGTGTGCCTGCAGGGGAGCAGATCCTGAAGCTTGCTTTCGTTTTCCGTAACGGCAACGGCTTAAAAACCGGCCGTGATGTGGGAGGGGCCGATATCTTCTACAACGTCAGTGAAGAGGCCGCATTTGACCTCCTGCTGTCACAGCCTGCTCTTTATACATCACTCGTTGATGCCGGGGAGGAGATAACTGTCCAGGCATCAGCCTCGGTAGCTGACTCCATAATCCTGTACCAGAACGGGACCCGGCTTAAAAAGGAAACATCAACCACACTCACCCATACAGTTACTGCCGTCGGGTCAGGAAACTACAAGCTCCTTGTACGGGCATGGTACAATAATACACCTAAGGCTGACTCAGCGTACTATTTCGTTCGTACACCGACAGTCACAGAACCCGTTCCGGCAGGCCTTAAACCCGGAGTGAACATCACCGGGGACAACTCGGCAGCTTTTCTGCTTTACGCCCCCTACAAGACCAGTGTATTTGTAATGGGAGACTTTAACGGCTGGATTCACAGTGATGCGGGATTCATGAAGAGAAGCCCTGACGGCGAATGGTACTGGCTTGAGGTGACAGGACTTGATCCGGCGAAGGAGTACGGCTTCCAGTACCTGATTGATGAAACGCTTCGGATACCTGATCCCTACGCAACCAAGGTGCTTGACCCGTGGAATGACAAATGGATTGATGAAACAACTTACCCGAACCTGAAACCTTATCCCGAGGGGCTGGCTGATAACCTTGTCTCCGTTTTTCAGACCCGTCCTCCGGCTTACACCTGGAAGAACAACAGCTTTGAAGCCCCAGACCCTGATACGCTGATTATCTACGAAATGCTTGTGCGTGATTTCGTTGAAAAGCATGACTTTAAAACCATTCGCGATACGCTTGACTATTTCAGCAGGCTTGGGATCAATGCAATTGAACTGATGCCGGTTAATGAGTTCGAGGGGAACAGCAGCTGGGGATACAATCCTTCAATGTATTTTGCTGTTGATAAATACTACGGTCCGGCCAATGACCTGAAGGAACTCATTGACTCATGCCACAGCCGCAACATTGCTGTTATCATGGATGTAGTCCTGAACCATGCCTACGGTACAAACCCTCTTGTAAGAATGTACTGGAACAGCTCCACCGGGCAGCCTGCGGCAAATAATCCGTGGTTCAATGTGACCTCCCCGAATCCAACCTACAGCTGGGGTTATGATTTCAACCATACCAGCACAAAGACAAAGGAGTTTGTTGACAGCGTTTGCCACTACTGGATAAATGAATTCAGGATTGACGGATTCAGGTTCGACTTTACGAAGGGATTTACAAACACCCCGGGTGACGGCTGGGCATACGACGCTTCAAGGATTGCAATCCTTAAGCGAATCGGTGACAGGATCTGGTCATACAAGCCTGATGCCTTGCTGATCCTTGAGCATTTTGCTGACAACAGCGAGGAGAAGGAGCTTGCAGGCTACGGATTTCTTCTCTGGGGTACAGCGAAGTTCCGTTACCAGGCTGCCTCCACAAGCCGGAGCGACTGGAACATGTCAATTGCTGAAGCATCATGGGTGAACCGGGGCTGGACCAGGCCGGGTATAGTCGATTATATGGAGAGTCATGATGAGGAGAGGATAATGTTCCTTAACCTTGATCAGGGTGAGTCAGTCGGGGGATACAGCATCAAGGACCTGGCCATTGCCCTGAAAAGGATTAAACTCACAGCAACTTTCTTCATGTCAATTCCCGGCCCGAAGATGCTATGGCAGTTCCAGGAACTGGGATATGACTACTCCAAGAACTATAACAATGACCCGCTCGGGCCGAAGCCGATACGCTGGGACTATTACACCGTTGCCGGCCGGAAGAACCTGTTTGACAATTTCGCAGCCCTGGCTGAACTGAAGAAAAGCCAGCCAGCGTTCTCCTCTGATAATTTTACAATCTATGAATCAGGAGAAACAAAAAGACTGAACATTCAGCATTCTGATATGGATGTGGTGGTGCTTGGCAATTTTGATATTTTCCCCCGGGAGATTGCACCTAATTTTACCCGTACCGGTACATGGTACGAGTTCTTCAGGGGAACAGCCCTTGATGTCACCGGCGGCAACCAGAACACCCCCATATCTCTCCTGCAGGGTGAATACCGGCTGTATACCTCGAAACAGGTTGCCAGGCCTGATTTCCTGACGGGAACAGAGGATCAATATACTGATGAAACCGGAGAGGTGCTTTTTGACGTCTATCCGAATCCGTTCCGTGACAGGGTAGTGGTTGAGTTTGGCGGCGACGAAAGGTACCAGCCTCACCGGGTGGAACTGATTAACGCTACCGGTGCCCTTGTAAGGATGATAAACACTCCAGCCGGAATAAGTGAGGCTGAGATTGACAGCTCTGACCTGGCAGCAGGAGTATACTACCTGAAAGTAACATCAGGAAGGATGTCTTCCGTCAGGCGGTTGGTCAGGTATTAGACACTGTTAAATGAAAGGGCTTCTGTCAATGATCTGACCGAAGCCCTTTTTCTGCCAACTGCAGACTGGTACTGCCGACTGCTTTCCTACTTTACCAATACCATATATCCCCAAGGCTCCATCTGCATCTTGCTGCCCTGGGCTATTTCAACATCGTTGCCGGTGAACAGATCCTTGTAGGTTCCGGCTGTTGCACCGTCCTTCAGTGCCACAGTTACCGGCTGTTTGCTCATGTTGAGGATTGTAAGGACCTCATTCTCCCCCTTGACTCTTTTGTAGGCCACAACGTTCTTCTGCGTTGTCCTGAGCACATCATACGAACCGCCCTCTGTGCCGTGCCTCAGGGCAGGGTGAGAGGTGCGGAGATGTACCAGCTTCGTGTAGAACGGTGTTAGCTCGGTTTCCTTCCACTCAATCGGGTCACGTTCAAAGAACTTGAGCCTCTTGTCGAGGTCAGCCTCCTGGCCGTTGTAAAGCAGGGGTACTCCCGGGACCGTGAACAGGTAGCAGGCGAATGCCTTCTGTGCATCACCCATCTTCTCATCAATCGTGCCGTTCCACGAGTTCTCGTCATGGTTGGTCATGAAGCGGAGCCTGTATGACTCTGGAGCATACCTCTTAAGTTCATACTGCATCATACTGTCAAGTGCAGCCGGTGTGCGGCTTCCGCCTGCCACGGCATTCATCAGGTGATGATGTGCCCATGCATAATTCATATCAAAGGCCCTTTCGAGCAGGTACGAGTGTTCCTCATCCTCGGCGAGCATCAGGACAGGCTTAACGGAGTTGAGCTCGGTGGTGGCCCTGAACCAGAATTCCTCGGGAACCAGGCCGGGGAAGTCGCAACGGTAGCCGTCAACGCCAACCTCTTCAACCCAGTACCTCATGGCACCGGCCATATAATCCCACAGCGGCTCGGCAGTATAGTCAAACTGTATGACATCGGTCCAGTCGAACGGTGAAACGAAGTTTCCAAGCGAATCCTTTTCGTACCACTCAGGGAATTCCGTAGCCAGCGGGTTGTCCCATGCAGAATGATTGCCCACCCAGTCGAGGATAACGTGGAATCCCATATCATGGGCCCTTGCAACAAGTGCCCTGAAGTCGTCCAGGGTACCGAACTCGGGGTTGACACCCTTGTAATCTTTAATTGAATAATAACTTCCCAGTTCGCCCTTGCGGTTAAGTTCACCGATGGGGTAGATTGGCATAAACCACAGTACGTTGACACCCAGCTCCTTCAGTCTTGGCAGTGCGCTGTCGACTGCGGCGAAAGTGCCTTCCTGCGAGAACTGTCTGACATTGATCTCATACAGGACCATATTGCGGGTCCAGTCGGCATGAATGACAGATGTCTTCAGCTGCTCTGTTACTGCAGTGGCTTTTGGCTTGCACGCTACCGCCAGGGTTGCCGCACCGATGCACAGCAGGATAATCTTGAAAATGTGTTCTTTCATCATGATCAGGTTATTTAAGTTCAATAATCATTGCTGTTTTGGGGCCTATTGTGAATGAACCCATGTCTTCGATCCTCCGGCCTGAAATTATATCAGTGCCTCCGGTAAAACCATGCAGTGACTCTGCATACTTTTCACCTTGGACAGTCCGGCTCTCTTCCGGATTGTTGTTAAGCACCACCATGACGCTCTCGTCATCATTATACCTGAAATAGACATACACACCGTCAGAGGGGATATAATGCTTGAGCCGACCTGTGTGGATCACATCCTTTTCTTTTCTCCAGTTCAGGATAAGCTTCGTATACTCAAGTGCCTCCTTTTCCTGCCCTGTAAGTCCGGCGCCTGTAAAGGCATTTCTGACATCACCCTGCCATCCGCCCGGGAAGTCATCCCTGAGCCGGCCGTCACCCTTGCTCTTGTCTCCTTCCATAACTATCTCGGTGCCGTAGTAGAGCTGCGGGATGCCCCTTGTCGTCATTATAAAGGCCAGCCCCATTTTATAGATATCCAGGCTGCTGCCTGTCTGGGTAAAGAACCTTGTCATGTCATGGTTGTCAAGGAAGATGACATTCCTGAACGGCTCAGGATAAAGGAAGTCCTGGGAGAGCACATTGTACAGCTTTGACATGCCGTCAGTAGGGTTTCCGTTGTCAGGGAATGCCCTGTGCGTGGCAAAACAAACCGGGAAGTCAGTCACAGACGGAAGATTTGACCGGTAGCCATCGGCGTTTTTCTTGTTCAGGGCCCAGTAGGATATCTGTGACGGGTCATCATACCAGACTTCACCGACAATAAAGAAGCCGGGGAACTCATCCTCCACCCGTTTGGCCCATCTTGACATCATGTCAGGCTGCGGGTATGGGTAGGTGTCCATCCTGATGCCGTCGAGGTCACTGAAAGCGATCCACCACAGGCTTGTCTGGATAAGATAGGTCTCAACAAGAGGGTTGCTCTGGTTCAGGTCAGGCATCGTAACGTCAAACCATCCCTTTTCCATCAGCATCCTGTCAGTCTCGGAGGCGTAGGGGTCCATGTATGTGGAGGCCCGGTAGTTTGTGCGTGTGAACTCATCGAACCGGTGTATCCAGTCCTTCGAGGGGAGATCCTTCATCCACCAGTGGAATGATCCTATATGATTGAAGATCATGTCCATGACCACCTTCATACCTTTTTTGTGAGCTTCGGCAACCAGGTTCTTAAATTCATCGTTTGAACCGTAGCGCGGATCCGATTTGTAAAAGTCAGTTGTTGAGTAACCGTGGTAAGATGAATGATGCTGGTTATTCTCCAGGAAGGGGTTGAGCCAGATACCTGTCACTCCAAGGGAATAAAGGTAGCCGAGATGATCAGTAATTCCTTTCAGGTCACCTCCGTGCCTGCCGCCCGGGTTGCCGCGGTTCAACTGCTCGGTCATGCCGGCTACGTTGTCATTTGAAGCATCGCCGTTGGCGAAGCGGTCAGGCATAAGCAGGTATATCACATCTGATGTGTTGAATCCCCTCGCCGGGCCGTCGGGCCGTGCCATGAGTGGAAAGCTGTGGGTCAGCTTCTGCCTGCCGCGGGTGAAGGTAAGGGTAACCGTACCCGGCACGGCTTCGTCAGAGATCTCAAGGTTAACGAAAAGGTAATTGGGGTTTTCAGTGCGGATCATAGTCTTCACCTCAACTCCGGGGTAGTCGGTTTTTGCATCAAACGAACCGATTTCCTTTCCGTAAACCATAAGTTGCACGACATCCTCCTTCATGCCTGTGAACCAGGAGGGAGGGTCTACCCGTTCAATCGCCTGTGCTGCTGCGGGCTGCAGTGCCGGCAGTGCCAGAAACAGAAGTGCATAAAGTATTCTTTTCATTACTTTTCAAATTTTCTTTCTTCCCCGGGTTTCAGTGTTACCTGCTCTCCGTATACTGCAAGCGGTATCTCAGCCTGTGAGAGGTTGACCACCCTGACCGTTTTGCCGTTCACCTCGGTCCGGAGAGGATTGTTCCTGTACCTGATTATGAAGGAGTACGACTCCCATGCTGCCGGAATGACAGGGTTGAAGCATACCCTTTCATCACGTATTCTCATTCCGCCGAATCCTTCCACTATTGCGAGCCATGTGCCTGCCATGCTCGTTATGTGGAGCCCGTCCTTAACCTCGCGGTTGTAGTCGTCGAGGTCAAGTCTTGCAGTCCTGAGGTAAAGAGTATACGCCCTTTCGGTGTCATGGAGCCGTGCAGCCAGCACTGAATGGATGCTTGGCGAAAGTGATGATTCATGGACACAGCGTGGCTCGTAAAAGTCAAAGTTCCGCCTGATTGTGGCTTCATCGAACTCATCCTCGAAGAAGTAGATTCCCTGCAGCACATCTGCCTGCTTTATGAATACTGATCTCAGGATACGGTCCCACGACCAGTGCTGGTTGAGGGGCCGTTCAGCCGGGTTGAGATCAGTGACTGTCTGCTGTACCTTATCCATGAAGCCGTCCTGCTGCAGGAAAATGCCCAGGTCATGATGCTCCGGAAGATGAATGTTTTCAATTATTTCCTTCCACTGTTTCAGCTCTGACTGGGTGTCAAGCCGTGTGCGGGCAACAACAGCATTGTACTTTACAGTGCTGCCGGACTTTAACAATTCAAGGATGTCATAAGTGTATTTCAGCGTCCACCTGGCAAGGGTATTTGTGTACCAGTTGTTATTGACGTTGTTTTCATACTCGTTGGGACCTGTCACGCCAAGTATCACGTACTTCTTCCTTTCCTCCGACCATCCGGAGCGCTGTGCCCAGAAGCGTGACAGTGCAATAAGCACCTCCAGCCCGTACTCTGCGAGGTAATCCTGGTCACCTGTATGCCTTACGTAGTTGAAGATTGCATAGGCGATTGCGCCGTTTCGGTGTATCTCCTCGAAGGTTATTTCCCACTCGTTGTGGCACTCCTCGCCGTTCATCGTGACCATGGGATAGAGAGCGGCTCCCCCCGTGAATCCCAGCTTCCGGGCATTCTCGATAGCTTTGCCCAGATGCTTATACCTGTATAGCAGCAGGTTACGTGCAACATGCGTGTCTGCCGTGCTGAGATAGAATGGGAATGCGAATGCTTCGGTATCCCAGTATGTGCTGCCGCCGTACTTTTCACCGGTGAATCCCTTCGGACCGATATTCAGCCTCGGGTCTTCGCCTGTACAGGTCTGGTTGAGCTGGAAGATGTTGAAACGGATCCCCTGCTGGGCGGCGATGTCTCCCCTGATGACGATGTCGCCGTGTTCCCATTTTTTCTCCCATGCACTCCGGTGAGCCTCCAGCAAACTGTCAAAACCCTTTGTGGCGGCCTTACCGGCCGAATCCATTGCTTTCTCCGCGAGTCCTTCCACAGGATGATTGAATGATGACAGGACCGCAACATACTTGATAACCGTAAAAGTGTCACCGTCAGCATAGTCTGACTTCAGGGCACAGTGGGCCGTTTTATCTGTAGTGGTGATAACCGGTTGGCCCTTTGCCGGCTTGCCGTTCAGGGTGAAGGTGTTCTCCATTGCCGTTGCCACCACAAACGCCGTCTTGCGTGTCTGAGCGACTACCGCGGTCCGTTTGCCGTCGCGGGCTGATGATTCCTTCTCCCAGAATTTCTCGTCGTAGTTGGCATCCTCATTATAAACATCGGCGTTCAGCCAGGGGATGAGTTCCGCTGTGCCGTTTCCTCCGGTGATCCTTACTGTATAGTTTATGGCGGCAACTTCGGGCTCATCCATCGACAGGAAACGTCTTGCGGTCACTTCGGCCATCCTGCCCGAAGGCATCACCGCCGTGAAGGTTCGCGTAAGCACCCCTTCCTTCATGTTGAGCTCCCTGCGAAAGCTCCTGAGGGTGCATTTTGCAAGGTCAAGCTCCTCTCCGTCGATGCGGACGATTATGTCTGTCCATGAGGGGGCGTTCGGAACCTTGGCAAAGTATTCCGGGTATCCGTTTTTCCACCACCCCACTACTGTCTTGTCCGGGTAATATACTCCTGCCACGTAGTTACCCCGCAGCGCATCACCCGAATAAGTCTCTTCAAAATTGGCCCTCTGACCCATCATGCCGTTACCCAGGGCAAAGATGCTCTCCGAGTCACGGCCCCTGTCGGCCTCAAATCGTGTCTCGATGATTTTCCATTCATCGGGCTGGAATCGTGTATCAGTCATTTCTAACTATAGGTTTCTCAGTTGTTTGATTGTTATTTTTCTGAGGTCAGGGATTACCAGGTCAGCCCTGCCGAGCAGTTCCGGGCTTCCCACCCCGACACATTTCATTCCGCCGGCTATAGCCGCCTCTATTCCTGCCCGGGCATCCTCGAATACAACGCATTGCGAGGGTGACAGTTTCATCTCCTCCGCACCCTTCAGGAACACTTCAGGATCAGGTTTGGCCTTTGATATTTTGTTGCCGTCTATTATTACGTCGAACATCTCACGAAGCCCTATTCCGTTGAGTATAGTTCCTGCGTTTTTGCTGGCCGAACCGATGGCAGTGAAGATGCCATTAGCCCTGAGAGTCCGGAGGAAATTCACGCTGCCGGGGAGAATCTCGTCGGGCTTCATTCCTGATATGAACTCAACATACCAGCTGTTCTTGCGTGTTGCCAGTAATTCCTTATCCTGTTCGCTTACGGAGATGCCCCCCTTGCTGAGAAGAATCTCGAGTGATGCCATCCGGCTCACCCCCTTGAGTGCCTCATTGTCTTCAAGGGTGAATTCAAATCCCAGTTCCTTGGCCAGGCGGCGCCAGGCCATAAAGTGATATTTTGCGGTATCTACGATGACCCCGTCGAGGTCGAAAATGCATCCTCTCAGGTCCATTGTCACCTCCTGTCGTCTACATCCTTGACAAAGTACACAGCGAGAGCCGCGATAATCATGGAAATCCCGCCGGAGACAAGCGCAAGCATGGTATTTCCTGAGAAGAGGTGCTTGACCATGCTGCCCAGGATACTTGCTGCCAGGATCTGGGGGATAACGATGAAGAAGTTGAAGATTCCCATGTAGATGCCCATCTTGTTGTGGGGCAGTGAGCCTGTCAGTATTGCATATGGCATAGAAAGGATGCTTGCCCAGGCGAGGCCGATGCCAAGCATCGGGAGGATGAGCATCCCGGGCGAACTGATAAGGCTTATTGACATCAGGCTCACACCGCCTACCAGGAGGCTGATTGCATGGGTCATTTTTCGCGAGGTGGCTTTGGCAAGCACCGGCAGCAGGAATGCAACCAGTGCGGAAAAACCGTTGTAAACGCCGAAGAGCACCCCCACCCAGTTTGCCCCCTCATTGTAGGCAAGAGAGGTTGTATCACTGGTGCCGTAGATCTTTGAGGTGACGGCAGAGGTGGTGTAGATCCAGAGTGAGAACAGCGCAAACCATGTAAAGAACTGCACCACTGCCAGCTGTCCCATCGTCGTCGGCATATGCTTGAGGTCAGTGAGGATACTGTTGAGCCCGTTACCTCCGCGGCCGCCTGACTTCAGAAGCCCTGCGATTACCTGAAGAAGCCCGAAGAATGAGATTCCGCCGGTGACCACGTAAAGCTCCTTCTCAAGGTTAACCCTGGAGAGGATGAATGTGAGGATGAGGCCCACGGCAAGCCAGATGATACCGGGGCGATAGAAGTTGATATTTCTGCCTGCTTCTGAACTTTCCGCTGCCGAAGTTTTTTCTTCCATGATCTCTCCGCGGGCGATCCTTTCTCCCTTTTCAAACTCCTCGAGCTCGGCCGGCGAATACTCTTTTGTGCGGATTATTGTCCAGAGGACTGCAAGCAGCAGCACGGCAGACCCGATATAAAACGAAAGTTTAAGGTTGAACGGAATCAGTTTTCCCTCGGCGGGCACTTCCGGAACGTTGAACCAGTTGGCGAGAATCCATGGAAGGAAGCTGCCGATGACAGCCCCCACGCCTATGAAGAAACTCTGCATCGCGAATCCCGAGGTTCGCTGCTCTGATGAGAGCATGTCGCCCACAAATGCACGGAAGGGTTCCATGGAGATATTGATGGAGGCATCCATGATCCAGAGCATCACTGTTGCAAAGATCCAGGTAGGTGAATTTGTGATGATTGCGAGGGCCAGGGAGGCAAGGATGGCCCCGGTAAGGAAATAGGGACGGCGCCGCCCGAGACGGTTCCACGTACGGTCACTCATATGCCCGACTATTGGCTGAATAAGCAGTCCGGTTACCGGTGCTGCTATCCAGAGAATCGGAATATTGTCAATTTCTGCACCCAGGGTCTGGAAAATGCGGCTCACGTTGCCGTTCTGAAGGGCAAAGCCGAACTGTATGCCCAGGAATCCGAAGCTCATGTTCCAGATCTGCCATCTTGAAAGCCTTGGCTTGCGTCTGTAGATCACATTCATTGCAGGTTTGATGTTAATTTATAATCCCTTTTCCGTTAACTCATTCAAAATTAGTTGAAAATCCGGTTCGGCAATGCTCTCCGGAGGCTTCTAAATGCTGATTTTTCGGGCGTTTGCGTTGTTTCAGTTATTTCAAACGTTTTCGGCCGGAGGAATTATTTTTATGGTCTCCGCTTATTTAGACGATTTATAAATAACTAATTTCCCTATTGCCTGTTGCCTACTGCCTTCCCGATCCGCCGGTTGGCGGATACGGGATTGAATCTCCTTCCCGATCCGCCTATTGGCGGATACGGGACTTCGCCTTCGTCGGATATTCAACTTGCTCTTGATTATTGACTGATCCATTCCTATCTTTGATAGAGTAATGCCCTAACAAAAACAAAACAGCCATGGGAGATTTTATTTACGAAAAACCTTTCCAGCACGGGAGGGATGTGACCAGGTACCGTCGTATTTCAGCTGACCATGTCAGGATGACTGAATGCTGCGGGAGGAATATTCTTCATGTCCAGCCTGAGGCTTTGAAAATGCTTGCCAGGCAGGCCTTTATCGATGCTAATTTTTACCTGCGTACTGCGCATCTTGAGAAGCTTGCAAAGATTCTCCGTGATCCGGAGGCCACTGATAACGACCGGTTCGTGGCGTGGGTGATGCTTCGGAACACCGTGATTTCGGCGGAGGGGAAGCTCCCGTGGTGCCAGGATACGGGTACGGCCATAGTGATGGCATGGAAGGGGGAGGATGTTTATACCGGAATTGACGATTCACTTCATCTCAGCCGCGGCATCTGGGAGACCTACAATGAAAAGAACCTGCGGTATTCGCAGATCGTTCCCGCCACGATGTTCGAGGAGAAGAACACCGGAAGCAATCTTCCCGCCCAGATAGATATATCTTCCTGCAGCGGCGACGAGTACAGGTTCCTGTTCATTGCAAAGGGTGGAGGCTCCGCGAACAAGACATTCCTGTACCAGCAGTCGAAATCGCTTCTGAATGAAGCCACCATGGTGAAGTTTGTCAGGGAGAAGATCCAGGATCTGGGCACGGCAGCATGTCCTCCCTATCACCTTGCCCTGGTGATAGGCGGAACTTCCGCCGAGATGACACTCAAGACGGTTAAACTGGCTTCAGCAGGTTATCTTGATGACCTGCCAACCTCGGGCAATACCGCAGGCCGCGCGTTCCGCGACCTGGAGTGGGAGGAGAAGGTTGAGAAGATATGCCAGGAGTACGGCGTAGGTGCACAGTTCGGAGGAAAGTACTTTATCCATGATGTGAGGGTCATACGCCTGCCTCGTCATGCTGCCTCATGCCCCGTGGGCATAGGGGTAAGCTGCAGCGCCGACCGCAACATAAAGGGAAAGATTACGGCAGATGGGATCTTCATCGAACAGCTCGAGACCGAACCCGGGAGATTCATGCCTGAAAAGGCTCCTGAACTGGACAAACCGGTTGAAATAGACCTTGAAAGGCCAATGAAGGAAATCCTTGCCGAGCTGACCAAATACCCGGTGAAGACCAGGCTGAGCCTCAGCGGTACGCTGATCGTGGCACGTGACATGGCCCATGCCCGCATAAAGCAGATGCTTGATGAAGGCAAACCGATGCCGGAGTATTTCAGGAATCACCCGGTATACTACGCCGGTCCGGCTAAGACGCCGCAGGGGATGGCCTCAGGATCTTTCGGGCCAACTACAGCCGGCCGCATGGACACCTATGTTGATCTCTTCCAGAGTCACGGCGGTTCGATGATAATGCTTGCCAAGGGGAACCGCTCGAAGCAGGTGACCGATGCCTGCAAAAAGCACGGCGGGTTTTACCTCGGGTCCGTGGGAGGTCCTGCCGCCATCCTTGCTGCCGAAAACATCATTTCAGTTGAGGTGGTAGATTTCGAGGAGCTTGGGATGGAGGCCGTACGGAAGATTGTTGTAAAAAACATGCCGGCATTCATACTGACGGATGATAAGGGAAATGACTTCTATCAGGCAGTGGGCAATAGTCAGTAGGCAGTAGTGAAGTCGGCAGCCAATTATATTAAAAATTAAACAAAAACAAGATATAGGTTAAAAAAATAAACAATACATCTTATATACGATAAAAATACATATTTTTGCTCCCTTTAACTCATAAATATATTTTATCGTATGTGTGGTGTTGTTGGTGTTTTTGACCTGAAGGTGAGGGCAGAGGAGCTGCGGCCGCGGATCCTGGAGATGTCAGGCAGGCTGCGGCACAGGGGGCCCGACTGGTCAGGTATTTATTGCGGAGAGAAGGCAATTATTGCCCATGAGCGGCTTTCGATAGTCGATGTGCAGTCGGGACGGCAGCCTCTTTACAGCCGTGACCGCCGGCTGATCCTCGGAGTGAACGGAGAGATATACAATCACCGTGAGATAAGGGAACGGTACAGTGACAGGTATGATTTTACAACCAAATCGGATTGCGAGGTAATACTTGCCCTGTATGCAGACCGCGGCTGTGATTTCCTTGATGAGCTTAACGGTATATTTGCCTTTGTGATCTACGATGAAGTCAACGACTGCTACATGGCAGCACGTGATCATATCGGAATAGTGCCTTTTTACCTGGGCTGGGACATGCACGGTAATCTTTACTTTTCTTCGGAGCTCAAGGCGCTGGAGGGGGTATGCATGAAGATCGAGACATTCCCTCCGGGGCATTATTATTTCAGCCGTGACGGGGTGATGAAGAGGTGGTACAGCCGTGACTGGACCTCATATGATGCCGTGGCAGGAAACACGACTGATATTCGCGCCCTGAGCGAGGCTCTTGAGAAAGCCGTCCACCGCCAGCTGATGTCGGATGTGCCGTACGGTGTGCTGCTCTCGGGCGGGCTTGACAGCTCAATCATCTCCGCGATTGCCAAGAAGTATGCTGCACGGCGCATAGAGACCGATGACAAGGCGGATGCATGGTGGCCGCAGCTGCATTCATTTGCGATAGGGCTGGAGGGGTCTCCTGACCTTACTGCTGCACGAAAGGTGGCTGACCATATCGGAACAGTTCACCATGAGATCCATATTACCGTCCAGGAGGGATTGGATGCAGTTCGTGATGTCATTTATTACCTTGAGACTTATGACGTTACTACTGTTCGTGCTTCAACCCCCATGTACCTCATGGCCAGGGTTATTAAATCAATGGGGGTGAAGATGGTGCTCTCAGGTGAGGGGGCGGACGAGGTTTTCGGGGGCTATCTGTATTTCCACAGGGCTCCGGGCCCACGTGAGTTCCACGAGGAGACGGTGCGAAAGCTCTCCAAACTGCATCTCTACGACTGCCTTCGCGCAAACAAGTCGCTTGCCGCCTGGGGAGTTGAAGGGAGGGTTCCGTTCCTCGACAAGGAGTTCCTCGATGTGGCAATGAGGCTCAACCCTGCCGACAAGATGGCCGGCAACGGCAGGATGGAGAAATGGGTGCTCCGGAAGGCGTTTGAGGACTACCTGCCGCATGATATCGCATGGCGACAGAAGGAACAGTTTTCTGACGGGGTGGGGTATAACTGGATTGACACATTGAAACAGCTGACAACGGCAAAGGTTACAGATGAGATGATGGCGAGCGCCCGTTTCAGGTTCCCTCTGAACACGCCGCTTACTAAGGAGGAGTACTATTACAGGACCATTTTTGCAGAGCATTTCCCGTCGGAGACGGCTGCAATGACAGTTCCTTCGGTGCCCTCGGTGGCATGCAGTACGCCGGAGGCGCTTGCATGGGATGAGAACTTCCGGAACCAGAACGAGCCGTCAGGCCGCGCGGTGCGCAACGTGCATGTCAGATCATACTGACCATGCAGAAGCGGCAGATCCCGGGATCTGCCGCAACTTCTTCCATATGCAAGACACTGTTAGCCAGAATGTAACGACAGGTCTCAGACCTGTCGTTACGTGGTCATAGTTCAGTTATTTCTTCAGGACGGTGTCCAGGATCTTCTGCCTGTCAAGTTTCTTTGTGCAGAAGAACCAGTCATAGCACTTCATCTCGTCCTTGTTTTCCATGCGCTCCTTGGCAACGCCGCATGATCCGGCGGTGGGTACGATGACATCTTCACCCGGCTGCCAGTCGGCAGGCAGTGCAACAGAGAAAGCGTCGGCAGTCTGAAGGCCGAGGACAACCCTGTATATCTCCTCGAAGTTGCGGCCGAGGCTCAGCGGATAGTAAAGGATTGTGCGGATGACTCCCTTCGGGTCAATGAAGAATACCGCCCTGACTGCCTTTGTACTGCTTTCGCCCGGCATCATCATCCCGTACTTCTGCGCTACTGACATCGTGATATCCTCTATCAGCGGGAATTTGACCTCAACATCCTTCATCCCCCTGTATTCGATCTTTTCCTTGATTGTACGGAGCCATGCTATATGACTGTAAAGACCGTCAACAGAGAGGCCGACAAGCTTCGTGTTTGCCTTTTCGAATTTTTCAGCCATCGTTGCGAAGGTCATGAATTCCGAAGTACAGACAGGGGTAAAGTCAGCAGGATGGCTGAAGAGGATCACCCAGCTGCCTGAAAAATCAGCGGGAAAATTGATCTCACCCTGGGTAGTGACTGCCTTGAACTCGGGAGCCTTGTCGCCAATACGTGGCATTGAATAGACTTTTTCTTCCATAATTAATTGTAATTTAGTTATTTAATAATTGTTTGCTGTTTACTTTCTTCTTTCAATCATCAGATCAAAGTCTTCCTTGAGTGCCACGAGGTCTTCCTCATGTTCAACCTCGTCGGTCAGGATCTGGAGGATGATGTTATAGGTTATCGGATCGGTTTCCCTGGTTAAGGCAAGGAGCTTATTGTAGACCCTGATTGCACACTGCTCTCCCTTGATGTTCTGGTCAAGTACGACTGAAACGAACGGATCTTCGGGTGCATCATAGCCGCAGTTGGTGATTTTTGTCCACTCATCAGGTGAAAGGACAGGTGTGCCGCCGAGCTGAATTATCCTGCCAACAAGAAGCTGAGCGTGTGTGAGCTCTTCAGTTGCATGCAGTTCAAGTTCAGCAATTACTGCATCCTTCATTGGTCCCTTGACCACTTTTGCCCCTATCCAGTACTGGTAATAGGCCAGCCACTCATCAGCGAGAGCCTTGTTCAGGAGAGTGAGCAGTTCCTCAACATCCATCCTTACAATTGATCTTCCGGTTTCTGCCATGTCTTTTTGTTTTAACGGTTTATGTTATTATTCTTTATTATTCGTTTTCATTCCTGATACTGAGGTAATCTGTTTCTATTTCCCGAAATGCAAATTGTCATTTCTCCCGGACTGAATTCCTGCCGGAATTATATCTGCCAACTATCTGAAGCTTAATGTCATCGATGATGAATCCAGGTATCTGTTTCTTTTCAAAGTAGCTGTAAATCATTTCTGTCAGCTCGCTGTCATAATAATCTTCAATCTTGTCGCAAACCGCACAATAGATATGATGATGGTTATCATTCACTGCATCATACCGGAGCAGGCCACTGTCAGTCTTTACCCTTTTCAGTATATCCCTTTCTGCAAGTGTCTCGAGCGTTTTGTAAACTGTTCCAAGTGCAATATCAGGGTGCTTTTTCCTGATGAACTGGCTCACCTCTTCAGCGGTGGGATGATCATGAAGCAGGTCTACTGCCTCAAAAACCGCCAGTCGCTGCGGAGTGACCCTTAATCCCCGCTCCTTTAGTTTTGTTCTGTATTCTTCAGACTTCATTAGATAAGAATAATTCTTAAGAAAGAATAAACAAATATAAGGCAGATTCCATGAATTTCAAAATTTATTTTAAGGCGATTTATATTAGAAAGGGTCTTTCTTATATCAGGTTTGTAAGTAACTAAACAGAATACAACCTGTCGAGCACATCAAGCATGATCTCATCAACGTTTGACCGGTTGTCAATTGCAACGGTCATCCCGTAGGCTGCAGCGCCGGTGGCACCGCCTCCGTCCTTGCCGTTCATCAATGAGGTGAACCTTGACGAGAGTTTCCTGAACCATGTTTCAGGGAGCCACTTTGAAAGTGCACGGACTATTGAGATCAGCACGAGTGATGAAGCTTCACTGATCTTTTTACCCTCGGTGGCAGCAACGGCTTCCCTGAGTGCCTGGAGGAACTCTGTTTCATGACCGGCATTCATGTTTGACACTGTCATATGGAGTGCTGCGGGGAACTGGAGCTTGTCGAGGTTCCACCCCCTTTTTGCAAGCTCGTCGCCAACCCTGTAGATATCATGATTGTCAGAGGTGAAGGAGAACACGCTCATCACCGGTTTGCCCAGTATCCTGAATCCGGGGATTGATTCAATCCCTTCCCGCAGCCTGCCAGTTGTGTTCATGACTTTTTCCGCCATCCTGAGATAACCGTCACTGCCGATGGTTTTCAGGGCAGCCCATGCTGCCGCGATGGGGGCTCCGGATCTTGTGCCAAGCATGGTGGGAGATGCATACAGCCCTCCGGGCCAGCTGCTCATGACGAAATACTGTGATTTCCTCAGGGCGTGTGAGTTGTACAGGATTACCGAGGCTCCCTTGGCTGAGTAGCCGTACTTGTGCATGTCAGCCGAGATTGAGGTTACTCCCCTGACGCGGAAGTCGAACAGGGGAATCTCAGAGCCGAGTTTTTCGATGAAGGGAAGGAACAGCCCTCCCAGGCAGCTGTCGACATGGAACAGCAGGTTATGCCTCAGCGCCATCTCAGCGATCTCCTCCACAGGATCGATGACTCCGTATGGGAAGCACGGGGCAGAGGCTGTAAGCATTACCGTATTCTTTCCGATCAGTTTCTCCATTTCATCGACATCAACCCTTTTATCCGGGGCCAGGGGTGCATAAAGGACTCTGACACCGGTGAAGTCTGCCGCTTTCGGGAAAGCCGGGTGTGTTGTTACCGGTGCAATCATTTCAGGTTCCTTTATGTCGGGACGGTGTTTCCTCGCCCAGTCTCGCCCGGCCTTCACGGCCATGATTATACTTTCAGATCCGCCGGTTGTGAGGTTGCCGGCATAATCCTCACCGGCATGAAGCAGGTCTGCCACCATGGCTACAGTTTCGTTTTCCAGCTGTCTCAGGGATGAAAACAGGGACGGGTTGAGTGCATTTTCATTCCAGAACAGGTGGTAAGCCTGTTCAATGGCTTTCACCTCCCTGTTCCCGGCATGATAGATATACCCGAACATCCTCCCTTCGCGCCAGGAGGCGTCACCCTTCCTGTGAGCCCGGAGCTCTGAAAGCATTGAATCGGCATCAAGACCCTTTTCGGGGAAGCGGACGACCCTCTTATTCATGATCTAACTTTTTATAGCACCGGTTGTTAATATCAAAGTTAGGCTAACTTAAATGCGATGTCAAGTATCTGATATATACATTTTTCGTTATTTTTGTGGCCTGTAAAAAAATGACATGGGAAGCAGAAGATTACTGACGGTTGCAGCGTTGCTGCTGATATTCACCCGGTTTGCCGGTGCACAGGTCCTCGAACCGGTGACCTGGAGCTTCAGAAGCGAAAAAACGGCGGAAAAGAGTTATGATATTGTCATGACGGCCGCCATTGAGGACAAATGGCATCTCTATGCTATGGACCTGCCGGAAGGAGGGCCCATTGCAACCAGCTTCACCTTTGAGACGCCGACAGGCTATACTCTTGATGGCAAACCCGTAGCTGTAAACCCACCAGTGGTAAAGTTTGACAACAGCTTCGGCATGGATATCGGCATGCACAGCGGTACCACGGAGTTCAGGCAGAAGATTACCGTTAATGAACTGCCGGTCACAGTCAGTGGCTTTGTGACCTTCATGTCGTGTGATGACACCCAGTGCCTCCCTCCGCGTGATGTTGAGTTTTCAGTTGGCATAGGTGGCGAAGAAGGTTCTGGCACGGCTGATAAGGCGGGCACAACAGGATCGCTAACTTCTTCTCCGGATGATCAGCCGAAGAAGGGATTCCTGAAGTTCTTCCTGCTGTCGATGCTTGCCGGCTTCGCCGGGATACTCACTCCGTGCGTGTTCCCGATGATTCCGATGACAGTGGCATTCTTCTCACAGGGGACCGGAAATAAGGGCTCTGCCATTGGCAAGGCACTTATCTTCGGGCTTTCTATCATACTTCTCTATTCATCCCTCGGCATTATTGTATCCCTTACCAGTGCCGGCGCCGGTTTTGCTAACACTCTCAGCACGCACTGGATCCCGAACCTGCTGTTCTTCAGTTTGTTCCTGGTATTTGCTGCTTCATTCTTCGGCGCTTTCGAGATAGTGCTTCCGTCAAAATGGGTGAGCACATCAGACTCGAAAGTTGACAGGGGAGGAGCACTGGCCGCATTCTTCCTCGGACTGACAACGGTCCTTGTATCATTCTCCTGCACCGGTCCCATCGTCGGAGCATTGCTTGTTGAGGCAGCCTCGGGTGATGTACTTCGTCCCACAATAGGCATGTTCGGCTTCGGTCTTGCATTTGCACTGCCGTTCACACTCTTTGCGCTCTTCCCTTCGTGGATGCAGAAGATGCCAAAGTCAGGAGGGTGGCTAAACTCAGTAAAAGTGGTTCTCGGGTTTATAATGCTTGCCTTCAGCCTCAAGTTTGCCTCAACTGTTGACACTGTTTATAACCTTGGCATACTTTCAAGAGACATCTACCTGGCTATCTGGATCGTTCTGTTCGTCCTGCTGGGCATCTACCTGATGGGCAAAATCAAGTTCTCACATGACAGTGACGTGCCCCATATTGGACTCTTCAGGCTGGTGCTCATCATCGCATCATTCACATTTGCCCTTTACCTTGTACCGGGACTTTTCGGGGCACCGCTGACGCGAATATCTGCTCTCCTGCCTCCCAGGGAGACCTCGGGATTCAACCTGCTGAAGGCAATCAGCGAAAACAGGCCTGCGGCTGCACCGGGAATTGCAGTGCCGGGAGCCTTTGCACCGGGTACATTCACCGATGCCGGTTCAGCCCTCTGCGAGGAACCGAAATATGCAGATTTCCTCCATTTTGAATATGGCCTGCAGGGTTACTTCGACCTTGAGCAGGGACTGGCATGCGCCAGGAAACTGGGCAAGCCGGTGCTGATCGACTTCAAGGGTCATGCCTGCGCCAACTGCAAGGAGATGGATGCACGGGTCTGGTCAGACCCGGGTGTGCAGCAGAGACTGAGGGACAACTTCGTGCTGGTGGCGCTCTATGTGGATGACCGCACAAAGCTGCCTGAAAATGAGATATTCGTTTCAAAGGTCGACGGAAAGGAGAAGAAAACAATCGGCAAAAAGAACGAGGATATTGAGATTTCAATGTTCAATACAAACACCCTTCCTCTTTACGCCATTGTTGATCCTGACGGCAAACCGCTGATCGGGACCAGGGGCACCGATTTCAACATCCAGGCATATATTGAATGGCTTGACCGTGGTGCGGAAGCATTCCGGAACAGGTAAACAAAGCAATTGATTATAAGGAGGCTGTCTCATGGCAAAGGGGACAGCCTCTCTTCTTTTGAAACCTTCGCATTCCTGAATCACCCCGCTTTTTGCCCCTTATTTAGACACTTGCCCCATCACTGCGGGTATTAAAAATGTGTTCTGTAATATCCGCAGTACCTTTTTTCACGGAAAGATGTACATTTACCATAAGTTTTAAAGTGTAAAAAATACATTTAACGATCATGAGAAAGATTTCATTTAAGGTATTGGGTGTTGCTTTGCTGGTTGGATTGCTGATGCCTGTAACTGTCTCCGCACAGAAAAAGGGTCAGATTAAACCCGCGTATCAGGGTGATGTGTGGGCCGGCCCGGTGACCGAATGGCCCAGGGTAATCCCTGCAAGAATAAAGGACGGCGCCAACAGTGACCTGTTCGTCATGACCCTCGGGGAGGTGAACACCCCTCTCGCACAGGGCTCATTTGACCCGATAAAGGACCAGGTGACACTTATTGACGGCACGGTCATCAAAAACTATTACCGTGACACCCTCGGGGTCAAATTCTACAAACCGATACCGAAGGATATCTTTCCTCTTCCTCCTTCAGGCCTCTGCACATGGTACTATTACTATCAGCATATAACCGACAGGGAAGTGCGGCTGAACGCCGACTGGATCGCTGCCAACCTGAAGCCGTACGGTGCAAAATTTGTGCAGATTGACGACGGATGGCAGGCGCTGTCCGCTTCAGGAAGAAAAGGCTCGCGCGACTGGACCGGGTTTGATCCGAACTTCTCCGGCGGGATGGCTGACCTGGCCTCATATATAAAATCGAAGGGGCTGGTACCTGGTATATGGATTGCTCCTCACGGCCAGTCGAATGCCGAGGTAGTGAAAAACAACCCTGGTGTCTTCATCCTGAAACCTGACGGCACCTCGCCCTCAAAAACCTGGGAAGGCGACTGGCTGCTTGATCCTACATCGGAGGCAGGGAAGAAGTACTTCCATGACCTGTTTGCCACGATGCGTGGCTGGGGCTATGAATACTTCAAGATAGACGGTCAGCCGATTGTCGTTGACGAGTATGGAAAGCATTCTCAGTTAATGGCAGTGCCGGGCGGTGCTGCCGATTCCCTGTACAGGGTCACCCTCGATATTGTACGGGATGCGATAGGGGACGAGAGTTACCTCCTCGGTTGCTGGGGCCTGCCTATAGAGGGTGCCGGTATAATGGACGGCTCACGCACCGGCGGCGATGTGGTACTGGGATGGGACGGGTTCTTCACTGCACTTGACCCGACGCTTGAAAGTTACTGGCAGCATAATATAGTATGGTATACTGATCCTGACGTGATGCTGCTCCGCCAGCCGCTCACCGTTGAACAGGCCAGGGTATGGGCCACACTGCAGGGTCTGACGGGTCAGGCGCTCATGTCGTCCGACAGGCTTACCGACCTCTCCGCTGAAAGGGTTGATATGATGAAGAAGGTTTACCCGGCAGTTGATATAAGGCCTCTGGACCTTTTCCCGGCAGGTTCACGCAAGCGGATATGGGATCTGAAGGTCAACCATCTCGGCCGTCAGTATGATGTTACCGGGCTCTTCAACTTTGATGCCTCAAAACCGGTCACTCTCAATCTGAACTGGAAGGAGCTGGGCATAGAAACAGATGTCCCGGTTCATGTTTTTGATTACTGGAACAGTGAATACATGGGAGCATGGGAAGCAGGATCAGCGATTGAGATCATGCCCGCCAGTGTGCGTGTGGTGACCCTTGTTCCCGATAACGGAAAAATTCAGCTGGTGAGCACCAGCAGGCATATCACCCAGGGATGGATAGACCTCAGGGAGCTGAAGTCGGATGAGCAGGGAACTGCAATCAGCGGTGTCAGTACTCTTCCCGCAGGGAATGAGTATACCCTCCATTTTGCCTATCCAAGGGGAAAATATTACAGTGTAAAGAGTGCAACTGCCGTTGCCGGAAAGAAGAGACTCGATGTAACAGTAACCTCGCACCAGGGGTGGGCCGGGGTTTCATTCACCGCACCTGTCACGGGTGACATCTCCTGGAACGTCACGTTCGAGCCTGACTATGCATACAGCTATACAGTCAGGCAGCCTGAAGGGATCAGCGTGGAGCCGGCAGGTCTCAACGGGGTAAAAGTCACCTGGAGATCACAGTACTATCTTAATGTCGGATACCAGGTGTACCTTGACGGGAAACTTCTCGGATATACTCCGAACTCATTCTATATGATCAATAACCTCGATCCGCAGAAGGAGTATACCGTTGATGTCCGCACGGTATGGGACGACGGAACTGTCAACCAGCGCAATCCCGGCGACACGAGAAAATATGATGTCACCTTCACCCTTGCTGACCTGCTTCCCGGTGAGGTTTCTCTCTCAGATCTGAATTACACCGGGTCCAGGTCCTGGTTCTCATGGCCGGTCATTGTTGATGGCAAGCGTTACCCTTACAGCTTCGGCATGTCAGGCGGCGGAACCAGGAAATATGATCTCGGAGGAGTGTTCACCGGGCTGTCAGCTTCAGTGGCGGTTGATGACAATATCAGGAGGGCAAGGCCGGGCCAGACTGTGGTCTATGTTGTCAGGGGCGACGGAAAGGAACTGTGGAGGAGTGCTCCGCTGGGTGCTGATGATGCCCCTGTAAGCTTTGAGGTAACCCTGACAGGAGTGAAGGAACTGGAGCTTGCCGTTGAGAGCGGCGACGGTGAATCGCGCTTTGGCGGGCTGCCGGCTGACTGGATCAAGCCGTTGCTGAAGAGGTAGGGAGCCGATGCCCTAAGCCATAGTTTCGAACAACCCCGGGAGGTGCCATTCACGCATGACCTTCCCTGAATGGGATTATTGCAGGCATTGGAGGATGGATGCTCTACCTGCCCATGTAAAACACGAGGCGGCCTCCCTGCATTATCTCGTCGTGGGTGATCCACAGGCGATCGAGCCTTGTACCGTTGAGTTCGGTTTTCTTAACGAAGATATTTTCCGGGCCCTGGTTCAATGAGGTCACCGTAAATGTTTTCCCGTTCTCAAGGGTTATTGTTGCCTCTTTTACCAGGGGACTTCCCAGGTCATACCTGTCTGACCCCGGTGCCACAGGGTAAAAACCCAGGGCGCTGAATACGTACCATGCGCTCATCTGCCCGCAGTCGTCGTTCCCGCTCAGACCGTCAGGGGCAGGCAGGTATTTGGTGTCCATTATGTGGCGGACCCAGTATTGGGTTTTCTTCGGGGCACCGGCATGGTTGTACAGGTATGGCACATGATGAGAAGGTTCGTTGCCGTGAACGTAATTGCCGATTATTCCCTCTCGGGTAATATCTTCCGTCTCCGCGAAGAAGCTGTCGGGAAGGTACATTGTAAACAGCGAGTCGAGGTGTTCCGTGAATCTCTTCCTGCCGCCGTGCAGCCTTATCAGCTCAGCCGGATCCTGCGGCACATAGAGACTGTAGTTCCATGCATTTCCCTCGATGAAGCCCTGCCCGTGGGTGCTCAGCACATCAAAATTTTCCCTGAAGCTGCCGTCCCTCTTACGGGGACGCATGAAGCCTGTTGACGGATCCCAGACATTCTGATAGTTGCGTGACCGATTGAGGAATTCATTGTAAAGGTCACCAGATGCTGCCGGCTGTTTTTCATCCTGCAGTTTTTTCAAGGCCTGTGCAATGCTCCAGTCGTCATAGGCATACTCAAGTGTCACCGACACAGACGAACCTGTTCGTTCATCTGGTACATATCCAAGCTTCATATAGTCGTCAAGGCCGTCATACCATCCGTTGTGTGCGGTTGTAAGGCATGCCTCAACTGCCCTGGTCCTGTCAAATCCGTCTATTCCCTTTACGATTGCATCGGCAATCACCGGTACGGCATGGTACCCTATCATGCACCAGTTTTCATTGGCATGGTGTGACCAGACCGGAAGCATATGATGTACGCTTTGGTCGTAGTGGGCCAGCATGGAGTTTATCATGTCCGATGTCCGGCGCTGCTGAATGACTGTAAAGAGCGGATGCAGGGCCCGGTATGTATCCCACAGGGAGAAGGTTGTATAATTGGTAAAACCCTTCGCCTGGTGGATGTTCTGGTCAAGTCCCCTGTAGCTCCCGTCTGCATCCGTATACACGGTGGGAGAAAGGAATGTGTGGTAGAGCGATGTATAGAAACTGGTCATATGGTCTTCGTTCATCATTCTTACCCTGACCTTTTCAAGCTCGGACAGCCACATTCTCTCTGCCTGCTGCTTTACACCGTCAAAATCTGCCAGCGGTGCCTCGGCAAGCAGGTTGGCTACCGCTCCTGCGGTACTGACCGGTGAGATGGCCACCCTGACAGTTATCTGTTCTCCCGGTTCTGTGGCGAAATCAAAATGTCCCCTGATATTCCGCCCGGCCGCCTCGGGGAAGTTCGTAGCCTGGTCAAAGCGTCGCCAGAATCCACGGTATACCCTTGCAGGTGAGTCGTCCCTGAAACCGTATGATTCTATCGGCTTGGAGAAGGCAATAGCAAAGCAGAGTGTTCTTGTGCGTGCCCATCCGCTGGTCTGCCTGAATCCGGTGACAAGTGTGTCATTTTCCACCCGGATGAATGTCCAGACATTCTTACCCGCGTCATTATAGATTCCGTGGACCATGTCAAGAATAATATGTGCATCACCTCCACTGTTGAAGGTGTAGCGGTGCACACCGGTGCGGGTAGTGGCAGTCAGTTCTGCGGTGATATCATGATCTTCCAGCAATACCGAATAGTACCCGGGAGAGGCTTTCTCGTTTTCATGCGAGAAGCGTGAGCGGTACCCTTTCTCAGGTGCATTGGCAGTACCCGGGTTTAGCTGAAGAGGCCCGGTGGTGGGCATAAGAAGAATATCACCGAGGTCAGAGTGCCCCGTTCCGCTGAAATGAGTGTGGGAGAAGCCGACAATTGTCTGATCAGCGTACTGGTAACCGGCACAGTATTTATATACATCCCGGTTATAGGCTCCGCTGACTTCATACGGCAGCGTATCGGTATCAGGTGAGAGCTGGACTATCCCGAAAGGCACTGTGGCGCCCGGGTAGGTATGCCCCATTTTATCGGTGCCAATGAACGGATTGACATACTTCAGCAGGTCTGTATCCTGACCTGAGCACATAACTGTTGACATTCTGAGCAGGATTATGGCAATAAGAAACCGGGTCATATCTTTTAATGATTGTCCCGTAAAGGTAGAAATAATAAAAAACCTGCCGGGTTATACTGCCCGGCAGGTTTTTGTCATTATCTCTGTTCCTGGTATTCCAGTACCTCCTGGTTGTATTTCCGGTTTTCGAGGATCCTTACATAGCGGAGGCCAAGCTTGTTCCTGTAGTCGGAATACGACTTCTGCGCCCATGATACCGCTGCATCAAGGTCGCCGTTTATCTCGCTGATAATGGCCATGTTGTAATGTGCCCTGCCTGCTATCTTCATCTTCGGGTTGGTGGTCTCCAGTTGCCACAGTTCAGCAGCATCATCCCACTTCCCAAGCTGGGCCCGCCTTTTAGCGATCTTGAAGTTGTCAGTGCCCTTGACGAAGTAGTCACGTGTCACCCTGAGCCTGTAGGGGATCAGGCGGATCGCGTAAATGTTTCCTGCCTTGCGGCTTACTTCTTTTACAGCCTGTTTGCGGTTTACCATGCCGGCCACTGCTGCCACCGGGTTTATGCCCTGGCCTCCGAAGACAACTGATTCGGCAACGATGTATTCATCAAGTATGGCGCGGTCTGACGGAGAATATATCCGCCACCCGGTCTTCACCAGGGTTTCCATAGATGCTTTATGGATCAGTGCGGGGATTTCTCCAAGGACGGTCTTGACCTTTGTCGGGGCAGTGGAGTAGTTTATCCTTGTGTCAGTGTCATACATCTCGAGGGCGAAGAGAGCCTGTGTGCCGCTTTCGGTACAGACCTTCTCAACCTGCTCCCATGTCAGCGGTGCCGGCATTCCGCCTAGGCCGCTTGTCCTGAATTCCATCCCGCTGAGCAGTTTCACCTCGTTGAATCTGTCATTTGCAGCAAGCTCTTCGGTGACTCCCTTTATTGCCTCGAGGGTGCCGATTGAGTCAAGGTCAGCCCCCTCCAGCGACAGCAGCTTGTCGAGGTTGTCAAGTGACCTGGTCTGGTCAGTAGGATTTGAGCGGTCAATGATCCCGACTGTTTTTATCTCCGGTGCTATGGTCACCGGTGCGGGCTGGGTGACATTGAGATAGAGTTCCTGTGTGGCGCATGATGCCATAGCCGCGGCAAGGAGTGGCAGAATAAGGTACTTCTTCATGACAGGTTGTGTTTGATTCTCCAACAGTATACAACCCGGATAATAAACAAATATTGCACCAAACTGCCTTCCCGATCCGCCAGCCGGCGGATGTGGGATTGATCCGCCTTCCCGATCCGCCAAACGGCGGATACGGGACTTCGCCTTCGTCAGCGTCTCAAACTGCCGACCAGTTACTCCAGGCTTCCGACAACCTTCTCCACCTCATGGAGGATCTCGCAGGTTTTCACGAGCTCCTTCATTGCGGTGTGATCAGGGTACAGCGGACGGTCAATGTCGAGGAACTCCACATGTTTGCGGATTACATCCTTGGCTGTCTGAACGCCGGTGCCGAAGCTGTACTCGCTCTTCCTGAAATCAAGAGCCTGTGCTGCTGCCATGAATTCAATCCCGAGGATGCCATAGGCGTTGTCAAGAATCTGGTTGTTCTTGATTGCTGTATTCATGCCCATAGATACAAAGTCTTCCTGGTCTGCTGCAGCCGGTATTGATTGTATTGATGCCGGCATTGAAAGGATACGCTGTTCAACGATGAGCATGTCAGCAGTATACTGGCTGAGCATCAGCCCTGAGAACATGCCGGCTCCCTTTGTCAGGAAGTCGGGCAGTCCCACGCTGAGAGCCGGGTTGTTGAGGCGGTTCATCCTCCGTTCCGACATTACTGAAACCATTGTTATGCACGCTCCGGCCATATCCATCGGGACTGCCACAGGCGATCCCTGGAAGTTGGCGCCTGACATCTGCAGGTTCTTCTCCGGGAAGAATATCGGGTTGTCACCAACGCCGTTCAGTTCAATCTCCACCTGGCTGCGGGCATAAGCGAGCATATCATGAGCTGCGCCGATGACCTGCGGTGTTGACCTCATTGAATAGGCATCCTGTACCTTTGATTTGACACGGCCCTCCTTCAGGTCGCCTCCTGAAACGCATTTGTTGATGGCGTTGGCGCTGCGGATGGCACCCTTGAATCCGCGTGCCTCGTGAAGCAGTGGTGCATAGGGTTTCATGTTTGCCTTGAGTGCCTCGAGCGACATAGCAGCGGCTATCTCAGCCTGCTTGAGCCAGTTGTTGGCATCCACCAGCCAGATGGCGCTCATTGCGGTGAGCATGTTTGATCCGTTTATGGCTGCCAGCCCGTCGCGTGCCTGGAGTCCGGGTACGGTAATGCCGGCTCTCTTCATTGCCTCGGAGCCTGCAAGAAGCTCACCCTGGTAGTATGCTTTGCCCTCGCCCATCAGGAGAAGAGCTATCTGCGACATGGGTGCCAGGTCGCCGCAGGCACCTACCGAACCTTTCTGGCAGGCAAAGGGAGTAACTCCCTTGTTGAGCATCTCAACCAGTGTCTCGGTAATCTCCAGGCGGCAGCCTGAATTGCCGTGGGCGTGGACATTGATACGCCCGAGCATGGCACCGCGGACTATCTCGGCAGAAGCCGGCTCCCCGATGCCCGCGGCATGGTTATAAACGAGATATTTCTGAAAATCCTTGATCTGGTCATCGTTGAGCACAATCTCCGAAAACTCTCCGATGCCGGTGTTTACACCGTACATGATCTCGTGGGCCACGATCTTCTTTTCGAGCATGGCACGGCATTCGAGAATCCTCTTGCGGGCATCGGGGTGAAGTTCAACTTTCTGCCCGTGGCGTGCGACATTTACAACATCATTGACTGTAAGTCCTGAACCGGTAATGATTAATGTATCCATGGATATAGTATTTTAATATTTTAAGGATTGATGGTTACTGGAAAGTGTAAAAAGGGTCAGACGGACGATGACTTTGTTGTACATCGCCCGGCATCAGGCATTCAATACAACCCTGAGCGGTTGATCTTGATCTTGTATTCCAGTGTCCAGCTGTGTGCCATGATGCAGATATACAGCACCAAATATATAAAAAGAAATGAATCTGCCATGTGACGAATGTTTGGGGGCCTCTTTTTCATGTGATTTTTTTCACAAGACAGTTCTTCGTGTTTATTTTTTTACTAATTTTTAGGGTCTAATTCCTAAACCTATGAAAAGCAGAATAACCTCTTTCCTGCTGCAGGTAATTATTCCGGCAGCACTTCTCCTTACCCTGGCTGCCTTTACGATTATCAGGTCACTACCGCAGGAAGATCTGAAGGGGAAGTACCAGTACAAGGATTTCGAGCCGGCCCTCAAGTGCCGCTCCTGCCATCCGGGAATCTATGAACAGTGGTCGCAGGCAATGATGTCGCAGGCCTACACGCATCACTGGGATGAGATCGAATACTTTGAGCTTGCCGTTCCTCACGCGGAGGTAAATCCGGCCCTGAAGGACCCTGTTGACGGCTGCAACGGCTGCCACACCCCGATGGGTTACATGGTGGGCGTCTTCCCGCCGCCCCGGCCCTCCGAAAAGAGCATGGCCAACGAGTCGGTCTCCTGCGAGGTGTGCCACCTGACGCAGAGGGCACAGTCTGATCCGCCATTCAATTTCAGCTACTACATAGAACCCGGGCGGACGAAGTACAGCGGGAGGGAGCCGGAGATACAGTCACCCGCCCACAATATCGTTCAGAACGACTTCTTCCGTACTACCGAGTTTTGCGGAAACTGCCACAATGAGAAGAATCCTTACGGCATCTGGGTAAAAAGCACCCAGCTTGAGTGGAAGGAGGGACCGTATGCAAAAGAGGGTGTGCGGTGCCAGGACTGCCATATGCCAAAGGGTCCATACATCCTGGCCCTGATGGGCAAGGAACGGGAGGATGCACGCCTGCACCTGTTCCACGGGGCACATGATCCCGGAAAGGTACGGGGGACGATTGAGCTTCGCATTGAACCGGATGTGCGGCTGGCCGAACCGGGAGAAAACATTGTATTTAAAGTTGCACTGTTCAACCAGAAGACGGGACACAAGTTTCCCACCGGATCAGTGGAAGACCGCATTGCCTGGCTTAATGTTGAGGCCACTGACGCGAAGGGTAAAACATACCATCTGAACGTAGACAAAAAAGGTTTTGAAGGCGAAGAATATACGATCTCCGGCGATTACCTTGCCTACCAGGATATGGCCATACCTTTGAGGCTGACTGATTTCAAGGGGGTACAGCGTGACGGCATTCCGTACGGGAACAGGATATTCCGGATGCCCTACTTTGATGAGCAGGGGAATATGACAATAATGCAGTGGAACACCTTCTCCCAGGGGGTGGATTACCGAATCGGCCCGAGGGAGACCAAGGTGGAAAAATTCACCTTCAAGGTGCCCTTTGATGCAGCTCCGGGTGAAATGAAGGTAAGAGCCGTGCTCAACTACCAGCTTCTGGTAAAGCCGGTGGCTGACTTTCTGAAAGTGCCGTCTGACGAGTCAGAGATCATAATGGTCAATGAGCATTCGACAAAAGTTGAGATTCTTCCCTGATAACCAAACCTTAAAGAAATCTATATGAAAACTTCTTTCATAGTCAGGGCAGCCATAATTGCCGTGTCAATTATTATGCTGCTTCCAGCCGAGCAGGCATCGGCAATACCCGCCTTTGCCCGCAAGTATCAGATCAGTTGCCAGGTGTGCCACTCTCCTGCAGCTCCGATGCTTAAGCCATTCGGAGATGAGTATGCCGGTGCCGGATTCAGGATGACCGATTATGAATCGCCCCGCTATTTCATTCAGACCGGTGACGACAGGCTTTCGCTCTTCAGGGAGCTTCCGCTTGCAATCAGGATCGACGGTTTTGCCACCTTAAACTTCAATGATGCCGGGACAGTTGATTTCGGGTCACCTTTTGTGGTAAAGATCCTCTCAGGCGGTGAGCTTTCAGACAAGCTGTCATACTACTTTTATTTCCTGATGAATGAACGTGGTGAAATTGCCGGGCTGGAGGATGCCTTCCTGATGTATTCAGATGTGCTGAATTCAGGCATAAACCTGTTCATAGGCCAGTTCCAGACATCGGATCCTCTTTTCAAGGGAGAGCTGAGACTCACCCTCGAGCCATACCAGATATACGGTGTCAAACCTTCCAATTCTTCGGTTAACCTGAAATATGACAGGGGTATCATGTTTGACAAGGGATTTTCCACCGGTACGACAATAGTAGGTGAGATTGTGAACGGATGCGGACTCGGTGCTGCAGGTGAAGGATACCTTTTTGACAAGGACAAGTACAAGAACTTTATGCTGAGGATAAACCAGGCTGTCGGGAAAAATGTGTCCCTGGGCTTTTTCGGATACACAGGAAAGGAGGTCATAAGCGACAATGCCCCGGATCCGTATGTAAGTGAGATGAAAATGTATGGCCCTGACCTGGCTGTGGATATTGACGGAAAACTGATGCTGAACGTGCAGTACCTGTGGAGAACTGACTCTGATGTGTTTGAGGCTGATGGCGAGGTGCATCTGACTGACGTGAAAACACAGGGTGGGTTTGCGGAGCTCATTTATGCACCAAAGGGTGATATGAGCAAGTGGTATTTTGCAGGTCTCGTCAACTGGGTTGACTCCGACCTTGATCAGCTTGACTACCAGTCGGGAACAATTCATGCAGGTTATCTCCTGAGGCGTAACGTAAGGCTGGTAACAGAGTACACCCGTATCTTCAGCGGCAATCCCTACGGAAAGCTGAGCGCAGGCTTCGTTGCAGCATTCTGATCAGGAATCTGAATATTATTACACGATGATTAAATGCCGGGGATCACAACAGGTCTCCGGCATTGTCCTTTCTGCCCGTAAATGGTTCGGTGGCGCGGTTGAATATGCCATGAACATAAGCTATAGCCATGCCATAATTGGTGATGGGGATGTTGTGTTTCTTCGGCTCCCGGAGCCTGTTAAGCAGCTGTCGGTGCGTCACCATGCAACCGCCGCACTGAATTACCAGCACGTAATCTTCAACCGGACGGGGAAGACCGTCGAGACCGGCCACAATGTCAAATTCAAGTTTCTTCCCGGTGAAATTGGTAAGCCACCTTGGAATCTTGACCCTTCCGATGTCATCACATGAAACGTTGTGCGTGCATGACTCAAGGAGCAGCACCCGGTCGCCGTCCTTCAGTTCCCCGATTTTCGGCGTGCCGCGAAGGTACTCCTCAAAGTCGCCCTTCTGACGGGCCAGGATGATACTGAAGCTTGTCAGGGGAATGTCTCGCGGGACGGATGCATCAGCCTTCAGGAAGACCTGGCTGTCTGTTATAGCCAGGGCAGGCCTGATGCCTGTGCGGCTGAGAAAGGCGTCAACCTCCCTCTCCTTGAGTACGATTGCGGTGCAGTCGTTGTCAAGAATATCACGGATGACCTGTACCTGTGGCAGGATGAGCCTTCCCTCGGGAGCTTCGATGTCGATAGGGGTGATCAGCAGGACTAAGTCTCCCGGCTTCACGAGGTCGCCTATCAGGCCATGGCTCTTAAGGGCATTGTCAGGCATGGCCTCCCTGATCATCCGGAGGAGTGAAGGATTATATTTTTCCGGATGCAGTGCAGAGTATTCTGCAACCTCCCTGCCGGTAGCGGCCATGACCATTTCACGCAATTCACCTGTGACCGGAGTGAGATCACTCTTGTTATGCACAATTATGAACGGAATTTCAAGCTTGCGGAATTCTCCGGTGAGTATGGCTTCATGATCCCCGAACCTGTTATCCGAGAGGACAAGGATGGCCACGTCAATCAGCTTCAGCGCAGCCATAGACTTTTTTATGCGAAGCGTGCCAAGGTCTCCGGTATCGTCAATGCCGGCCGTGTCAATGAAGATAAGGGGTCCGAGCCCATGCACCTCGATGCTCTTCTTCACAGGGTCAGTTGTTGTACCTGCAATATCAGAGACAATGGCTATGTCCTGTCCCACAAGGGCATTAATGAGTGAGCTTTTACCCACATTCCTTCTGCCGAATATTCCCACATGGGGTTTGGTGTCCCTTCCCTTTGCTGTCATTTTCAGTTACTCTTCAATATCCTTCAGGCGGTACCCTTCCTGGACCAGGTTCTCCGGTTTAAGTATCTCGCTGAGTTTTTGAGGATCCAGGTATTTAAGTTTTTCATTGGCGCCGAAAATTGTCAGCTGCTCTTCTTTCATGAGCCTGGCCATTGTGGCAGCTTTTTTATACCCGATATAGGGAAGCAGTGCAGTGGCAATTGCCGGGCTGGCAAGCACATGACCTTCAGCGTCACCGGTTTCAATCTCAATCCCTGCAAGCATGTTCTCTTCCATTGTGCGGTCTGCCGCGATAAGGGTTTTCAGGCTTTCAAGCAGGGCATGACCTATTACCGGGAGGTATGCATTCAGGTCAAGGCATCCCTGGGCAGCGAGTGAAGAAACAAGCTGGTCATTGCTGTAAACACGGTGAGAACAGCTGATCACGAACTCCGCTATGACCGGGTTGACCTTCCCGGGCATAATTGAGCTTCCGGCCTGTCTCGCCGGGATTGAAAGGGACCTGCTGCCGTGCAGATCAGAGGCCAGCATGCGCAGATCACCGGCCATCTTCTCCAGGGTGACGGCGTGGGATTTGATTATGCCGTGCACCTCCACCAGCGGATCAAGATTGGAGGTTGCATCAGACAGGTTTTCACCCCGCGTCAGGGGAAGGCCGGTCAGCTGACGGAGTCCCGGAACCACATCGGCCACATAGAATTTAGGGACTGTAATAGAGGTACCCACTGCCGAGCCGCCGAGGTTGACCACCTTGATACGCTCAAGGCATTTCGAAACTCTCCACCAGTCACGCGACAGGGCATCACTGTAGCCTGAGAAAAGCCGTCCGAAGGTGGAAGGTACTGCCTCCTGCATCTGAGTGTACGCAACGCGGAGCGTGTTCCTGTGTTTCTGTTCAAGCTCCTCAATCCGTTTTCTAAGCCCGTTGATTGAATTCTCCATCTCCCTCAGGAGATGCATGGCAGCTACCCGGAGTGCGGTGGGAACAACATCATTGGTCGACTGGAAGATATTTGCATCCTCAATCGGGTCAATGAAATCATAGTCGCCCGGGTGCCTGCCCAGAATCTGCAGGGCACGGTTGGCGATGATCTCATTGATGTTCATGTTTATACTGGTGCCGGCTCCTCCTGAAACGGCAGGCACGATGAAGTGCTCAAAGTGTTTACCTGCTGCACATTCTTCCGCAGCAGCCGACAGGGCGTCAAGCTTCCCGGCAGGTATAACCCGTATATTCATCCGGGCGAGGTCATGCTGTTTTGCAGCCTCTGAATAAAATGAAGCTGCCGAATTATAACAGGCCTGCTTGGTCACGGCCATTGCCCTGTACCACTCATAATGGAAGCGGCCTTCTGCCGGAAAGTTTTCCATCGCTCTCAGTGAATGAATGCCATAGAGAGCACTCTCATCCAGTTCCTTTTCTCCCAGGAAATCCTTTTCAAGCCGCATCACGTCATCATTTTTCATCATCAGAAACAGGAGGGGAAAGTTTCTTCGACTGTGCCTCAGCCTCAATCTCTTCGCTTTTTTTCTGAAGCTCGTCTATTGAAATGATCTTTGCGCGCTTTTCAGTGGGAGGATTCAGTTTTTCTGATTTTTCGAACTCAATCACCTGCTTTTTAATGTCTTCCGGAAGATCCTTCTGGCTCTTGAGAACAATGTCGATGAATTCATCGGAAAAGAACTGGTCAACCTGGATGCGCCGCTTTACCGTGTGTGCAAACTTTCCAATAATGCGGCAGATGCTGTCGCGGTCCTCCGGGCTGAGCTTATCTGCCAGGTCATATTCCTCGATTTTTTTCAGTGAGAGGATCACCGGTTCGAGGGCATCCTTCGTGATGACAAATACATCATAATCACCGAGCCTGTAAGTCAGCTGTTTGATCCTGTCAATCGTATTTGTCGGCACAACCAGGAACATTGATTTCTTTACATTATCCTGGCTGGCATATTTCTTAAGGTTTTCGGCCTGCGTTTTAATGTAGGTGGGGAAGTTCGACAGGTCATCGTTTGCAGGGCTCTTGGCGTCAAAGATTATGTACTCACCGCTGATCTCGATAGTATTGTCAGGGTTACCCCTGAACGGGACCTTTTCTATGTAGTTAACATGGTTTAAGTCGCAGATGCGTATGACAGTATTCTTAACATCGGTCTCATGTTCTGACCATTGCCTTTTCATTGCCTCCAGCCTGTCAGCCGCTTCCTGCAGTTTCTCTTCATTCAGCCTGCGCCGTTCAGCCTCCAGGCTGTCCTTGGTCTGGTTGAGCCGTGCGATGTTCTCGTTATAGTTTTTAACGTTTTCCTCCCTGGTGGCTTCAAAGCCTGCCACTTTCTTGGTGAGTTCCTGTATGCCTGCCGAGTGTTCCCGCAGGCGGCCGTTCAGCTCTTCGATGTTTGCATCCTTGCGGGCTGACTGCATCTCCATTTCGTGCACCCTCTGCGAAAGGCTTTCATTGCGTGCCGACAGCTCCGTGACACGGTTCTGCAGCCTGCCGGTGGTCTCCCTGACTGCTTCGGCCTCCCGGGCCAGAGTCCTGAACTCTTCATAGGCGTCAAAGCTGAGGTTGCGGACAATTCTCCAGTGGAAGAGCCTCTGCCAGAAGGAGAGATCCTTTATCCGGTCAAAAAAGAGGTTAAGTTTTTCCATGATTCTAAATCCGGATAAAGTTAATAATTCTGGCCGGAGAAAATGATCTGCGGCAATTCTGCCTGACCCTGCGGGAATATCAATTGAGGCAGATATTCCCGGATCAGAGGTCTATGTACAATCCGGACGATTCTCCTGGAGATTTTACCTGTAGGTCTGGTAATAAAAAAACCGCCCTGCCGGCATGACCGGAGGGCGGTTTCATTGTAACTGAGAATCAGCTTATTCTCCTTTAGCCATAAGTTTCCTTATGTTGAGGCCCAGACCAATTTCGTGAGTGTTGAAGACATCAAGTGTTATTGATGATGCGAAATTAAAACTGTACGAAATCTGGATTGATTTTGTAATTTCTGCGCCGAATCCAACACCCCAGATACCCGGGTCACGGAATGAGAGACTTCCCCAGATCCTGTCCTGGTAGCTGACCCTGGTTGCCAGCCCGAACTGGCTTTTGATATACCTGCCTCCCCTGATGTAAGCAATCGGGTTGGCGGACCACCTTTCATTGAACCTGTAAAGGTAAGTGGCGTGGGCCTGAAAGTTCGCCAGAGGCTTATAGGTCACATCAACCTCATCATATTTTGCTTCACCGAAACTGATATTGGCGAACATTACACCGGCCTCGAACCCCTTGAACAGGTAGAGTGCTGAAAAATCGGTCATCAGCTTCAGCTTTGATGAAACATCTCCGTTCGTCAGTACCGGATCAAGGTCATAGTTCGGATCATTATAATACTCGGAAAAATTCAACCTGTTGTGATAAAGCCCGGCCGAAAGTGCGAGCAGCACCCTGTGGTCACCGGTTACCTTCAGGCTGTAGCTGTAGGTTCCCATTATGTAAAGCTGGTTGAATATGCCGGCTTTATCAAAGATGATCTTACCGCCATAGGCTGCATTTGTCATCAGCATGTCACTGTAGGAAGCCCGGATTGTCTTCGGCCCTCCTTCAATTCCGGTCCAGTCTGTCCTGAAGGCGGTGAAGAAATTTCCGGGATTGAAGTGGCCGGCATAGGATGAAGAGAGTGAATACTTGTCCATGAAGTAGTTCTCGGAGACAGGCATCTGCTGTGCCATCAGCAGACCCGGAATGAGAACGAGAGCTGTTATCAATATCTTTTTCATTTTGCTGCTATTCTGAATTATCTGACAATGTTTACGGTACCCGTGATTGTTCCGGCATTCTCCGTTTTGATTACATAATAGTATGCTGCTGATGGCAGTGCAACGCCGTCACTGGTACCATCCCAGTCATTTTCATAACTGGTTGAGGAGAAGACAAGCTTTCCCCAGCGGTTGAATACCCTTATGTCATGGGTCCCGAATGATTCCAGTCCGGTGATTTCCCAGTGGTCATTGTAACCGTCATTGTTCGGGGTGAACAGGTTCATGATATTGCTGTGGGATGAAATGATCTCAACGGTGACGGTTGCCTCTGCGGCATCGTAATTATTGTCACCCGGCTGATAAGCCCTTACGGTCACAGTTCCCCTGCTCACTCCGGTTATTGTTGAACCTGAGACTGTTGCCAGGCCTTCATCGGTACTTTCAAAGAGTACGGGCAGCCCTGACGATGCAGTTGCAACCAGTTCTCCTGTTTTGGTCACAAGGAGCTCATCAGGCCATGAAGTGAATGTGACAGTCTGCGAAATCCTGGTCACGGTCAGTTCGCCGTTTTCAAGGATAAGTTCATAGTTGTCATCCTCACCGCCGGTAAGGACAATCGGATAGGTTCCTACAGGTGATGCTGACGTTGCTTCAGTGGAAATAAGAGGTGCAGCGTCGAGTACAGAGACATCGTCACTGTTTACAAATCCCTGGCAGGTGAATGTGAGAACGGGATTCTGTTCAAGGTAAGCCCTGGTTTTGTCATCGGCAGCCACTGTCAGCTGTGCCTTGCCGACAATAAGTGTAACCATTACATCTCCGGCAGGATTGTAATTGTTGTTACCTTCCTGGCTTGCGGTGATTACTGCCGTGCCGGCACCTCTGACTGTCAGAAGGCCGTTGATAATCTCTGCAACTGCAGTATTGTCACTTGTAAAGGTTACCTGGAGCCCTGAAGATGCCACGGCTTCCGGAATAAATTGTGCTGCACCGTAGACAACAGGGTCTATTTCAGGGAAGGAGACTGACTGTTCGGCTTTCTCCACCGTCAATACCTGCACTGCATCCGGGGCTGCATTGTAGTTGTCGTTACCTGGCTGTGAGGCAGTAATCTCAGCTGATCCGGCACCAATTATCCTGATCAGTCCTCCCTCTATAATGGCCACTTCGGTGTTGCTGCTGACATATATGACACTCAGACCAGATGTGGCTGAGGCCATGGGATCGAAGTCCGGATCACCATAGGTATGTACCTCAATCGGTTCAAATGCAATTGTCTGTGATGCCTTTTCCACCACAAGGGTGCGTGCGACCTCTGTGGCAGGCAGGTAATTTTCATTTCCGGGCTGTGATGCAGTAATGACTGCTGATCCTGCGCCTGTTATCTGTACAGAAGTACCGTCAACAGTTGCCACACCCTCATTGCTGCTTGTATAGGTTACCTGCAGACCTGAGGTGGATGTTGCATTTAGGCCGAAAACGGGATCGCCGTAAGCCGAAACGGGAAGTTCATTGAAGGTAATGATCTGGCTGGCCCTGTTGACCGTGAGTACCTGTACCTGTTCGGCTGCAGCATTGTAGTTGTCATTTCCGGGCTGGCTGGCGGTGATTGTCACGGTACCGGCGGAATTGACAACAATCATATTGCCTGAAACAGAGGCAACGGAGAGATCACTGCTTGAATAGATAACCGGAAGCCCCGATGAAGCCGTAGCCTCCGGAGAAACAGCCGGATCACCGTATGTCACTTCTGCCAGTACAGGGAAGGTTATTGACTGGTCAGCCTTTCCGACTACCAGTGTGCGTGTCATTGACTGAGCCGGCTCATAATCTGCATTCCCGGCCTGCGAAGCGGTGATGACTGCTGTGCCTGCCCCGGCTATTTGTATAAGTCCTCCCGAAATCACAGCGACCGAGCTGTTACTGCTGGTGTATGCAACCGGCAACCCTGAGGAGGCAACTGCTTCCGGACTGATCTCCGGGTCTCCGAAGATGGCGGCAGGCAGTTCCGGGAATGTAATGGACTGTGGCGCCCTGCTGACCACCAGTGTTTGGTTGATTTCAGGTGCTGCAAGGTAATTTTCATTTCCGGGCTGTCTTGCCGTAATTACAGCTGATCCGGCTCCGGTTATATGGACAGTGTTTCCTTCCAGTGATGCCACAGCGTCATTGTCACCGGTGAAGGTTACCTCCAGTCCTGAAGAGGCGGTGGCAGTGAGGCTGAAATCAGGGTCTCCGTAAATATATGCTGGCAGAGAACCGAATGTGATAGTCTGCGGAGCTTTGTTGACAGTCAGTGTCTGCTGAACAGTTGCAGCAGCATCGTAGTTTTCATCACCGGACTGTGATGCGGTAATGACGGCGGTACCGGCCCCGTTGATACGGATAAGGCCACCTTCAACAGTGGCCACATCGGTGTTGCCAGATGTATATGTTACAGTGAGTCCGGAGCTGGCTGTTGCACCTGCATCAAAATCCGGATCACCGTATGTTACAGCATCAAGAGCCGGGAAGGTGATAGTCTGGGTGCTTTTGGATACTGTGAGAGTCTGCTGAACATCGGGAGCAGCATTATAGTTGGTGTTGCCTCCCTGTGATGCAGTTATTACTGACGTTCCGGCAGCAACAATATGTATCTGGCCGGCCACAACCATGGCAACATCACTGTTGCTGCTCGAGTAGGTGACTGTCAGGCCTGATGATGCTGTGGCACCCGGGTTGAAATCCGGATCTCCGATAACTTTTAAGGGCAGCGGATTAAAGGTTACTGACTGGTCGGCCTTGTTGACTGTAAGGATGGCAGTGACATCCGGTGCAGCATTGTAGAAGCTGTTGCCGGGTTGTGATGCCGTTATAACTGCAGTGCCTGTACCGGTAATGTGGATGCTTCCCGATATTATGGTTGCCACATCTGTGTTATTGCTGCTATATGTAACCTGAAGTCCGGATGATGCCGTGGCGCCAGGATTGAAATCAGGGTCACCGAAGATTTTCCCCGGGAGGGCCGGGAAAGTTATTGCCTGGCTGGCTTTTTCAACAGTCAAGGTTCTTATATACCTTGCCGGAGCATAAGTTCCGTTGCCGCTTTGGTATGCCGTTATATCGGCAGTACCCGGTGAGTTTGCGGTGAGTGAGGTGCCGTTTACGGTTGCAACCGATGTGTTGGAGCTGGTGAAGGTGACCGGTGCTCCGCTGGAAGCAGATGCGGACATGGATATAGCAGGGTCACCATAGCTCATTGCCGGCAGGGCCGCAAAGGTTATAGTCTGTATCAGGAAGTTTACCGGCTGATCAACAAACGAAGGGAGAAGACCTCCGGCTTCTGAAGTCACATCACCCTGGGTATAAGAGATCAGAACGCTCTCGCTTCCGGTAAGAGGGGTGGCAAGGTTCACGATTATCGAGTAAGGATCGCCATCCTTTAAACTGACCGAGGAGACGGGGACCGAAACGCCGTTAACCTTGACCGTGAACTGACTTTCCTTTCCGGTGGGATCAGCCATTGGCTTATCAAACTGGATCTCGATGTTGCCGGCCCTGGCGGCAAGGAGAAAATTCGGGATTCCCGGGGGATTGACGTTTACTGTTATAGTTGCCGGTGAAGAGTCTCCCGTGTTGTCACGGATTATGAAATTGAAATTGCCGGCTCCGTTGCCCGTTGCACCATCGGCAACATAAACAAGGTTCATCTGGCTGTCCGTAACTGTGGCAGGCACAGAAGTGATTGGCGCTCCGGGCAGTCCTCCATTATACTGGTAAAGAGACCCTGTGGCAGGCAGAGTTGTGATAACTGCTGTCTTGGCACTGGCATCCCCGCCGTTGTACTGAAGCCTGACGGGCCTTTGTTCGTTCTGTTCCACATAAACAGTCTGCGGCACAGCTGAAAGAGGCGGATTTTCACTCGTGGCAAAACGGTATATCTCAGACCAGGTTGTTCCGGTGGAGTTTGAGGCAAAAACTGCCCAGTAGTAAGTTGCGTCGGTAGCCAGGCCTGATATCTCATATGATGTTGCCGTACCGGCATTGTAGTTGGCGGAGTTGCTTATATCCGAATTGGATGAAACCTTAAGAGTATATGAACTGGCATTGGAAGCTTCAGTCCATTCAAAAGTCTGGGTTGATCCAACAACGGCATCATATGCAGGACTGACAAGAACGGGGATACCCGGTTCAGGCAGGCTCATGTTCTTGGTAAGGTAGACACCGTCATAAATTGCCGAAGAATTAACCGTGTAGGTTGTCCCGGAGGGGGTGAAGAGTATTGCCTGTTCTGACTCAATGGCTGAGGAGTTATGGTAGGCATACTGGATTCCTGCTGTGCCCCCGGAGTTCTCAAGCCCGATGGTTGCAGACTGGCCGTGTGCCCTTGCCGAGGTATTGTCAATGATACTCCGGTACTGGATCTGGATATTGTTGCTCCCTTCATAGAGAATGACAGCAAAGGTCCCCATAAGTACCGGACTCGCAAAGAATCCCATGTTGGTCCACTGGATTATGCACTTCCTGTTCGGAGAGGCACCTATAGTGGTATACAGGATCTTGCCCGAGGGATCAATTACAATGTCATCCCAGAAGGCTGAAATGATATTGTTAGGGGTATTTGTACTGGGAATGGGATCTTCTGTATAGTCTCCCGAACCGGAACCGAACAGTACAAGTCCGTTTGAGGAGACATGAAACTGGGTATAATTATTACCGTAGAATCTGAATGTGAATCCGATGTTGAACGGTCCCCACGATCCGTCATCATAATAGCCTTCGTAAACGATTGTGCCAGGATATGTTGTTTCTGTTACCTGGGCTTTAGCCGTCAGCAGTGTAAAGCATGACAGCAGTACGATGAGATATATATGTTTCATTGTTGTATCTTTCACGGTTTAGTTCTGTACCAGCACGGTTGCGCCGGTCATCTCAGCGATTTTTTCAACCAGGCTGACGCCTTCCGGGGTTGAATTCAGGGAATCGGAATGTATGATTATCTTTGCCCCGGGAGGGAGAAGTTTCCCCCACTCCCTGAAATGGGCGCCGGATTCTTCCACATTGTCTGCTAGAATAGTCAGCTCGTCGAAAATCATTGAACCGGGCTTGGTCAGCATGAACAGATGAACCTCAGACCAGTTCTTTTCCTTCAGTTTGCCTGAAATGATTGAGAGCGGATTTCCGGTGTCCGGCAGGATAAAGACTTCATCGGATGCATTTTTATTGCCGATGTTTTGAGCGGTTTCGGCCACAAGCCGGTCGACCATGAAGATTTTGGGCAAAGGTTGTCCCATAGCACATACAGTGACGTCCGTAAGGAGTACAATGATCAGAACTCCTGTCAAAGACAGAAAACGGTTAAAAAATCTCATAATTAATTGTTTTAGTAGATTCCCCAATTATAATTAAACTTGCGAATATCCTCAGTATCAAATTGTTATTGATTCAGTTGCTATTCGCTTGTCATTTAATACGGGGTAAGTGGGGCAATTGTTTCAAAATTGCCGCAGAACATAAAATGAGACAGTGTTACCTCAGCAGGGCCGCCGTACACCAGAGTACCGGAGCCTGACCGTGGAAGTCGCCTGTGTTACGTTTCCGGTTCATATAATGGGCACGGTCAGTGCTGGTGCCGGTTCCTTCACAAACGTCTGTCACATTACCTTCAGGGTCAATATATTTTACCAGTGAGAGCCAGGCCTTTCCTGCCGCGGCGCCGTAGGTCCTTCCGTCGAGCCAGCCGTTCCTGACACCGGTGATCATTGCATAGGTAAACATGGCAGTCGATGATGTCTCCTTCCAGAATTCGTCATCATCAACAACCTGTCTCCACATCCCGTCATCAGCCTGGTTAAGGAGCAGTGCCGCCATCATCTTCCTGTAACCCTCCATTATGCGGGGCCTGTCAGGGTGATTCTCCGGCATTGCCCTCAGTATCTCGCTCATCCCTGCTGCCATCCAACCGTTGCCACGGCCCCAGGAGAAGTGAGCATAGGGGGCATGGTAGAACAGGCCGTTTTCAAGCTGGATTGTATCGAGGTAGAGGATCATCTCCTTCGCTGCGCGGTCAATATATTTTAAGTCACCTGTAGCTCTGTATGCCTGCGACTGAACGGCGGTGATCATGAACATGTCGTCAATCCATATCCGTGTCTGCCAAGTGTAACCGCGGTCAGCGTAAGCCTTTTCTTCCTGTCCGGCACTGTCAGGCAGGGCCCACTGTGAGTCTGCATAGTAAAGTCCCATGTCAAGATACCTCCTGTCGCCGCTGATAAGGTAAAATTCAAGAGGGACGGAGCCGAACACGTTGTTGTCAACATGATTTGGCGGCGGAAGAAGGTCACTCTGAGTGTCAAACAGCGGTTCAAACCGCTCCCGGAGTTTCACCACGAGCTCCCTGTTGCCGGTTGCTTCTGCATACCATATACTTCCAAGCCAGGTGCAGACCTCCGAATACACTATCTGCGACGGGGGTTCTTCTGATTTAACGTCGCCGCTGTTTTTGTGCGGGGTGGCCAGGTATTTTTCAGCAAGCAGCAATCCCACCCTCTGCGGATCAGCCTCAGCCGGCCAATTTGTAAGGTCATGATTGCCTTTCTCCCTGCAAGACACTGATGCTGCAAGGAGAAGCATACTGACAGTGTACAGGATGATCTTCATCGGATTAATATCAGAGATATTTTTTCAGGTCTGCAAGAGATTCGAACGGAATAACATTTTCAAGCGACACCTTTTCTGCATACCGGGTGAGGATTCCTGATACAAGTATTTTCTTATCCCTGAAGGCTGTGCCGATCAGCCTGAGGTAATCCTCGGGCTTGCCGAAGGGGAGGCCTGTGAGTGCCCCTGTAACCAGGAAATCAGGATGCCAGCGGTCGGCAACATCCCCCAGCCCGTTGAACGGAGTCGATTGTCCCAGGTACAGAACGTTGTGTCCTCTCTTCCGGATTACATATTTATAAAACAGCAGGCCCATTTCATGGAGCTCATTCTCCGGAAGGTAAAGGAGGAATTTTTTCGCGTCGGGGTTCACCGGAGGTGTGAGGGTATCAATGGCGGATATCAGTCTTTTTCTGAAGATATTGGAGACGAAATGTTCAGCGCCTATATCCACAGACCCGGTATGCCACATGATGCCAACCCTTCTCAGGAAGGGGAAGACAATGGTGGTGAAGGTTGGTTCAAATCCCCTGTTGATGACTGACCGCATGAGGATATCGTTTATCCTTTCCTCGTCGAGATCAGACATTGCCACTATCAGTGAATCAATCTGTGTTTCTGTGTCAGGGGCTTCCCTTGTCAGAAGCTTAACCTTTTCTTCGATTTCCGGGCCGCTGAAAGTGGCAATTTTTGAAATTTTGATCCCCTTGCGGTAAAGGATTGATATGTTGAGAATACGCTTTAGGTCGTCATTGTCGTACCATCTCCGGTTGGTATCGGTACGGTGGGGTTTTATAATGCGGTAGCGCCTTTCCCAGATCCTGATGGTGCCGGCCATGATGCCGGTCAGCTTTTCCAGGTCGCTTATAGAGTAATGGTCCATTATATGGATTATTCCGATGTTAAATATAGTTCTTTGTCAGCAGTGTGCCATAAAAGGCTTAAAAAAAAGCGACGCCCGGTGTGAGCGTCGCCTCTTTTCACGGATCATATGTTGATGCCTTACGGCAGAAGAACCTGGTCAATCACGTGGATAACCCCATTTGATGCCTGCACGTCGGTTGCAATAATCTTCGAGTTTCCGTTGATTGTGGGTACCGGGGTGAGGGCTACGCTGATTGAGCCGTTGAGTGTCTCGACATTTCCTGCCTGCAGCTGGGTTGAGAGAACGTTACCGCTTACAACGTGATAGGTGAGTATCGGAACAAGCTGCTCAGCGGAGAGGTCTGCAATACCTGATATTCCGAGGGTTGTGAACAGAGCCTGGAATGCTGCATTCGTGGGGGCGAAGATTGTGAATGGACCTGTGCCATTCAGAACATCCACCAGGTTAGCCTTGACAACTGCCTGTACGAGAATGCTGAATGAGTCATTGTTCAGAGCCTGGTCAACAACTGACGGAGGAAGCAGGACTTTGTCAATCACATGGATCACTCCGTTCTTTACATCAACATCAGCTGTTGTTACATTGGCGGTCTTGTTCAGCTTTACACCTGATGATACGTCAACTTTCAGGCTGAGGGTTGATCCCTGGGCAGGGCTTAAGGTACTGTAGTATCCGGAGCTTATCATTGATGATTTTGCCTCTGTTCCAAGAACATGGTAAAGGAGAATTGGGGTGAGCGTTTCCCTGGAGAGGGCGTCGATTCCGCTGATTCCGAGCTCATTGAACAGAGCGGTGAATGCGTCGTTTGTGGGAGCGAAAACAGTAAAGTTACCGGTGCCGTTGAGAACATTTACAAGGTCAGCTTTTGCAAGAGCCTGAACAAGTATCGAGAAGTTTGCGTCTGAGCTTGCATATTCAGCTATGGTCATATCTGCTGCCTGCTTCATATCGTCTTCTGACTTCTCACAACCTGTAAGTATAAAGATCCCCATCAGGGCGATCATTCCGTAAATAAGTGTCTGCTTTTTCATGATGTTCGGTTTTAACTGGTTATTGAAATTTGAACATAGAACATCATGGATAAATTAATGTTCAAGAAAAAGAAAAATAAAATGGACAATAAGTGTCAAACAGATCCAATAAATAGCCTTTAATCAATTTAATGACAGGGAATTGGATGTTAATTGTTAAAATATGTTAAATGTATAAATAAATAAAGAGATTAATGTACAAGGGTATATTAAGTAAATAAGCCGGCAGATGGTTTGTGGCTAATCCCTGGTCCAGATACGGGTATTGAGATTAAGGTCATCAACGACCTCGATCAGCAGGGTCAGGAATCTCAGGCTCTCTTCCAGGAAGGCATAGTCGGCCGCCGGTTTGAAGGGCCGGAGTTCGAACAGATTTTTGTACATGCTTATGGCAATGCAGACCCTGGAATCAAGGAATGAGAGATATACATCCTTGTTCCACTTGTTTTTGAATGCCAGTATCCGCTCCATGAGCGAAGGGGTGAGTATATACCTGGCTTCAACCTGGTCCTCACCGTAGACACAGAACTCCTTCTCAAACCTCGGATCTTCGAGCCTGATGAGCTCCCCTCTGCCGCCGGAGACTGACTGCAGTGACTGTCCGAACCTGCCCAGCAGCTTTTCGGCTCTGTCAGGCAGTACCACAGTATGGGTCTTGAAGTTCTTGTTGAAATCTGCCATAATGAACAGTCCCCTGAAGTAGACATAATAATCTTCTCTCTGTTTGGATCCGGGTCCTGTATTGGAGAGGTATTTGGCGGTAACCTCTGAAAACTCTATATCCGTTTTGCCTATTTTTCCCTTGAAATGATCCTCACCTGCGTACTGGTCACAGGAGTGGAGGAAAATCCTGCTTCGGACGAATTCTTCCTTCGGTATGACGCCGTCAGGGGAGTATGTCAGTCCCTCATCTGCAAATGCGGCTACCCGCGAAATGATCCTGGTCTTGTATTCGCTGCGGAAGCTTCTTCCGTAGATGCCCAGCAGGATCATCGCAGTAAGAGATGTGAGAATAACGGGCAATGCCTTTGGAAAAGATGTGTCTCCCGGGATTAAGACAATCTCCAGAACCAGGGCAGGTATGGCAAATGCCAGTATTGTCAGCACCTGTCTTCTTACCTTCCTCCTTTCCCTGTCAATTTCCTCTAGATCGGCTCGCAGTTCCTTTTCGTAGAACGCCCTGAAATTGCTGTAACTGTTCATATTTACTGTTCGGGACCGGTTATGCCAGGTTCACGGGAGGTTTTGCGCTGACTTCCTGCCTGATTTCTGCGGGGAGTTCGAATAGGGTTCTCCTACTGTAGCTCATCATCGATGCGATGAGGCTTGAGGGAAAGACTTCTATGCTGTTGTTGTATACAGTCACAGCTGCATTAAACGCCCGGCGTGAGGCTGCCAGCTGTTCCTCCGCCTCATTGAGTGTCCCCTGAAGATGGAGGAAATTAGCCGATGCTTTCAGCTCAGGGTAGTTCTCAACGGCAACAAGCAGGTCAGTCAGTCTTCTGCCCAGTGTGTTTTCAACGGCAACCCTCTCTTCCGCAGAAAGGCCCTCTGAAAGAGCTTTTACCCTCAGCCCGGTTATCTCTGTGAGGAGTTCCCTCTCATAATTCATGTAAGCCTTTACAGTCTCAACTATTTTGGGGATGAGGTCATACCTCTTCCTGAGCATGACGTCTATTGATGCGAACGCATTTTCCACATCATTTTTTTTGCGGATAAGTGAATTGAATATCAGTAATGCTATGAACAGCAGGATGGCTACCGCTGCAATGACTGCCCAGACCATTTAATAAAGGTGTTTAACAATTATGATTCGTTTTCCCGCACCAATCACCGGGCGGACAGTGTAAAAATAGCTATTTTAATCTTTTCAGCGGAACAAACCTCACCGGTTCGAGGTGCTGTTCGGTGATCTTTCCTTTTCTTTTTGTAAGCACGATGAGCTGCTGGACAGTTGAAGGGTTACCCACCGGCATCACCAGGCGGCCGCCGTCGGCAAGCTGTTCCTTAAGGGGTTCGGGGATATGGTCTGCCGCTGCAGTAACAAGAATTATATCAAAAGGTGCTTTTTCTGGCCATCCCCTGTAGCCGTCGCCGTACCTTGTCACAATATTATCATAGCCCAGCATTTTAAGGCGTGCGGTGGCTTCCCTGGCGAGTTCCGGAATAATCTCAACAGTATAAACAGAGTCAATTATTTCTGCAAGGATGGCAGCCTGGTATCCTGATCCCGTTCCTACCTCAAGGGCCTTTTTCCCCTTTGCCGGTTTTGCCAGTTCGGTCATGTAAGCCACTATAAAAGGCTGTGATATTGTCTGGCTGTAGCCGATAGGAAGAGGCCTGTCACTGTATGCATCGGAAGCCTGGGAAGCCGGCACGAAGAGGTGACGGGGCACCCGCCCCATGGCTCTGAGTGTGCCCGGGTCACTGATTCCCCGCGCCACGATCTGTGCCTGAACCATGCGGGCACGCTCCCTGGTGTAACGGGCATTCTCCTGGGGTGCAGCGGGAAGCAGCAGTGCTGCCAATATGAAACTCAGTATCCTCATGGTACCTGATACAATTTACGAAAATCCCCGGGAATGGCAGGCAGACTCTGAGCAGTTCTTCCGGGCCACTGTTCCGGGAATGTCATCGCACATCTTTTTACACCTGCTGTCGGACATCTTTTGTTATTCTCCTTTTTCTTAATTTCATAACATGAAAAAACTCGTGATACTTACAGGCGCAGGCATGAGCGCTGAGAGCGGCATAAAAACATTCCGCGGCAGCGGAGGTCTGTGGGAAGAATACAGGGTGGAGGAGGTGGCCTCGATAGAAGGCTGGTACCGGAACCCGGAGCTTGTACAGAGGTTTTACAACGGGCGCCGGAGGCAGCTCGAAAATGCCGTGCCAAATATAGGCCATAAAGAACTGTCAGCCCTGGAGAAGGATTTTGACGTTCAGATCATCACCCAGAACGTTGATGACCTGCATGAACGTGCCGGCAGCACGAAGGTACTCCATCTGCACGGCCTGCTCACGCAGGCGCGCAGCAGCAAAAATCCGGGTTTGATCACCGATATCGGATACCGTGAGATCCTTGCCGGTGAGAGGGCTCCCGACGGTTCACCACTCCGTCCGAATATCGTCTGGTTCGGTGAAGCCGTACCGGCTATGGAGACTGCTGCCGACCTCGCCGCAGAGGCAGATCTGTTTGCTGTCATCGGAACCTCGCTCAATGTATATCCTGCAGCAGGGCTTATCCATTATGTGCCGTCACAGATTCTCTTTTTCCTTATTGACCCGGAACCTGTCAGTGTCTATACGAGCCACAAGGTTGAATATATCCGGAAGGGCGCAGGAGAGGGGGTTATTATTATGGCCGAAAGGCTCAGACAGGCTGGGTCAGCATGATTCGCGGGAGTCCTGGCAGGATGACGCCCGCCGTGATCCTCAGGCCGGATGAATCTCTCTTTCTTCACTACCCGGCCACTGGCGGCCGTCTCAAATAACTTTTTTTAACTATTGCCCTGCCAAATAACAGCTCCCGGCTTCGCAGTATTCAGCCCATAATTCATAGCTTGGCGCAACCAAAAATCAATCACATGAAAAAAATCGTGTTACCGCTGTTGCTGGTTATCCTTGTTTCGGGCCTTCAGGCCCAGCAGAACAAGGTCGTTGACCGCATTATTGAGCTTGGTCAGACCGACAACCGTACAATGCATCATCTCGATGTTGTGTCAAACCGTTTCGGCGGCAGGCTTGTGGGCTCCGATGCCTATGAGAATGCAGCCGAATGGTGCGCATCACAGTTCAGAAGCTGGGGCATGGAGGTGATCATGGACGAAGCCGGGACAGTGCCGGTAGGGTTCAACCGCGGTCCGTGGTTCGGAAGGATGCTTTCAGACAACGGGATGATTTTGCATTTTGCCACTCCTTCATATACTGCCGGTACAAAGGGTGTCCAGCGCGGGCATGTACTCGCTGAACCAAAGAACAGGGAGGAATTTGACAGGATGAAGGGGGCCCTCAGAGGTGCATGGGTACTTATCGGCGGAAAGAACAACGGGTGGCCTGTCGACTGGTCGCCCAGCGCCGACAGCGCCAGGGCCCGGATCATAGCCTATAATGATTCTGTAGCCAGGATCAACAGGGATATCATGCGTGAGAATATGATGAACAGGGCCAACCCTCCAAAAGAAACAATTCCCCTTAAGGAGGAGCCGGCTCTGTTTTACCGTGAAATGTGTGAAGCCGGCATTCTGGGGGTGATCCAGTCATCAGAGGTACCTATAAGGGCTCTCTATGACAGAAAGAATCTTGACAGGCTTACGTTTGACAACCTCCCCACCGTATGTGATATAAAACTCGATGAGGACCAGTATGAAGTAATTGCCGAGATGGCAAAAGAGAGGCAGTATTTCCTCCTCGAATTTGATATAAGGAACCATTTCAAGCCGGGTCCCGTCAAATACTACAGTGTTATCGGGGTCATAAAAGGTAAAAAATACCCTGATGAGTATGTGATGATGGGAGGACACCTTGATGCCTTTGATGTGGCAACCGGAGGTGTTGATGACGGATCAGGGCTCAGTCCGACAATGGAAGCTGCCCGCCTGATTATGGCAGCAGGTGGCAAGCCTGACCGTACAATACTAGCCTGCCTGTGGGCTGGCGAAGAGTTTGGCCTCCTGGGATCAAAGCACTGGGTTGAGACCAACAGGGACAAGCTTCCGAAGATCTCAAATTACTTTAACCGCGACGGAGGGCCAACCCCTGCCATGGGAATAACAGTCCCCGAAGCGATGTATGATGATTTTGAAAAGATATGCAAGCCGTTGAGCCGCATCAACCCCGACCTGCCCTTCACCCTTAAGAAAAGGACTGATCCGGCAAGGCCTCGTCCTGCATCTGCCGGCGGTTCTGACCATGCCTATTTTGCAATGAACGGTGTGCCGACACTTCGTTTTGACGAGCCAGACGTTAAGGGATACAACTTCAATTACGGGGAGATATGGCATACTGAGCGCGATACCTATGACAAGAGCATCGTGGAATACCAGGAGCATACATCCGTGGTTACTGCTGCCATTGTTTACGGGCTTGCCAGCCTTGATCATATTCTGTCAAGAGAAGGTCTTTACAGTGAGGAGAAATAAAGGTTAATGACACAAACTGAAGCTGATGAAAAAAGTTAGTTTAGTCTTTGCGTTGATTGTGCTGCTTGCTGCAGTACTGGTTGCATTCGGACAGGCCGGGAATGAGAAGGGAGCTGTCTATAAGCCTGTTGATCCCCAGGTGGTTCAGGATCAGGATGACATGACCTGGGATGACTACCGGGCTATTCCGGGAAAGAACTGGGCTGATCCGGCCCTTAAACCCCAGCGTGAATTTCGCATGGCCCTCGTGGCTGTCGATTTTTCTGACCAGCCGTTTGTAATGACCCTTCCGAAGGGATCAGACCCGTTTGGCAATCCGCAGATTGATCCGGTCAGCCGCGAAGAGATACCGCAATTCTATGCTGATTTCTGGCTTAAGCCTTCAGCTGTCAATCACGGGCAGACAATTAACGGTTACTGGATGGAGCAGTCGAGGGGCAGGTTTGGGATTACAAAACTGGAAGCCTTCGGCCCTTACCGGATGCCAAGGCCGTTATGGGCGTACGGTCTTAATGAACACCGTCAGAACCAGTCAACACCCGACGGAAGCACAGCCCGATACCGTATGGAACGTGACATCGACTCTCTCTGGAAAGCCGATCAGGGCGACCTGAAGAAGAACTATGATGCAATACTGAGGGTTTATGCAGGTTATGATGAGACAGGTGTATGGCAGGAGTTCGGGGAGATGAAGTTCAACAGCAGGGATGAGATTCCGGCTGAATGGGGCAATCCCAATCCGGAAATGCCGCGGTGGGTACCGACCCGTTATGTTGAGTGGACCTCATGGAAGGCCGGACAGATGATGTGGGGGCTCTCTTCAATCAGGCAGGGAGAGAACTCCGGAACAATTACCCATGAGCTCGGTCACTTCGCTTTCCGCATCGGTGACAACAACAACAATCCTTATATTAAGCCATATCGCCGTGTAGGTTCCGGAACGTGGGACATGATGGACCGCGGCTCATTCAACGGCCCCGGAGGCCCTCACATGAGATGGGTTGTGCCGCCGGTGGCAGGGGCAAGCATGCCTGCAGGACTGATGATCCGAAACAGGCTTGTAAACGGGTTCATTACTGAGGATGATCTGATTGTTATCAGCAGGGAAGGACTTGCCGCTTCAGCACCGGTAGTTGCCCGGATAACGGCACGTGCCGTTGAACCGTTACCGGGAGAGTATGCCGGTATGATGGTACGCCTTGACGGTGCTGAGCCCCATGACCGTACACCTGTGACTGACCCGGCAACAGACCCGCTTTCACCGGGCAAACCCAGGTTCGACTATTACTCACTAGAAGTGGTACAGCGTATGGGTTATGACTCCTTCTGCCCTGACAACGGGGTACTCCTGGCGATGAATACAGACCGGGAAGGAAGAAACGGCGGCCCGAATGAGTTTAACTGCTTCAACTGGGTAATAGATGCCCACCCGGAGGATATAAACATGGTTGATTATGTCAAGCCAAACGGCGAAAAGGTTATGCGGACTGTAGCCGACTACCGGCAGCTTAACGATGCCCTTTTCCATGCCGGCCTCAACTCCGGAAGCGAGTTCGAATATGTTGACACACATAACCGCCTCCATTTCTATATTATTGATATACACAGGAATGGGCAGGAGATACTCTCTTATACGGTAGGAGTCAGGTCACTTGATTCGGATGTGGTCAGGCAACCTGTAAGTGTCACTTCAGGAACATCATTTCAGAAGGTGACCGGTGAGGGTATTGTTGAGTTTACAGTTTCAGGCGACGATATTGCCCGCCTAAAGGCTGAAGTAAAAGGTGAGGGATGGGAAGTGAGGCTTTACAATGAGCTTGCAGCTCCGGCCGGAGGAAACGCTGTAAAGGTGCCTGTTCACGTAAAGGCTTTGGCAGGTTGCAGCAAAAAGGCTGAAATAACCCTTACAGCCGTTTCAGAAAGCAATCCTGATTTAAAGTCATCAGCCATTCAGAAGGTGAAACTTTAGGGGAGTCACTTTTTGCTTTTTCTAAAATTAGTTGTCCTGGGGTGTCTTTTTCAGGCTTTGTTCAGGTATATTTGATATCTGAACAGTGTCTAACATGAACTGCTTTCTAACTGGCTCCAACGGATTCATTGGCACCAGACTGGTTGAAGAGCTCTCATCCGGGGGCCATTCAGTCAGGTGCCTGGTCAGGTCGCCTGACCGGTTCGGCAAGCTTTCGGGTTTACCCGGGATCACTCCGGTGATAGGAGACCTTGACGCCGTACATGTCCTTGAGGCTGCGGCAAGGGGGTGTGACACAGTTTTTCACATGGCAGCATTTGCCAAACCGTGGTCAAAGGACAGGAGCCTTCCCTTCAGGGTTAATGTTACCGGAACCGAGAACGTCCTAAAAGCAGCCGCCAGGGCAGGAGTGAAGAGGTTTGTTTTCACCTCGTCAGCTGCAGTGATCGGCCCTTCCCCTGGTGTTGATCCGATAGATGAGGATTTCCCGCGGACAGTTCCATTCTTCAATGAGTACGAGGGAAACAAGGCTGCAGCTGAAGAACTGGTCAGGTCATACAGCAGGGACGGGATGGAGTGCGTCATAGTGAATCCCCCCAGGGTTTACGGACCCGGTCCTGTAAATGAAAGCAATGCTGTTACAAAAATGATCAGGCTCTATGCGTTGGGGAAGTGGAGGATCATCCCCGGTGACGGTACCTGTGTCGGAAATTATGTACTGGTGGATGATGTTGTCAGGGGACATATCCTGGCGGCGCAGAAGGGTAAGGCAGGGCACAGGTATATTCTCGGGGGAGAGAATCTGACATTTGACCGTTTCTTTGAAATTCTGACGGAACTGACCGGCCGCCGGAGACGGATGGTCAGGCTGCCTGTGAGACTGATGACGGCCGGGGCCAGGCTTATGGAGTGGCAGGCTTCCGTTACGGGCATTCCGCCTATGATTACTGCGCCATGGGTAAAGAAATACCTCAATCACTGGAGTCTGAGCAGCCGGAAGGCCGAGGAGGAACTGGGGTATAATCCTGCTTCATTTGAAGAGGGAGCCGGGATAACCATGAGGTGGCTCAGGGAAACCGGTAAGCTGACATGAACAGCAGTGTAAAATACCATGCACTTGTGACAGGTGCGAGCCAGGGTCTTGGGAGGGCCCTTGCCGAAGAGCTGGCCCGGAGAGGACACAACCTTCTGCTTGCCGCACTGCCCGGGACAGGCCTGCCGGAGCTGACAGACAACCTTGCAGGCAGATACAGCATATCCGCCAGTTTCCTGGAGACCGATCTGATGCGAAGGGAAGCCCCTGCTGAACTGCTTCAGTATGCAAGGGTGAACGGCATTGAAGTCGATATCCTTGTCAACAATGTCGGAATCGGCCATGGAGGGGCAATTGGCGATTACAGTGATGCAGCAATCGAGGAGAGCGTTTTCCTCAACATGAGATGCACCACTCTCATGACCAATACGTTTAAGGATGAACTATGCAGGAGGGGCGCTGCATATATTTTAAACATCGGCAGTTTCGGTGGATTTCTTCCGATACCACACAAGAGTGTCTACGCAGCAACAAAGTCCTACATCTACAATTTTTCACTGGCTGTCAGGCAAGAGTTGCGGGGCAAGGGTGTAAGTGTCAGTGTGGCTATGCCCGGAGGTATAATAACCAACGTCAGGGTAAGGGAAAGGGTAGATAAACTTGGCCCGCTCGGTAAGCTCAATGCCCTGGAGCCGGATGATGCTGCCAGGTATCTTATCGCCCGGATGTTCCGGGGGAGTAGTGTAATTATCCCCGGCTGGACCAGCAAGACGGCTTATTATATCGGTTGTGCTTTGCCGTTCAGGCTGTTGCTGGCCCTAACCGGGAAAATATTCAGGGGGATAAACTGAGTTTTCCATTTACCCCATTAACCAGCCTGATTCAGAATCCTGCCATCTCCTGAAAGGTAATGTTCTTCGGGATAATGAAGTATTTCTGATCTACCGGGATATCAGTCTTCACGGAAGTTGCCTCCTGCCTTGAAACATACTCACCCATTTTCAGGTCCAGGAGCATCAGCACCCCCTTCCAGATTAAAACCTTGCCCATGTTGCCCTGAAGCAGGTCACACTCCCTTCCCAGGTATTTTTCAGTTCCCGTTTTCTTCATTCCCATCTTTTCATAGGTTTTCACGTTCAGGTCTTCAATCTCTTCAGCAGACAATTGCTTAATCCCGGTCATCAGCGGATTCTTCATCTTCATTCCCTGTGCAGGCCTGGCCGGATCCCACATATACTGGTACTCACCGTATGAAACTATCCAGCCTTTTGTCAACTCTCCGTCACTTGTAATTTCTGAATATGCTGCGGTTTTCAAACCATAGTCATCTATGTAGTGTACAGCCGTCCCGGTTTTATCACCTGAGTACTTGTATTCAATAATCCCTGACTTGAAACTGAAGGGTCCCTTTGCCTGGTTTTGCCCGGACGTGATTCCAGTCATGCAGACCATGCAGACAGTAAAAAGAATGATGTTTTTCATATCATTGAGAATTAGTTAACTGACATTTTCAATAAAGTCTCAGATTCCATGTAATGGTATAGGTGAAATCACTTCCCCCTTTTTCCGGATCGAATGGTTTCTGATCATATACAGTCTCTGTCAGGTTTGTTATACTGACAGCAGTTGTTTCGTCGGAAGAGTTCCATGATTCCCTCCCGCTCAGTTTCTCAAGGTTTTCAAGTTTAAACCTGACCTGAGACTCTGTCAGAATGGTCTCGGTATTCCTGTTGTACCATTCGCATTGGCCATCTGCGTTCTTGCTTCTCTGCCTGGACAGGGTTTTGCCCGTAGCTGAGGGTGTGAATATATCATACCAGTTGACCATGCCGAACTGGCTGAGCTGTTCAGTCACGACCTTATCGTCTGAAGGCCATGAATTTGTAATGATTGTGATTCCGTCCATACTGAGCTGATCCACGGAGCCTGATCCGGTCTCCTCATAGACCATGCCGGGGCAGTCACAGTCGCCTTCGCAATACCTTCTTTCTTCATGCTGCCAGGTTCCTTCAGCCTGGCCTTTGCCAAAGATTCTTACCGGCTGCCCCTCCATTTCCTGCATTTGCGGGATCGGCTTGAAAATTCCAGTGTATGTCACTGTCTGGGAACCGGCATATCTTGTTGAGCTTTTACCGTGATCTTTTGTATAATCCCATTTCTTCGAAACAGTAATGTTTCCCTGGTAGAATCCGCAGACAATAGGGAAATGCTGATCAACAATAAGTTCATCCGGAGCTGTGGCGGACAACGGGTGTTTTTCCTTTGGCAGGATATCGCATGAGTTATAAACTCTCAGCCATTCGTAACCGTCATCCTTATCTTCAGGAGGCCGGTACTCGACCCTGACCTCACCTTCCCCTACATTAAATACCTTGTAATCAGGCCCGTAATCGCTATCAGCACCATTGAGAATTTTTCCCCTGTAGATGCTGACCACAATCCTGTTGAATTCTCTCGAAGCGTTACCCCCTGCGTCTTTGAATCCTGAAAGAACAATTACTCCTGTACCCTTTTCACAGAGCTCTTCCTGTGTCGGGACTTCAACTTCAATTGAAACAGGCCTCTTTTCAAATTCTTCGAAGATCGGATTGAGGGACTTTGGGGTTTTAAGCTTGCTGAAGAGTGGCCGGGGATCATTGATAGTATTCTCTGATGACCATTCCTGAATCAGTTCAGGGGTATTTCCGTTATAGTAAAGACGAAGTTCCATTTTTGCTATTACCGGCTTCTTATAATCCTCAAAATACTCGATAATACGACCCCCTGTGAGATTTGCCTCGTAACTTCCCTTGAAGATGTATTCAGGTGGCTTGTCTGTTTCCGGGGCATAAAAGATCGGGGACAAAAAATGGAAGCAGGGATTGGTAAATCTTTCACCCATGTAAACTGACATCATTGTAGGGTAGCAGTACCATTTATCAGGCGGATCAAGCTCCCGGCACTTTTCGATGGCATCATTCAGTTCAGGATTGAGTGAATCTTCTTCCGGGAATTCACGATCACCAAGCTGCTCTGTCATGCATGCATTCCATTCCTTTAACCTTTGCTCGTAGTCCTGGTTATGAGGATTCAGGAACTCTACAAGCATTCCGTGCCTTGCACATCCTTCACATCTTCGCTGAGCATTTGCGTGGAAGTTGACAAGAAGGATCAGTAACGCCATGACCTGAATCCTTTTGGAGTAAGTCAGAGTATTCATGGATTAAATTCTTTCGAATTCAATGTCTTCCCAGTCATCATCTGTATCTGTGTCGTTGTTCAGATCGCGTACAAGCCAGAGGTATTCCTCGTCTGCTTCGAACGTGCCTTCGAATGACTCTGAGATCCCGAGTGAAAGGAATGCGTTGTAGGTCGGCGATCCTTTGGGGAACCACTCAGGCGTAGCTGTACACTTGTCATAGGAGTCTTCGAGACAGTCACCTATTGCTGTAAGCCTGAACAGCACCTTGTTGTCATCGACCGTTATATTGCCCTTCAGCCCGAGAAGTGACATAACCGAACTGCTGTTATCGCGTCGGTAGATTATTATCTCCTCAAACGTGCCTTCGGTAAGCTTCAGGGTGTGAGTTATGTTTATGGCAACCTCTCCGGCATATCCCTTTTCAGTGTATTGCCAGGAGCCGATATAGTCAGGATCGGTTGTGAACCAATCGCACGAGTGAAAGCAGCTCACCATAAAAAGAAGGGTCAGTGGGAGCATGATTCTGTTGGATAGTACTTTCTTCATGGTATAGTATTTATGGTTATCATATGATATTAGCCTGGTCTTATCAGCCGGCCCATTTTCAATATAATTCAGCAGTAGCCTGGATTGTGGTCACCTCAACTCCGGCGCCCAGGAATCCGGCGCCTATTCCATATCCTTCCTCAGTTTCAACAGTTAGTTTTCCTTCATCAATTCTGACATAGACGGCCTCTTCCATTCCCATAAAGTCAACTCCGGCGCCAATCTGAAATCCGAAGCCTGTCTCCGGTTTCCAGGTAACTCCGACTTCAATCCCCGCGCCGACATTGAATTCCCACTCATTGTTATCTGTATTCCATTCAATGCTGACTATAAAGAGGTCCAGGCTGACGGTATGTTCAGCAGGGAATTCAGGCTTTCTGGTGTCTCCTCCTTGACCGTCAGGGCAATAATCTTTTATATTAAAGCACTCCAGGGGGATAACCATGAAGAGGAGGTAAAAGTCCTGCGGACCAATGGCCACTATCGTCGAATTTGGAAGACCGTATGGACTGGCTTCGGCTGTCAGCCAGCGGTATGCCTGGTCAACCTGGTATTTGTAGCAGTAATTGATGGCCTCTTCCAGGGCATCCTGGTATGATTCAGCCCTTAATTCTGCCATACCCTCCGCTGTCACCGGCATATCTCTCCACCGATTTATCTCCGCATTTGCATCAATCCTTGCCTGCTGCAGGGCGCATTCCATAAAGAAGGAGCTGTATCCAAGCAGTTCAGAACCCATCTGACGGGTCAGTGATGCTCTTCTGTGTCCGGCAGCCATCATGGCATTGAAAGTAAGGCGCTGGGAGGATCTGGATACCACAGGTATGCCGGAAATATACCTGTTCCAGTCCTCAGGCATGCTTTTCCATTGTGGCCAGTATCCATTTATTAAACCCTCAATTCGTTTTGCCAGGTCATCAGAATAACTCTGGGCAATGTTCTGCATCTGTTCGTCATATCTTCTCTCCAACAATTCAGGTATTGTCCGGGCCTTATCACAGGGGGACATCTGTTCCCAGGGGGTTGTCAGTTCTTCTTCATTAAATCCCTGTTCTTCGAGCTCCTTTCTTTCAATCTCGATCTGTTGTTTGAATTCTTCAGGATCAAGCTGTTTTTTCTTCGGAGGCTCGTCAGGCGGTTTTGTTGTATACCAGAAAAGCAGTTTTTTTGCGTCGCCCGGATCGAGTTCGGATGCCTCCCTGAACTCTTCATATGCTTCCTTCTTCATGCCCATGCGGAGGAGCATGATGCCCAGGTTCATATGATACTGTGCTATTCCGGGGGTATAGAAAACAGCTTCACGAAAATATTCCAGGGCTTCCTCGTTCTGGCCGTGGCGGGCGAATACCCAACCGAGAGAAGTAGCGGTGGGAGCTGATTCGCGGAAGAGGCTCCTGGCGTATGCAAGCAGCAGGAGGGCTTCATCGTCCCTGTCTGTGACGGCCAGGCAGAACGCAAGGCTGCCAATGGATCCGGCAGACCTTTCATTTGTCTGGCATGCCCTGCCATACCCCCATGAAGCAGCATCAAGATTCTGCTGGGCCAGGCCCGACATTCCTGCCAGCTGGTACACGAAAACCCTCTCATCAAATGAAAGAATCTTCCCCTGAGGCACTGATCTGAAAGCCTGCTGCTCGATATCAGGAGGGAGGTTCGGAATTGCTCGCATCACGCACTCTGCGATAATCTTTCGTACCGTGCTTATACCGGGCGCCTCGGGAACCGAGACTGAGTCAACCGGTTCAAAATCTTCATCATTGACAACCCTGTCGCAGCTCCGGTCCATGACAGACAGTTCAAGGAACAGGGCCAGTGCATCCTCAACATCCTTCCTGCCGTCCCCGTTAAGGTCGAAATCTATGTTCAGGCCACCCCTTTCAATAAATCCATCAATATCGCTTCTGTCAAACTGCCCGTCATTGTTGATATCATACTTCCGCCACCCGTTCTTTACCGGAGCAGAATCGCCGCCGGGTTCAAAAGCCAATGATACAGATCCGGAAAAGATAGCCTGGACAAGCAGCAGTGCTGCAATATGCCTGCAATTAATACGCATCTGTCAGATCTTTACGAATTCGACCCTGCGGTTAGCCGCTTTGCCTTCGGAGGTATTATTGGGCCCGGAGGGCTTGCTTTCACCCCAGCCTTTGCTTGTCAGACGCGAGTTGTCAATGCCCATCTTTATCAGCTGGTCGGCCACGGCCTTAGCCCTGTGTTCGGAAAGATCCTGGTTGAGACCCTCATCTCCATCACTGTCAGTATGCCCTTCGACTGAGAAACTGATTTCAGGATGATCTTTCATCAGCTTTGCAATCTCATTGATAACACCCATTGATTCAGGCCTAATAGTAGCCTTATTTACATCAAAGCGGATGCCGCTGGCAACTATCCTGCCATCCTGCATCAGCTTGTCATAAAGCCTGACTGCCCCTTCGGCTATACGGACGTTTTTAATGAACCTGTTATTACCCTGTGATCCCACAGTGTTCATCGCGTCACAGCATATTGTGAGGCCTTCCGGATTAATGCCCAGATTGGGAATATTTACCACTCTCGCATCATCAAGATACACCTTCAGTGCCCTGGTGTTGAAGCTGATAGCCACATGGCGCCAGTATCCGCCGGTGATCTCGCCTTTTTCCTCATATCCCGGATAATAACCTTCACCCACATCATTGATTCCGGCATGATTGGCATTGATAATCAGCGGGTCAATATCTATAGTGCTTTCACTCTGGTTCTTATGATCCCAGAAGTCGACATAGTACTGACAGTACTCCTCGGGCTCAAACCAGCAGTCGAACTCAACTGTAAAGAGATCAGGCAGGTTGTCCCCGGACGGTTCCTTGAAGAAAGGAATGATGCATGAACCGGCTTCCCTGAAATGGATCACATTCTGATCGCCGTAGGAAGCGTTTTCAACATTCCCTCCTCCTGCCAGATCCCACCTGGACGGGAATTCTCCGTTTTCCTCACCTTCCTGATTATCCTCGAAGATGATCTTCTCCCCGGGAACGAAATCATACCTGTTCCACTTAAGAGTGAGCTGAGACTGGCCTGATTCCTTTGCTTCAGTTTGGTTTCTCCCTGAAGCATTCCCGGAATCATCGGGTTCACCCTTACCGTCTGCCTTTTGGGAAGAGTCATCCTTTGCCTTCTTATCCTTTTTCTTGAAGATATTCCCGATCCCCTCTTCGATTTTATCAAACCCGGCATCAATGACCTCGTCAGTCTTCCTGTTTGCACGGTTGTCAGTCTCCTCGACAACCTTCTCCTTTACATTGACCTTTACCTTCTGCGGACTGGCTTCCTGCGGGAGCAGAAAGAAAGCGGCAGTAACAACAGTAAAAAATAGTATCTGCTTCATGACCTTGCGATTTGAAGGGGAAGTTACCTCCCGGCAGAGCCATAGTCAACAGCCGGTTAGCAGAGAGGGTATCCGGATGAGTATCCGGGGTATTTGAATTAAGTCTGAAGACCCCGATACACTTCATTATCGGGGTTTCAGCATCGCCTCCCGGCGAAGTCTCAGTCTGAAGGTCAGGGGTGATTAATTGTACAAATGTTCTGTCAGGGCATTAAGCACTTTTTGCTTCAGGACGGGGGATACGGGAACAGTGGTTCCGTCTTTCAGGAGGATGTAACCCCCGTCATGTTTGAAAAACTTGTCTATATAATTCAGATTCACAAGGTGTGACTGATGGACCCTGATTAAAGTTGTACCGCTGAGCATTTCCTCATAATCCTTGAGAGTACGCGACACTATGATGTGTTTTCCACCCGAGAGATAAAAGCGGGTATAGTTGCTGTCGGCTTCTGCCCTGATGATGTCACTGACAGATATCAGTTGCAGTGCTTCGGACGTTTTAAGGATAATCCGTTTAAGGACTTTCCTTTCCTGAAGGTTTTCAGTGAGGGCAAGTATCTTGAGCTGCTCCTCTTCATGACTGATAATTTCCCGGGCTCTGATGATGGCCGTCTTCAGCTCATCCTCATCAACAGGTTTGAGTAAATAATCGAGTGCACTGACTTTTATAGCATCAAGTGCATATTCCTGATGGCCTGTGATGAAAATTGTCCTGAAACGCACCGGTGCGACCTTCTTTAGCAGGTCAAAGCCGAGCCCGTCAGGCAGTTCAACATCAAGAAAAAGAATATCGGGCTGATTTTCCATGATGGCTGCATATCCTTCCCCTACTGATCCTGCGACAGCGGTTACTGTGATTTCCGGGAAATTTTCCTTCACGAGGGTAGCAATTGTGTTCCTTACCGCTGCTTCGTCATCAACAATAACCACTTTCATAGATTTCCGTCTTTAAGTAAAAAAATGTTTGCAGGGAAGCATCATGACAACCTTTGTGCCGGCAGCATTTCCTTCCTCGAAAAGATCGATTATCTTATAACTTATATTCTTCTCCCTGAGGATTTTCCGGAAGTGTTCGAGCCGCCTTTCTGTCACCTTTGTTGAAACGGATTGTTTCTCCATCCTCGGCTGCTGTTCCGCAGCCTTTGACCTTCCGATGCCGTTGTCAGCCACTTCCAGCATTATAAGTCCGTTGCTTAGGGTATAGCTGATATTTATACGGCCATTTGCCTTACGGGGAAGCAGGCCGTGTTCAATCGAGTTCTCCACACATGGCTGGGCAAGCATCGGAGGCACGGAAACATTTTCAGGATCAACGGATTGATCCACTTTAATTTCATAGCTGAATCCGTTTTCAAATCTCAGTTGCTGTACGTCCATATAAAGCTTCAGCGTCTCAATCTCTTTCCCGAGAGCAATATATTCCTCCCGTGAGTTTTCAAGGATATTTCGCATCAACCGTGCTATCTTGGTCAGAAAGGTGTTGGCTTTCTGCGGTGTTCCGGCCATGATCAGGTCCTGTACCGCGCAGAGCGAATTGAAGATAAAGTGAGGATTCATCTGTGCTCTGAGGAGTCTCTGCTCAAGATCGATCTGTAAATACTTTGTCTTCAGTCGGGTATGTCTCAGGTAAAGAAGTGAAAGGAGGGCGATGATAAGAAGAAGAACTGCGAGTCCGGAAAGGAGAATCCTTTGTTGCCTGATTTTGGTGTCGGCGATTAGTTTTTCCTGCATTCTTGCATACTCAGCAGCCTCTTGTTTCTTGTCATAGTCATACTGTATTTCCATCCGGGTTACCTGTTTCAGGAACTCGTCATTGCTGATTGAATCACTTAATACCATGTGTTCCCTCAGGTAACCGTAAGCAAGGTCTTTTCTGCCCGTTTTCCTGTAAAGATCACTTAGCAGGAGGGAGGCGTCAGAGACAATAATGGGCATTCCTTTTTCCTTTCCCAATCCATAAGCCTTCAGGCCGTCCGAAATGGCTTTCCTGTAATCTCCGAGAGCCTGTTCAATGTTAGCCAGGGTGATATAATACTCAGGTGGAACCGGAAGCCCTGAGTCCTGTGATATAGCCAGTGCCCTCTTCAGGTACCACAAAGCGGAATCAGCCCTGGAGAGATTTAACTGGGTGGAAGCGATATTATGGCATATCCCGGCTTCCCCGGTCGGGAAATTCATCATCCTGTTAAGGTTGAGGCTTTTTCTCTGGTATACGAGGGCACTGTCGAAACTGCCCTGTGAGTTATAGATCTGTGCGATTGTATTGCAGGTTTTGCTCACCTCCCAGAGATCCCCTCTTTTTTCGGAGAGGCTAAGGTGCTTATTGCTGTATTCAAGAGCCTTATCGTAGTCCTTCTGATAAAAGTAAGCCAGACCTATACTGCCGTATGCAACAGACATTCCTGCACTGTCTCCCTTCGACTCCCACAGGCTCAGTGCTTTAAAATAGGCGTCAATTGACCGGCTGAAAAGAGCCATTTCCTTGTAGATATTCCCCAGGCTGTTTGTGGCGTCAGCCAGCGGAAGGGTATCCTTTACGCTGCCGGCAGTGGCGATGGCTCTCTCAACGTAGTTTTTTGCAGCTTCAAGGTCCTGTTTCTGCCTTGCAAGGTAAGACAGGGCGTTGAGACTGTTGATGATCCCCCGATGGTCACCTGCTTCTTCGAAATATCGCAGGGCAAGATTACTGTACTTTTCTGACGACTCCAGGTCGCCCCTGAAACTGGAGACATATGAGAGACCGTAGCATGCCCTGGCTTTCCCTGCCACATTGTTCAGGGTATCATACAGTTCGAGGGCTCTGGTATTGTAGTACCAGGCACTGTTGCCCGGGTTATATTTAGCCAGGTAAGCCATCCCGAGAGCCAGGTATGCATCAGCTTCCCCTCTGGCGAATCTGATCTTTCTGGAGTCGGACATGGCTTTGTATGACATATGAATTGCAGTGTCCGGATTTCTGCGGGCGATAGCATATGCCTCAGATGCAGTTTTCGTGATTGATGCCGTATCGGCTGGCCCCTGTGAAAACAATCCCACGGCGGGGATTAAGTTCAGCAACAACAGAAGCTGAACATTTTTTTTACGATTAGTCCGCAGGGGCATAATGGTACTTTCTGATCACATCAGAGAACTAATTTCGTAAAAAAGCCCCACAGGGCAACTGATTCAGAGCGAAATAATATCTATTCTCAGATTAATTAAATCAGCCTGGAGGAGGCGGCCGGAGAGGACATCGCCGGCACCGGTAATCATCTTGATGACTTCGCAGGCCTGTATGGAGCCGATAATTCCCGGCAGCGGACCCATCACCCCGGGAGGCCCGGGCTTCTCTCCTGAGGCCTGGTGTATCTCCTCTGGGTAGAGGTCACGGTAAGACGGACCACCCCTGTAATTGAATACGGATACCTGACCCATGAACTCCCTGACTGCCCCGTAAACCATGGGGATGCCTGCCCGGATGGTGGCATCACTGAGTATATATCGTGTTGAATAGTTATCACTGCAGTCAACTGCAATATCATAACCGGCAAGCAGTGAAGCGGCATTTTCAGCAGTGAACCTCACCGGGTATGCTGTCACCTCAACATGCGGATTCATCAGGTTGAGCCTGCCGGCGGCCGTATCTGCCTTGGATTTTGTCACATCACCGGAGGTATACAGGGTCTGCCGCTGGAGATTGCTGGTACTGACTTCGTCGCAGTCAACAATCCCTATCCTTCCCAAACCTGCTGCCGCAAGATACATGAGTACGGGGGATCCAAGACCTCCTGCCCCAATTACAATGATCTTTGCCTTTTTAAGCCTGAGCTGCCCGTCAGCGCCAAAACCTGGAATGATCAGCTGACGCTGGTACCGTGCTTCCTCTTCATGTGTCAGCATATTCATCGTTGTGTCCAGGCGGATCTTATACCTGGGTTTTCTGTTTGCTTACCTCCTCATAGAATGAGACATCTTCGAGGCTCACCTTCCCCTGTAAAATGTCGTCAAGGGTAACCGAACTAAAGTAAGAATAGATCAGGTTGTTGAGCTGACCCCAGAAACCCCGGGCCCTGCATCCGTCACTCAGGCTGCAGTTGTAGGTTTCCGAAAGGCACTCTACCAGGCATATTCCCGGTTCAAAAGCCCGGTGAATATCAAAAACTGTTATCTCTGATGGTTTGCGGGTAAGGATATAGCCGCTCTTTTTGCCCCTCGCATTGCTTATAAGCCTTGCCGTCTTGAGGGCATGTATAATATGGTCAAGGTATTTTAAGGAAAGTGACTGGTTAAAGGCAATATCCTTTTGAAAGACACCCTTTTCGGGCTGACCCTTTGCAATTTCGATCATGGTTCTTACACCATATCTTGTCCGGGTACTGATTTTCATCTGGAGACTGCATAAGAATTTTCAGGAGTAAAATTAAACATAATGCTGAAACTTACAGTGATCTCATCCCTGACTTTGATGAGCCCGTTGAGTTTTTCAGGTGGCGGAATATGAAAATCGGTAAGTTTCAGGGTTTCCGCCCCTTTTATTGTATAATTTTCACCGCAGCTGACAAGTTCACAGTCAATTGAATACTCCCTGGTTACTCCGGCAAGAGTAATGAGTACGTTCCGTTTTGAATGCAGGATTAAATCATCTTGTTTTTCCGGGCCGGAAGAGGCAAACCTTATTGAAATGTAGGGATACCTGCTTTCCTGCATCTGCTGCAGGAAGTCATTGTACATATGAGGATTACTGGCTTTGAATTCCCGTACGGGGATCAGCAGTTCATTACCCTTTTCCGGGGAATCGGAACCCTTAAGAGTGGCTCCGGAGGGTGCAGGGTTTCTGAATGTAAAGCTGAAGCGGTTGACATTTGATTCGCCCGTTATAACAAGATAGCTGGTACAGGCTGATGTCCCTTCCTTTTCCCTGCCTTCAGGATACAGGGGTGATATCACTCCCCCGGCAAGGGAGAGCAATATCACCGTTATCAATATCCTGACTGACTGCCTCATCTCAGAAGGAAATTGCAGCTTCAACCATCACTCCGTTAAAACCTGCATTGGCTCCGTAGAGTGATATGAATTCATTATAGTCCTGGTTGACGTATTCAAGTTTCAGGAGAATATTGTCAATCATCTGCCAGCCGGCTGCAGCCTGGAAACGGGTGACTGACTGGTCGTTCTTGTTCCAGGCCCTGTTGTATCTCAGCCCGCCGTAAAACTGCCTGTCACTGCCGAAACGGTAAATGCCTTCGGCAGCCCACTGTGAAACGTCCACAGGGGAGCCGGCAAGTGAGGTACCGCTCATTGTTTCGTACGTTCCGAAGAATTCAAGACCCTTGTACTGTGTAAACAGGTTAAGCATGTAGGCATTGGCCTCTGTTGTGAAGCCCGGACTCCATGATCCTGAAGTGTGATTTTTTGTAATGTCGACATCGGCGGCGTTGTTGGTGGCCCTGTTCATGACGAGATAATAGCGTGATCCGGCCCGGTCACCGTTGTACAGTGAGCCGAAGTGGTGGTTGGGAGAGTGGTATCCCGACAGTGTCAGCCTCAGGCGGAAATCGTCCGTGAGCTGTTTGTCATAACCGCCCTTCCAGTAAAAGGCCAGCTCCTTTGGTGTGTCATAAGCTGTGTAGCCCCTTGCTGCATTGTAGCCTGTCAGTTCGGGCTTAAGTGAACCGGATGAAAGGGCACCCATAAGGAGAACGCCGTTTGACCTGAACATAAGCTCGGCACCGATCTGTGTGCTGAAGGCATCAACTATGTAATTTCCCACGAATGGATTTGCAACGACATGTCCGTTATCAGACCTTCTGAAATGGGCATCCCCGAAATTGATATCCATATCTCCGACCCTGAGAGTCAGGTAGTCCATCAGCCGGTCAACACCCTCTGACTTGATAAAAGGAAGTTCGTCAATAATAAGGTACCCGCCCTTGACCCATGCTTCATTGTGATGGCGCGAGGAGAGGTATGTGGTAAGGTTGACCTTGATCCCCGGGGCCAGCATTGATTCAATTATCATATTGGCAGTAGGCAGGTTGAATCCTGTTCCCAGCGGTATCAGGGCAGTGTCAGCGTGATGGTTCAGCATCTGGTACTGCATGGCAAAATCAGCTCCCAGCCTGACCTTCAGCTTTTCAAAATCTTCCCCTTTTAACTGGGTTTCTTCAAACTGTGCCATTGCAGACACAGCCAGAATTGAGGCAAAGACAGATACAAGAAAAATTCTTTTCATTTTCGTTATTATTATTATTTGTTAAGTGCAGTAATCAGTACGTTGTTTGACGGGACCTCGAATTTCAGATCAAATGACACGGTAACGTCGTCTCCTGTTTTGAGGGTGCCCATTAAAGCGACAGGAGCCTTGACATCAAAGTTGCTCATCTTTATTACTTTGCTTCCACTGACATTCAGTTTGTTACCCGTCAGCGAACCTTTCACTGGAATCGCAACCTGTTTTTTGACGCCATTTATGGTAAGTTCACCTGAGATAGTTGAGGAAAACTCCCCGTTGCGCACCACCAGTGATGCCTGTTTTGCTGATGAAAATGTGATTTCAGGGTGCCTGTCAACCCTGAGAGCCTCATGGGTTTTATTCGTCATTATCGAATTGTCACTGACAATTGAAGATGTCTGGCAGGAAAGCGACACCCTGTCTATCACCGGGGTGACGGCTTCGTCAGCGGAAAGACCTATCTCGATAGTGAAATCTTTAGCGACCTCATGCCATTCGTGCAGGTTTGAAGTTCCTGAGATGCTTATCTGGCTCTCTTTCTTAATCAGAACCGGGCTCTGCGCTGATGCTGAGGTGTAAACTGCGAGCAGCAGAATAAAGGGAACGACCCTGACTATTTTGTTTGTTTTCATGTTGTAATACTATTAAATCTATAAATCCTATATAATTAGTAGGACAAAGTAATGTGAAATTAATAACACGCAGAGTACAGGGAGCCGTTTTTTTTTACGAAAATGTTGTATATATCATGCCGGAGACAGTGCTACCCGGTTGTCAGATTCTCAGTCAAACCAGGCTGAATTTGAGTCAATCTGCTTTCTGATCAAGGCGAAAAGCTCATTTGTGTTACGTTTCTCAGACAATTCTGGCAGGCAGTCAAAATCGAAGAATCCCGCATCGGTGGTTTCTGTACTGTCACTCAGGTCACCTCCGGTAAGGTTGCAAAGGATTACTATCTTATAATAGTGGTATTCGAGAGGAGGGAAATTATGCCTGTCTGTATCGACAACTGCCAGCAGGCGTTCAGCTGTAACAATAAGACCTGTTTCTTCCCTGACCTCTTTTACCGCCACCTCTGCGGGCGAATAGTTGATATCAGCGAATCCTCCCGGCAGGGAGAACATTGAATCGCATCTTTCCCTGGCGAGGAGCACCTTTCCTTCTTTAAGCACCACGGCTCTTACGTCCACTTTCGGAGTCTGGAAGCCGGTTTCGTTTGTAAACAGGCCGGATATTTTCCCGGGTTCAGCATCAGTAACGCAGGATGCGAGGTCAACGCTCAGACTGCGAAGTTCACTGTACCGATCCATGTCAAAATCATTTTCAGCATAATGGAGTCCGGCCTGGGCAATGGCCTGCAATCTCCTTGCTATCCTAAGAATCTCGTTTTCCGTCATCAGGCAGCTTCAATACACCCGCTAACTTAAGAAAAAATAGCGGAATCATTCAGCCACGGCGGTCCTGTCTGTTTTACTAAGCACCAAACAGTGCCTGGCAGCATGAGGGCTCTTTTTATTTGCTGTTCCTGTATTCAGCCAGAATTGACTGGAACACCTCCTTAACCGTGAATATCCGGGTAGCTCTGAATGCATTTGCTCCTGCGAAGGCATATCCGGCTTCAAAATTTCCCCTGAGTGCATTCATCAGTGCAATGATAATGCAATATGGGCTTTTGGAGATGTCACAGGTTTTGATGCACTTGAAAGGACATGTTTTTGGCTGCTTTTTGCCTTCCCTGACCTTGCTTATAAAATTGCTGAGAATTGCTCTCCCGGGCATTCCCACCGGGCTTTTGATTATTTCAATGTCCTGCTCCGAAGCATCAATGTAGGATTTCTTAAAATCAGAGGAAGCATCACATTCATCTGTTGTTACAAACCTGGTTCCCATCTGAACCCCTGATGCACCGAGGGTCATTATCTCCCTGATATCCTTTCCGGTATATATTCCTCCGGCTGCAATCAGAGGGATCTTCCTGCCGTATTTTTCCTCAAATGGTTTCAGTTCCTGAATTATTTCGGGAACAAGCTTTTCTAGAGAATAGTTGCTGTCGGCTATCTGGTCCTCCCTGAATCCAAGGTGACCACCCGCCTTTGGTCCTTCAACTATAACTGCATCAGGCAGATAGTCGTAGCTGGCCTTCCATTTTTCACAGATGATTTTTGCTGCCCTGGCTGATGAGACAATAGGCACCAGCTTGGTTTTGCTTTCCTTCTTCAGAAAGGAGGGCATATCAAGCGGAAGACCGGCACCGGCTATGATTATATCTGCCTTTTCAGAGATTGCGGTCTTAACCATATCGGCAAAGTTTGTCATTGCCACCATGACATTGACACCGATAACCCCTTTTGTTTTTTCCCTGGCTTTCCGGATCTCTTCCTTAAGGCCTGCGATGCTTGCCTCAAGGTAATTTCCAGAGAGATTTTTGTATAGTAATCCCAAGCCTGCGCTTGAAATAATTCCAGCGCCACCTTCATTGGCAACTGCTGAGGCAAGTCCTGAAAGTGAAATCCCCACTCCCATACCTCCCTGGATGACCGGTACTGCGATCTCCAGGTTCCCGATTTTCAATGCTTTCACGATTTTATTCTGATTATTGTGGCGCAAATGTATTCTTTAATTGATAGCATGGTGGGTAAAACAAATATTTAACATAAATACTTTAGTCTTATTAACCTTTATTATGTTTTGTCACTTCATTCAAAAGTCCTTACTTTACCTGCCTTCACCGGAAATTATTTATGTATTCATCTCCTGGTTGCAGAGGAAATAAAGAACAAGGCATATGTCAGCAATGAACCTGACCTACATCGATTTTCTTGTCAGTGCAGTACTTGCCACAATCATGTTCGGGGTGGGACTTTCGATCAACTTTGACGATGTGAGGCAGATATACCGGTCTCCCAGGTCTTTTGTGCTGGGACTGATCTCCCAGATGATCCTGTTGCCCCTGATTGCCTTCCTGGTTGTAGGATTTACGGACCTCCCTCCGGCAGTTAAGGCAGGCTTTATAATACTTTCTGCCTGCCCGGGAGGGACCACATCGGGATTTGTGACGGTCCTTTTCAGGGGCAATGTGGCGCTTTCGGTATCGCTTATCGCGGTAAACAGCCTGATTACCCTGGCAACAATACCGCTGCTGGTCAACCTGGCACTTACAGTCTTCATGGGAAGGCACTCACCTTTTGAGCTGCCGCTGATAGCGTCTTTCCTGCAGATTTTCTTCATTACGCTTCTGCCGGCAATGACAGGGGTTTTGATCAGGTACTTCCGTGAAAAGCTGGCCAACATGATCCAGAAACCTGTAAGAACAGTGATGATAGTGCTCTTTGCCGGTGTTTACGGGATTATAGCCTTTGCCGATGAATCAAGTGGCGGATCAGGGATCACAATGGCCGATCTGTGGAGCATCCTGCCGTATGCCGTTATAATTAACTTTGCCGGATTTGCTGCCGGGGTGGCCATGGGCATGTTCGGAAAGACCGGGCTCCGGACGTCATGGACTATAGGGGTTGAGGTGGCGCTCCAGAACACCACCCTGGCCCTGCTTGTGGGCGGAACTCTGATCCAGAGCAACGAGATGGTCAAGCCGGCGCTGGTCTATGCTCTTTTCTCGTTCTGGACTGCCCTGCTCTACGGGGTGGCGGTCAAATGGTACAACGGTTCAAAATTATTCGGGGAATTCCGGAGTTAGTTTTTAACAGCCCCTATTCCACAACTATCTCATCGCAGAAGAGCCATGCCTTGCTGCCGGCACCGGCATGCCAAGGCGGGCAGGTTATCTGACCCCTGGCGACAACCCTCACGTACCTGGTCTCAACGGCCGGAAAGGAGGAAAAGTAAGTCTCAATCCTGTTTCCCTGGTCAGCGGGGTCAATTTCCGTGCTCACCGTACCGAGAGGGGTGAAGCTGCTCCCGTCAGCAGAACATGAGTATTCAACGCTCCGCGGCAGAAAGATCCAGCTTCCGGTGGCCGCCATGTATGTGGATGAAACTGAGTTTACGGAGGTTTCTTGCCCGAGATCTATTACAACATCCATGTCCGTCCCCTCGAATCCCTGCCACTGCCCGTCGGTGAAGCTGCCCGTGCCATTGATGCCGTTGACCAGGGTTTGCTCTGAATATGCCCTGTACCTGTCTGAAAACGGGATATTGTATAGCACTTTCATCCCGGTGGCTTTGTTGATGCTTATTTTCTTCCGGCTGATGCCGCCCATCATTTCCCCGTTACTGAAAATGGCAGCCCTGACTGTTGCAGCTTCCGTCATTTTCAGCGGTTCGGTATAAACCGGTGAAGTCGCTTCCGGATCGGTGCCGTCAGTTGTATAACGGATTTCAGGAGACGGTTGCTCTGATGTCATTTCCAGTATGATGCTGCCTGAAGCCGGATCATAGGAAGCTGACATGTCAACGCTGTACGAACCTCGTGAAAAGTTGAATCCTGCCGCCTCAAACCGCTCCATCATTTGCGGCAGGCGGCTGTTGAAACCCTCCCAGCTCCGGATTTCAGAAGGTGTCCATACCACCTCGGAAAGAGCTGTCAGCCTGGGAAGTATCATATACTCCGCTGTTGCGCCGTCGGTCACGTATTCAGTCCAGAGGCACCCCTGTGCACCGATGATCATTTTGCTCTCCTCCGGAGTGAGTTCCGCGGGCACCGGTTCAAATGAATACACCTTTTTAAGAGTAAGCAATCCGCGAAAAGATTCAGGCTCAGTCCCCGGATCACCCTGGTACACATTGAAGTAGCAGTAGGAGACGGGAGTCATCACCGCATCATGACCTGACCGTGCGGCGGCAATGCCTCCTTCGAAGCCCTGCCATGACATCACGGTAGCCTCGGGAGCCAGGCCACCCAGCAGTATCTCATCCCAGCCGATCAGGTTACGGCCTTTTGAAATGAGAAACTGTTCTATTCGTTTTACAAAATAGCTTTGTAACTCCTGTTCATCTTTCAATCCTTCCTTGCGGATCCTCGTCTGGCAGTCGGGGCACCGCTTCCATTCGGTTTTATCCGCCTCATCCCCTCCGATGTGGATGTATTCTGAAGGGAAGAGTTCCATCACTTCTGTGAGGATATCCTCAAGGAATGTAAAAGTTTCATCCTTCCCGGCGCAGTAGATATCAGTTATGGGCCAGACCCCGCCAGGGGGAACGGTAAACGGCCCCCCGGTGCATGAATATTCAGGGTAGGCTGCCAGGGCCGAACCGACGTGTGCCGGCATCTCTATCTCAGGTACCACCGTAATATACCTCTCCGCAGCATATGCAACTATCTCCCTGATCTCATCCTGTGTGTAAAAGCCGCCGTATGTTGCGTTTTCGCCGGGCTGCTGAGGCTCCCTTGAATCCCACGGTTTGTCTTCGCGGTCAACGCGCCATGCCCCGACCTCAGTCAGTTTCGGGTATTTCTTTATCTCAATGCGCCACCCCTGGTCATCCACAAGATGCCAGTGAAACACGTTCATCTTATGCATCGCCAGGATGTCAATATACCTCTTAATGAACTCCTTGTCAAAAAAGTGTCTGCTTACATCGAGGTGCATCCCCCTCCATCCGAAACGGGGAGAATCAGTCACAGTGATGCAGGGAGCAGTCCATTTTACCCCTTCAGCAGGTTTTGAACCGAATATCTGAGGAGGAAACAGCTGCCTCAGGGTCTGGATACCCCTGAAAAGACCTTCGTCCGTTCCGGCAGTAAGTGTCACCTTTTTTCTCTCCACTTTCAGCCGGTACTCCTCAGGCTTCCATTCCCCGGAGGTATCCACTGCCAGTGAGATTTCACCGTCACCGCCTTCGGCGAAAGCCAGTTCATAGCCTGTGGCAGGGCGGAGTGCAAGTGCAAGCTGCGCGGCAACACCTGCGGCTCCGGGACTGCCGGACCATGAGATGGTGGCATCGGGAGAAAGCCTGAACTGCCCGGGAGAGGTCTTAATCTCAACCGGTTGAGGAACCAGGCCAGGCACTGTTGCCTGGTCGGCGCTGCATGAGGCCAGCATCAGTGCAGCTGCAATGGCGGAGAAGAGGAAAGGCTTATTCATATCCGGGTTATTTAATCACTTCAATATCAAATATTTCATGTCTGTCGAACTGCAGCCAGTACTTGATTGAATTCTTCCTGACCAGCTCCCAGTAGATATCGCTGTCAAGTCCGTAAATAAAGTTAATCTCTTTCAGCTCGCCGGAGACCTTCTCTGCGAGCTCTTTTTTGAGGGTGACACGTATGGTTTTGTCTTTATGTGTGAAGTCGGCAGCAGGAAAGAAAGGCTGTTCGGTACTGACTGTGAGGAGCCCGTGCCCGGGGGTAGCCCCGGTGCTTACCTGGATTCCGTCATTCATGCAGCTCAGCGGGGGAGTTGAGCCGGCGTGAGTGGTTACCTTGATCTCATCAACACCGGTGCAGAAATACTCCCGGGCCCTGATACCCATCTTGACACCTATTATTGCGAACACTCCCAGGTGACGGTGAAGCTCATTGGCAATTACTCCGGATGTCCACTCATCCTCACCGTACCTGTTTCTTATATCTTCAACAAAAGGCTGTATGTCAGGCATGTAGAATGATGTATCAGCCGGCATTCTCTTTATTGTCTGCATCCGTTCCACGGTCTCGCCGCGGAGCATCTTCAGGGCTGCCTCCCTCAGCATGACGATGTCGGCTGGCTGACGATAAGTGACCTTCTCCTGCTGTCCGGCTTCGCTGAAGAGACCCGGGAAGTGTAGCAGCAGCGGTACCATCTCATCAAATGCCGTATAAACGAAACTGTGTGATGGCATGGAGCCGATCAGTTCATTTACCCGGTCTGAATAGGGAGTATGTATCTTTTCAATGGCCTCCAGCAGGTTTTTATCATAAAACCCTTCGCCTCCGCCGCCGGTCACTGTCACCGGGATCTTACCGTAAAGCACCTTATCTGCGGCTCCGGGGTCAGACCTGTAGTTGCTTCCATCCTTACCGGGAAGGCCGCTGTTGCTCCAGAAAATCTCTTTGACTTTAACAGGAAAGGAGGCTGATTGCTCAATTGCCAGTGCGGCATTCTTCAGGCTCCCGAGAGCCAGGAATTTGACAGGGGTGGTTTCCGATGCAAGTACTTTATCTATGAGTGCAACAGCTTCTCCCGGGCCGGCTACCGGCAATCCTTCATGATGAAGTCCGTCTGCCAGGCTCCGCAGTTTTTCAAAGGCTTCAGGTGCTTTATAAAAACCGTCAGTGGCCGTGATTGCCAGCACCCTTACATCAGGTGAAGCCATTAGCATGCAGATAGCCTTCAGGTCGTCAATACCGCCGTCGCTGTCGATTATGACATAATGGCGTGGTTTCCAGGGATGGGCGCCGAGAGGAATAATTATCAGCGCGAGGATTACAGTGAGTATTGTGCGTCTCATTTCAGTGCTTTTTGCCAAAATTAGCAAAATGGCGCTGATAATGCCACCTGCAGGGCAGGTCTTGCCCATATACCCGCTGTTGACGTGGCAAATTCCTTTTTTATTATCTTGACATCCCAAATTCTGGTAATGTGAAGAGGAAATCCTGGTTGTTGTTTTTTGCCGGTCTTATTGCCGGAATCCTTGTCCTTGCCGGCTTCGGCAAAGCAGTAGAGGCTACCTCCACAAATAATTTCTGCGCAGTGTGCCATGTTCATCCGCAGGCTACCACGAGCTGGAAACAGGGAGTTCATTATGCAACGCAGTCAGGTTACCGTGTAGGTTGTGCGGAGTGTCACCTTCCACCGAAGGGAGAGGGATACATTGTTGAGAAGGCAAAGACCGGCATGCGCGATCTGTGGAGTCACTGGACAAAGGACTCCGCCGATTTCGACTGGGAAGCAGCATCGACGCTGGAACGGGCTTCAAAACATGTGTATAATTCAAGTTGCATTCACTGCCATGAAAACCTGTTCCCGGCGAAGCTGACCCGTGAGGGATCTGATGCGCATCTTTACTATAAACAGATTACCGAAAAGGGAGAGGATCTGCAATGCATAAGCTGTCATCTCAATTCCGGGCACTACATTGAGGGTTACCTGCATGGCAGCAATAAGGGCTTCGGTGTTGCCGGGGCAAAACCAGATACCCTCTTTGAGCTGCCTGCGTCGGTAAATGCCTTTGCAGACTTTACCGAGCAGATCCCCGGTTCAGGAGTTTCGTTCAGGATGATTGCAGTGCCCGGCGGCGGATTCACTATGGGAAGTCCAGAGGATGAGCCGCTTCGCGACAGCGACGAACAAATCAGGCAGGCTGAGGTTGATTCATTCTTTATCGCAGAGGTTGAGGTGACGTGGAATGAGTACATGGAGTTTTACAGGCAGACAGCATCAGAGGGGAGAAGCACCGATACTGAAGGTGCCAGGGCGAAGGCGGCAGGGGTAGACGCAATAAGCGGTGCAACACCGCCTTACGGGAAGCCCGACCAGAATTGGGGGATGGGGCAGAGGCCGGCCATCTCGATGAGCTGGCATGCTGCGGAAACCTACTGCAGGTGGCTGTCGAAGGTGACTGGCAGGAATTACCGGCTGCCGACGGAGGCGGAATGGGAGTATGCGTGCCGGGCAGGGACGACAACACCTTACTTTTTCCCGGGAGACCCGGCGAAGTTTGAAAAAAAAGGACTTTTTGGCGGCAAACCTGACACTGCAGTCATAAATACTTTTGTGATTTACAGCGGTAACAGCCCTTCAAAGACGCAGGAGCCGTCGGCTGTAAAGGCCAATCCGTGGGGGATAAGGAACATGAGCGGCAACGTTGCTGAATTCTGTTCAGACATATATGAGGAGACGGCAGAGCACGTAATCAGGGGCGGGTCATTCCGTGACGGTGCCGCAGGTGTCAGGAGCGCCGCCCGTGACCAGACCCGCACAGACGAGTGGCTGAAGACCGACCCGCAGATGCCGAAGAGCATATGGTGGTATTCGGACTGTTTTCATGTGGGATTCCGGGTTGTAATGGATTGGTAATAAGGCATTAGGCAGCAGCCATTAGGCAGTAGTGTTGGCAATGATTACAATTTACAAATAGCTCATTCAAATGCCTGAGTTCCAGGACCTTCAGATTGAGAACCGCAGGGTCGAAATCCCGAACACGCAGTGTCGGGACTTTCAGACTAACATAAAATACTATCTTTGAACATCCAACCATAACCATCATGAAAAAATCACCCATCACCAGAAGAAGTTTTCTTGGCACCGCTGCCGCAGCGGGGGCTGCCGGTATCGTAGTCCCGGCGTTGATAACATCATGTTCAACCGAAAAACGGCCACAGGTCGTTCTTCCCGTCATGCTTGATGAAGCTCCGGACGGACCGCTGCTCAAGGCAGGCCTTATAGGCTGCGGGGGTAGGGGAACCGGTGCCGCCCTCAACTTTATTCATGCAGGGCCGAACCTGACAATTGCTGCCCTGGGTGATGTCTTTGAAGACAGGATTACCGCATGCCGTGAAAGACTTGCAAAGGACGGTGTTGAGATAGCCGATGAAAGATGCTTCACCGGGTTCGATGCATTCCGGAAGGTTATTGACTCGGGTGTTGATGTGATCATCCTGGCAACACCTCCGTACTTCCGCCCGGAGCATTTTGAGGCTGCCGTCTCAGCCGGGAAGCATGTATTCATGGAAAAACCGGTTGCAGTTGACCCTGCAGGGGTAAGGCAGATCATGGCCACAGGCGAGAAGGCAAAGGGAATGGAACTCTGCGTTGTCACCGGTACCCAGCGTCATCATCAGCATGACTATGTGGCAACCTGGGGCAAGGTGCAGGAAGGGATGATCGGAGATATCGTTGCCGCAAACTGTTACTGGAACCAGAACCAGCTGTGGTACCGTGATCCCAATCCGTCATGGTCAGAGATGGAATACATGATCCGCGACTGGGTCAACTGGTGCTGGCTTTCAGGGGACCATATCGTTGAACAGCATGTTCATAACATCGACGTCATCAACTGGTTCACTGGCAAAAAACCTGTTTCGGCTGTTTCCTTCGGCGCGCGGCAGCGTCGCGTGACCGGTGACCAGTATGATTTCTTCAGCACCGATTTCATTTATGACGGCGGGTTCCATGTACACAGCATGTGCCGTCAGATTAACGGCTGTGAAGGAAACGTCTCCGAATGGATACAGGGAACGAAGGGTACTTCAAACTGCCAGAACACTGTCTGGGATCAGGCCGGAGCCGAGCTATGGAAGTATGACGGATACAAGCTCGACGAACAGGGCAAGATGACCGATCAGCTCATACGCAGCCCGTATGACCAGGAGCATATCGATTTTGTCACAGCCATCCGTGCAGGCAAACCGCTGAATGAGGCTGAGTTTGTTGCTGTTTCCACAATGGCCGGCATAATGGGACGTGTATCTGCATATACAGGCAAGAAGGTCACATGGGACGAGATGATGAATTCCGAGCTGAAACTCGGGCCGAAGGTATTTGAGATGGGGCCGGTTGATGTGCCGAAGACCGTGCCTGTGCCCGGCGAGTAAAGAATGACTTCCCGGTTGTGTTACGCAGGATTATTCCTGTGCTGTATGAATAAATAATCACAATCCTGGCAGATCTGCATATCTGTGTCAGATCTGCCAGGCAAAAATGTATCTGATTTTACAATGGAATCAAGATCAAGACGCAGTTTCCTCAGGGGAGCTGCAGCAACAGGTGCGGCACTCTTTGCAGCACCTGCAATTCTCTCAGGCCGTTGGCGTCAGGCAGCCATTCCTGACGCTGACAAACCCTTCAGACTTGCGTATGCCCCTTCGATAGGGATGTTCCGGGAGCTGTGCGGAAGCGATGATCCTCTTGACAATATCCAGTTCCTGACCGACAAGGGATTCCGGGCGCTGTTTGACAACGGGTTTCCTGGCCGTCCGGTGGAGGAGCAGGAGAAAATTGCCACCAAAATCCAGAAGATGGGGCTTATGATGGGTCCATGGGTTCTCCATGCCGATTTCGGCAAGACCTCTTTCGTGCTTCCCCACAGGGAGGTACGCGATTTCCTTACCACGAAGATGGAAGAGGGCATTGAGGTCGCTGGCAGAACCGGTTTCAAAACTGCCCTGATTGTGCCGGGGAGGTATGACTACCGGATTCACCCTGACATACAGCTGGCTAACGTCATCGAGAACCTCAGGTACTGCGCTGACCTGGTAGGACCTGAGGGGGTGACCCTTGTCCTGGAGCCTCTGAATACCCTCCGTGATCACCCGGGTTTATGGCTCACAGGCATGCCGCAGGCATACCAGGTCTGCAAGGCAGTCAACAGCCCCGCAGTCAAGATTGTGGAAGATATATATCATCAGCAGATTTCGGAGGGGAACCTGATACCGAATATCGAGGCGTGCTGGGACGAAATAGCTGCTTTCCATGTGGGGGACAATCCCGGAAGGAATGAACCGACCACAGGTGAGATCAACTATAAAAATATCTTCAGCTATCTGCTTTCGCGCGATTATACAGGTGTGATATGTATGGAACACGGTCGCAGTGTCAAAGGCCCGGAGGGTGTCCGCAGGGTCATCGAGGCCTATCGGGAATGCGATCCGTTCTGAATTGTAAAGTGAAATTCCAGGCCATCGTTTGAACAGTAACAGGACAGCTATAAGTGACAAGTGGATCAGGGCATCCATTATTGGCACAATATGGGCTGCTGCCGAGATCGTCCTCGGCAGTTTCCTGCATAACCTGCGTGTGCCATTCAGCGGTAATATGCTTACCGCAATCGCCCTGGTGATACTCATTGCTGTCAGCTATCGCTGGCGGCAGCACGGACTCTACTGGCGTGCCGGGCTTATATGCGCACTCATGAAGGCCATGTCTCCAAGCGCTATCATATTCGGCCCGATGATTGCCATAATAATGGAATCGGTTCTCCTTGAGGTTTCCGTCAGGCTGTTGGGCCGTACTTATGTTGGCTTTATAATCGGCTCAATGCTTGCCATGTCATGGAACCTGTTCCAGAAGATATTCAACATGGTCATATTCTACGGGGGCAACCTGGTGGAGATCTATTCAGGGATCACATCCTGGGCAGAGAAACAGCTCAGCCTGAAGTTCGATGCCTTCTGGGCACCGCTGGTGCTCCTGCTCTCGATCTATGCCCTGTTCGGTGCTGCCACCGCTATAGCGGGAATCGTTACCGGGCGGCGTATCGCCTCACTTCCGCCGGAGGAATCACTCCCCGAGCCGGCAGTGATCAGGGCACCTGAAAAGAGGAGAAACGAGTCGTTTGGCTATTCGGTTCCATGGCTGGCTGCTGACATCCTGATGGTGTCCGGAATGCTGGTGGTGGTGAGTACCCTGTCATGGACATGGTGGCTCATAATCGTAATCCCGGCCATAATAATTCTTGCCCTGAGGTACAAACGGGCAATGAGGCAGCTGTCGAAACCCGGTTTCTGGGTCACTTTTGTTGTCATTACAATGCTTTCGGCCCTTGTGTTTAGCGCCTTCAACCAGGGAAAAAACAATCTTGCTGAGGCGATCCTGATCGGGATCCAGATGAACTTTCGTGCTGTAATAATTATTGTCGGTTTTTCAGCTCTCGGAACAGAACTTTACAATCCGAAAATCCGCGCTCTTTTCAGCCGCACGCGCCTGAAGCAGCTTCCGGTTGCACTGGAGCTGTCAGCAGCCAGCCTGCCCACTATGATTGCTGACATGCCCGACCTGAAAACAGCAGTAAGGAAGCCCGTATCAATCCTGAACCGGATGATCACACGCGTGGAGAGGAGGCTTAACGAGGTAAGAAGGGAGCAGGAGGAAGGGAGAAAGATATATCTGGTAACCGGAGCCATAGGCGAAGGAAAAACAGCCTGGCTGGTAAAGCTGACAGGACTTCTTAAGGAAAGAGGCATCACGGCAGGAGGCATACTTGCCTTGCGAATCATGGAGGAGGGGAAGACAACCGGTTATGATATCACCGATATCCTCACCGGAGAAAGGACACCCTTTTTGAGGCACACCGGCGATGTCACTATGGGAGTCGAGAGGTTTACCATGGATGACGCCGGTTACAGAGCCGGGCTGGGAGCCCTTGATCCTTCAGCGAACAGGGCAGCGGATGTGGTCATAATAGATGAGGTAGGCCCGCTTGAACTGAGAGGGCAGGGGTGGAGCAACATGATCAGCGGGCTTATTCATGAAACAAGGGCAGTGCTTATCCTTGCCGTCAGAGAGAACCTGACTGAAGCCGTTACTGAAAAATTCGGGATTGTTGGCGCTGCAGTTACTGATGTCTCAAGGGGAGACGTTGTGAAGTTTGCAGATGAACTTGCAGCCCTGACAGTAAAATCCTGATGCAATGAATGAGATAGTTGAAAAAGTGAGAAGAGAGTTGAGGGAGGCTTCAGATGAAAAGACCCGGCAGACAGGATTGCGTTATTTCAAAGAGGAGGTAAAGCTCTACGGAATCAGGTCGAAGACCGTCTCTGAAATTGCAAAAGCGAACTATTCGCTGATAAGGACAGCCGGGAAGACGGATATTCTTGCGCTGTGCGATTCTCTCTGGAAATCAGGCATGACGGAGGAGTCATTTGTGGCCTGCGCATGGTCAGAGAAGCTGGCCGCTACCCTGGTACCGGCCGATTTCGCAGTTCTTGAGAAGTGGGTGCACAATTATGTCACCAACTGGGCATCATGTGACACGTTGTGCAACCATACAATCGGCGATTTTATACAGAAATACCCTGAATACATTGCGGAGCTTAAGAAATGGGCCAGGCATGAAAACAGGTGGGTGAAGAGGGCCTCGGCAGTTTCTCTGATAATACCTGCACGAAGGGGCAAATTTCTTGATGATATCTTTGAGATAGCAGATATCCTGCTCCTTGACCCTGATGATATGGTTCAGAAGGGTTATGGCTGGATGCTGAAGGAAGCCAGCAAACCGTATCAGAAGGAGGTTTTTGATTATGTCCTCAGGCATAAGTCAGTTATGCCACGTACCGCACTCAGGTATGCCATCGAGAAGATGCCTCCGGTTATGAGGGCATCAGCAATGTCAAAATAATCCCGGGAACCAGTCTGTAACAACTGTCATTATTCACCTCACTGCCGGGTGTGATACCCTTGCCTGTCAGGTCATTTCAAGGATTCAGGGTTAGCTTCTATTTCAGGATGCACCTTCCGGGTGTTTATCTCAGATCAGCTGTCCTGTCCCCCCAGAATTCATTGAAGCTGTTCACCGGATCTTCGCACAGGTACACTGCAGACCCGTACTCCCGTGCATTGGGATCAGAGATCCGGCCGATGAGCCTGGTGGCAGCGAACAGCTCCTCCACATCCTTACCCAGGGTATGGTTGATATATATGAGTGATTTGATTTCAACGGGAAACTCACGCGGGAACCAGTACCGGAAGCTTTCATGAAAACTGACAGCCTCGGGCAAACCGTACTTTTTCCCTATTATTGTTATGGCGCCTGCCTGACCGTAGTTCTCAGCATATATCAGCGTGGCCCTTTTGTCTTCAATCATCCTGTAGGCGCTGTCAGTCAGTGAGGCAAATTCCTCCCAGCCGATCATGTCAGCATAATCCTGCGGCAGCGAGTGGATTGAGCCGTCTTCAAACCTTCTTCCGAGATCAAATCCGTATTTCTCATCAAGTACACTGAAATAGGTCACCAGCCCCTCCTTGTCCCAGACCGGCAACCCGGCAGGCACCCCGGGAATGGCAAGTACTGCAAGAACCAGGGGAAAGGCAATCCTCAGTATCCTGTTCCGGAGCCACCTGTCATAGGCTGCACCGCCTGCAGCGATAAGCATGGGCATCACACCAAGTGTATAGTAACTCTTTCCCTTCAGAACAAAAAGGGCAAATATTGCAAAGAGGGCCAGCAATCCCAGGAACCTGAACCTGCTGACCTCCCCTGACACGAGTAAATATATCAGGCCCGCCACGGTGAAAACTGACCCGACGAAAGGCATGAAAAGCTGTTCGGTAAAGAACACCCTGGCATTCATGTGAACAAGCTGGGTATCGTATAATTCAGAAATATGACTGAAGACCGGGAAGCCGTGCACTGCCTGCCAGATAATGTTGGGGAGAAAGATCAGTCCGCCGGCGGTCATTCCGAACCAGAAATACTTGTTGGAGAAAATGTTCCTATACCTGGTAAATGGTATTATCAGCAGCAGCCCCAGGAATAAAAGACCGGCCAGGTATTTGTTCAGGAGCGCAAACCCGGCAGCTATTCCGAAGCAGATCAGAAAACTGTTCCTGCCTGTATTGATGTACCTGATAACCATCAGCAGACATAAGGTCCATAGGAATACTTCAATATGAACGGGGTGGAACAGGAAGAAAGTCCTCATGAAAAAACCGGACACGGTGAGTCCTGTGGCGGCAATGATGGAAGCGTAGCGTGAGCCTCCGAGTTCCCTGGCCATTGAGGATGCCATGAAAACCGTTATACCGCCCAGCACTGACGCGGACAGGCGTATGGCAAAGAGGTTGTCCGGGAAGATATGCTGCAGCAGCCAGCTGATCCAGCCGATCAGCGGTGGCACTGTGGCATAACCGAAATCGGGATGCTGCCCCAGTGCAAGATAAAGAAGTTCATCACGGTGATATTCCAGGTTGTCGTATACCAGCAGCCTGACTGCAACATTGAAGAGAGCGATTGCCAGGATGACCGGGTCAACCTTCCACCATCCGCTTTTGAACATATTGAATTACTGCTTTTGGATCCATTCAGCAACAGAAAGAACCGTTCCGTAGCTTTTCAGGGTCGCAAGTGTTGAGGCATGCACATCGGCGGCAGCAACCTCCCGGTCACCGAACTTAAGATTCCGGGTGGCACATGCATCATGAAGAAGGATAACGCTGTATCCGAAATCATGTGCTGCCCTTACTGCTGCCTCCACGCACATCTGCGTCTGCATCCCGCAGATAACCAGCGTGTCAACGGATAAACCATCGATATACTCCTTTAGGCCTGTTCCCAGGAAACTGTTCACCTCCTCCTTCACGAAAATCTTCTCCCCGGGCTGAGGAGCCACCAGTTCATGAATCTCCATTCCTGAAGCTGATTTATGCTGAATGAAAATTACGGGATTGCCTGACCTGCGTGCTTCCCTGATTGCGAGAGCCGCGTACTCTGCGGCTTTTTCAGGCTCGACCAGTTCAGACCTCCCTCCGGGGAAATAAAAGTTCTGAACGTCGATAACAAGCAGTGCATACTCCTTCTGGGCTGCAGCAAGCTGAAACGATGCAATGAGTACGATTGAAAGAATGAAACTCTTCATGATGGCCGGGTAGTTGATCATCCAAAATTAGTAGCTTTAGCGAAATTATCTGATCTGTCTAATATGAAACTCTCCAAAATTCCCCTGCTGGGCCGGGTGGTAATTGCCATTATCCTTGGAATTGTTGTCGGGCTGTTTGCCCCTGCCTGGTTTGCCAGAATTTTTGCAACATTCAACTCACTGTTTGGCAATTTCCTGACATTCATTATTCCTCTTATTATAATAGGGCTTATAACCCCTGCCATTGGTGAGCTGGGCCACGGAGCCGGGAAATTGCTCGCGCTGACAGCGCTTATAGCTTATGTCTCAACCCTGTTCTCAGGCTTCTTTACATTTTTCTCATGCCAGGCGGTGTTCCCTCATGTCCTGACCGAGGGTATTGATACACACCTGCTGAACGGCATCGAGGAAGTTGTCATCAAGCCCTTCTTTACTATCGAGATGTCTAAGGTGATGGATGTCATGCCGGCACTGATACTCTCATTCTGCATCGGTCTTGGCATAACTTTCCTGAAGGGTGATACCCTGCAGAAGGCATTCCTGGAGTTCAGGGAGATAATAACAATGATTATAAAAAGCATAATTATTCCGTTTCTGCCTCTCTACATCTTCGGGATGTTTCTTTCAATGTCCGTTTCAGGCCAGGTATATTCCGTAATAATGCTGTTCCTGAAGGTTATCATTGTAATATTCATTCTGCATGTCCTGTTGCTGTTAATGCAGTTCCTGATTGCAGGGGCAATTTCAGGGCGTAACCCCCTTAAAGCGCTCAAAGGGATGCTGCCGGCTTATGCTACCGCACTCGGTACCTCTTCATCAGCAGCAACGATACCTGTAACTCTTCAGTGCGCGATAAACAACAAGGTCAATCCGGCGATTGCCTCATTTACTGTACCTCTTTGCGCAACAATACACCTGGCCGGGAGCACCATGAAAATCACGGGATTCGCACTTGCAATACAGTACTTTTTCGGGATTCCGGTAGAACCGGCCACGTTCATAGGATTTATTTTCATGCTTGGTATCATTATGATAGCAGCTCCCGGAGTACCCGGGGGTGCAATCATGGCGGCAGTTGGGATCCTGCAGGGGATCCTCGACTTCAACGAGCAGATGATCGGACTGATGATCACGCTCTACATTGCTGTTGACAGCTTCGGAACAGCCTGCAACGTTACAGGCGATGGCGCAATTGCCCTGATAGTAGACAAGATATCTGGAAAAAGTCCCTCTGCTGCATGACTCCATTGACACTGGCAACCGGGGATGGAATCCGCCTCAATTTTGCCCTGCTGTAATTGTTTATTCTTCAGAAATATATACATCATTAAGCCCTCATGAAGATTTTCAGATACTTTGCCCTGGCGGTTTTTGCCGGGATATCATTTTCCTCCTGCAGCAATCTCAAGCCTGAGAGGGACAAGCCTTACGTGGTTCTGGTCTCACTGGATGCATTCCGGTGGGATTATGATTCGATCCATGGGACCCCGGTTCTTGATGATATTGCCAGGAAGGGGGTGAAGGCCACGCGGCTGATACCATCCTTCCCTACGAAAACCTTCCCGAACCATTATACTATTGCCACCGGATTGTACCCTGACCATCACGGGCTTGTAAACAACAGCTTTTATGCGCCTGATCTTGACAAGGTTTACAGGATCGGTGACCGGGCGATGGTCTCAAACGGAGCTTTTTACGGCGGTGAGCCGATGTGGGTTACAGCCCGGAAGCAGGGGATGAAATCGGCTTCGTTCTACTGGGTGGGATCAGAAGCCCCGGTTCAGGGCATCCAGCCTGATTACTGGAAGGCATACGATGAGGAGGTGCCGTTTGGCGACCGGGTGGACACCGTTCTGAAATGGCTCTCATTGCCTAAGAATAAAAGACCGCACCTGGTCACCCTTTATTTCGAGGAGCCGGATGCGATGAGTCACGGTTATGGTCCGCTCTCGCCTGAAACCGGAGACATGGTCAGAGGCCTTGACAGCCTTCTTGGGGTGCTCCGTACAGGAATCTCCAGGCTGCCCAATGCCGGGAACATCAACCTGATAGTCCTTTCCGACCACGGCATGACGGAGGTGGACGGGTCACGCTACAACTACATATTTGATACCCTGCCACAGGCAATGGTGAAGAGGATATACGGCGGCAATCCTGTATGGGCTGTCGAACCGGCTGAAGGTAAGCTTGACAGTGTCCTTCTGCTGCTTAATGTACAGCAGGGTATGAAGGCCTATAAAAGGGAAGAACTTCCTGAGAGGTTGCATTACAGCACCCATCCGAGAATACCTCAGATAGTGCTGGTTGCTGATCCGGGATGGACGGCAGGGATCAGGCCTGAGCCACGGGGAGATACCCGTGGTGATCACGGCTATGACTGGCAGTGCCCCGACATGCACTCGATCTTCTATGCCGAGGGGCCTGCATTTAAGAAGGGATTCAGGGTTGACACACTGTATAATGTTGATATATACAATATTGTGACCGGGATTCTTGGCCTTGTGCCAGCTCCAAACGATGGTGATCCGGAACGTATTTCACCCCTTCTCAGGTGACCGGTGATCAACGAAATCTATATTTCTCCTGATTTTGTCGTAACCGGTCCGTTTTGCAGGGGATGATCTGAATACTCTTTTAAACTCTTCGGGGGTAAGGTTGTGCCAGTCTTTCCTGGTCAGGGAGGTTACAGGAAAATCAGGTACCAGTTCCTTATCTGTATATGGCACCGCCTTCCTGTTCCAGGGACACACCTCCTGGCAACGGTCGCAGCCGAATATCATCCTTTCAGTCCTGCCCCTGAATTCTTCAGGTATATTACCGGTATGTTCAATCGTGAGGTAGGAGATACACCGGCGTGCATCAATCGTCCGGTCGCCGCAAATGGCCCCGGTAGGGCAGGCATCCAGGCAAAGGGTGCAATCTCCGCAACGGTCGCGTGAGGTTGCGTTGTCATAGATGAATTCTGCCGTTGTGACAATTTCGCCAAGGAAGAAGAAGGAACCGATATCCTTATTGATTACCAGGCTGTGTTTGCCGCGCCATCCCAGTCCGGCCCGGATAGCCCATGCCTTTTCTGTAACGGGGCCTGCATCGCTGAATACCCGGCATAGCGCCTCAGGCACCTCTTTCTTTATGATTTTCTGAACGCGGCCAAGCTTTTCTTCGATTACAAAGTGATAGTCCTTGACCCGTGCATATCTGCTGACAAAATAGTTATCCTCTCCTGGGACGGGATCATTGCTGTAATAGCGTATTCCGCCCATTATCACTGATTTTGCGCCTTCAACCAGGGTGGTAATATCTCCCCTTTTGTCGAGGTTTCTCTCCAGGAATCCCATGGAACCGTTCTTCCCGGCTGCAATCCAGTCAGCAATATGTTCGCTGTCTTCATGGTGGGGCGCCGCCTGGGCGATGCCGTAAATATCAAAGCCTTCCATCCGCAGGCTTTCGCGGATCTTCCAGGTCAGTGCTATTTTGCGTGCATCGGTCACGGTACGTTTTTCAGATCATTTGTTACGCGTACCGGTAAAGGTACATATTTCTACAGAAGTCCGAGTTCCAGCTTCGCCTCGTCGCTCAGCATGCTGCGGTCCCATGGCGGAGTGAATGTCAGCTTAAGGTCACAGTCCTTAACCCCGCGGATCCCGGCAACCTTGTAACTGACCTCCTCAACGAGATCCTCAGCCATAGGGCAGTTTGGTGCAGTCAGCGTCATAGTGATATGCGCAATCTGCTCCTCATCAACCCTGACCTCGTAGATGAGGCCGAGGTCATAGATGTTTACCGGTATCTCGGGGTCAAATATGCTTTTGAGAACGCCAACTATGCGTGCTTCAGTCTCCTGTATCTCCTGCGTATTCATGAATGTTCCTGTTTTGATTTGTATGCCAGGGCATAGAGACGCATCTGCTTCATCATGGCAAGCAGTCCGTTCGAACGGGTGGGGGAGAGATTCTCCCGAAGGCCTATCTTCTCGATGAAATAGATATTGGCGTTTACAATCTCTGAAGGGGTACGTACCGAAAAAACCCTTATCAGCAGAGCCACTATTCCCCTGGTGATCAGTGCATCACTCTCGGCGGTGAAGGTAATAATACCGTTCTCAAATGTCGGGTAGAGCCACACCTTGCTCTGGCATCCCTCTATCAGGTACTCCGGAGTCTTGTGCCTCTCATCAAACGGGCCCAGTGATCTGCCCAGGTCGATGAGATACTCATACCTCTCCATCCAGTCGCCGAACTGGGCGAACTCGTCGATGATCTGATCCTGTATTTCGTTAATAGTCATTTTATTATATCAAGCAAACATTTCGGTCACTTTCCTTACCCCTTTGACCAGCGCCTCAATTTCCTCCTCAGTGTTGTAGAAGGCTATTGAAGCCCTGATGTTCCCTGTTATTCCGTACCGTTCCATCAGCGGTTGAGCGCAGTGGGTTCCGGTCCTGACTGCAATACCCATTTTGTCAAGAATCATGCCGGCGTCGTACTGGTGAATGGTTCCGGGAAGGAATGAGATCACCGAGACTTTATGCGGGGCAGTGCCGTAGATGCGGAGATCTTCAATTTCAAGAAGCCCTGTTGTAGCCCGGGCAAGCAAAGCCTGCTCCCTTTCGGCGACAGCCTCCCGGCCCAGTGCAGTAAGGTAGTCAAGGGCGGCAGCGAGTCCTATCGCACCGGTGAAGTTGGTTGTCCCGGCCTCAAACTTGAAGGGAAGAACGTTGTAGGTTGTCTTTTCAAATGTGACGTTAGCCACCATGTCGCCTCCGCCCTGGTAGGGAGGGATCTCATTGAGCATCTCAGCCTTGCCGTAGAGCACCCCAGTGCCGTTGGGGCCGTAAACCTTATGTCCGGAAAAGACGTAAAAATCACAATCCAGGTCCCTCACATCAACTATGCCGTGCTGTATCCCCTGTGCCCCGTCGACAAGGACCGGGATGCCATGGTGATGGGCTTCGGCAACTATTTCCTTAACAGGATTGATTGTGCCAAGAACATTTGAAACATGGGTGACAGCCACTATCCGGGTACGTTCCGAGAGCAGGGACCTGTATGCTTCAAGGTCAAGTACACCTTCGTCAGAGAAGGGTATGATTTTAAGTCTTGCCTTTTTGCGTTCACAGAGCATCTGCCAGGGGACGATGTTGGCATGGTGTTCCATGCCACTGATGACAATCTCGTCGCCATCACCGACATATCTTTCACCGAATGAGAAGGCTACAGCATTGATTGAAGCAGTGGTACCGGCGGTGAAGATGATCTCCTCCCTTGCACCGGCATTGATGAATGCCCTGACAGTCTCGCGGGCTGCCTCGTAGCGCTCCGAAACCTTATCCGAGAGGTAATGGACGCCGCGGTGCACGTTGGCATTGGTTGTGCGGTAGAGTTCCTCCATCAGATTTATTACCTGCACCGGCTTCTGGGTTGTGGCGCCGTTGTCAAGATATATAAGCGGCTTCCCGTGTGCCTTGGTGGAGAGAATCGGGAAATCGGATCTTATCTCTTCTATGCTCTTCGCAAGTTTCATCAGACCGTTCAGTTACACTGTATAGCGCAGGATGCGCAGCGCGACAGTTCGCCGCGGAGGCGCTGCAGCACCAGGTTGTCTATCCGATCGCGAAGCGCTTCGATGGGTATGTTTTTGACCACATCATGTGCAAAGCCAAACATGAGCATCAGTTTTGCCTCCCGCTCATCTATCCCGCGTGAGCGGAGATAAAAGAGTGCATTTTCATCGAGCTGACCCACTGTGGCGCCATGGCTGCATTTCACGTCGTCAGCATAGATCTCAAGCTGCGGTTTGGTGTCCATGCGGGCAGTATCAGACAGGATGATGTTGTTGTTGCTCTGGTAGGCATTTGTCTTCTGCGCATCCTTGTGCACCATTATACGGCCGTTGAAGGCGCCGGAGGCATTGTCATCGAGGACACCCTTGAAGAGCTGGGTGCTGTTGCAGTTGGGCGCAACGTGGTCAACCTTCACGAAGTTGGCAATATGCTGATGCTTGTCGGCAAGGAACAGGCCGTAGCTGTGAGTCTCGGCGTTCTCGCCGTTTAGCCTGTGCCAGGTTGCGTTACGCACCAGCCCGCCGTGAAGGGTGACATTGTTGGAAGATGCGAAGCTGTCGCGCTCCTGGTGGATAAACGTGTGCGTTATCTTACCCGAGTCATTGTGCTGGTTCTGCACCCTTATAATCTCGAAGCGGGCATTTCTCCCGACATAGACCTCCGTGACCGTGTTTGTCAGGTAATGCTGCGGAGAGATTGCATGGTCACAGACAAGCAGCGACATCTGTGCACCGTCTTCAACCACAATAAGGTTACGGTCCTGCGAGAAGATGTCCTGGGTGGTATGCAGGAGGTTGACAATCTGTATCGGCTTGGTATTGACTGTGTTTTTCGGGGCATAAAGGAAGAGTCCGTCAGTTGCCAGGGCGGTGTTCAGTGGTACAAGCCCGTCGTTTTCATTCTGTGCATATTTGTTATAATGCTTTTCAACCAGTGAGGGAAACTGTTTCGCGGCAGCCCTCATGCTTCCCACCCAGATACCTCCGGGCAGCATTGCAAGACCCTCTTCGCCCCGAGGGAAGAAGCCGTTGAGTAGCACCATGTTCCATACGTCAAGATCCTCCACCTCGCAGTGGAATCTTTCGGCTTCCCTGAAGTCGTCAGGTTTGGGAGAGAAATACTTCTCGTATTTATAGCTGAACGATTTCTCCAGATTGGTATACTTGTAGGCTTCATTCTTCCTGTCGGGAATGCCGAGACGGAGGAATTCGCTGAAGGCTTCAGTCCTGTACCTGTTGTACAGTTCCGGTGACCCCTTCAGGATTCCGGCATCCCGTCCCTCCCAGAGTTCTGTTAGCCTGCTTATTACTTCCGGTCTGTAGTCCATGTCTCTTCGCTGACGTCTGCTTCCTTCTTAATCCAGTCATATCCTCTCTCCTCAAGCTCGAGAGCCAGTTCCGGCCCGCCCGATTTAACGATGCGACCGTCATAGAGCACGTGCACATAATCAGGCACGATATAGTCGAGCAGCCTCTGGTAATGGGTTATTACGATCACTGATGTGTCAGGCCTGCGGATCTTGTTCACGCCGTTGGCGACGATGCGCAGTGCGTCGATATCAAGTCCTGAGTCAGTCTCGTCGAGGAGCGCCAGCCTCGGCTCGAGCATTGCCATTTGAAATATTTCGTTCTTCTTCTTTTCGCCGCCGGAGAAGCCTTCGTTGACACTCCTGTTTGTGAGGGCCGAGTCTATCTCCACCAGCTCCTTTTTTTCGCGCATGAGGCGCAGGAAGTCGGAGGCTGAAAGCGGTTCGAGGCCGCGGTGCTTGCGCTGCTCGTTGATTGCGGTCTTCATGAAGTTGACCATACTGACGCCGGGAATCTCGATGGGGTACTGGAATGAGAGGAAGATGCCTTCGCAGGCGCGTTCTTCCGGCGACATATCCAGCAGGTCCTTGCCGTCAAATGTAATCGTGCCGGCGGTTACCGTGGCTATCTCCCTGCCTGTAAGCACGTTGGCGAGAGTGCTCTTGCCGCTGCCGTTGGGACCCATGATTGCATGGATCTCGCCGGGTTTCACTTCCAGGGTGAGACCCTTGAGGATCTCCTTATTGTCAATTGAGGCTTTTAAATCTTTTATCTGTAACAAAAATTCGGTCTGCATATGCTGTTTCTATTGATTCATAATTAACCCACGCTTCCTTCCAGGCTTATCTGGAGCAGTTTCTGTGCTTCAACCGCGAACTCCATGGGGAGCTTGTTTATAACCTCGCGGGCATAACCGTTGACTATCAGCCCGATGGCATCCTCTGTGGAAATGCCGCGCTGGTTGCAGTAGAAAATCTGGTCCTCGCCGATGCGTGATGTGGTTGCTTCATGTTCCACTATGGCCGAGGGATTATCAACCTCTATATATGGGAACGTGTGTGCCCCGCACTTGTCGCCAAGCAGGAGTGAGTCGCACTGGGAGAAGTTGCGAGCCCCTTCTGCCTTTCCGAGAACCTTGACCAGTCCGCGGTAGCTGTTCTGGCCGAAACCGGCCGAGATACCCTTTGAGACGATCGTGCTCTTCGTGTTGCGGCCTATGTGTATCATCTTTGTTCCGGTGTCAGCCTGCTGGTGGTTGTTTGTAACAGCCACCGAGTAGAATTCACCGACGGAGTTGTTGCCGCGCAGGATGCATGAAGGGTATTTCCAGGTGATAGCCGAGCCGGTCTCCACCTGTGTCCACGAGATCCTGGATTCGTCTCCCTTGCACATGCCCCGTTTTGTGACGAAGTTGAAAATCCCCCCCTTGCCTTCCTTGTCGCCGGGGTACCAGTTCTGTACTGTGCTGTATTTGACCTCGGCGCCGCGCTCTGCAACTATTTCTACCACGGCGGCATGGAGCTGGTTCTCGTCGCGCATCGGCGCAGTACACCCCTCCAGGTAGCTTACGTAGGCCTCCTCGTCAGCTATGAGGAGTGTGCGCTCAAACTGGCCGGTGTTGGAGGCGTTGATGCGGAAGTATGTCGAGAGCTCCATCGGGCACCTGACACCCTTGGGTATATAGCAGAAGGAGCCGTCGGAAAATACTGCCGAGTTCAGTGTGGCAAAGAAGTTGTCCGTGTAGGGAACCACCGATGCAAGGTATTTCTGCACCAGCGTGGGGTGCTCCCTGACTGCCTCGGAGAATGAGCAGAAGATTATCCCCATCTCGGCGAGGGTCTCCCGGAAGGTGGTTTTTACCGACACCGAGTCCATGACGGCATCTACGGCCACACCGGTGAGGCGTTTCTGTTCCTCGAGGGGGATGCCGAGCTTGTCGAATGTCTTCAGCAGCTCCGGGTCAACGTCGCTCAGGCTGTCGGGACCTTTTTTCTGTTTCGGGGCTGCATAGTATATAATATCCTGGAAGTCAATCTCCGGGACTTTAAGGTGCGCCCACCCGGGTACCTTCATTGTCTGCCAGTGGCGGAATGCCTTGAGGCGGAACTCAAGCATCCACTCCGGCTCCTCCTTTTTGGCGGAGATGAGTCTTATCACATCTTCGTTAAGGCCCTTGGGTATGACTTCTGTGTCGATATCCGTAACGAAGCCGTACTTGTATTCTCCTGATGTTACCTCACCCAGCAGCTTATCCTGGTCATTTTCCATATCTCTCTCCTTCAACGGTACATCCACTCAACAAATGTCACCGGTTAAAGTTTGTGCATGTTTTTAGAATCCTGCAAAATTAATCAAAAATGGCGAGACGGCAGAGGAATGCAACTGTATGATGAACAGTGAGGGCAGGTAATACCGGCGGGATTATTTTTTATTGTTGATGATCAATGCTCCGATTACCCCGGGGACCCACCCGCAGAGGGTGAGGAGGAAGATGATGAGGAATGATCCGCACCCCTTGTCGACCACTGCAAGGGGAGGGAACAGAATGCAGACAAGAACGCGCCAGATACTCATTTTAAATTGTGAATTATAATTCGAGATTATAAAATTAAGAAATATCTCACTATTGCCTGCTGCCTACTGCCTATTGCCTCATTTTCTGAACAGGTGATCCGCTGCCTGGAGGATTTTCAGTTTCAGGTCAGCAGGGTAATCAGGGTGATCGTCAAGGAACTTCTCCACCGTGGCCCGGGCTTCTGGTGAACGGTGGCCGGCGAGAGTAGCGGAGATCCAGCTTCCCGGGAAGAAGATGTCACCGGTTGCTTTGATCTCCTCAAGCATCTCCAGCGAGGGGAGGATATATTTCTCAGATCTTTCAGCCACCAACGGATGATGAAGATAACCCAGGGCCTCGAGTACCCAGGGTTCACGTTCGCGGTTAGCGGGATCCCTGAGGCTTTCAAAGAATGCATCCCTGACAGCATTATCCGGTGACACCGCCGGTGTCACAAAATCAAACCGTTCCAGCCTCTCCCTGCCTGCAATCCGCCCGCGCTGCTGCGCAATAATGCTGCCGGTTTCAGGGTACCCCTTCAGTGCCAGGGTGAGCGCCAGTGTGCAGAGCTCATCCTCGCTCAGTTTGACCGTACCGGTCACCTTCACGTCCGAAGGGAGATTTCCCTGAAAGGCACTGCCTGCCGGCACATTGCCCCTGGGTGTTCCTCCGGCAGGCACTCTGCCCGGAAGCGTCCCGGTTTTCCACAGGGAGGCAAGGTACTCCAGGCCCTCCGGTGTGACAGTCATGTTCCTGAGTGTGCCGAACCAGGAGCGTTTTTCAGCCGGACTTTCCGCTGATGTCATTTTTTCTGTCAGTATCGCCTCTGCCTCCTTTGCCCGTGCAATCCTTTCTTCCTCTGTCATGTAGTTCCACCAGACCGAGGAGAGCCTGCCCGACAGGTAGTTGCGAAGCTGCAGGTCAGTTATGCCCTGCAGATCCCTGGTTGCCGCAGAATAAAAGCCGGCAGGCAGGATAGCTCCGTTGACAAGGTTTTCATACATGCTGATCCAGATGATTCCCTTCAGAAGGGGATCGGTAACATCAGGAAGGTTTGCCAGCATGTATTCTGAGCTGACGCTGTCGAACAGGAAGGTGCCGTAGGCTCTTCCCGAGATATCATGGATTATGCAGAGCGGTCTGTCAGCAGTGGTGATATAGGAATCACGTTCAGCCGGTTCCATTTCTGCAATGACAGTATCAGATGCAGTGATCACCATCGTCTTTAACTTCTGGGGCCAGTGCCTGAGCGTTCCGGCCGGGTCATCCTCACGCAGGGATATCCTGAATCCGTCTTCCTCGGTGATCACCGGTTTAATGACAGGCATGCCGGCCTCTCTGACCCACATCCGGCTCCATTCATCCAGCGGCTTGCCGGAGGTTTCCTCCAGTATGGCTACAAGGTCGTCCCACCGGGCATTGCCCCAGGAGTATTTTTTCAGGTATTCCTGCAGCCCCCTCATCAGGTTGTCTTCACCTGTGAGCTGCTCAAGCTGTCGCATCACTATGGGGGCCTTGTTGTATATTATGCCGCCGTAGAGCGACCCGGCATCCTTCATGTTTCCCAACTGCTGAATTATGGGGTTGGTGCCCCGGGTGCGGTCCACCTCATAAGCGGCAGGATAGCGGGAGAGAAGGAACCTCAGGTCATGGTTGACATCAGGGAAATCAGGGCCTGCAATCTTGTCCGACATGTAACCGGCAAAAACCTCCTTCAGCCATACGTCGTCAAACCATTTCATGGTTACCAGGTCGCCGAACCAGATATGCGATGTCTCATGTGCAATCAGCGAGGCCCGCGAAAGCCGCTCGTTAAGAGTAGGTGAGGCCTCAAGAAGCAGTGATGAGGCCCTGTAAAATATTGAACCCGGATGCTCCATTCCGCTGTACTGGAACGGAGGAAGCAGGACAAAACCGAACTTGTCAAAAGGATAGGGTATCTGAGTGTATTCCTCAAGCCACTTCAGAGCGCTGAGATGGAGGCGGAATATCTCATCGGCATTGTTTTCAATATAATTGGGCCGGGTCTCGCGGTGCAGCATCTCCATCCTTACCCCCCCGATCTCCTTTTCAACCAGTTCAAATTTACCTGCGGCGAATGCAAACAGGTATGTGCTTATCGGCTTCGTCTCGCTGAAGCGAAGAGTGACCCTGCCTTCAGCGGTGTCAGATGAGACGACTGGATTGTTTGACATGGCCCTGTAAGATGCCGGGATGTCAAGGGTGAGGGTGAAACGGCCCTTTATGTCAGGCTGATCGAAGCACGGGAAGGCCGTTGAGGCCCTGTCGGGAACAAACAGCGTATACAGGTATTCATCGTTCCTGTTCAGCGAGAGGTCCCCGGCGCGGAAGCTGACGACAATCCTGTTGTAGCGCCGGGCAAGGATGTTCCTGTCTATTACAATATGGCCGTTTATAAGGCCTGCTTCAACCGGTTTCCCGTTTACGGTCACAGTTTTAAGGTAATCTCCGGGCACTTTAAAATCGATCACAAGCGGTTCCCGTCCGGCTTTCCGTACAAATTCAATTGCTGCATCTCCTTCCACCGGAGTATTCCTGCCGGTATCGATCCTGAATGTGAGGCTGTACCTGACATCACTTACAGTCTCATACCTGTATGTCGCCAGCAGACTGGATACCCCTTCCGCAGTGTATTCAGCCCTTTCAGCACGGTTGCACGAGGCCAGTGCTGAGGCGGCAATCATAAAGGACGGAAGGAGACGTAGCAGGAAAGATCCGGTTTTCATGAGATTAATTTCTGAACATCAAATATAGTCAATAGCAATTAAAAGGTTCTTTATCGCTGCCAGGGAATCATCCCGGGCCTGTTGCTGAAGAACATTCCCATACAGTCTGTAATTTTCTATCTTTGAATTGTCACCCCTTAATTAATTTGCCATGAAAAAGATGCTTTTCATTCTGCTGATGACAGCACTGGCCGGTACCCTATGCGGACAGGGTCAGTCGGCATTCCTCTCTGACCCGGCAATTTCTCCGGACGGAACAAAGATTGTCTTTATATACGAGAGCGACCTCTGGATAGCTGACCGGAGCGGTGGCACGGCCAGCCGACTCACGGCCATGACAGGAGAGGAGTCGGTACCGCGTTTTTCACCTGACGGGAAGTGGCTGGCTTTTGCATCGACCCAGAACGGCAATGCCGATGTGTACCTCCTCCCGGTCGATGGCGGCAGCCTGCAGCAGCTGACCTGGCATGACGGAAATGATTACCCTGACGGGTGGTCATGGGATTCGAAGACGGTATATTTCACTTCTGACAGGTACAATACTTTCAGTGCATACAGTGTGGCTGCCACAGGTGGCACCCCCCTGCGCCTGTTCTCTGACAATTATTTTGACCAGGCACATAATATAGTTGAAATACCGGGCAGCAACGGCCAGTCATTTTACTTCACCTCATCATGGGAGAGCTACATGTTCCCGCAGAGGAAAAGATACAGGGGAGAAAACGACTCTGACATCGAGTTTTACAATAAGGGCACAGGCGAGTATAAGCGGTTGACCGAATGGGAGGGTAAGGACCTGTGGCCGTCGGTTGACCGTGTCGGTAAACTGTGGTTTGCCTCCGATGAGGGCAACAGTGAATACAACCTTTGCACTTTCGAAAACGGTGTGAAGCGGCAGGTCACATCATTCCCCACATCGATACGCCGTCCGCAGGTTAGCGCCGACGGCCGGTTCGTGGCTTTTACGCGTGATTACCGCATATGGACATATGATGTAGCTACAGGCCAGAGTTCGCCCTGCGAAATAAACGTGTGGTCAAATGAAAACCTGGCCACGGAGATAGGCTATAACAGCTCCGGGAAGATCACTGACTTTGACGTGTCAGGTGACGGTAAGAAGATTGCCTTCGTCTCGCGGGGGAGGCTTTTTGTCTCTGACGTGGCAGGAAAATTCATCAGGGAGATGCCCACCGACCGTGCTGAGAGTGTGCAGGAGGTGAGATGGATGAAGGATAATGAGTCGCTGCTCTATACCCGTACCATTAAAGGCTGGGCAAATCTCTTCACTGTTTCTGCTTCAGCCCCGTCCGCCGAGAGGCAACTGACCCGGTACGAGCGGACACTCCAGGAGCTGCTTGTAAGCCCCGACGGCGAAAAGGCTCTGTATGTGAGCGGCGACAGCCATATTGACCTCATTGATCTTAAGAGTTTTGACGTAAAAAGCATAATCACCGACGAGTTCTGGTTCCGGGTTTCTCAACCCAGGTTCTCGCCTGACGGCCGATACATACTCTATACGGCATACCGGAACTTTGAACAGGATATCTTCATCTATGACACAAGGGAAGGGAAGACATATACAATCACCAACAACGGTGTGGCTGAGGAGGAGCCTTTCTGGTCGCCTGACGGCCGGTATATCTATGTGAGTGCTGACCGGTTCCATGCGGGATTTCCTCGCGGCGGTGGCGAGAGCAAACTGTACAGGATTCCGCTCTACCGCTTCAGTGAGTCGCTCCGGACGGAAGAGTACGGCAAACTCTTCGCGAAAAAACCGTCAAAAGATAGCCTGAAGGTTGATATCAGGATTGAAACCGAAGGGATAACTGACCGCTGGCAACAGATAGACGTAAAGGGCAATGAGCAGGCGTCACCTCATGTATTCAATGTCAGGGGCAAGACAATGCTTCTGTTCAACAACTCCCCCAATCCGCGCGAAAGGGTTATGACGAAAGTGGAGCTTTCACCGTTTGACCCGCCGAAAAGCGCCGCCATCGGCGACAAAGCCTTCAGCAGGCTTATAATGACAGGTGATAAATTCTATGCGCTTATGCAGGGCGATGTTTATGAGGTGAAACCGGCAGAAGGGAAGGCAGACAAGATCACGCTGTCTGCAACCTTCAGCAAGAACCTGCACGACGAGTTTGTGCAGATGTTCTACGAGAACTGGGCAACCCTGGCTGAGCACTACTATGACAAGACATACCACGGTGTTGACTGGAAGGCTATGCTTGAACGCTATGAACAGTACCTGCCGCTGGTACGCAACAGGGATAACCTGAGGACAATACAGAATGACATGCTGGGTGAGCTTAACTCATCGCACCTCGGATTCAGCAGCCAGGGAGAGGAGTCCAGGCCGTTCTACAGGCTGCAGACCAACGCCACCGGGATACTGTTCAGTGAGGATGATCCTTTCGTTGTTGAAGGATGGGTTGCACGCTCACCTGCCGATCTTTCAGAAACACCGCTCCGGCCCGGCGACAGGCTTGTGGCTGTTGACGGCACACCGGTGGATGTGACGGCTGATCGCGAGAAGTCGTTCACGCTGCCTCAGCTTGAGAAGGAACTCACGCTTCGTTTTGACAGGAAGGGGAAAGAATTTGAAATGACCCTCATACCGGTAAGCACCGGTGCACTGAAGGTGCTGCTTTATGACAGCTGGGTGGCTGAGAACCGGCGGATAGTTGACAGCCTGTCGGGAGGCAGGGTGGCATATGTCTATATGAAGGACATGGGTACGCCGAGCCTTGATAAATTCATGATTGACATGACGGGGATAGCGCTGGGCAAGGAGGCACTGATACTCGATATCCGGAACAACAGGGGAGGCAACGTGCATGATGATGTGATTAAATTCCTCTCCCAGAAGCCTTACCTGGAGTGGCAGGCGCGGAACGGGAAGCGCTCGCCCCAACCCAACTTCGCGCCGTCAGGCGGCCCCATCATCCTCATGGTCAATGAGCAGTCGCTGAGCGATGCGGAGATGACTGCAGCCGCTTTCCGTCAGCTGAAGCTGGGAACCATTGTGGGGACCGAGACCTACAGGTGGATAATATTTACCTCGGGGAGGATGTTGGTAGACGGTTCCTCAACCCGTCTGCCGGCATGGGGATGCTATGACCTGGAGGGGAATGACCTGGAGAAGACCGGGGTGAAGCCCGATGTCTATGTCCGTACCACCTTCCCTGACATGCAGAAGGGTGTTGATCCCCAGCTGATAACCGCGGTCAGGGAAGCAATCGCGAAGCTGTAGTGATAAGGCGGCAGTACAAGTTGGCAGTTACAAGCGGCCTGAAGACCGCAAGACCGTCCCGACCTCCCGACCTGGATCTCCGCTGCGCTCCGACAAGACCGCAAGACCCTGACCTTCAGACCTTCTAGCAAAGTTCCTGGAACCTTTGCCTGAAGATCATCGGGCGGGCGATGTTATGGAAGGTCTCCGTGGTTCCGCCTGTGCCGATTATTGTAATTGACCCGAAGTTCAGGATCCGGCCCATTACTGTCTGGTCAACATTCACAGTCTCGATCTTCGAGAGGTTCATCTCGAATGTACGGCGGGCGATGAATCCCTCCTTGATGACTATCCGTCTGTTTGTTATGACGAATTCTGACAGCCATCTCTTCATCCAGGCATAGATTGTAAGAGTGAATATTGATTTCAAAGAAAAGAAAATGACCCAGTGATACTTTGTTTCATAGGCCACGGACTCATCCTTGATGAGGTGCCCGTTCACATAGCTTCCCATTATATTATGAGGTTGTTTAGTCGGTAAGGATCAGTCGGTCACCTTCACTGGCTTGTCTTCACTCTGCCAGAGGCCGTGTTTGGTACAGACGGCCATTGCGCTGAGGTTCATCGACACGTCGGGTGCCACAATATAGAAATCCACCTCCACATGGTTTGGCCTGTGGCCGTTGACTCCTGCCGAGTAACGTGCCTCGGCGAGGAGGGTCTCCCGGTTCCACAGCTGGAGCAATCCAATGTAATGGTCATCTTCATCCGGGTGCGGAAATTCTTCTCCCATCCGGACTTTTACGATGAACCTTTCCCCGCGCTTTACGCTGTCGGGACAGATGACGTGCGGCATGTGGCGGTCGAGATAATCGCGCATTATCTCCTTCTCTTCCTTTTCTATCTCAATTGCTTTGAATACTCGTGGCATGTTTTTTATTTTTAGTAACAACAAAGGCCGCCTGATTGATCAGCCGGGCTTGTGTAAATTTAGAAAGAATTCTGTTCTGTTGTCAGACACTGAATTTTTCGTGAGGTATAAAACTGAGGTCGGATGCCACAACGTTTTCCCTCACCTGTTCCGGGGTCTTGCCTCCCGGTATTACCGTATGGCAAGCAGGGTGTGCTATGCAGAATCTAAGGCTCACGGCAGCCATAGGGGAATCATGGTATTCGTCAAATATGGGGCGGTACCTCTTAAGGTCTGCGAGGTAGGCTGCCAGCTTTTCAGGGGAAAGATTGAACCGGCGATGGTCATTGTCGCCGAACTTCGCATCAGCGCTGAATTTTCCGGAGAGCAGTCCGAATAGGAGGGGGATGCGCACTATGACTCCCGTACCAAATCGTTGGGCCATTGGGAACAGTATCTTCTCCGCCTCGCGTTCCAGGAGGTTGTACCTTACCTGGATAACGTCAAGCAGTTCATGATGCCTGTCAAGGATGTGGGCCTGCTCGGTCTCCTTGAACGACTGCACGCTCCAGCCGGCATGCTTTATTTTTCCGTCTTTCTTCAGTTTCTCAAGTGCCAGCCAGGGTTCATCGCGCTCAAGTATTTCAAGATCAGGGCTGTGCAGCTGAAGGATGTCAAGCACTTCCCGGTTCAGTCGTCGCAGGCTCTGTTCGGCTGCAAAGACCAGGTGCTTCACCGAATAGTCAATGTTCATCGGGGTTGTCCTGTGCGCTTGCCCAAGAAAGGGGTAGAAGTTGTTTCCCGCCTTGGTTGCGATGACAATTTTATCCCTGTCCGACCGGTGGTCAAGCACTTCGCGGATCAGGTCTTCGGAGTGGCCGAAACCGTAGACATCGGCTGTATCGATGAATGTAACTCCGGTGTCAAGTGCTGTTTCTATCGCTTTGCGCGACTTATCATCATCCGTTGTTCCCCAGTCGCGGCCGCTGATACCCCACGCTCCGAATCCCACGGTTGACACGACGGGTCCCCTCGTCCCCAGCTTTTTATATTCCATACCCGGATAGTTTTATTGGGTTTAATTAATTGCCATACAACTTGTTGCAATACTCTGTCAACTTTATCATATCAGCCGGATCCTCGAATTTGATATTTCCGGACTTTATGAAGGTCCCTAATTCCTTTTTCTTTTCGGGAAAGATTTTAAGAAACTGCTTTTTGCCGATGAAACTGTTCATGTTACCGTCTTTGCGTATCCAGAACACCGGCAGGTACCTGATCTCGAAATCCGGGGGGATCTCGAGGCTGTAGACTCCGCTCTGGGTAGTTATATGTGAGTAGGTGTCAACGTTTGAGAGCTTAGAGGTACTCCCGTAACCTACTTCCTGGCCGGGGGCCACCAGGCGGCTCTGGTGCTCGATAAAGAGCGCAATGGGTGCGTTCAGGAGCACTTCATAGAAAGCCTCTCCGAACGGAACGAAATACCTGTTGTTGAGAATAATCGTATCAGATTGTCTTACAGTTGTTATCCCGTAAATCGAATTGTCCTTTATAAAGGCAATTTTACCGGTAATTGTGTTGTAATTGCCGACCGCTTTGGTTATTGTTCCTACTCTGGATTTGATTATACACTCGGTGAATTCAGGGAAAAGGTACTGGTTCATATTCACCGCAGGTTTCGACTGGGAGCTGCAGGGAAGTGATACAACCAGGGTAAGTAAACCTGCAGTCAGAAATGTTTTGAATGTTTTTTTCATTGATGTAAGCCTCTTTTGCTGAATAAAAGTAATCCCGAAAGTTAACAATAAATAGGTCAGCAGGCGCTCCGTATGACGGAGATTTGCATTATACAAGGAGAAACACCTTATCTCCCGGACTGTTTATGTGCAGGATGGCTAAATTGTGTTTTGGACAATAATCGCTTCAATTTTTGCTAAATGAAAAAATAGGTTGTATATTTGCACCCAGATTGCGGGGTGGATCCGCCGGTTGGCGGATCGTTGGACCCGCAACGATTGCGAAGGCAAAACGTTCTTGAAAATATATTGCGGGGTGGAGCAGTGGCAGCTCGTTGGGCTCATAACCCAAAGGTCGGAGGTTCGAATCCTCCCTCCGCTACAAAAAACCTCCTTAACACATTGATGTTGAGGGGGTTTTGTTTTTCCAGTGTCTTATTCAGTGTATTAATGTGAAAAACACTTTTTTAAATAAAATTGTTACACTAAGCTTATTCTAATGTTCGTGTGACACAAATATATGCTGAATGTCAATGCATTATATAAATTAATTTAACTACTGGCAGAATTCAGCATGGTCATTTGATAGGTCTATTATCCCATTTCGTACCCTGCCATTGGCTTATGACACCTTCATTTTCACAAACTGGACAATACCAACGGATTTCTCCCTTTGCCCTGCTAAGTGCAGAGTTTATTGTTCCATGACAACCTTTATTAGAGCATCTAATTTCTGTTGCTGTCAGTGTAATGGGACTGGTCTTTGTTGTTGAGTCAACCACCAGTGCAAGAAAATTTGCCAGTTCTCTGGCTTCCTTGGGCATCTGCTTTGGAATGTTTCCTTGTTCATCAAGGAAGTGGGTCATATTGGTTATGTACATTTAAACAGAATGTTAAAGAATATCATACTATACTATGCTATAACTTTCCTATGGCTGCTCTTGCTTTTATTTTTTCAATTCGCACTTTTATATCCTTATCGTGATTTTCTTCAAGCATTTTTTGAAAATATTTCTTTTCTGATGTTATATCCTCATTTCTATTTTTAAGGTCGGTAAGGATACTTATGATATTCTTGATTCCAGTTTCGCTTAAATCTTGTTCCAAGGCTTGGAATAAGATTCGGAGAGCATCCCTAATTGACTTTATATCATTAGCATTGGATGCAACAACATATTTTAGTAAACCTAAATCATGATTTATGGACAACTTTGGACACAATGAGGGTACTTTATCAAAAAAGTAAATGGCTCTTTGGTTTATATCTCTTCTTTTAAAGCCATTTTCTTCTTTTAATCCTTTGTCCTTTAGAATGGTAGCAAAACGCAAATAGATTTTTGCCAAATTCTCCATTTCACTTATATTGTTCCTCTCTTGTATCACTTCATATAACCGCTCCAATGCCCCATCATTGGTATTAATAGATTCTTTTTTTGAAAGACGCTGGATTTCTTCATTAACATAACGGTCAATTTCAGATGGAAAACTGAATCTAATATTCATGCCTTCCCAAAATCCTGATTCTCGCAATTGAATATACGAATTACCAGCTTTAAATCCTTTTAATCCTTCTGGAGAACCAAAAATTTCAATATCAATTATTTCCGGGAATCTTCCTTTGACCATTTTATTAGCCTTATAGGAATTATAACGACTAATAAATTCTGTTTTAAATGTTGTAAAGAATAGTAAAATACTGGCTATTCTTGGGAAAAGGAACTCTTCTGAACTAAACATCATTGAACCTACACTATCAATATAAACTGGTTCAACATCTTGAAGGAGTAAAAACCCATCCTCAAAAGAATAGGATGAGTGGAAGAATGCATTTCTTAATGATTTATGATGGTTAAGAATAAAGAACTGTTGAATCTCTGAAAAACCAGCATCTATTAGTACCTCTTCTACCATACTTATTTTTTCGCCAGTTCCATACCACCTTTCAAAATTACCTTTCTTGAAATACAGGTAGGGAGAACTTCTATATCCAAGTGTTATTCGTGCTAAACTACCAAGAATATTATATAAGTCACTCGATTCAAAAAATGTAGAATAAATCAATAACCCTAATCTTGCCTTTTCTTCAAGATTTTTTGCTGCATCAAAGAGTCCTTCGTAAAAGGGAATTGCATCAAACCACTCATAGAGGTTTGAATTGGAATACTTCGAACCTAATCCTTTGTAATTAATTAAAGTACAAATGAACTCAAATTCGTCTTTCTCTTTAGCCTTATTAAAAAGTGCTTTAATCGACTCTTCTAATGACATTTGTAAGATTTTTTATTTGGAATTACCCCTCTTATTCCACCTTCTGGGTCAGCGACATCTCCTTCATATCGTGGTATTAGGTGAATATGGACATGTGGTATTGTTTGCCCTGCTGCTTCGTTAATATTGATTCCGATATTATAACCATCTGGATGATGTTTTGTATCCAATAGCTCCTTTATTCCTTTAACCATTTCCCAACATGACGTAAGTTCCGAAGCTGAAAGTTCAAAATAATTAGCGCAGTGACGTTTGGGGATAATAAGCGCATGACCCTTTGATACAGGAAACTTATCATAAATGCAGTAACACAAACCATTCTCCAGTATTATCTCCCTACCAGATTCAGGTTTACAAAATGGGCAATATGACAATTCATTTATCATGATGCCTTAATTAATTTTCCATTCATCAAAACCCCGATTTGATATCAAGTATTCACAACTGGATTGGAGTTGTAGGATTGCCCTCTTTTGCCAAGCTGTGAAAGGATAATTGCCCAGCAGGGCAACCTGTATCTCTTTTTGGAAACGTTGAGGCTGGTTCTGAAGAATTAAATCCCAATAATAAAGAATCAAATCCTTTCTTCTTTCAATCAAATATGGAGATGGTATCTTATCCCTTTTCTGGTTATTCGTTGTGGATTGCGATGGCAGAAGATTCCATAGGTCGTTATTTTTCCATACTGAAAACGGAATCATATGGTCGACATCATACCTGCTTATTGACTTGCCAGTCCAAACGCAATAGACTTTGCCTTCTTTCTTCAAAATGGACTTATAAATGTTCTTTGACTCAGCTACCTCTCTTTCAGTTATAGGAATTCTTAATACCTCGTTTACTACATTTTCAATAGATAACCTCTTGCCAGATGCATTAACCGAAAATTCTGCCCATTTAAAAAGTATCGAGTCTTGACCACCAATGAAACTGCCCAGTACTCTAAATGCCTCATAATAATCAACTGGGATTGAAAAAGTGCCGAAATTCCTTATCAAATATTCAATATCAACTGAAGCAGAATGATGTTTTCTGGGTCTTTGGGTCTGGTAATTAAAAATTGAATAGGAATCATTGCTGATTGACCTGCCAATATATCTCATTGGCATTTTTGTTATCGTTTCTTGCAGTTTTTTTGCCAATGCGATAAAATCTTGCTTAATGTTCTCTGGTATGCCTTTGTTTTTTAAATCATTATAGAATGCTGAAAACCCACCAATAGGTCGATAAGCCGAGATTATTTGACTCAGTTGACTCCCAAATGCCAGATTTACATCACCATTTATTTGTGGAATAAATGTTGGTGATTCTAAGATGGGGAAGTAATACAAAATCCATTTTTCAATTAAGAGACCTGTCGGGATATTTACTCTGCTATCTGAAAATGATATATACGGTGAATTGTCTTGAATGACATCAATCACGCCACGAAGAAGCGCAAATTTGTAAGTGGTTACCTTGCTGTCCCTTTCAATGATTTTGGCAATATTCTTGAAAACTACATCTTGCATAAAGATGATTAAGGTTATCCCTATCCTGTTTAGTTAGTCACAACCCAGTTATTGTTCCACTATTTCTGCATTTCGAGCATTCCCAATAAATTTCATTCTTTTCAAAATTAATTTCACTCGAAATTATTCCAGCACATTTCTTCCTAAAGCATCTGATACCAGTTGATGTTAAGGATGTTGGAAGTTTCTCCATCGTTTCGTCAATTACAAGAGAAAAGAAAGCTGATATATCTCGTGCTTCTTTGGGAATACTATTCGATTTGACTTCTATGTTATCTTTTACTTTCTGCATATTGACAATTTTCAGACTTATGATTTAAGACTATTCTTCATCAAAATAATCACTATCAATCCTTTTAAGCTCATAAATCTGTTGTACAGTACAACCAATGTTGTAATCTATCATATGTTGAGCCAGTCGTTCTCCATCAATTAAAACAATCTTAGTTTCATTTTTTGGCGTATAATCAACAGCATCCTTGGTAAAACTTGAGGTAGTAATGAAAATACCCTTTTTTGCTCCCTGTCCAGCCAGTGCTCCTATGAATTTATGAATCTCTGGTCTGCCAACCACATTACCCGGTTTCCACCGTTTGGCTTGTACGTAAATAATGTCAAGACCCAACTTGTCTTCTTTAATTGTGCCGTCAATTCCTTCATCACCGCTTTTACAAATTGCTTTCCCTGCATCCTTAATTGAACCACCATAACCCATTTTCACAAGAAGGTCAATAACAAGTCTCTCAAAAAATGCTGGTGACAGGTCAATCACTTTATTCAGTAGTTCTGATGCCAGTGATTTTCTTAATTGTTGATATGCTTTGTCGAGGTTCTCTTCAGGTGTCCGACTTAGAGTTTCCTGCGAATTAACCAAATCTTCGATTTCAACATCATTTTTATCCGGATGTATAAACTCAAGAAAAGCAGGGAACTGCCTTAAATATTTTGCATCAATTCTTTCAGGATTTCCCTTTAATGTTTGAAGTCCAAGTTCGGTTATGACAAATGTTGCTCTTTTTGGGGAGTCAATCAATCCAGCTTTTTTTAAGTATGTTTTTGCCCATCCAACCCTGTTATCAAAAATCGCTTGGTTTCCGCTTGCAAGAGGTTCTCTTCGTTCATCTTCTGTTAATTGAAACTCTGTTGCTAATTTTTCAATCAAGTCTCGGTACTTGTATTCTCTCTTGTCAGAAACAAGACGTAACAATGGGAGCATTAATGATTGATAATCTGGTATCATATAAAGTCAAAGTTAAATTGTTCAGAGTTTTTAAATTTACTTCTTAATGCATTCTTCTAATGAGTACATTTTAACCTAATAGTTTGTCACAGGGGCTCTATTTATTGGATATTTTATCCCATTTATCGGCTGATTTAAGAAAATCATTAATTGTTTTCTTGATTTCCTTTGTTGTTGCTTTTGCAGTGGTAGGGAAATTCAACAATTTGGCAACAGCAACCAATTGTTTCTTGGTTAAGTTTTTCAGTGTATCGTCTGCCCTTGACGGATTTTTCTTTAGCTTGTCAATAAATTCATCATCTATTTGAAGGTCGCTGTCTTGTATCGTCCTATCAGTGAAGGGTGCAGTCAATGAAATCTGTATTCTTCCACCAAACTTGAATAATTTTTCAAACTCCTTTTCAGAAAAATAATCCTGCAAAAAGTCTTTAACCTTTTCTGGCAGTAATTGCCCTGCTTTAAAATACATATCATGTTTTGGCATAATCGCTTATACGTTTTTCAATAAGTGAGACAAAATTCATCATTATCTGTGATACGGATGCTTGTTCGCTTGCAGACCTTTTCAAATCAAACCATGCAATTTTCTCTGCTCCTTGGCTCAAAAACCTTGAAATCACATCGAGTCGAGGTATTCGGGCAACAATTGTATGCTTTCCAATTACTGACTTTTCATTTGTACTTAAATCGTTGTGGATGGCGTTTAACAAATCCTTTTCGGCAGTTTGTTGGTTAACTGTTCCAAACTCGTTTCCACCTGCTCGATTTACTGTGTTAAGAACAACACCAAGAAGTTTCGGCTTCTCATTAGTAGGTATTTCTTTTACCCATCTTAATAACCTTGGCATTCCATATATTGATATTTTATCAGGGACAGTTACGGTTAAATAAAAGGAACACGCCCTTAGCATAGCCTGTGTTAAGTACATTTTATTTGGTGGGCAATCCACTAAAATGTAATCATACTCTTTGAAGCTATTAAGCATATTCCGACAGTATCCAAACAGCATGTCATCAGTACCTTCATTCTCCACAACTGCTCTCGTTATTTCAACATCCAATTCATCAACGTTGAAAGCACCTTTTATGATTTGAAGTGATTTCGGAGCGTACTTGTCAGGAATGCCATCAACATATTGAGGGAATTTTACTTTATGGATATTATGCCAGTTCTTTGGCTTAACCAAGTGATATATAGTAAAATCTGTTCTTGTTACTTCTTCTGGTTCAAAGCCGACTGCCAAGGATAAGCTGCATTGTGGGTCAATATCAAATAGCAAAACACGATTCCCCTTGCTTGCAAGAAAATACCCCAACAAGGTTGTAACAGTTGTTTTGCCAACTCCGCCTTTATAATTCGCAATACAGATTGACTTTGGATGCTTGTCAATTTTTAGTGCATTAAATTTCGATTTAACACTTTCAGGAATTTCCATGATGAATCAATATAAAATTATTAATCACAAATAGTTACCAACCTGATTTTAAGGCTATCTTTTTTTCTTCATCATTCAATACTACCGTGCATTCTTCCCAATGAAGATTTGGTTCAACGTGTTTTGCATATTTTATATCGAACGGGTGTTTTTCAGGCATAGAATCAATCAGTCTTTTTGCCTCTTCAATTTTATTTTCTGCAATTTCTATCCATACATCTTTTAAAATATCAGGTATTTGCCCGAACATTTTATTGATGTCATTTAATCTCCCTGAGAGAAGTTGGTGAACTCTATCTTCTACAGAACCCTCATATCTAATGTTGAGCAACCTGATGGTCTTTCTTGATTGTCCGATACGTTGAATCCTTCCCTTCCGTTGTTCAAGTCTTGTGGGATTCCAAGGTAAGTCAAGGTTAATTAATGTACCCAGTCTTTGAAGGTTTAAACCTTCACTGGCTGCATCAGTTCCACATAATATTTTCACCTCACCAAGTTGGACAAATTTCTTTATTAAGTCTCTGTCTATTAATTGATAGTCATTCTTATATAAAATTCCTGATTTGCCTTTACCAGCGTATATGCCGATTTTCTCATTAGGTAGGAGTGTCGAAATCGAATTTGCGAACCAACGGATAGTATCATAATACTGAGAAAAAACAATACACCCGTCATCTTTCCAGCCTTTTTCAATCAAATACTTTAAAGCAAAATCCTTCTTAGGGTCTGCTTCAAAATGTCGCTCAAGTTGTTTGATAATCTTCTCAAGTAGTTTGATTTCATTAATTGCTAATTGAAATTCACTTGGCTTTATATCGGTTCTTCCTGCATCTGCTTCTTCTTCATCAATATTAAAATTTTCATCAATGATAATATCATCGTACTTATTTAATAACGCTTTTGCAGTATTAAGACCAGCTATCATGCTGCTGCCAATCCTGCGTAGGAGAAGCGTTTTAATAATTCCTGCCGATGGCAATCGATTTGAAAGAAGCTGGCAAAATCTATCAGCATCTTTGTAAATTTCATTCAAATAAAAACCCAGTGGAATTGACTGTTCGTCCAAATCAACTTCAATCTTATCCATATAGGGTCTGCCTGTTTCAGGATTTGGCATTTCAAGGTATTCCCGTGTTCTTCTTATTATATGCCTAATGAAAGGGTTGTGATTTGTCAGTAATTCTTCACTGTATATGTTAATATCTTGCTTATCTGCGGATGAGAGTGTATCCCATTTATTTGGATTGACCCACCATTCGGTATCTTTTAAATGCAGGGCATTACGGACGGATGAAAATACAGGATGGCATTCAGACTTTGGAATGGGATTGCATAACCAATTCCAAGGCGAAATATCTTCAACTGCACCATCTCTTTCTCTTTTCAAAACGATATCTAATGTTGAAGCAACGTTACGATTCCATTCGCTATATTGATTTCCAAAGACCGCTTCATTCCCAGCCTCTGTTGAACTCAGACCCAGTGCTGATAACAAGTCATATGCTTCAACCGGATTTATTTGAACAGGAGTGGCAGTGGCAAACAACATTGATTTTGTACGAGCACTGAGATGCCGAATAAATCTTAATAAATTATTTGGATTTGCAGATTCCGTTTCGGTTGCAATACCCAAATTCTTTCTTCTGGCTCGATGCGCTTCATCCAGAATGACCAAATCAAATGTCATGTCCTTCAAGTAATTACCAGCATCGCTACCCCTTACAATTAATCCTTGAGATACGATTCCAATCTTTCTGGGGCATTCTTTTATCGCAATTGAACCATTACGTGGGTATTCAACCCCGCTTTCGTCAATCCATCTGTTTCCGTCCCACATGGCACATGGAGCACCTAAAAGAATGTTAAATTCTTCCATCCACTGTTTGCAGATAGTCTTTGGGACTATTATAAGAATTGGTTTATTCCCTGTCAGAGCAATTAATTGAGCACATAAAGCAAGCTGTAAGGTTTTTCCCAAACCTACTTGGTCTGCCAGTATATAGCGTGCTCCACCATATTTAAGATGGTCTTCAAAAACTATTGAGACAAATGTCTTTTGATGACTCCATAAACCAAACTCATTCTTATAAACTGGCGCTTCAATAACTACTGAGGCAGGTTCAGGATGCTCACTCCATGTTTGGCAGTCAACAACTTTCCTGTTAGCAATACGATTAACTTCTTCGATGACCGCTTGAGAGAGAGGTATTGCCGCATGGTCACACCACAGAGCATTAAACTCTTCCTGTACCCAGTCAATTGACTCTTGATTATCATCTTCCCAGAGTAATTCATAATTTTTTACCCATCCACTATAGGTTTCATTTATACTTCCAAGAAATGATGTTTGCTTATTATCATGATAAGTAATTACACCCGCTTTACCATGTATTAATCCAAACCGCTCACTGGGAAGAACTTTTACTTCTAATTTGCCGCTCGTCAGCAATTCATACAATTTTTGAAATCGGCTTGCTCCATAATAACTATACTGTTCAAGACCCTCAGAGCGAAAAGCCTTTTGTTGAAGTGTATTAGCTTTGGCAACGTCAATATCAGCAGCTTCAAGAGATGCGTTACAAATGATTCTTATTTTTTCAACCTTTTCTATTGATTCACCCGCAACCTCTAACAGCGATGAAGAGAAATATCCAGCAATTCGGTCATACGTTTTTGCATTCTTTAATTTTTCATTAAGAAATGTCACGCTAAGTTGTTGCCTTCGAGTGGAGTATCTTTTCATCTTAGGCTCTCATTTTTCATTGCAGCAATCAATAGTGTCGATGTTTCACTGAACTGTTTCCAGTGAACCAGTTGGTATTGTAATGATGAAAAATACCCCAACAAGTGGATAATCTTTTCCCTTAGAGCATTATTCGCTTGATATTCAAATCCAAATTCTGACTGAAAATAGCGTTGACCTTCCTGTACATTTTGCTTTTCACTACTCTTATATATCGCAAAAAGAATCTTGCGGACTAATGTTGCACCTAATTCTCCATCATTTAAGTTTTCTGAACCAAAATCTTCAGGAGTCTTCATCCTTACGTTATTCGCTTTAATTATTGCGAACATTTTGCTGTAATTGGCAACTCCTAATCCTTTAGCCAAATCCTGATAAGTTCCAATTCGATTATCGCCCTGACATTCAATATCTAACCCTTTAAGGTAGAACTTCTCGTACTCATTAAAGTCATCCCAATCTCTTTCTTCAATACTTTGCGGGCGTAAGAAATTTGCAGCAACTCTTCTTCCAATCTGAATCAGACTTTCCAACGGATTACTTTTACCCTCAGAACGTTTCTTCAGTACTTCAAATGCATTTAATTCAGGTATTTGATACCCAGTTATTACTTTCAGCGAAGCAGCACTCGCAGCATTAAAATAGTCGACATCAGTGAAATTTTTTTCTTTCAACACATCAACTTCCCGCATAGATTTTAATTGCTTCTCAACTTCATTTTTTATAGGACGGGTAAGTTCATCCATAAAGCGTTTCTCATCAGATGTTCGTTTACGGCATATTAATAGAGCGGTACTTTGAACATAATTTCCGTCTTTAACTCCACCTGCTGGAGTCTCAGTAGCAATATTCCAGCTTGCAGTGACCTGCAAACCTGCTGCCCATAAAATCATTGCAAGGTCTGCCCATACTTCAGGTTTAGTGTGGGTAAACATAACTACTTGCAGACCATTTTCAGTCATGTGCTCTGTAAGATTACGATAGCACTCAATCATACTTGATATGAAAATATCATCACTGCCTTTTACCGCTTTGTCTTTTTGTGATGTAGTATACCAATCAGGAAATAATCGAGGTAGTTGCTTCTCATACCAAGCGAGAAAAAAGTCACCCAATTCGTGATAGTTCACAGCATCACTGTATGGTGGGTCAGTTATCCAGAAATCACATGTATCAGATATTTCTCGGCAATCTGATATAATGATTTTTTTGTTTGCACTAATTTTAATGGGTTTAAAATCGAGTTTTGTTGTGGAGAAAGCATTAAACCCTCGGCAACTGAAATTATTCATGGGATTTAATGCTTGATTATAATATGTTGCCTTTCCGTTGCCATAATTTGTTTGTGAACTAAGCCACTGGGATAATCGTGAATTCCAATTTGCCAAACGACCAATAAGATTTAATAAGAATATCCTACATTCATTGTCTTGAACTTCAGAAATATATTTACTAAATAGTCCAATCAATAAAAGCTGACGTGGGCAAAATAATTGATGCCAAAAACGATATCCACGATTTCGTATTGGCTCTTGGGTTTTGATACCATCCTCATCAATTAATAGCGAAGGAATAAAACCTCTTTGCTGCCAGTCGTTGAAATTCTCATGCAAGTATCTTAGAACCGATTCTTCCTTCAATAAATCGGTTTGAGTTGGTTCATTAAAGTGAATATTCCGTACTTCTTTGACTTGACCTTTAGAATTTTTAATTGGTTTAATTTCCAACCAACGTATACAATACAATCGTTCCCCGAAAACATCAGATTCACGGGGTACTAAATCAGCATTTTCCCATTGTCTTAAACCGTAACGAGTTCCTTCAGAAGTTTTTATGTCTCCTCTTAAAACATTTATTGGAGTTTTTTCTTTACAATGAGGGCATAAGATTTTCCCATCACTTACTGTACCATACTTTGCTTCATTGAATTCTTTATCAGAAACATTTTCATGAATGGTTATTCTATATCGTTTTTCTTTTTCAATTGGAACTAACTTACATATTGTATTAACACCATCAGCGATAATGCGATTCGGTAGTAAAGGAATTGTCCATTTGCATTCAGGACATTTTGTTTCATTGCAATACAAAAAATATTCTGCACGCCAACCGTGTTCATTATGCTCAATTCCAAGTTCTTGAATTTGCTTGTCAACTTTTTCAAAGATGCTATCTTGAATTTCAAGAAGTTTCTTAGCGTTTTCTTTACTTCCCCCTATGAGATTAAGAGCAGTATATGTCAGTAAGCCAGCGACAGGATTTAGGTCACTTGCAAATGTGTCCATGCCTAACCGAGCAGTTTCAAAAGGAATACTACCCCCGCCACAAAATGCATCACCTGTTCGGGGATTATATCCAAATTGGTTCTCACCCAATTGATTAATTAATTCAACAAAAGTATTAGCAGATGTTCCGAGATGTGAGTTGATTTCGGTTAAAGTATTTTCATCAAGTTCTCCCATTTCTTCAGGGCGATGGCAGTATTCTAATCGCTCTTCATAAGGAAGTTCAAGAAAAGTCTCTCTGGTAAGCCGAGTCTGTTCTTCATAATCAATTGTTTCTTTCCACTTGGGATATTTCCCTGTAAAGTCAAACCAATTTTCTTTTTCAATATCATTTGAATTCTTATAAACCCAACCAGCAGAAAGGTTTGTTTTCAATCTAAGCCAAGTTGATTCATCATCCATCATTAAAGCTTTTAGGAATATTGAAGCATCTTTTAGTTTGTCTTCACTTGTCGGCATCAATAGTCCAAGCAATGTGGCTCGAACAAGGATTAGTGGCTTTCTTCCCCACCACTTACCAATACCAGTAAGAGTTTGCCCTGCTACAGCTTTACGTTCCTTATAGCTTTCTTTTGATAGGCGACTAATTGGGAACTGTTCTTCAATAAATCGTTTTGATTTACAGTTAACAGTAGTCATCGTCATTTTTCATTGTATTCATTAATGTTGATTTAATTATATCTCATCCCCAAACAATGGAGCAGAATCCTGTGGTAGCTTACGAAAATCAACTGGATTCTCAGTAAGTGCGTATCTTAATGCTCTGCGCCAACCCTTCCCTTTATCATTTATTGCATTACCTGTTGCTGCATTAGTCATCGTAAAGAGCCACCAACGTTCTTCGGGTCTCAGTCCTAACCAGTTTTTAATTGCAGCCTCTGTAAGTGCAGGGTCGGCATCTTCCATTGCCCAAACAAGCACCATCATTTCTTTGCCAAGCAAACGGCTAACAAAGTTTTCACCAATTTTCCATTTGGAACTACGAAATCCATGTTGACGAAGTCTTCGATTCAATTCCACTTGAAGAGCATCAGCAATTAAATTCCATCGAACTTTTGGTAGATATGATTTCAAAGATGAATCGTACCTGCCGAGTTTAAAGTCGAGTTTTCGCTTTTCGTCATCAGGTGAGTAATCAAATTGCTCACTAATAACCACATTGCCTTTTGGTGCAGAGTCAATTATAACTAAAAAATGATGTCCATTTTCCTTTGGAATGAATCCAAATCCCATCATCTCATATTCTTGGTTCATTGTTGAATATCATTTTGGTTGTAATTTATATGGGTTCTGCTAATCCACTCTGTGAATGCAGCACCAGTCGGGAAATATATACCGAGGATTTTTAGTACAGTTTTTGCATTTGGAATAACTTCAAGCAACTGATTTGTAAACAATTCAAGCTGGCTGCCATCCATTTCCATTTCATTTTGAGTATTCAACCTAATCCATCTATCCATGAACTCAACATTAAGGTCAGGACATATGGCTGAAGCACCACAGTCTTTCAAATTTTTGTAAAAATCGTAGACAGAACTATTATCGTCAAACTGTTTCTTCCATTTCCAAGTCAAAGGCTTTAATGGGTCAATTACTTTTTGTGTGCCCCCTTTCTTGTCAGGAACAATTATTTCTTCCAATTTCGAATATATACCCTGTTTCTCAGCCACAGCTTTGACAATCCTTACACCATCTACGATAAAAGGCTCATCATAAGAGCCACCGTTTTCTTTTGGGTCATCACCGTTAGTTGTATAGTATATTTTAGCATGGGGGATAGCCTGTAATTCGCACTTCGGTGACGTGCCATCAGTGTATACTTTGTGTTTTATTTCAATCCGATTAGTCCACGTTACTGGATTTCCAGTTTCAGATTTTCCTGTACTATCCGTGCAGAGGAAAGACAATATCATTTCGCTGGTTTCATATCGAGACGGCTCATCAATAACCAGCGAGGCGGAAGAGGCTGGATTACCATTGAGTTCGACATGTATTATATTGCCGTGTTTCGGAGTTATATCAAGTACAACTGCTCCAGTTTTAACGTCACGGGAAATTTCTTTTATAAACACTTCTGTTTTGGGTGGCGGGAACGGTCCCTTTTGTACTCGATTCCCCTCTAATTCTTTCCATTTTCCCTCTCGTATAGCTTTGAGTTTTGCTTTCTGAAGTGAATCTGGGGGTATAAACTGCCAACTTGGATTGCTTGCTGCTTTTCGAGTGATTTCACTCCACAAAATAGGATTTGTTGAAAATAATCTTGCTTCAATTTTTTGTCTGAAAACTTCTGATTCAAGACTTGAAGCATCATCTTCGAACTTTTGTTCATCACGTAAGGTTTTACGGATTTGGTCTTCACCATTATATTGATTACCCGTGAATTGCATCCTGAAACCTACACCAACTGCTCCATCGGATGATGGATAATAAAGCCATGTGAATGTCGATTGAGCAGCCATTAGCAAATTACCAATGCGTGTTTCAAGACGAGACAGAGCATCACGATAATTTGGGTCGTTTTTTGCAGTGCCCTGTTTATCGTAGTCTTCAATGATTCTCTTAATTGCTAACATTTCCCTTCCAACATTTTCCAATGTCAACATTGAAGTCTGTTGACCACTAAGGAATATCATCCTGTTTTGATATTCTTCAGAGTCGTAGAACCTCTGCAGGTCAGGATGCAGCCTTGCACTTGATTGGGGTGGATAAATTATGAGCGTTATCCTATCTTGTGTAATTCGAAGATTGCTTAAAATGGGGAAGACAATTACATCTTGATAACAATCTTTTGATTCAGGTTTAAATAATTCTTCTAATTCCTCTTTTAAAAATTCCTTTATCTGTTCAGGTAATAAGTTCTGACTGTAAGAATTAATTTTGGCATTTAGGTTCTGGACATCTTTTATAAAAAGTTTCCCTTCGTTGTTCTCGTGCAGATACCATGCAAGGGTTAATAATGGTTTTGCCGTATCAGCAATAACAGAGGCAACTTGATAGTTGGCATTTGGTCTTGAAAGATATCTGACAATCTCTGCCTCATTAAGTCCAATATCTGCATTGGGCACATTTGAAAGTGAAGCAATCAGCGATAGTTTAAGAAAATCATTAGCTGATGTACTATTTTTCTCTGCATCAAATTTCTCAGCGATAGACCCACCACCCTCACGAGTTATATCATGGTCTATTGCATTTTTTAGTTTATCATTAATATTGATTATTTCTTCTGCTACATCAGGATTACTCATATTGAAATCGTGTGCTCCAATAAGCAAAAGGTTATTTGCCTGATTAGTTGACCATATATCAGCAACAATTTTTTTCATTAGCCGAATAACACCTCTTGTCTGCTGGAAATTATGATTTTGACTGAAGCGAGCGTATAACTCTTTTATGGCAGGGTGAAATGGATATGACCTTTTGATTTCTTCTTTTATCGTATGTGGAGCGAGGATATTAATTCCAGCCTGTCTGGCTTTCCCCAATTCTTTGGCATATGCTTCTGCCACTTCATCTATTTCTGTGGCTGTCAAATCAATATCCTCAAATATCTTTTTACGCAGAATGGAATAGATGTCATCGGAGTTAAGCTGAACGGGTTCAAGATTGATTAAAGGAACTCGGTTGATTTCATTGGCTGCATTTGACATCGCCTGTGAAACCTTTTCAGTTCCGTGTTGATAAGAGGATTCGAGTGTCGAAATGACAAGGCAAATGTTTTTTAGTTCTTCCTTTGAGAGAGCGACAAGTAAATTTGCGATACTTGTGGTTGTAACATCTGCCAATGTTCCCATGCCCATACTCACTGTTTCAGCGTATTGGAAATATGGTGGTAGTTCGTCAAGAAGAAGAAGTTTTGGCGTTCCTTTCAATAAGTTCACCCATTCATTCGGTGCTGGTGCTCGGTTATTTCGAATTATTTCTGAAAACAATGATTCTTTCCTAAGTTGTTTTGCCAAACTTTCTGATACGGTGGTGTCTGTTTCCCTTCCTGAAAAAATAAGCACCTTCACTTCTTCTCTCAATGAATAGTTGAAATATGGCTTCAGATGTTCTTCACGAAGCTGAGGATACATCGCCAGCATACCCAATGCTATCATATTATGAGTCTTGCCCCCGCCCATCGTCTGGGTTAATTTGATTAAAAACTGCTCAGATACTCCTTCGAATCGTTTGAAAGCGGCAACATATAGCCGTTTCATGTTCTCTGTGGTAAAGTTCTCATCAAAGAAGTTTTGCAACTGACTTGGATTATCCCTTAATAATGCAATTTCGAATGGATTGTCCCATTGTGAGGAATCAAAAATTGCTTTCTTTGGAGTTACTGTGCTTGAGATTGTTAGTGCCATAACTTGGATATTAGATTCTTGTTCGTTGGGGTAATATCTGTTTTCTTGACAATTTAGGAGATATACGGTTTATTGAGTCAAATCATTCATTTAAAGCATTATTCAAGATTTTTACTTAACATTTCTTTCAGAGCATCAAATAAAAACGGCTGACCATTAAAATCTTGCATTATTTTATCAGATATAAATTTGATTTGTAGTTCCTTGAAGTCAAGTCCAAGAGCATCTGCCAGTCCTTCAATCATTGATACGTTTATTTGCCTTTCTCCGAGTTCCATCTTAGAAAGGGTACTGGTATCAATGTCTAAGCGATGGGCAACCTTACGCTGAGGTATCTTTTTCTGTTCCCGAATGTGTTTCAGGTAACTTCCAAATGTCATACTTTTCATTTTGACTTTGTTGATTAGACAAGTATGTCAAATTTAGCAATTGATTTTTGTAAATCATTACTGCAAACAAAGAATTATTGGATGATTTTGTTAATTGATTATTAGAGTAATAGGCTAATAACTGAAAATGCAGGGACATTCATAATCCCTGCATCTCGGCTTATAGAACTTACTTCATCCTATTCAAATAAATGATTCCAATGAAACCATTACTTTACTCTAATCCTTGTTTAATTGCCAGATTTATGTCATCAACTCATTATAAGTTATTCTCCAAGACTGAGTGTCATCACCAATGGACTGAACAATTCGACTGGATTTGCTTATGCAATAGCAGGTGACTCGTTTCTTGCCCTTTCTGATTGTATCATAGCCAATTTCAGCCATAAGTTTGCCAATCACCAATATGTTAATACGCTTGCTGGCATGGGGAAATTTGCCCAGTAACGCATTTACCAAATCAAGATTGGTTATCAAAAATGTTTCACCTACCGTCTCCGGCTTCTCCACATATTCATCCAAAATCAAATCAACATCTGAATACTGGACATAATCAGAATATAAATGCTTTAATTCCTGCTTATTATCCTGCTGATAAGAATATGGGAAACCATTAACAAGTAGGTGATAGGCTTCCATAAATAAATCAGTGTAATCGATTGCTGACAGTTTTTCAAAGTGAATTCTCTCGATTTCAAGAGGGATAATTCTGCGGTTCTGCTGTTCCCTGACAACAAACAAATTGTTTCCGCTTCCTGCAAAACTGCATCTTCGTTTAATCGTTGATATTCTCCGGTCATATTTCCTTCGCATGGTCAACTCTTTCGTACTTAGTACTGTTTTGAAGGTTTTATCAGCTTCATATGTTCTTCCGTCCATCTCATCGTCTACGATTAACATTGCCTGTGACATTAACACTTTAAAATCATCATCAAAACTCAGGGAATGTTCCTTCCGATAACTGTGTAGTTCTTTCGGAAGGGTATAGTTTCTGAGCAGGGTAGTTTTGCCGATGCCTTGTTCTGTTGAAATTAGAGTAAGAAAGAACTCGTTCGGATATTCATATCCCAACGCCTGAGCTATCATTCCAACATACCATTTTTTCAAATACTTTAAAATCACATCCTTGTTTATAGTTTTGTTCTTCAGCACTATACAATCAAGCCATTTTTCAAATGTCCCTTCAGGCATCCTGTTTTTATGTGTTTCAATGAATTCGAGAATCGGATTGACAACCGTGATGTAATTCGACTTGATAGTTTCTTCGAACCGTGTTCTCGGAATCTCCTTCTCGAAATACTTTTTCAAATCGATGTACAAAGTATTGTAATCCAGTTCCTCTATGATTTTACCATTAAGAGTAAGGTCTTGTATAAAAGAGTCATACCGGACTCCTCTTGCATTAAGGTACTCAGCTATGTCGTCTGAACTAATCTTATCAGGCTTCGCCTTTTCTTCATATCCATATTTTTTCAGCAATCTAAGTGTTGTACGGTAATCGTTTTTCCCTTCCAGAACCTGAAGCACTTGAAAGTGATTGTAAGGTTTCTCCGGCTGAAATTCAGTTGAGGTACTAAAGCAGAAGAATGTTTTACTGTCTTTAAAATAGTATCCTGAATGTGCTGCAGTTGACCCGTTCCGGAGTAGATAAATTTTCTTATCGTCTTCTTTGACAATTGACCATCCATGCTTTTGAAATAATTCAACAATCAAGTATTTATCATTGAAATCATTAATAGCAGATTCACTATAAACGAACTGTTCCCCGTTCTTTGATGTTTCACGCATTGGGAAATACCGGGAGAGGCTTCTTGCGGTATCAAGAAGAAAATTCCGCTCTTCAACGGTGATGATTGGAATTTCGACATGAAGGTTTTCAAGGTCAAAAATCCCTCGCATAATAGTATTGTTAACTTTACTTGTGCAGAAGTAACCACCTTCCCCACGGGTTTCAATGATGACCGCTTTGTCAGAGTGGAGAGCCAGCTTGAGATTCTTATCTATGGTTGCTTCTGGACATCGATAGATAAAATGGATACCACCACTTGGTGTTGACTGAGTAATCAGTCTTCTTAAAAGGTTGTTTGGGATTAGATTGGTATATTCCGTGATAATTATATTCTGCGGGTCATTCTTTTTGTCGATATCGATACATTCAAGATTTCCGCTAACTTTTCCCGTTATTATTCCAATCGTGCCTTGGTTAATGTAATGTGAGTGCCAGAGTGATATTGGGGCGATTTTGCTCTGGTACTCAGACCAAGACTTGATAATAGGTTTCTTATTTGCTGCTACTGGAATGATTGATAGTCCAAACTCTTGGGGGTCAATCTTTATGTCATTTTCTACCGGAACAATTAAGTTCCCATCTGTTTTAATATCAGTATCAAAGTCCCATTGTATTTCCATTTTGAGTTAGACAATTAGAATCATCGTTATTTTTTTCAAGCAGGTTCTTCATCAGATATTGCTTGACCCATGTTGCAACACGCACATAGTCTTTTTTTGCCTTCTCCTGAAGTAGTTCAAAGAACTCACGTTCAAGAGAGAGGTTCATTTTTACAACTTGTTGTTTCTTAATCTTTTTCATTTTAGCAAGATTTAAATTCATGTAATTTTTTTTTGGAGCAAACTGCTCCCTTTTGTAACTAAATACTCAGAAAAAAAGCAAAAGCCATTTTTAGCATCATAATCTTTATCTTTTTTTTGGGGGGGTAGACAGGTAGACAAGATAAAAAGGGGGTTTAAACAGGAATTGAAACAGTGACAGTGAAAATCAGTGCCAGTAGAAATGACTGTCACTGTTTGGATAATGTTCTCAGATGGCATTTTAACTCGTCTACTTGTCTACCCATAAAAAACCATCAGTTTATTACTATGATATTGTTTCGGAAATATATGTCTTGATTTTCTGTCAGTTAAGGATTTTCATATTGATGATTCCCGGAATTCCTGCCAAAAATTATATCACTACAAATTGCTGTTCAATAATTTCGGGATATTGTTGCCAGATTTTACCTTCGAGTTCTTTCCCGTTTAATTTTTTCTTTCGCTTTATCTTATCTTCACCCCAAGTGCCCCACTGTTTGAAGAAAAACGCAATACCTTCGATTTCGCATTGCTTTTTAATATTTATAACCCATTCTTTATCCATAGGTCTTGCTTTATGACCACTTTCACCACCAACGATTACCCAATCTATGTTAGTAAGGTTCATTGCTCCTAAATCTTCCAAAAGTGGTTCTACAGATAAGAATAACACCTTTGCTTTTAAATGCCTCAGTTTATCAATTCGTGGCAAACCTTGTTGCTTGTTCTCTACCGTTACACCAAGCCAAACATTCGAAGGCACAGGCTTTTTTGAAAAATAATCATACATCCTATCGGCTCTCTTTGTCAGAATTTGATAGGTGTGGTGAGGCGTATTTTCTATGACTTCGAAAATTCTATCCAGATATTCTTCTGGCATATTTTCGTGGAAAATATCGCTCATAGAGTTCACAAAAAAAACTGTCGCCTTTTTTCTTTTAAGAGGGTCATTTAATCTGCTTGGAACTGGATTGAATTTAAAACCATTTTCATAACCTACAGTGCCCCTTCCCTTTAAGCGGATTGCCATTGTTTCGGCATAACAATTTTTACAACCAGAACTTATTTTAGTGCAACCTGCCGAAGGATTCCACGTTCGCTCTGTCCATTCAATTTTCGATTTTCTCATTTTAAATTTTTTTATTGATTAACAATGAGCCAAATGTAGAGACAAGGCAAACCAGCATCAACCGACAATTAGCAATAGTCGGGTCAATGGTCGGACATGAAATCAGGTAAGAGCAAAGAAGTCTGGGTTGCTAAGTATAAAAAAAAAGTTGAAATTAGATTTTCCCTAATCTGAAGAAGGGCGGGTCTTTTGCCTCAATTTTTCATCAACCATGTTTTTGATGTCAACATATGGGAAGATACTATCATCATCAATATCACTCTTAATCCTTGAAATGATAAATTTTTTTCCTTCTTCGTTGTCATAAAAAAGCTCCTGTGCGATTTGATTGACAGATGGCAAGTTGGTTCGTTTAATAAACTCTTTATTGACAAGATATTTTATGAAATAGGCAAGATGAGAATACGCCCCAGAGTACCATATTATTGGTTCAGGAGTTTTCACTCTTTGTTTCCCCTCTGGTCTGAATAACATTTTAAACTGAACCGGAGAACATTTGATTAATTGAAGATTGTTAAGTCCCTCGTACAACCGATTAAGATTAATTTCATACTTTTCATTGAATTCCTTTTTAACCGTGAAATAATAGACAGTATCCTTTGAGTTAAGTTCAGCATCAGTTGGGTTAGAGTTAAGGAATTCTTTTAATTTTTTTAAAACAGTCAGTTTAACATTAAACAATTCTTTCAACGAAGCATTATTCGAATACATTACTTCTTTATATGCCGGGGTGAAATCAGTAAGTATTCGGTTATGACTTGCAAGCATAGTGCTGTATAAATCATCCTTTCTATCTGGGTTGACACCAAGATATTCTCGCTTAAATATCCGATAATGTTTTTCAAGATATTTCTTTAATTCCTTCGGGGAAGACTTTCCATTTAGTTCGCAGTAATGCTGGGCATCAGCCTTATAATCATTCTCGGCAAATACCTCTACAAATTGGTCGATGAATGTGTTCATAATAAATGCCTTTTATGGTTGCATCCGCTTTGCGATAATTTCACAATATTCTTTCACAATTTCACTTCCAATATATTTCCGGTTTAACTGTTTTGCCATCTTCAGCACAGTTCCTGAACCTGCAAAATTATCGTAAACAATATCCCCTTCATTTGTCCATGTCAATATATGGTCACTGGCAAGTTGTTCCGGAAAAATTGCAGGGTGCTGGTGGGCAAATTTGTCCTCAGTTGAATACCCATTTCCGGTTACATATCTCCAAATATTTGTCCGTGGTGAATATTCCGGAATTGGCTTGAATTTTTTCACCGGAACAAGTTGGTCGTTTTCGTCACGGTCAGTCTTTTGCCCAAAATTTGTCGTCCCTTTCCACCTGTTCTCTTTGTCGGCAATCAGGTTAACAGTTTTCGGCTTACCCTTGCTGAAGACGAACATGAATTCAAAGGATGCCGTATATCTTATGCCATCAGGTTTCGAAGGATAAGTTGTGGTATTCTTTTCAAATATCATCGTGTCATGAAGCCTCAGTCCACAATACTCCTTGAAAAACAATGCCTGTTTGAAAGAAGTGCCAGTTTCACTGCCCTTGTACATTCCATCACCGACAATCCATACAATTACTCCACCATTCTTTGTAATACGGGTAAGTTCAACTGCTATTTTTTCAAACTCAAACTTGTTGTTTCCGTTGTATGACCGCAGATGGTCATATGGGGGAGATGTAAGAACCAAGTCGACATAATTATCCGGCATTTTGCTCATTGTAATCAGGCAGTCTTCATTGAAAACTTTGTTGATTAAAACATCATCCGGATTTTGAATCTCCGATTTGCGATAATTACGACTCGGTAGTACCTTTTTTTGTTCACCAAACCTTTTTTTGGGGAATTCATGAACCACATATTCATACCCTTTGAAATGTCCTTTCTTATCCCGGACTTCAACTTTATGGACAATCCTGTGTTTTACAAGCTCTTCAAATGCCTGATTTAATGCATAATATCCCTCTTTAAAATACTTTGGCAAATCCTTTTTATTGATATTGTGATTAGATGGCAGAGATAAGAGAAATGCTAAGATTCCCTTAGCTGTAGCTGACAATTTATTATCATTCAGTATTTTAGTTGGAACTGTCGAGTAATTGTAGTCTGTACTAAGGTTCTGTATGCGACCTGATTCCATAAAGAAAGATTTTTCGAATAGGTCGAAATTTATCAAATTACTATCAGACAACCAGACGCAATTGTGTTGTTTTATTAACCAATTATCTACTCCATTGTCTGGAAGAATTCTGATAAGGACATTTCTGTAGCATCAATTAGGGAAAGTAAGGTCAATAGCTTTATGTTTTTCAAGCTACCCATTTCGAACCTTTGAAGGGAGTTAACGTGCACTTCAGCATTTTTACTGAATTCTGATTGCTTAAATCAGTCATTAATCCTGTAATTCTTTATGAAAAGCCGGATTTCTTCTGCTCCTTCAAAGAATCTGCTACTGAATCTGAAATTTCCTTGGATAGAAAGTTCTTGTATGATTGCTTGCCGTTATTTATACGATATGCAGACACTGGCACAATTACCTTTGGAATCCGTATAAACACCTTCAGGTTCATTCAGGACGAATGTTCTCCACCAAGCCTGATGAAGTCGGAACTTCTTTATGAAACCTGATTCATTAGGAATATTACCGATGGCTTTAACCAATCTTCCCTTTTTCTTCATTTATATCAAATGCCCTTTTTAGTTCAGATAGTGATGGTTGCCATTTAGTCTTTTTGTCTGCAACTAAGTTAGAGTCATTTACTCGATATTCCTCGTAACCTAATTTTGAATTATGAACCGATTTAAGAAGAAGCTTATTATTTAACGCAATAATCAATTTCTCTGAATTAAGTTTAAAGCCAAAAGCAACTTTTAATTCTGAGGAATTGGCAAATGTGAAGTTCGAATTCAACTTCTCCAACCACCAATCCTTACATTCCCAAATCAAATCACCATATTCATCACTTTTTCTAATTGACCTTTTTGACGAATAGTTTATTGAATAAGGGAGTGTATCGATAAGTAGAAAACCTTTCTCTGCAAGCTTTGTATATGCATCTTCTGAGTTTAGAGCTTTCTCATTTGGAAAGAAGGTATTCCATACCGTATTAAACAATGGTTTCTTAAAATTGATGTAAAAGTAATCTCCCGTGTCTGGCGGAGCTTCACAGATTAGCAAATATTGAATGACTTTGCTTGAAAACCTTCTTACATTTTTATACCATGCATCTTCTGTTTTAATGAATACTTCTCTCAAAAACTCAATTCTGTCTTCGTCAACTTCTTCATAAAAAAGCTTCTTTAAAAGAGATAGGTTTTTAGTAAAAATATCCATTTTGGTTTTCTTGGAACAGAATTAGCGAAGTGTATAATTTCATTTACTTATTATTACCAAGAATGAACTTCCCTGTGACCTTACGGAACTTAATGTATTTCGGAATATTCTCGACATCATTAATGTCAAATTTATCCAAATAGACATCTCCCTCTACATCTATGTAAAAAACTTTATTACCCCCAACTATCTCCGATTCAACAGAAGAAGCGTTAATACTATGCTCTTTCAGCCATTGGTCAACTCTATGTCTTAATCCGATACCCATTTTTTCACGCTCATCGTTCCCGTTCGTGAACTCTTTTATATCCATTGTTTCAAGGGTTAATTAACATTAATCAGATTATGCCAGTATTCCCAAATCAGCACCATTGCCATTGTATCAAGTTCACAGTATTTAAGTAGTCCCTGAGCAATTGACTCTCTTTCAAAATCTGAAATATTGGCAAATTGCATCAAGCCGAAAGCAGTCATAGCAGCACCACCTTCCCGGATATCTCCCTTCATCAAGAAGTTCTTTTTGAGAGTATCCTCAATATCTTCATAAAGAGGGGGAATTAATTTGTACGGGTTAATAACTTCACCGTTGGAATCCATTTTAATCCAAATCCATCCATCTGGATAGTTCTTGCTCCTAAGCATTGAATTTTTGCCGTAGATAGGCTGGGAGTATTTCTCCTGAAGATACTTGGAGCTTGATAAAACTGCCGGAAGTACTGCTTTCAATGAATTTGAACCTCTTGTTTGGGGGTGATAATAATACTTCTGCACCAAATCTTTTAAGTCAACCATATTCCTCTGACCCTTATGATTTGCCCCCTTTGTTATAGTTTTAATGAAATCTATTAATTCTTGCTTATCTGGTATTTCTTCTTTGGTCGAATCATTTAGCTGTGCAAGTATCTGGTTTAATACTGTATTCTCATGGGCAGCATATCTGAAGATTGTTCCATCATCTTTGCCCAATTGGTCTTTTAACTGTCGCACGAAATCAAAATTCGGGAACTTACCTTTCTCCTTACAGATATACTCGCCAGTGTGCTCAATCTTTAAGTCACTTGTAACTGAATGATGACTGAATTGAAATGCTACCTGCTCATATGGTTTCCTGCCTTTATAAAAGGGGATAGCGACAGTGGTAGTTTCAAAGTCAATGAAGTGAAGGGGGAACTTGAATTTGTTAAAAGCTCCCTTTAAGCCTTCAATATCGATGTATGGAGTAGGGTCACTTTTTATAACTTTTTCAATTTGCAGCCATTGCCTTTCTTCGTTTGAAAGTGAGCCATCTTCCTTGGGTATTGCCTTTTTAAAACGGTCTTTCGAAATATCCTTCAAATAATAAATAGAATCGTCAATCAATGCCTGTTTTGACCTGTAGTTCCATAGCTCAAAAATGAGTGGCGTACCGAAGTTCCTGTCGCTCCATCCTAATTGTGTTTTCCAACATTCTCTGAAGCCTGAAAGCTTGCCCTCTGTGATGGATTCATCAGGTATCCTATACTCACAATCCTGACAATTCTTGTTTATGGGTGTTGCTATTTTGGAATCATTCTCATAAGCCTCAGCAAGCAATTTTATGGTTTCCTCATAGGTTAATGGTTGTTCAGCCTTGGTTTCCTTTCCATTCCAGATTAGTTCCACAAGGTCATCAACATTTACACGAATTAGTATTTCATCTCCGAGGTCAGATATAGATTCCACTCCGATTACATCCACATAAGTCCTGTCGCCCTCAATCTTTCTTAATTGGAATTTCTGGTTCAATCCATCCACGGTCGCAGGTGCATTCTTGTTGGCAAGCATCAGATGTGCTCTGACAAGATATTCAGGATACATTTTGGAAATGACATATTTTTGATAAGCAACATCATAGAGGTAATCAAGCCAAGCAGTGTTTATGTAACCCTCAGGAGTAAGCATGTCAGCAGAATCAGTTCCGCCAAATGATTTTGCTTTAACTTCGAATATGTTTATTACTCTGTCTTTCTTCTCTATAATATCTGCTCTTATGAAGAGGTTATGCCACATGAAAGCTGCCTCGAAAAGAACTACTCTGGGTTGTTTTAAATGCTTGTATGTCTCCCGAACTGAACTATCATAGTCTCTATTTTCAATCTCAATACCTGTTGGGTAATAGCATTTGGCAAGTGCACCCACCTGATACCCCCCTTCAGCTAATGCTTTTAGAAAGTCGTTATCCTCATTCTTATCAGGATAGTCTGACTTCCCGGTGTAGTAGAGTTTTGTGGGACAATTAAGTCCGAGAAGGTATCTGGATTTCGTTAAGTATCTTGGCATATCCTGTTCTTTAGAAGTGCTAATTATGAAAGATACGGTTTAATCTTTTCCTTTAATAATTCCACCAGTTCATCTTCCATGTAGTAGTAATTATCAGGTATATTAAGGACTATTATTCGCTTGCCATTTGAAGAGTCTGGAAAGTAATTGGTTATAATTACTTTATGCTTCTCTTCCATGGCAAATATCAAATCTGCCCAATTTATGATTTCATCCGAAATAGTTGTTGTAGCAGACTTGGAAGTTCCTGCTGATTTCACAGAGTATCCTTCTGCCGCAAAGATTGTTTCTGCGGTGCAACTTCGCATCTCATTATATCTGCAAACAAAAAGCAAATTCAAAGTAGTAGCTTTAGTTTTAAATCATATCTTCAAGGTCGAGGCTTTTAAGTGCTGCTTCTCTGACTTGCCATGACCAAGATTTCTCAGAAGGTATTTCTTTTAAAAGAGTTCTTGCTTTTTCTTTCAAAAACTGTTTAATCTCATCCATATCAATACCCTCCATCAAGTCATTATAATGATATTTCCCGTTATGTAGGATTGCTGATGCTGAATGAAACATCGTAATAATCTCGTAATAATATTTGGCTCGTGCTTGAGTCGATTTGGCGTCAATCATTTTTTGATAATACTTTGCAAGAGTGTTTCTTGTATCTAAGGTTTCAAGTCTATCAAAGACCATTATTTCTATAAGTGCCCTTAAATTGTTTTCAGCCAGATAAACTTTGTGAAAGACTTCATCAATTGCACGTTGATTTTTTTTGGTTATCATGTAATGCATTATTAGTTAATAATATAATACGCAGAACTTCTGTTAATATCAGTTATTCTTTAATGTTGACTGATTCGACTCAAATAATTCCTTGTTCTTCTTTGCAAATTGATTCATTAAGTATTTGATAATGTCTTTAAAATCAGAATCCGTTAGACTACAAACAGAATAAATAGAATTTCGAAGAGAATATTTTTTATCGTTTTCAATATATGTTTCCATGTGATTAAAAACCTGATAAGGAAATTCTTCATCATCCCATACATAAATATCCGTCCATAACTTGTAAGCCCTATTTAGGTTGTGCTTTAATGCATTCTGTTCAGCGATTTCAAGCCATTTTCTCTGCTCACTTTCTGAATTAGTCTTCAGTTCATTAATCAGGGCATTTGCAAACTCATAAAAAGCATTTGAAATTTCACGTTTTTTAGCATGTATTGGGATAGTCTTGTCAATTGATTCAATAATGTCAATTTTCGACCATCTTTTATTTAAGGTTTTTTGTTTCCTGTCCACGTGGTTTTTTAATTTCCAACATGCAGTTATCAAATCCCAGTAAGCTTCACTATCCTGAAATTTCCTTAATTTTTTAATTGCTAAAATATTCTGTATGACATCAGCCTCAAGGGTTTTCTCCTTTTCAACCCATTTGCGGATAAATAAAACTTCATTCATCGATGTTTGACTATTTTAGTATTGATACAAGACAACTGGACGTATGCTTTCTACCAAATTTAATCATTTTAAAAATCCTATCTTCCTGTTCTTTTGAAATGATTTCTCAAGACTGCAGAGTTCGGCTACTTTTTCCAAACTTGGCTTTCCATTATCAACTGCCATTTCCATAAGATATTTTCTTGCTACATTTTCGATTTCCCCACCACTTAACTCATATTTTGAAACAAGCTGTTTGATTTGTGAGGAACTCAATTCAGGTATTTTTGATTTCCAGATGCGTTCGCTTACTTCTGGTAGAGGATTTGGGAATTCGACCTTGAAAAGGAATCGTCTTTCAAAAGCACCATCGAGATTCATAGTGAGATTTGTGGTAGCAAATAAAATTCCTTCGAACCGTTCAAGTTCTTGAAGCATTATATTTTGCATGGTATTCATTATCTGCTCAGTTGTTGAGTCTCCCTTTAAACTCATTCGTTTTGAGAACATTCCATCTGCCTCATTGATAAAGAGTATAGGTTTAACGTAGTAATTAGCGAACGCCCTTCTGTAATCATCAAATATTTTCTTGACCTGTTTCTCACTTTCACCGAACCATTTGCTCCTGATTTGGCTTAGGTCAACCATCATGACATCACGTTTGGTTTGTCTGGCAATTTGGAATACAGATTCGGTTTTACCAGTCCCTGACTGTCCGTAAAACATTGCCGTAACACCTACTGGCAGTTTGCTGTCCCTCAGCCGTCTTTGCAAGAGTCTGAAGTTACTCTGACTGATTGCACTTGATATTCTTGAAAGCTGGCTATTTAACTTATCATCAAAATACAATTTCTTTGTTCTGATTGATGCGGCATTGATAAATCCTTCGCCATTTTCAGAGTCCAGAGCAAGTTCAGGATAGTCCTTAAACAGCATTTTTGTTGTCTTATAAGATAGTATGGGTATCTTTTCGTCAGCGAACAGGGAATCCTTAAATCGGACAATATCCTTTTTGAAAAGCTCATTGTTCCCGGATTTAAAATTGTGGTCGTACTCCAATTGAATAGCCAAATCATCAAAAATAGTTGCTGTTATCGAATCAAAGTCATATGTATCCTGTTTTTTAAGCCTCAGAAATGCCAGTGCCAGAACTATGCTCTTATTTATCGGGAGTTTTATGTTCTTGTTAATGTAATCAACGAATGGTTGACCCTTATTGCTGTTGAGCAGGAACTCTATCTGTTCGAGCAGGATACTTGTTGATGAAGAGTTTGTTTCTCTTGCATCAATCATCTCAGTAATCTTTTCAAGCAGGTTTGGAAGGTTGAATTGGGTATTCTCCGTCAATTTGTTTTTATCATGAGTCCTGAGTGCTTCAATTACATGATGAGGAACTGAATAGCCTAAGTCATTATAAGAGTACCTCTTATTTGACGCTTTACAACACTTGAAGATGAGTGCCCTTTGCTCTAATGCATCAATTTCCTGAATTAAATTGATTATTCTGAGGACACTACACTTGTAATGTCTTGCCAGACTGTCCACAGTGACAGTTCGCTGCAGACTAAGCTCGACCATGCTGGAAAACAGTACGGTTTGAAGTGTTGAAAGTGAAAGAAAGTCTGAAATAGATGATATTTCCTGATTGATTTCAGTAAGTGTTTCAAATTCAAGCTTGCTTTTTGCGGCTTCTGTAGATATCTTTTCGATATGTATAAGGAGATTATTATTACTCATTTCATTATCGTGTTAAGGTTATTACCGATTGAACTTTGGTTAATAGGGCAGCTTCTAATATGGATTTGCACGAAGCCTGAATTACATAAATCGGACGGTTTAAAAATTTACCTTGGAACTCACCAGATTGGCTTTCCAAGAACATGATTAGTTGCCCCGTTGCCTCTTGGTCAGAAATGTAGACACATCCCAACCACTTTCGGGGAGAAGCTTTAAGAATAAGGGTTTGAATTGCAGGTTTTGTTTCTGGTTGTTTTTGATTGCTGACTCTACTCATAATGCTATGTTGTTTTAAGTTTATATTCTTTAAAACCATATCTTTAAAAGCAATTTTCAGCAAACTTAAAGGTTGCCAGTGCAGTGTATTTTCATTTTCAATTTGTAAGAAAAAAATGCCGAAAAATAAAGATGCGCTTATTCGATACCGAGTGATTAATAAGTGCTTTTTGGAAAAGAAAAATGTCACTCTCAAGGAACTTGTAACAGCTTGTGAGGAAGCTTTGGATATTAGCCCTTTAAGTGAGAGGACTATTGAAGCGGATATAAGAGCAATGCGTTATGACCGGGGACTCGGATATAATGCACCGATTAAAATGAACAGGTCAAAGGGTGTTTACTACTATGAAGACCCATCCTACTCAATTGACAACATCCCATTAAATGAAGAAGAGCTTGATTCGTTGCTATTTGCATCCAGATTGCTTGAGCAGTTTAAAGACATTGAGTTATTCAGAACATTCAAAGGGTCAATTGACAAGCTTGTGGAAGCTGTTAATGTTTATCATTTGCCTGAATATAAGGATATAAGGAATTTCATTGAATTTGAACGAGTTGAATATACCAAGGGGACAAACCTTCTTAAAGAACTGATTGATGCTATAAAAAACAGAAGTGTTATTAAGATTGAGTATCACTCATTCACTTCCCCAAGAAGCACATTCCATATACTACACCCATATCATTTAAAGGAATATCGTAATCGTTGGTTTTTAATCGGATATAATGAACAATACTCCGACATCAGGACATATGGACTTGATAGAATAATTAAAATTCAGGTTGAGGAAACGTTGAAGTTCAAGGATGTCGGTTTTGATGCTCAGAAGTATTATGAAAATGTGATTGGTATAAGCGTGTCGTATGAAGAACCAGTTGAAATTCATATTGCTTTCTCTGAACTTCAAACACAGTATATCATGAGTCAGCCATTACATAAAAGTCAGGAATTTGTAAAGAAGTTAGGGAAGAGACTTATTTATAAATATACATTAGTACCAAATTATGAGTTTTTCAGTCAGATTTTGGGATGGGGTAGCGAAATTGAAGTGCTCACTCCCAAATCCGTCAGGGATAATGTTAGATTACAGTTAAGTAAGTTAGTTGAGCAATATAAATAGGGTCAAATCCATATTACGGAATGGTTAATTCTTCAATTTCATCAATTTTCTCAGCCATTAACCGAGTCAGTTTATCAACAGTGATACTATCTGGATTAGGTAGATTAGCAATTACGCACTTGGAGTAATAAAATACTTTGTCGCCTTCTTTATATGTATTATACCTATCAATATCTGATGTGGCATGCTCATTAGAGATTTGAAAACTTAAAGTAATCCCCTCTACAATCCAATCCGCCCTAAACCAATTATCGAAACGCCTTGCCGTTTCCGGAGTAATAACTAATCCCTTTTTTAATACACCTGCCTGATATTGAATAATATAAGTAAGATTATCAGTTAGTTTTCTTTTATATTCAAAAAGACTGTGTCCATTTGAGAAATCATAATTAGCTACGGTAGTCCCAATCCTCAACAGGTTGCAGGAAGTGCCATTAATCATTACTCCTTTAATTTGGGACAGATGCAAGGCGCATTTCGATGCACGTATCTTAGCATATAATACCTCCAATCCAAAATCTGAGAAAATAACAGGTGGTGTGAAAAACTTTAATACTGGGGTTTGGATGGCAAATCTCCTTAAATCTTCAGAGATGAGAGAGAAACTCATTAGTATTTTAGCGAAATCACTGAAAAAACGAAATTCATAATTCGTTTGATGAAGAGATTTCAGAAAAGGCAAGAGTTTTAAGACATTTCTATATAAGTGATTTTTTAAAAAACCATGAATATTTCTACCCAAGGCTTCATATGATACATTCTTCCATTCAATTGTCAACTCCATATTATCGCCTGAGTTTATTTCTGGTAGGTTCAATGAAATAGTGTAATTGCCTTCAGACACAGGCGTAAGAAGATAAAACCTTAGATTTTTAAGTTCGCAAATAATCCTCTCTTTATAAGGCAGCAATCGATTCCGAGTAATATTTTGCCAATTCGGATTTTCCTTTCTTATGATATTTTTGAAGGATTCAATAAATTGTCCAATGAAGATTTCTGTATATCCTTTCAATTGACTTTCTTCAGGGAGAGATTTGAGTTTATTCTCAACTAAAATGTATGGTAACTCAAACAAGTCACCTGTGCGATTTATGTCGAATTTATTAATCCATATGTCAGTATGACTTTTTTCTCGATAAACCCGAAAATTCCCTTTTGTGATTTCTGTATCGAAAGGAATAATTTTAAATCTATTAATAAGATATACAATAATATCACTATAGCGAATCTCGTCACCATTTAGAAGGGAGTTAAATAAAGGTGAATTAATTAGATGAGCAATCTTCTTATTATCTTTCATTTGGAATGGATTAATGTCATAATACATTAAAAAGCTTCTTAATGATAATAAAAACTTATTTTACTTATATTTCTTGACAATAATTATTGTCAGTATGAAATCTTAATAAAATCAGATTGGCTTTATTATAACACCTTCGAATGGTGTCCCTCTATTCCATCCCCTCAAAAAGTTCGGTTATTGTGATTTTATAGAATTCAGCTAACAAGAATAGATGTTGAATCCGGAAGAAACCCATGTTTTCAATTTTTGATATCGAATTTCTTGACAGGTTAATTTCCTGTGCAACCTGCTCTTGTGTATAACCGGAGTTCACTCTCGTCTCTCTAAGAAAGGAAGATAGATAGGACAAGCGTTGACGATTTTCAGGCGATAGAGAAGATGCATCAATCATTTCAAGTTTCTTTTATAGATAAATACTGATTGATTTTTTTGAATACAATACTTGGAATTAATCTGTTCGATAATTCATATAAACTTTACTTTTATATTTAATAACTGGCTGTTATTGTACCTTGAAGATTTACAATCCAGTTGTAATTCAGCACTTTTAACAATGAAATAGCCAAAATTTTGAAGATTTATGCGAAAAAAGCGGTTATTGTTGCCCCGGCAAGGGTATCGTCATCATTAATATACGAATTTCTTACGGAAATTACAAGATTTCAAAGCTCCCTGAAGAAGTCCTCTGGGGACAATCCATAATAATCCAATATTTTAAGAAGGTTTGAAGTACTGAAATATGTTTTTCCACGCTCCATGAGGGAGTAGGAGTTACGGGATATACCCAATTCTGTCTCCAAAAATGAAATCGTGAGATTTCTTTCCTCTCGCAAGGTTTTAAGTTTATTGCCAATCTTTTCCAGAAATACTCTGTGACCGGGAGAAACAGGCTTCGGTGGTTGATATTTTGGGGAGTTCATTGTAGTAAATCAAAACATTGCGAAATAATTTGATAAAATTTCATTGTAAAGATAAATATTCTGCACAAAATTATGTGCGTTAAAATTATATTATTACATTTGCACATAATTATGCGCATTGATTATGAAAGCAGGACACAAGTTTTTGCAGCAAATGGTTTACATATATAAGGGGGAAGACCCAATAGAGTATATGATAATAATTGAATATGATGCAATTACAAGTCTTCCCATTCATACATATATAGTCGAAGTGCCACTTCAGCATCTTGGATTTTTCAAATACCACTTCATTTCAAACTAATCGATTATGAAACATGTCGCCTTATATTGCAGGGTATCCCTTTCCAATGGTTCACAGACAACCGAAAATCAGCGCATCCGATTGGTAGAATATGCAACTAAGAATAACCTCACTTATGATATCTATGAGGAAGAGGAAAGCACCCGAAAAACTCGCCCGGTAAAACAGGCACTAATGGAGCGGTTACGTAATCATGAATATGATGCTGTAATTGTCTATCGTTTAGACCGATGGGCAAGGTCTTCAACTGAACTTATACTGGGTGCAAAGGAGCTACTCGACAAGGGGATTGGGTTCATAAGTGTTTCGGACAATCTGGATTTCAATTCAGCTACAGGTAAGCTGCATTTTGCAATACTATCAGCGTTTGCCGAATTTGAAAGGGAACTAATCCGGGAACGTACTATCGAAGGTCTTCGCAGAGCAAAGATGCAAGGGAAACGTCCGGGACGACCAAAGGGGAGCAAGGACACTAAAAAACGCAGAAAATCTGGTTATATCCTGAGAGAAGCTTTGAAACGACAAAATTCTGATAAACACTCCGGGAAATTTAAGTGTAATAGTCAGTACTTGATCTGACAGTAGGGGTATTTTCAGTAACCATTTACC
>CAZUIF010000004.1:0-195084 GCA_964621005.1 uncultured Rikenella sp.
CAGATATGAACCGGGTAAACTGTCCCAGGAACCTGTTCGGGAAGGGCATGTTGTATACGTTGTCAAGTATTTCGGCAGGAGTGTAGGGATAAGCCTTGAAAAAGTTCTCGATAACAATGCCTGGCAACTGCTTCTTGAGTATGCCGGCCACAAGTTTTCTTCCTATCACGGCACCGCCACCCTCGTCTCCGAGGATATAGCCCAGGGGCGAAACATTTGCAGCAATCTCCCTGCCGTTGTAATAACATGAGTTTGACCCGGTGCCGATGATACAGGCTATCCCGGGTTCATTCTGGCAGAGTGCTCTTGCTGCACCGAGAAGGTCACTGCCGATAAAGAGCTCCTCCGTACCGAAAAAGGAAGCAAGTGCCCCCCTGACTATGTCAGCCTTTAAGGCATTGCTTACACCTGTGCTGTAAAAGAATATGCGTTTCACACCTGCATCCTTCAGCTCCGGGAGCTCTTTCCCGAAGAGACGGATAATATCATCACCGGTTACGAAAAACGGATTAATTCCTGTAGAGATGTATGACCTCCCTGCCCTGCCGTCTGTGACCTCTCTCCATTCAGTCTTTGTAGAGCCGCTGTCTGCAATCAGTATCATCTGTGCCGGGAATTGACTTAGTTACTTATATTAAGCATGTTACATGAACCGGCAATCTGATTTGCCCTCCCTGTAACCGTTAAGCTATAACAAATGTAAATAATTATATTGAAATAATCAGTTTTTTGTCAGATGTATGACATATTTTAAAAAACTTTCTACTTTTGAATCATTATTACTATATTCAGCAAAATCTATCCGGAAATGCGAATATCACATCCCCTTCATTTACTGCTTTTTACAATCCTGTTCCTGGCCTCCGGCCAGCAGTCTCCCGGTCAGAAGGCAACACGTGCCGAACGTCTTGCTGCTTCGAGGCTGGAGAAATGGGAAAGCCCTGTCAGGGAGGGTACTCTGCCGGAACTGTTTAAGATAGATTCAATAAAAACCGACGAGTCAAAGAAGTCGGTAGAGATATACTTTCCGGTCACCGCATCATACAATCCTGTCAGGGAGGAGACCCTGTCCGCCCTTGTCAGCTCTGTCAGGAGTACCCTCGGGAAAAAGTTCGCAGGATACTCCGTAACTATGTATTCCAATGGTTTCAGCCTGGAGAGACTGATCCCCAACTATTTCAGGAGTGCCTTGCCGGAAGACGGGAGCCGCACCTCACCTGTATCAGGCCGTTCGCCGAGGATTATCAGCAGGGTGGGTGCCGTTACTCCGGAAAAAGGCCTTGAAGGGAGGTATATTGCCCTCTGGCACAGTCACGGCTACTATTTTGACATGCCGCTTGACAGGTGGGAGTGGCAGCGGGCAAAGCTCTTCGGCAGCGTTGAGGATCTGTCGGTCATGGCTTATGTGCTGCCCTATCTCACGCCGATGCTCGAGAATGCCGGGGCTTATGTTTTCCTGCCCCGTGAGAGGGATATCCAGGTGAATGAAGTCATCGTTGACAACGACCGTTCAACCGGAGCATCCCGTTTTGAACTGCAAACAACGGGGGAGACGGAAGCTGCAGGCAGGGGTTTTCTGATGAAGGACACCCTTTTTACGGGTGATAATCCTTTTATGGAGGGCACTTCGCTGAAAATTACCGGCGGTTCAGCCCTGTATGTTCCTGAGATACCTGAGAAAGGCTGGTACGGCGTTACGCTGTCATACCCGAATATACCAGGCTACACCGGGAAGGTGTCAGTAAAAGTAACCCATACGGGAGGGGTGAGTGAATTTATTGTCGACCAGTCGCTTGGCGGGGGAACATGGCTCTGGCTCGGGTCGTTCCTTTTAGATGCCGGCACTGATGCATCAATGGGTAGTGTAATCATCTCGGGCCTTGAGGGTTCCGGGGCGCTTATCGATGCAGTCCGTTTCGGCGGAGGGATGGGCAATGTTGCACGCCGGCCTGCAGAATCCATCGTATCAAACCAGTGGTCGCTCAACGCCGGCAGCCGGCAGGGCGAAGCTGAGGCTGCACCGGTGGCCCGGGAGCACAGCTGGAAGATCAGCGGCAAGCCCAGGTTCGTGGAGGCTGCGAGGTACTGGCTCCAGTATGCCGGCATGCCTGATTCAACCGTTTACAGCCCTAACCGAGGCAAAAATGATTACAATGATGACTATATGTCACGGGCTGACTGGGTAAACTACCTTGTGCGCAAACCAGACAGTTCCGGTGCTGCCGGCATGGGCATACCCGTTGATCTCTCATTTGCCTTCCATACCGATGCCGGTGTGACACCCGATGATTCGGTCATCGGAACCCTTGGCATCTACTCCACCATAACCAACGGAGGAAAATTCCCCGACGGTACCAGCAGGCTTGCAAACAGGGATCTCACTGATATAGTTCAGACGCAGGTCACGGAAGACATAAAGGTGCTGTTCAATCCCGACTGGACCCGCCGGGCAATGTGGGACAAGTCATACTATGAAGCACGCAAGCCGGATGTTCCGGCGATGCTACTTGAGCTGCTTTCGCACCAGAATCTTGCCGACCAGAGGTACGGGTTTGACCCGCGTTTCAGGTTTCATGTAGCCCGCGCGGTATACAAGGGTATCCTGAGGTACCTGGCAGACGCGTCCGGCAGAGAATATGCAGTTCAGCCACTGCCGGTCTCGCATTTCGCCGTTGAACCTGTTGAAGGCAAAAGGGTCAGGCTTACATGGCAGCCGGTTGCAGACCCCCTGGAGTCAACTGCAAACCCCTCCTCCTATATAGTATATCTGCGCAGGGGTGACGACGGCTTTGACAACGGTACCCCTGTTGCAGGCACTTCATTTGTGACAGAGCTGCCGGAATACGGAACTGTGTACAGCTTCAGGGTAACAGCTGTCAATGACGGAGGCGAAAGCTTCCCGTCAGAAGAACTTTCAGTTGGCATCAATCCTGATGCAGACGGCACTGTGCTGATTGTAAATGGCTTTGACCGCATTTCAGGGCCGGCATGGTTTGACCGTGGCGGTATGGCCGGGGTTGCATGGTGGAATGACCGCGGGGTTGCAGACAGGTATAATTTTGTCGGCACCGGTGATCAATATGATTTTGAACGCAAATCTCCCTGGACCGATGATGACAATGCAGGCTGGGGGGCGTCATACTCCAACGATGAGGGGCGGATAATTCCCGGAAACACATTCGATTTCACCCGTGTTCACGGCCGTTCGGTGATGGCTGCAGGAATATCATTCTGTTCGGTGAGCGATGAGGTTTTCACTGCTGAAGGCTATGACCTGTCACGGTGGTGTGCCGTTGACCTCCTTTTTGGTGAGGAAAAGACGACAGCTTCGGCCTTCTGGCCTGACAGAAGTGATTTCAGGATTTATACCCCTGAATTTATCCGGGCCCTTGAGAGGATGCGTGATGCCTCGGTCCCTGTGTTCATGTCAGGCTCCTACCCCGGCACTGACCTTATGATGGCTGCTGATACCGCACTTGCCTCAAAGGTGAAAAAACTGCTTCATTTTACTTTGCGGACCGGTCATGCAGTTAGGACAGGAGGAGTGGCCGCCACAGATATTGGTGCTCCTGAATTCACCGGCAAAATTGACTTCAATGCCGGCATTTCTGACAAGATTTATGCCGCCGAAGCTCCCGATGCAATCGAACCTTCCGGCAGGCAGTCATTCACCGCGTTCCGGTACCGTGAGAACAACACCTCCGCTGCAGTGATGTACAGAGGTGAAGTGAAGAGCTTCGTCATGGGATTCCCTTTTGAAACAATTCTTTTACAGGAGGAGAGGGATGCCCTTATGAAGCAGATACTTGACTTCTTACTGAAAAAATAGAAATACAATGGATAGAACCGTTACCTGTTTCCTGCCATTTTCCGATACGGGATCAGTGGCAGCCTCGATTGCCTCGTTGAGGTCATCCGGGCTTGCCGGCAGGATTTTTATCGTGGCTCCTCCCGGAAGCGGGGAATCCTTTCCGGACACCGATGCTGATTTCATTGTCTCCGGAGGGTTCGCATCGACAGATGCGCTGAAGAAAATGTCAGCAGTTGCTGATTCCGCATACGTCCTCACCTACAGCAAGGGTTTTCCGCTTGACATGGGCCGGCATGCACTGGCCAGGCTGATGCAGATATGCGATGATACGGGCGCTGGGATGGTCTACTCAGACTATTACGAAAAGAAGAACGATGTTATGTCTCCCCACCCGGTTATCGATTACCATGAGGGGAGCCTTCGTGACGACTTCAATTTCGGATCGGTTGTACTTTATGATGCTTCTGCATTCAGGGATGCGTGCAGCCGGATGGACACAGCTTACAGCTTTGCCGGCCTTTATGACCTGAGGCTCAAAATCTCTCAGAAGTATCCTCTGATCCACATCCAGGAGCTCCTCTATACGGAGGTGGAGACTGACACCAGGAAAACGGGGGAGAAGCAGTTTGACTATGTTGATCCGCGGAACAGGGCTGTACAGATAGAGATGGAGGGCGCCTGCACTCATCATCTGAAATGCGTTGGAGGGTGGCTTCCTCCAAAGTTCAGGGACCTGGCCTTCGATGATGACGGGTTTGAATATGATGTATCCGTGATAATACCTGTCAGGAACCGGGTGAAGACAATCGGCGATGCCATCAGGTCAGTGCTGAGCCAGAAGACGAAGTACAGGTTCAACCTCATAATTGTTGACAATTATTCAACTGACGGCACTACAGATCTCATCAGGTCATTTGCATCAGACAGCCGGCTTGTCCATATTATACCCGACAGGAAGGACCTTGGAATAGGTGGGTGCTGGAACGAGGCCGTCTTCAGTGAGAAGTGCGGCAGGTTTGCCATTCAGCTTGACAGCGATGACCTTTATATAGATGACACGGTCATCACCCGGATTGTCGATGCCTTCCATGAACAGCAGTGTGCTATGGTTGTCGGTTCTTACAGGATGGTTAATTTTGATCTGAATGAGATCCCGCCCGGGCTGATAGACCACAGGGAGTGGACTCCTGACAACGGACGCAACAATGCCTTGAGAATAAACGGTCTCGGAGCGCCGAGGGCTTTTTATACGCCTGTGCTGAGAAGCGTCAGGGTGCCAAATGTGAGTTACGGTGAGGATTATGCAGTGGGGCTGGCCATAAGCCGGCATTACCGCATCGGGCGGATATATGAACCGCTCTATCTCTGCCGCCGGTGGGATGAGAACTCTGATGCGGTGCTTGATGTGGCAAAGGCAAATGCCCACAACCTGTACAAGGACCGGATACGGACAATTGAACTTCTGGCAAGGAAAAGACTGATTTCCGGAGGGGGAATATAGGACTGATATGACAGACTATTCACAGAAGGTAAGGGAACTGTTTGATGATCAGTTCCGCGACTGGGCGCTTGCGCGCGACAACTATCAACAGCATGATGGGGTAATGGTCCGCACGGTTTCTTTTCCCGGTTTCAGCATATCTGTCCAGTTCAATCCCGGCCGCATTACCTCCTCGGCTGCCAAAGTGGATGCAAAATCAATTGAAGCCAGGCCCTGTTTCCTCTGCGAAAAAAACCGCCCTGCGGAACAGAAGGGTATCCCGGTTGAGGGAGGCTATATTATCCTGATCAATCCTTTTCCCATCTTCAGGCGTCACCTGACAATTGTCTCAGGCAGTCACACCCCGCAGCGGATAGCAGGTAACTTTGGCACCATGCTGATGCTGGCCCGGTCGCTGCCGGAGTATGTGATATTCTACAACGGTCCGCAGTGCGGGGCCTCTGCCCCGGATCACCTCCATTTCCAGGCAGGCAACAGGGGATTCCTTCAAATTGAAAAGGATGCTGCAAATCCTCAGCTCTGTACGTTGGCAGGGCATGCCGGTGACACAGAGCTATGGCTATGGAACGGCTACGGTCGGGGCATCATGACGCTCAGGGGCCGCGACAGCGGTTTACTGGAGGCGGCATTCAACAGGTTCCTGGAACGTTTCGGCCTGGCCCAGTCAGACAGACCGGAGCCTATGGTAAATATCCTGGCTTACCATGTGGCAGGGCTGTGGACAGTGCATGTCATTCCCCGCAAGGTGCACAGACCCTCATGCTACTTCGCCGAAGGCGATGAAAAGATACTGCTCAGTCCCGCCTCGGTTGACCTTGGCGGAGTCTTTATTACACCCAGGGGTGAGGACTTCACCAAAATCACTGCTGAGGATATCATGACTATACTTGAAGAGGTCTGCCTGGGGGAAGGGGAGCTGAAAAACCTTACAAACAATATACTATGACCGGTCAGAGAGAACCCGAGATCAGCGTCGGCATCGTTTCAGGAAGCGGACTGACATTCACCCTTAACGGCGACTTTCTTTCCGGTGACATCGGAAAGCTGATGTCTGGACGGTATACTGCCATGGCAGGCAGTGACGGACTGCTGCTTAAGAATGAAACAGATACTGTCAGGACCGGAGACGAGGTTACCTTTACCCCGTCATCGTTCGCGAACTGCAGTTTTACGCTTCATGCAGTTACAATCGGCGTTAACTTTCACTGGCAGAGGGATGAGGACCAGACCTTCAGGGGCAGCCTGAAGGTCATCCTCCGCGGGGGCCAGGTGACTGCAATAAACATACTTCCTGTGGAGGAATACCTTGTGAGTGTGATCTCCTCGGAGATGAGTGCCACGTCATCAGGTGAGCTGCTCAGGGCTCATGCCGTCATCTCCAGGAGCTGGCTGCTTGCACAGATTGACAAGACCCTTCGTCTCAGCGACACAGGTGAAAAGTACCGGACCAGTTTTGTCACCGGGGATGAGATTACCAGGTGGTATGACAGGGAAGACCACAAGGACTTTGACGTTTGTGCCGATGACCATTGCCAGCGGTACCAGGGGATCACGCGGGCATCAACAAAAGCCGTTGAGGAGGCTGTCCGCCAGACAGGAGGTGAAGTCCTGATGTATAATGATTTCATCTGTGACGCCCGTTACTCGAAGTGCTGCGGCGGTGCTACCGAACTCTTCGAAAATACCTGGGAACCGGTGCATTATCCCTACCTGGTAAAGGTGACAGACGCCGGGAATACAGCCAGCACACCGGAGACCGACCTGACGGACGAAGCCAGTGCCATAGAATGGATCAATGAGAGCCCGGAGGCTTTCTGCAATACATCCGACAGGAATATTCTCTCGCAGGTGCTGAACAACTATGACCAGGAGACCAATGACTTCTTCCGCTGGAAAGTCAACTACAGGCAGGAGGAACTCAGCTCACTTGTCAGGGAGAGGACAGGAATTGACTTCGGAACCGTGACAGATATTGAACCTGTTACTAGGGGCACTTCAGGACGGATAACAAGGCTCAGGATCACCGGAGACAGGAAAAGTATTGTCATCGGCAAGGAACTTGAGATAAGAAAGGCTCTCTCGAAATCACACCTTTACAGCTCCGCGTTTTTCGTCGAAAAAACAGAGGATCAGGGTATAACGCAGTTTGTACTGCACGGTGCCGGATGGGGACACGGTGTCGGACTCTGCCAGATCGGAGCTGCAGTGATGGGGGCCACCGGTTACACTTACAGGCAGATCCTTTTTCACTATTTTACAGGCTCGGAAATAAAAAAACTGTACTGAGATGAAGAAAACAGCTGTTGCCATTCTCCTTGCCATCCTTCCGGTGCTGGCCGTAAAGGCTGACTCATGGATCAGGATAAATCAGCTCGGGTATCTGCCCGGATCAGTAAAGGTTGCCGTGTATATATCACAGGAACCCGGGGCTGAAAAATCATTTGCAGTTTACGATGCCCTGACTGACAGGCCGGTTTTCAGGGGTACTGCCGAAGCCGGCAACGGTGCAGAGTGGGGTATGGCAGCAGCAGCCAGGCTGGACTTCTCCGGATTACAGGCTCCCGGAGGATACTATATATTATACGGCCGCACGAAGTCGGAGACCTTCCGGATAGGTGCCGATGTCTATGACGGTACCGCTGACTTCCTCCTTAACTACATCAGGCAGCAACGCTGCGGTTACAATCCGTTCCTGGCAGACACTTGCCACAGGTATGACGGAATGATAGTTGACCATCCGACGCTTTCCGGCACACCCATTGACGTCCGTGGCGGATACCATGATGCAAGCGACCATTTGAGGTATACCGCCACCACATCCAATTCTGTGTACCAGATGATGTTCGCCTATATGAAGTCGCCTGAGATCTTCGGTGACACTCATGATGCCGCCGGCAATGCCGGAAGCAACGGTATCCCTGACATTCTTGACGAGGTGAAATGGGGCCTCGAGTGGCTCCTGAAGATGAATCCTGACAGCGGTGTCATGTTCAACCAGGTGGCTGATGACCGTGACCACCAGGGTTTTCGCCTTCCCAACCTCGATAAGGCAGGATACGGCCTCGGTCCGTACAGGCCAGTCTATTTCGTGACCGGCAAGCCACAGGGACTTGCAGAGTTCAAGAACCGTACCGAGGGGGTTGCCTCAACCGCCGGCAAGTTTGCCTCGGTCTTTGCAATGGGAGCAAAACTGTTTGGACAGAGTGATCCTCAGTTTGCCGAAAAAATGGCATCAAGGGCAACCGATGCCTTTGAGTTTGCCCACACTGACCTGGGGGCAACACAGACCGCCTGCAACGTTTCACCCTACTTCTATGAGGAGGATAATTATGTTGATGACATGGAGCTTGCCGCATGGGAGTTATGGACCCTCACCGGCAACAGGTATTACCTTGAGCAGGCAGACTACTGGGGAACGCTGGAACCGTATACCCCGTGGATAGAGAAAGACACGGCACGGCATTACCAGTTTTATCCGTTCGTTAACCTCGGGCATGCCAACCTCGGGCTTTCTGCGCCGGAGTATTCGGCAAAGTACCTCGACTTCATGCGCCGCGGACTTGAGACAATCAATTCCCGTAAGAAGGATGATCTCTTCCGGGTCAGGATACCCTTTGTCTGGTGCTCGAATAATTACGTAGCGGCAGCACTTACCCAATGCAGGCTCTACCGCGAAGCCACCGGCGACTCTCAGTTTGACTATATGGAAGCGGCGATGCGAGACTGGCTCTTCGGGTGTAACCCGTGGGGCACCTCCATGATATGCGGCCTGCCGGCCGGAGGAGACTATCCCCTGTATCCGCATTCGGCCGTTACTGTCTTCCTTGGAAAGACCACTACCGGCGGACTGGTTGACGGACCCATAAACAAGGCAATCCATGAGAATCTCAAGGGACTGAGCCTTCTGAAACCGGATACCTATGCTGCCTTCCAGGGCGGACGAACGGTATATCACGATGATATCGGTGATTACAGCACCAATGAGCCTACCCTTGACGGAACTGCAAGCCTCAGCTATTATCTTTCCACCCTTGAGAAGGAGGGAAGAGCGGAAGCGGCCGGGCCGGCATCTGATGTGTACGATATACACGGAGCAATCATCAGGAGGGAAGCTGATAAGAAGAATATTTACCTTGTATTTTCTGCCGATGAATTCGGTGAGGGTCTCAGGCATATACTGGATGTCCTTGAAAGCAGGAATATGAAGGGGTCATTCTTCCTTACCGGTAATTTCCTCAGGAACAAAAAGTTCGCCCCGGAGGTCAGGAGGATGATCTCGGGAGGACATTATGTGGGCCCGCATTCGGACGGTCACCTGCTCTATATACCCTGGGAAAACCGTGATACCCTCCTTGTGACAAAGCAGCAGTTCAATGATGACCTTAAGAAGAACCTGGTTGCACTTAAGAACGCCGGGCTGAAGAAGGGTGAACCGCGGTGGTTCCTGGCACCGTACGAATGGTACAACAGCGCAATCAGCCGGTGGAGTGAGGAGATGGGCATGAAACTGGTCAATTTCACCCCCGGTACCGGTACCAATGCCGATTACACAACTCCTGACATGGCCGGATACCGGTCATCCGATTTCCTCATACAGAGGCTTGCCTCCTTCGAAGAGAGTTCATCTGACGGACTCAACGGAGCAATAATCCTGATTCATCCCGGGTCGGCTCCTGAGCGGACAGACAAACTCTGGTCGAGGCTCGGTGAGATCATAGACTATTATACTGCTAAAGGATACACATTCAACAGGTTATAGATCAGCATGGAAGCACTGGAAAAACACCGTTCGCCCTGGGCATGGATACCGACACTTTACCTGGCGGAAGGCCTGCCATATGTGGCGGTAAATATCGTATCGGTGATCATGTACAAGCGGATGGGCATTTCCAACTCCGACATAGCGCTGTATACAAGCCTCCTGTATCTTCCGTGGGTCATCAAGCCGATCTGGAGCCCCCTGGTTGACCTGCTCAAAACCAAACGGTGGTGGATAGTCATAACCCAGCTCGTTCTTGCCCTGGGTTTTGCCAGCATCGCTCTTACAATACCGGCATCATTTTTTTTCAAGATAACACTTGCTTTCTTCTGGCTGCTTGCGTTTGCCTCGGCAACTCATGACATAGCTGCTGACGGTTTTTACATGCTCGGGCTGAACACAAACCAGCAGGCAAAATATGTTGGCATACGCAGCACTTTTTACCGTGTCGCTACAATCACCGGACAGGGACTGCTTGTAATACTTGCAGGCTTCCTCGAAAGCTCCTCGGGAGGGGAGCCTGTTTCATTATTTGTCGAGGCATCTCCGCAGTATTCGAAAACAGTGCTTGAAATGCCCCGCATCAGTGAAGCCGTTCAGGGTGAAGGTGAACTGTACTTCATACCGGGGAGTGACTCTCTGCAGATCAGTACACAGACAGTCGACAAAGACAGCCTGACCGTTCTTCTTGATTCAGTAAGGACATCCAACCTCAGCAACGGTTTCTTTACAGTTGGAGAGAAAAAGACAAAAGAAAAGGGATGGTGGTCTGAAAAGATTTCTGTTCCTCTTGGCAGCTGGATCAGGGATAATTTCGGTGAGGAGCGGGGCGCTGCAGCGGCAGTTACCGGCAGCGTTGCAGTGGTGCCTGTCATGATCTCCGGAAAACCGGAACACGGCAGGGAGGTGGTTCTCAATACCTCTCTCAGGAAGGGAGACAAAAGCATTGCCCTTATACAGGGCGAACACCTCGTCTTCACAGAATCAAACTGGGATAAGCCGGCTTACATGGTTTTCCAGGCTGATGCCAAGCTGACCAGCTATACTTCGGTAAACTATACGGGATTGTCAGGGAATATTCCCATGGCCTGGACGGTAACATTTTTTGTACTGTCAGGATTATTCCTTGTTTTCAGTTTTTACCACAGGATCATGCTTCCAAGGCCTGATACTGACAAACCGCATGAAAACCTGAAGCCATCTGATGTTCTTAAGGAGTTCGGAGCAACGTTTGCCTCCTTCTTCAGGAAGCCCCAGGTTGGGGTGGCGCTCTTCTTCATGCTTACATACCGCTTTGCCGAGGCACAGCTGCTGAAGCTTATCAATCCGTTCCTGCTTGATCCGATAGACAAGGGAGGCCTGGGACTGACCACCGGGGAGGTGGGGCTGGTATACGGCACTGTCGGGATAATCGGTTTGACACTCGGAGGTATAATTGGGGGTATTGTGGCAGCAATGGGAGGTTTGAAGAAATGGTTATGGCCGATGACACTGAGCATGCTGCTTACAGCCGCAACATTCCTTTACCTGAGCTTCACCCAGACTGACAACCTGCTGATCATAAACATATGTGTCTTCATCGAGCAGTTTGGATACGGCTTCGGGTTCACTGCATACATGCTGTACCTGATCTATTTCTCTGACGGGAAGTACAAGACGGCTCATTATGCAATATGTACCGGGTTTATGGCCCTTGGCATGATGCTTCCGGGAATGTTCGCAGGATGGCTTCAGGAACAGCTTGGTTACAACCACTTCTTCCTGTGGGTGATGATCTGCAGTGTAGTTCCCCTGATAGCAGTTTCACTGCTTAAAATAGACCCTGCCTTCGGCAAGAAAGCCGCCAGGCAGTAGTGAAAACCGGCACGGAAAATGAAGCAGGATATAATATTTGACAGCCTCTCGAAAGACCTTGAAGGGGACCTGTACACTGATTATACGCAGCGGATCCTCTATGCCACCGATGCCTCTGCATACAGGGAAATACCTCTTGCCGTAACGAGGCCCGCATCTGTGAGCGATATCAAAAGGATACTTGCATTTGCCCGCAGCAACGGAGGCTCGGTTATTCCCCGCGGCGCGGGAACCTCGCTTGCAGGGCAGGTGGTGGGCCCCGGCATAGTGATGGATATATCGAGGCACCTTAACCGTATCCTTGAGTTCAATCCGGAGGAGAGATGGGTGAAGGTGGAGCCTGGGGTGGTGCTGGCGGAGCTTAATAAATTCCTCGCCCCCCACAGGCTGCAGTTCGGGCCGGAAACCTCCACTGCCAACCGGTGCTGCATGGGGGGTATGCTCGGCAACAACTCGTGCGGAGCCCATTCGATAATTCACGGCAGCGTAAGGGATCATATACTTGAGGTTGATGCTGTCATGTCAGACGGTTCGGAGGCACATTTCAGCGCGCTGACAACTGAAGAATTCAATGCGAAATGCGAAGGCAATCCTGACCTCCCGGAGACGAGGATCTACAGGAACCTGCGTGATATACTCTCCGATCCGCGCAATGCGGAGGAGATCCGCAGGGAGTTTCCGCATCCTGCCCTGAGAAGACGCAACAACGGCTATGCACTTGATGCCCTGCTGGAGACAGATCCTTTCACCGGCAACGGCGAAAAAATAAATATATGCAAGCTGCTTGCAGGCTCAGAAGGGACACTCGCATTTACAGTCTCGATGAAGCTGAACCTGGTGCCTGTCACAGATGATGTCACAGGTCTTGTCTGCGCTCATTTCGACAGCCTGCAGGATGCCGTCAGGGCAAATATCATTGCGCTGAAGCACCATCCGGCTGCGGTGGAACTTATTGACGACTATATCCTCAACTGCACGAAGGACAATATTGAACAGAGCCGTAACAGGTTCTTCGTCAAGGGTGATCCGAAGGCTATACTCCTTATTGAGATCACGAGGCCGACGGTAGCTGAGATCCGGGGTTCTGCCGCCGCGATGGAAAGTGACATGGCCGCTGCCGGCTACGGGTATCACTTCCCTCTCTTCACGGGTGCAGACGAGATGGCAAGAGTCTGGGAGCTCCGTAAGGCCGGGCTGGGCGTCCTGCTGAACATCCCGGGACGAAGGAAGAGCGTCCAGGTGATAGAGGACACCGCCGTGCTGCCGGAATTCTTTCCCGATTACCTGGCTGAAGCCACGGCTGTTCTTGAGAAATACAGTCTGAGCTGTGCTTACTATGCCCACATCGCCACAGGCGAACTTCACCTCAGTCCGCTGCTTGACCTCAAGGACCCTGATGATATCAGGACCTTTCACGGACTTGCCGCGGATATTGCCGGGCTTGTCAAAAAGTACCGCGGCTCACTCAGCGGTGAGCACGGTGACGGCAGGCTGCGCGGCGAGTTCATCCCCCTGATGCTCGGGCCGCATAACTATTCACTCCTCAGGGAGATCAAAAAGACATGGGATCCGCACGGGCTGTTCAATCCCGGCAAGATCACCGATACACCGCCCATAACTGAAAACCTGAGGTACCCGGCAGGGGAGAGGCGGCGCTTTCCGGGACTGGTATTTGATTTCCCCGAAGAAGAGGGGTTGCTTTATGCTGCGGAGAAATGCAGCGGATCGGCAGACTGCAGGAAAAGCTCACTTATCGGAGGCACCATGTGCCCCACCTTCATGGCAACGCGCGATGAGGACAAATCGACCCGCGCCCGCGCAAACATCCTCAGGGAATTCCTTACCAGGTCTGCAAAGAAGGAAAAATTTGACCATGAGGAGATCTACAGGGTGATGGACCTATGCCTCTCGTGCAAAGCATGCAAGTCAGAGTGTCCTTCCAATGTTGACGTGGCGAAGCTGAAGGCCGAGTTCCTGCAACACTACTATGACATTCACCATGTCCCTTTCCGTGCCTGGCTCATATCCTGGCTGCCGAGGCTTTACTCCCCGGGGATGGTGATAAGGCCCCTGACAAACTTCATCACCGGAACCTCACTGTTCAAGAGGATGATCGGTTTCTCAGTCAAACGGCCTATACCGGCACTCTCACCGGTGACCCTCAGAAAATGGGAGAAGAGGCACAGGAGCAAGAACGGAAACACCGCCTCTTCAAAAGGAACCGTCTGCCTCTTTGCCGATGAGTTCACCAACTATAACGAGAGCGAGATAGGCATAAAGGCGGTTATGCTGCTTGAGCGCCTCGGATACAATGTGATAATTCCGCGTCACATGGAAAGCGGACGGACTTTCCTCTCCAAGGGACTTCTGAGGTCGGCACGCCGGGTGGCAGTCAAGAACATTATGATGCTTCGCGGTGTTGTAACCGCTGAAAAACCGCTTATAGGCATTGAGCCCTCGGCACTGCTTGCATTCCGTGACGAGTATCCCGAAATGGCAGGTAAAGAGCTGGCTGATGATGCCAGGCGCCTTGCAGGTAACGCAATGCTGTTTGAGGAGTTCATCAGCAGGGAGATTGACAGGGGCAATATAACATCGGCGAGCTTTACCGGCAGGCCGGTGAAGGTGCTGCTGCACGGCCACTGCCAGCAGAAGGCAATAGCCTCAACCGCACCGACGATCAGGATGCTGTCTCTGCCGGTCAACTACACCGTTGAGGAGATCAATGACGGGTGCTGCGGAATGGCAGGCGCTTTCGGTTACGAGAAGGAACACTTTGACATGAGCATGAAGATCGGTGAACTGATACTCTTCCCTGCCGTAAGGGCTGCATCGGCGGAGACGCTGATCGCCGCGCCGGGAACATCATGCCGTCATCATATCTCGGACGGCACTGGCAGAAAGGCTCTCCACCCCGTGGAGGTGCTGTACGATGCACTTGTAAAATGAACAGGAAATTAAAAAACCGTTAACAATGAATACTTCCGGGTTTAGCAAGGTTGAACAGGCATTTTTCAACCGTTCAGGCAGAAAGAAGATAACAGCAAGAATGCCATATGTAGTCGTCGATAACTTCCCCGGCCTCGGACTCCTGACGTCACTCAGATTTCTTGAGTGGGTGTCCAAAAACCCGGAAGGTGTGATCAGCCTCCCCACGGGCAAGACCCCTGAGTATTTCATAAAATGGACAAAATACCTGCTTAATAACTGGGACAAGCCCGAAGCGAGGAAAATAAGGGAGGAGAACGGACTGTCCCTGAAGGAGAAACCGTCACTCCGGGGACTACATTTTGTACAGATAGACGAGTTCTATCCGATTAACCCGAGGCAGCACAACAGCTTCTATGACTATGTGGTCAACTTTTATATCGGGGGATTCGACCTGGACCCCTCAAAGGCTTTGCTGATCAACTCGGACGAGATAATTCTGGCTGAGGGAAAGCACTATTCGGAGGTTTTTCCTGAAAACACGATCGATCTCACGCTTCGCAACAGGGAGGCTGTCGGACAGCTTGAGAAGCTTCAGCAGGAATCACTCTTCAGGATTGACAACTGGTGCACCAATTATGAGAAGAAGATAAGAGCCCTGGGCGGAATCGGATTTTTCCTGGGGGGGATAGGCCCTGACGGTCATATCGCATTCAACACCAGGGGCAGTGATCACAACTCAGCCACAAGGCTTACGGCAACAAACTTTGAAACACAGGCTGCATCGGCAGGTGACCTGGGCGGCATCGAAGTATCAAGAACCCGCCTGGTGATCACGATTGGTCTCGGAACAATTACATTTAATCCTGATGCAGTGGCAATCATCTTCGCAGCGGGAGATGCAAAGGCACTGGTAGTGAGGAACGCCCTCGAAAAGGAGCCTGATAACCTCTATCCCGCAACCGTACTGCAGAACCTGAAAAACGGACGTTTCTATCTCACTGAGGGGGCATCGGTGCAGTTGCATGACTCAGTTGAGAGATACTACAGGGAGGGCGAATGGACCTTCGAAAAAACAGAAAGAGCAGTCTTCGATCTTTGTCAGAAGATTGAAAAATACGCGCATAAACTTGTTCTTGAGGATCTTAAGAACGATGAGTACTGCTCGCTGATACCGGGCCTCGGTATTAATACGGTGGCCGATGTGATTGAATCGACCAAGAGAAAAATAGAAGCCGGGCTCAGGAGGGAAAGGAATACCACCTTCTTCCATACCGGCCCCCATCATGATGACATTATGCTCGGGATTTTCCCGGCTATAATCCCTCAGCTAAGGGAGATAACGAATAAGTTCCATTTCTCAGTCCTTACATCGGGGTTTACAGCAGTGACAAACAGCATGCTCCTGGAATTGATGGAGGAGACGCAGCGCCTGATTTCAATAGACATGATCCAGATGCTGCGGTATCCCGATTTCTTTGAGTCAGGCTACAAGTTCAAGTGGGACAAGGATGTGAGTCATTATCTCGATAAGGTGGCAGACAAGGACGAAGCCGGGAAACTGAGAGGATTGTGCCACCGGATAGTGCGTGCAATGGTTGATATCTACCGGTTGAAGTCGAAGGAAGAACTGGTGGAGCAGATAAGTAAGAATATCGGGCTGATACGCAACAGTTACAGCGGTGAGAAGAACCCGCCCGATATACAGAGGCTTAAGGGAATGCTCAGGGAGTACGAAGAGGAACTGGTATGGGCTCATTACGGTGTACCCGTGCGGAATATAGAACATCTGAGGCTGGGATTCTACACCGGTGATATCTTCACCCAGCAGCCTGACAAACACCGCGATGTTGAGCCAATACTTGAATGCCTGAGGAGGATACAGCCAAATATCGTCAGCCTCGCCTTTGATCCGGAGGGCTCAGGTCCGGATACTCATTACAAGGTGCTTCAGGCAATAGCCGAGGCGCTGAGACAGTGGAGCCTGGAGAAGGATCTGTCTGACCTGAGGGTGATCGGTTACCGTAACGTATGGTTCAGGTTCCTCCCTTCAGAAGCAAATGTATTTGTGCCCGTATCCCTGAACTCCATGGCAGTGCTTAACCAGTCGTTCCGTGACTGTTATGTGAGCCAGGTGAATGCCTCATTCCCGAGTCCCGCATATGACGGGCCATTCAGCGACCTGTCCCAGCAGGTGTGGGTTGAGCAGTTCAAGCAGGTGCAGCTTATCCTCGGCAAGGATTTCTTCTATGAGAATGAGAGCCCGAAGATCAGGGGTACCCATGGCATGGTTTATTACAGGGAGATGCCACTGAATGAGTTCCTGCAGCATGCCCGCGCGCTGGAAAAGAGCGTCGAGGGGGCTAATATTCACTGAGATAATACCGTTGGCTGCCTGACAATCACCCGGATGCCGGATGTATACCCCTGCATTGGTGCCAGTGCGATTGGACTGCCATTGACCGGGTTAAGGGAGCTCCGCGCTTCAGTCGTAAAGGAAATATTTCGAGGCCCTTGCCCTGAAGGCTGGTATGTCATCTGTCCACAGGGGCATGATGTCACTCACAAGGAATGACTTTGTGAAAGCCTTTCTCACCTCGTCGGTTCCGCAGACCTTGTCAAACATGGAAAGACGTGACTGTTCACAGAGCGTGAAAAGATTTTTTTCCGGCCACAGCCTGTGTGCTTCCTGCATGATATAGAACTGAATCAGTGTCAGCGGAGCCACGGAGGGATCAGTGAGGTGGATCTGCACCCCGTGCACCATTTTACCTTCATGGGTGCTGAAGTATGGCTTGTAATGTATTGGTCTGAAGATCACTCCCGGAAGTTTCAGGCTGTTGAGGCTATGTGCCAGGGAGTCGGCATTGATCCAGGGCGCCGCGAATGTCTGGAAGGGGAGTGTGTAACCCACCCCGATACTTGCTGCATACAGCTCGCCGGCAATTCCGGTGGCCGGGTAGAAAAGGGGTGTGTCACCGTGGGGTACCTGCGGGGAGGAGGGAACCCATGGCAGCCCGGTCTCATCGAAGTACATCTTCCTTGACCAGCCGTTCATTTTCACGACGTGAAGTCCGCATACCACACCGTTGGAGAGCATCCGTTCCCCGTTGAGGAAACTTGCCAGTTCACCCACCGTCATACCGTGAGTATAGGGTATCGCAAACTGGCTTACGAAGGAAACGAAGCCGGGACGGGTTACCGCACCTTCCATCCGGATCCCGCCAAGGGGATTGGGCCTGTCAAGAACCACAACAGGAATTCCGTTTTCGGCGGCAGCTTCCATTACCAGCCCGAGTGTACTGATGAAGGTGTATGACCTTGAACCGATGTCCTGGATGTCATATACCAATATATCTATGTCTTTAAGCATTTCGGGAGTCGGCTTGCGGGTTTTCCCGTAAAGGCTGTAAACCGGAAGCCCTGTCACGGGGTCTTTCTCGAAATCAACATGTTCCCCTGCGGTGAAATCTCCCCGGACCCCGTGCTCGGGACCATAAAGTGCCACCAGTTTAACCCCCGGCGCATTGAACAGGATGTCAACAGTTGACCTTAGCTGGCGGTCCACACCGGTCGGATTTGTTACCAACCCCACTCTTTTTCCCTGGAGAATGTCAAATTTGTTTTTGACCAGTACCTCAATCCCGGTCTCCACGGTTTGTCCTGACGACTGACCTGCAGTAACCAGTATAAGCAGAAATGTTACTGCTGAGGTGATAATTTGATTTGCCAATGTCTTCATATGCAGTTTTTATTGTTCCCGGTTCCTGAACCTGGCCGGTAATTCCTGTTTACGCCAGGCAGCATCCAATTCTGATAATACAAGTTCCGGTCATGCCGGAAATAATTTTCTGTCTGACAAATTAAATAAAATTCAATTGCCTATTGACTTGAATATTATAAATATTTATTTTTGGATTTGTAAGATGTAATACAACTTTCATGAAACCCTTAAACTACCTGATCTTATCATTAATCGTATTTCAGCTTGCAGGATGTCAGAAGAAGGAGGTTCCGGCAGAACTGACGGAACAGCTTGATTCAATTGCAACTGCAATGGTACCCCAGCATGCCGAATCAATCTGTGATGTCAGCCTTTCGATGTCAGATGGAGGCGTAATAGTTGCCAAAGGTGAAACCAATCTTCCTGAGGCAAAAAATGCTATCGCAGAGATGCTTGAAAAGTCAGGCCGCGCATGGGCTGACAGTATTACCGTTATGCCTGATCCCGCGGTGGTTGACAAGCCATGGGGCCTTATCACGGTGAGTGTATGCAACATAAGAACCAAGCCTTCGCATGCAGCAGAGATGGCAACGCAGGCGCTTATGGGGACTCCTGTGAAGATACTCAATAAGCGTGGAGGGTGGCTGCTTGTTCAGACACCTGATTCCTATACAGGCTGGACTGATGATCCGGCAGCAGAGCTCAGTGACGAAGAGCTGGCTGCATGGAAAGGTAGTGAAAGGGTAATTTATACCGGTCACACGGGAGTTATCACTGACAGCAAGGGAGAAACCGTTTCCGACATTGTTTTCGGAGTCATCCTGGCTAAAACAGGTGCAAGGGGTGAATACTGGACCGTTGCACTGCCTGACGGCAGGACCGGCGAAGTAAGAAAGCAGGAAACGGAAGATTTCAGGAAATGGTCAGAAACTGCCAGTATTGAGCCGGAAAGGCTCATACGGTTTGCAAGGACGTTCATGGGCTCTCCCTATCTCTGGGGAGGCACCTCCACAAAGGGAGTTGACTGCAGCGGCTTTACAAAGACCATCTATTATTACGGCGGTGTGATATTGACCCGTGATGCCTCAGGGCAGTTCAAATACGGTGATGAGGTCAGCACAGAGAAGCCCCTGGAAACACTTGAACCGGGTGACCTGCTCTATTTCGGCAGGGTGAGGGACGGAAGGAAGAGAATCACCCACACCGGAATGTATATCGGCGACACCGAATTCATCCATTCCTCAGGGATGGTCAAGGTAAACAGCTTCGACCCGACGAGGACCAACTACAGCGCCTACCTCCTTGAGATACTTCAGGGTGCAAGGAGGGTCACCTCATTTACGGAGGGCAAAGGTCTCGAAAGAGTTTCACAGCACACCTGGTATTTCTGATACTATATGAACAAGAGAAACTTTATCAAAGTCAGCGGCCTTGCAGCAGGTGCGCTGATTGCCGGCTGCAAGGCCGGTACTGCCGGCCCGGCAGCCGGCACTGTCAAAGGGATCGGAAAGTCCGGCGGCACGCTGAAACTCAGTTACAAACCCTACGAGCTACAGCTAAAGCATGTCTTTACCGTGGCGACCAACTCAAGGACTACCACGCCGGTAGTTCTTACAACGCTTGAATTTGACGGCGTGAAGGGTTTCGGGGAAGCATCGATGCCTCCCTACCTGGGTGAAAGCCATGAATCGGTCCTCAACTTTCTATCGAAGGTGAACATGGAACAGTTCCGTGATTCGTTCCTGATTGAGGATATCCTTTCGTACGTAGATGGGATTATGCCCGGAAACCATGCTGCCAAGGCCTCACTTGACATTGCCCTTCATGACCTTACAGGTAAGCTTCTCGGACAGCCATGGTTCAGGCTCTGGGGGCTTGACCCGCAGAAGACACCGGTCACAAGCTTCACCATAGGCATTGACACTGCTGATGTTGTGAGGGAAAAGACACTTGAGGCATCGGCGTTCAAACTGCTGAAGATCAAGATGGGCAGGGACAATGACAGGGAGATGATAGATACTGTCAGATCGGTTACCGATGTGCCGGTCTTCGTTGATGTGAACCAGGGGTGGAAGGACCGGAATTATGCCCTTGAGATGGCCACTTACCTCAGCGAAAGGGGAGCACTTTTCATCGAGCAGCCAATGCCCAAGGAACAGGTCGATGATATTGCATGGCTGACTGAGCGGAGCCCCCTGCCGATCCTGGCTGACGAAGCATTGCAGACCGTTGAGGACCTGCTTCCGATGAAGGGGATTTATTCAGGCATCAACATCAAGCTTATGAAGTGCGGCGGGATGCATGCTGCATACAAGATGATTACAATGGCACGCCAGATGGGGATGAAGATTCTGATAGGATGTATGACCGAAACTTCGTGCGCCGTGTCCGCTGCAGCTCAGCTTTCGCCGCTGGTCGATTGGGCGGACCTTGACGGTAATCTATTGATTAGCAATGATGTGTTTGACGGGATGACGGTTGTTGACGGAAAGATCAACCTTCCTGACCGTCCGGGTATAGGAATTATTGAGAAAAAAAGTGGGAACTTGTAATACATCATTCACAGAAATATGTATCTTGCTTGTGGGATAGCTTGACCTATTAATCAATTATATAACCTAATCAATACTATTTAACCCTAAATCCAATCACATGAGAACAAAACTATTAATGTTGTTTGCGGTTTTGGGACTGATGCTTTCACAAAGCATATATGCTCAGCCTAAGATCGTGACAGGGACTGTCACAGACGCCTCGACGAATGAAACGTTGCCTGGCGTCAACGTGATAATCAAGAACACTACCACCGGTACGAGTACCGACCCCATGGGGAACTACTCGATAAGCGTTGCACCGGGGCAGATTCTGGTTTTTTCTTCTCTGGGGTATGCAACCCGGGAAATGACTGTTGGTGCCGGCAACAGGTACAGCGTAAGCCTGACGCCGGATGTTCAGATGATCGAGGATGTAGTGATCACCTCCGAGTTCGGGATGAAGCGTGTATCCCGTGCCGTGGGTTCATCGGTACAGAACGTGAAGGCGTCCGATATTGCAGAATCCGGACGTGATAACTTCATTTCCGCACTCCAGGGCCGTGTGGCAGGTATGACAGTTACCTCAACAAGCGGGGCACCGGGTGCATCGACAACTGTTGTGCTGAGGAGCCTTACCTCGATATCGGGTAACAACCAGCCTCTTTATGTCATAGACGGTATCCCGATGAACAACACGACTTTCGACCCGCTGAACTCAGTCGGAAGCTCCTCACTGGAATACTATTCGGTCAGAAACCTTGACTACTCATCCAGGGGTAATGACCTCAACCCTGAGGACATCGAATCGATGACGGTTCTCAAGGGTGCCGCAGCAGCTGCCCTTTACGGATCGGATGCCTCCAACGGTGCCATCATCATTACCACCAAAAAGGGACAACCCGGCAAGGGCAAGATCAGCTACAACAACTCCTTCCGCTGGGACAAGGCATACGGTTTCCCGGAACTGCAGGATAAATATACGAATGGGTATTATGGTACCACAAACTACTACTATATTTCCCGTTTTGGAGGAGAATATGTTGAAGGGATGACTCTCTATGACAATATCTCGGCAATAATGCAGACCGGTTTTACCCAGCGTCACAACGTGTCGGCAGAAGGCGGTACTGACAAGATATCATTCCGTGCATCACTTTCATACCTTGCCCAGCAGGGTGTTGTTAAGACCTCTGACAACAAGAGGCTCAACCTTTCAATAGGAGGGAAAGCCGAGATAACAAAATGGCTTAATGTGGATGCTACAATGATGTATGCATCAACTGACAACAACAAGGTGCCGATAGGAACTGAAGGTCCTCTGTACAGAGCCATGCGCTGGCCCATGGTTGATGACATGTCCAGGTGGCTTGACGCTGACGGATCACACATGAGCACACCTGAGTATTATCTTGACGGAGACCTCATCAATCCGCTGTTCGGCTTGTACCGCAACAAATTCTACGATGAGTCTGACAGGTTCATTTCGAGTGTGTCAGCCAACCTCACCCCGATCGATCACGTCTTTTTCCGTGCAACGGCAGGATGGGATGTTGCCCTGCAGACATACATCGCCTCGAGGCATCCCTATTATGACACATACCAGGACGGTACGGGCTATTACAACAAGACTCACTCGAACCTTTCCGATCCTTCGCTCAACCTTATCACAGGATACAACAATGAGTTCTTCGGTGACAAGCTGTCGGTTTCAGCTCAGTTCGGGTACCACCAGCTTGAAAATGCGGTGTCACGCCTTGCAACAACCGGTTCCAAGTTTGCCGTGGTAGACTTCCAGTCGATAAACAACTGTGACCCGCTCTCCATCAGTTCAACGCAGAGAACAACAAAGCGCAGGGTTCAGGCTCTGTCAGGCCAGCTGGAACTCGGTTACAACCAGATGGCATACCTGACATTACGTGCACGTAATGACTGGTCATCGACTCTTCCGGTTGCCAATAACCGTTATTTCTATCCTGCAGTGGAAGCATCGTTCATTGCCACGGAACTTCCGTTCATAAAGGGGAACAGCATGGTCAATTACCTGAAGCTTCGCGGGTCCATTGCCCAGGTGGGTAAGGATGCCGGTCCGCTTGAGATTGACCCCCAGCTTGTAACAACTGCACTCTGGGGCGGTGGCTACAGGTATGACTACACCGGTCCGAACAAAGCCCTTGTGCCGGAGATGACAACCTCCAAGGAGGTCGGATTCGAAGGGCGCTTCATTCAGGACAGGGTTAATGCCGACTTTACTTATTTCTGGACACACTGTGATGACCAGATCATCAAGGGATTCAGGCTCAGTTACGGAACCGGATTCGTCCTGAACACCCTGAACGTAGGGACGTTTGAAACATGGGGCTGGGAAGCGCATGTTGACGGCGACATTCTCAGGATGGGTAACGGACTGCGCTGGAACATGGGGATCAATGCTTCACACACCGATTCTGAGGTTGTATTCCTCCCTGCAAACGTCTCCGAGTACTACAATGCTTACACATGGAACTCCGGAAACATCCGTAACGGTATCATGCTCGGCTATCCTGTTACCTCCATCACGGGCCGCGGATGGCTGCGCAATGATGCAGGTGACGTGCTTATCAGCCCGACGACCGGTCTTCCGCTCGTCAGCGGTTCATGGAGTGTAATCGGGAACCGTGAGCCCAAGCTTCGGTTCGGTATAACCCAGTCCCTCAGTTACAAGGGACTGCGTCTCTCTGCAATGTTCTCGGGACGCTACAAGGCAACCGTTGTCAACGGTACCAAGCGTTACATGATGCAGGAAGGCCTCAGCTGGGAGTCTGTAGATCTTCGCGAAGCAGGCCCGATGGTATTTGAGGGTGTCCTCCAGGACGGCAATGAGAACACTGCAACACCGACAAAAAACAATATTGCTGTTGATCCCAACCTTTTCTCAACGACCTATACCGGCGGCGATGAAGACTGGCTTGAAGATAACGTGCATTATCTGCGTCTGCAGGAACTGCGTCTTAATTACAACCTTCCGGCCAAATGGCTCACAAGGTCACCTCTTGGCACAGCAAGTGTTTTTGTAACAGGAAACGACCTGTTTGTGTGGACAAACTACTCCGGTATTGACGCCGTGGGTAATACCGTCTCAGCAGCACTGGGTGGAACAGGCGGCGAAGGAATGGATATCTGGTCACTGCCCAGCCCCAGAGGCTATACAATAGGCTTAAGCGTGACATTCAAATAGTCGAACCCAGAAATAACTGAAGCAATGATAAAAAAGATATTAATTTCCGTTCTTTTGGTGGTGTCACTGCTCTTTCTGACCACAAGTTGCGAGGAGTATCTTGACGTCAACCATAATGTGGATGCACCTGCCTATGTAGATGGCTATCTTTACCTGGCCGGGATACAGCAGGCGTATCAGGGACTCTACTGGGATATCCGCGCTGCGGGACCCCTTACCCAGATGATGGGAACATCCTCATATACCACATGGGCACAGCACTATTATACCGCAGGAAGTGACGGAGCCGGAGAACAGTGGAGGATGGTATACTGGCTGCAGGGGATGAACCTTGAGAACCTGATCAACCAGTCCGTAGAGGCTGAAAACTGGACACTGGCCGGCATAGGCCTGGCAATGAAGGCCTTCTCATGGGACCAGATGACCAAGTATCACGGTGAGCTGATTTTAAAGGACGCGTTCGTACCGGGGCTTCTTGCACACAGGTATGATTACCAGGATACGATTTATACCGCTGTCCGCAATTGGGCATACAAGGCAATTGAATACCTGGAGATGCCTGATGAAACAGGTTACGGTACCAAGATTACTGCCAATGACTATATCTACGGCGGTGATAAGCAGAAGTGGATCAAGTTCGCATACGGAGTTATTGTACGCAACCTGGCCTCACTCAGCAACAAGAGCGACTTCAGCACAGCCTATGCACAGGAACTTATTGCCGCAGCATCAAAGTCCTTCACGGATTTCAATGATGACGCAACCCTTAAGATAGGCGGCGGCGGAGCTGCTGCAGCACAGTCATCCTACAACAATTTCTGGGGTACTACAAGAGTAAACCTTTCACGCAGCTACTGGCAGCATGATTATGCAGTCCAGGTTTTCACAGGAAGTGTTCCGTACTTCGATGAAACAACAGGCAACAAGGAGAGCGTGACCGGAAATACCTATTATCCCTACAGGCTGGCTGATAAGCAGATAATCTGCGATACCAATGTGATGGCATTGGGTCACTATGATCCCCGCGTTGCAGTAAAGCTTGCTACCGTTGATGATCCGACGTATGACTTCATGGACAACATCAACAGCATCAAGAGGCGTAAGTACTACGGAGGTTCATTCACCGGAACCGGTGGCCCTATCGGTTCTGCACCTTCATTCTACGGTCGCAACTCTACATCGTCGACAACACTTGACGGATCAGGTCGCTGGCTCTACCACGACAATGCTCCCTATATTCTGATGACCAGTGCTGAAATCAAGTTCTGTCTTGCCGAGGCATACTGGAAACTTGGAATGAAGGCTGAAGCGTTTGATGCCTTCAAGGCTGGTATCAAGGATGATATGGATTTCACAGCAAACTACATCAGACCGGGAACCAAGGGCGCATCAGCCGGAGGAGACAAGATCACGGTGCCGGTGTTCAAATCCGCTGCACAAGAATACCTTGGAGGTCCCTTTGTGGAAGGTCTCTCCCTCAGTGACTTCTCCCTGTCACATATTATGATGCAGAAGTGGGTTGCCCTCTATCCGTGGGGAGCACTCGAGGCATGGGTTGACATGAGGAAATATCACTATGATATCAAGTACACAGGTGATTACCCGTCAAGTGAAAACGGATGGACCCTCACCACCCTCGACCAGAAATGGGATACTGACGAGACAAAGGTTTACAAGGGACTTTACCTTTCGCCTGCCCAGGTTCAGGGCAGAAAAGCGGCCTATAACTCTTTCAACGAAGGATCTCCATGCTACAGGATCCGTCCCCGTTACAATTCTGAGTATATGTGGAACAAACCTTCACTGGAAGCGCTCAAGCCAATCTCCGGAATGGCAGCCAATTATCAGTGTTCCATTCCATGGTTTGCCTATCCGGGTGAAATGCCGGGAGTGACAAAATAGTAACAGTTAAAAATCAATGACTATGAAAATCATAAAGTATTTAAGTCTTGTTCTGGCATTGACCCTGACTGTGTCATGCGAGAAGAATGTGGTTGAATACGATGCCACTCCGATTACGGAAATGGCAGAGTTTCAGCTCCATTACATGAACCCGGTAATAGCTGCCACAGCTAATAATATAATGAGGGTTGAAGTAAACGGTCAGCTATTCGCCAATGATAAAGCACCGCTGAACACTTACAATGCGGTACCTAGCGGCGGTGTGGGCAGATTCTATGCTGTAAATCCCGGAAATACGAACATCAAGCTCTATCTGAAAGCCAAACTGGAGCCAAAGGGAGATTCCCTCGTTTATGATCAGAATGTCACTTTGACAAAGGGTAAACAGAATGTTTTCGTACATGATTTTGCCCAGCCGATGATAAGATTCGATAACGGGTTTCCTTTTATCAGAAGGGAAACAGTTACGACCGATTCGACTGCCTGGATCAAGTTCTACAATTTCCTTTACGAAAGCACGGGTGTACCAACAACCAAGATCATTCAGTACCAGTATGTTGATTCACGTACGGATGCCCTTGTTAACATAGGCAAGCCTGTGGCATTTGGCGAGGCCACTGATTGGGAACAGGTGACCGTTGTTAAAACTGACGTGATCTCTGCAGGGTACAGGACAATTACCTACAAGATGAAGGAGGTTGATTCCAACGGCAATGTCATCGGTGATCTGATGGTTACGAATACTTCAGGAACCAGTGTGGCATACAGCGGTACACTTAGTACATATATCGGACGCAGATATCACCAGATATTTGCAGGTCAGAGGACTGTCAAGTCGCCCAACGCTTCTGTAAGGACATTCACAGCTTTGTAACAGATCTGCCTGAAGAAGGGTAGAATCAGGGTTGGTTACTGCAGGGACACTGGATTTCAGTGTCCCTGTTTATTTCATGGCCTGTTGAAGCCGCTTCTTTGTATCAGCGGTTCTATTGAAGGTTCCCGTCCGCGGAAGGCCCTGAAGAGCTCATCAGGTTCACGGCTGCTGCCTTTTTCAAGGATGTTGCGGCGGAATGATGCTGCTGTCTCCGGGCTGAAAATTCCATTCTCACGGAACAGGCTGAAGGCATCTGCATCAAGCACTTCAGCCCATTTGTAGCCGTAATATCCTGCAGCATAACCTCCGGCGAAGAGGTGGGCGAAAGAAACGCTCATGCATGCCCCATCTGCCGGTGGCAGAAGCTCTGCAGGTGCCATGGCGGCACGCTCAAAGGTCACGATGTCACCCCTGAACGGCTCCTCAAGGGTATGCCAGGCCATGTCGAGCAGCCCGAATCCGAGCTGCCGCATGCAGGCGTAACCCTCATTGTATGTGAGTGATTCCTTTAGCTTTATAAGTAACTCTTCAGGTATCTTTTCCCCGGTCCGGTAATCTGCTGCCCAGGTGTCAAGCCACTCTTTCTCCCATGCCCAGTTCTCCATTATCTGGGACGGAAGCTCTACGAAGTCACGCTTGACATTCGTGCCGGAGAGGCTCTCATAGGTGCAGTCCGAAAGCATCCCATGAAGTGCATGCCCGAACTCATGAAGGAAGGTATTCATCTCGCTGTGCGACAGGAGGGAAGGCCTTTGGGGTGTCGGCCTGGTGAAGTTCATAACCAGTGACACCACAGGGATTATCCTAAAGCCGTTTTCTTTCCACTGTTCACGGAAGCCGGTCATCCATGCTCCGCCGCTCTTCCCCTTCCTCGGGTGAAAATCGAGCATCAGGATGGCGATGATACCTCTTTCTCCGTCATTCACCTCGAAGGCTGTTACTTCTTCATTATATACAGGTATCTTCTTATTTTCGGTGAATGTGAGGCCGTAGAGCCTTGTTGCCAGCCCAAGCACTGCTTCCTTTACCTTATCGAGAGGCATATAGGGTCTCAGCGCCTCATCGTCGATGCTGAACCTATCCAGTCTCAGTTTTTCAGACCAGTATGCCCAGTCCCAGCGCTCAAGTCCCCCTACGTGCCCATGGCTGCCGGCATAATCCTCAACCTCACTGAGATCTCTTTTGCCGGCGTGTGACGAAGCTTCCAGAAGCCTGTTGAGGAATCCTGTCACCTCACCAGGTGTTGAAGCCATCCTCTCTTCAAGTGCGTAGGCTGCAAAGTTTGGGTAACCAAGCAAATTTGCCATTTCCAGTCTCAGCTCCGTAATCCGGAGCACCAGTTCCCTGTTGTCAGATTCATTTTCCCGGAAGGCACGCCGGGCATATGCTCTGAAAAGGTTTTCCCTCAGGTCTCGCCTGTCAGCATACTGCATGAAGGGCACAAAACTGGGTGCATGCAGGGTGAAGAGCCAGCCTTCCATCCCCTTTTCATGGGCAAGTGCTGCCGCCGCCTCACGCACACCTTCAGGAAGGCCTGAAAGCTCTTCTTCCGAGGTAAGATGAAGGGTGTAGTCATTTGTCTCTGCAAGTACATTCTCTTCAAACTTCAGAGACAGGGTTGATAGCTCCACGGTAATAGCCCTGAATCTCTCCTTCTCATCATCTTTCAGTCCTGCTCCTCCCCGGACGAAGCTTTTATACCTGCGGTCAAGAAGTATGATCTTTTCCGGATCACTTACCAGGGATTCCCTTCGGTCCCAGACGCTCCTGACCTTTCTGAAGAGCTCCGGGTTAAGGGTTATATCATTTGAAAAGTTTGCAAGCATCGGTGAGACATCACGGGCTGCCTCCTGCAGTTCAGGAGTTGTGTCAGAGCTGTTCAGGTTGAACAGTACCGGTGTGATTCGGTTCAGCAGTGATCCGGCCTTCTCGAGGGCTTCGATTGTATTTGTGAAATCAGGTTCGGCGGGATCAGAAACTATCCGGTCTATCTCCTTCCTTGCCGTGGCAATTGCCTCTTCCATAGCAGGTTTGAAGTGTTCCGGCCTGATAATGTCAAAGGGTGCGATGCCAAATGGTGTATTCCATTCAATCAAGAGTGGGTTGTCAGAGGTCATTGTTCAGTGATCTGGTTTGGACAAATATAATTGTAATTCCAAATGTAATATCATTGCCAACACTACTGCCTATTGGCTATTGCCTACTGCCTGAATTAACAAAAATGCCACACCCTTCCGGATATGGCACTTATGTTCTGTAAGGATACTGATCAGAATGGCAGGTCGTCCAGCTCCGGGCTGGGGGAGGGGGCATCCTCGAGCTGCGGATTGACAATGGCTTTCTGGCCATTCTCCGCCAAGGCAATACCCCTGTTTACTGCAAGTGCATTCAGGTTAGTGATGTAATTCGCAACCCCGTTCTTTTCCCACCGATTTCCCCGGATGTTGAAGGTCACAGTCACCTCCTGTCTCAGCCATGATTCGTCTATTATCTCGCACTTCTCCTGCGTAAGCTGGAACTTGATGAAGTCGACATAGGCCTGACCGCTTCCGCTCTCCTTGTGTTCAATTACGAACTCCCGCTTGCGGAAACGTTCGTTGATCCTGTTGACCGGATAAACTTCAGCGATCCTGCCGGTGATCTGGTATTCCATTATTCTGATTCGGTTATGACAATTTTCTCGATCATGTCTCCTGCCCTGATCTGGTCGATCACTTCAACTCCCTCCACAACCTTTCCGAAGCAGGTATGGTTCCTGTCGAGGTGTTTGGTGTTCGCCCTGCTGTGGCAGATGAAGAACTGTGATCCTCCGGTGTCTCTTCCGGCGTGTGCCATTGACATTACGCCGCGGTCATGGAACTGTTTCCGGCCTGTAAGCTCGCATTTGATCTTGTAGCCCGGTCCGCCTGTCCCGACACGCGGATCACTCATGTCCTTCGAAAAGGGACAGCCTCCCTGTATGACGAAGTCAGGTATGACCCTGTGAAAGGCGAGGCCGTCATAGAAACCCTGCCTGGCCAGTTTCACGAAGTTGGTTACAGTACCCGGGGCATCATCATCATAAAGAACTGCCTTCATTACCCCCTTCGGGGTGTGTATCTCGGCAGATATCATTGCTTGACGATATCGAGGAGCTCAACATCAAAGATAAGGGTTGCATACGGGGGTATCGGGCCTGTTCCCTGCTCACCGTAAGCAAGTTCGTAAGGAATGTAGAATTTGAATTTTGATCCTACAGGCATCAGCTGGATTCCTTCCTGCCATCCCTGGATGACCTGGTTCACACCGAACTGGGCGGGTTCGCCGCGGTCAACTGAAGAGTCGAATTTCGTGCTGTCGAGAAGCATACCGGTGTAATGAACCTTAACAACATCGGTGGCGGTGGGTTTTGCACCGGTACCCATTGTTACAACTTCATACTGAAGTCCGCTGGCTGTCTCCTGAACACCTTCGCGCTTCTTGTTGTCTGCAAGGAATTTTTCTCCTTCGTCGATGTTCTTGCCGTACATCTTCTTCATCTGTTCCATCTGCTTCTTCTGCATATATGTCATGAGGAAGGTCTGGGCAGCACCCTGTTCCATCATGTTCTTGCCGTTCTTTGAATCAAGCATTCCCTTTGCAAGGAGGACCGGGTCAATAAAAATACTGTCATTCGATGAATCGAAATAAAAATTAACGCCGATTGCATAGGCGAGTGAATCTTCGGCGGTTTTCACCTTTGCGCCGGTGATACCTGATTCCGTATTGCATGAAGATGCGATCAGCGCTGTTGCTACAGCGAGAATAACTAAACCTTTGATTTTCATTGTGTATGTTTTAATTTGATTTTTGGCAAAGATAATATTTTGAATTTCAAGTCAGGGATATTACTGTTCTTTTATTACTTCCAGCAGTTCCACTTCAAATATTAGTGTTTCAAACGGTTTGATGACGTTGCCTGCCCCCCTTTCGCCGTAGGCGAGATCATAGGGGATATAAAGCATTACCCTGGAACCCTCCTTCATGAGCTGAAGTCCTTCAACCCATCCGCGGATGACATTGTTTACCCTGAACTGTGCAGGTTCACCACGGTCATAGGATGAGTCAAACTTATTACCGTCAATTGTTTTACCGGTGTAATGCACCTTTACGATGTCCTCTGGCCCGGGAGCAGCTCCTGTACCTTCCCGGAGCACCTTGTACTGCAGTCCGCTGGCGGTTGTTACAACTCCTTCCTGCCTGGCGTTTTCAGACAGCCATGATTTTGCGGCTTCTATCTGCTGACCGTATTCGGCCATCAGACGTGCCCGTTCACGTCTCTGCATATAGCTGACAATGAAGGCGCTGGCGGTGGTGTCACTCATGAGAGCCTTGTCCTTTGAAGCATCGGTCATCCCTTTTGAGAACATCTTTGTATTGATGTTGATGCTGTCACCTTGGTAGTACTTGTAGTTTGCCACACCAAGTGCATATGAGAGTGAGTCATCGGAGGTGGGCAGTTTTGATTTCTGGCCGTTTGCCGGCATTATTGCAAGGGCAGCCAAGGCCATAATGAGCGTAAGTCTGGTGATTTTCATTTCCTGTATTTTATTTCACTGAAAACGGCAAAATCTTAACCATTTGCTGTTTCAGTGGCGCAAATATACCATAATTCATCTCTTCACCGCGCGTGTAAAGACTCTTTTTCCCGGCGGGCCGGGAAGGTGTTCAACTTCAAATCCCAGTGCCCTGAGCATTCTCTTCAGGTTTCCTTTGGCTGAATAGGTTACGAAGACAGATCCGGGGTGTGTTGCAGATGCAATCCGGCTAATAACATCATCGGTCCACATCTCAGGTTGTTTGTCAGGCCCGAAGGCGTCAAAAAAGACCAGGTCATAGATACCCGATGGTCCTTCAGCTGTCAGGTCAGTCTGCCGCTTTTCAAGGGTGAACCATTCATTGATTGCCGTGGGGATGTTCCACGGGGTTTCATGTATTGCCATCAGAAGCTCCGTGCCGCCTTCTCCGGCCAGGGTGCCGTAGTTAAGACGGCTTACGAGTGACGGGTCAAGCGGGTATTTCTCGAGTGTTGTGTATCTGACCCGGATTTTTTCCCGGGTGGCATGGAGAGCTGACAGAAGGGCGTTGAGACCGGTACCGAAGCCGACCTCCAGGATGGATATGTCACCGGGTGGGAGGCTGGCAAGGCCTGCATTGATAAAGATGTGCTTTGACTCCGTCAGCGCCCCGAACCGTGAGTGGTAATGTTCATCCATCCCCGGCACGTAGAGGGTGTGAGAGCCGTCCTGGGTTAAGATCAGTTTTGTGTCCATTTCTTAAAAGTTGGCAGTCAGCAGTACCAGTCGGCAGTCAATAAGGCTAGAGGCAGCAGGCAACTGGCAGAAGTGCCGGGGCATTCAGACCTCAGACCTTGAGACCTTCTAACCACGATGAGTCATACCAGGTCCTTACGTCTGTTGCTGTCATGCCTGCACGCCTGGCGGCCTCTATACCCAGATCGCCGTCTTCAAACACCTCACAGTCAGACGGATTGACACCCATCAGTTCGGCACACCTGAGAAAAGTCTCGGGGTGCGGCTTGTGATGCTTCACGTCATTGGCAGTAACGATTATATCAAAATAGTCCCTGATACCAATTATCTCAAGCGTTTTCTCCACTGCCTCGCGATGGCCACCGGTACCCACAGACATTGGCATTTTGCCGAAGTATTTCTGCACCAGTGCGGTGACCGGCTCGATAGGGGTGACCTTATGCTGTATTGCATAGAACTCCCCGAGCTTAACCTTCATGATATCATCGGGGGAAACGATCCCGGTCTTGCCGTTTGCTGCAATTACCTCTTCAGCAATCTTCCAACCCGGTGCGCCTGTATGCGCCTGCAGGAATTCAGTGTCCATTATAATACCAAACTTTGCGCACGCCTTCTGCCAGGCTATGTAATGCCACGGCATGGTGTCAGCGAGGGTTCCGTCAAGATCGAAGATGAGTCCTTTGACTCCGGGGGTGATATCGTAAACAGGCATCAGGTATTTTATTGTTAAAAGTCTACAGTCAGCAGTACCAGTCGGCAGTTTGGGACTCCGACGAAGGAGGAGAACCATTCCCGTATCTGCCGGTTGGCGGATCGGGAAGGCAACAGTAATTATGATTATTTGGTTTTCAATGGCATGGCGATCAGTGTCTGCAGCCGGGTCGGATCTGTGGCTTCTGCAGGGTCAGAGAGGTAATACTCCCATGCCACTCCCTCAAGGTCGATCCCGTTATCCTTTGCGTATTTCTCCAGCGCCTGGTATGAGACGGTCAGTTCGTCATACGGGCCGGCATGCAATCCCTTAAGCGCTATGAAGGCGTTGTATTTTACCAGTTTGATGTCACCCGAAGACTTACCTCCGGCAGAAACGGGGATTCCGGCAGTCATTGTGAATTTCCCGGTTGCCTCATCATATCCTGCATACCGTGCGAAAGGCATTCCCTGCGGCTGCAGGTTCTGCGCCTGCTGCCCGGCCATAATCCGGCCCAAGTTTTGTCCGAACCAGGCAGGCATCTCCGCCATTGTCATGACGGCGGTGACGGTGAGGGCTTCCGTAGCCGGGTATTCCTCGATTCCGATCTCGGTCAGTCTGCTGAGCTGAACGCCATGTGATTCGAGGTAGCTCTTCAGTTCAGCCTTTCCGCCGGTCATCGTCTTCAGGATTATGCCGGAGAATGCCTTGTTGGCCAGCCGGCCGAAAGGTGAACCCGAGCTCATGCTGATGGTCCATGTAAGGGATGTGCCGTTCCCCGAAGGGGTGAACACCCACTCCTCGGGTATGAATTTCCCTGGCATAAGGGAGACCTGATTCAGTATGTATGAGCCGAATACTACTGAATCGACCTGCATCAATCCCTTGCCCACAACAGGGCCGTCCCAGTTGTACCTTGAACCGGTATAGCCGGGGACAATGTCGAACGTGCAATCAACGGCCGTATCTGCCTTGATCCAGGGATCCCAGGCGGTGCGGTCAACGAACCCGGCGACAAAGTGGAATACCTTAACCGGAGGGAGGTTAATCTCTTCAGAGACAGTCACCTTTGTATCCTTCGGCAGGGCAAAGCCGATGGCTGTGATGATCGCCAGCATAGCCAGGATGACGATGAAGATCCATTTCAGCACTTTCATGTCAATATCTATTATTTTTTGTTGTGTGCAGCCAGGAAGCTCCTGACCTCTTTTGCTACGTTCTCGCCGGTGAAGCCCAGTTTCTGGTCAAGGACGTTATATGCAGCCGAGAAACCGAAACTGTCAAGACCCCATACCTTCCCCTCTGCTCCCGCGAAGCCGAGCATTGTAACAGGAAGACCTGCCGTAAGGCAAAATACCGGAATCCCGGGGGTCATGACACTCTGGCGGTATTTCTCATCCTGAAGCCTGAAGAGCCCTTCGGAAGGAGCCGAGACTATCCTTGTCTTCACGCCGTCAGCTGAGAGGATTGCTGAAGCCTCCACCAGCGTAGCCACTTCGGATCCGCTGGCAACCAGTATGACATCCGGAGCGGTTTCAGGTCCGGCAACTGTATAAGCCCCTCTAGCAGCCTGTGCTGCGGCTTCTGCGCGTGTTGTGCCAGCAGCCGGAAGTGTCTTTATGTTCTGTCTCGACAGTATAAGTGCAGTGGGTGTTCTTTTGTTTTCAAGTACCAGCTTCCAGGCAATGTTTGTCTCGATTGCGTCAGCAGGACGAAGTACGAGCATGCTGTTCTCGCCGTGGTGATTCTTAAGATGTTCCATGAGCCGTATCTGGGCCTCCTGTTCCACCGGCTGGTGTGTTGGACCGTCTTCGCCCACGCGGAATGCATCATGGGTCCATACATATTTTACCGGCAGTCCCATCAGCGCTGCAAGCCTGACTGCGGGCTTCATGTAGTCAGAGAAGACGAAGAAGGTACCGCATACAGGTATCACGCCTCCGTGCAGGGCCATGCCGTTCATGACAGCGGCCATGGTTAGCTCCGAGACGCCGGCATGAAGGAATGCGCCGGAGAAATCTCCCTTTGTAAACGGCCGCGTCTTCTTCAGGAAACCGTCAGTCTTGTCTGAGTTTGCAAGGTCAGCCGAGGCAACAATCATGTTTGGAATCTTATCAGCAAAGAGCGAAAGGAGAACAGCCGAAGCATTGCGGGTGGCGTCATTCTCCTTCTGCGCTACGGCAGCGAAGTTAATTTCAGGGATCGAACCGGAATAGAAAGCTTCAAGTCTTCGGGCTTCATCAGGATTAGCAGATGCCCATGCTTCCTTCTTTTCCTTCCATGCGGCGGCAGCTGCCTTTTTGGAGGCTGCTGTTTCTGCATAAAGAGTCCTGACGTCGCTGAAGACTGCAAAAGGATCCTCCGGGTCGCCGCCAAGATTGGCAACAGACTTTTTGAACGAAGCGCCGGCGTGTGTCACGGGTTGGCCGTGTGTGGAGGTCTTCCCCTCGAAGCTGTTTCCTGCTTCGTCTACAAGACCTTTGCCCATCACGGTGCGGCCAATTATCAGGACAGGTTTCTCATTTTCGTCGCCTGCAAGGCGAAGTGCTCCGCGAATCTGGTCATGGCTGTGGCCGTCAATCTCCATGACACGCCAGCCCCAGGCTCTGTACTTGGCAGCAGTGTCTTCCGAAGTCACTGCCTTTGTTTCTGTTGAGAGCTGGATATCATTCGAGTCATAGAACATGATCAGGTTGCTCAGCCCGAGGTGGCCGGCCAGCCTGCCGGCTCCCTGTGAGATTTCCTCCTGCACTCCGCCGTCAGAGATATATGCATAGATCTTGTGTTCAAACAGTCTTCCGAAGCTGGTAGCAAGGAAGCGTTCTGCGATGGCGGCGCCAATAGCCATTGTATGGCCCTGACCCAAAGGCCCGGAGGTATTTTCAACGCCACGGTTTACATCCAGTTCCGGGTGGCCGGGAGTTACACTGCCCCACTGGCGAAACTGCTTTATATCATCAACCGAGAAATGCCCGGTAAGAGTAAGCACCGAATAGAGCATAGGCGACATGTGTCCCGGATCAAGGAAGAACCGGTCCCTGTTGATCCACCGTGGATCTGCCGGGTCAAACCGGAGGAATTCGGAATAAAGAATATGGATGAAATCAGCCCCGCCCATTGCCCCTCCGGGATGGCCCGAATTGGCCTTCTCGACCATTGCCATTGAAAGGATCCGGATATTGTCTGCTGCGCGTTCGTTTACGTTTTTGGTCATGATGATATAAGCCTTAAAATTTAAGGTAAAAATAGGGAAAAAAGTCTCACAGCCGCTATCTCAGGCGTTATAGGTTGATGAGGCGGTGTCGCCCCCCCGTCCGGTCCAGTTTGTATGGAAGAACTCACCCTCGGGTTTGTCGGTACGCTGGTACGTATGTGCCCCGAAGTAATCGCGCTGTGCCTGAAGCAGGTTCGCCGGAAGCCATGCCGAGCGGTAGCTGTCGAACCATGCAAGGGCGGCACTCATTGCCGGAACTGGTATTCCTGCACTGACTGCATGGGCTGCCACGCGCCGCCAGCTGTCGCTGTTTTCTCCCAGGATGCCGGTGAAGTAATTGTCCATGATCAGGTTGGGCAGTCCGGGCTCACGCCTGTATGCCTCATATATCTTGTTGAGGAAAGCTGACCGGATGATGCATCCGCCCCTCCATATCATGGCGATTTCGCCATAATTAAGATCCCAGCCGTACTCGGCAGCCGCATTCCTCAGCAGGTTGAATCCCTGGGCATAGGAGACGATCTTCGAGGCATAGAGTGCCTTACGGATATCGTCAACGAACTCCTTTTTGTTTCTAACGGCGATTTTTTCAGGGCTGCTGAAGAGGGGAGAGGCCTTAACCCTTTCCTTTTTCATTGAGGAGATGAACCGGGCAAATACTGATTCGCCGATGAGGCTGAGGGGCACCCCGTGGTCAAGCGCGCTGGTGACTGTCCACTTTCCGGTTCCCTTCTGGCCGGCTGAATCGAGGATTTTTGTGACCATCGGTTCACCGTCAGTATCCCTGAATCGAAGTATCTCACCTGTGATCTGGATCAGGTATGAGTCGAGTTCTCCCCTGTTCCACTCGTCGAAGATGTCCGCCATCTCGTCATATGTAAATGCCCCTGAGTTCAGCATGAGATGGTATGCCTCGCAAATCAGCTGCATGTCGCCGTACTCAATGCCGTTGTGCGCCATCTTTACAAAATGGCCCGCGCCGTTGTCACCTATCCAGGTCACACAGGGTGTACCATCTGAGGCGCGGGCTGCGATAGCATGAAAAATATCCTTCACATGCGGCCATGCCTCCTTCGATCCGCCGGGCATCATGGACGGGCCGAGCAGGGCTCCTTCCTCACCGCCGGAGACACCGGTGCCGATATACAGTAGGCCTTTGCTTTCAACATAGGCGGTCCTCCTTATTGTGTCAGGGAAGTGCGAGTTGCCTCCTTCTATTATTATGTCACCCTTTTCAAGAAGGGGGACCAGCATTTCGATAAGATCGTCTACCGGTTTTCCTGCCTTGACCATCAGCATCACTTTCCTCGGTCTGCTCAGGCTGGATATCAGCTCCTCAAGCGAATATGCGGGGATGAATTTCTTTCCCTTGCCGCGGCCGTTGACGAATGCGGATACTTTTTCGGTAGTGCGGTTGTATACCGCCACGGTATAGCCCCGGCTCTCAATGTTCAGCACCAGGTTCTCTCCCATTACGGCAAGTCCTATCAGTCCGATGTCTGCTTTCATTCTGTATAAGTTATATGTTTTATTTAACTATCTGAAATCCAAGTTCCGACAGGATCCGTGCTGCTTCAGTGTTGCCGGTTCTCACGCTGTAAGAGCTGAATTCGCGCCTGATCCTGTAGTTGTCGCGAAGATACTCGAAATTATCCTTGCCGTTTCTGAAGAGGAGGTCGTCTTCAATGATGGGGTATGTATGGAGGACGGCCTGTTCCACCAGGCGGAGTGGCGCGGCGCCGCCCGTGCCCGCGGGGTCAATTGTGGGGTGGGCGGGCTGTGGCAGCGCGGCAGGAGACCAGTCGTGCATGGGCAGCCCCAGGTGCGCTGCCACCGTGCGCACGGAGCTGACCGTGGCGTTGGCCTTCCCGTCAACCGAGTAGCCGGCTATGTGCGGGGTGGCAATATCTGCGAGGTCAATCAGCTCCGGGTCAGCGGCGGGCTCGCCCTCCCACACGTCAAGGGCGGCGCCGCGCAACAACCCTCCCTTCAGCGCTTCACGCAGCGCGGAATTGTCAACAACCTCCCCGCGCGAGGAGTTGATGAGGATGGCACTCCTCTTCAACCGGGAGAGATTGTGTTCGTCGAGAAGGTGAAAGGTTTTGTCCTCACCCTCCAGGGTCAGTGGGACATGAAATGTAATTATATCACAATCTGTCAATATTTTGCGCAGAGGATGGAACTGAGTTCCACCCCTGCCTGCCCCGAGGTGTAAACCCGGGTCCGGTTCATGTCTCTCCCTTGGAGGGTCATTCAGCAGAACACGCATGCCAAGGGCACGGGCGACGCGCTCAACTTTTGACCCTACATTACCGGCTCCGACAATTCCCAGGGTCAGGTTGCTGAGGTCAAGTGAATGCTTGCGGGCCAGGAAGAAGAGGAGTGAGGTGATGTACTGCATCACGGAGCCTGAGTTGCATCCCGGTGCGTTCGCCCACTTAATGCCATGAGCCTCAAGCCAGCCTGTATCAATATGATCAAATCCGATTGTTGCCGAAGCCACAATTCTTACACTGCTTCCTTGCAGGAGCGACGCGTTGCATTTCGTGCGGGTACGGACTATAAGCGCATCGGCATCGGCAACCATCCGGGCATCTATCCTGCTCCCGGGCGAATATAACACGTCCGCCCACCTTTCGAATGCGCCCCTGATAAAGGGTATCTTTTCGTCTATTACAATCTTCATTCTTCTATTCTGCAGCTTTCCACAATCCCGTGGCAGGATTGGAGATAAAGTAAAACTCTTCGCCGTTGGCCGTGGTGTGGAATCCTGTCTGAAGGTTAAGAGGATCATAACGCTTCATCAGGGCCTCAATATCACCGAAACCATAGCCGACTGATTCCACCTCTTCGCGGGTGAGCCTGCCTGCAGCATATGTCACCCTGAACCGGTCTTCAGGTGAGCCGTGAATAAGATGCGCGGCGGCGCTGAGGTTATCCTGCAGGTCCTGGTTTGCCTCGGTGAAGGCAAGTATCTCCGGCGTTGTCCTGTATCCGTACTTCCTTATCAGCCTGTCGATTGCCGGATCTTCTCCAAATGTTTTCACTCCAGGGGCCAGTACCACCAGTTCGCCGTCATCGGCAATCATCATCCGGGTGCGGTAGATGCTTTTGTTGCCGAGCCATGTGCTCTTGAACTCTTCGGGATCGAGCCAGACGACCACCTTTTTCAACCGCTGCGGAAGAGTTGTGAAGTTGACTTCGCGCGAGAGCGCGGCAGCCTGCCTGAAGCATTCGATGTCATCACCGGCAAAGAGGCCTCTGATCTTCAGCCGGCCCTCTGAATCAGGTGCCACGACGGTCAGTATGTAAAGCAAAGGGAGCCGCGGAGCAGCTATTTCAGAGGCTTTGTTCAGCACAGCCCTGACCGGGTTGTCAGTTGTTCCAAGGATATTCTCTATGCCGTGCACCGCCCCGATGAAGTGGCTCTTGTTGATTGCCTCGCTGCCGCCGCAGCCAACGAAGACATTTTTGTTGTAGTTGGCCATGCCGGTTACCTCGTGGGGCACGACCTGTCCGACGGAAATGATGAGGTCATGGCCGCCGGATGAGAGCAGTCTGTTGACCTGCACCGGGTAGTCAAAGCTGAGACGCCCGCCGGTCACCTCCGAGACAAAAGAAGAGGGAACCCTCCCAATTTCTTCTATGTCAGTACGCCAGCGGTGTGCCCGGAACAGTCCGGGCGGGGTTTTGCCGTACATTTTGGATATCTCCTCCGGTGTCATCGGCACATGTGTACCAAGCGCGGGAAGGATATCGGTGACCCGTCCGCCCAGCTTCTCCCAGAGCAGTTCTGTTATCATGCCTGCGCCGGAGTGAGCACGCGTAATATCAGGTGGCAGAATCAGGATCCGTCTCCTGCCGCTGAAGCTGCCCGTTAAGGACTCAAGTGCAGCTCTTATTTTATTGCGGCCCAGTTCTTTCTCAGGACCGCTCTCAGAATAGTATATCATCTCATTAACTTTTTTGCCACGCAGGTTTCTCCGGCAATGATTTCCGGAAGGCCTCAATAAGCCTGTCCTGGTATTCTCCCTTATAAGTACCACTCAGGAACCTCCCGAGAGCCTCATCATGAAAAAGCTTCCAGGAGTTATCCTCATCCCCTGGTATTACCGGGAAGAAGAGGGCCCCGTTATCGTTTGCCGCCTTCAGGTCTCCTGGTGCATCGCCTATCATCAGGATTTTTTCAGGAGGATACTTTCCTGTCGCTGCCTGTCCGATATGTTCGCTCTTTGTCCCCTGTTCCTGGCCTGCAATGGCTTTTACAAGCCCGTCAATTTCATGTTCCTTCCACTCCCGGGCAAGAGCTTCGAGTGGAGTCTGAGACACCACTATCGCGTCAGCCACCTGTCCGAGTTTTTCAATTGACTTCCGGGCGTGGGGGAAGGGCGGGGTGTCACGCAGCCACTTTGCAATATCCTCATTTATTGCCAGCGTCCAGTCAAGAACCCGTTCCAGGGACGGCACGGGGTTAGCCTGAACATACTCCCTGAATACCGGGTTTCCGAGTCTTGTCTCCCCGGCCACCCATTTCCTGAGCGGCTCCATGTCCGGAAGTACAGCTCCCCGTTCCGCTACCTCAGGCCTTTCGGCGAGAAGGTCCATGACCCTGATCAGGGCCGGGAAGCGGTTTATCCCACGGGTTACGGAATAAAGATTTACAAAATCCCAAGTCTCCCGAACATACTTTGCGATGGCAAACAGGCCAAAGAATTTAACCGTGTTCGGGCAGAAGAACTCCTTGTGCTTCACCTCCATGGTGTCAAAGACGCAGCCGTCGGAATCAATCCCGATAAAGAATTCCTTTTCCGGTTTGAATTTGTCCAGACTTTTCATTCTTCTTTCAGGTGCTTGTTAACAGTTATAATACAATCGCAGGCTGATATTGTTTCCCTTAAACTCCGCTGTAGGCACTGAAGCCTCCGTCGACAGGAATCACCACTCCTGTGACGAATGACGATGTTTCTGAGAGGAGGTACAGCATTGTTCCCACGAGCTCTTCAGGCTCCGCATACCGTCCCATTGGTGTTGCGGAGATGATCTTCTTTCCGCGCGGGGTCATCTCACCGGTCTGCTCATCAGTAAGGAGGAAACGGTTCTGGTTTGTAAGCAGGAAGCCGGGTGCAATTGCATTTACCCTTACCCCTGACGGGGCGAAATGTACGGCCAGCCACTGGGTGAAGTTGTTGATGGCAGCCTTGGCTGCAGAATAGGCCGGTATCTTTGTGAGCGGCCTGTAGGCATTCATCGAGGAGATGTTCAGGATTGTTCCGCTTCCCTTTCTGACCATATCCTCCGCAAGTATCATCGTCGGGAGCACCGTTCCCTTGAAGTTGAGGTCGAAGACCCCGTCAAACCCGTCGATGTCAAGGTCGAAGAAGGTTCCCTTAAGGTCTTTTTCGCTGCGGGCGATGAATTCCTTTGCAGTTGTTGCGGTGGCCTTGTTTCCCCCAGCGCAGTTGACAAGAATGTCAAGGGAACCGAATTGCTCCCTTATCTGGTCCCTTGCCCTGAGGAGTGACTCCCTGTCAGTCACATCCGCTGCAAAGCTTATTGCCATCCCACAGTCGGGTCTGGCCGCCATCCCGGCGGCAGTGACAGCCCCCCTCTCAGGCTTCAGGTCAAGAATTATAACTTTAACGCCCGCACTGCACAGACCTTTCACCAGCGTAAGTCCTATCACCCCGCTGCCGCCCGTGATGGCGGCCACTTTTCCTCTCAGGTCACTGAAATCATTCATATCTGATGTGTTTTCTATTCGGTTACTATCGGTTTGTATTTAGGAACGAGTATCTTCATAACTATCCAGCCGATCAGGTATGCAACTGCGCAGATACAGAAGATGATGAAATATCCGGCCCTGATCCCCTCGAACCCGAAGAACATCATTGGGCCGGTGAGGTACTGGGCTCCTGAAGCGAGCAGTTCCTTCGTCATGACAGAGGCCTGTCCGTCAACCATGGTTGACCCTGATGCGAAATCGAACAGGGCACCCGAACCTTTATTGATAATGAATGCGCCTATACCTCCTGCCATGCCGCCTATCCCTGTCACCGTTGCTATCGCCGATTTCGGGAACATGTCACCGATGGTTGAAAAGAGATTGGCTGACCATGCCTGGTGCGCAGCTCCCGCGATCCCGATAATTATTACCGGGAACCAGTATGAAGTATGGCCCAGGGGCTGTGCGAGCAGTGCGAGCAGAGGGAAGAATGCAAAGATCAGCATTGCGCGCATGCGGCCTGAGTAAGGATTCATCCCCAGTTTGTCAACGAAATATTTCGGGAGCCAGCCGCCTATGATTGAAAGCATTACTATGGCATAGAGGACGAAGATCAGGGTCTTGGCCATCGTTGTATCGGATGTAAGTCCGTATACATCACTGAGATATGCCGGGGTCCAGAAGAGGTAGAACCACCAGACACCGTCAGTCATGAATTTTCCGAAAGCGAAAGCCCATGTCTGCCTGTATCCGAAGGTTTTCAGGAAGGGGATCTTCTTTTCCGTTCTCGCGATATTGTTGTTTTCCTTCTTCTCCTGGAGGGCATCCTGGTTTATGTAATCAAGTTCAGCCTGGTTGACACGTGGGTGTTCATGGGGTTTCTTATACATGAAGATCCAGAAGCCCATCCATATAAATCCGATTACACCGATAACGATGAATGCCATTTCCCATCCGTATTTTGCTGCAATTACAGGTACGGTTATCGGTGCGATGAGCGCTCCCACCTGGGCTCCGGAGTTGAAGATGCTGGTGGAAAAGGCCCGGTCTTTTTTCGGGAAGAACTCCGCCGTTGTCTTTATTGCGGCGGGGAAGTTACCCGCCTCCCCGAGGGCCAGTACGAAGCGGGCAAATATGAAGAGTGTCACGCTGACAGAGGTCACCATCCCGATGTCATCCACGGTGCCGATTATCCGCCTTGCCTCCTCAAAACCGACAAACCATCTGCCGGAGGTAATGCCCGATGTGGCTATCCCGCAGAAGGCGTGAAGCACGGCGCCTGCCGACCAGATGCCGATGGCCCACAGGAATCCCTTCTTCGTGTCAATCCAGTCGACAAACCTGCCGGCAAAAAGAAGGCAGACGGCGTAGAAGATTGAGAAGAGGCCGGTAATGGTCCCGTAGTCATTATTGGTCCAGTGAAACTCCGGTGCAATGAAATCCTTCCAGGTAAGTGAGAGCACCTGCCGGTCCATATAGTTGATGGCTACTGAAAAGAACAGGAGCGAGGTGATGGCCCACCTGTAGTTTGTCATCCTTGATTCTGTGGTGGTTGAGGACATAATTATTTTGTATAGAATTAATACTAATGAGGTCTTTTTCAGTGGTACCGGTCAGGGGCTTATTTGATGGCCGGCCTTAGTTTTTTAATTGTATTCAGAGTCTCCCTTACCGCAGCCTCAAGTGACTTCCAGTTACCTTCCTTTACAATCCTTTCCGTGACAAGGGCAGATCCCATTCCTACGCAAGTCACGCCTGCGGCGAACCAGCCTGTGAGGTTTTCTTCTGTAGGTTCAACGCCTCCGGTTGGCATTATGCTGGTCCACGGACATGGCCCTTTCACCGCTTTGACGAAAGAGGGACCGCCAACCGCGTTGCCCGGAAAGATCTTTACTATCTCAGCGCCAAGTTCCTCGGCCTGGGAAATTTCGGTCACTGTTCCGCACCCCGGAATCCACAGCACTTTCCTTCGGTTACATATTCTTGCAACTTCCGGATTCAGTGAAGGGGAGACGATGAAGTCTGCACCCATCTGCATGAAGATGGCTGCTGTGGGGGCGTCAGGGACAGACCCGGCGCCTATCATCATGCCAGGCAGTTCCTTCAGTGCCCATTTCCTTACCTCGGCGAAGACCTCATGTGCGAAGTCACCACGGTTGGTGAACTCGAAAACCCTTGCGCCGCCAGCATGGCATGCGGCTATAACCTCCCTGCAAACCTGCGGATCAGGGTGATAGAAGAGTGGTACCAGGCCTGTCTCTTCCATTGCTGTGGCAACTTTTATCCGTTTAAATCCTGACATGTCGGTTAGTCTTTGGTAAGTATCAGAAACCGAAATAGTTCTTTGCATTGTAGTAGGAGATCATCTCCACCATTTTTCCAATGGTACCGATCTCCGATTCAGGCAGTTTGCCTTTATCAATATCCTCGCCAAGCATATTGCACAGTATCCTTCTGAAATACTCATGCCTGGGATATGAGATAAAGCTTCGCGAGTCTGTGAGCATCCCCACGAACCGGCTGAGCAGGCCCATGAGTGACAGGGCATTGAGCTGGTTGATCATTCCCGCTTCCTGGTCGAGGAACCACCACCCGGCCCCGAACTGGATCTTGCCGGGGATCTCTCCGTCCTGGAAGTTGCCGGTCATTGTTGCAATCAGTTCATTGTCCCGGGGATTAAGGTTATATAGTATCGTTTTGGTCAGTTTGCCTCCGGAGTCAAGCCTGTCAAGGAATTTTGAGAGGTTTCTGCCCACGGTGAAGTCTCCCATGGAATCATATCCGGTATCCGGGCCGAGCTGAGCCAGCATCCGGCTGTTGTTGTTCCGGATGGCTCCGTAATGGAACTGCTGTGTCCATCCCCGTTCGCTGTCCATCACTGCAAGCTCATAAAGCATTGCCGATTTGAATTTTGAAATCTCCTCAATGTTCAGCCTGGTACCAGAAAGAACCTTCTGCAAAATGACCCCGACTTCCTTTTCAGTATAATCGTCTGCATAAAACTGTTCAATTCCATGGTCACTGATGACACAACCGGCATCGGCAAAATACCGGTGTCTTTTTCTCAGCGCCTCTATAAGGGAGGCAAATCCCTTTATCTCTGTCCCTGAAGCCTCTTCAAGTTTTCCGATATACTCAACAAACCTGGCCGGGTCTTCGGGTGACATCGCCCTGTCAGGGCGCCAGGCGGGAAGTACTTTTGTTTCAAAGCCACTGTTCCTGATGGCTTTGTGATGTTCAAGGCTATCAACAGGGTCATCGGTTGTGCAAATCACCTCCACGTTGAATCTCCTTATCAGACCGCGGGCTGAGTATTCTGGCTGCTGAAGCAGCGAAGTACACTCTTCCCAGATCTCAGCAGCGGTTGAAGGGTTGAGCAGCTTTCCCACGCCGAATACCCTCCTGAGCTCCAGATGAGTCCATGCATAGAGCGGATTTCGCATTGTCATGGGCACTGTCTCAGCCCAACGGTCATATTTTTCACGGAAGGAGGTCTCCTTTCCCGTAACGTATTTTTCGCTGATGCCATTTGTCCTCATCGCCCTCCACTTGTAGTGGTCGCCCTCCAGCCACAGCTGGCCAAGGTCTTCAAACCGCCTGTCAGTGGCTATGGCTTCGGGGCTCAGGTGACAGTGGTAGTCAATGATCGGGAATCCTTCCGAGTGTTCATGATAGAGCCTGCGGGCGGTGTCGCCCTGGAGCAGGAAATCTTCGTTGATGAATTCTTTCATTGCAGTGCTGGTATAATTAAGCTGAAGTGAAGAGGCGTATGATATGTCTCCGGTAAAGATTTTCCCATACGCAGGATGATATTATGTGGGCGTTGGCCACAAGAGCATCGGTGTATTCCTTTCCCATTTCCGAAGCCACTTTGTAGCCGACGTGGATAAGCTGACGGAAGCTTGGGTTGTAGTCCGGGTCTCCGGGAATATGTCTCAGTGTAGCCGCAAATTTCAGGGTATCCCAGGTATCGACTGTATCAGGGTGGGGGAGCATTTCCGGTTTGATATCGATGACAGTGGCATAGGGGGCGCAAAGCTCCTCGCGCCGTTCAAACGCCTTCCTGTATATCAGCCTGGCTATCTCAAGCCCCGTGCCGCCCGACAGTGCAAGGCCTATTACCTCCTCAAGCCATGTGGTGCCGGCAGTCTTGAGATGCAGGCCGCAGTCATGTTTCCTTATGAGTTTGCCTATCACGGGATATATTGAGAACTTGTCGCTTCCGGAGTGAACGCTGAGCTTAAGTCCGGCAGGCAGTCCGAAGTGTCTTACGGCATATTTTATGACAAGTATGTCCTCCTCAAACTCTTTCCCGAACCGGACCGGATCACCCTCATAGTCGACTCCCTTGTTGAAACGGCCTGTAAACTTGGGTGCAATTGTCTGCACCGGCACTTCCAGGTCAGCAAGACCCTTGAGGATGAAGAGCAGGTCAAGGGGCTGCTGGGGCTGGTCAACCTCATCCATCGAGACCTCGGTGACAAAATTTCCTTCGCCCTTCACAGAAGCAATATGCCTGTAGATGGCGGCAGCCTCGTTGACGGCAAAGAGGAATTTGGATGCAAACCCGCGCAGGTAGTCTTCGGTAATGACAAATTTTTCCTCAATACCCGGAATCTTCAGTTCACCGCAGAAGGAGCGGTGTGCTTTAACGAAACCTTCAGTATCGGTGTCGGAAGCACTTTGGCCTATATAGTCAGCAACGTCGAGGGTGAAGAAGTCGGAGTGATCAATGAACCGGTCAACTGTATTAAGATTAATATGATCAGCGTCAACGAAATAAGATCCGCTGTAATTCATTTCCCTTACTGCTGCATCCGCCTCGGCGCGTGTATCGGCCGGCTCGGAATGGACTATGTTGTGTTCCCTGTTCGATTTGTTCCAGACAGGAGTGATATCGATTCCAAGCTCGGATGATGCCTTCATCAGGGCCTCCAGCTGTGCCTTTCCCTGGTGTGAGAACCTGTCGCCGGTCCCGAAGGAGTACTTTCCCGGATCTTTCATATTTGTCTGTTTTTGGTTTTCGGCATTTTCGGAAAAATAGCAATAAAAAACTAATTTAGTGACTCAAATTCCAATAATTCGCAGATGATAAAGAGGTTCGTATTTGCAGTAATAGTGGTACTGCAATCGGTTGCCATGACTGGCCAGGTCAGACATATCACCGTAGCCGCTGACGGGACCGGTGAGTTCACCTCGGTGCAGGAGGCGGTCTTTTCCATCCGGGCTTACATGTCTGACACAACATACATGCACATCAGGGCAGGTGTATACCGGGAAAAGGTTGTAATTCCCTCGTGGGTTACCAACCTCTGCATGAAGGGTGAGGGCGCTGAGAAAACGGCAATTGTCTGGGATGACTATGCCGGGCTCCGCAATATGGGCACATTCCGAACATATACAATATGGATACAGGGTACAGGATTCACCGCAGAGGATATTACCTTTGAAAACAGCGCCGGGCCGGTGGGGCAGGCGGTTGCCGTGCACGCCGACGGCGACCGGGCTGTATTCCGCCGTTGCAGGCTCCTGGGCAACCAGGACACACTTCTCACCGCCAACCAGGAGAGCAGGCAATACTACGAGGAGTGCTATATAGAGGGCACCACTGATTTTATATTCGGTCCGGCCACTGCCTGGTTTGAGAGATGTCATATTCACAGCAAGAAAAATTCATATGTTACTGCCGCCTCCACCGTTGAGGACCATCCGTTCGGTTACATCTTCAACCGTTGCCGGCTCACCGCTGCCGAGGGAACAGAAAGGGTTTACCTTGGCAGGCCGTGGCGTCCGTTTGCTGCAACCCTCTTCATGAGATGCGAACTCGGGGGACATATCCTTCCCGAAGGGTGGCATAACTGGGACAACCCCTCCAACGAGACAACCGCCCGTTATGCGGAGTACCGGAACAGCGGTCCCGGTGCAAACCCCGGGGCCCGGGTGCCATGGAGCCGTCAGCTCAGCCGGAGGGAGGCAAAAAGCTACACCGTTGAGAACGTCTTTGCCCGTCATGACGGCTGGGTTCCCGGCAGTTGATACCAGCACTTCAGCTCCTGACTTTTTTACCGTTTATAAAGAAATTTCTGAACCTGATCCGTTCGGCCCCGGCGACTGATATTCCATCCTCTACACCTTCGAAGCTGCAGTTCATCACTGTTACATCCGAGACGTTCACAGTGCTGTCAAGTCCGATGATATAGACTCCGTACCGGCTCTGCCCGGAGGTGACATTATCAAAAGTCACATTCCTCACATAGGGAGGAAAATCTCTCAGGCAGTTTTCCTGAGGCTCGTACATCAGGTTGATCTTCAGCACAGCCTCTTCGCACCTGCCTACCTTTATATTGCGCACGTTCACATTTTCAATAACCCCTCCACGGCAATCCGAGGTTTTGATCCTTATCACCCTCAGCAGCTCAGGACTGTCCATCTCGCAATCCTCCACGAAGAGATTGGCAAATCCCCCCGAAATTTCACTGCCGATCACAACCCCGCCGTGCCCGTCGGCCATCCGGCAGTTGCGAACTATTATGTTTTTCGACGGGACTGACCATCTCCGGCCGTCATTATTGCGGCCTGACTTGATGGCGATGCAGTCATCACCGGTATCGAAATAACAATTCTCGATAAGGACGCCGTTGCAGGATTCGGGATCACATCCGTCAGAATTTGGCCCGGCGCTTTTAATTGTCACACCGCTCAATATGAAGTTGTCTGTCATAACAGGATGTATGACCCAGAAGGGGGAGTTTCGCAGGGTGAGGTCCTCAATCAGTACCGTATTGCAGTTCATGAAGTTCACCAGTTGCGGCCTCAGGGCTCCTTCGAGGCCGAAGCGGCGCTGGTCCACCGGGGTCTGGCTCTGTTCAAATCCAAGAAGCTGTGTTCTTCCGGACAGTCTCTGGTTATTCATACCCTGCTTCCAGCCATAATCAGGATTGCCGTTCATCCACCACCAGGCCTCATTGGAAGCCTGGCCGTCGATTGTCCCTTTACCGGTAAGGGCAATATTCGAAGCTCCGTTTGCATAGATCAGCGGATGGATATTATAGCAGTCCATCCCTTCCCACCTTGTAGGAACCGGAGGAAGGTACAGCTCTCCCCTTGTCGAGAAAAGGAGCGTTGCGTTCTCCGAAACATGGAGGTTGACATTGCTCAGAAGGGTGATGGGACCTGTGTACCAGTTGCCTGCGGGGACACGGACAACGCCGCCGCCGCTGCTGTTGCAGTCCGTTATTGCTGCCTCAATGGCTGCTGTATTAAGGAATGAGATATCTCCGGGCACTGCCCCGTAGCCGGTAATATCGAAAGTATCGGCAGGAAATGTGGTCCTCAGCAGTGACTGTTCAATTTCGGAAGCCATCTTCCACCTGTCACCGTACGTGCAGGAGTGCAGGACTGAGAAAAGGAATATAAATAGAACCGGTTTGATAAAATGCATGGTCAGCAGCCTTTGGGTTTAATTAAAACAAAGGTATATCCACGCCATACACAGGTGGTACACTTTTTTGGTAAAAGAGTGGAGAATTTGGGGAAACCGAGGCAAGAGGCAAGAGGCAGTAGGCAGTAGTGTTGACAAAATATGGAAATCCGGCAGTTGCCAGTACTGCAGTCTATTTGGGAATCATTTCGTATTCAAGGCTGGCGAGGATAAAGGGTCCGACACCCTTGGGGTCATTTTCACGGATCACTTCCCCGATATAATATTCATACGAGCCGTCGCGGTACGGATCACCGCCCAGGCCTGCAACACCGCATATGTTCTTCATTGTTACCGTTTTGTCAGGGTTGGTGACGATGAAGTTCTCAATCAGTCCGTTATAGGCTTTTAAGGCCACGCCGATATATTCATTGTCAAGGTACCCCTTTCTGACTCCCTTGAATATTGAATATGCGAACATTGCAGTGCAGGATGTTTCGATATAGTTGCCTTCATCACCTGACCTGTCAAGAACCTGGTACCACCCGCCGGTTGCAGGATCCTGTATCTCTGCAAGTTTCTTCACCATTCTTTCGAGAATGTCGATCATCTGATTCCTCCCTGCCTGATCTTCTGGCAGGAAGTCAAGGGCATCGACGATGGCCATCGAGAACCACCCCATCGCGCGCCCCCACGCGTGCGGTGCCTGCCCGGTGAGGCTGTCGGCCCATGCCATCTTCTTCGAGGCATCGAAGGCGTGCCTGTAAAGTCCGGTTGCCGGATCGTATGTGTGGGCTGCCACAATCAGGAACTGGTTAACGACATCCCGGAAATCCTGCGGATGACTGTACCTGAGGGCATATTCCGCATAAAACGGAGCGCCCATGTAAAGACCGTCAAGCCACATCTGGTCAGGGTATACTTTCTTGTGCCAGAAGCCACCTTCGGCAATGCGGGGCTGATTCTTAAGCTGTTCGTAAAGTGTGTTGATCACCTTTTCATACCTTGGATCAGCTGTTCGGTCATACAGGATGAACATCATTTTGCCCGGATTGACCTGGTCAATGTTGAAGTTGTCCATCTTGTATTTCCAGATGTTGCCTTCAGCATCAATCAGAGAATCGGCGTATCCCTTTGCATAATTATAATAGCGTTCATCCCCGGTGGCTTCATAGACTTTCAGGAAAGCAAGCCCCATCAGTCCCTGGGTATAATTCCATTTTTTCTCAGTAACGAAATCGGCCATCCAGAGTGACGGGTTCCGGATCATCTCGGACCCGGCCATTCTTACTGACATCAGGGGCGAACCGAGTCCTGTTTTCCTTTCGCTGCCGCAGGAGATGACAGCGGTCACTGCAACCAAACCTGCAAGAATTACATGAGCTCTTTTTATCATTGTTCTGGTTTTTGTCTGTTCAGCCCTGTTTTTGTTTCGGGTGCCTGTCACGGTATTCCGAAGGTGTGATGCCGAAGCGATGTTTGAAAATGCGCGAGAAGTAACGGGGATCATTGCAGCCTACCATATAGGTAACCTGTGAAATTGTGTATTCGCCTGACTCTATCAGCTGAGCGGCCCTCTTGACCCTCACCTCCCGGATGAATTCCACGGGTGCCAGCCCTGTGAGGCTCTTCAGTTTCTTGAAAAAGACTGATCTTCCTATCCCCATTTTCGAAACCAGCTCGTCAACAGTAAGGCCGGAGTTGTCGATGTTCTCCTCCATAACCTCCATCAGGTCCTTCATCATCCTGTTATCATACGATTCTATCACCGGGTCAGACGGGGTTATCTCAACCGGCTTCCCGGCCCGTGATCCCTGGTAATCAGCAATGGATGACAGGAAGAGTTCCTGCAGCTTTCTCCGTTGCTGCAGGATGTTTTCTATCCTGGCCCTCAGGTATGTGGAACTGAATGGCTTTGTGATGAAGTCATCAGCCCCCCTCCTGAGCGCCTCCACCTGGGTGTCAAGATCTGTTTTGGCTGTCAGTACGACGACGGGAATATGTGATGTGGTTACCTCCTCCTTCAGGCGGCGAGCCAGCTCGAGGCCGTCCATCTCCGGCATCATCAGGTCTGTAATTATAATATCAGGAAGCTGGCTGCGTGCTATTTCAAATCCTTCCAGGCCATTGCCTGCTTCGATGACATGGAAGCCGTCAGACAGTATTATTTTTATAAAGCTGCGCAGTTCTTCGTTGTCTTCGATGAACAGCAGGACAGGTTCGTCATCATCATTTCCGCTTTCATCCGCCTCTTCATCTTCTTCCCTGCCAATTTCTGGCTTCTGGCGTGACCTGAGCAGGTTCTGCCCGTCTGCCAGCACGAATTCGGTCTCATTGTCAAAATGTGAAAAACCCAGTCTGAAGGTTACGCGGAAGGTGGCACCCTGGCCTTCCTCGCTCTCTGCAGTCAGCCCGGCACGGTGCAGTTCAGCAAGTTCCCTGCTGAGCGACAGGCCAATTCCCGTGCCCGGCTGCAGGGTTATTACCTCCCTGTCATCGCTGCTGAAGCGGGCAAAGAGGTTCTTCATCTTCTCCTTTGAGAGCCCTGTGCCCTGGTCGGCAACGATCAGCGCAAGCGAGTCACTGTTTTTCTTTACGGTGACCGTTACATTTTTTCCCCTGGGAGTGAACTTGAGTGCGTTTGTGATCAGGTTGAACACAATTTTTTCCACCTTGTCGCGGTCAGCCCAGACATTTTCGCCTTCGGACAGGTCTTCCACAATAAGCCTTATACCCTTGTCATCCGCCACCTTGCGGAAGTCGGAACATATACCTGAAATAAAGGGCCCCAGTGGAAACTCCTCAATCCTGAGTTTCATTTTCCTGTTCTGCACCTTTCTGAAGTCGAGTATCTGGTTAACCAGTCTGAGCATACGCTGGGTGTTGTTCTGCACCAGGGTCAGCTGATCCCTTACCTCCGGCTCAAGACTGTTGTGCTGCAATATATTTGTCACTGGAGAGGATATGAGGGTAAGGGGTGTGCGAAGCTCATGGGATATATCAGTAAAGAACTTAAGCTTCAGGTTTGTAATAATCTGCTCTACCTCAACCTTATGGCGGAGCTTGTACATTGTGAAGATGACATAAATGGCAAGTGCAATGAGGGCAGCGCCGATGAGGGCAATCATTATCTTTGACAACAGTGTCTGCCAGAAAGAGGGTCTGACAATCACGTTTAGGGTACGTGTATTTTCTACCCAGATCCCGTCTGAATTGGTAGACCTGACACTGAAGCGGTATTCCCCGGGGTCAAGATTGGTATAGGAAGCCATCCGCTGGCCGCTGGCAATGATCCATTCCGGATCAACTCCATCCAGCCTGTGGGCATACTGTATGTTCTTGGGGTTTCTGTAATCAAGGGCAGCATACTCAATTGCAAGGCTTTTCTGATCTGGTTTCAGCTCGAGCGTGGTCTGATTCCCATCTTCACCCGGAGATAAAGGCGGGGCTCCGGATGTGTGAACATCCGTTCCCGAAACTGATAGACGGGTAAAGTGCAGGGGAGGGACATAGTTGACCTTTCTCACCTGTGCGGGATTAAAGCAGTAGATGCCGCTGTCAAACCCGAACATGATTTCATTGTCGCTGGTCCGGAGGCCTGTTGCCTCTGAAAAGTATCTCTTTTCCACTCCGCTCTGCTCACTGTAAATCTCAAATGATTCTGCCTGCTTGCTGAACTTCAGGATCCCTCTTTCGCTGCTAAGCCAGAGATTCCCGCTGAGGTCATCGACGATGCTCAGGATTACGTCATCAGGAGCTCCGGTTCTTACAGTGTACGATCTGAATTCAGGTTTTTCTCCTTTGCCTGTCACCCTGTTCAGACCACCGCCGAATGTGGCTACGAAGATCTCGTTGTCAGGTGAACAGTAGATATAATGGACATCATTGTTGGCAAGGCTTGTCTCAGTCTGCGGATCAAAGAAGCAGGTCATGAACTTCGCATCTTCAGGTCTTCCGAAGTCACGGCTGAATATGACGAGGCCGCTTGTTGTGCCGACCCATATCCTCCCCTGCCTGTCAGAAGTGATATATCTTACCCTTTTGTGGTTTGAGTACGGGTAACCGGAGAGCCTGTTGTTGGAATTGATGAATTTCAGTTTGCCGTTTTCTTCCGTGATATAGTTGAGTCCGCCGTTGAAGGTGCCTACCCAGATTCTTCCGTCGGGGTCTTCATGTACAGAGTAGACATTGTCATGGCTCAGGCTGTAGGGGTCAGCATCGTCATGCCTGTAGCCGGTGATACGGTAACAGTATGCAGGTCCTTTCTCTAATGGTTCAAGTCTGAATAGTCCCTCTCCCTTCGATCCCATCCAGATATTTCCTTTGCTGTCCTGGGTTATCACATACACCAGTGCCTTGAAAGCGTCACCGGAGCTGAAGGTGCCGTTGTTTCTCAGGTATCCTGCCAGTTTCCGTTCAGGGTTGAAGAGGTACACCCGGCCGTCACGGGTGGCGGCCCACAGGTAACGGTTATTGTCCTCGAAGACAGCCCTTACCTCATTTTCCGAGTGGGAAGCCGCCACCGGTTTTGGGCTCAGTACCCTGAACAGGCTGGGGAAGAAGGAGACTTTTTCTATACCCCTGGTTATAGTGCACATCCAGAGGTTTCCCTGGCTGTCTGACAGGGCTGAGTGGATGAGGTTGGGAAACCGTCTGTCTGCACTGCCGGGTTCGTTGAAGAAGTATTCAAGCCTGCGATCCACACGGTTATATCTCGAGAATCCTCCTCCCCGGGGATAGATCCAGAGCATGTCATTGACATCCTCGAAGATGACGAAACTGGGAAGGAGCACATTGGGATTCGTCTTATCCACGTTCATCCGGAAGTGCCTCACGGTACCTGTGAAAGGATCATAGTGAGTAACACCGTCAGCTGCCGTTTCTATCCATGCCTCGCCGTACCGGTCAACATATACCGAGACCATCCTGTTTGTCGGCATTACAGGATACCGTGACGCATCATACTGTTTCTTTTCGCCTGTGACCGGGGAATAGACAAAGAAGCCGTCACCGGATGTCAGTATGATCAGTTCACGCTGGTTGAGCGGCCTTATGCTTATAATTTCTGATGAAACGCCAAGATTCAGGTCCTCATATACTGAGGCCTCATGATCGGTAATCACTATCGATCCGTTTTCCGAACCGAACCACAACCTGTCTCCGGTCTCATGGAAGCAGAAGAAACCGTTGCCAGCGACAAATCTGTTCTTACCGGCCAGCGTCTGAACAGGGGCTTCGTCATTTCCCCTGACCCTGAAAAGGCCGCCGGAGGTGAGGATCCAGACTGTGCCGCTGCTGTCCTTTGTGATGAGTTTAACCTTGTTCTGAGCATCGCCGGTGCCCCGGCATGCAAACCTGTCAAGGCGGAATTCTGGGGATGAGGCTGACGAGATAACCCTGATGCATGTTCCTGCTTCAGTCTGCAGCCAGGTCTCTCCGCCGCTGAAGCAATAGATCTGGTTTACGGGCGTGTAGTTCCCGGGGCCTGCCGAGCTGATCTCGTTGAAGTTGATGAACTCTTCGGTGCGGGTGTTCATCCGGTAGACCTCACCATCGTTGTTCATGATCCACAGATAACCCAGGTCATCCTCGGTGATCCTGTCTACGCGGTTGTTTGTGAGGCCGTAAGCGGAATTGAACCCTGATTTGTATACCTTGAAACTGTATCCGTCAAAGCGGTTAAGTCCGTCGAAGGTGCCGAACCACATGAGTCCCTCACGGTCCTGGTGCATGGTGAGTACGACTCCTTCAGAGAGACCGTCCTCAACGGAATAGTGGGTGAATGCGCTCTTAAACTGCCCGAAAATTGCAGGTAGCGCTGCCATTATGATCAGCAGCACCGTCAGTGATTTCCGGGTTGCGCTTCGCATTTTCCGGTTATTCGGTTTTTACCTTAAGGGGTGAGGCGATCTTCTGCGAGAATTCATCAATATACTTTGTCCACGCCGCGTCAGATCCGAATCCCCACTTGCTCCAGCCGGCACCGGTAAAATAGGTGAGAGGTGTGCCCGGGTTGTACCTGGTTACGATCAGAGTGTGATCCGGCGTGTCCTTAACCGCGGTTGCAGATGTTGTGAGCACTGTTCCCACGTAGGTAATGCCTCCCTCACCGCCGTCAAGCCTGTAGGCTATTGCATTCTTTTCAGGAGGGAAGAGGAGGGGAGCTCCTTCGGGCCTTTTTACTATTCCTGCGGCCACGGTAAACTCGTTCTCAATACCCGAAAATTCTTCAGTGATTTTTGTGAGCTGGCTGCCGGCGTCAAGTGAAATTGTACGCGTTTCCGTCACCATAACGTCACGTACAGGGAAGGGCGGGTATGTCAGCCTGAATGATGTGCGGATCGGTCCGTTGTCAAGGGTCTTCCAGGTCTCGAAATTGATGGCCAGCCAGAGCGAATCATCAACATACGGAGCCATTGCACCGGCTCCGAGGGTGCGGCCGACCTTGTAACAGTCGCATCCTTCGCCGTTGTCGTCATGGTATGTGTTTTTGCCTGCAAGGTAGTCGGCGTACCACCTGTCAATTACCATTTTATCAGTTCTCTTTATCCATACGTCTAGGCCGTTGCTGGGTCCGTCCTTGGCTATGAGAGCCGGACCGTAAATGCGGAAGGCGATCCGGTCATTCTCCCAGGCATAGTCATCATACCTCTCCGGCACGAAACGGCCGAAGGCCTTTGGTTCATACTGCTGCGGCGTACCCGAAGCTATGAAGTATTTCGCTGTGGCGCCTGCCTTCATGTCAGCCTGGAAGATAAGTGACTGCGGTTCGCCTTTGCCGGCGTAAATAAGCTGTGAAGGTATCTCTTTGCCCTTGCCGTCAGTAACAACCAGGGCCGCAGGATCGATCTCCCCGAGTTTACCCGTTATGTCACCGAGAGGTATCTCGACTGTTTCGGCGGTCCTGTCAATCTGCAGTTTATTTTCAACGGTGACCTTCACCCTGTTGCCGTTGCATCCGGCCAGGAAGAGCACTGAGATCAGAATGAATGAGAGTTTCTTCATCGTATCAGGTGATTATTTCGGTTGTTTGCCAATATATGCAAGAATCCCCCCGTCAACGTAGAGTATATGTCCGTTGATAAAGTCAGAGGCGGGTGAAGCCAGGAATACCACCGGTCCCTGCAGATCTTCGGGTGTTCCCCATCTGGCTGCCGGTGTACGGCCTATGATGAACGAGTTGAAGGGATGGCCTTCGGTACGCAGCGGGGCGGTCTGGGGTGTTGCTATATATCCCGGCCCGATGCCGTTGACCTGGATGTTGTGTTCTGCCCATTCGCAGGCGAGGTTGCGGGTAAGCATCTTCAGGCCTCCTTTTGCGGAGGCATAAGCCGAGACTGTCTCACGTCCGAGCTCGCTCATCATGGAACAGATGTTGATGATCTTTCCGCCCCCTTTTTTTATCATTCCGGGAGCCACAGCCTTTGACATGATGAAGGGACCGGTCAGGTCAATGTCAATCACTTCGCGGAATTCAGCCGCATCCATTTCCAGGGCCGGTATTCTCTTGATTATGCCCGCATTGTTGACCAGGATGTCAATCACTCCAACCCCGGCGGCGATTTTTTCTATATGCTCCCTGACTGATTTTTCGTCAGTCACGTCGAAGACAAAACCTGTGGCATCAATGCCGCTGTTCCTGTATTCCTTCAGGGCTTCTGATACCCGGTCGGGATTACGGTCATTGAATACTATGGTTGCCCCGGTCTGCGCAAGAGCTTTTGCCATTGCCATGCCTATTCCGTATGATGCGCCGGTGACTAGCGCCACCTTTCCGTCAAGCCTGAAGAGGTTGTTCTCCATTTCTCTGCTTTTTTCGGTTTTGGTAATGCTAGCGGAGGTCAGTCTGCTTAAGGAAATCCTGGTCTCCGTAGTCGAGGTTCTCGCCTGCCATGCCCCAGATGAAAGTATAGCTGGATGTTGCCGTGGCTGCATGTATTGACCACTGGGGTGAAATTACCGCCTCGTTGTTTTTCATCCATATATGCCTTGTCTCCGTGGGCTGACCCATGAAATGGCAGACCACACTGCCGTCAGGCACCCCGAAGTAAAAATAAACCTCCATCCGGCGGCCATGGGTATGAGGTGGCATCGTGTTCCAGACGCTTCCCGGCCTGAGCTCGGTCATCCCCATCTGCAACTGGCAGGTTTCGAGTACTTCCCTGACTATCATCTTGTTGATTACCCGGTGGTTGGCGGCTTCGGCGGATCCCATTTCGGCAGTGATGCAATCTTTCGTCGTCACCTTGCGGTCAGGGTAACTGCGGTGTGCCGGTGCAGAGTTAAAGTAGAACAGGGCGGGGTTTGCGGCATCGTCGCTCTCAAACACAACCTCCCTGTCACCGCTTCCAAGGTAGAGGGCCTCCCTGTATTCCAGTGAAAATGTCACTCCCCCGGCTGTTACCCTGCCGGGGCCGCCAACGTTGAATATACCAAGTTCACGCCTGTGGAGAAAGAAGGCGGCCTTCACCTCATCAACAGGCTCAAGCTTAAGGGCTTCGCCGACAGGTCTGGCGCCTCCCGCAACCATCCTGTCGTACAGGGTGTAAACCATTGTCACTGTGTTATCAAGGAAGAGCGGTGACACCAGGTGCTCTCTCCGGAGCCGGTCGGTATCCCAGAGCTTCACATCGTCAGGGTGAGCGGCATATCTTAATTCGGTATTCGTCTTCATTACTGAAAGGTTATTATGTGCAAAGTTGGATTAAAATAAATAAAAGTAGTGGACGAATCGGTGAGATTTGTGCATTAATTATGCAATATCCGACCGGCATCCGGCGATGTCTGCAGCATTAACAGGTGGGAGTAAAGTGGCAGGGCGGGGGTTGTCCGCTACAGGTATTTCCTGTCCTCCTTGGGTATATCAAAATACTTGTCGTACAGTTTGGCGTCAGGGCCGGTCTTTTCAATTCCCTTGTCAGTGATCTTGTATGTGCAGTTTTCCCCTACAATGCCCGAGAAATAGATATCAGACTCCTTGCCGTTCTCATCAATCATAATTATCCTGACAAGGTGGGGGTATTTCATGCTGTTCAGTTGAGAGTGGCATATCGGGCAGTTGATAAGGTATTCAGCTCCCGTTTCAAGCTCAAACGACGGATGGGTCGTTTTCGTGTAGTTGCCCAGCTCGGGATTCAGAAGGACCAAACCTCTCTTGGAGCTGTTCATCTTAGTGGCAGAGAGCACTATCGATGTTTTTACGTTCAGGTGTCCCCTGCATGCCTTGCATAAATATTCAACGGCCATTTTGCACCTCCTTTTTATTGATAAGTTCGATTATTTGCCCACAGGCTTCAAGAACAATATACGACAAATTTTCTCCGAATGCAACAGATTCAGGCTGAATTGCAAGTATCAGGACTTCTTTTCTGAAAAACCCGGACAGTTTTTTCAGGGAGATATTATGCGTATTGAATGTAAGGTCATTGACCTGTTCAGGCGGAATCAGGTCCCACGTTCCGGGAGGCCTTTTCATGTCAGCGCAATCAATCAGCACCAGGAGATCATGTTCCGTGGAGTTGATTTTCCCGATGTAGTTTTCGATGCTGGCCTCGGCAGTAATTACCCTGACATTTTCAGACTCCCTGATACGGGTACTGATAAATACTCCGGCGCCGTCATCCCGGCGGAGCAGGTTTCCGATTCCGACGAAGAGTACCTTCCGGTCCCTTACCGCGAGAAGTTTACTGATTTTTTCAGGCACCCTTGAAAAGATACTTGACAGTTACCTGCCTCAGGCAGTTGGGGCAGATGATGCTGAACATATCAAGCCTCCGTAGGTTTTCGGCAGGTCCGGCAGCAAGGTCCTGTCCTTCCGCAAGTTTCAGCCGGCGGTTGAGCACATTGAGATTCAGCACGGAGGCGAAGGCCTTTGGTCCCAGCTTCCGGTGCATGTAGTTGAGGTGTTCCACGGTGGTAATCACTGCGCCGCAACCTTCGCAAACCAGGAGTTCCTTGTGCTGGAATTCAACATTGTCAGCCCTGTCGAAGACAGCAATGTCAAATATCCTGTCAGAAAGTTTCACCCCCTTTCCGGTGATACAGTGTTCCTGGCACTGGCCGCAGAAGATGCATTTACCGTAATCTCTCCTGATGGTCCTGATTTTTTTCTCCCTGTCGTCAGTGAAAGTTATGGCAAGCGGAGGGCAAACATTTGCACAGGTCTCGCAGCCCACGCAGCCGGCATCATCCACAACCGGCTTTCCCCTGAAATCTTTGAACGGCACATGCTCAACAGCAGGGAATTCCGATGTATATGCCGGGGTGACCAGAGATATCACCGCCTCCTTTAACTCTCTCAGCTTGGGGTACTTCATTTCACTGCCTCCCTGTAATCATCTTTAACAGTCCTTTTATCGGGTTTTGTCCCGAAATGGTATGCACCCCTGACGAGGGCATGTGCTGCCACGGTGGCGGTAAAGAAGAGTATGGGTATTGCCACAAGGGCCTTGAACCCGGCACCGCTGATTCCGAAGTGCACCAGAACACCAAGAAGTATGCTGCAGCATCCCAGTGTAACGCATTTGGTGGCAGCCTGGAGCCGGTTGTAAACATCCGGAAGCCTTAACAGACCTATACATCCGAAGATGTTGAATAAAACTCCTACCGAAATAAGTATTAAAGCAACCATGTCATTCATTCAGTTTTTTACCGCCGAGATATTTGGCCAGGGTAAGGGTTCCTATAAAACTAAGTATGACCCAGGCAATGCCTATGTCAAGGATGAAATCCTTTTCAGTGAGAACAGAGATGATGCCGCAGATGCCCACCACAAGGATACCGAAGATGTCAATTCCTACCATCCGGTCAGGAATTGACGGTCCCCTGATGATCCGGTACAGGCAGGGTGCGCAAAGGGCTATCTGGATATAGAGCAGTATGTTGAGAAAACCGGTCATTCCGCGAATTTTTTTATGTATTCTTCAAATCTTCCGGTAACCATCCTGGTGTACAAGGCCGGGTCATCTGATCTGATAAAGATCCAATGGATATAAAACTCATCTCCGATGATGTCAACGGTAATGGTTCCCGGGGTCATTGTAATGGAGTTTGCGAGCAGTGTCCGGGCAAAATCCGACCTGAGTGTGGTTCTGACCTTCACAATTCCCGGCCTGATTGGCATTGCAGGATGAAGCACACGGTAAGCCACATCGAAGTTAGCCCTGATGCATGCCCAGATGAAGGCTGAAAGATAGACTGCGAACCAGTACCAGCGGTGCAGCTGCAGGAATTTGTACACATTATGGAAATAGTACCTTCCGAAAATGGCGGCCGTGATTGCCGAGGCCACGGCTCCGGCGGTTAAATTGGGAAGGGTGAGCCTGAACGTTATCAGGAGCCAGAAGACCATTGATAATATGAATATTGCAAGGTATCTCATATCAAATGCCCGTTATCTGTGTGGAATATTTCATCTGGTCCATAAGTATATCCGTCGCAGGTGCCAGTACCGAATCACGGATACCGGGAAGCGCCAGCAGGCTGAGGAGGAGGCATACCACGGCAAGGGTGACCATGCTGATGAGCATCGGAACGGGGACCTCTTTTATCACATTTCTGACAGTGTCAGGTTCCCTGTTGTAAAAGGCATATCTCTGGAACTTCATGAAAGATGCCAGCGTGATGATACTGACAAGGGCAGCCAGTGCTGCGAGCAGGTAAAAACGGCCCATTACCGCTGCCACTATGATTATCAGTTTGCTGAAGAACCCGTTAAATGGCGGTATTCCGGATATGGACAGCGAAGCCGCAAGGGATGTTGCGGAGGTCACAGGCATTGATTTTGCCAGACCCCCCATCTTATGCAGATCACGAGTTCCGGCCGAGTATTCTATTGCTCCTGCGTTGAGGAAGAGCAGTCCCTTGAATGCTGCGTGGTTGACCATGTGGAAAATGCCGCCGGTGATCGCGAGGGCAGCCACTTCCGGCCGGATGCCCCGGACCATGAGTATCATCCCTATGCCGGCAGACATGATGACATAACCCATCTGGCTGATGCTGTGATAGGCAAGGAGCCGCTTGATATCCCACTGACCGATGGCGAGGAAGACTCCCACTGCCATTGAAAGCGCACCAAGGGTGGTGATCAGCAGTGCCATCCCCTCAGTCAGTTCAAACATGTTGAAGAACAGACGGATAATTACGTAAATGCCGACGGCCTTTATCAATACCCCGGAGAGCATAGCGGAGATAGGTGAGGGCGCCGAGGAGTGAGCGTCAGGGAGCCAGGCATGAAACGGTATTATGGCGGCCTTCAGACCAAAGCCGGTAAGAAGAAGGGCCTGGATCAGAACATAATGGCCACCCCGGTCTCCGGTGCTGAATGCATCGCGGATGTCAGCAATATTGAGTGTCTTTGTGCTCCAGTAAATGAATGTGATTGCAAAGAGAATCATGAATGACGCCACTGCACCCAGAACCTGGTATTTAAGTGTTGCTTCAAGTTCATTCTTCTCTACACCGAACGCCACGAGCGCGTAGGATGAGATGGCTGAAATCTCCAGGAAGACGAATATATTGAAGATGTCACCGCTGAGGACTACCCCGTTCATTCCAGCTATCATGAGGCAGAACAGAGCATAGAAGAAGTTCTCAGAGGTATACCTTGCCATGTATGAGACGGAGTAGACGACAGAAAGAAGGCCAATCAGGCTGATGATGCAGAGCACAAGCGCTGAAAAGCCGTCGTGCACGAGATAAAGTCCTATCGGCACACCGTTAACAGGTTCCCAGCCACCGAGGATATAGACTGACGGTGAAGGTTCCCCCTCCAGAAGCAGCCGGAAGCTGATGAATGCGGTAACAAGCAGGGTGGTCAGAGTCATATACCTGGGTATACCGGTAACGAACCTGCCCACGATCATTGTCAGAAACGCACCGGCAAGCGGGATGGCAACAAGAAGCGGTATGAGCGGATTCATCATCTATCCTCTTAGATTCTTTATCTCTCTTATGTCGAAGGTCCCGTATTTCCTGTATATCCTTATTATCACCGCCATCAGCATGGCTGTGGTTGCCAGGCCTATCACAATGGCAGTAAGAACCATGGCCTGTGGCAGAGGATCGACATAGGTCTTCACAGGATCTGCCGTATCGACTATCGGAGCTGCACCACCATCCCTGTATCCTACAAGGGCAAGGAAGAGGAAGGTGCTGAACTCCATGACAGACAGCGATATGGCTATCTTGATCAGGTTTCTCCTGGTTAACACGCCGTAGAGGCCGGTCAGGAACAGAATGAAGCAGAGCAAGTAAACAGTCATTTCAGTACCTCCTCCTTAAATATTACAAGGGCAAGGAAGATTGTAAGGATCGAAGCAGCAACCTCAATCCCGACAAAAATGTTGTACAGCGGCAACATCCCTGCACTCAGCAATTCTCCGGGAGTACCGTGAGGCAGCCAGTTGGCGAAGAAAACCCTCACGCCGGCAAGAAGTCCGGAAAGTGCAAGGAAGAGGACAACCAGGATTGCGAGGTTCTCGTAGAGTGTTGTGCCCCGTTCCTCCCTGACAAGGTGAAGAAAGTCGCTTCCCCAGGAGAGTATCAGCAGTATGAAAGACCCGGCCAGGATCACCCCTCCGGCGAATCCGCCACCTGGGGTAAGATGTCCGTGCAGGATGATATAGATACCGTACAGGAATATTATACCTGCTATCAGCTGCGTCGTCTTTTTTACTATTACTGTCATTCCCTTCATTTTCCTTCAGATTGTTTAATGAGCAACTTTAAACATGGGTTTCAGGCTGTCTTTTTCTTTCCGGTTATCCTTAGAATGGTCAGTACACCCAGCACTGCGGTCACAAGCACTGTTGCCTCGCCGAGGGTGTCATATCCCCTGAAGTCAAACACCACACCTGTAACCAGGTTGACGCTGCCGGTCTTCTCCACTGCACCGTTGATATAGGCGTCGGCCATCCTGAGTGCAGGATCTCCAAAGGGCGCGAGATGTGAAGACGCTGCACGGAAGAACCAGAACAGGATCAGCAGGATAACTGTCGCTGTACCTGCCGTGATCCAGGCGCGTCTGTCGAACCTGCTGTAGGCTTCAACACGGGAGCTGTCAAGCACAACGGCCACCATAATGATAAGGGTGATGGTCTCCACCACTATCTGCACAATTGCAAGGTCAGGGGCTTTAAGGAGCAGGAAACAGATGACAAGGCTGTATCCGACAATTCCTCCTGCAATCACTGCCGAGAGAATATCCCTGGCATGGATGGCATATATTGCCCCAAGTATCATAAAACCTGTTATTACACAAATCGCCAGTTCCATCTTTCCGTTTTCTCAGGTCATTATCAGCAACATGATTATCAGCCCGGTACAAACCCAGATCACATATCCCGGAAGCACTCCGGTGTGTGCAATGCTGAGCCTGCCGCTCAGCCAGAACACGGCCTGTTTCGAGAGGTCGTAAAGGTCAAATGCCTTCGCTTCAGCCATTTTGTAAATGCGCGAGAAGAGGCTGAACTCGGTAAAGGTCTTGTAAAACTCCGGGGCAGGGTAGGAGGCATCAAGTTTCTCAATCTTCTCACCGCCGATAAAGAGATCGCCGGTCCGGAATTTTTTCCTGCCGGCAGCAAGGTAAATGAGAAAGCCCAGGATAATCGAAATGAGCACCAGCAAGGAAACGAAGGAAGAGCTCCAGATGCCACTGAATGCAAACGGTCCTGCTGCCGGGGTGAAGAGTTTCGGAATTACCAGGTCAGTGGCAAAAACGCCGAAGAAGAGGCAGGCAAGTGCCAGCAGTGCCATCGGGAGCCACATAAGGAGCGGCACCTCCCTGACGCTTTCCATTCCGGGATTCCTGCGGCCGAGGAATATGCCGCCGATAAATTTGACGAAGCTTGCCAGGGTCAGGGCTGATCCGAGTACAGCCAGCCCGAGCCATAAAATCCACAACTTTCCTGCGATGCCGGAGCCGGTACCTGATTCAATTATCCCCTGGTAAATCATCCACTTTGAGGCGAAACCGTTGAAGGGTGGAACTCCGGAGATTGACATTGCAAAGATCAGTGACGCGGTGAACGTCACCGGCATGGCTTTCGACAGCCCTCCGAGGTCTCCTATGTCATTCTTCCCGGTCTGCCGTTCAACGGCACCTGCGGCCAGGAAGAGACCGCTCTTGTAAACGGCATTGTTTATCATATGGAACAGGCCGGCTGCAACACCCACCACTGAGCCAATCCCGAATCCCAGTATCATATACCCGACCTGGGATACGGCATGGTAGCCGAGGAGCCGCTTATAGTCGTGCTGCATGAGAGCCATAAGTACGGCAGTTATTATCGTTACCACGCCGACTGAAAGGAGGGCCAGCTTCATTCCCTCACTAAGCACAAAGAGATCGCCTGTGAGCCTGGCAAGAAAATAGATGCCAAGAAGTTTGTCGAGTGAGGCCGGCAGCAGTGCCGAGGAGGTTGCAGGAGAACTTTCCGTGTAGTCGGGGACCCAGGAATGGAAGGGGAAGGCACCGGCCTTGGTGAAGCTGCCCACAAGTAATGCCAGGAATGCGGTGACATTCAGTATATTGACTGTGTCGAGCGATATACCGTTGATGCTGAGTGTATCAGTCAGTCTCCACAGCATGGCTATGCCCAGAAGCATAACAGTGTCTGAAGCCCCGATGAGGATCATCGTCTTCTTTGCAGCAGCAGAGCTCTTCTCATCCTTGCCGGGTATCAGTTTGTAAAGGGTTATCCCAAGTATGCCCCAGAAGATGATGAAGAGGATCAGGTTATCAGAGAGGACTGCTCCGTATGAACATGCTGTTGTTACAAGGAACCAGGAACTGAAATGGCGGGTGCCGGACGATTTGTTATACGCAAGTGAGTAGATCAGTACGAGCAGTGCAAGTATGCTTATAAACAGCACTATCAGTTTGCTCAGTCCGTCAACCGTAAAGGTCAGGTATCCGCCGGCCTTGCCGAAAAGGTCAGAGCCGAACAGTGACTGGCAACCCTGTATCACCTTATCGCCCTGCGGGATCATCTGGGGTGAGGCTGAGTAGAGTGCAAGTGACAGGTATCCGGTGTACAGGGTTACAGCCAGGGCCAGTATACCCTTTGCAGTACGATACCGTTCAGGGATAATGAAAAGCAGTATCCCTCCTGCCAGGGGGATCATTATCAGCATCTGCAGCATCATGCAGGCAGAAGGCTCAGCGAATGATATGAAGGGCTCATTCATGACCTGCAACGGATTTTCTGATTTCTTTTGTTCGTTCCATCGAAAGGTTAATCAGCTCAACGGCATTCATCAGCCGCTCGCCTGTGGTGTTGTCGTATGCGGCGGCCATCCTTTCCGTGCAGCAGTAACACGGGTCAACGGCAGCAAGGGAGATAGTGGCGTCAGCAATTGTCTGTCCGATGCATGATTTTTTGAAGGTTGCTATATTGGTATAGCTCGGAGCCCTTATCTTGTGTCTGGCAGGCGAATTTGACCCGTCTGAGACCACAAAGTGGAAAACCTCGCCCCTTGGTGCTTCCGCCCGTCCTGTCCCGATCCCCGCAGGGATTTCATTTATCCTGAGGACCACATCACCTTCTTTCAGTTTTTCGAGGGCATCGATGCACTGTTCGATAATTGAGACTGACTCGTACATTTCGAGAAGTCTCACTTTCGCCTTTGCGAATACATCTCCCTCCTGAGCTGTGATAACCTTCCAGCTGACAAGCGGGTAGGCGGCATAGGGATCATCCCTCCTGACATCCACGTCAACACCGGATGCACGTGCAGTGGGCCCCACAGCTGCGTAGTCAATGATATCCTGCCTTGTGAGTACCCCTACTCCCTTTGTGCGGGCATGAATAACCGGGTCATCCATCACTGCACCGGTGAGGAGATCAATCTTCCTTCGGATGACGGACATCTCCTTCCTTATGGCAGGTATCTTATGATTTTCTATATCACGCCTGACGCCTCCCACCTTGAACATTGCATAGCTGTTCCTGTTTCCGGTTATCATCTCAAACAGGTCGAGGATCGGTTCGCGGTACTTCCATGCCCACATGAAGACAGTATTGTACCCGAGGAAGTGGCCGGCAAGTCCGACCCACAGGAGATGGCTGTGGATCCGTTCGAGTTCGCCAATGAATGACCTTATATATTTTGCCCTGTCGGGAATCTCAGCACCGGCAATCTCTTCCACCGCATTTGCAAAGGCAAACGGATGTGAGGTGGAACATATACCGCAGATCCTTTCAACAAGGAAGAATACCTGGTCATATGTCTTTGACTCGCTGAGCTTCTCAATGCCCCTGTGGTTATAGCCTGTCTCCCATTTGATGTCGGTGACAATCTCACCGTCACAGTAAAGCTTGAACAGTTCAGGCTCTTCCTGGAGAGGGTGATAGGGTCCTATCGGTATGAGTGTCTTTCTTCCCATATCTCGGGTTGTTATCTGAACTCTTTCCTGTAGGGGTAGACACCTTCAGCCCAGTTCCCCTCAGAAATCAGCTTTTCCTGGTTCGGGTGGTGAAGGAAATTAATACCGAAGAGCTCATGCATCTCCCGTTCAATCCAGTTTGAAGCGCTGAACATATTGGAGAGCGATTCGATCTGAGGTTTCCCGCTGTCAAGGATCACGTGGAGGCTGAGGATCATTCCCCCGGAGTCAAGGCTGAAGTGGTAGTATATTTCAAAGCCCCGCCTGGTGTGAAGCGCAGAGGCTATGATGAACCTGAAGCCTTCACTTTTGTACAGGTACCCGGCGATGGTTGCGATGGCGGAGGGGCTGACCGAGACAATTCCGCGCCTCCCCTTCACCAGGTCCACTCCGAGAGTGTCACTGCTGAACCTTTCAGTCAGTTTGTTTATTGTCTCCTCTGTATCCATCTGCATATCAAGATTTTTTACCTGCCAGCCTGGCGATGCCTGCAATTATTGCCTCTGGTTTCGGGGGACACCCGGGGATATAGGCGTCAACAGGTATGATCTTGTCGACAGGGCCGGCGAAGGTAATTCCCTCGGCAAAGATTCCTCCTGTGCATCCGCAGGCGCCTATAGCCACTACCAGCAGGGGTTTTGGCGCCTGGTTGTAGAGTTCGAGCAGGCGGTCTTTGTCACGCCTGTTTATTGAACCGTTGACCAGCAGGACGTCGGCATGCCTTATACTGCCCACCAGCAGTATGCCGAACCGTTCAAGGTCATGCCTGGGTGTAAGGCAGTCAAGGATCTCAATGTCGCAGTTGTTGCAAGAGGCTCCTCCGAAATGAAAGACCCAGAGTGATTTTCTGAAGACAAAATCCTTGAAGCCCACGGTTTTTGTTTTATAATCCGAATGTATTGAGCACAATTGCAATAATTACCAGCAAGTTTATCCATATCAGGAAGAAGGAGGATGCCTGCTTGATTTTCAGCCTCGGATTGGTATTCCTTATAAGTGTAATGAGGAGCACAATTCCGAGTATCTTCAGGATAAGCCATAGTATTCCAGTACCGCCGGTCATCCCGTTCATCAGAAGAGCCACAATGAAAGCCGGGTGAATAAAGAGCATGATGTACTTTGCCAGCCTGATCATTGCATATGGCGGACCGGAGTACTCGATGTAGATCCCTGAAGCCAGCTCGGCCTCCGCTTCAGGCATATCAAACGGCACATTCCCCAGCTTGGCCTGGATGCAGAAGAGCCCTGCAACCAGCAGCAGAACACCTGAGATACTGCCTATAAACGGTTTATCCGATTGCTGCGCAGCTATAATGCTGCTGAGATCCAGCTCCTGTCCGCTCTTCATTATCACAGCGGCAACAACGAGGAGGAAGGTGAGCTCATAGCTGATTATGAGCTTCATTTCGCGCGATGCTCCTACGGCAGCTATCGGATTGCCTGAAGCAAGGGAACCTATTATATAAGAGAACGAAGGCAGGGTCAGCAGGTAGAAAATCACGATAATATCACCCTTGAATCCGGTTTCGATATTTAACAGAGGCAGGAGAATGAACAACCCGGCCATGGTTGCCCCGAAGAGGGCCAGGACAGGAGCCAGCAGGAACACAAAGCGGGAGCCCTGCCGTGGCAGAATGGTCTCCTTCACAAGCACCAGCTTGAGGAAATCCCAGAACGGCTGAAGCAGGGGAGGACCTTTCCGGAACTGTACCCTGGCGGTTATCTTCCTGTCATACCATGACAGCAAGCCCCCGGTTACTGCCATGAACAGCAGCCCCGGATAAACAAAGAAATAAAAGAGACTGACCGCCATATGCTTTCTCTTTACCCTTTATAATTTACATACATATAATCTCTTATGAGCACCATCTCATTGAGCTTGTAGATATGCTCTTCAGGTTTTTCGCCTTCGCTGGTGAGCCTGGCTGTTCCGGGGGGGCATGCCTCTACAAACTTACGGGCCTGTTCATAGTCGCACAGGTCGTAGAACAGGTCCCTGTTGCAGTGATGTCTGAAGAAATCGGTCATCATCGTCCCGAAGGGACAGATTGTCATACATGACTTGCATGATACGCAGAGGTTTGTATGCCTCATTATGATCCCCTCTTCATCCTTTTCCAGGGCTTCGGCAGGGCAGACGGCAATGCAGGGGGCCTCTTCGCACCTGCGGCATGTAAATCTGAAGGTGGCCAGTTCCCGCATGGTCTTCAGGCTGCCGGCAGCTCCGTGACACAGAGCCTCCGGCAGCTCCGTTGCCGGATTCCGGGTCATGGCAGCCCTCAATGCAATCATGTCTATTAACACCTTCATTTGCCGTTGCTTCTAAAGATTCAGCTGGTTCATGAGCTGGAACCGCGTGTCACTGAGCCGCTGGGATATCGTTTGTGCAATTTTGGACATGGTCTTGAACCCGAAGTCACAGTCTTTTTCAATCTCCTCGTTGAGTCTTTTTGAATCGATGGCAATTACCCTGGCAGGAGTCACAGCCATCACCCAGGCTGTGGAGATGTAGGGGTAAAAGACTGCTGACCATGAAAAAAGCTGCCCTTCCTCAATTGATCCCAGGTGTATTCTCTTTTCGTGAGGCAGGCTTATACCCAGTGAGAGCGAACCGGTCAGCAGGATATAGACCTCGGACAATTCGTCATACTGGTCAAAGATTATTTCCTTAACCCTGAATTCCCTGATGGAAGAGATCATCACGATTCTTGAGAGCTGTTCCTCAGTGTATTTGTCGAAGAATCTGATCTTTTTCAGATCATCAGTATTCAAATTCATGACATTACCTTTATATTATTTCCATATCTCGGGGTTGTGTTTTATCTCATTGTAGGTAAAGACAGGCCCGTCCTTGCATACAAAGAATTCTCCCATCATGCAGTGACCGCATTTGCCGAGACCGCATGACATGTTTTTCTCCATTGAGAGGTATATCCGGTCTTCCGGGTAACCCATCTCAAGCAGCCTGATGGTTCCGAATTTCATCATGATTGGCGGACCGCACACTACTGCCACCGAGTTGTCAATATTTACCCTGATGCTGTCAAGAAGCTTGGTGGCAACACCTACAGGACCATCCCAGTCATCATCGGTAATATCAACCGTGCGGTAGGCTTCAAACTTACCGATGCTGTTGAGCCTGCTGAACAGAGGCTTGTAGATGCAGTCTGCCGGCGTCTTGGAACCGTAGCAGAGAATAACCTTTTCAAGGTCATCCTTCATATGCTCAAGGGTGAAGAGCAGTGAACGGATCGGGGCAAGGCCGCATCCGCCCCCGAGTATCAGCACCTCCTTGCCCCTGAATTGGGTTACCGGGTATCCTCTTCCGAAAGGACCCCTGATACCCATGACAGCCCCCGGTTTCAGTTCATGCATTATACCGGTGACATACCCTGTTTTCATTACTGTTACTTCCAGCCTCTCCGTCACCAGGGGTGATGACGAAGGTGTAAAGGGTGCCTCTCCTGCACCGTCAACCGACAGTTCAATGAATTGTCCCGTGCTGAAGACGAACTCCTTCTCGGGAACCAGCACGAAGGTTTTGATCAGGGGAGACTCTTCGATCACCTCGGTGAGATTAGCCCTTAAAGGTTTATATATATTATGGTTGTGACCGGTCATAGGAATCATCAGATGAGTTCCATGAAGAGTTCATTCTTGTTTATCTTTCCCAGGCAGGCCTCGATGCATCTGCCACAGCCCGTGCAGGCAAGTGAACGGAATTTCTGAGGCCGCCATACATACTTGCACATATACCTGTTCCTGAAGCGGTGGTCAAGTTCAAACAGTGCATCTTCACCCCCGGCAACCCTTTCGAATCCCGGGTACTGACAGGCATCAGCCTGTTTCACCTTTTCAAAGCCAGGCCTGTCGATAAGGATAAAGCAACTGCATGTGGGACAGATGGTTGTGCAGGCCCCGCATGAAACGCACTTTGAGGCATATTTCTTCCAGGTATCCCGCCCCGCCTTGATTACGATCTCCCCGGTGGTTTTGTAGTCAGGCAGATTTTTATTCAGGGCGGCAAGAGCAGTCTCAATTTCCTTATGTTTTTCCTCCGCCAGGACTGTCCCTGCAGGATCATCTACCCGTTCAGCTGCCGGCAACTCTTTTGCCAGCTCTGCGCCACGGCCGGTGATTACCCTGATGAACATGTTATCACCCGCTGAAAAAACTGCCATATCCGCGATTTCCTCCGACCATGGCCTGACTCCGTAAGAAGTACAGTGGCAATGCTCGTTAACAGAATGGCAGTCTGCTGCAATTATCAGGGTGTTATTCCTCCGTTCCCTGTAGAAAGGATCAGGGAATGCCTCGTCAAGATAAATCTCATCAAGCAGGGCAAGAGCCGTCACATCACAGTTGGGTACCCCGATAATTATCCTGGGTCTTCCTTTTTTACCGGTATTCGAGACATTTTCCCTTACAGGCAGGAAAAAATTCTTGAGCGGGGTGGCCGGCTTTGGTATGTTATACGCGATCTCATCAGCATGACCCGGCCTGAATGGCTCATAATCAAGGCTGAATTCATCCTTCACCGGAACGAATATGTCATGTGAGGAGAGCAGATTTTCCAGTGAACGATGCCAATCTTCCTTTCTAATGGTTATGTAGTACATTATATGTGAGAAGATTCACATAATAAAGTTAGATGTGCAATCAACTCAAGTCAAATTTTTTTTATCCCTTATTTGTAAGGCAGATAATTATTAATTGATAACATATTATTAATCAATATTATATTTTAATGCATGCTGTTTGAAGAAGTTAGTTTAAATTGCATAACGGATTTGTGTTTCAATGAATTAATGTGAAACAATTCACAAAACACAACACCAGGAACAGTCTCAGGCGGATTTTTCTTTATCACGGGCTCCTGGTAAGGCTTAACTCCATGGGGGTAAGCAGGGTCTATTCGTACACTCTTGCCGAGGGGGCAGGGGTGACACCCGAACAGGTCAGGAAGGACTTTTCAGAATACGGTATAAGAGGCAACAGGAGGGGAGGCTATATTACCGGCTCGCTTCTGAACGAGATGGAGAATCTCTTCAAGAGGGACCGCATCACCAATGTGATACTAGTGGGGATGGGCAACCTCGGGCAGGCACTCTCCAAGTATGCACGTTTCATCCAGCGCGGAATAAACATCGTCGCAACGTTTGACATTGACCCCTTCAAGCAGAAGACAAGGGATGAACTGCAGGTTTATTCTCCCGGGCGGCTGCAGGAGATAATAGACCGGTTCCATGTCACTGTTGCTATCATCGCCGTACCTGACATCTCGGCACAGGAGGTATGCAATGAACTGGTAAACATGGGTATCAGGGGTATTGTCAATTTTTCGCCTGTGCTGCTCAGGGTGCCTGAATACGTGATTGTCAACAACGTTAACCTCAGTGATGAGATAGAGAGCGTCATCTGGTCCGTTTACCGGATGAAGGAGAGGCAATCGCTTTACCTTTAGCTGCAATGGAAACAGGTTATGAAATACTTGTCAGGGGGCTTGTTCAGGGTGTCGGATTCAGGCCTTTCATAAGCAGGCTCGCCCTCCGGCATTGCCTTACCGGCGAAGTCGTCAACAGGAGTGACGGGGTAAGGATTGTACTGAAGTGTGACCTGGCCTCCCTGAAGCGATTCGTGGATGATATACGGACCCAGGCTCCTCCGGCAGCGAATATCAAATCGATAGAGTTCAGCCGGACTGATGCCGGGAATTACAGTGAATTCACAATAAACTCCAGCCTCGATGAGGGGGATGCAATCACGGAAGTCAGTCCTGATATTGCCGTTTGCCATGAGTGCCTTTCCGATCTTGCAGATGATCCGCGGCGGATTGATTACCCTTTTGTGAACTGTACGAACTGTGGTCCGCGTTTTACAATAATCAGGGCTCTGCCCTATGACAGGGCTGCTACCACCATGGCTCCGTTCAGGATGTGCCGGCCATGTGCATCTGAATACAGCGATATCAATGACAGGAGGTATCATGCCCAGCCCGTGGCATGCAACGACTGCGGTCCGGAATACACCCTCAGATCTCACGGCGGAGAAGGAGAAATAAATGGCATCACAGCCATTCTGCGAAAAATAGCTGACCGCCTTGCTGCCGGAGAGAGTGTTGCTGTGAAGTCCACCGGAGGATACAACCTCATGTGTGATGCGCTGAACGAAACAGCAGTATCGGATTTAAGGCTGAGGAAGCAGCGTGACATGAAGCCTTTTGCCGTGATGTTCAGGGATATTGAAGCCCTGAGGCAGTACTGCCTGACGGATGATGACGAGGAGGATCTGCTGCTTTCCTGGAGGAGACCTATACTAATCCTGCGGCAGAGGAAGCCGCTGGCACCTTCGGTCAGCAGCGGCCTGAACACCACCGGTGCGATGCTGCCCCATATGCCCCTGTACCACATGCTTTTCGGGATACTGCGGACTCCTGCTGTGGTGCTCACCTCGGGAAACCTGAGCGAAGAGCCGATAATCATTTCAGACACTGCCGCCCTCAGGGATCTGCTACCATTGGCGGGCTGCGTGGTGAGTTACAACAGGGAGATAAACAACAGGGCTGATGATTCAGTCGTAAGGATGGGTTCAGGAAGGACAATCATGATACGCAGGTCGCGTGGTTATACTCCGCAGCCGGTCGACCTCGCTGAAGGCGCGGAGGGTATATTTGCCGCAGGCGCGGAGCAGAAAAACTGCTTCTGCATCGGTAAGGGCCGGCGTGCCATTTTGAGTCAGTATATAGGGGATATCAGAAATGTGGCCACGTATGATTATTATACTGAAACCTACGGACTCTTCTCATCCCTCTTCAGGTTTGAACCCTCCGATGTTGCCTGCGACATGCATCCTGATTACCTCCCGGGCAGGTTTGCCGAAGAGCTGGCAGGGGTAAAGGGGCTGCCTCTTGTCAGGATTCAGCACCACCATGCCCATGCAGTCTCAGTCATGGCTGAACATCAGCTTGCCGGAAAAGTCATCGGGGTAGTCATGGACGGAACGGGCTTCGGAACAGACGGCAATATATGGGGCAGTGAGTTCATGATTGCCTCGGCAACAGACTTTGAACGGTACTCCCATTTTGAGTATTTCATGATGCCAGGAGGTGATATGGCGGTTTACGAACCATGGAGAATGGCTCTCTCATGTCTCTTCAGCTGTTTTGGCAGTCACTATGATTTCACCTCGCTCAGGCTTTTCAGGGAAACCGATCCGGTCAGGCTCTCCACTGTCATGGAAATGCTTGTCCACAGGATCAATGCCCCTCTGACCTGTGGCGCAGGAAGAATATTCGATGCTGTTTCTGCACTGCTGGGGCTGTGTGCAAGGTCTTCGTTTGATTCCGAAGCACCTATGCGCCTGGAATCAGCGGTCAGCGGCAGTACAGATGATTATTATCCGTTTACGGTGAATGGCATCGTTCGCCTGGGTGATGTTTTCCGTGAACTGACAGTTGATATTATGCGGAGTGAAATATCGTATGCCGCCACAAAATTCCATAACACAGTTGCACAGGTGATCCTTTCGGTTTGCAAAAGCATGAGGAATGACACGGGGCTTAATGATGTCGTGCTGTCAGGCGGGGTTTTTCAGAACAGGTACCTGCTTGAAAAATCTTTGTACCTTTTATCCATGAACCGCTTCAGTGTATACACAAATAATCAGGTTCCCCCGAATGACGGGGGTATATCCCTGGGCCAGCTGGCAGTTGCAGCGGAAAGGAGGCGATTATGTGTCTGAGCCTTCCGGCGAAGGTATTGAAGGTCGAAGGTGACATGGCTGAGGTCTCCGTCGGCGGAGCTGTTTTCAGGGCGGGTGTGCAGATGGTTGAAGGCGTCAGGCCGGGTGACTATATACTTCTTCATGCCGGTTTTGCCATAGGCAGGATGAAGGAGGAAGAGGCACTTGAGACACTGCGCCTCCTGGACGAGGTTGACGGAGCAGGACAGGGAAACGGGTACGGAGGGACTTCGGGTGTTACCGGGGAGTATCATACCGGCGCATGAAATATGTTGATGAATACAGGAACGGCAGACATATTGCCAGGCTGGCTGAGATGATCAGGCAGGAGGCTGTCTGTGATTATTCCTTCATGGAGGTCTGCGGCGGTCATACAGCTGCCATACACCGGTTCGGGATACCTTCACTTCTTCCATCCCGAGTCAGACTGCTGTCAGGACCCGGATGTCCGGTATGTGTCACACCAGCCGGCTACATAGACACGCTGGTCGCCCTCGCCGCGGGTGAGGATGTGACAGTGGCCCTGTTCGGTGACCTGATGAGGGTCCCCGGGACCACATCCTCACCGGCAGAGGCGAAAGCCTCCGGTGCTGACATCAGGGTAGTGCTGTCAGCACATGAAGCGCTCGACCTTGCAAGATCCAATCCGCAGAGAAGGGTGATCTTCGCTGCAATAGGGTTTGAGACAACTGCTCCCGGCACTGCAGTTACTCTGACGGAGGCTGAAAGAGACGGTGTGGGTAACTTCCATGTGCTGAATGCACATAAGGTCATGCCCCCTGCCATGGAGATGCTTTTAAGGGAGGGTACCCGGATCGACGGTTTTATCTGCCCGGGGCATGTTGCTGTGATTACAGGATCTGCGGTCTTTGATTTTATCCCCCGCAGGTACGGCCTGGCCTGTGCTGTTGCCGGGTTTGAGCCGGCCGATATAATGCTTGCCGTGCTGATGCTCATCAGGCAGGTAAACAGCCGCAAACCGAAGGTCGAAATTGAGTACCGCAGGGCGGTATCTGCAGAAGGCAACCAGATGGCGCAGCTATACATGCGGGAGGCCTTTGAGCCGGGGGATGCTGAATGGAGGGGGCTAGGCATCATTCCCTCCGGAGGCATGAATTTACAGGAACGGTTCCGCAGGTTTGATGCCGGCCTTGTCTTCAATGTTGACACACCTGCACCGGTCAGTGAAACGGGCTGCATATGCGGTGACATACTCAGAGGGGTCAGGACACCCGCGGACTGTCCTCTTTTTTCCACGTCATGCACCCCTGACAATCCCCAGGGAGCATGCATGGTTTCAGCCGAAGGATCATGCAATACCTTTTTTATATACAACAGTCATGAGTGAAAAGATCACCCTTGGCCACGGAAGCGGGGGCAGGCAGGCGCAGAAACTGATCCGCGAACATTTTGCGGCCCGTTTCGGCATGTCCGGACCGATGACCGACTCAGCCATACTGACAGCACCCTCAGGGACCCTCGCCTTCACGACAGACTCATATGTGATTGATCCTCTCTTCTTTCCGGGAGGAAACATCGGAAAGCTTGCTGTCTGCGGGACAGTGAATGACCTTGCTGTCTCAGGGGCAGAGCCGAAGTTCCTGTCGGCTGCCTTCATCATTGAGGAGGGGTTCGGCATGGAACAGCTCGATGAAATCGTGACTACCATGGCTGACGAGGCAGAGAAGGCAGGGGTGCGGATTGTCACAGGCGACACCAAGGTTGTGGATAAGGGCAAGTGTGACAGGATCTTTATCAACACTGCAGGGGTGGGACTGCTCAGCAGTGACCTGGTGCATGTCAGCACCGCTTCATCAGTAAAGGATGGAGATTTGCTGATAATCAACGGGCCACCGGGTAATCACGCGGTGACTATCCTTGCTGCCCGTCAGGGGCTATCGTTCGATATACCGCTGCTATCTGACTGCGCATCCCTGAATCACCTGGTACGCAGGATCACGGAGAAACCTGAAGCGGTTCATTTCATGAGAGACCTGACCCGCGGAGGACTGGCTGCCGTGCTCAATGAACTGACTGCAATGCTCAACGAGCAGCCTGCCATGCACCGGTACTGTATTACGGTTGATGAAGCTTCGGTTCCCTTTCAGGAACAGGTCAGGGGACTCTGTGAGATACTCGGCTTCGACCCTCTCAGCCTGGCAAGCGAAGGACGGTTGCTGGTGGTGGCTGCGCCAGGGGAGGCCGCGGCAATACTGCAAAGGATGCGCAGTGACCCTGATGGTCGTGATGCCTCTGTCATCGGCCGGATTACAACCGGAAGGGAAGGCCGCGTCATACTTAACGGAGCCTCCGGGGGGCAGAGGTTCCTGGATATGCCTTCAGGCCAGCTGTTGCCGCGTATATGCTGAAAGGAAGAGGATGCATGAGCTGAGAATAGCAACGGACCTTGTTGAGATGGTTGAAGGATATGCAGCCGAAGCGGGCCTTCAGGCAGTCACAAGGGTGAATGTGAGCTTCGGGCAGTTTATACAGATCGTGCCTGACCTGTTTGAGACTGCATTCCGTGAAGCAGCAGCAGATACCGTTGCCACAGGGGCAGAAATCAGTATCGAGATCATCGCCGCAGAAATGCGCTGCCTTGGCTGCGGATCATTATACATACCTTCGGATGACCTGAACGGATGCTCCGTCTGCGGCTCGTCTGAGATTGACATTGTACACGGAAAGGAATTATTTATAAAAAGTATTGAAGGAGAATGATCATGGAAATCAGGATTATGAAAAACATCCTCGACAGGAACCAGAACAAGGCTGAAGAGGTTCGGACACTGCTGACAGGGAAGAAGGTGATGATGGTCAATATAATCAGTTCCCCCGGCGCCGGCAAGACGACCCTCCTTGAAAGGACCTGCGAGGCGCTGGCCGGCAGCGTCAGGATAGGAGTAATAGAGGGTGATGTGACCACTGACCGGGATGCACAGCGTCTGAAGAAATACAATATACCAATAGTGGCAATCAATACGGAAGGAGGGTGTCATCTTGATTCCCACAGCATCTCGAAAGCCCTTGTTCATTTTGATCTTGACACCATCGATCTGCTCTTTGTTGAAAATGTAGGCAACCTTATCTGTCCTTCGCAGTTTGACCTGGGAGAAACCTTCAAGCTTGCTGTTGTCAGCACGGCTGAAGGGGACGACAAGCCGGCCAAGTATCCGATGCTTTTCAGCCAGGCAAGGGCTGTCATCCTGAACAAGACGGACCTTTTACCGTATACCAACTTCCGCCTGGACGCCTTTGCTGCCGACATGGCTGCCATAAATCCCCGGATCACAATCTTCAGGACTTCAGCCGTGAAAGGGGAGGGAATGGCAGAGTGGCTGGAGTGGCTCAGAAACCAGATCAAGGCTTTTTCCACGGTCTGACGCGAGGCTTTCGCAATTGCGTATTCGCCCATTAATTCAAGCCTTAAATATTCATAAACATGACATAAGTAAGGTTTTGGGAATTCTATTGTTATTAATTTCACAGTCGAAAATTTCACCCGGAAGTTTACGTTTTAACACTAAATACTTAAAAACCAATAGAAATGTATCACACTGGTAACTTGGTGAAGGAGCTGGCGGATAAGCATGGCCGCAACAGGGAGAGTCTTATGCCCATCCTTCAGGATATTGTGAAGAAGTACAATTACCTTACTGATGAATCAATGGTGGAGGTTGCCACTGAGCTTGACATCTCAGCTGCAGAGGTATACGGCACTGCATCATTCTACACTTTTCTTGACACGGAGGAGAGGGGCAGGAATGTGATCAGGGTCTGCAAGACAATTACCTGTTCGATGAAAGGCAAGAATGATATCATCAGCACCATTGAGGATATCCTGAAGATCAGGGTTGGCGAGACTACCCCGGACAAGATGTTCACGCTGCTTGAGACCAACTGTATAGGATGGTGTCACAAGGCTCCCGCAATTCTGATCAATGACATGCCTTATACTGATCTTACGCCGGAGACAGTTATTGATGTGATTAAAGGTTATATGCGCAAATAAGAGGGAGGCACTGAAATGAAAAACAAAGGACTTACAAAGGTTGACCTTATATTCGAAAGCGTTGATGTCAGGAAAGTAATGACCAAGGCCTTCGAGATGACCAGCGAAGAGATTATCCAGGAGATTCTTGAATCAGGCCTGAAAGGACGTGGCGGCGCCGGTTTTCCTACCGGTCTGAAATGGAAATACACTGCTGCAGAAAAGGATCCGGAGAAATATATCGTCTGTAATGCTGACGAGGGTGAACCCGGCACATTCAAGGACCGCGAGATACTTGACAAGGTAGCTTCGAAGGTTTACGCCGGGATGGCAATCGCCGGCAAGGCGATGGGGTCAAAGAAAGGATACATCTACCTCAGGGGTGAGTACAGGTTCCTTCTGCCGCAGCTCTTTGTGGAGCTCCATAAGTTCCACAAAATGATCAATGAGATAGGGTATGATTTCAGTATTGAATACCGGATGGGCAGCGGCGCCTACATCTGCGGAGAGGAGAGCGCACTGTTCGAATCGATTGAGGGTTTCCGCGGTGAACCGCGAAACAAACCTCCCTATCCGACTGTCAGCGGACTTTTTTCGAAGCCAACCTCGATCAACAATGTGGAGACACTTGTCACTGCAATGATGATCATCGAAAAGGGTGCACAGGAATATGTAAAGCTTGGAACCCAGGACTCACGCGGGTCAAAGGTCTTCTCTATCTCGGGTGACACTCCGATTCCGGGAATCTTCGAGCTTGAGCTCGGGATGACGGTGCAGGAGTTCGTCAATGAATTCGGTGACGGTGACACAAAGGCAGTGCAGGTGGGCGGTGCATCCGGCTTCTGCGTGCCGCGCAAGAAGTTTGCTGAGACAATCATCGGGTTTGAAGGAGTCCCCACAGGAGGTTCCATGAAGCTGTTCAACAGCTCCCGCTCGATGTACAACGTCCTTCACAACTACCTTGATTTCTTTACCGAGGAATCATGCGGCCAGTGTACCCCGTGCAGGGTCGGTTGCCAGCAGCTTCTCAAGGGTGTTGAGAAGGTGAAGAAGGGAGAGGCCAAATCAACCTATCTGAATGAACTGGTTAAGCTTGCCGACACCATGAAGGTGGCATCCAAGTGCGGGCTGGGCCAGTCAGTGGGCAATGCCTTCAAATCAATAGTCGAGAATTTCAGGGAAGAGATTATTTACTAAAACAGCATAGAACAAAATGGTTACTCTAAAGATAAATGATCAGGAAGTACAGGTTGAGGAAGGAACAACAGTCCTCGAAGCCGCAAAAAAGCTGGGTGTAAACATCCCGACTCTCTGCAACCACCCGGATCTTTGCGTGGCCGGTAACTGCCGCGTATGCGTGGTGGAACAGAAGGGTGCCCGCACCCTGATAGCCGCCTGCGCGATGCCTGCCTCGGAAGGAATGGATATTCACACCAACTCACTCAAGGTAAGGAACGCACGCAAGCATATCGTCGAACTGCTTCTTTCAGAGCACAGGGCAGACTGCACCAAGTGTTACAAGAACCAGAAGTGCGAGCTTCAGACCCTTGCAAACGAGTATTCGTTCGGTGAGCATATTTTCCTTGACCTGGTTGAAGGTCACGCATATAATATTGACAGGTCGTCACCCTCATTCCTCAAGGATGACAGCAAGTGCATCAGGTGCCAGCGCTGTGTCCGCACATGCGCCCAGTTGCAGCATGTTTCTGCAATTGCAGTTGCGAACAAGGGTGCCCACATGAAGATCTCCTCATTCCATGACAGGCCGATGAGCCACGTCGTCTGCACCAACTGCGGACAGTGCGTCAACCGCTGTCCGACGGGAGCACTTACCGAGAAAACCTACATTGATCAGGTTTGGGATGCAATCTATGATACTGACAAGCACGTGGTTGTGCAGACCGCCCCGGCAGTCAGGGTGGCCCTGGGCGAAGACCTTGGATATGATCCGGGTGAGAGGGTTACAGGCAAGATGGTCACTGCACTGCGCCAACTTGGGTTTGATTCTGTACTTGACACTGATTTCACTGCTGACCTTACAATCATCGAAGAAGGTACCGAGCTGCTTACCAGGCTGAAGAAGGTACTTGTAGAGAATGACAAGAACACGGCGCTGCCGATGTTCACCTCGTGCTCTCCAGGATGGATCAAGTTCATCGAGCACAAGTACCCGCACATGCTCCCCAACCTGTCAACATGCAAATCACCCCAGCAGATGTTCGGAGCATTGGCAAAGACATTCTATGCCCAGAAGAGGAATATAGATCCTGCCAAGGTTGTGTCAGTGTCAATAATGCCCTGCACGGCCAAGAAGTATGAGGCTGACAGGCCGGAGATGAGGTCAAGCGGTTACAAGGACATAGACTTTGTTCTTACCACGCGCGAACTTGCAGTGATGATCAAGCAGGCAGGTATTGACTTCCGCACTTTGGAACCCTCAAATTATGATTCAGTCATGGGTACATCCACAGGTGCCGCAGTCATTTTCGGTGCCACCGGAGGTGTGATGGAGGCAGCACTGCGTACTGCCTATGAGATTGTTACCGGCAGACCGGTTCCTTTCACAAACCTGAACATAACCCCTGTCCGCGGTATGGAAGGGGTAAAGGAAGCCACGGTAAAGATTGAAGGAACAACAGAGGAATGGCGTTTCCTTGAAGGTGCCGAGCTGAAGGTTGCAATTGCACACGGTCTTGTCAATGCAAACAAGGTTGCGAAGGCGGTGAGCACAGGCAAGGCTTCATATCACTTCATTGAGATCATGGCCTGCCCGGGCGGATGTATCGGCGGCGGCGGACAGCCCATCCCGACCAATGCGGCAGTACGTCAGAAACGTATGGAGGCAATATATTCCGAGGATATGCATATGGACCTGAGGAAATCACACGATAATCCCGAGGTGGTTGCAATCTACCAGGAGTTCCTCGAGAAGCCCAACGGCCATAAGTCGCATGAACTACTCCATACCCATTACACTGAAAGGGAGTCTTATTAATTAATTTACAGATAATTGCCTTGCGGGGACACTGGATTTCAGGGTCCCCGCTTTTTTTATCACTGCCTTCATGGCCGGGCCACTCCGCCGGAGTAAATAAAGCAGTTTGTTTTTCTGTTTTTCAACAGAAAAGTTGGCTGCTATGCAGTTTTTTGCCATTTTTAGAAAATCTGGCAGATCATTGCTGAAAACGGAAAAAATATGAGTGGTTTTGATTTTTCAAAAAGGGATTCTTTTGGAAGCAGGCTGGGAGTTATAGCTGCAGCAGCCGGATCGGCCGTAGGCCTGGGAAACATCTGGAGGTTTCCATATATTCTTGGTGAGAACGGGGGAGGTGCTTTCCTGCTTGTATATCTCATCATCGTTTTCGCCATTGGCATTCCGGTGATGATGTCCGAGCTTGTGATAGGAAGAAGGACGGAGCGAAACCCGGTTGGTGCCTTCAGGATGCTTTCATCGCGCAGGCCATGGTATCTTGTCGGTATGATGGGGATCGTTGCAGCATTCATGATACTTGCCTTTTACACTGCCGTTGCCGGCTGGACCCTGGAGTACATATACCAGATTCTCATCGGCGGCATAAAAGGGAGGTCATCCGCCGAACTTACTGTTATGTTTGATGCATTCAGGTCTGAGTCACTGAGACCTGCTCTGTGGTTCTCGGTCTTTCTCCTGGCAACAGCGGGCATAGTGCTTGGGGGAGTGCGGAAAGGAATTGAAAAATCTACGAAGGTGCTGATGCCCCTGCTCTTAATCCTGCTTCTTTTCATGTGCATCAAGGCTCTTACACTACCCGGTGCAGGAAAGGGTGTTGAGTTTCTCTTCAGGCCTGATTTCTCCAAGATCACAGGCACCACGGTGCTTATGGCTCTCGGGCAGGCATTCTTTTCCCTGAGCATAGGTATGGGTACACTTATTACATATGGTTCCTATATTCCGAAGGATAACAAGCTGGCCAGCACGGCGGTGCAGGTATCCATGATAGATCTTATGATCGCTGTTCTTGCAGGCCTGGCAATATTTCCTGCGGTCTTTGCATTTGGTATCTCCCCTTCATCAGGAGAGGCACTGACATTCATTGTCCTGCCGGGGATATTCCAGCAGATGACCGGAGGGATGATCTTTGCATTTTCATTCTTTTTCCTGCTGGCTATCGCTGCGCTTACCTCCACTATATCAGTGATGGAAGTTATAGTGGCATATTTTTCAGAACAGCTGAACCTGAGCAGGCGAACCGCAGTAATCATTGCAACTGCCTCCATGTTCATACTTGGTATATCGGCATCTCTGTCATGGGGTATCATGAGGGATGTGAAGCTTTTCAACCTGAATATCTTTGACCTGTTCAATTACACTACCGCAAACATACTTCTGCCTGTTGGCGGGCTTCTGATAGTTGCCTTCCTGGGATGGTTCTTTCCGGGCCACTCAGTCAGGGACGAGCTCTCCAACGGCGGCACGCTCCCGGTGAGGTATTACTCACTTTACAGGTTCATCATAAGGTTTATCGCCCCTGTGGCAATAGCCCTTGTCTTTCTGAACGGGCTTGGTTTTCTTAAATTCTGAACACAAAAGAGTACGGCATGCACGGATTAAACGATTTTCTTGTAAAGCTTGACGGATACCTTGGAGGTCATCCCTGGTTCATGGTGCTTCTGATCGGTACCGGTCTCTTCTTTACAATCTATCTTGGCTTTCCCCAGCTGAGGTACTTCCGCCATGCAATAAGGATTACCCGGGGAAAATATGATCATTCCCATGACGTCGGTGATACGTCTCATTTTCAATCGCTTGCTACGGCCCTTTCGGGAACGGTGGGAACCGGCAACATAGCCGGTGTGGCTCTTGCAATTCACCTGGGCGGCCCGGCCGCCCTGTTCTGGATGCTTGTGACTGCGGCCATAGGGATGTGCACGAAGATGGTTGAGGTTTCAATCTCGCACAAATACAGGGATATTCTGCCTGACGGTTCGGTCTCGGGCGGGCCGATGTACTACATGAAGAAACGGCTCAACATCAAAACCCGCAGCGGGAAGGTCATCAAAACGGGTGTTGTGCTGGGTGCTTTTTTTGCCGGGGCTACCATACTGAGCTCCTTCGGTACAGGAAGCCTTCCCCAGATAAACAGCATCTCAAACTCTGTGTTTGCCTCATTCGGCCTTAAGCATATCATCACGGGAGCGGTCCTGGCCGTGCTCCTGGCCCTGGTTATAATCGGCGGAATAAAAAGGATTGCAAAGGTCACCTCTGTTCTTGTGCCGTTCATGGCCATGCTTTACCTTACAGGAGCCCTGCTGGTAATCTTTTCGCATCCCGGAAACATAATACCATCATTCATCTCAATTTTTGCCGATGCATTTACCGGGCCTGCTGCCGCAGGCGGCTTCCTTGGCGCCTCATTTGCATTTGCCATGAACAGGGGAGTCAACAGGGGCCTTTTTTCGAATGAGTCAGGGCAGGGTTCAGCGCCTATAGCCCACTCAGCCGCCCGTGCCCCGGAGCCGGTCTCGGAAGGGATGGTGGCGCTGCTTGAGCCCTTTATTGATACAATCTGCATCTGCACCCTGACCGGTCTCGTGCTGCTGGCTTCGGGAGCGTGGAATACAAAGACCGAGAACCAGTTCCAGCCAACTGACGTACAGGTGCTTTCCGGTGTCTATGACGATGCCGTAAGGACGGATGTTGAGAAACTGGGCAGGCACCTGAGCGGCAAGGAATTTCTTGACCTGTTCACCGGAAAGCTCAGGATTGAGAACGGGGAGATAGCTACGGCAGGAGTGTCAATCATACACGCAAGGTCACTCGCTGATAATGTAAGGTTTATTTCAGGCAGGGACCCGTTCAACGGAGACCTGGATGTTGTTGCCGGAAAAATTGCCCCGGTCTCAAACCTGACTGTCCGCGGAGAATCCCTGATACACAGCGCACCCCTCACAACTTTTGCCTTCAGCCGCAGCATACTAAAGGGTTTCGGATCATATATAGTCACCTTCTCCCTGTTACTCTTTGCATTTTCCACAGCCATTTCATGGTCGTACTACGGTGACAGAGCGACAACATATCTCTTTGGACAGAAGTATGTTATTGTCTACAGGCTTGTTTATGTCACTGCCTTTTTCGTGGCTTCATTCACGGATACCACTATCATATGGTCACTTTCATACGTTGCAATTGTACTGATGGCAGTTCCCAACCTTGTTGGCATATTCCTTCTCAGGCGTGAGGTGAAGGATTCGGTCCGTGATTACTGGCAGACCTTCTCGAAACAATATCCCGGTGAAAAGATCTCAGTGAAGATGGCAAAACGGTTTGGGTTCAATCAATAGGCTGGAAATCAGCGAATAAGCCTTCATAATATTTTTTTACCGCTCTGATACAAGGGATTGAGTTTTTATTCACCTTTGATTTCCTTTAATTCTTAAGTTATCATTGTCTGAAAGATGAGCGGTTTCGACTTTTCAAAGAGGGACTCATTCGGCAGCAGGCTGGGGGTAGTTGCTGCGGCGGCCGGTTCGGCCGTAGGTCTCGGTAATATCTGGAGATTTCCTTACATACTTGGTGAGAACGGAGGCGGGGCCTTCCTGGTAATTTACCTGGCGATAATGTTCGCCATCGGTATTCCGGTGATGATGTCTGAGCTTGTCATAGGCAGGCGTTCACAGCGCAATCCGGTAGGAGCCTTCAGGGTACTATCGCCCGGGAAACCATGGTACCTGGTTGGTATGATGGGTATCATTTCCGCCTTCATGATACTTGCATTTTACACTGCCGTGTCAGGATGGACCCTTGAATATCTCTACCAGACCGTAATAGGGGGATTCAGGGGAAAGAGTTCCGCGGAGCTGACCGCGATGTTTGAATCCTTCAGAAGTGATTCTCTCCGTCCGGCACTCTGGTTCTCAGTCTTCATACTGGCAACATCGGGCATTGTCATGGGTGGTGTAAGAAAAGGTATAGAGAAGTCAACCAAGATCATGATGCCGCTCCTTTTTGTCCTCCTGATCATAATGTGCGTCAAGTCACTGACACTGCCCGGAGCCGGAAAAGGTATGGAGTTCCTTTTCAGGCCTGATTTTTCCAAGATAACCGGAACGACTGTGCTGATGGCACTGGGCCAGGTCTTCTTTTCCCTTAGTATTGGAATGGGTACAATTATCACGTATGGTTCATATATCCAAAAGGACAATAACCTGGCGGGCACATCGGTACAGGTGTCGCTTATTGACACCATTGTGGCTGTTCTTGCAGGGGTAGCGATATTTCCGGCTGTATTTGCGTTTGGAATTTCTCCGGAATCAGGTGAATCGCTCACTTTTATTGTACTTCCCGGAATCTTTCAGCAGATGCCGGGAGGGATGGTATTTGCCTTTATGTTCTTCCTGCTGCTTGCACTTGCTGCCCTCACCTCCACAATCTCGGTGCTTGAGGTCATTGTGGCATATTTCTCCGAGCAGTTGGGGCTGAATCGCAGGATGGCCATTATCCTTGCGACAATTTCAATGTTCGTTCTTGGCATCACTGCGTCACTTTCCATGGGGCTGACGAGCGGGATCAGGCTTTTCGGGCTGAATACATTCGATCTGTTCAATACCACAACTGCCAATATACTTCTGCCTCTTGGCGGACTGCTTATCGTGATCTTCCTAGGATGGTTCTTCCCGGGTAAGGATGTCAGGGATGAGCTTTCCAACGGAGGAACCCTGAAGGTAAGGTACTATTCGCTCTTCAGGTTCATTATAAGGTTTGTAGCGCCTATTGCGATCACAATTGTTTTTCTGAACGGAATAGGACTCCTTAAGATATAACCCCGACACCTGACCGAAAATGCATAGGTTAAACGACTTCCTCACGACGCTTGACGGCTACCTTGGCGGGCATCCCTGGTTCATGGTGCTCCTTATAGGTACCGGTCTTTTCTTTACAGTTTACCTTGGTTTTCCGCAGATCCGCTATTTCAGGCATGCCATCCGGATCACCAAAGGGAAATACGATCACTCGCACGATGTTGGTGATACATCGCACTTCCAGTCACTTGCCACTGCTCTCTCCGGGACGGTTGGAACAGGAAACATTGCGGGAGTGGCTCTTGCCATTCACCTCGGCGGACCGGCAGCGCTGTTCTGGATGTTGCTTACAGCCGCAATCGGCATGTGCACAAAGATGGTAGAGGTTTCAATATCACATAAGTACAGGGATATCCTTCCTGACGGCAGCGTTTCCGGGGGGCCGATGTATTACATGAAAAAGCGGCTGAACATTACAACCCGGAATGGAAAGGTGCTGAAGACCGGGCTCATCATCGGGAGCTTTTTTGCGGGTGCAACAATACTGAGCTCGTTCGGTACGGGCAGCCTGCCACAGATTAACAGTATTTCAAATGCCGTTTTTTCCACTTTCGGCATAAAGCATATTATCACCGGGGCCGTTCTATCCGTGCTGCTTGCCATGATCATCATAGGCGGAATAAAGCGTATTGCAAAGGTTACCTCGGTGATGGTGCCGTTTATGGCAATACTTTACCTTGTCGGGGCCCTGATCGTAATCTTCTCAAATTACCAGAATATCCTGCCCTCGCTTGGAGCCATTTTCAGTGACGCCTTCACAGGATCAGCAGCTGCCGGAGGTTTCCTTGGAGCCACTTTCGCCTTTGCAATGAACAGGGGAGTAAACAGGGGACTCTTCTCCAATGAGTCAGGTCAGGGTTCAGCCCCGATAGCCCACTCGGCTGCCCGCGCACCGGAGCCTGTCTCCGAGGGTATGGTTGCGTTGCTCGAACCGTTCATCGACACTATCTGCATCTGTACATTGACGGGGCTGGTGGTACTTTCGTCGGGAGCATGGAACACAAAAACCGAAAACCATTTCCAGACTACTGACATGCAATATATTGCCGGCTCTTATGACGATACCAGGAGCGAGGATGTGGTCAGACTTGGTGATCATGTTCGCGGAAAGGCGCCGCTGCCACTGTTTAACGGCAAGCTTGAAATTGAGAACGGAGTGCTGAAAACCGGGGGAGTATCCCTTATTCATGCCCGTTCACTCGCTGAAAATGTAAGATACTCATCGGGAAATTCGCCCTACACAGGGATAATTGAAGTCAAGGACGGCAAGCTGGTCAATCCGGCAGCCTTCGACATAGTGGGGGAGTCACTCATTCACAGTGCCCCGATGACTACATTTGCCTTCAGCAGAAGCATAATGAAGGGCTGGGGAAAATACATCGTTGTCTTCGGACTGCTGCTGTTTGCATTCTCCACAGCCATATCATGGTCGTACTACGGCGACAGGGCCGTGACCTTCCTTGCCGGACCCAAATATGTGATCTGGTACCGGCTCATATTCGTTACAGCGTTCTTTATTGCATCATTCACTGACACAACGATAATATGGTCACTCTCTTACATCGCCATAGTGCTTATGGCAGTGCCGAACCTTATCGGTATTCTTATCCTCCGCAAGGAGATGAAGCAGAGTGTAAAGGATTACTGGCTGACTTTTGCCAGGCAATACCCCGAAGAGAAGATCTCCGGGAAAATGCTTAGAAGGTTTGGCGGTTAGCGGGACGCTGCACAGCGCCTGAAGGCCAAAAATTGCTACCTTTGGGTTTTATTGATCAATGTCATGAGAAACCTCAGCATTATTCTGGTGGTGGCAACAATGCTGCTGCCTGTATTTAGAGTTCATGGTCAGGAGCAGACCGGTTGTGCCGTCCTTATGAAGAACATCAGTGAAAAGTATGTGGGTGAGTGCAGGAAGGGGCTTGCTCACGGTGACGGAGAAGCATGGGGAATTGACCATTACACCGGGGCATTTAAAAAAGGCCTTCCCAACGGTAAAGGTACATATGTCTGGGCTGACAGCTCAGTCTATGAAGGTCTGTGGTCTAAAGGTGAGAGGTATGGCACCGGGAAATATACATTCAGCTACAGGGGTGCGGACTCAATACAGGAAGGGCAATGGGTTGACGACAAATTCATAGGCAAGAAGGAGGATGTTCTGGGTTACAAGTTAATAACCCAGAGAGCTGTAGAACGTTACAAGGTTTACAGGATTTCTGACGGCAACGAGATACGAGTACACCTCAGGCCAATCGCCTCAGGCACACTGGATGTAACCAATCTCCAGATCACGGGATCATCAGGGATTGAGACCGAGTTCCTCAATTCACAGATGGAGTTCAGAAACTGTGAGTATCCATTCAAGCTGAGGGTCACATTCAACAAATGGAGCAAGTTGAAGACGGTCAGGGTAGACACCTCCCTGGAGCTCGAGATACTACGTCCAGGCATATGGCTTGTTGAGATCGGAGCATGATTACTCCCGGTCAGGCATCGGTGGATACAAATCCTCAACCCTTACTGCATTATCGTTCTCCGTTGTTACCTCAATGACAACCTCCTCGGCCCTGTTCCTGAAATAGAGCAGGAAGGCAAGAATGGGCATTACGGGGGTAACAAGTCCTCCGGTCAGGGCACTAAGGCCTATATAAACCGGGTTACGTGTCATTTCGAGCATGGCCCCGGCTTCCTCAGGGTTGGCAATGGATTTAATGAATGATCCCGTGAAGGGAAGCATGACCAGGGCTCCAAGTACCATTGCAACCACAATCATGATTAGGATCACGACAACCACCCAGCCCATGTTTGGCCACAGGTTCCTGTGGGCCAGTCTGAATGAACGTGACAGCATCTCAAACGGATTGCGTGTTTCAACCAGGGTAACCGGCATGACAAAAAGGCCCACCGTAAGCATGTAAAAGACGGCAAAGAGCCCGGGCAAAACCAGGATCACGAGGCCGACGGATACCAGTAACACTGTCAGTATCCCGAAAATTATCATTGCAACGAGATACGGTACGATTGCAGCCAGTGCGCTCCTGAGGACTGTTGTGATGAATCCCGGCTCTCCGGCAGGCTTCTCCAGTACCCAGGCATGCAGTAGCACGCCTATGACCAGTGAGACGAGGATGGTAAGGGCATATGGCCCGGCAAAACTCTTCATTTTTTCAAGCATCTCGACGGGATCTGTTGTAGCCTGGATTGAAGCAAGGTCGATGCCTGAAACAAAGAGGGATGAAAGAAGTGAGCCGACCACTGAAATCAGATATAGCCCGACGAAGTATTTCTTGTAGAAGTTCCACAGCTTGTTGAATGCAGTGTCAAGGTCGACAGCCCCGGCAAGAGGATGGTTCTGATAGGTGTTCATTGCAGCGTTTTTGAGATTTGTAAATTCTAAGGTAAATCTATGAAAAAATCAGTTAAGTATCTCAAGCATCTCTTTTATGTCGAGGTCCCCAAGCGGGTTGTTCGTATCGATGAAGGAGTCTGCCAGCCGTGATTTTCTCTCCTGCAGGCGCTGGATTTTTTCCTCAATCGTATTGCCTGAGATATACCTGTAAACAAATACCCTCTTTTCCTGTCCTATCCTGTGGGCCCTGCTGAGGGCCTGGATCTCTGATGCCGGGTTCCACCACGGGTCGAGGATGAAGACATAATCGGCTTCGGTGAGGTTAAGACCGATTCCGCCTGCCTTGAGTGAAATGAGAAATACCTTGATGTTTTCGTTGTTCCTGAAGTTTCCGATCACTTTTCCCCGTTCCCTTGTAGAGCCGGTGAGCATTGTATAGCCGATGCCGTTTTTTTCGAGCCATCCGGGGAAAAGCTGCAGGTGTTTCACAAATGAGGAGAATATCAGTATCCGGTGCCCTTCCGCCACTACGTTTGCAATGTTGTGGGTAACAGCGTCGAACTTGCCTGATCCTCCGCTGTAGTTCTCGTCGGTCATGACAGGATGGTTGGCAAGCTGCCTCAGTCTCATGAGACCCTGGAGCACAATGATTGCCGACTTCTCGATGCCCACTGACTCAATATTCTCAAGAATGGTATTCCGCACGGCTGATTTTTCCTTCTCATACACGGCGGCCTGTTCCTCTGACATATCGCACTGGATGACCTGTTCCGTCACCGGGGGAAGTTCCTTTACGACCATCTCCTTGGTACGTCGCATAATGAACGGCTGGATTATTTTCCTGAGCCTGGCCTCCTTCTCTTCCTCATAGTTCTTTTCGATAGGCCTTGCAAACTCCCTCCTGAAGAATGCCAGCGAGCCCAGCAGGCCGGGATTGACGAAATTGAGCTGAGTCCAGAGGTCAGTAAGGGAGTTTTCCACCGGGGTGCCTGTAAGAACCAGCCTGTGTTCGGCCCGGAGTCTCATCACAGATCTGTACAGATGGGAGGATGGATTCTTGATATGCTGGCTTTCATCGAGCACCACGTAGAAAAAGCTGATGCTGGTGAAGAGCTCAATGTCCTGCCGCACCGTATGGTAGCTTGACAGGATAATGTCATAACCGGTGAAGTGTGAGGCGGACCTGTGCCTGGCGGCTCCGTAATGTATAAGCGTCTTCATTGATGGGCTGAAGCGCTGTATTTCGTTGTGCCAGTTATGGCAGAGCGAAGCAGGCACAATTATCAGGGAGGTGGCCGGCGGCGTATCGGCACCGAAAAGGGAAAGCTGCCCTCCACCCGGATTCTCACCGTTTGTCATGTTATCCCCGGTGTTGACGGTGAGTGCTTTCATTTTTTCCCTGTTCCACATCAGCAGAGCAATTGTCTGTAGTGTCTTTCCCAGGCCCATGTCATCGGCAAGGCATCCGCCCAGATTGTTTGACTGCAGGAAATGAAGCCAGCTTATCCCTTCAACCTGGTAAGGCCGTAGTGAGCCGTTAAGCCCTCCCGGTACCTCCAGCAGGGTCAGTTTGTCAGGCATTACAAGCTTTTCGAGCCTTGCGCATGTGTCACAGTCTTCGCCGGAGACCGCTTCGCTGAAAATGCTGAAATGCTGCTTGTGCAGAAGCAGGTTATCGTCGTGGTCATTCCCCATCTCGAACAGTCCGCGGTAACGGGTGAACCATTCCTCGGGAAGCAGGGCCACTGTGCCGTCAGGCAGGGCGTATTCGCGGGTCCCGTCAAGAATGTTTCTCCTGAACCGCGTAAACGGTATTGTGAAAGGTCCTATAGTCACCACTGCCTTCAGGTCGAACCAGTCGTTTATCACCTGGTGACTTATCTTTATCTCAACACGGTGAAGTGAATACGGCCGGTCAAGGCTTCCGGTACGGATAATCAGTCCCGCGCTCTCCAGTTTTTCACGGTTATAGGCGATTGTTTCAAGCAGGTCATACAGAGCCTCCTGCCCGTCTACCCGTGATCCGGGTGTGATGAAGTTGATTCCGTCGTCGCTTGTCAGACCAGACTCGTCAAGGGCAGCCATGCACCTCTTCTCCCAGTCAAAGTCACGTTCCTTTCTCAGGAAAAGGAATTCGCCTCCCTGGCTGCTGAAAGAGGTGAAATGACTTGTCTCGTCAGGGTAATAGACATCCCTGTTGTCATACCGGAATTTCAGGGTGGCTGCCGGGGTACCTGTAATGGTTCGCTCCACCGTAAGGAGCGCCTTCTTCTCCGGCTCTGCGTGAGTGGTGGAGAACCCCGTGCCGGTGACCCTGTGACTGTTTATCACCTGGAGCACGAAAGTGGAAAAATATTTCTCCACAGTTTTTTCGGGAATTATTATCCTGTCACGCGTCAGGAAAGGTTTGAGCTTCGCACCTTCAATGGCGGTGATGAAGTGGACTGAGTGCCCGGTCCTGACGATACACGGTTTGTTGCATAGTATCTCCACCTGCTGGCCGCGAAGGCTGACGGGCCGGCCGGCAGCCTCAACCGTAAGGCTGTAGCTCGTCGTTCCCGGGGTACGGTCGAACCTGAAAACCGGGTCTGCCAGGACGGGATTTATTGTAAGCCTGTCCTCATGGTGCAGGGAGTTGACACCCGTCTTCTGGAGGAACAGAGGGATCTCCTCATTAAGGGATATCTGGAGGCACTGGGCTATCCTTGACTCCATATATGGCTTTATCAGTTCCCCGAATGTCTTCTCCGATACATTCTCCAGGAACTCCTTCACGTTCCGGTGCTTCGAGAAGAGTTTGAACAGGTTGCGGTCAGAGTATTCGTTGACAAGCCTGACAGCCTCCTTCTCCTCGTTATCAAGCCCCGAGAGAGTGATGCTGTTGGGAAAGGGTGAAAGAGCCTCCCCCGGGGAGTAGTATTCGCGACCGGCGACCTTCTCCAGCATATATGGCATCAGCACCGTACCCCACCTGCGGTGCTGGGTCAGTATCAATGCAAAGAGTCTTTCACGTGTTCCGGAAACAGGGGGCTGCATCTGTAAAATAAATAAACATGCAATTTTGAAATTCCCCGGGTAAAATCAAATAGCCGTCAGAAAATATTTTTACCTGCCGGAAATGAGATTTATCCTGCAATACTTTTCCTGCACGCTCCCTAAGGTGCCGGCAGCTCATTATTGCGTTGCCTGCGGCCGCATGAACGGAATATTTTAATATCTTTCCGTGCTTGATCAATGACGGAGCAGAAGATGAAAAGAGCCATAACAATCAGTTTTTTATTGAGTTTGACTCTCCTTGCCGTACCGCAGGAGACCCCGCTTTCAACCGGATGGAGAGCCAGGAAGGCTTCAGAGGTTCCGATGGACGGCAGGGAGCTTACTGCGACTGAGCCTGACCTGGCCGGATGGCTTAATGCGACTGTCCCCGGCACCGTGCTTACAACGCTGGTTAATAACGGCCTGATGCCTGATCCGTGGTACGGAATGAACAACGAGCGTATACCTGATGTATGGAATGAGGGGCGTGATTTTTACACCTACTGGTTTTTCACCAGGTTCTCCTCAGAAAGCCTCGATTCCACACGCCAGGTGTGGCTGAACTTCAGGGGCATCAACTACAGGGCTGAGATATGGCTTAACGGAACGCTTCTGACCGACTCTCTCCATGTGGGAATGTTTCTCCGCAGGAAATTCAATGTCACAACCCTTCTCAACCGCGAGGGGCGCAATCGCCTTGCCGTGAGGGTTGAACCTCCTCTGAATCCCGGAAATCCGAACGGTGGCCAGGGTGGAGACGGCACCATAGGACGTGATGTTACGATGCAGTTTACCCCCGGATGGGACTGGATACAGCCTGTCAGAGACAGGAACACGGGCATCTGGGATATAGTAACTATCGAGGTAACCGGAGATATAGACATCAGGAACAGTTTTGCCCGGACGAGGGTGCCGGGTGAACGTCTGCCCGGGGAACTGCAGGATCCTGCTTTCGTCACCTTCTCTGCCGAGCTTGTCAACCCTACCGACAGGCTGGTTGAGGGAGAGCTTGCCGTGGCATACATGGGAGCCACTGACAGGAAAAGGATGAAGCTGGAGCCGCACAGCACAGTAACCTATACCTTTCCGGAAAAGAAGCAGGTCGATCCGAGGATATGGTGGCCCAACGGTATGGGGCAGCCGGCCCTGTACCCGGCGGTCATAACGTTCCATGACAGAAAAGGCAATACTCTTGACAGGGAAGACATGATGTTCGGTTTTCGTGAACCGGGAAGCTATTTTGATGATTCCACAGGGGCGCGCATCTTTACAATCAACGGCCAGAAACTGTTTGTCAGGGGTGCCAACTGGATCGCTTCCGACGGCATGCTGCGCCTTAGCCAGGCAAGATATGATGCCGAGGTTAAGATGCATGCCGATATGAATATGAATATGATCAGGGTCTGGGGCGGATCGATTGCCGAAAGGCCTGAGTTCTATGATGCATGTGACAGGAACGGGATTCTTGTGTGGCAGGATCTCTGGATCACGGGAGACTGCAACGGCAGGTGGCCTGATACAGTACGAAAAGCCGACAGCCAGGAGGTTCGACGCCGGTACCCGGATAATGACTCACTGTTCATCCGTTCAGTGGAGGACCAGATCCTGATGCTGAGGAATCATCCTTCACTTTATCTTATCTGCGGGGGTAACGAGTTCCCTCCGCCGCCGGAACTTGACACGCTTATCAGGAAAAAGCTGGAGGAAATTGACGGAACCCGTATTTACCTGGATGAGTCAACATCCCCGAATCTGTTGCGCAATACAATTGGCGGAACAGCCGACGGTCCTTATAACATAAGGGAACCGCTCTGGTTCTTTACGGAGAAATGGCATCCCTTCAATCCGGAGATAGGATCAGTGGGCCTTCCAAACACTGAAGGACTGGTGAAGATGATGGACCAGAAGGATCTTGTTGTGCCTGCAGCCGGGGATGTGAATGAGGTCTGGAGATACCACAAATACATGGGATACGGCGGCATGATTGAGAAGCTTGGCGAGCCACGCGACCTGGCTGATTTCGTCCGGAAGGCGCAGTTGCTTAACTATGAGCAGTACCGCTCGCTTGCTGAAGGTTACACCTCCCGCATGTGGAACTGGTATACCGGATTTCTTGTCTGGAAGAGCCAGAACCCATGGCCGGCACTCAAAGGTCAGTTCTATGACTGGTTCCTCGACCAGAACGGCGGATTTTACGGTTTCAGGCATGGCGCAACCCCGGTCCACCTGATGTTTAATCCTGTTGATTCCGCTGTTTATGTTATCAATACAACGCCCAAGGAGCGCAAGGGACTCAGGCTCGAAGGAGTGCTCACCGACGAGTACGGCAATGAGATATGGAAGAAGGCTCAGGAAATGACTGTGGACGGGAATACCGTCACCCCTATCTGGAACATTGATCTGCGCGGCACGCAGGCTTCTGTTCAATTCCTTAGACTGCGCATTACATATGTCTCCACCGGCCTGCCGGTTGATGATAATACCTACTGGTTCCCTCTTGACGGAGAAAGGACCAGGCTTACCTCGCTGCCCGAGGCGAGGATCGTGGGCCAGATGATGAAGAGCAGCAATGGCAAATACACTGTTGATCTTGCCAACAGCGGAACCGTTGCGGCCTTTTTCGTACGGATGAAGGTTATCCGTGCCTCTGACGGTGAGATGATCGCCCCCGTATCACTTGATGATAATTACATTGTCCTGCTGCCCGGAGAGAAGAGGAGTGTCCAGGTTGATGTTACAGGCGTCAGGGAGGAGGAGCGCAATACTCCGCTTTTGCTTCACCTGGAGGGTTTCAACCTGCAGCCTGCACTGGTCAGACTCTGACAGCTACGTGGTTCAGTTTGAGCCGGTCATGGCTGTGACCCGGCATCTTGTCTGAGGAATCTTCAGGCCGGTTATCCCAGCCTGCTGATCTCTTCCAGCCGCGGACGGTTGAGGATCATAATGCTCTTGTCAGACAGGCTGATCAGCCCGTCCTTCTCGAAGCTCTTCAGCACCTTCACGGCACCTTCGGTGGAGATTCCTGCAAAATCTGCCAGTTCGCGCCTTGAGAGATGTCTGAAGAGATCCTCACCCCCGAAGTTTTCCGGGTCGAGGCTGAGCAGGACCGTCGCCATCCTGCCGTTGGTCTGCTGGTGAAGGACGTGGTCAAGTGATGTGTAGAGCCTTCCGTTGTGCTCACAGTAGCGCCTGATGATGCTGAAGGCAAATTCGCCGTTGTGCTTTACCAGTCCTGCTATGGCCTCCTTCTCGATGAGGAAGCCGGTTGTTTCTGTAACGGCAACAACCGAGTAACTGAAGGTATTCCGGTTGAAGACAGCGGAAAGGCCGACCATCTCTCCCGGGGTGATAATCCTCAGATTGTAGTCGCGGCCGTTGCTGCACTCAATGTACTGCCTTGAAAATCCGCCGACAATGAATATGACGTAGGAAGCAAATGCTCCCTGTTTGGTAAGGTTCTCTCCGCGCCTGAATACAACCTGGACCCTGCTCTCGCGAACCAGCTCGGTCTCTTCGGGGGTGAGTGCCGAGAAACATGGAAGTGTGATGTCGCATACAAACCCGTTGTCACTGTCTCTAAGTGTCTTCATTTTTTTTCGTGAGATGCAAATTTAAGAATTAACAGCTGTAATCATGCATTCCAGCTCCGAAACAGACTGCCACAGGTACACGACAACTTTTTTATTGTCGTGTTTCAATCAGTATCATGAAACGGACAGGGGCTTTGCCTGGCGAAGCAGCCCTTTAATGGTCTAATTTTGCCGCAAATTAAAGGAACCAATGAGACATAAGGTAGAATCTGCATGGAATGGCAGAATGAAGTTTGACACAGAAGTTAACGGACACCACTTTTATATGGACCAGGCCGGCGAGAACGGTGACAACAGCGGGCCCCGCCCCAAACCGCTCATGCTGGCAGCGCTGGCAGGCTGTACGGGAATGGACGTGATTTCACTGCTCCGTAAGATGAGGCAGGAAATTGAGTATTTCAATGTGATTGTTGAGGGTGACACCGAGGAGGAGCATCCGAATGCCTTTATTAAGATGCATGTAATTTATGAGTTCAGGGGAAAAGACCTTGACATGGAGAAGATCGAAAAGTCTATAAGCCTCTCTATGGAGCGCTATTGCGGTGTGTCAGCAGTATACCGGAAGGCCGGGATAGAAATGACGCACGAAGTAAAAATGGTCTGAGGGTCATGCAGTCTTGCGGTCAGAAAGAGTAATCAATAAAATACAAGAATATGCTTTACACAAATTTGAATCATGTTGAGACTGCACAGCAGCTCGAAAAAATTATCAGTGAGAATGAGAATGTAATGGTATGCTGCGGCCGGATGGGCCCGATGTGCATACCCGTTTACGGTATCATGGAGGAACTGGAACCCGAGTATACCCATGTAAAATTCTTCGACATGGAGTTTGACAACCCTGAGGCACAGGTCATCCGCAACGCTCCGCTCACACGCGGGTTCATGGGACTGCCCTACACCGTATATTACAGGAACGGCAAGATGGTGAAGGCAACCACCAGCATCCAGACAATGGCCCAGGTGAAATCAATCCTTGACAGTGAGTTTGGCCAGCCAAAAGCTTGAGAGATGGATAATTCGAACCATTACAGTGTGATCATCCTGGGAGGCGGACCGGCCGGACTTACAGCCGCCATATATCTCTCGCGTGCCAGGGTGAGAACACTGCTCCTCACGGAAGGTACTCCCGGGGGCCAGATGACACTGACGCACGAGATTGCCAATTACCCTGGTATTGAGAAGATCAACGGTTACATGCTTGGCTCGGTGATGAAGAAACAGGCAACAGCCTTTGGCGCCGTGGTGAAAGGCAACACAGAGGTCAGCTCTTTCAGTCTTGAAGGTCCGCTGAAAAGTGTCACCGCTTCCGCCGGGGAGACATACACCGCTGATGCTGTAATACTTGCCACCGGCGGCAGATCGCGCACACTGGGTGTTCCCGGTGAGGATACCTTCAGGGGCAAGGGCATTTCATACTGCGCCACATGCGACGGCGACTTCTTCACAGGGAAGGAGATAGTTGTTGTAGGTGGTGGCAACTCGGCCCTGGAGGAGGCGGTTTCCCTGACAAAATATGCCACGAAGGTGACGGTGGTGCACCAGTTTGATCACTTCCAGGCATTTCAGTATGCCGTGGATGAGGCAAAAGCCAACCCGAAGATCAGCTTCGTGATGTCATCAACAATTGCTTCGTTCTACGGTAACGAAAAGCTGGAAGGGGTCAGGATCAGAAACCTTGTCACCGGCGGGGAGACTGACTTCAGGACAGACGGTGTCTTCATATTCATCGGTTATGTTCCCAATACAGAGTGGCTGAAGGGAACCGTTGCAATGAACGACAGAGGCGAGATACTCGCCGGAGCGGATATGTCAACATCCATAAACGGCGTTTATTCGGCAGGTGATGCGAACGCCAAGCGCTACAGGCAGGTGACTACGGCTGTTGCTGACGGCACCGTTGCTGCGCTTGCAGCAGCAGATTACCTGCATTCACAAAAAAGAAACTAAAAGGAAATGAAAATGAAAGGACTTATAATAGCAGTTGTGGTGATAGCAGTAGTTGCAATACTGATTATGCGGTCATACAACAAAATGAAAAATGCCCCTGCTGTGGCTGAGAGTGAGCTTATTGAGCATCTGACAGCGCAGAATTTTGCCCATAAAACGAAAAGCGGGATCGTGCTGGTTGATTTCTGGGCTGACTGGTGCATGCCCTGCAAGATGATGGCGCCGATTCTGAACGAAGTGGCCGAGGCCACTGACGGTACCGCCACAATCTACAAGCTCAACGTGGATGAACAGCAGCAGGTTGCAGCCAACTATGGCATCCGGAACATTCCGACAATGATTCTTTTCAAGGACGGGAAGGAAGTTGAAAGAATAATAGGAGTGAAGCCGAAAGATTATATCATTTCAAGCATAAATAAGGCAAAGTAAGGGTTTCAAGGCGGATATTTTTCCCCTGATGTATCTTATATCCGCATTGCCCTTTCCATATGTCTGTGTTAATTGGTTCGGAGGGTTTCCGGCAGGGCATCACCTGCCGGAGCCCTCTCTTGCTTTTTCATAATCAGGTGCTTCGAGGAGCCGGGTGAACTTCGCCGAAGGCCGTACCCTTCCAAAGGAGTCGAAATATGCTTCCCTTGTCATGGAGTCCCAGTGGATCGCCCCGTGATAATACTGGATATTGTAAAAGAGGCCTGTTGACCACAGCAGGAGGAAGGCAGCCATGACTGAGCGCCTGACCCATTTGCTTCCGGCACCTAAGCCTGAGGAAAGGAGAGATGCCGATGCCACCGCAGCCAGGGCATAGCTGTCAATGAAGGCCCGCTGCCCGAACCCTCCGCCGTACCACCAGCACCACCAGGAAAAGATAATATAAATGTTCAACGGAACGAAAACTGTGACAGCCGGCGCATGGGGAGACTTCTGTCTCCAGAGGGTGATGATGCCTGAAAATGCGAAGATCATCAGGGGGGTATAGATAAATAAACCCTTCCGCCAGCTGAACAACCCCTTCAGTATTGCGGGGTCGCCGAAAAAGAACCGTTCATTGCTCCCGTATGAAAAATAGAGCCATTGTCCGGTCATCTCCTTCCAGTAGATCATCTGTGGTACCCAGACTGCAATTGCTGCGATGGCTGTCAGGACAAGAAACCTGTAATCGCCAACCGTCTGTTTGAATCTCCGGCTCAGGCTTTCTGCCGAATTAACCCCGTACAGCAGGAAAATCAGGATGATCACTATGTTTGTGGGGCGGATCAGAGTAATCAGGCCGACGAGCAGGCCAAGCTTTACCGCCGGCCATGTATCCCTGTTTTCAGTATAGTGCCATTTAATTGAATACCAGATAAATATGTTTATCAGTGCGAAGGAGTAAACATGTGACATCGTCCCCTGGTACAGGGTGTACCAGTACAGGTTTGTACCGGTGACGAATGCTGCAAGGACCATTGCTGTAACGGCATCAGATGAATGCAAGAGGAGGATTCTTCTCAGGTAAACCAGTCCGACGGCAAGAAAAAAAAGCGCTGATACCAGCAGGAAGAATTTGTAGGGGGGAGAATATCCTCCGGTGTCTGCACCCGTCAACAGCGCCACGGCATGCCCCGCAAGGAAGAATGGGCTCCAGAGAACAGAGAGGCCCATACTGGTCTTGATCACGTATTTGCCTTCCGGCCCTTTGTCAGGCCATACCGTGAATTTGTGCGGACCCTTATAATTGTCGGCGTAGCTCAGTGACAGGTCATTGTAGATGAATGCTGCCGGGAGATAGGCATAGTATGAAATCGCATCCCATTCGATTACACGCCTATCATCGTTCCAGTGTTTCTCCTTCAGCATCACACCGGTCATGAACGCAATCAGCAGGATCACGGTCAGAAGGGAAAGCCAGTTCTTCCCGGCCAGTCCGTACCTGAACAGTTTGCCTGCAATGCCCAGTCCGTCGCCGACATGAATCTTCTTGCCTTCGTTCTTTCTCCTCGGTGAGTAGGTTACCGGCTCCTCAGCAAATTTTGTATGGCTGTCATGCAGTGCCTTGAACATAAGTTCAGTTTCGAAGCCGAATCTGTTCTCCGTGAGATCAAGTCTACTGAAAAGTTCTTTCCTGATCAGTTTGTAGCCGCATGTAAGGTCGGTGATTTTTCTGCCTGTCATCCGTGCGGCTACAGCTGAAAAGATCCTGTTCAGGGTTATGGCTATCGTGGCATGGCCGGGGTGCCCTTTCGCTGCCGCGAAGCGGGTTCCGCTTACGAGGTCGAGGTCATCGCGGTGCATTCTGTCAAGCAGTGCGGGGATGTCTGCCGGGTCAAGCTCCAGGTCGGCATCCTGAACGATGACTGTGTCTCCTTGTGCCTCTTTTACCCCGGCAGCAACTGCAGCCCCCTTGCCTGAGTTGACCGGGAGGCGGATAACCCTTATATCCCTGGCTCCTTCAGCTGCCTTTTCAACCAGGCTTGCTGAACCGTCAGTTGAGCAGTCATCGATGATAAGCACTTCCACCCGGCTGACAAAACCGGGCATGACGGTCCGGCGGATCCTTTCCAGCGTCACCGTGATGACGCCGGCCTCGTTATACATGGGGATGATTATGCTGAGGTACAATGCCTGTTCATGTTATCGGATAAAGGTACTATTTATTCGATAAGGCAAGAGGCAGCAGCCATTTGGCAATAGTGCCGGTACCTATTTACTGCCGGCTGCCGTCCCGCATCCGCCAGCTGGCGGATACGGGACTTCGCCTTCGTCGGAGCCTCAAACCGGTACTGCTGCCTGGTACTGCCCCCGGGGGTATACGGCAATGAAATAAAAAAGAGACCCGTGTGGATCTCTTTGTGCATTAACCCAGCTGAGGCTTATTTCTTTTCAGGGGTGGTTGCCAGGTTGTCGCAGACACCGTCCTTGTTGGCATCGACAAATGCCGGACCCTGTCCGTTATGAAGGCCCCTTCCGGGAGCAACTCCCTGTCCGCGTCCGGCACCTCTTCCTGGCATCATGCCCTGGCCACGGGGATGGCCGTTCCTCGGACCCTGTGCCAGTCCCTGATGCCGACCCTGGCCGTTCCTCGGACCCTGTGCCAGTCCCTGGCCTTTACCGTGGCCGCGATTGACTGCTGCCTGGTTCTCTCCGGCGGAGTAAGCCCGGCGTCCCGGCCTGGTCCCATTCTCAAAATTGTCACATACTCCGTCATTGTCAGAGTCAATCCATGCATTTCCTGCTGCCTGACCCTGGCCGGGCTGAACCTGCTGTGCAGTCTGTGATTTCTGTCCTGTGGCAATAACCGTCATTGCGGATAATACTACCGCTGTAAAGAATAGTTTTGTTTTCATGAGTAATTGTAATTTGTTATTGATTTGAATAATTGTCCCTGTTTACAATTACACAGATGAAACGAAGCCGCAAAGGTTTAATCACGGCAGCAGAAAAGTTTTATAAAATATATTCTACAGCTTGATATTTCTGAGTCTCAATGCATTCCACACAACTGAGACTGAGCTGAAGCTCATTGCTGCAGCAGCGAACATAGGATTAAGCAACGGACCGCCGAAGAGGTGCAGGAGGCCCATAGCGACGGGGATGCCAAGGATATTGTAGAAGAATGCCCAGAAGAGATTCTGTTTGATGTTCCGGATCGTGCTGTGGCTAAGTTTCAGGGTACGCACCACGTCGCCGAGATCGTTTTTAATAAGCACCACATCTGCTGCCTCAATGGCCACATCTGTTCCTGAGCCGATTGCAATACCCACATCGGCCGTGGCCAGGGCGGGGGCGTCGTTTATGCCGTCACCCACCATGATGACACTCCTGCCGCTGTTCCTGATATTTCTTATCTCCCCGGCCTTGTCGCCTGGCAGTACGCCGGCAATTACCTTTTCAACTCCGGCCTCGGCGGCAATCCGTTCAGCGGTCTGAATGCTGTCACCGGTTATCATAATAACCTCAAGGCCCATGGCTCTCATTCCGGCGATTGCTGATGCTGAACCGGAACGGATTGTGTCAGCCACCGCTATCACCCCGATGCATTCACCGTTGGCAGCCACGTACATCACTGTTTTTCCGCTGGCTGAAAGATCATCCGCAGTTTTGTCAGCAGCGGATGTCGCGACTTTTCGCTCACTCATCAGCCTCTTGCTTCCGGCAAGAACGTGAATGCCGTTGACGGCCGCCTCAACACCGTAACCGGGAAGGGCACTGAATCTTTCGGGTCCCGGGAAGGAGTATTGTTTCTCTTCTGCAAACCTGATTACTGCTTTTGCCACAGGATGCTCAGACCGGCTTTCCGCGCCTGCGGCCAGTGATGCCAGCGTCTGTTCATCGGTTCCGCCTGCAGTGATGATGTCTGTCACAACCGGGACACCTGTTGTGATGGTGCCGGTTTTGTCAAGCACGATCACGTTGGCTTTGCGTGCCGTTTCCAGGGCTTCACCGCCCTTTATAAGTATACCCTGCTGTGCACCTCTTCCTGTTCCCACCATCACCGCCACCGGTGTGGCAAGTCCCAGCGCGCAGGGACACGCAATTATCAGTACGGAGATCAGGACCCTGAATGCCAGCTGGAAATCGCCAGTGCCGATAAGCCATGCTGCCCCGCCAAGAAATGCCAGACTCATTACAACCGGAACGAAGATTCCTGATATCTTGTCTGCCAGCCGGGCTATGGGCGCCTTTGACCCCTGTGCCTCCTCCATCAGCTTGACAATACGGGCGAGGGTTGTTTCGCTGCCTATCCGGGTAGCACGGTATATCACCGACCCGTTAAGGTTGATGCTGCCGCCTGTGACCTCAGATCCTTCGCTCTTTTCAACCGGGATGCTCTCTCCGGTAAGCATCGACTCATCAGCCGAGGTGAGTCCGCTGGTGACAATCCCGTCAGTCGGGTACCGTTCTCCGGGCCTGACAACCACAAGCTCATCCACCTTTACCTTTGCAGCCGGAACCGTCTTCTCCCTGCCGTCTCTTAAAACCGTCGCCAGCGGAGGGGCGAGCGAGAGGAGCCGGCGTATTGCACTGCCGGCTTTTGCCTTTGACCGTGCCTCGAGGAACCGGCCCATTGTTATCAGGGTAATAATTGTTGCGGCAGATTCATAATAAAGATTATGTACATAGTGGATATCACCGCCGGCGATACGGACCGTAGCGTAAATACCGTAGAGGAATGCGGCGGCAGTTCCCATGGCCACCAGGGTGTCCATTCCGGGATTACCCCTAAGCAGTGTTTTTGTACCTGCAATATAGAAGTTTCGTCCGGTGATAATAACAGGTGTTGTCAGCAGCAGTTGCAGAAAGGCGAAGACGAGAGGGCTGGTATCCGGTGCGATGAAGGCAGGCAACTTTAATCCGGCCATTGCTGACATTGCAACTGCAAGGAGAGGGATGGTAGATACCAGTGACACTACCAGGCGTTTCTTCAGTTTTGCCGATTCAGGAATGGACGCCCTCCTTTCCTTCTCATCATCTATGGCCTTGTAACCTGCCCTGCTGACAGCTTCAAATACCTGGTCCACGGATGTTTTTTTGTCGTCATAGGAGATCGTGAGCCGTTCTGTCGCCAGGTTGACGCTGGCAAAGGTTATGCCATCCACTTTGGCCGCGGCTTTTTCAACGTGTGCTGCGCATGATGCGCAGTTCATCCCCTCTATCGCAAATGATTTTTCGCTCATTGTTTTAACGGTGTAAAGTTAAAACAATGTGCAAACAATAATGTTGACAGCTTAATATTAAAGGCAGTTGTTAACGCACCGCAACTGCGAATGCCTCCCTGGTGACCATGCCGTCACAGGCAAGCTGCAGGAAGTAGATTCCCGGGGTGAGCCCTTCTGCAGAAAGGGTTGTGAATCCGTCGTCAACCTGTCCCGTCATCACCAGGCATCCGGAGATATCGTATACATATACTGTGCTCCCGTTGCACGGATATCCGGAAATGCTGACATTCAGGGAATTGTGTGCGGGATTCGGATACAGGGTAACTGACAGGGTCTGTTCTGCAATTTCCTCGGCGGTATTGAGAGTACCCCATATCCTTTCAGCAAGGAGAGGCTGGTCAATAAAAGGGTTTCGGTTTTTCTGATACCTGTAAACCTCATCGTTGCGTTTCTTTTCCTTCAGGCTGACGGTATCGGCCCTGTGCCATGCCAGGAGCATCTGCAATGCCCACTGCTTTGGCTGGGCTCCTGTAGTCATGTCGCTGCCCGGCCACTGGCTGTCTTCTCCATAGTAACGGGTTGCCATATAAAAAAATGTCCGTGCAAGGTCACCCTTGTATTCATCTATCGGCTCAAAGACTTCCCCTGTATAGCCCTGGACAGAGCCGGGACCGACCATGCTCCCGTTTGTGGATGTCCATGATGGGGCAGCAGTTTCACCGTAGGGCAGGTTTCCCCTCTTGTTGTTCACCCAACCGTCCGTGGGGTAAATGTGAAAAAGGTCAGTATACATTGGCGGAGCATCATTGAACCAGCTTTTGGGAAATGAGTGCTCCCTGTTGTAGCAGTCGCCTTCACTGTTGTAATTGCCACACTGGCCGGTGAAGATTGCATACAGGTATGCCGGTGTCCCGCCGGGAACATCAGAATATATATCCCAGACCGAAATTCCGTCACTCTTTACATCAGTGGCAGAGAAACACTGCCACAGGTCAGCATAGGTGACCTCGGTGTGTCCGTCGATGATATCATGAAGTGCCTGCTGAAGTGCTTTCCCTGCAAGGCCTTCAGCACTGCTGTAGTACCCTTCCGGAATCTGGCCTGCCAGTCTGCCGGTGAGGCAGGCGAGCAGGATCAGGGCAAGGGCACCTTTTGTCATTTTTCTGCAACAATGACATTGTCCACTTCCCAGGTGGTAGTGCGGTTTGTATCGCCGTTATAGACCCATGCAATCCATACCTGGCTGCCCTTCCAGGGAGTAAGATCAACCTGCCCTGAGCTCACAAACTGGCTGTACCCCGAAGCCGTTAATGCCGGGAGGGTGAAGCTCCTCTCAGTCCATGTGAAATTCCATGGTGTGGCCGAGCCGTCGTAATTGGTTGAAACATAGAGCTTCATTGTTGCTCCGTTGTCATAACCGTCAGCGCTTTCGAACAGCAGGTAAGGTTGTGTGGCCAGTGTAAGGTCGATAACAGGTGCTATCATCCATGTGATCACAGACGGCTGACCTGAATTGTAAGCCGTGGCCTGTACCCATTTGCGTCCGGAGACCTCATTGCCGTACCATGTCTTGGTTCCGGCCTGGGGATATGTTATCCACCCGGCAAGGGTGCTTACATCGGCATACTTTACAAGTGCCGTGAAGTCCTGCGTCAGGTAAACGGTGCCTGCCCCTCCGCATCTTTCACCGGTCATCCCGTTTTCAGTCTCGTCCCTTAACAGGAACTGTATGCCGTTGAATTCGGACACGACTCCCTTGATGAACCCGTTACCTGTGGGCACTGGCACAGAGGAGAATGTGGCGTCAGAACGGGTATAAACCTCAAGCTCGTTGTCGCAGTCGGTAATAAGCTTTTCACCGGAGTAGGTTCCTGGCTCGGAGAACTGCACGTTGTCAATCCTGACATACTCTGCCTGGTGTTTGCCGGCAAGAATATCTTCTATCGTCACTGTTTTTGGTTCCGTTGCGGGAGGAGTCAGGTTCACCACGGTTGTCTGGTCAGCAATACTTATGTCACCAAACTGCAGCAATCCGTTGTATTCAGTGAAGGAGGCCCCGCGGCACAGTATTTTTACCTCTGAATCGCGTGAGAATGTGTTGTTCCCGGTGACAGTCAGGCAGATCCCGGCAGTGGAATCCTGCAGGTATGCCACAAAGGATGGGATGTTCCCCAGCTCAGGGGTGAGGGTAATAATGCCCTGGATATAAACGTTAGTATCGATTTTCGTGATGCCGTCTTCGAACATTTCACGAAGCTGTTTTACGGTAATGTGGTCAATCACCGGTTCGGGCGGTGGTACGGGTTCCCTGCTGCACGAAGCGGCAATTAAAATTGATGCTGCAATCCAGAGTCTGGTTATAGATTTGATAGTCATTTTATTGTATGGTATTATCGGGCTGCCGAGACAGCTATATTGTCAATGCGGTACGTCGTACTCTCAGTATTGCTTCCTGTGTATCTGAAGGCAATCACTGCAGATTTGCCTGCGGCAACAGGAAGGTTCACATTACCGGAGTTGATGAAGGTATGGTCCGGATCACTCTGTTTTGCCAGCACGGCGTCAACGGGAGTCCAGGTGGCTGATGAAATATTATTGCCGTTATAGTCAGTGGAGATCAGTACCTCCATCGGGAAGTTTGTCCCGGTGTGCGCCCAGTATGCCTTGGCGGTCTGGAAGGAAAGGATCTTCTGGGTCGAGATGTTCACCGGCCTGGTGATCAGCCAGGTTACCATGGACGTAAGGTTAGAGTTGTATCCTGTAGCCTGGGCATAGCTGTTGCCGCTGAAGACCTTGGCGAGCCATATGCGGCCGCCGGCAGTGGCAATATTCTGCCACCCGGTAATGTAGATATCGTCATTGTCGCCGAAGCTGTCGAAATTCTCGCTGAGCGTTTCAACAGGAGTACCCAGTGGCTGATCGACAACGCCGCAACGGGTGCCTGTCATGTTCACCTCGTCAAAATCACGAACCAGGAACTGGTATGTGCCGTTGAAGATTGTAACGATGCCTGTAATTGAACCGTTGCCTGAAGGCAGAACCTTTCCTGCAGCTGACGAGTAACCGCTAGTCCGGACTATCAGTGTTTTGTCGTTGCAGTCTTCGAGCGTTCTGTTTTCGGTTACCATTTCCTCTGCATTTGCCCAGGTCAGACCTGTCATGGCATCCGTGAACTGGACTCCGTCAAGCTTCACAAGGCGCCCCAGGTAAGCACTGCTTTTTGCCTGGGTGACTGTCAGTACTGAGGGATAAGTGGGGTTGCCGATTGAGAGTTTCAGGCATTGCCTGTCCATATTCATTCCTCCGACGCGTACTGTTCCGTCTTCCTGGAAGTACGGTGTTCCTCCCAGCTGCCAGAAATTTCCGTAGTCGCCCAGCCAGAGACCTTTAAGGTTGACAATGACTGAATCACCGATATAAAGCCCGCTGTTGGCTTCAAAAAGGAGTCTGAGGCCCCCTGTGGCATCCTCGATAAAGGCTTCCTTGTAGAAATTGCCGTCTTTCTTGTCACTGGCCGTAATTATTCCCCGAAGGGACCAGTCGTTCTCAATTTCAACCGGATTCCGTTTTGTATAGTCTGAGATTGCAAGCTGGTCAGCATACAGTGCCTTTACCTGCTGCACAGTCACTGTTTCCCCTGGTACGAACTCTTCAACAGGAGGCGGTGTTTCATTATTGTCGGTGCATGATACTGAGAAAAGAAGTGCTGCCGAAACTGCTGCAAGTATGAATATATTTCTGATTTTCTTCATGATCTGTTCCTCCTTCATTTTAAAACCTGATGCTTAGATTGATGAAGTAGTTGAAGCCGTTGGCGTAGTATACGCGCGGCTGGAACAGCTCAGGTCTTCCGGGATCATAGCGGTACTGTTCATATCCGCCGGTTATCATTGACCTGTTATTGAGAATGTTGCTGAGATTTGCACTCAGGTTTATGTAAACATCGTCAATCCTCCATGATTTTCCGGCGAAGATGTCAATCAGGAATCCCGGGGCAGCCTTCTGCTGGTAATCCCAGTAAGGGTAATAACCGCTGTCATCCCTGGTGCGGGTCACCGGGTTGAAGTCGAGGTATATATCATCATACCAGCTCCCGGTTATTCCGGCCCACCAGAACCTGGAGGAGTTATATTCCGCACCAAGTGCAAGTGCAGTCTGCGGGGTGCCGCTCTGCCTGAAATACTGTATCCACACCTCCTCATTGCTCAGGACCTGACTGTTGTTGTCCTGGGTGATAGTAATCCTCGGATTGGATATCCACAGGAACTGTCCGACCGATGCCACGGCATTGACCGTGAGTTCAGAGGTGATGCCTATTTCAGCACCGGCTTCAATGCCGTAGTTCTCCTTGTCAATGCCTGTCATGGCATAGTTGACCAGTGTTTTCCACTCATCATGATAGAAGCTTGTAACCTCGGTCTGGTTCATGAAACGGGTATAGTAGGCGGTAATTCTTCCTGTCAGAACCGGAGAGCGCAGCACATAGCTCAGGTCACCCGAGAATATCGTCTCTTCCCTCAGTTCAGGAGTCACAGTGTTCCTGGTACGCGGTGAAAGGAAGCTGTTCCTGAAGAGGGGAGGATTCGTGGTGAAAAGGGCATTGAAGAGTATCATATGACGGCCGGTGAAACGGTAATCGCCTCCTGCCTTTACTCCCCACGTGGGAAAGTCGAGCTTTTCCGAGTTCCCGAAGGAGTTGTCCGGAAAAAGGCCCTTGCGCATGAGACCCTCGCGCCACATCGAGGTATACCGTGTGTGTGCGCTGAGGTACAGCCTGTAGCGGTTCCCGGTATAGGTTCCGGTGCCCCACAGCGTAGCTCCCCTCTGGAAAGCATAATAGCTGTTGCCGAATGTTTCGCCCTCGGTTACCGCGTTATCCGGATTGTTGAGGTCATTCTGGTAGGCTTCAGGATTATCGGGATAATCCCTTTCGGCAAACTGGTCGACGTCAAGCCAGTAGTCGCCCCCAAGCAGGTCACTGACAACGCTGAAGTTATGTCCGCGGTATATGTCTATCAGTAGGCCCCCGGTAATATTAAGGTTGCCCGTGAGGTTCCACGAAGCCCTGCTGTTTAGCTGGAACTGTGAAAGGTCATTGCGACGGTCTTCAACGATATATTTTGAACGGTTCCCGGAAAAATTATTTCCTTCGATCCCGCCTTCGTTATACACTGTATATATATTCTTCCTGTTGGCAAAATAAAAATGGTCCCAGTCTATCTGGCTTACGGAAGGGTCCGACTTCCATGCCTGGATGATCGCTTCACGGTCTGTTACATCATAGTAATAACTGGGAAGCTTACGGTAATAGTCAGGTCTGGGATCGAGAACATCATACCAGTTCAGAGCCGTATAGCCGCTTTTGCCGAACCAGTAACCGGCAGTGGTCTGGACATCCAGTTTTTCCGAAGGTTTCCAGGTATGTGCAAGTGTCACAAGGGGCTTGTTGTTGCTTCTGACCCGGGCGCTGCGCACCTCACCGTCCTGGTAGCCCCAGTATGGATTATAATAGTTGCTTCCGGCAAGGTCATAGGCTTCCTGGGTTGATCCTCCTCCGACACCTCTTTCATAAAGCGCGTCAAGGGCTGTAAGGTTAAGGCTGTGCCGGCTGTTGAACTTTTTCTCCACGGCAAGAAAGAACGAGTTGGCGTTATAGAATGTTCCCTCTTCATAGCCGCGGATGCCCCAGCGCCTGGAGTAGCTGCCGGTAAATGCCCAGTTATTCTTAAGGAGTCCTGTACTGTAAGTGAGCATAGCCCTGTTGGGGTATGTACGGTTGGAGCGCGAATAGATGGCCCGGATGCCTGACCGGTATTCGGAAGCCCTGGTGTTGATCCGGGTGGCACCTCCCACCGGTTCAAAGAGAAAACCGATCGGTTCGGGACCGGAGCTGACCATGGAGCTGCGCATCACATCATTCAGTCCGCCCCAGTTTGACCAGTATGGAGCGCCTGACTCAATATCGTTAAGGACGAAGCCGTTCAGGCTGACATTCTGGTAGTTGTTGTCATATCCCCTTGACCTGAACATTGCCTGTCCGAAAGTATAGGCTGCCGTGCTCATGTAGATATCTGCAGAGGAACTAAGCACACCCTGGATGGACTGCGTCTCGAAACCGTCCTCCGAGAAGCCTTCCATCGTTGCAACAGACCCAAGGTCCATCATGAATGCAGCCATCTCGGGAAGCAGGACCGGACCAATATCGGTTGTTTCTCCTTCAGACACAGTGACGCTTACGATTGCCTGTTCATGGTCAGTCATATTGATAAACAGCATCTGCCTGCCTTCATTTACCGTGACTGTGAAAGTGCCGTCCTCACCTGACCGACCGAGTTCCTTCCCGGAAGCGTCTGTTATGGTTGCCCCTGAAAGCGGAGTGCCGCTGCTCTTTCCGGATATGGATCCCCTTACGGTACCCTGCTGCGCAAATATGCCGGTACACGAGAGGATAAAAACTAAAACCAAGATAATCTGTTTGTTATGTCTCATAAGATTTTTAAAAGAAAGGGTTGAAAGATAAGGTTTTTATAAGAAATGACAAAAGACAAACGAAGAAGACTAAATATATTACCTTTGCCGTCACAGATCGGAAAATGATGCGGAAGATCACATTTATTGCACTGCTTCTCTCTTTAGTAGTCACAGCGGAAGCACAGCAGCAGGTAAGGGCAGGGCTCATTGCCTTCTATAACCTGGAGAACCTGTTTGATACAATTGACACGCCTGGTGTACTGGATGAGGAGTTCACTCCCGGAGGGCCGAATAAATGGACCGGGAGCAGGTATCTTGAAAAGCTTGACAATATGGCCCTGGCTATCTCCAGGATAGGGGAAGATGACGGCTGGAGCGGAGGCCCTGCGGTGCTTGGTGTCTCGGAGATCGAGAACCGGCAGGTGCTCGAGGATCTTGCGGCCCATCCGTTACTGAAGGAGTCAAACTACCAGATAGTTCATTATGATTCTCCTGACCTTCGCGGAGTGGATGTGGCACTTATGTACCGTCCCAGGTTCTTCAGGGTGACTGGATCTGCCAGTCCTTCACTGGCGCTGACTGACGAGTCAGGGGAGCCTGTCTTTACGCGCGATCAGCTTGTTGTCTCAGGAGTTTTTGACGGTGAACCCATGCACTTCATCGTTTGCCACTGGCCTTCCCGTTCAGGAGGAGAGGTGACATCACGTCCGCGCCGCAATGCTGCGGCAGCCCTCTCCCGCAGGCTTGTTGACAGCCTCATGGCCGAAGACAGCAATGCAAAGGTGTTTGTAATGGGCGACCTTAACGATGATCCGGTGGATGAGAGCCTTCAGAAATACCTGAGAGCTTCCGGCAAGCCGGACAGACTTCGCAACGGAGAGCTTTACAATGCAATGTTCCCTCTCTTCCGGAAAGGTGTGGGATCACTGTACTACCGCGACGGAATGAACCTGTTTGACCAGATAATAATGACCCCTTCACTTCTTGGTAACGATTACTCGTCATATAAACTGGCTCAAGCACGGGTATTCAATTCAACCTTCCTTGTACAGAAGGACGGACAATACAAGGGTTATCCCTTAAGGTCATTCGTCGGAACAGTCTGGCAGGGAGGATACAGTGACCACTTCCCGGTCTACGTTATAATCGTTCGTAAGGTTTAACCGTCAGTTTAACGGCTGATTCCTTCTGGTCTTATTTTTATTTCCACCGGCCGGTGGTCTGACAGGACTTCATTATATTCAGGATAGCAGGGGCTTACCTTCAATACAACCGTGGTGTCAATTGCAGGAAATAGTTCGTCTGTCACAAGTATGTGGTCCAAATGGCTCGGCCAGGAAGGGTATGACCACCACAGCTGGCTACCCTTTGCAATTTCCATATCGGCAAATCTGTAGCCTGATGCATCCTGGATGAAATTGATGAACGGATTTTCCTCAGCGTATGATGATGATATCTCGTCATTATAATCACCCAGCATCACAACCGCCTCATCCGGATGCTCTGCGTCAAGGTAATCCTTGAGCTGCTGCGATGCGGACCGCCGGCTGCTCTCGTTTTCTGCTCCCCCGCAGCATTTCAGGTGCAGGTTGATAAGCAGGATCTCCTTCCCGGATCCCCTGTGTTTTACCTTTATTTCAAACGGAGGCCGAGGGAAGGCACGGCTGTCATCCTCAAAAAGAGTCACGGCCGTACCGGGAAGAATTTCAACTTCGCTCTCCTTAACGAGGTAAGCCAGGTTCCATTCGTCATTACTGACCGGGTAGAAAACGCCGGTCCAGCCGGGCATCAGCTTTACGAGCCGGTTGAAATCAGCCTGGGATGCCACTTCCTGCAAGGCGACAATATCCGGGCTTATGGTCTTTATAAGCGCCGAAAGCGCCGTCACACTTGTATATCCTGCCTTGGGAAATCCCTCAACATTGAAGCTGACTATATCTAGGGAGGAGGATGTGCCCGGGGTAACGCATGCCGCGAATATCCCTGTATCATCCGGTGACGGAGGATCAGGAACACGCCGGCAAGAGGGACCGGCCAATGTGGCTGCTGCGGCGAGCAACCAGACTGATCTGTGCAGGAACCAACGAAACATAGCCTGCAAATTTGGCAATTTTAAATTCAAAATTCAATACCTGCCCGCGGATGTTGCCGGAATGTGATTTACATAATCCGGATCTGTGATTAAAGGGGAGTGATATGCAAACAGAAAGCCGCCCCGGAATTCCGGGACGGCTTTCTCAATGTAAGGTGAGAATCAGTAAGCTATTCCTTTACAAATCTTTTCATCACGGCACCATTCTCTGTGGTAAGCCTGACGAAGTAAATACCCCTTGGCAGGTGTCCGACAGGAATATTAACGAGGCTGTCACCCTCGCATCTGATGGCAGACACCTTGTCGCCGGTCACGTCAAAGACTTCTATCATTGTTACCCCGGAGAGACCGGAAGCGGTAAGCTCCTCACGGGCCGGCACCGGATAAATCCTGTAGGCAGCACCGGTATTATCCTCGATACCTGTTGCAACCGAAAAGACCACGGTGTAGTTTTTAACCACCGACTGGTCATGAGAGGTGACCTTGACTGTTGTAGTCCTGGCAGCAGCATCTCCTGTCAGGGCGCTGGCCGGGGTTATTACAACCGTTGCGTTGGCCTCGGCCGGTGTGGCGGTTACAGCCGGGACGGCAGTAGTCCCCGAGGGGAGTGAGACGTTATATGTCATTGTTCCTGAAGCAAATCCCGTGACAGTGGTTCCGCTTACCTTCAGATCACTCAGCGTTGCATCTGATGAATAGACAACAAAGTCAGCGTAGTTGCGCGGTGTGAGCTGTGCATCCGCTGCGTATACGGTAGCGATTCCGGTTACGTCAGCCATGTAGGGAATCACCTTCCCGTTCAGGTCAGTACCCAGGAATATTGTCCTGAGTATTGTCGCATCAGAGCCGACGCTAATGCTGTAGTTTTTCTTTTCCTGGAAGACGGCGGTACCATTGGCGTCAGTAAACTTAACACCCATAATTTTCACCAGTTCAGATTCATAGGTTTCCTGGTTGCCGGTAAACTCTGCGACTGTGATCACCTGGGGAGTAAGTGTGTTTCCGGTCGAGGAGGCTGCACCCGGGTCACGGTAAGGTATAAACTCCAGCAGCTTATTGTACTCTAAAAGGGTGCCGGTGAGTCCCTTGATTCCGTCCCCGACGCTGTATGTGGTTGTGATTTTTGCGTCCGCATCGTCAATAAGTATTCCGGCAGAAGCGTCCTGGATATACTTCTGATGTCTCTGCGAGTCATTGATACCTGACACCACAACCTCGCCTGTCACCTGGTAAATCCTTGTATAATTCTCTGCAGCAACTGCACGCAGTGCGGCAAGGTCTGCAACAGCGATTATCGGGTTAAAGATGATTGAATAGGTCTGGGTTGTAACACCGTCGGCGGCAGTGACTATCACAGTGGTTGTCCGGGCCTCAGCATCACCGGAAAGGTTTGTTGCATTGGTGAGTACAGCTGATGCTGCCGGGTCTGTTGGGGTATATGTCACTACCGGTACCGCAGTCACAGAAGGTTCCAGGATCATCTCATAAGTGAGGGTTGCCGGGTCAAATGATGGTATGGTGACCCCGTCTGCCTTCAGGTCCGAGAGAGTTGCGTCAGAGCCCGCGAGCAGGTAGCCGGTAATTCTGACGTCATCTACTTCCCATGTGGCAGCTCCATCAGCAGTTGATTCATACAGGAATGCAACATATACGGTTCCTGTAAAGGCTGACAGATTGAATTCGCCGGAATTCACTGATTCCCAGTTGCCTGTCGAGAAGCTGAAGTTTGATGTAATATCTGTCCATGTTGCCGCATTGACATCAGTAACAGTATAGTTGCCGTTGAAGTTGGATGAGACGAGCACCTTCAGCGCAGGGCCGGAATAATTCAACATGGTCCGGAAACCAAGCATATTTGTTTCTGATGCATCGAGGTTGATTGCCGGGGAAATGAGGTAGTCAAGGTTGGGATTACTGGTCCCTGATACATATCCGGATATCTTCGCATAACCTGTTGTCTGTGCCCAGACCTGGTCTCCCGTTATGCTCACAGCCGTGAACGGTGCCAGGGAGCCGGAGGTCTGAAAATCGGCGTTAAAGATCACATCCGGCGGACGGACTGTATACAGGTCCACTTTGACAGTCTCAGTCTGGCGGTTTGGAGTAGGCTCGTCGTCTTCAGCCACGACGTAGATGTCATAATTGGTTTTGTCGGTCAGGCCGGTCAGAGATGCGCTGTAGGTGCTGCCGCCTGCGGTGACATCTATGATACCATTTGTCAGCAGTGTCACCATTCCGTAGTTTGTTCCTGCGACAACCTCGGCCACTGTGGGTGCGGTTGAACCGTCAGGAACTACAACGTAGTAAGCTTTCCCGGGCTCATCCATACTTACCTGCAGGTCAGCCTGGGTTGTATTTATGTTTACAACTTTCGGGAATCCATAGGAGAAAACAGGAGGAGTGAGATCAGCTGATATAGATGCGTTTACGGCATCGTTCCATGTGTTTGCAACTCTTATTGCATCAATGGTTACGGAAGGGGCAGAACTTGATCCTCCCTGCCTCAATGCGACCAATGTAATTTGTGTGGCATCGGTTGTAGAGTTATCTGCTGCTATGATGGTGGGGGTTGCCGGTTCATCCGATCCGACAACAGGGTCTACAAAAATACTTGCCTCATCATCAGTGTTTGTCGCGCTATTGAACAGATACTTCAGCACAATCAGGTTTGTTGTCCCTGTTGTATACTCAGCAGTTGTAAACTGTACAGCAGGACTGGTACCTGATTTGGCAATGCCGATAAGGTATTTGTCTGCTGCAGAACCCTGTTTAAGCCAGAGTCTGCCTTTAAAAATTGTTCCACCCTGAGTAAAGTGGAAGAAATAATCTCCCGTTGTGGTGGTGGCGGAGACCTTCAGCAGGAATGCTGCATATACAGCTCCGGAAGTGATTGTGCCTACAGAAGTACTATAGTCCAAACCATCCTTCATTGTGATACTCCTGCCACTTCCTGACAGAGTATAATCTGTATATGAAAGAGATTCATCTATAACTTTTGCTGCAGTACCAGAGTTTGCTGAATTCCATATGGAGGCTGGGTTAACAGGCAGGTCTCCTACTTCATACTGGAAGTTTTCAACCAGGAGCGGCTGTGAGTAAACCTGCTGCACCGAAAATGCAGTTAACAGTATTACAGGCAGCAATGTAATGAGGGGTAGAGATCTTTTCATAAGCAGATATTCTTTATTTGATTTTCTGTTTTCATAGTGCTGACTAAAGTTACAATTTGTGTTTAAAACTGGCGGCAAAATGATCCGCTTTTTGCTCTTTTTTAATCGGGATCATTTAGGAAAATTCACTAAATAATTATAAATGTGGAATTAAGGAGCAACGAGGGATTACTCTCCGCCGGCTGGCGGATCGTGATCCCCAGGAGGGGAACCTGCAACTTACAATACAGGGATGCGCGGGGCGCATGCACTTCTGTTTTCATTGTTTCACCTCATGAACAAGCTCATTCGGTGAACCTCTGAAAAACAGAAGCCGTACTGCCTTGCAGCAGTACGGCCTGTATTGTCAGTTGCGGAGAGAGAGGGATTCGAACCCTCGGTCCAGTTGCCCGGACAACGGTTTTCGAGACCGCCCCAATCGACCACTCTGGCATCTCTCCGGACTCGCCATGACCAACCGGCATAGCGGCTGCAAATATAATTGAATTTCCAAAAGTAATTTTGCTGCAGAAAACTTATGAGGTGAATATTTGTTTAATCATCAGACACCGTAAAAAGACTGTATGAAAAGAACCATCGCCGCTTCGTTGCTACTCATGCTGGCAATAACCGCAGGGGCTCAGATAAATACCCCGGAATATGATTCGACCCTGGCAGCAAAACTGGGTGCTGATGACCTGGGCATGAAAACATATGTACTTGTGATCCTTAAAACAGGTCTGTCGAAGATAACAGATAAGGAATTAAGAGACAGCCTGTTTGCGGGACATTTCTCAAACATGGACAGGCTTGCTGAAGAGGGTAAGCTTGTGGCAGCCGGCCCGTTTGAAAGCAATGATAACCAGTACCGCGGACTGTTTCTGTTCGATGTCAGGACTGTCGACGAAGCAAAAGAACTGGTCAGGGGAGACCCTACAGTCACCAGCGGAATATTCGATGCAGAGATGTACCAGTGGTACGGTTCAGCCGCCCTGCCGCTCCTGCTGGAGTTACATCCCAAACTGCAGAAAAGAAAACCGTGACAGGTGATCTCTAAGGCTGTCAGGGTATTAAGAAGACCGGTCCGGTGACGGGAAAAATATTTTCCTGTAAATTGTAAACTTTAATGCAATTCGGTCGTCTTTATGTAAAGAGATAATGAAAAATCTCCTTTGGTTGGTTTCAGGTAAACATTCAGGGGCTGTCTCATCAGAGGCAGCCTCTCTTTATTTGCCATTATAAAGCCGCATCCAATGAGGCTTTTTTGTAATTTGGCCTGCGAATCCGCGACTGCAATGAAAAAGTCCCTTCTGTTTGTAATCATTATGCTTGCCTGCCAGGCTGCCAGGTCACAGGATACAATATTTATATCCGAAGACCTGAAACTCATAAGAATATCTGAAAATGCACTCATCCATGTTTCGTCAGCAGTGTTGCCCGGTTACGGCAGGGTATCAGCAAACGGACTGGTATACACAGACAGGCATAAGGCGTATCTTTTTGACACTCCCTGGAACACCGCCCAGACAGAATTACTTGTAGACTTCCTGGAAAAGAAAATGGGACTTAAGATAAAGGGGTTTGTCCCCAATCACTGGCATGAAGACTGCATGGGCGGACTGGGTTACCTGAAAAGCAGGAAGATAAAGTCATACGCCGCCAGCCTGACATGTGACATCGCACGGGATAAAGGACTTCCTGTGCCGGACCAGGGATTCATCGATTCCCTTATCCTGAATCCCGGGAAAAAAGAGATACTCTGTTACTTCCCGGGGGCCGCACACTCCATGGACAATATAGTAATATGGATAGCTTCTGAAAATATCCTCTTCCCCGGCTGCATCTGCAAAAGCATTGATAGCCCCAATCTCGGGAACACTGCTGACGGCGATACGGCTTCCTATGCCAGAACAGTGGAACGGATTATCCGGAGGTTTCCGGAGGCCAGAACAGTCATTCCGGGTCACGGTTCCTGCGGCGGGCCTGAACTTTTGATGCATACAAGACACCTGGCAGCCGGCATCTTGCATACGGAAATGAAACAGTAAATATGGGATCACATAAGTCTGACCTGGATGAGCTCGGAATTACACCGGAGATCAGAAGTTTTACAAAAAACAACCTGCCGGATGGCACCCATATCGCCAGGATCATCCGGGAACACCGCGAAAGATACGCAGTTTCAGACGGGGTGAATGATTATGATGCTGAGATAACCGGCAACATGAGGTATTCTGCAGCATCGAGGAAGGATTTTCCTGCAGTGGGCGACTGGGTGACCATAACTCCGTACGGTCCTGACCAGGCAATAATCAATTCAATCCTCCCCAGGAAATCACTGCTTGCCCGCCAGGCAGTGGGCAAACCCGGTGAGATACAGATCATCTCGGCCAACATCGACTGTGCATTCATAATTCAGGCAGTCAGCAACAACTTCAACATAAACAGGCTTGAGAGATACCTCACAATATGCTACTCGGCAGGTATCGAGCCGATCCTCATCCTCAGCAAGACAGACCTCGTCAGCCGGGATGAGATCAGCGAAGCCGTCAGGATCCTCGGAAAGCGTGACAGACAGGTGAAGTATGTTCTGCTCAGCAATGTCACGGGAGAAGGTTCTGACCAGTTAATGGGACTGATTCAGAGCGGCAGGACATATTGCGTTATCGGTTCGTCAGGCGTTGGCAAATCCACACTCATTAACTCTCTTCTTAGAAGGGAAGCCCTGAGGACAGGAGAAATAAGCAGCTGCACAAACAAGGGGAAGCATGTCACCGAGCACCGGGAACTCTTTGTCCTCGATAACGGGGCAATCATCATCGACACTCCCGGAATGAAGGAACTTGGCCTTACGGACGATGCCGAAGGGCTGAACGTCACCTTCGGCGATATCAGCCAGTTGGGCGGGAAATGCAGGTTCCCGGACTGTCTCCACATAAACGAGCAGGGTTGCGCTGTCATTGAAGCAGTGGAGAAAGGCTCGATCAACAGGGAGTCATATGAAAATTACCTGAAAATGATTAAGGAACAGGAGAGGTTTTCCACCACTGTAGCCGAGAAACGGCGAAGAGACAAGCAGTTCGGTAAAATGGTTAAGAATTACTACAGGTTGAAGATGAAGAACAGGGAGGAATAGTCTGGAGCATAATCCCCCCTGCCGGGAAGAGACAATTTTCAGATGAGATATATTTTTCAGAAGTGCCATGAAAGAGAATCTTTACAGTAAAAGCCTTTCCAGTCTTGATGTCCTGTGCAACAGGATCGGGGAAAGGTCTGTGGGCAGCGAAGGAAACCGGCAGGCAACTGCATTCCTTGAAAAGGAGCTGTCGGTCCTGGGATGGAGAACCACCGCAGCCGAATTTGATGCCATCGACTGGCATGACGGCGGCGCCAGCCTTGAGTGCAAAGGGGTGACTTTTGAGGTGTTCACCGGGCCGTACTCTCTCCCTTTCAAGGGCAGTGCCCAATTGCTGACAGCCTCAACAACAGCGGAGCTTGAGCAGGCAGATATGCAGGAAAAAATAATCCTGCTTCACGGTGAGATAGCAAGGGAACAGCTTATGCCAAAGAACTTCGTCTTCTATAATCCCGAAGGGCATCAGAAGATTATATCGCTTCTTGAAAAGGGGAAGCCGGCAGCCGTGATAAGTGCAACCGGGAGGAATTCAGCCCTCGCAGGTGGCGTCTACCCGTTCCCTCTCATCGAGGACGGGGATTTCGACATACCTTCGGTCTATATGACAGAAGAGGAGGGGATGAGGCTCCTTCCCCTGGCCAGCAACACTGTTTCACTCACATCAGTGTCAAAACGGATACCCGGCAAGGGATACAACATCATCGCGGTAAGGGGACCTGAAGATGCAGGCAGGATAGTTGTTTCGGCACATATTGACGCGAAAAAGGGTACCCCCGGTGCCATCGACAATGCCACGGGAGTGGTGACTCTCCTTCTGCTGGCGGAACTGCTGAGGGATTATGACGGACCGAGGCAGGTAGAACTGGTAGCATTCAACGGTGAGGATTATTATGCAGTCCCCGGCCAGATGAATTACATAGCGGCAAACCAGGGGAAATTCAGATCGATGATCCTTGACATCAATATCGACGGTGCCGGCTACCGGGAGGGGATGTCTGCCTTTTCAGAGTTCGGTCTTCCCGATAACCTTTCAGCAAGGATAAAGAGAGCAATATCACGTTACCCGGGAATAACCACAGGTCCTCAGTGGCCGCAGGGTGACCACAGTATCTTCGTCCAGTCCGGGGTGCCGGCGGTGGCAGTTACTTCAATGTGGTTCATTGAAAACATGGAGAGCCAGGATGTAACCCATACCCCGAAGGACAGGCCTGAAATAACTGACTGCCGCAAGATTGTCGAGATAGCACATGCCCTGAATGATTTTATCCGGATGATTTAGCCGGTCACATATCACCATCCATGTAATAACTATTTGATAACTTGGATAAAGTTTTCAGGTATTTAATCCTATACTAATCCGTTAACAAATGAAAGCAAAGATTATTTCTTTCCTGGTGATGATTTTGCTGGGTGCCGCAACACTGACCTCAGAGGGGCAGACACCTGCAAATACTGTCAAGCCGGCGCTGCTGGTAATAGATATTCAGAACGCCTTTCTTCCAATGATCCCTGACGCTGAAAGGGAAAGTGCGATGGCCAACATCAACTACTACATCTCCCAGTTCAGGGCTCACGGGTATCCTGTGATTCTTATTTACCATCACGGGGAGGAATACGGTGTGAAGCCGGGGACCGAAATTTTCGAATTCCCCGAATCGGTGCTGATCAGGCCTGATGATCCCAGGGTGATCAAGACATACCCTGACGGATTCAACAAGACAGATCTTGACAAGGTGCTGAAGGAGCAAGGTTGCAATACGCTGTTCCTCACCGGCCTGAGTGCAGTGGGGTGCGTTCTTGCAACCTGCATCGGAGCGATGAATCATGATTACAGGGCGTTCCTTGTCAAGGACGCCATCATGAGTCACAATTCGGAATACACAGAGAACATTGAAATAATGTTTGATGCCGTCGGTAACGATGTGATCAGAATGGTTCTCGAAACTGCCGGGAAATGACCGGCCCACAAGGGTGCAGGTCTCCCCGGAAACCGGCAGGCATAAAAAAAACCGCCCGGAAGATCCAGGGCGGTAAGTGTATAAAAAAAGAACGTGCCGGTTATTCCTTTATAAACCTTTTCATTATCGTTGCGCGGGGCGAAATGAACTTTATAAAATAAATGCCCTTGCGCAACTGTGATACCTCTATGATAACCTGGTTGTGGTTGTCGCAAACCTCATTAAGGCACTTGTTCCCGGTTACATCAAAGATCTCGATCATCGTGACACCGTCAATATTGTCAGCAATCAGCTCACTCTTTACGGGAATGGGATAGATTTTTATCTTTTCTGCAAGATTACGCGCAACTGAATCGGAAACGGCAGACTTTCCCTGTTCGGGCTGGATGGCCCCTGTCTGTCCCGATACACTGCTCAGTGAAATGATCAGCAGGCAAAAAGTGATTGATGACAAGACTATTCCGGGTAAATGTTTTTTCATAGGCGCCTGTAAAATTGTTTGCGAGGTTACTGGTGGCCGCATCAAATTTAACCGATGCAACTGCACTTTATACTCCGCGAAAGGGGTAAATGTTTCAAACTTTAACAAGTTATCAACAAAATTTTTTGCCGGACTTTCCGTTGGGGCCGCGGATTCGTGATCGGGAAATAATTTCAGCATGGCTTGTCATTGAATGAATTGCTTAAAAAAATTAACTTTGGAGCCTTAAAATTCATATCAAACAAAATAACTTAAAGTGAAAAGAGTATTTTTCCTCATGATGACAGTCGCCGTTGTGGCTGTGTCGTGCAACACTGAAAAGAAGGAGCAGGGCAACCCCTTCTTCGCTGAATGGAAAACCCCGTTCGGTGTTCCCCCCTTTGATCAGATAACCAACGGTGATTACCTTCCTGCCATCGACTCGGGCATTGTCCTTGCAAGGCTGAACATCGCGGAGATCACATCCTCAGAGGAGGCTCCCACCTTTGGGAATACCATTGCTAAATTTGACCGCGCTGATGAACTGCTTACAAAAGTTGCCAGTGTATTTTATTCGCAGACAAGCGCCAACACCAATGACACTCTTGAGGCGCTGCAAATGGAGATTGCTCCGAAGGTTGCGGCATTCAGCGACGAGGTCCTCCTCAATGCTGACCTTTTCGGCCGTATAAAGACAGTATGGGAAGCAAGGGATTCCTCACTGATGAGCGCTGAGGAGCTTTTCCTGCTTGACAACCTTTACAGGAGCTTTGTGCGCAACGGTGCCCTTCTCAATCCGGAAGACCAGGAGAAACTGAAGAAGATGAACCAGGAGCTCTCGGTGCTTACGGTCAAATTCAGCCAGAATGTGCTGGCAGAGACAAACGGCTTCAGGCTTGTAATTGACAATGAGGCTGACCTGAAAGGGCTGCCCGAAAGCGTGATAACCACCGCTGCCGAGATAGCCAAAGGGGAAGGCATGGAGGGCAAGTGGATATTCACCACCCAGAAGCCGAGCATGATTCCCTTCCTGCAGTATGCAGAGACTCGTGACCTGCGCAAAAAGCTCTATGACGCCTACCTGAACCGCGGCAACCACGGTGATCAGTATGACAACAATAAAATACTTGCCGATATAGTAAGACTCAGGGCAGACAGGGCCAGACTCCTGGGATACAAAACCCACGCTGATATCGTCCTTGAGACCCGCATGGCAAAGACACCCGGCAATGTACTCAACCTGCTGAATGACCTTCTGGAAAGGTCGCTGGTTGTGGCTAAACGTGAGCGCGATGAGATGCAGAAGCTGGTTGATGCCGAAGGGGGCGACTTCAAGATCGAACCGCAGGACTGGTGGTATTATGCCGAGAAACTCCGCAAGGAAAAGTATGACCTGGACGAAAACGAGCTGAGGCCTTATTTCAGCCTTGACAATGCCCGTGACGGAGCCTTTGCAGTGGCCAACAAGCTTTACGGGATCACCTTTACCCGTATAAATGATATCCCTCTTCCTCATCCCGATGCTCAGGCATTCGAGGTGAAGGAGGCTGACGGCAGCCATGTGGGTGTGCTGTACATGGACTTCTTCCCGCGTGAGAGCAAGCGTCAGGGTGCATGGTGCGGCAGCTACCGTGATCACCAGGTTGTTGACGGAAAGGAGATCACACCGGTCGTTACAATCGTGGGCAACTTCACCCCGCCGGCAGGTGACAAACCCGCCCTTCTGAGCATGGATGACGTGCTGACACTCTTCCATGAGTTCGGACACGGTCTTCAGGGGCTCTTCTCGGAGAACACCTATTCAACCACTACCGTCGCATGGGATATAGTTGAGCTGCCGTCGCAGATAATGGAACACTGGGCTACCCAGCCTGAAGTGCTTGCGATGTACGCGAAGAACTGGGAGACAGGCGAGGTAATCCCGCAGGCACTGGTTGATAAAATCAGGAACAGCAGCTATTTCAACACGGGATTTGACAATGTGGAAGTCATGGCTGCCTCGCTGCTTGACATGGCGTACTATTCTCTTGAGGCACCTGTTCAGATTGAAACGCAGCAGTTCGAGAAGGAGACTATGAAGAAGATAGGGCTGATCCCTGAGATTGAACCAAGGTACAGGTCCACTTACTTCCTTCATATGATTGACGGTTATGATGCAGGCTACTATGTCTACACATGGGCAGCAGTCCTTGACAATGATGCTTTCGAGGCATTCAGCGAGAAGGGTATCTTTGACCAGGCAACCGCCACTTCATTCAGGAAGAACGTACTGGAGAAGATGGGAACCATGGATGCCGAGCAGATGTGGTTAAACTTCCGCGGCCGCAAGCCGGATATTGAGCCTCTTCTCAGGAACAGGGGACTCAACTGATAACCCTGCAAAACAGATAATAACAGAGGCTGCCTTCCCGTACGGGGGCGGCCTCTGTTGCTTCTATACTATCTCCTTCTGATACTGTGAATTCACGAAGAGAATTGTTCCTGCCCCGTCATATCCGCCAAGGATTGTTTCGCCGTTGTGCTTCAGCATCTCCGGCGTGAACCCGGTCATGACCAGCGCCGCAGTGGCTGACCGCTCATTTATCAGGCTCTTAACCGAACTGCCGTGTGAAACCTCAATTATCCCGATATTATTTTCCGTGATAGGGAGGCGTCCGGAAGATATAAGCTGCGACAATTCAACCTGTGTATCATGTGACTGGCCCGGCTTGCAGGTACTGAAAACCTTGATGTAAGATTTCTTCCAGTCAGGGTGACCTGCGATTATGAAACTCAGAAGAATAAGAAGGCTTGCATTTTCAGGCTCGCTGAAGTCGATCCATACATGTATCCCCTTGCTGAAGTTCATCTCCTTGGTGGCGGAGGCGAGCAGGCATATGTCAAAATCGCCTGCCTTTATCAGCCTGATGTTTTCGATGATCTCCCCCAGGTTCTCCGGGTTCTCCTTGTCATATTCAAAAACCACCATGTTGTTCTCCATTCCGGATATTCCCGGTACCTGTATTGCCTGAACGATGGCAGATGTGTAAGAAGGTGATATGATTGTGTCAACGTAAACATGGTTATGCGATGTCTCATACAGTTCAATCAGCTTCTCCAGTTCCTCTTTCGCCTGCTGGCTGGTCACCCTCGAGTAATAGCCTTCAATCCGGTGCAGGTAGGTGCCGAATCCGTAGCTGTATGACAGCCAGTTAAGAAGCCTGAATGCCCTTTCACGCTTGAAGGAGTCCTTCGAGATGCAGATAACCCCGGGCCTCCATTCCCTGATCTTTCGTCTGCTCTCTGACTTCTGAAGGAAAACCTGAAGGTTACGGTTGATCTGGAAGAGGACGTTGGCAAAGAGGGACTCAAGGCCGGTTCTGCTCTTATGGTAGTGATTTATATACGAATACAGTATGACAATAAGTACCGTTGCGGTGAGTGCATAGAGGGTGTTTATCCGGAACATTACCAGGACTGCCACCGCAAATCCCGTGAGCGAAAGGTACCATTTTGACCTGAATGATGGCCGGTAAGAGGGAGAGGATCCGAAGTGGTTCAGGAATGAGATCAGGCAGAGGGACCCATAGGTTACAAGGAAGAACATTGAGATTATTTCTGCAACGGCGTTGACATTGCCAAGGGCGACGAAGACAAACGCGATCGTCAGGGTGACAAGAGTTGCGTTCACCGGCTCCCCGTCACTGTTCCTTGATGCCGAAAGCCACCTGTTCATCCTCGCTGAGGGGAAGGAGGTGTCTTTCGCCAGGGCCTGAAGTGTCCGCGGGGCGACAAGCATGGAACCTAGTGCCGAGGAGAGGGTTGATGCTGCCAGTCCAAGCGGAACAATGACAGCGCCACCTATCGCAATTCTGCCCATTATCAGCTGATTTTCAAGCATCTCCTCCGGCGATGCGGAAACAGCAAGTTTCCAGATGACAAAAATATATACAACTATACCGGTCAGGGTGGCCAGTATTGTTCCCCGGGGAATGGCCCTGGCCGGATTGCGCAGGTCGCCTGACAGGCCCACCCCGGCCGTCATGCCTGTAAACGCCGGGAAACAGATTGCAAAGACAATGAAGAAATCACCCAGGTTGCGTATATCCCCGACAGGAAGTTGTCCTGGTGCCAGGCTGCCTTCAGCAGGCCTGCCCAGTAAAAACAGCAGCAGGGTTATGAAAAGCACCGCAACCACAATATAAAGCATCCTTACGCCGGTACCGGATCCCTTACGGAGGATCATCAGTCCAAGAATAAAAGTCACAGGCAGGCTTATAACCTGCCTCGGCACCACCACAGACAGACGCGTAACCATAAAATCGAAGAAAAATTCAAATGCCTCGGTAAAGGCAATGATATAAAAGGCGAAGCTTATAGCCTGTGAAAGAAACAGGGCTATGCCTATGGTGGCCCCGATATTAAGCCCGAATGACCTGGAAATGAGGAAGTATTCGCCGCCGCCTTCAACCCTCTTATTGGTGGCAAGTTCTGAAATTGCCAGTGCCGTTGGAATTGTAACAGCGTGCCCCATCAGGATAAGCAACAGGGTGCCCCAGAATCCGAGCGTGCCTACCGCAAACCCGAATCGGAGGAATAAAATGGCCCCCAGGATGGTTGAAACAGCAGTAAAGTAGACAGGGGCCGTTCCGAATTTCCTTATTGCTTCAGCTTTTTCCATCCTGACAGGTGATTTGCGCTGTTTTTTGTAATATTTAAAGATAAAGATGTGAAAAAAAATCCATGATACCCGGAATTTGATATCTTTATAGGGGTACAGGAACTTATATGAACCAGAAGAGGGTAGCGGGGTCGGATCCGTCGGAGATTGAGGAGTTCCTCGGCAGTCTGGGAATTGATGAGCGTTATTCCCTCAGACTGCTCTACTGGATTTACAGGAGAGGTATACACTCCTTCGAAGAAATCAACGATATCCCGTTAAAAATCCTTCATATTTTATCGGAAAGGGCGGTTACGGGGCTCTCCGACCCAATTGCCTCGGAGTCATCTTCGGACGGTTCGGTCAAGTATCTTTTCACTACTCCCGGCAGCCTTACCCATGAAACAGTATATCTGCCGGATGGCAGGCGTCATACAGTGTGTGTGTCCGTTCAGTCGGGTTGCCGCATGGGCTGCCGGTTCTGTGCCACAGGAAGAAACGGATGGGGAGGAGACCTGACGGCAGGCGAGATAGTAAACCAGGTAATCAGTTTACCCCATAAGGTAACTCATATAGTATTGATGGGTATGGGCGAACCGGGTGACAATATCAATGAGGTTATACGCGCCTGCCGGATACTCACTGCAGGGTGGGGCCTGGCTGCGGGAAGAAGCAGGGTGACTGTTTCTACGGTAGGGGTGACCCCTTCTGTGATGAGACTGCTTGAGGAGACGGAATGCAACATCACCCTGAGTCTCCATTCTCCCTTTCCCGAAGAAAGGCGTGAAGTGATACCTGCCGAGGCACGCTGGCCCTTTTCTGAAACCCTGAGCCTCCTGAAGCAATATGACAACCGCCGGAAGAGAAGATTTACGGTAGCTTATGTAATGATAAGCGGTAAAAATGATTCTGACAGACACCTCGGGGAACTGAAGCGACTGCTTGCAGGAACCGGCATCAGGGTGAATCTTCTTCCTTACCATCCGCTGCCAGGGGACGAGGCACACAGTTCGGGGACGGATTTGATGATGCGGTTCAAGCATGAGCTTGTAACTTCAGGTATCGGGGCTTCAGTCAGGAAATCAAGAGGATCAGATATTGATGCCGCGTGCGGAATGCTTGCGGCAAAGAGAAGGGAGCGTAACGTGAAAAATGATAAAATCAACGATATATGACAAGATTGACGATGGCAGCGCTGATGGTTATAATGACGGTAACCGGCTGCAGCAAAAAGGAGGTGAATATGCCTGAAAAATATTCAATTATCCCGAAACCGGCTGAACTGGTCATGGCCAAGGGGAGCTTTATCATTGACGGGAAGACTGAGCTGACAGTCTCTCCACTCAGTGACGGGACAAACCTTGCCGCAGGTTTCCTTTCAGAAATGCTTCGAAAGAGCGCCTCAGTGCCACTGCCGGTGGTAGAGGGGTCAGGTGAAGGAAGGAACAGGATAGTCATGGTTATTGACACGACCGCTTCTGACAATACTGAGGGATATACACTGTGGGTGACTCCTAAGAATATCGTCCTGAAATCGCCTTCAGCAGCGGGGCTGTTCCGTGGTGTGCAGACGCTGAGACAGTTGCTTCCGCCGCAGGTTGAGGTTGAGGGAGGACTGGCCGGCGAGGATGCCGCTTCAGTGCCTGCCTGCCATATAACAGATGCACCCCGTTTCAGCTACCGCGGGATGCACCTCGATGTCTGCCGTCACTTTTTTACTGTGGATGAGGTGAAGAGGTACCTTGATATCATGGCACTCCATAAATTCAATGTCTTTCACTGGCATCTGACAGATGACCAGGGCTGGAGGATAGAAATAAAGAAGTACCCTGAACTTGCGAAGGTGGGTTCGCAGAGGAAGGAGACACTGGTCGGCCATGGCGGACGGCCGCCATTCACCTATGACGGAATACCCCACGGGGGATTTTACACCCAGGAGCAGGCAAGGGAGATAGTGAAATATGCAGCTGACAGATTCATTACAGTCATACCGGAGATTGAGATGCCCGGTCACGCTGTGGCAGCAATTGCGTCATATCCCTGGCTGTCGTGCACTGGGAACAAGCTTGACGTACAGACCCGGTGGGGTGTCTTTGACGATGTCTTTTGCGCCGGTAAAGACACAGTATTTGCATTCCTGGAAGGTGTACTTGATGAGGTGGCTGAGATATTCCCCTCAGAGTACATACATATTGGCGGTGACGAGTGTCCGAAGGTGAGATGGGAGAACTGCCCCGCATGCCAGAAGAGGATAAAGGAGGAGGGGCTGAAGGATGAGCATGAGCTTCAGAGCTGGTTTGTCACCCGGATGGAAAAGTATCTGAGTGCAAAGGGAAAAAAGATAATAGGTTGGGATGAGATCCTTGAGGGTGGCCTGGCACCGGGGGCGACAGTGATGTCATGGCGCGGCATCAAGGGCGGCATCGAGGCTGCTAAGATGAAGCATGACGTGATAATGACACCCACATCCCATATGTATCTTGATTACTACCAGAGCGAACCCCAGGGAGAACCGCTGGGTATTGGAGGTTACCTGCCACTTGAGCGGGTATATTCATTTGAACCTTTACCCGAAGACCTCACTCCTGAGGAGCAGAAATATATACTGGGACTGCAGGGTAATGTATGGACCGAGTACATATCCACCATGTCTCATCTTGAATACATGGCTTTCCCGCGCGCTTTTGCAGTGGCCGAGACGGGATGGACACCCGCAATGAAGAAGGATTTTGAGGAGTTCCTTGCCAGGTTTGAAGTGCAGAAGCAGCGGTATGACCTCATGAAAATAAATTATTTCAGGGGCGAATACCGGAACATGAGGGATAATAAATAAGCCGGAATATTGAGTTTTATGGAAACAGGAAAATCAGATTGACATGAAAGATTCTGAATACCAGGATAACTATCCATCCGCTGCCGTTCCATGGGTGAACCTGCTGAGGAATAGTTTCGGGAGTTCATCAAGGCCGCCGTTCACGGGAGAGATTACCCCAGATGAACAGACCCTGGAGCTTATGGATAACTCCAACCAGTTTTTTGCATTTGCGGACTTTTCAACCCAGAGAATATTGTACATGAGTCCCAATGTAAAGAATGTGCTTGGATATGATCCCGAAGAGTTTGACCTGAACAAGATCTATGAGATAATCCATCCGGATGACAGAAAGGCAGTCTTTGAGATAGGAAAGACGGTGCTTAACAGGGAGATGAATTATATTGCGGGGGAATCACACAGTCACTTTACCTATTACCTTACTTACAGGGCAAAGATGAAGAACGGGCGGCATACACGGATTTCGAGGACGATATCCAGGCATATTCATCCGGTTGGCGGAATATATGAACTTGTTGTGATACGGGATATATCCCATGTCCACTGTGGAACAAAGGTGACATTTTCGCTGCTTGGATTAAGACCTTTCAGGGAAATGCCGGGAGTTGCAGGCGGCAGTCCTGTAATTTCCAAAAGGGAACAGGAGATTATCTATCATATTTCGAGGGGGTTGACAAGCAGAAGAATTGCTTATGAGTTAAATATCAGTGAGTTTACGGTCAATACCCACCGGAAGAACATTATGAGGAAGACCGGTACCAACAACCTGGTGGATATGCTGATATTTGCTGCTTCAAATGGGATCATATAAAAATACCCATTAAAGGGTATTGCACAAAAAGCGGGGTCAGGATAGTTTTGTATCGCAAGCGGAACAACAGAGGAGTTTAAGGATTAGTGTTTTTTAGATTCCCCGTTTCCTCTCTCCGGCTGACAATGGTACTTCTTTCTTAAGCCGGCGAGAAAAATAATACTGCCCAACCCCCTGGGCAGTATTTATTTTTTGCGGTTGATAAGCTGGAGGAGGTGTTCGGTTTCATAGCCGCCGCTCATCCTGACCCATTCCTTGCGGCTGCCGCAGATTACAAAACCGTGGTTTGTGAACAGCTTAAAGCTTTCCGGGTTGTTTTCCAGGATGTTGCACCACAGCTGATGAAGACCTATGGTTTCAAAGGCGTAGCTGACAAGACATTCAAGGGCGGCAGAAGCGTATCCCTTTTTCCTGTCGGCCGGATCGGCGATAAGGATACCGACGCCCGCCCGGTTATGATAGTGGTCGAACTCGTAAAGGTCTATGGTCCCGACGGTCCGTTCATCAGGCAGAACGTCAACCATCAGCCTGAGCTGGCCTGTCTCATAGATGCTTTTGCGTGATCCTGCAATATATTTTTTAAGGATGTACCTGGAATAGGGAACAAGGGTATTGCTCTGTTTCCAGTTGGTTTCGTCATTTTCCCAGCGGTAAAGCAGTTCCAGGTCTTCGGGCTCAACTGCCCGGAGCCTGATACCGTCATTTTCCAGAATCATTCCTGTAGACTTTCTTCACGAAAATGTCATCGGGATACCCGAGTCTCAGCAGCCTCTCCTTTTCTTCGTAGGCGCTGGCTTTGGTATTGAATTTACCTGTTGTGTACCGGTAGAAGCGGTCATCCGGGTTGTAGAATACCGAGATCTCCGCATATTCAAAATATGCAGGGTCAACCGGGTTGTAGAGCGCCATCACCTGTACAGTATAATAAAGCACGTCAGGGTCAATCTCCTGGTCAGTGTCCCTTACATCCCTGATGACCAGGTCGGTAATGAGTGTCGACGAGTCAATCTCAGTCAGATAGGGCAGGTCGGCAGGGTTGAAGCTGATTGTGACAGTATCTCTCTTCTCTTCCGGCTGCGGCGGATTGAATGTCACGAGTGCAATTTCCTTCTTCTTGTACTCTGTCATTATTGAGTACAGGCCTGAATTGCCCTGGTTGAACGGTTGAAAGGCAATGTTGTCATCGGTGGTGCTTACAGGATACCCTATATTGACTGGACTGCTCCATTGACCGTTTGCAAGTTTCGAAGTGAAAATATCGTAACCGCCCATTGAACCGTGGCCTTCTGAGCTGAATGTGAGCGTATTTCCGTCAGCTGATATGAAGGGAGTCTCCTCGTTGTACGGTGTGTTGACAGCATTCCCGAGGTTGACCGGCAATCCCCAGTCGCCGGTTGCGTCCTTTTCCGAGACCCACAGGTCAAGCTCACCAAACCCCCCTTCACGGTTGGAGGTGAAGTAGAGCTTCTTCCCGTCTGAAGAGACAGCGGCATGTGATTCATAGTACCGGGTATTTATGTTCCTGTTTAGTTTCTCAACGGGTGACCACCTGCCGTCTGCGAATCTTGTTACATATATATTACCGTCGTAATTGTCATTCTTGAAAAGATACAGTTCAGTTCCGTCGCTGTTGAGCGAGGTTGTATGGCAGTCTGTTCCCATTGATGCTTCAAGGGTTATGTCAACAGGGATGCCCCAGGAGGTTCCCTCTTTCCGGGTGACATAGACCACGCTTTCAAGTCCTCTTCTTTCGGTGTAAGCCATGGTGTTTCCGTCATAGCTTACCACCGGCCTGTCATTGACCGAGCCCTGGTTGATATATTCCTTGAGAGGCTGTATGAGCACATTTACCGGTTTTTTCATCTGGTCGGCGGCGAGATTACAGGCCTGTATCTGCTGGTTGACGAACGTTTCGTTCTGCATGGCAGATGATTCGGCAATAAGCTGATGGAAGAACCTGTATGTACTGAGGGCGCTGTCAAGACTGTTTGTGATCCGGTAGGCATTTGCGAGTGAGAAGTAGGCGTCCAGCGGGGCACGCATCTCCGTTAGTTTGCCTGTTTTGGCGTTGTAACTGGTACTTCTTACTGCCTCCTCAAGGAAGGGAATGGCTTTCGGTTTCTCATCAAATATGTTGAGGTAGCAGTTGCCAATCTTGTATTTTATGTTGTAGTTGCCGGGTTTGAGTTCATTCAGCATGAGATACAGGGGGTTGGCAAGTTCGTACTCACCGTAGAGGTAATGAGATTCAGCCTCCATCCAGATCTCCTTCAGCTCACTCTTTTTCTGACCGTTAAGCGGCAGAAACAGGAGCAATAATGTTAAAAAGACTATACCCCTTATTCCCATGATTCAGTTTGACTGTAAAATTAATCCTTTTGCAGCATACTCCCCCTGTTGCAAGGCATTATTTGAACCTTATGCGGTAAATGTCAGCGCGGCCGGCCCCGCCGTCCCTGCCGGTAAGTGAAATATAGCCCGTCTTTCCGTTGTCTGCCGGACAAAAGAAGATGTTGTCATCAGGGGTGTTCAGCGGATAACCTATATTTCCAGGCGTGCTCCAGAGGTCATTGTACTGAATGTCACTGCGGAAGATATCGTAGCCTCCCATATTGCGGTGCCCCTGGGATGCGAAGAACAGGGTTTTCCCTCCATTGATCAGGAAAGGCCTGTCTTCATTGAACGGAGTGTTTATTTCGGGACCCATATTTACGGGCAGGCCCCATTCGCCGTCAGGTCCAAGTTTTGATAAATACAGATCGAGCCCTCCGAATCCGCCTGGTCTGTCGCTTGCAAAGACAAGTGTTGATCCGTCTTCAGTTATGAATCCGTGAGCCTCCCAGTATTTGGTATTGATTTCCTTTTTCATCTTTCTGGCAGGTTCCCAGCGTGTGCCGTCATATTTGCTGATCCAGATGTCGCTGTTGATGTTGTCATCCTTGGAGAGCAGCATGACTGTGTTGCCTGAAGCAAGGCATGAGACATAATGATCACCGTCTGACTGCAGTTCCGGGGTGATATTGACCGGTACCGTCCATTCGTTCCTTACGAAGCGTGAGAACATTATAGCATCATAGAATTTCATTGAAGTCATGTAGGCAATTGCCTTACCGTCGGGAGCCATTACCGGGAAGAAATTGTCATTCACGTCGTTGATTATGTCATCCACATCCTCCACCGTAAACCTGACCGGAGTTGCCATAAGGGAAGGAGCATTATTGCATGCGGCGATCTGCTGATCGATGAACATCAGGTTTTCAACATCCGACGGCAGCAGTGTCTGGCGATAACGGGTGTAGGCATCCTTTGCCTTCTCAAACATGTAATTGATCCGGTATGCATCACCCAGGAAGAAGAGCGCTTCATAGGGAGCCTCATTCTGTCGGAGGGAGCCCTCGCGGTATTTACCGGTGAGGTTCTGTGATGCCTTTTCAAGGTATTCTATTGCAAGGTTTTTGCTGCCCTCGATGTTCAGATAACAGAGTCCGATACGGAATGCAATGCTGGCATTTTCAGGCATTGCAGCATGAATACCCTGATAATACGGCAGCGCATCCGCATAGTCTCCCCTCATCAGGAAATACTCAGCGTCGTAGAAAGCTTCCTGCAGCCTTATATTGTCCTGCGATCTGCAAACGAGCGCTGCAGAAAGAATGATCAGTAAAAGGGCAAGTCTTTTCATTGTCATCATGTTATTGTTCTTCATCCTTTTTCTTCTTTTTTCTTCTCCATAAGAGGAAGAAGATGATCAATGCCGCTCCGGCAAGGAGCCATAGCCATCTGCAGCTTTTCCCCTGATCCGGTGTGCCTGTCAACGACCCGTCCCGATCACCGGAACCTGCCACAGGTGAGGCGATCTCATCAGGGGCTGTTGAAGCATTCGCGTCTCTTGCAGCATCCGTTTCCGGGCCTGCATCCGCCATTGTTGCAGCATTCGCCTTTTGTGCAACATCCGTGGCTGTTGCGGCAGATGCGGTGACTTCTGAAGCGGTTGCCGGTTTTACCGGGATTTCATTGTACAGCGGTTTTTCAGCCCGTACCGGGGCTTCGGTCCGTATTACCTTAACCGATACTGAAGTGTCATTCCCGAAGCTGTCTGTCAGCTTTAACGAAAGGAGATTGTTTCCTCTTTCCGGCCTGAACGTATAGGCAAATGCAGTATCAGAAATGCTGAATTGCTCAGTTTTTACAAGTGAATCACGTTCGGAAAACATAACCTCAATCCGGGAGTTATTCTCGGCTATAAGCTCCACAGTCACCGGATCGGCTGATGATACAACTACAAGCGTGTCGGAAAGAAGTCTCAGGAAAGCCGAGACGTCGGCCTTCTCAGGCGGCACAGTCTCGAGGCTTACAGTGTCAGCAAATGCTTCAGCCTCCATCTCCTTTTCCTCCGTAAGAGGCGGAGGTTCCTCAGAGTACATGTCGCACGCAAACAGATCCATCTTTCCGAATCCGTCATCGGCAAACCTTGCGTGATATCCTCTGCTGCCGCTGCCTACGGGCGTGAAAAACAGGTCATCATCAGTTGTGTTGACCGGGTATCCGATGTTGACCGGTGTGGTCCAATTTCCGTTCTCATCAAGGTCTGACCGGAATATGTCATAGCCTCCCATGTTGAAATGTCCGCGCGAGCTGAAGAACAGTGTGCGGTCATTGTTGGCCAGGAAGGGGGTTTCCTCATTGTATACCGTATTGATCTCAGGTCCGAGGTTCACCGCCGGGCCCCAGTTGCCCGAGCTGTCACGTGCTGATACAAAGATATCCAGGCCGCCTATGCTCTCTCGCCTGTTACTGGTAAAGTAAATCTTCTTCCCGTCACTGCTCATTGTGGCATGAGACTCCCAGAACCTGGTATTGATATTGCCGTTGAGCTTCTCCACCGGACTCCAGGTTTTGCCTGTCAGCCTGCTCATATAGATGTTGCCGTCATAGGTGTCAACCCGGTACATAAGAAGTGTCTTCCCGTCAGGTGACAGTGAGGAGGTATAGTAATCCTGGTCAACTCCCAGCTGCGGTGTCAGGTTTACAGGTTCGGTCCACTCTTCCCCGTTCTTCTGTGACCAGAAAATGGCGTCGTAAAACTGCAGTTCACGTGTGAAGATCAGTGTTTTTTCGTCGGCAGAGACCACCGGGTTGAACTCGGAAAACCGTTCGTTGACGGCTCCCCCCAGGTTCCTGTCCACCAGGAAGGCCGGTTTTTTCATCATTTCCCGTGCATTGTTGCATGTCTGCATCTGGAATCTGACGAGGGCTGTGTCGTACTTTTCGGTATCTACATCCCTGAGAAACAGCTCATAGGTCTCCAGAGCCCTGTCAAAATCATTGGCTATACGATAGGCGTTTGCAAGGAAATAGAGAGCATCGTACGGTGCACCTGACTCACGCAGCCTGCCTTTCCGGTAATCATGGTTCATATGCCCGGCAGCGGTCTCCAGCCAAGGGATGGCCTTGTCCTTCTCACCGGGTGTGTTGAGATAGCACTGACCGATACGGAAATAAAGATTGTAATTCTCAGGGTACATCTGAAGCAGGCTCATGTATTTCGGAAGAGCTTCAGCATAATCCTCAAAGAGGAGATCTCCCTCTGCCGAGACGAAAAGCTCTCTCAGGTCACTCCTTGACTGACCCGTGAGAGATACAACATGCACTGCAAGGACTATACAAAAAATGTATTTAACCCCTCTCATCAACCTGATTAAGTTTCTTAAATTAACTAATATAACTCAAAAATCGCGATAAGATTATAGCGGGTCATCCCCTTTTTCACCCGGGAGATCATTTTTTTATGTGCCTGGCTGCTGAGAGACGGGTCAATGAAAGCCATTTCAGTATCGTCACGCCGATCTTTACCGGGAGGTGCCACCCTCTCTCCAGGTGCTTTCCGGAAAAGATGACCATGGCGTCCCAGAAGTGCCTCACTGCCGCCTCCCTCTCTGATGCGGAACTGATTCCCTTGAAATGCGTTATCCGGACGTCATGGAGGTAATAATTTACGTAACCGGCTTTTCTGATACGCCAGCTAAGGTCAATATCCTCCCCGTACATGAAGAAGTCTGTATCAAAGAGGCCGGCCCGGTCAAGGGCTTCCCTCCTGATCAGCATGAAGGCACCGGTGAGGATGTCTGCCTGGCAGGTCTCGTTCTCAGGTCTGTTTCCCAGGTAATAGGCGTTGAAGAACGCCGAACGGGGAAAGATTTTTCCGAAGCCGGTGAACCTGAAGAGTGAGGTAAGGGGTGAGGGGAAGCCCCGTTTTGATTCGGGAAGGAACCTGCCTCTGCCGTCAGTCATCCGGGCGCCGGCCGCCCCGGCCTCAGGATGTGTTCTCATGAACCCCAGAGCCTTTTCAATGGCATCGGGGGCTGTCTCGGTATCAGGATTGAGTATAAGGATATAATCGCCTGCCGAAGCCTCAATGCCCCTGTTGCATGCCGCCGAAAAACCTTCGTTGTGGTCTGATATGATAAGCCTCACCGCGGGAAATTCATTCCTGACCATTCCGGGGGACCCGTCGGAAGAGTTATTGTCAACAACGATGATTTCATGTTCCGTGTCCCCGGCTGCGGCAATGATCGTCTGCAGGGCACGGCGGAGGAAGTCGTTTACATTGTATGATACAATGACTACCGAGAGCTCCATCAGTTCAGTCTGTGACCATCTCCTCCCTGATTACCTCAGCCAGCCTCCTGACCCCTTCGCAGGTCTCTTTCTCGTTTGAGAAGGAGAAGTTGATGCGCATCGTGTTATGCCCTTCGTTGTTGCAGTAGAAGACTGATCCGCAGACAAAGGCAACATTACGGCGGATGGCTTTCTCAAGCAGCCGTGCGGCATCCATGGAAGGAGGCAGAGTGACAAAGAGGAACAGCCCTCCGTCAGGCTCGGTCCATTTTACCCCCTCCGGCATATGTTCACGGAAACATTGCAGCATATAATCACGTCTCTGGCGATAGAGTTCGATTGTTTTTTTAAGGTTGACATCAAGGAGTCCCTGTTCGATATACCGGGCAGTGATCTTCTGAACAAACGGAGGGGTACACAGATCGGCTGCCTGTTTTGCCGTGACCATCTTGTCAATTATATCCCTGTGGCCTGTAACCCATGCCAGCCTGAATCCCGGTGCAAGTATCTTTGAGAAGGTGTTGAGAGTCATAACCCTGCCATGGGTGTCAAGTGATGACATAAGCGGTTCCGGGGTTCCTGCAAACCTTACATCGCGGTATGGACTGTCCTCTACTATCAGAAGGTCATGCCTTTCGGCGATACGGATAATTTCAAGGCGCCGTGCCCTTGGAAGGGTGACACCTGTCGGATTCTGAAAATCAGGAATGATATAAATGAATTTTATTGTCTTCCCTTCCTTTTTCAGTTCTGTTATTCTTTTTTCCAGCAGGTCGGGACGCATACCCTGGTCATCTAGAGGGATACCCTTCAGCACTGCTCCGTAGTTTGCGAAGGCGTTGAGCCCTCCAAGATATGACGGCAGTCCTACCAGGACCACGTCACCACGGTTGATGAATATCTTCCCGCAGAGATCCAGCGCCTGCTGTGAACCGGTGGTAATGATTATATTCTCCGGGCTGAGGTCAAGTCCGTCCTTTTTATGGCGTTCCGCCAGCAAGGCACGAAGCTTGTTGTCACCCTCGGTAGTGCCGTACTGGAGCGCAGCCTTGCCCTCAAGTTCAAGCACCTCGGCTGTGACCCTCTTTATGTCTTCTATCGGGAAGGAGTCAGGTGAGGGGAGACCCCCTGCGAAGGAGATCATCTCCGGCCTCTGTGTCAGTTTCAGGATCTCCCTGATAGCCGACTTCTTCATCAGTTGCGATGCATCCGAAAAGAACCTTTCAAATGTGTCTGCCATGAAATTTGATTTGTATCAAATTAAGCAAGATTTTCAGAATAAAAAAATGACATTGAAGAAAGAATGGAGCTCCGTCAGCCCTGTGACGGGAGTGAGAAAAGGCGGCGGTTGACAATAGACTGCCCCAGGGTGATTTCATCGGTGTATTCCAGTACATCGCCAATTGCAACGCCGCGTGCCAGCGTGGTGACCCTGACATCATACCCTGACAGCCTCTTGTAGATGTAAAAGTTGGTGGTGTCACCCTCCATTGTTGTGCTGAGGGCAAGGATAACCTCATTCACCCCGCCGCTGCGCACCCTCTCCTCCAGGCTGTTGATTGTCAGGTCAGACGGGCCGACGCCGTCAACCGGTGATATGATGCCTCCCAGGACGTGGTAAAGTCCCCTGAATTGCCTGGTATTTTCAACAGCCATGACATCCTGAACGCTCTCAACCACACAGATGACTGACACATCCCTCGATCCGTCGCTGCAGATCCCGCAGACCGGGGTATCACTGATGCCATGACATATGCTGCAGTAGCACACATCATCACGGAGCCTGATGACTGTCTCACCGAACCGGCGAACCTCAGAGCTGTCACGCCTAAGCATATGCATCACCAGCCTGAAGGCGGTCTTACGGCCTATCCCCGGCAGCGAGGCAAACTCATTCACTGCCTCTTCGAGCAGTTTTGACGGAAAACGTGACGACATACAGAGACTTTGAGGCAAAAATAATTCAATATTTGCCGTAAACCTGACAGGTCAGTTACTTTTATCTGCGATCTTTTTACTAATCTTGCATTCTTGCCTAAAGAGATATGACACCTACACTCATCCTTCTGATATTCATAGCTTACACACTTCTGCTGTTTGCTATCACATTTATTACAGCCCGCAAGGCAAACCACCAGTCGTTTTACATCGGCAACAAGGTTTCGCCCTGGTTTGTGGTAGCCTACGGGATGATAGGAGCCTCACTCTCGGGTGTGACATTCATGTCAGTTCCCGGCTGGGTGGGAGAGACCCAGTTCTCCTACATGATGGTGGCATTCGGATATTTCTTCGGTTACATCGTCATCGCCCTGATCCTTCTGCCACTATATTACAGGCTTAAGTTGACATCCATATACGGCTATCTGGAGCAGCGGTTCGGCTTCTGGTCATACAAGACAGGGGCAGGATTCTTCATCCTCTCGAGGGTGCTTGGTGCTTCCCTCCGCATGTTCCTTGTAATCAACGTTCTTCAGATTTTCGTATTTGATGCCTGGAACATCCCGTTCTGGGTCAACGTACTGATATTTATTATACTTATTATTATTTACACTCTCAAGGGCGGAATACGGACAATCATCTGGACTGACACACTTCAGACAACATTCATGCTGCTTGCAGTGATTCTTTCGGTTTATTACATACACCGGGAACTTGGTGCTCCAGTACACAAGCTTCTGGGTGACCTGTTCAACAGTGATATGTCACGGATGGTTATAACCGACTGGGATCATCCGCGCCACTTCATCAAGCAGTTCTTCAGCGGGATGTTCATCACAATCACCATGACGGGACTTGACCAGGAGATGATGCAGAAGAATCTGAGCATCAGGAATCTCAAGGATGCACAGAAGAACATGTTCACCTTCAGCACGATTAACCTTTTTGTTGTCTTCATGTTCCTGGTGCTTGGCGCATTCCTGGTTTTCTATGCAAGCGCCGAGAACATTAAAGTTGCAATGACTGACGATCTTTTCCCGACCATCGCCTTCAGGTATCTTGGACCTGCGGCAGGGGTGGTCTTCCTGATAGGTCTTATCTCCGCAGCTTTTCCGAGTGCCGACGGAGCCCTGACGTCACTGACCACTTCATTCAGCATTGATTTCCTTGGGCTGGAGAAGAAGACTGAGATGGATAATGCCAGGAAGACGAGGATAAGATATTCGGTACATTTCTCCTTTGCAATCATTTTCTTTATCTGCATCCTGATCTTCAGGCAGATGAATGACAGGGCTATAATCGACAAGCTGTTTACAATTGCCGGTTATACCTACGGTCCGTTACTGGGCCTCTATACCTTCGGCCTCTTCACGAAGAGAACTGTCAGGGACCGCTACACACCCTGGATAGCAATAATATCACCGGGAATCTGCTATTTCCTGAGTCACTTCTCCGAGGTGCTCTTCAACGGTTACAGGTTTGGCTTTGAACTGCTGCTTGTGAACGGATTCCTGACCTTTGCCGGATTGTGGTTATTCAGCAAAAAGGGATCAGAGACGGTTGCTGAAGCCTGAGGTTCCCGTTACATTCGTGCTGCCGGTATTTTCACCTTCAGGCTCCTCCTCATCTGATTCACGGACCTTTGGTTTGATATAAACCTTTATTTTCTTGTAAGGTATTGAAATTGAGATAAAATACTCTGCGGCAGTAGCCATTCCTGATGTGCCGGGCCCGTATCCCGGCATCCAGACAGGTTTAAGGTCCCTGCCTGCACCTGCACTTATAAGAAGTCTCATATATAGGTTCCAGCCTACAGTCACACCGGGAAGCAACTGGGTTCTGACCCCCGGCGTGATCTCAATGAAATGTCCGGTGTGCCGTTCAAGGGGAACTGATGCCTCGCCGGCGCCCCATACATTTGTATACCTGAGCATGGAGGCTTCCTCGCTGTAAAAGCTGAGCCCGTACCTTATTCCTATCCCTGCATAATATTTACCCTGTGATACATTTGCCTTTATGAAGTTGTAGTCGACCCCTGCCGTGAAGCTCAGACCCCGGCTGCGGAAATCGTACAGCACCTCCGAAGAGCTGAAGGACGAATACCTGAAACCTGCTGTTGCAGCGAGGGAGGAGTTGATATCAGCCGATCCGGTTATGCCGTAACTGATGAGATCGTTGGTTACAAGCTTCATCACCGGACCGGATACATCGAAGCCAGCCCTTATGTGCAGCGGTACCGTGACGGTGTCCTGCGAAAAAGCCACCGTCCCTGCAAGCAGGAAGAGACTAATAAAAAAGATGCAGGTTCGTCTGGCCATCGAGATTCACGCTTTTATTCTCTATAATGAGGGTGTCAATTATGTTGTGGGTGGTGTTCAGCCCGGTTATTTCACTGATTATTGTGTAACCGCATTCGGGTGATACCAGGTGTGGCCTCCGGTTGTAACGTATTGCAGCGGTATCGGTAACACCGTTGAGGGTGATGAGAAAGACCGACTCGTCTTCAGCAGGGTCAAGCGGCACGGAAAAGGCTGAGGCTCCCCTGAGACTGACGAACTTAAGGGTATCGGTTTCCCTGTATGTATAAACCCTCAGTGAGTCTGCCTTTGCTGTCTCCCCGGTACCGCTGACGAGCAGCAGGGTGTTCATGGCCGGATCGGTCTCCTCGTAGCAGGGCTGTACCGAACAGGAGTTCAGGATCATTGCCATGGCAGTAACGGTGGCGGTTGAGAGTATGAGTAACAGCCTCTTCATAACGGAGTACAAAGGTATAAAAAATAAAGGAAGCTTGCCGCACCGGGCGCCCGGCACCGGTCAGAACTTCGGCAGGTTCCTGAGGATCCCGCTGACGCCGTTGCGGATAACGTCAACCACCCTGTCAACAACGTTGCCTCTCTCCTTCACGGAGTATATCTCATTGATTATGTTCCGGTATCTGTCAGTGAGGATATTCCGCCTGAGCTTGAGGGTGGGTGAGAGCTCTCCCGTCTGGGGTGTCCACTCCTCCGTCACCAGCCTGAACCGCTTTATCTGTTCGAACTCTCCAAGGTTTTTGTTCACTTCCCGCACCTCCCGGGCGAACCTCTCAATCACCTCGGGGATTTCGATGAGGTCAGCATTGTCACGGTACTGGATCCTGTGAATTGAGCACCAGTCGTGCAGGAATGTGAAGTTCGGAGAGACCAGGGCGCTTGCAAACTTTTCATTTTCGCCTATTACCATGGCCTGTTCAATGAAGAATGATTCCTTCAGCCTGTTTTCAATCACCTGCGGTGAGATATACTTGCCTGCGGAGAGCTTGAACATCTCCTTCTTCCGGTCAGTGATCCTGAGGAACCTGCCGTCTTCTATCCTCCCGATGTCGCCGGTGTGGAACCACCCTTCCTCATCAATCACCTCTGCTGTCATCTCAGGCTCCCTGTAATAACCCATCATGATGTTGGGTCCCTTGCAGAGAATCTCGCCGTCATCGGCAATCTTCACCTCCACTCCGTCAAGTATGGGCCCCACGGTTTCAAATTTGATGTCAGGTATGCGGAGAGGGTTGACGGCTATCACCGGCGATGTTTCCGTCAGGCCATAACCCTGGAGAACAGGTATGCCGGCAGCCCAGAAGATGCGTTCAAGGCGCGACTGCAGGGCAGCACCTCCCGAGACAAGGACCCGGAGCTCGCCTCCCAGGGCCTCCTTCCACTTGTTGAAGACCAGTTTCCTGGCGATGCCAAGCCTGAACCTGTAAAAACGGTTATTGCCTGTCAGCCTGAACCTCAGCCCCAGGTTTACAGCCCAGAAGAATATCTGCTTTTTGAGCCACGGCAGGTTCTTCCCCTTGTTTATAATATTGTCATAAATCTTTTCAAGCAGGCGGGGCACCGTGTTGGCGATATGAGGCCTTATCTCCCTCATGGTCTCGGCAATGATGCCCATGTTCTCAAGGTAATAGATACTGGTCCCCTTATACTGAAAGTGGTAATTCATCATCCGCTCATAGACGTGGCAAAGGGGCAGGAAGCTCAGAGCCCTGTAGCCAAGGCCGAATTCATGCGCCGTACTTGTCACTATGGCATTGGTGACCAGGTTATTGTGAGAAAGCATTACACCCTTCGGATTACCTGTGGTGCCTGAAGTGTAGATGATTGTAACAATGTCAGAAGCCTTGATTGAGTCCCTGATTGAGATCAGTTCACCCATGAACTTCTCCCTGTTTTTTCTTCCCTCCCCGATGATCTCATCAACGGTCATCAGACCGTTGACCTGGTCAAAGGAGTAAAGTGACCCAATAGCCGGTATTTTTGAGACAACTGCCGATATCTTATTATATATCTGCTTGTTGCCAACAATTACCGCCTTGGATCCTGAATGATCCAGTATGTAGGAGTATTCCTCATGGCCTATCGTGGGATATACAGGGACGTGTATCATCCCGGCCTGGGCAAGGCCGTGGTCAACAATATTCCATTCTGCCTTGTTGGGCGAAATTGTTGCGATATGGTCACCCCTGGTATAGCCCAGTGACATCATCCCGCACGAAAACATGTCGGTCATTTCCCTCACAGCCTCGGTGGAGTATGTCACCCACTCGCTGCCGTGTTTTCCGCCGAACATGACCTCACGCGGACAGACCTTACACCCCAGGTCTATCAGGTCAAAGGTTCTGGTTACTTCCATCAGTATTGTTATTGGATTAGCGATTTTTTTGCCATCTCCACTGCTTTTGCAACAGCTTCGTGCAGCCCTTCAGGCCGCTTTCCCCCGGCGGTTGCCAGGAAAGGCTGTCCGCCTCCGCCACCGTTTATCAGGGATGAAACTGCCTTTATCATTTCCACGGCGTTGAGGTTTGCCTGTTCAGCTGCGGTGTCTCCAAGACCTATCACCAGTGCCGCCTTACCTTCATTCTCTGACCCTATCACGATGATAGCCGCGGAGTCTGCCTGTCTTATCTGGTGGGCGATATTCTTGAGTGTCTCTGCCGGAGTCTCTGCAATCACGCCGGAATAGATACGGCAATTGCCGGCGGTCTCCGCCCGTGACGCCAGTTCGTTCCTGGCGGATGCTGCTGCTGCCATCTGCATCTTCTCGACAGTACCTTTCAGTGCGGTATTTTCCGCCATGAGTTTTGTTATGTTTACAACAGGGTTACCCGTGCTGCGGAGCATGGCAGTGATTTCATCAAGGATCTTCAGTTTCTCATTGATATAGCTGAGAGCCTTTCTGCCTGTCACTGCCTCGATTCTTCTCACGCCGGCAGCAACTGCTCCTTCTGAAATGATCCTGAACAGTCCGATCCTGGAGGTGCGGTCAACGTGGGTTCCACCGCACAGCTCTACAGAATTGCCGAACGAGACCACCCTTACCCTTTCACCGTACTTTTCGCCGAAGAGCGCCATGGCTCCCATTGAGAGTGCCTCTTCCACAGGGATATTGTCATGCACTTCGGAAGGAATATTCTGCATTATCATCTCGTTTACCTTCTCCTCCACGGCGGCCAGTTCTTCAGGGGTGACCTGGCGGAAGTGGCTGAAGTCGAACCGCAGTCTTTCCGGGGTGACGAGTGAGCCCTTCTGTTCGACGTGCTTTCCCAGCACCTCCCTGAGTGCGTGGTGCATCAGGTGGGTTGCAGTGTGGTTGTTGGCAGTATCCTGCCTTGCACCGGCATCGACTGCAGCATGGAAGGTTACGGATGGATCTGCCGGAACGGCGGATGCGACATGTACTGTAAGGTTGTTTTCCTTGACAGTGTCTGTGATCATGATCCTCTCACCTCCGCCCTCGATGTATCCCCTGTCACCTACCTGGCCTCCCGATTCTGCATAGAAGGGTGTTTTGTCAAAGACAAGCTGAACGGCTTCGCGCCCCCTGGCGGTGACTTTCCTGTAGCGTGCTATCCTAACGCTGTCCTCGGTGCGGTCATAACCGGTAAACAGGGTGCTTTCAGTTTCCCATATGACCACCCAGTCGCCGGCTGACACAGCCGCATCATCCCTTGATCTTTCCTTCTGGGCGTTCAGTTCGTGCCTGAAGGCCTCCTCGTCGAGGGTCATCCCGTTTTCCCGGAGGATAAGCTGGGTGAGGTCCACGGGGAAACCGTACGTGTCAAACAGCTCAAATGCATCGGTGCCGGGGAAAAGGGATTTACCTTCCTGTTTCAGTGCCTCGACGCGCCTTTCTATCATCCTTAGTCCTTTGCCGAGAGTCCTGAGGAAGGCCTGTTCCTCCTCGCGGATAACATTTGAAATAATGTCCTGCTGTGCAGGGAGTTCGGGGTAGTGCCCGCCCATTGATTCGACAAGCGCCGGCAGCAGCCTGTAGATGAAAGGCTCATTCATGCCAAGCGAGGTGTATCCGTATCTCACTGCACGGCGGAGTATCCTCCTTATTACGTATCCGGCCCTGTTGTTCGAGGGGAGCTGTCCGTCAGCAACGGAGAAGGCCACTGTACGAAGGTGGTCTGCGATGACGCGGTGGGCAATGTCCCATTCATTCTTCTGGCCATAGGGCTTGCCTGTGACCTCGGCTGAGGCTGCCAGGAGCGGCTGAAACACATCGGTGTCATAATTTGACTGTTTGTGCTGGATAACCATGCAGAGGCGCTCGAATCCCATGCCGGTGTCGACGTGCCTGTCGGGAAGCAGTTCCAGTTCCCCGCCGGCACGGCGGTTGTACTGGATGAACACGAGATTCCATATTTCAATCACCTGCGGATGCCCCTTGTTCACCAGCAGGTGCCCGGGTGTTGCTGCCCGTTCGCTGTCAGTGCGTATATCAACGTGTATTTCTGAACAGGGTCCGCAGGGACCTGTCTCACCCATCTCCCAGAAGTTGTCTTTCTTCGATCCGTCAATGATATGATTCTCAGGATTGGCGAAGCATTTCATCCAGTGCGATGCTGCCTCGTCGTCACGCGGAACATCCTCAACAGGGTCTCCTTCAAAGACTGTCGTGTAAATGCGCTCCTGCGGCACTCCAAGCCTCTCGGTGAGAAACTCCCAGGCCCACTCTATAGCTTCCTTTTTGAAATAATCACCGAATGACCAGTTCCCGAGCATCTCGAACATCGTATGGTGATAGGTGTCAAGGCCCACCTCCTCGAGATCATTATGCTTTCCGGAAACACGAAGGCACTTCTGTGAGTTCGCTATCCTTTTATATTTTGCCGGCTGGTTGCCCAGAAATATATCCTTGAACTGGTTCATCCCGGCATTGGTGAACATCAGTGTGGGATCATTCTTGATTACCATCGGTGCCGATGGTACGATTTTGTGTTCCTTTGACCTGAAAAAACTGAGGAATTCCTCTCTTATTTCGTTTGCTTTCATAATAACTTCCCGGCCCGGATTGAAACTATTTTCAATCGGGTGCGTAAAATTAAATCAAATATTTTATGTTTGCAGAATTGTCATTTTAAAATGGTGGGGGAATCCTAGGATCTGCTGATGTTCAGAAGGAAGAATTACGTCTTTGATCATGCTAACCTGCAGTTCATGCAGCACAGGCGGAAGGGGAGTGAAAAGCTTCTCCGGTTTGCACTGTGGTTTTCTCTTTCAATAGCCGCTACGCTTATCTACAGTTTGATTTTTCACCGGCTGTTCGGCTCCCCCAAGGAGGAGCTGCTGCAGCAGCAGGTGGATGAACTGAGACTTCGTTATACTCTCCTTGAGAGGCAGATTGACCGTTCTTCAGCTGCAGTTGCCGAGATGCGGTCTTCTGACAACACATCCTACAGGGCAGTGCTTGACATGCCTCTCATTCCGGCTGATATCTCGCAGGGTGGGGCTGGCGGTACCAACAGGACTGCAGATATGACGGGCTTCACTTACTCTGACCTCATGATCAGGGTGAGGTCGAAGTTTGACAATCTGAAGACACAGACGAACATCCAGTACAACTCGTTTACCGAGATTACAGCGCGGGCTGATGAATGGAAGGATATGTGGGCACACCTGCCGTATATTAGGCCGGTCAATGTGACGATGAAGCTTGGCGACGGCATGAAATTCAGGGAGAAGCATCCTGTTCTCGGTTCACCCCGCTGGCATTTCGGGCAGGACTTCCGATGCCCGATCGGCACCGAGGTACACGCCACCGGTGCAGGTATTGTGGCCTATTCCGGCAATCAGCATGACGGCTTCGGAATAAAGGTGGTCATTGATCACGGGTACGGCTACCAGACTATTTACGGACACCTGAGTGAATTCAACGTCCGCCGCGGACAGAAGGTATCACGCGGTGATTTTATCGGATTGTCAGGCAATACCGGTACCTCTACGGGACCTCACCTCCATTACCAGATTGACCTTTTCGGTGCACATGTGAATCCGCTCTGGTATTTTCAGGACAACCTGACAGAAGAGGAATATTACATGATGCTCGACTACCTGAGCAAACCCTGACCGGAATTTTAAGGATAAATTAACAGCTTCAGCCTTAGGGACTGTTTTTGTATATTACCTATTATTTCTTATGTTTGCAGGGCATTCAGTTTGCCATCCGGAAAGATGCCAAAGACAAAGTACAAATTTAATCATGAGACACTCAGCTTTGACAGGATCAGGCTGGGCCTCAGACAGACATTCCTCCGGCTTTTCGGCTATTTTGTAGCATCCCTGTTCCTCGCAGGAATATACGGTTTCATCTTTGCCTTCATTTTTGATTCTCCCAAGGATAAGGCCCTTAAGAGGGAGATAGCGCAGCTCACCCTCCAGTACGAGCTGATGAACAGGGAGATGGAAAACGTCGAGAAGGTTCTGACTCACCTCCAGGAGACGGATGATAACCTTTACAGGACGATTTTTGAATCTGAGCCCGTTCCCTCTTCATACCGCGAGGGTGGTATAGGAGGTGTCAACAGGTACGGGGAGCTTGAAGGATTTTCGAATTCAGAACTGGTAATTGAGACTGCAAGGCGCCTTGACGGCATCAGGAAGAAGATATACGTTCAGTCTCAGTCGTTTGACGAGCTTATTTCCTATGCGAAGGAGAAGGAGGAGATGCTGAGAAGTATTCCTGCCATTCAGCCTGTCTCCAACAAGGATCTGAAGCGCACCGCCTCCGGATTTGGCTACCGTATTCACCCGATCTACAAGATATCAAAGTTCCATGCGGGGATGGATTTCACCGCACCCACGGGTACCGACGTATATTCGACGGGCAACGGTGTTGTCCGCGAGGTTAAATCTGCCCGCCGCGAACTCGGGAACCATGTGATAATTGATCACGGGTTCGGATACCAGACCGTTTATGCACACCTTGACAGGTTCAATGTCAGGGAAGGACAAAAGGTCAAGAGGGGAGATATTATCGGATTCGTAGGCAGCACGGGTCTCTCAACAGCACCTCACCTTCATTATGAGGTACATGTGAACGGGAATGCAGTCAATCCGGCTCTCTATTACTTCAATGACCTCACTCCTGAGGAATACGAAAGGATGCTTGAGATTTCAGGCAAGAGCGGACAGACATTCGACTGATTCATTTAGCTTATCATGCCTTACAGGGAAAAGAAAGTCGAGAAGCTCTTCTACCAGATCGGGGAGGTGTCAGAGATGTTTTCAGAACCTGTCTCCACAATCCGTTTCTGGGAAAAGGAGTTTGATATACTGAAGCCAAAAAAGAACAATAAGGGGAACAGGCTCTTCATGCAGGAAGACATAAAGAACCTGAAGCTGATCCACCATCTCCTCAGGGAGAGGGGGATGACCCTTGACGGCGCAAAGAAATACCTCAGGAACAATCGCGACGATGCCGACTACCGGCTGGAGATAGCAGACACCCTTCGCAATATCAGGGCCATACTTGTGGAGATCAGGGACGAAATCAATTGATTTTATGGCTGTTACCCTATCAGAATTTGTCAGGTGGCTCGAGGGGCTTATACCTCCGTCATTCCAGGAAGATTATGATAACAGCGGGCTGCAGGTGGGAGATCCTGCTGCAGTGGTCTCATCCGTGCTGCTTACGGTGGATGTGACCCCGGAGGTGATTGAGGAGGCTGTTGCCGGCGGCTTTGAAGTGGTGCTTTCGCATCATCCTCTTGTTTTCAGGCCTCTGAAGAGGCTGGCTTACGGAAGCAACAGCGAGATATGTGTTGCTGCGGCACTCAGGAATGATATTGCAGTATATTCCGCGCATACAAGTTTTGACAACCTGGGCAGCGGTGTGAGCCGGATACTGGCCGGGAAGATCGGTCTTGAAGGGATCAAGGTTCTTGAGCCCCTTCAGGGGGTGCTGATGAAGCTTGTGACCTTTGTACCGGAGACGCATGCCGGGGTTGTGCGTGATGCCCTGTTTGCAGCTGGTGCCGGCAGTATCGGGAACTATGACTCATGCAGCTTCAATGCCAGGGGAGAGGGGACATACCGTGCCGGTGAGGGGGCTGATCCGTTTGCCGGCAGGGTGGGGGAGTTTCATACCGAGCCTGAGGTACGGATAGAGGTGGTATTGCCTGCACATCTGAAGGGTGCCTGTATCAGGGCGATGCTTGCTGCCCATCCGTATGAGGAGGTTGCGTGGGATCTGATTGCACTTGAGAATGAGTACACGGGCGCCGGCGCGGGTGCCACAGGCACCCTGCCGGCTCCGCTGGCAGGTGCGGCGCTGCTGGAGCGGCTGCGGGCACTGACCGGCCTGCCCGTCATCCGCTACAGCGGTGACCCCGCGCGCACCGTCACCACGGTGGCGGTGTGCGGAGGTGCGGGCTCGCACCTCATCAGCAGCGCCGCACGCGCCGGCGCCGATGCATTCCTGACAGGCGATATCAAATACCATACTTTCACAGAAGCTCCAAAAGAGATGCTGGTGGCTGACATCGGACATTATGAAAGCGAAAAATTCTCTTTGGAAATACTCTACAACCTGATTCAGAAAAAATTTCCTAACTTTGCACTCCGGTTTTCCGGAATAAAAACAAATCCCATTAATTATTACGGGTATGACAAAACAGACTAAATCAGCTGAAACTGAACTTACAATAGAAGAGAAACTGAGGGCACTTTATTCACTGCAGCTCGTTGACTCAGAAGTAGATAAGATTCGCACTCTCCGCGGGGAGCTGCCTCTCGAGGTACAGGACCTTGAAGATGATGTGGCAGGGCTCGAGACCAGGATCGGCAACCTGAAAAGCGAAGTTGCGGAACTGGAAAAATCCATTGTCGGCAAGAACAACGAGATCACTGCCTCACAGGCACTGATAAAAAAATACGAGGAACAGCAGAACAACGTCCGCAACAACCGTGAGTACGACTCCCTTTCAAAGGAGATCGAATTCCAGACGCTGGAGATAGAGCTCTGCAACAAGAAGATCCGTGAGTTCACTGCTCAGGTGGCCGAGAAGAAGGAGGTGATGGAAGAGGCGCAGACTTCACTGGAAGAGCGCAAGCGCGACCTTGAGAGCAAGAAGGCTGAACTGGAGGATATCACGCGTGACACGCAGAAGGAAGAGGAGACGCTTGCTGACAGGTCATCCGAGCTTCAGACAAAAATTGAAGACAGGCTGCTGACAGCATACAAGCGCATCCGTTCAAACGCCCGCAACGGCCTTGCAGTGGTGCCGGTGAAAAGGGATGCCTGCGGCGGCTGCTTCAACCAGATACCTCCCCAGCGCCAGCTTGACATCAGGTCAAGGAAGAAGATCATCGTCTGCGAATATTGCGGACGCATACTTGTCGACGACGAGATCGTCGGCGAGAGCAAGTAAAGGGAGGCAGTAACAGTCGGCAGTCAGCAGTTTGAGACTGCGATAAAGGAGCAGGCTCAATCCAAGATCCGCCGTCTGGCTGATCGGGACGGCAGTATAAGTAAAATCAGGTAATTGATATATGGAGAGGCGCTATGGACGGCGTCTCTTCGCGTTTTATTATATTTACAGAACTGAATTTTATCCAGGATCATGAATGATTTCAAATCGCAGGTCAGGGAGGGTATCCCGTCATACCTGCCCGAACCGAAGGTATGGGACCCTTCGGTGAACCATGCACCACGGCGCCGTGATATTCTTACAACCGGGGAGAAGAAGCTCGCACTCCGGAACGCACTGAGATATTTTCCGCAACAGATGCACGCTGTGCTGGCACCTGAGTTTGCAGCCGAGCTGCGGGAAAGGGGACGCATCTACATGTACCGATACAGGCCTGACTATGAGATGAAGGCCCGTCCCCTTGATGAATATCCGCACCGGTCGGTTCAGGCGGCTGCCATCATGCTGATGATAACGAATAACCTTGATCCGGCAGTGGCACAGCATCCTCATGAGCTGATCACCTACGGAGGCAACGGGGCAGTCTTCCAGAACTGGGCACAGTACAGGCTGACAATGAAATATCTTTCGGAGATGACTGACGAGCAGACGCTCGTGATGTATTCCGGTCACCCGCTGGGTCTGTTCCCGTCACACAGGGAAGCGCCGCGGGTGGTTGTTACCAATGGAATGGTAATACCGAACTACTCATCACAGGATAACTGGGAAAGATTCAATGCCCTTGGTGTCTCACAGTACGGCCAGATGACGGCCGGCTCCTATATGTACATAGGTCCCCAGGGTATAGTCCACGGCACCACAATCACTCTTCTCAATGCAACGCGCCGCGCGAAGCCTGTTGTGCCTGAAGAGCGGAAGAGCCGGCTTTTCATATCCTCAGGCCTTGGAGGCATGTCAGGGGCACAGCCCAAGGCAGGAAACATTGCTGGAGTGGTTTCGGTCATCGCCGAGGTCAACCCGAAGGCAATTAAAACCCGACATTCGCAGGGATGGGTTGATGAGGTATATGAAGGCCTGGCGGTACTTGTTGAACGTGTACGCATGGCCTGCAGGGATGGAGAGGTGGTTTCACTTGCCTTTCACGGGAACATAGTTGAGCTTTGGGAAAGGTTTGCCGACGAGGGACTGTGGGCCGACCTGGGTTCAGACCAGACATCGCTGCATAACCCCTGGGCCGGCGGCTATTACCCGGCCGGAATAAGCTTTGAAGAGGCAAATACTATTATGGCCGGGGATCCTGAAAGATTCCGCGGCCTGGTGCAGGCCTCGCTGCGCCGGCAGGTTGATGCAATCAACAGACATACTGCTCACGGCACATATTTCTTTGACTACGGCAACGCCTTCCTCCTGGAGTCATCGCGCGCCGGGGCCGATATCGGCAACGGCACGGGCGGCTTCCGCTATCCTTCCTACGTGGAGGATATCATGGGTCCCATCTGTTTTGACTATGGCTTCGGCCCGTTCAGATGGGTATGCTGTTCAGGTGATCCTGCCGACCTGGAAAAGAGCGATGCAATCGCATCTGCCACGCTTGAACGGCTGATGAAGGAGTCGCCAGAGGACATACGTCAGCAGATGTCTGACAACATTCACTGGATCCGTGAAGCGGGACAGAACAGGCTGGTGGTCGGATCGCAGGCACGCATCCTTTACGCCGATGCCCCGGGAAGGATCATGATAGCCACCGCCTTCAACGAGGCCATAGCGTCAGGCGTAATAGGCGGTCCGATTGTGATCGGCCGTGATCATCATGATGTTTCCGGTACTGACTCTCCGTTCAGGGAGACGGCTAATATCTATGACGGATCACGTTTCACCGCAGACATGGCAGTTCAGAATGTTATCGGCGATGCATTCCGCGGTGCCACATGGGTCTCTGTCCATAACGGCGGAGGCGTGGGCTGGGGAGAAGTGATCAACGGCGGATTCGGGATGGTGCTGGACGGCTCCACCGAGGTGACCCGCCGCATACGGTCGATGCTCCTGTGGGATGTCAACAACGGCATCGCACGCCGCAGCTGGGCCAGGAACAGCGGTGCTGTTGCCGCAATTACCAGGGAGATGGAACGGACTCCGGGGCTGGTGGTCACCATGCCGGAGGAGGCAGATGAAAATCTCATGGATGAGATTTTCAGGCAGTGGCCAATAGGCAGCAGGCAATAGCGAAGTCGTCAGTGGGCAGTACCAGTCAGCAGTACCAGCGGGCAGTACCAGTTTGGGGCTCCGACGAAGGAGGAGACTCAATCCCGTATCCGCCAGCCGGCGGATCGGGACGGCAGTCATAGTGCTGACTGCTGGCTGAAGACTGTGGACTGAATTCAGATATTATCCGCAATCCGGTCTGACAACAGGCATACTGCAATTGCGACGATCCCCTCGCCGCGGCCGGTGAAACCCATCTTCTCGGTTGTGGTTGCCTTGACCGCAACGGCATCAGGTGAGATGTTCGCAACAGACGCCATTGTTGTGCGCATGGCGGTAATATAGGGTGCCAGCCTGGGTAGCTCCAGGCACACGGTGCTGTCGATGTTTATAATCCGGTAACCTTTTTCAGAAATCATTTCCACAGTACGCTTCAGCAGTATCTTGCTGTCTATACCCTTGTATTCCGCCGAGGTGTCAGGGAAATGAAACCCGATGTCATTCAGGCCTGCTGCACCCAGCAGTGCGTCACAGATTGCATGGATGAGCACATCACCGTCAGAGTGTGCAACGCAGCCTTTCGGTGAGTTTATATGCACACCGCCAAGCCACAGTTCACGACCCTCCTCAAGGCGGTGAAAATCGATGCCCTGTCCTATCCTCTGGTGCAGTGTCATTATTGACTTTACTTCTGGCTGAGATTGCGCAGGGAGTCAAACTCGAATCCGAGCGAGAACCTCAGAGTGCGTGCAAGCGGGTTGTTCTGTGTTACAGGAACAAGATAAGAGAAGTCAAGTGAGAAAACGCTCAGCCTGAATCCTGCTCCCACGGTGAAGTACTTCTTGTTTCCCTTGCTTTCAGCCTCGTTGAAGTATCCGGCCCTCAGGGCGAACTGCTGGTTGTACCAGTATTCCACGCCTATCGACTGGGTGAATTCCTTCATCTCCTCACTGAAGCCGCCGGGGGCATCGTAGAACGACTGGAATATTGCCACTGGCACGGAAACATTCGGATCCATCCCGTCAATTATATTTCTATCCTCATCATAAACCGGAGGTGTCGGAACAAGAAGCTTGTTCACGTCAAGTGAAATGCCAAGGGCATTATACCTGTCGAGGTTGACCATGAAAGTTGTTCCCAGGCGCATGTTCATCGGGATGAAGTCGGGATCGACATCGGTGGTGTAGCTCATCTTGGAGCCTATGTTCGAGAAATTGACACCCGCCGAGATGTTCCCGTCGCGGCTCCCCAGTTTCAGTTTGGTTGTATAGTATGCCGAAGCGTCGGCTGCAAATGCTATTCCTGCTTTTGTTTCAGTTGTTCCGACAGTCATGCCGCCGGTGATGTTCGAATAGATGAATCTCATTGCAACACCTCCTGACCAGTGTTCCGAGAAGAGGCGTGAATAAGCGACGTCAACCGAAAACTCATTGGGGTTGTAGTCGCGCTGGTAGTTGCCGTAGTCGTCAGTGAACTGAATCTCGCCAAGAGAAGAATACATAAGGCTTGCAGCAAGTACCTGCCTGCTGTCGACCCTGTAATAACCTGTCAGGTATGCCAGGTTGATGTCAGGCACGAGGGCTCTCAGCCACGGTGAATATGACATGCCGAAACCGCCGTTGCCGTCGATAAAGGCATATTTTGCCGGGTTCCAGTGCATGCTGTAGAGGTCCGGCGAAGTGGCAGCTCCTGCATCGCCAAGAGCCCCGGCTCTGGAGTCGGGGGCAATCGTCAGGAACGGGACAACAGTCTGGATAACGTTATACGGATCTTCGACCTGTGCCCGTACCGGTGAAACAAAAATCAAAAAGAGAAGTATAATGCTTAGAGTCAGCGTCTTGTTTTTCATATATATCCTGATTCAAATTTGTGCAAATATAAAACAAAAAAAAGGGCTACTTATTGTGTTGTTTTACAAAATGATGAAGCGGCCTGTGGCTGACGTTTTTTCTCCCTCTGAAGTAACTGCCTCAGTACGCCACAGATAGAGCCCCCGTGCCACCCTTCCGCCGTTTTCATCACATGCATCCCAGTGGATGTCAGGAAAGGCATATCCGTCACTCAGGAATTTGTCCCTCAGCACCCGCACAATCCGTCCGTCAGAACTGAAGACGGTAATTGTAAGACCGATCTCTGTGCCCGGCCTGTTGTGTCCGGCAGTGAAGTTCGTTCCCTCAGTCACAGGGTTCGGGAAAGCGAGCAGGTCAGTCAGCCTGAAACTGCCACTTGTTTCAACAACAAAATTCAGGGTGGCCACCGTCGGGTTGTTCAGGTTATCCCAGGCCCTGAGGGAGACAGTATGTTTACCCTTTTCTGATACAACGACGGGGTAGGCGAGGCTGCCCGAACTGTGAACCCCGATATCTGCCCTGAAGAGATTGTTGAGAACTACAGCACCAGACATATCATCGTCAAGCCAGGCGATTATATCATGTCCGATACCTGTCCCGGTGGCATTGATGCCTGACCTGTCATTCAGAAGGGCGAGCAATATGGGTGATGTGTCAGTCACACCGCCGTCGTTGAAGAGGGTATCATTCATAAAAAGCCTGATAAGGGGCCCTTCGGTGTCATCCGATGCTGCCTCGGAGAAGCCTCCGACCGTTATGCCGGAGAAACTGCCGTTCAGGTCGGTGGTGCCGTTCCAGGCATAGTATTTCACTGACCCGTTTCCGTATGTGTAGTTGATGTCAAGCGGTACAATGAATGAGAAGCTGAACCGGCCTCCCGTGACGGTTGTTTTGCCCCTGAAGAGAACATTTCCGGTTACCGGGAAGGTCATAGGCGAACCGCCGTCATTTGCCAGCGTGCTTACATGCCCCGGTTTGTCAAATACAGTGGGCTCGACAGTACCGTTGAAACCCGTCATAAGATTCCCCTCATAGTCCTCCAGGTGACCGCTCACAGTTATCAGTGAAAGCGCCTTGAGGGTGTCAGTCTGCATTGAAACATGTACGCCGTTGATGCTGTCTGTTACTACTTCCCCGGTAACGGGCCATGCAAGCCTGAGGGCAGGATCTCCCAGCAGCAGGAAGTTGCGCTTGTTCATCCCTGTGCCGGAGCTGACCTTTGCCTGCCTGATTATGTCGCCGAGTCTCATTGAATGCCCGTCGGCGGCAGTTCTGAATGCATAGTCAAAGATACCGCGGTTAAGGGTATAGTTAGGCGCTGAGTAGACAACCCTGGTGGTACTCATAAGTGCAATCCCTCCGCCGTCGGGATTGAGAAGCACCATTTCGCCGGCGGAGGTCCTGGCAGCAATTGTACCGGCAGCCCTGCTGATCTCCACATCGTCAAACCTTGAGAATTCACATGTGGCTGTGATGAAAAGCGGCAGCATCGTGCCGTTCTTCCACGAGTTTATGTTGTCGGTCCTGATAACCCTTTCATGTGCCAGGCCTGTTTCGTTACCGTGACCCACATAGTTCATTACCAGGCATCCGGCGGCCATCCTGTCGTCCACGGCCTTTGACGCGTCGGGGTATGAATCACCCGTGACCGACGTAACCTGCCTGTAAGCATCAAGGTAAATCTTATCAATTGTCAGGGGAGGTGCGGCTGCGGAGGCAGCTTCTGCAAGGCCTTCTGCATCAAACATGTGCAGGTTGGAGTCCTCGTCGTCGGCCACGAGTGACAGAATGTTACGCCATGAACCCCTGTTGGTATCGAGTATGTATGATGTTATCTTCCTGACCATGATTCCTGCAGAGGTCGTATCATAGGCCGGCAGTCTTCCGATACCGATGTCGAGGAAACCGTCGGCCTCTCCCTCTCCTTCGTCAAGCAGGCCGTAGAAATCATCAGAGGTAAATGAGAGGACGCCGGTTGTTGAGTTGACTGACTGCCATGTTGGGATGAATGAGCTGTTGCCAGGGGGCGGGGTCATGTTCTCGTAGGAGCCGTCACCGAAGAGGAGAAGGTAGCGAAGCGGGGGACCGCCGTTGCGGCCCCTGTCGCGAATCATCCTGACGAAATTCCTTATGGCTGCAGCATCGGGGATACCGCCGGAGAATTCATTGTACACCTGTTCAGGGGTAACGATTATTGATGTGATGCCGTCCTCCGCAAGGTGAAGTGCTGCCAGCTTGTCAGCATAAGGTCTGAATAGCGGATGGGTGACTATTACCATATCTGCAGGTATCAGGGCGTGCAGGTTCTGATTCGTTACCTGTACGCTCCTCAGCGGTTGTCTAACCTGTGCCGGGGTGAAGGCCACGAATCTTCGCAGGCTGTCGGTGGCGGCATAAAAGAGAGTGTTTCCTGAGGCTGCGGTTGTCTGAATCTCAAGAGGAGCATAGGGATCGGTAATATCCCATACCTTCAGTGAGGCGGAACCCTGAACCGTGAACCTGGTCACTGCTGCCGGGCCGACAGACCTGCTGTCGTGAATGAAGAGGAGCCTGTCCCTCCATACCAGGGATGCCCTGGCCCTGAAATCGGCATAGTCGATGTAACCTGTGGCCGCCATGTTTCCTCCTGACGAAAATGTGAGGGAGAACGCCGGCGTTGCTGAAGAAGGAAGTACAGAATCGGTCACAGTGACAGTTTCGGCATAGACCCCGTTGAGGTCGGTCATAGTCACCGGGGGAACTGTCATGGTCCTGACAGGGTCACTTCCCTGCCTCAGTGTAAAGGAGGTTTCGGTATCTGACCTTCCGGCCACCCTTACAGTATATCTTATCCTTTCCGAAGTGACAAGGTCAGTAAATCCGGGTCCTATGCCGATCTGCGTACCGGACGTAACCTGCTGGTACCACTCTCTGCCTGACCTGATGAGGTTGACATCTTCCTTTTCATGTCTCATAAATACATCAGTTGCCGTGGACAGGTAAGAGGGTGCAGCAGCAGGTGGTGTCTCAGTCTTCAGTGCGGGTGCACCTCCGGCCTGCGAGGTGATGAAGTACCATGCGGTATCTGAATAGTGATGTCTCAGGAACCGGTACTCTCCTGACCCGGTATCTGTCACCCGCCTGTGAGTACCTTCGGCATAGAAGAGAAGATAGTCGCCTTCGTTGAAGATGCCGTCGCTCCCCTTTTCTGCACGGACCGCAATTTTTTTCAGGTCATCCGGTGCAGTGCCGTCGTTCCGGAATGAGAGCTGGCCTGCGTTGTTGCCGTAAAGGACGGCCGAGGCGGGATCGGTGAAGCCCATGTCGCGGAGGCGTGAATAGTCGAGCCGGTATATGCCTTCCCCTGTTACTGCAATCTTTACCCACCGGCCGCTTCCGAGCACGGAGGCAGAAGCAGGGTCCCCCGCAGCAATAGCCGGCACCATGGAAGCCGGGCGCTCCTGTGATGCTCCGGCTGATGCCGGGGAAGCATCCTGGCCTCTCACAGACACGGTCACCGCATGCATCACTACAAGAAGGCAGATGGCAAGACTTTTCATTCTCATCATCGCAAAGATAGTCAAGTCACTTATCTTTGCCCCGTATTGACGGTGCCGGGAATAAAATAATGGCCCGGCGGCAGCGTTGATAATTCTGAATCATAACCATGAAGCTCAGATACAGGACTCTTGCAGCGGCACTGCTTGTCCTCTCCGCGGTGACTCTCCGCGGCCAGGATACATGGTACGGATCCGTATCAGGCATGCATGTCATGTATAATCCTGCATTTGCCGGGGTCGGCGGCAACCAGTCACTGAAGATTTCAGCCTTTTCGTTCCTTCCCGGTAACGGCTTCGGACTGCAGTCGGTCTATGCTTCCTGGGACGGCTATTACAGCTCTCTTCACGGCGGAGCCGGCATATGGGTCTCTGACGACATGCTGGGCGACATAATGAACGACCTCAGGGGCGGTGCTTCATATGCATACCATTTTCGCGCGGGGCGCGAAACCTTTATCACTGCCGGGCTCACCGCATCACTGATCACGCGGGGAATCAGGGACCGGTCTGTAATCCTTCCCGGCGATATCGATCCCTTCAGAGGCATCACCGGCGGCGGAACGGAATACATTCCCCCGTCACCCCTGATCCGCTTCGATCTGGGAACAGGTTTCACGGTGGCCTCAGGAAAATGGTACGGAGGAGCTTCAGTAATGCACCTTACCCGACCTTCGCTCAGCGATGATGACACGGAATATAACAGGATAAACAGTTTATTCACGCTTGCCGGTGGACTTACCCTGGCGCCACGGGGTAAAGAATTGACCCTGATGCCGTCAACAGCGATCATGATCCAGGGTGACGGGCTGAAAATTTATTTAGGGAGTGAGGCCTCATACAGGGGGCTCTGCGGCGGGCTGTTTGTATGGCACGTTACTGACGGCTTCACCTCTGCGGGAGGGTCTGCCGGATGGGACTCACAGTCACTAAGGGTCATGATATCATACAGTTACATTGTCGCCGGCAAAGATGCATCAATCGGGGGCACCGCAATTGTAAAAGCCGGGGTTATGTTCAGTTTCGGAAATGTTGAAAAAAGTAGTGCAGCGCACATAATAAAGTTGCCCCTTTTGTAGTTATTTTGGTGCAGAGTTTTCTAAATGAACGCAATTTTAACATTAAAAAAGTAATCAAGTAAACCTTATATTGCTATGTATAAACTCAGAGCTTTACCGGTTTTTGTAGTTGTTGCTCTCTTCCTCTTTTCCTGCAAGGGAGGGAAGCAGGATAATGTATCTCCGACTACTGGCTGGAGCTACAGGGATCCCAAATCGAGTGATGTCAATGATCTTGGCTACCCGATAGGGGAGGCCTCGGAGCAGGTCACCGGTCCGAATCTTGTGCTGATTGAAGGTGGTACCTTTACGATGGGGCGGGTTGAACAGGATGTAATGTTTGACTGGAACAACTCACCGCGCAGGGTAACAGTTTCTTCCTTCTATATGGATGAGACTGAGATCACCAACCTCGACTACCGTGAGTATCTCTACTGGCTCCGGAGGGTATACAGCGATTATCCGGAGGTACACCGCCGCGCACTTCCTGACACTCTTGTGTGGAGGAGCCCTCTTGGTCTTAACGAACCTTATGTGCAGTATTACTTCCGTCACCCCTCCTTTAACAACTACCCGGTGGTGGGTGTAAGCTGGCTGCAGGCAAACGACTATTGCGTATGGCGTACCGACAGGGTCAACGAGCAGATTCTGCTTGACAGCAAATGGCAGGATGCGAATGTTGAGCAGTCAGGAGCCAACAACTTCAATACCGAAGCTTATCTTGCCGGGCAATATGAAGGTGTTGCAGGCCAGAGGGTGGATGAACTTCATCCGCGCGTCCGCCTTGAGGACGGAATACTTCTGCCGCGCTACCGCCTACCGACGGAAGCTGAATGGGAATTCGCAGCATACGGACTCAAGGGTAACACCTTCGAGGAGAGGATATATGAAAGGGCAATCTATCCGTGGGACGGCCACAACGTCCGCAATGCAGCCCCCAAATACAGGGGTGAATTCATGGCCAACTTCGTCCGCGGCCGCGGTGATATGATGGGTGTTGCAGGCAATCTCAACGACGCCGGTTCAATCACCGTTGACGTAAGGTCATACTGGCCCAATGACTACGGCCTCTACTGCATGGCAGGAAACGTCAATGAATGGGTTATGGACGTCTACCGTCCGCTCTCATCGGAGGATGTTGACATGTTCAACCCTTTCAGGGGCAACGTATTCACCGACCTGAGGCGTGACGCCAACGGCGACGTTGTGGAGAAGGACAGGCTGGGCAGGCTCCAGATTGATACGGTGAAGCCTGAGGATGTAGCTAACAGGTACAACTACCAGAAGTCAGACTACAGGAACTACCTTGACGGTGACGTTATTTCAAGCATTTCGTCAAGCCTCGAGTGGTCAGGCAACGCTGACCTTCCCCAGACTGAGCGGATGTATTCACAGAACGAGGTTGACAATGACTACGTGACCCTCGTCAATGACAGGGCAAGGGTCATCAAGGGCGGTTCATGGAAGGACAGGGCTTACTGGCTGAATCCCTCAACCCGCAGATTCCTTGACCAGGAGGCATCACGCGACGACCTTGGTTTCAGGTGTGCAATGATCAGGGTAGGAAGTCCGACAGGATTGTAGGAGTAATCAATAAAATATGTAATATAGCCTCATTATGAATAATAATGGGGCTTTTTTCTGATGTACCATGGAGATTGAAAGATTATACGGGCTGTATCGCAACTGTGCAGGTATAACAACTGATTCAAGAACAGTGCGTAAGGGTGAGATATTCTTCGCACTTAAGGGTCCTGCCCATGACGGGAACAGGCATGCCTGCGCAGCCCTGGAGGCAGGAGCGCTGGCAGCAGTTGTTGATGATCCGTCACTCAGAGGCGAAAGGATGGTGGTTGTGGAGGATGTCCTTCAGACAATGACGGAACTTGCCGCGTTTCACAGGCGAAGGCTGCAGATGCCGGTCATAGCCATCACGGGCACCAACGGGAAGACTACAACAAAGGAACTCGTAACAGCGGTACTCTCAGGAAAGGGAAAGGTTCACAGCACAACGGGCAACCTCAATAACCATATCGGGGTGCCGCTGACACTGCTAAGCGCCCCGGACGATGCTGCTTTTCTTGTTGTGGAGATGGGCGCCAACCACATGGGTGAGATTGACGCACTCTGCGCGACGGCGATGCCGACTCACGGTATAATCACCAATATCGGAACGGCGCATATTGAAGGATTCGGGTCATTTGAGAATGTCAGGAAAGCAAAATCGGAGCTTTACCAGTGGCTGGCCTCAAGCGGCGGCACTGTTATCTATAATGACGAAAACCCGGTTCTGAGTGAACTGGCCTCCGCACTGCGGCATACTGAGAAATACTCGGCTCCCGGCGGTCACAGCTTCGCAGCAAAAGCTGATGCAGAGGGTGAGATGCTCTTAAGTGTCAATGCTGCGATTGACGGAACCGTTCACCGGTTTCAAACAGGCCTTTTCGGCTCGTACAATATTGACAATGTAAGGGCGGCAATGGCAACAGGGCTGCTTTTTGAAGTTCCCGTAAACGCAATTATCGATGCCGTATCATCATACCGTCCGGCCAACAACCGCTCCCAGGTGACAGAGACCGGAAGGAATACCGTGATCCGTGATGCCTACAACGCCAATCCGTCGAGCATGGAGAGGGCCATTGCCTCATTTGCAGCGCTGAAGGCGGCAAAGAAAATGGTTATCCTCGGTGATATGCTTGAGCTGGGCAGTGAGAGTGTGCCGGGTCATACAGCAGTGGTCAGGCAGCTTAAAGAGCTTGGCAATTTAACTGCTATACTTGTAGGACCTCAGTTCAGGGCTGCAGCCGGGGATTTGCATGCAGAACTGTTCGCGACTTCGGAGGGTGCTGCTGAATGGCTGAAGACAGAGAAGCCTGAAGGCTACACGATACTGGTCAAGGGATCAAGGGGAACAATGCTTGAAAAGGTTTATCCCTTACTCTGATCTCCCTTTAAGTGTGACCGACAGTATCTCGGGCCTTGTGCCGATCCTCATCCTCGGGCCCCATATCCCGAAACCGGAGGAGACTATTACGTGGGTTTTTCCGAAGACCCGGTATCCGTGACTCAGTTCGAACATCCTCTCAGTGATGATGTTGAGCGGCCACATCTGCCCGTTGTGAGTGTGGCCTGACAGTTGCATGTCAACCGGTGTGCCGGCCAGGGCCGAAAGATCATACGGCTGGTGATCAAGAAGGATCACCGGGGCTGCAGTGTCAACCTGCGCCAGCAGCTTCTCAAGGGATTTCCGGCTGCTGGCGGGAGTGTGCAATGCGGTTCTGTCAATTCGGCCGATCAGCTGAACCCCGTTGTCAAGCCTGACAACCTCATCCATGAGAACCGTTATACCTTTGCTTTCGATATAGGGTATCGACTTTCCAAGGTCACTCATGAATTCGTGATTCCCTGTAATTGCATAGAGCCCGTAGCGCGGTACCGGGATCGAGAGGTGCGAAAGGAGGTCCCCGCGGAGCACCGGTCCGATACTGCCGTCAAGCAGGTCTCCGAGGAAGAGAACGAGGTCAGGATTTTCGTCCCTGATCATCTCGGAAAGGTGCCTCATACTCCGTTTCCGGATGATGCTTCCCAGATGGATGTCTGACACTGCCACGATCTTCAGCGGCTCACTTCCACTGTTGAAATTCTTGCTTACCTCAATCGTGTATCTTTTTGTCACTGGGGTGATTGCATTGATGAACCCAATGATTATCAGCAGGATTGTGGCGGAGGTTATTCCGACAAACAGCCACAGTCTGAGTTTGGTTATCATGGTTGCCGGTACCAGATGGAACGGTTTCTGCAGGAGCAGCAGGATGTCTGCAGCCAGCCATGCGAGGAAGCCATAAAGCATGAAGCCCATCCAGAACCCGCCGATAAGATTCATTATGTCGGTAAACAGGTTTGTATATGAATGTTCAAGAAACTTGCCGATCACGAATGTTGATGCGAGTGCGACAAAAATTGCGCTGTACCATGCCGTGTTTATTCCGGCTCCGGAGAGAGCCCTGCGCCCCTTGAACCAGAGCCAGAGGTTCACGAGTATATAGACGGTCAGCACCACCGTCAGGAATATTGCCATTTGTTGTTTTCTGTTCAGGTCCACTTCAGTTCAGAGAAGATTTTTCTTCTGCGTACATAATACTCAAAAAGGAGGTATTTGTTCATCATGGTGTGGGGAGAATTGAAAATACCCGGATTTGGGGTGATGGTTCTGAATGTCCTGATGGCAGTTTTTTGCCTGCGGAAATCCCTGTGGGCCCTTGCCACGGCAAATGCTGCCTGGCGGCCTTCACTGAAGAGGAGCATCACGGCTGCCGCGCCGTCGAGCACCTGGCGCAGGAAGACGGTTCTCCTGAGATGCCTGGCCGGAAGGTTTTTGGCCAGCATTATCAGGCTGTTCCTGAAGTTGTAATATATTTTTGACGGTGATCCGTATCCGAGTGTGCCGCCACCCACGTGCCACACAACCGAGTGGGGGAAGTAGCATACTGTATAGCCTGCATTCTGCATCCTCCAGCAGAGGTCTATCTCTTCCATGTGGAGGAAGAAGGATTCGTCAAAGCCGTCGCACTGGTCAAAAGCGGCTCCCCTGACTGCAATGCATGATCCCGATGCCCAGAAAATCTCCCGGGTATCATTGTATTGCCCCCGGTCTTCCTCCACGTTTTCAAATATCCGGCCGCGGCAGAAGGGATATCCAAGCCTGTCGATATAACCTCCGGCAGCGCCTGCATACTCGAATGAATTCCTGCTGGCATAAGACCTGATCTTTGGCTGGCATGCCCCTACATTTGGATGCATATCCATGAAGGTGATGAGTTTATCCGCCCAGCCCGGCTCAACCTCCACATCTGAATTCAGAAGTATGTAGTATTCAGCCTCAATCTGGCTGAGGGCCCTGTTGTAGCCCCCTGCATAACCGTAATTGCCGTCAAGCCTGATCACCTGTACTTCGGGATGGTTTTCAGTGACCCAGGGCACTGATTCATCGTCTGAGCCGTTATCTGCAACGAACACAGAAGTATCAGGCGCCAGCGTGTTTTCCACCACCCCGGGCAGAAACTGTTCAAGGAATTTTTTTCCGTTCCAGTTAAGTATTACAACAGCTGTTTTAATCATTCTTCTGAGGTCTTTTGTGTTTCCACCGGCGGTGTGACCACAGCCAGTATTCCGGCTTTTCGCGGATCACCTCTTCCAGCCCGGAAGCATAACGGGCTATAATTGCATTGGGCTCCTCATCGCGCGGGTGTTCCGAAATCAGGCTGTATTCAAGTTCGTAAAAGCCCCTTTTCCTTTTAACTATATTAATGAATATCACCGGGATGTCATACTTAACCGCCACTTTTTCGGCACCCCTGTAAAATCCAGTGTCCTGGTTCAGGAAGGTGGTCCAGAAGGCATTGTCATCAGGTGGCGGGGTCTGGTCACCGATGAACCCTGACATTGTAAGAATCTTCTCACCACGGCATTTGACAAGGTCCCTGGCAATATGATTCATCGGGGTAACCCACACCCCGAACCTTTTCCTAATATTATAAAGGTAGCGGTCGAAGTCCTTGTTCTTTAGCGGCTTGTAAATGGTGATCACTCTGTGTTTTGAGGAGAGTTGCAGGGCAGAGTACCATTCCCAGTTGTTGTAATGACTGCCCAGTGCCACCACATCCCGCCCCTCACTGAAGAACCTGTCGGTGAGGGAGGTGTCGGTAACCCTGAAACGCTTTTTAATCTGGTCAGGGGTCAGGTGCATGGCCTTGAGGGTCTCAACGATCATATCTGTGAGGTGCCTGTAGAACCCTTTTGCGATTTTTATCCGCTCTTTCCGGCTCTTTTCAGGAAAGGCGTTCCGGAGGTTTTTTTCAACCACCTTCCTGCGGTAGCGGACCACATGGTAGAAGAATGGCCAGAGCAGATCAGAGAGCAGGTGAAGTGCCCTCATCGGCAGGAGGGTGATTAAGTAGCTCAGTACTACAAACAGATAATATCCGGCACGTTTCATTGCACTGGAGTTTCAGTAAGTTCGCCGTTCATTGATGCGTCATCGCGGACGGTTGTGAGCCTGACAGGGCGGACTGAGCCGGGCAGCCCTTTTATCCAGGGTGTCAGCACTCTTATGTAATTGCCGGTCAGCCCGGCCACCATGCAATCCTGACCGCGTTGTTCGAAGAGCACCTCAAGCACCTGTCCCGAGGCGCTTCGCATGAACTGCATGCGCCGGCTCTCCGAAAGCCTGATAAGCTGCCTGCTGCGCCTCTCCTTATCATGTTTGCTGACCGGTCCCGGCAGTTCAGCTGCCGGCGTGCCGGGGCGGGGAGAAAACGCAAAAACATGAAGGTAGGAGAGAGGAAGGCTCTCGAGGAAACCGAATGTATCGGCATGGTCCTCTTCCGTCTCACCGGGGAATCCCACGATCACGTCTGCTCCGATGCCAGCCTCAGGAATCCTTTCCCTGATCTTCATGACCCTGTCATGAAACACCTCCCTGCGGTAACGGCGGCGCATCAGTCCGAGGATTTTGTCATTGCCACTCTGAAGCGGCATGTGAATATGAGGCAGCAATACCTTTTCGGAGGCGATCAGGTCAATGACAGGGTCGGTAATCAGGTTGGGCTCAATTGAAGAAAGCCTGAGCCTCTGCAGGCCGCTGACCCTCACGAGCCTTTCCAGAAGCTGTATGAGTGTTTCACCGGTGCTTTTGCCGAAATCGCCGACGTTGACACCTGTGAGGACTATCTCCCTAACTCCGCTTTCGACAATCTTCTCTGCTTCTGCCACAATCTCACCTATACGGGGATTTCTGCTCTTCCCCCTGGCAAGGGGAACGGTACAGTAGGAGCAATGATAGTCACACCCGTCCTGCACCTTCAGGAATGAACGGGTACGGTCGCCGGCCGACCATGACGACATGAATCCGTCTGTGTCAACGCTTTCGCAGGAGTGGATTTCAGGTGCGGTGCGCTTCTGAACGGAGTCGATATATTTTGCGACGTCAAATTTTTCGTATGTGCCGAGAACCAGGTCAACCCCTTCAATGGATGCTGCCTCTTCCTGCCTGAGCTGCGCATAACAGCCCACCACAGCAATGAATGCATCGGGATTGCGATGGATGAATTTTCTGACTGCCTGTCGGCATTTACGGTCAGCCGCATCGGTGACGGTACACGTGTTTATTACATATACATCGGCATGGCTGTCAGGCGATACCCTCTCGAACTTCTCCCCGGGGAATGTCCGTGCGATGGTAGAAGTCTCGGCAAAATTCAGCTTGCATCCCAGTGTGTGAAACGCTACTTTCCTCTTCAAAACTAAACTGTTACTGTTCAGGATGCAAAATTAGCAAAAAAGCCGCTCTAAAGGAGCCTGCTCGCCAGTTCTGCAAGGAAGCTTCTTTCGCCCTTGACAAGGTGCACATGTGCGAAGAGATCCAACCCCTTCATCTTGTCAGAGAGGTAACTCAGCCCGTTAGACCCTGAGTCTAGATAGGGAGAGTCAATCTGTTCTATATCACCGGTAAAGACCATTTTTGTTCCTTCACCGGCCCTGGTGATGATTGTCTTAACTTCGTGCGGGGTAAGATTCTGCGCTTCGTCAACTATGAAGAAGATGTTTGAAAGGCTTCGTCCCCTGATATATGCCAGCGGGGTAATCACAAGCTTCTCATCTTTGATCATATCGTTTATGCGGATGAATTCCGGGCTCTGGGCGCTGAAGCGGTGTTTTATTACGGTCAGGTTGTCAAACAGCGGCTGCATGTACGGATCCATCTTTTCCTTCACGTCGCCCGGCAGGAACCCCAGGTCACGGTTGGCCAGCGGCACAATGGGCCTGGCAAGGAAGATCTGCTTGTATCGCTTGTGCTGGTGCAGCGCTGCGGCAAGTGCAAGCAGCGTCTTGCCTGTTCCGGCCTTGCCGGTCAGAGATATCAGCTGAATGTCAGGATTGCACAGCGCGTCAAGGGCAAAGGTCTGCTCGGCGTTGCGCGGGTCTATGCCGTAGGTGGTCTGTTTAAGCACCCTTACGAGCATCTTCGTGGCAGGATTGTAATGAGCCAGTGCGCTGGAGTTGCTGTTGCGCAGGATGAAGAAATGATGCCCGGGCTCCGTGTCCTTTATCTTCAGTTCGGAGGCAGGGACTCCGTCAGCCTGCTCATAAAGCTTGTTTATGATATCATGATCAATATTCTCAATGATCCTAATACCCTTGTACAGGTCATCAAGGTTGGCAACCTTGTCGTTCTGGTAGTCCTCCGCCCTTACACCCAGAGACTTCGCCTTCATTCTCAGGTTGATGTCTTTTGTAATCAGGACGACAGCCTTGTCCTTGTTTTCCTGGGTGACATACTCGGCAATTGCAAGTATACGGTGATCCGGAGTTCTTTCAGGGAACGATTCGGAAACTCTTTCGGAGAACTGTTTGCCGGTCTCAATATGGAGGGTTCCAAGCTTTTCGCCCAGCGGAATGTTGCCTGTGAGCATCATATCGCCGGCAATCTTGTCTAGTTCACGTGTGAATTCACGTGCATGGAAGTTGATCATGTCATTGCCCCGCTTGAACTTGTCAAGCTCCTCCAGCACTACGATGGGAATTATCACATCGTTTTCCTCGAAGTTGTAGATGCATGTGTAATCATGCAGTAACACGTTGGTGTCCAGGATGAAAATCTTCTTTTGTTTTTGCTTTCTCGCCATAACAGGATAAGTTTAAATGGTACAACCTCCGGCGCAGATTTTACCACGGGGACAAAGATAGCGGTGCTGTATCGTGCTGAAAGGCGGTTTTTGTAAATTTGCGAACAACCGCGCCAAGGTTATCAACATGACATACCAGGAAACCGTCGAATATCTTTTCAGCCTGCTGCCGGCATATCACCGTGTAGGCAAGCCTGCATACAAGGGAAATCTTGACAATACCCTTGAGCTAGACCGTTATTTCGGCCATCCTCACAGGAAGTTCAGATCAGTGCATGTCGCAGGTACGAACGGGAAGGGTTCTGTCTCGCATATGACGGCGTCTGTTCTTCAGGAAGCCGGTTTCAGGACGGGACTCTACACCTCCCCTCACCTGAAGGATTTCAGGGAACGGATAAGGATAAACGGCACTATGATTTCAGAGGAAGAGGTTGTCAGCTTTGTTCGGCAGCATGACAGTCTTGTCAAGAGGATCAGGCCTTCATTCTTCGAGCTGACCGTTGCAATGGCTTTTGACTGGTTTGCAGGGATGGAGGTTGATGTCGCGGTCATTGAGGTGGGGATGGGCGGCCGGCTGGATTCCACAAACATCATCACACCTGTCCTCTCGGTCATTACGAACATAGGGCATGACCACATGGAGTTCCTCGGGAATACACTGGAGGCAGTAGCCGGTGAGAAGGCAGGGATAATCAAGGAAGGAGTTCCGGTTGTAATAGGGGAGACGCAGGATGACACCAGGGAGGTATTCATCCGGAGAGCCGGGGAGGTGAATGCTCCGATCATGTTTGCCGACAGACGTTACATGTGCACCCTGGGAAAGATTTTTCCGAACAGTTCCATGAGGCGTTATTCCATCACCGGGCTTAATGACGGGTTGACCCTGCGGGGTGAGACCCCGCTGGGAGGGCTCGCACAGCAGAAGAACCTGCAGACAGCTGCAGCCGTGGCTGAGAACCTGTCAGACTGCTTCGGGATCAGTCGCGATCACTTCCTGAAGGGCGTGGAAGGCGTGGTTGAGAACACAGGGCTTATGGGGCGCTGGCAGATACTGTCACGCTCACCGCTGACGGTGTGCGACACCGGACATAACCGGGAGGGTCTGGAGTATGTGATGAAGCAGGTCAGGGCTACAGCCAGGGGGAACCTGCATATGGTCATAGGTTTTGTAAATGACAAGGATCTCGGGTCTGTTCTTCCTCTGTTCCCTAAGAGAGCAACCTATTATTTTACAAGGGCATCGGTTCCACGGGCGCTGGATGAGGCGAAGCTGATGGAGGCTGCGGAAGTCTACGGGCTCAAAGGCAGTTCTTATACCTCGGTGCCAGAGGCGGTTGCAGCTGCACGTGCCGCCGCCGGTGCCAGGGATATGATCTTCATCGGCGGGTCAACGTTCGTGGTAGCGGATGCCCTTTGAATGAGTCGGCAGTACCAGTCGGCAGTCGGCAGTCAGACAAGCCGGCAGCATGGCCTGTCATCCTGACGCCGTCCTTGCTGAGCTGCAGGAGTGGCTCTATTATATGGTAGCCGAATGTCGCAAGGGGATCAATGCCCGGCTGTGCAAAGACGTTGTGCCGTCGCCTACGGCGGACCTGATCTCGCTGACCTTTTCGGCAATGAATCTTTCGGTGTTCAGCTCATTCGCTTTAATTTCCCTGATCATTTTTTGATGATTTAGTAATGCCTGATACAAATATAGTAAACCCTTCCCCTCGGGGAAATGGTGACTCTTGACGGTTCTGTCGGATACATGGATGCAACACGGTCATGGGAAAGTGTGGAAGACAGCGGGAGAACCAGGGATATCTGCAGCGGAACAGGAATCAGGATCGGATTCACCGTTTACCTGTAGGAGTTCCTTCTTCCCGTACAGGCTGATTATCTGATTATATTGACATAAAAGAGCCGCCGGATGCCTCTGAGGAAGATCCGGGGATATATTTCTTATGCACCTGCCTGTAATCACAGTACAGAGCTTTTTACTAACTTAATCCCAAATTTCAGGCAAAATGAAAAGGGTTACCCTTCTGGCATTGTTTATCCTGGCTGCAGCGGCAGTCACAGCCCAGGACGAAAAGAAACTTACAATACTTCACACAAATGATTTCCACTCGCATCTCCAGGGATTTGCACCGGAATCAGCATATACTCCCATGGTGGCTGACAATGATCCCACCCGTGGGGGCATGGCCCGCATAGCGGGAATGATAAAAGCCGTCCGTGATGAGAACCCCGGGTCAACCCTGGTTGTTGACGCAGGCGACTGCCTGATGGGGACACTCTTTCAGGCGCTGGAGCCGTCAACGGGGTTCCAGATCCCGCTGATGAAGAAAGCCGGGTATGATGTAGTTGCCATCGGTAATCACGATTTCGATTTCGGGCCGGAGGCCTATGCCGGTATTATCAGGAAGTCCTCTCAAAACGGAGAGATTCCCGTAATGCTGATCGGCAACGCAGTTACTGACCCTGAAGACACTGCCGATGACGCTTTTGAGGCCGTTCTGGATGAGGGGCTGGTCAGACCATGGGTAATTAAAGAGGTAAACGGCATCAGGGTGGGCCTGTTTTCCCTGCTGGGAAAGGATGCGGACGAGTCAGCTCCGTACGCCCCGCCTGTCACTTTTGGCAAGATCATCCCGGCTGCCAGAAAACTGGTCAAAGTACTTGAAAAGGAAGGGTGCGATGTTATTATATGCCTTTCACACAGCGGTATAACTAAAAGTAAGGAAGGCGGATGGACAGGAGAGGACGTGAAACTTGCCCGGAAGGTCAAAGGGATTGATTTGATCATATCAGGGCACACCCATACGCTTCTGAAGGAGTCCCTGATTGTTAACGGAGTACCGATTGTTGCAGTGGGTGATAACGGGAGGTACCTGGGAAGAATAGACCTTCAGATTGGCAGCGGAGGTATGAAGCTTGAGAAATACGAGGCAATGCCCGTTGATGACAGGGCTGCTGCAAGGGAAGATATACAGTCAGAAATTGTCATGCAGCAGGAGGTAATCAACCAGGCAATATTGACTCCCCTCGGAATGACCTATACAATGCCTGTCGTCAGCGCTCCTTACACCGTCAGCTATGACGAATACGGGAATGCTGCGGAAAGCAACCTGGGAGTCCTTGTGGCCGACGCGATATACAACTATGTGAACAGCGAAGGCCCGGGCACTGACATTGCCATTGTTGCTGCAGGTGTACTTCGTGATCCGATCCAGCCAGGCGTACAGAGCGTGGCAGATATCTTCAGGGTAATGTCACTGGGCTCAGGCAATGACAGTGTGCCGGGTTACTCCCTTTCCAGGATGTGGGTCACAGGAAAGGAGCTGAAGAATATCACGGAAATACTTCTCTTTACTTCAGCATCGGCATCATCCAACTATCCTTACTATTCCCATCTGCGAATCGAATATGACCCGGAAGGAAGGCTGTTCAACAAGGTTCGCAGGATAGAGATTACTGACAGTGAGGGCAACATTACGGAGGTAAATACCTCAAAGGATGATCCGAAACTCTATTCAATCGTGGCCAATTCGTACCTGGCTGACAACCTGGGACTGGTGAAGAAGAAAACCTTTGGCCTGATAAAGGTAGAACCAAAGGACAGTACCGGGAAAATTGTAACCGAGATGGATAATTTCATAATGGATTTCAACGAAGGACAACCTGGCGTCCAGGAGGGAAAAGAGTGGCTTGCCCTTTTGAAATATCTTCAGAAATTCAAGCCTGCAGAGGGGGGCGGACTGCCTGTTATACCGGAGTCATACCGTAATCCCGAAGGGTCACTTGTTCCTGTAACCGTTTCAAAGTGATAATAAAGGCCAGACATATACCTTTTTTTGTCCGGTTCTTCAGTTTCTACTCAAGAACGGGTCTTAAGCGGCATTTCCACGATGCCAGGTTTGAGTGCAGGGTGGATACGGCAGGGAGGCCTGTGCTGCTCATCGGGAACCACTTCAGCTGGTGGGACGGCTTCATCGCTTACCGTCTGAATGACCTCTTCCTGCACAAGAAATTTCACATAATGATGCTTGAGGAGCAGCTTGAGACACGTCTCTTCCTCAATAAGGCGGGAGCTTTCTCAATAAAAAGAGGGTCAAGGACAGTGGTTGATACGCTTAAGTATACCTCAGGCCTCCTTCATGATACCGGCAATATGGTGGTTGTTTATCCGCAGGGGGTGATCACATCAATTCACCGCAGGCCTGTCAGGTTTGAGAGAGGGACGGAGCGGATCATTGCCGGTGCCTCTGATAAACTTATGATACTTTTTTACGTGGCTCTCCCCGACTGGTTTTCAGAGAAAAAACCGGGGTTATCCGTCAGGGTAATAGAGTATTCTGCCAGGGAGAGGTCTGTGGCCGACCTGGAGGAGGCGTACAATATATTCCTTGATGAGAGTATTGTCAAGCAGATACCTTCATGATACTGTATATTGCCGGAAGCATCATTATTTTCCTGACATTCCTCCGGTTTACGGTGGCGCTTGTGAACATGCTTTCCAGGCCCCGGCTGCCAATGACGGTCAGTGACAGTTCCCGGATGCCGTCTCTCTCAGTCCTTATCCCCGTTCGTAACGAAGAAAAGAACATCGGCACACTCCTGGGAAGCCTCTCCCTGCTCCCATACGGGAAGGCAGAGATAATTGTCTATGATGACGGATCCACGGACGGGACAGAGGATGTTGTGGCTGCCTGCTTAAAAGTTGACGGCAGGATTAAGTACATCCTGGGCGACGAACTCCCGGAGGGCTGGACCGGTAAAAATCATGCATGTCACAGGCTTGCCGCAGAAGCTACGGGCGAGTATCTCCTGTTTCTCGATGCTGACGTGACCGTTTCGGAGGACTTCCTAAGACGGGCAGTGGACTTCGCCGTAAGCCACAGACTGGCCCTTCTGTCAATGTTCCCGAGGCAGAGGATGAGGAGCAGGGGAGAAAAAATTGTTGTTCCCTTCATGTTCCGCATATTGCTCTCACTGCTGCCGCTCTTCCTGATCCGCCGCTGCAGGTGGAGATCATTTTCGGCAGCCAACGGCCAGATGATGCTGTTTCACGGTGAGACATACAGGAGGTACCTGTTTCACGAAAGGGTCAGGGACAGGCTTGCTGAGGACATTGAGATAATGAGACTTGTCAAGAGGAGCAGGCTGAAGGGGGATACCCTGGTGGGAAGAAAGGAGATTGAATGCCGGATGTACAGGAGCTACACGGAGGGAGTCAACGGATTTTCACGGAACATACTGTCAATGTTCGGAAACAGTGTGTTCTTCCTTCTTCTGTTTGCCGTTACAGGCCTCGCTGGCTGGGTGATCCTCCTGATGCTGCCCTGGCAGTGGATTGCCGCGTACCTGTTTATGGTTGTGACTCTTAATGCCATGATTGCCGTGACGAGCCGGCAGAGGATCAGTGAAAATCTGATGTACCTGTTGCCCGGTATCGCCGCTTTTTACCATATTGCATTCCTGGCACTGAGACGTAACGTCGGAAAAAAATATGAATGGAAAGGACGAAAGATAGGATGATACAAACCTTAGCTATTGTTTTGTTTTTTGCTGTCGTGCATCCTGCCGGATCCACCCCGGAGAAAAGCCTGCTGCCTGTCCCGAAGGCTGACTGCAGCAGTTGTGCGGTATACAGGGGCTATGTCAGCGGGAACATGGAACTGTATAAAAAGGGGATGCATGAGCTGGAGGAACAATTCCGTGCAGGCAAGGATCCATGCACCCTTTACACGCTGGCGGAAGCACGGTACGGGTATATCGGATATCTTCTCGGCAGGGATGAGAAGGATGCTGCAAAACCGGAGATTGAGATATTTGCAGGGGAAATAGAGCAGCTTGCCTCTTTTTCTCAATACAGGGCTGAGACCGAGGCATTCAGGCTGGCTTTGCTGGGATTCAGGATGGGTCTGAATCCGGCCCGGGCAGTAACCCTTGGCCCGAAAGCCCTGAAGCAGCTTGAAACTGCCATGGCCGAAGGCAAAAACCTGGCGGTGACATGGATCGAGAAGGCCAATTCCGAAGCCCATATGCCTGCCTTCGCAGGAGGCTCAAAGGAAAAGGCTGCGGCATCATTCAGGGAGGCAATCCGGCTTTTTGAAACCGGAGCCGGACCTTCGGAATGCAGCTGGAGGTATCTCAATACGATGGTACTCCTGGGGCAGTTGCTTGAGAAAATGGAGGATTTACGCGGAGCAAAGGAAATATACCAGAAGGCGCTTAAGAGAGAGCCTGATTTTCAGTGGGTAAGGGATGAGCTTTTGCCCGCGGTTGAAAAGAAACGGAAGTGATCTTATGAAGGAAAGGAAAGTGCTCATTGTGGGTGCCGGTCTTGGCGGCCTGGCGACGGCCCTCCGTCTCCGGCGACGCGGATACGAGGTGGAAATTGTTGAGATGTACAGACAGGCAGGCGGACGTCTGAACCAGCTTAAATCCGGCGGCTTCACATTTGACATGGCTCCCACATTCTTCAGCATGAGTTACCACTTCGATGAATTTGTGAAGGATGCCGGCATAGAGATGCCTTTCCGCTTCGTGAAAATAGATCCCCTTTACCGTGTCAACTTTCGCGGTAGCGACAGATGGTACACGATCTACCGCGACCTCGACAGGCTTGCAGCCCAGTTTGAGGATATTGAACCAGGCTTCCGCGGGAGAATGGAACGGTTCCTTGACTCTGCCGGAACCCTCTTCGTAGATATCGAAAAGGGGGTCCTTTCGAAAAACTTCAGGTCTCTGCCCGACTTCATAATCCAGATGACAAAGCTCCCGGTGAAGCATGTTCCGAAAATACTTCGCTCCGTCTGGAACGAGATGAGCCGGTACTTTACATCCTATGAGGTGAGGGTGATCTTCTCCCTGGTCTCTTTTTTCCTGGGAGCCACGCCGTTTGACACGCCTGCCGTTTACACAATACTCAGTTACACCGAGATGGTGCATGACGGCTACCATAATGTCGAAGGGGGGATGTACCGGATAGTCGAAGGGTTGCTTCGCGAAGCGGAAAAGGCAGGGATAAGGATAAATTACAACGTACGTATCACGGGCTTTGATGCCTCGGGCAAAAGGAACAGGGCATTTATTGATGCTGACGGGAAACGCTGGGAGGGAGACATCTTCGTTGTGAATGCCGATGCCGCTATGTTCAGGGGCAGGGTTTTCGGACGCCCCCGGTTCAGCGACGAGAGGCTTGACCGCATGCAGTGGACCCTCGCGCCGTTAACAATGTATCTCGGCGTGAAGGGCCGGATGGAGAATATTCATCATCATAACTATTTTCTGGGCGACAGGGACTATGAGCCTTACTCGAAGGGTATTTTCCGGAACAGGGTTTCCCTTGAAAAACCCTATTACTACGTCAATGCCAATGCCATTTTCAACCCGCAGAGCGCGCCGCAGGGATGTGAGAATCTTTTCATACTCGTGCCTGTGCCTGACCTCAGGTTCAAGCCTGACTGGAGTGACCGCGAGCGTATAGCCGATGCTGTGATCAAAGACCTGTCGGTGCGAACCGGCCATGACATAGAGGCTAACCTCATGACCCGCGTGGTGCTTGACCCGGTCAACTGGCAGAACATGTTCGGGCTGTACCGCGGCAGCGGGCTTGGACTTGGTCACAAGATGACACAGGTGGGAGGCTTCAGACCATCCAACCGCGATGAGGTTTTCTCAAATGTGTGGTACACAGGAGCTTCGACGGTCCCGGGCACTGGACTACCGATGGTTATTATCAGCTCAAAACTAACAGTACAGAGGATAGACCATGAAGCCGACTCTCTATGATACAATCGCCCTCCGTTGCAGCCAGGTGGTTACCACCAGCTACAGCACCTCATTTTCGCTGGGCATCCGGACCCTGGCTGTAAGGCACCGTCCTGCAATATATGCCATCTATGGATTTGTAAGGCTGGCAGATGAGATTGTTGATACATTCTTCGGACACCGGCAGCGGGAAATGCTTGACAGGTTCATGAGTGACACTGCTGACGCAATAGCAGAGGGGGTCAGCCCGAATCCGGTACTGCACTCTTTTCAGTGGGCGGTCAACAAATATAATATTGACAGGGAGTTCATCGACGCTTTTCTTTACAGCATGGAGATGGACCTCGAACAGACGAATCACGATGCCGGCAGTTACAACCGTTATATTTATGGCTCTGCTGAAGCCGTAGGGCTGATGTGCCTAAGGGTTTTCTGTCATGAAGATCCTCAGCGCTTTGAGTTGCTCAGGGAGCCGGCGCGAAGACTGGGTTCAGCCTTCCAGAAGGTCAATTTTCTCAGGGACATACGGAGTGATTATGTAGACAGGGGAAGAGTATACTTTCCGGGTGTCGATTTCAACAGGTTCACGGCAGCGGAAAAGAAACAGATAGAGGATGATATAGCAGCTGATTTCAAGGCAGCACTTGATGGAATCAGAAAGCTTGACCATGGCAGCCGGCGAGGTGTGTATCTTGCATATTCGTATTACATGGCCCTCTTCGGGAAGATACGAAAAACATCACCTGAGGCTGTCACCGGCCAGAGGTTTCGCATATCCAATCCAAGGAAGATGTTGCTTCTGGTGAGGGTGACTGCAATTGAGATAGCAGGTCTTATTTAACCACTGATCCCGGGAATGAAGCAAAAGGCAGCAATGAGCGGCACAGACATGAATGAAAAGGCAGCAGTGATAGGAGCGGGCATTGGGGGGATGGCGGCAGCCATCAGGCTTGCCCTGAAGGGATATGATACCCATATCTATGAGAAGAACGGTGATACGGGCGGCAAGATAGGAGAACTGCACCTGGAAGGTTGCAGGTTTGATACAGGTCCCTCGCTCTTTACGCTGCCCGGACTTGTTGATGAACTCTTTGCCCTGGCGGGCGAAGATCCCCGTGAACACTTCAGTTATGTGCCGCTGGAGTCGTCTTGCAGGTATTTCTGGGAGGACGGGACAATGCTCAACGCATGGACCAGCCGGGACCGGTTCGCTGAAGAGGCCGAGAGAGTCACCGGGGAGCCCCGGGAGAATGTGCTCCGTTTCCTGGATGAGTGTGCAGAGCTCTACGACCTGACAGCCGGTATCTTTATCTTTTCACCGTTTTACCAGTTTGATAATTTCCGCAAACCGGAGTCGCTCAACGTGGCCCGCAACTTCAGGAAACTGAATGCCTTTTCAACCATGCACGGCGTCATCAGCAAGCGGTTTCGCAGTGAAAAGCTGGTGCAGCTCTTTGACCGATATGCAACCTACAACGGATCAAGCCCATACCGTGCCCCGGGCACGCTGAACGTGATTGCCCACCTTGAACATAACATGGGAGCCTATTTCCCTGAAAATGGTATGCGCGAAATTGCTGATGCACTTGAACGGCTTGCACTGAGGCACGGAGTGACAATACACAAAGGTGATGAGGTGCTGTCTGTAGTTAAGGAGGGTAACATTGTCAAAGGAATTACCGCCACATCCGGGTTTATGCCGGCCAGTGCGGTTGTTTCCGATGTGGATGTCATTCCCTTCTACAGGAAGCTGATGAAGGAGGAGGGACGTGCCCGGAGCCAGGAGAAGCAGGAAAGGAGCACGTCGGCACTGATATTTTACTGGGCAATGAACAGGAGGCTTGATGAGCTCGACCTGCACAACATCTTCTTCTCCGAGGATTACCCGGCAGAGTTCCGGGCGCTTCGCAGGGGGGAGGTGAGTGCTGATCCGACGGTATACCTGTTTGCCTCATCCAGGGTGGTTCCCGGCGATGCACCTGAGGGGAAGGACAACTGGTTCGTAATGATAAATGTGCCTTATGACCGGGGACAGGAGTGGGACGCCATAATCAGTTCGGCACGGAAAAACATACTTGCCAAACTTGGCAGGAGGCTGGGATGCTCTCCTGAGGAATACATTGCCGCCGAGCGAATACTTGATCCGCGTGAGATTGAAAGGCTCACCGTATCGCACAGGGGAGCGTTGTACGGCAGCAGCTCAAACAGCCGTTTCGCTGCTTTCAGGCGCCACCCGAACGTAAAAAACCGATATAAGAATCTATGGTTTGTCGGCGGGTCAGTGCATCCCGGGGGAGGAATTCCCCTTTGCCTTGCTTCGGCAAAGATTGCTTGTGATATGATACCGCCGGCAGAATGACAATGATAAAGCTTCGCGTACCGAAATCAACTGAAATCCTGCTATGGGTTTACGGGGTGGGGCTGGCAGGCATGATTCTGCCTTTCAGCCGCAGCCTGTTTACTGCAATAACTCCCCTGAATTTACTCTTTGCACTGTTCTGGCTCTTCTGGGGAAATTGGCCTTCAAGGAAGGTGATAATTGCCGGAGTGGTAATTGCAGTTGCATCCTTTTTTACAGAGGCTGCTGGAGTAAACACTGGAAGTATATTCGGGGTATATGTCTATGGAAACACTCTTGGTCCTAAGCTGCTGAACACTCCTCTGATTATAGGTTTGAACTGGTTTCTGCTTATATACTGCACCAATGTCATCAGCCGGCAGCTGTGGGGACGGGCTGCTGGCGGGAAGACCGGCATGCAATCCGGACTTGTACAGTCAATCTTTATAGTTGTCACAGGGTCGCTGCTGATGGTGTTCTATGATCTTCTGCTCGAACCGGCGGCCATCAGGCTTGATATGTGGTCTTGGGAGTACGGAATAATCCCGCTGCGGAATTTCCTTGCATGGTTTTTCCTCTCGCTGGTATTCCATATATATATAAGGTACAGGGGAGAGGAGGGGATCAATCCCCGGGCGCTGCCTCTATTCGCAGTTCAGCTTGGATTTTTTGCGGTAATAGATCTGTTCTACATGCTGGCAGCCTGATCCTCAGATGCGGCCAGTATCCTGACGAAGTGATTCTCGAGGTGTCTTCTCATTCCTTCGCGGAACTCGTCAGGGGTTCCCTTTTTAAGCAGTGTAACCAGGTCCTTGTGTGATTTGTGCTTTTTGCGTTTTCCCCTCACCTGGAGGAGCCCTATATCATATACATGCTGAAATGCTGGAAGAATGAGGTTCTGGAAGTCCTTCAGCGTATCATTCCCTGTCATTGCATAGAGCTTTCCGTGGAATCTCATTTCGTGGTCAACGTCGAACATGATGCCGTCAGAGTGATCAGGCTCTATATTGACTATTTCTTCAAGCTCCTCGATATCCTCGTCAGTTTTTCTGGCGAAGATGAAGTCAGCCATTCCCACCTCGAGTGCAAGGCGTATCTCGAAGACATCCATCAGGGTCTTGTTATCCAGGATACGGGGGATAAGTGATTTTTCAAGGATGGCAGAGAGGTCCGGGCTTTTGATGATGGTTCCCTTGTGTTTCTTTGATTCAACAAGTCCCATTGTCTTGAGCCTGTTGAGCGATTCCCTTATCACGGTACGGCTTACTCCCATCAGTGTAGCCAGTTCTGTCTCCTTGGGTATTGAGTCGCCCGGTTTCAGCTCCTTGTAGAGAAAGACTTCGACGAGGCGCATTTCAACCTTGTCCACAAGCGAGCTGGTATCGATCCCCCTTAGTTCCAGCTTTAAGTCCCTGTTATCCATTATTTGCTGATTCTGAAAAAATTATACAAAAGAAAGAAAAAAAAACCGAAAATTCTTGCATGTAAATTTAAAAAATTATCTTTGTGTCGTATTATGTAATACATAAAACATTTTACAATAATTAAATATTAACCCCAAAACCAATCACACTCTATGAAAGGAAAATTGACTTTCTTGCCTGGGTTGATGATGTTTCTGCTTGTTGTTTTGCTGAGCGGAAGCACACTGATGGCCCAGAGAACCATCAGAGGAAAGGTGACTGATGCGACAGACGGACTTCCGCTGCCATCGGTTACTATTATTGTAAGGGGCACAACAGCAGGGACTTCCACCCAGGCTGACGGCTCCTATACTCTAAACGTCCCGGCCGGCAACAATGAAATTGTTGCTTCTATGGTGGGTTATGTCTCTCAGACCATTGCAATTGGCAACAGAGATGTAATCGATATCCTCCTTAACCAGGAGACAACGGTCCTCGATGAGATCGTTGTGACAGGCTACAGTACCCAGTCGCGTGCTGAGATGACTACTTCCATCTCCAAACTTGACACCAGGGTACTTGAGAATGCTCCGCGCTCGAATATCGCCACGGCCCTGCAGGGAACAATCGCGGGACTTAAAGTAACCCAGACCAGCGGTCAGCCCGGTACTACCCCCAGCCTTGTCGTACGCGGCGGTACCAGTTTTGACGGAACAGGATCTCCGCTGATCCTGGTGGACGGTGTTCCAAGTACATTTTATGCTCTCAACTCCGATGATGTGGAGTCTATTGAGGTGCTCAAGGACGCAGCCTCAACAGCCATCTACGGTGCAAGGGCTGCCAACGGTGTAATCCTTGTTACGACCAGGAAAGGGAAGAGCGGCAAGGCAAACATTACGCTGAGATCCAAGTTTTCCTTCAATGACCGCCCGAAAGACCCTATGGAGTATCTGAATGCAGCTGACTATATCAAATATAACAGGCTGGCTGTCAAGGCTGCACAGGAAGTCATGGGGTATGCCTGGCTTAACCAGTTCCTTACCGGTAACAATGCTGCCGGCGTGGGCAACAACACCACGAACTCCATTTATACCACAATGGTACTTTCATCGGCCAACGAGTATCTGCTCGGATATGACGGATGGAAGACGATGGAGGATCCGGTAAATCCCGGTACAACCCTCATCTACATGGAGAACAAGATGAATGAGCTCTTCTACCAGAAAAGCAATTCACAGGATTACACCCTTTCGTTTGACGGTGGCAATGACAGGGGCACATATTACCTTGGCCTCGGTTTTCTTGATGACAACGGTCTTGTCATCGGCTCTGCCTTCAAGAGAGTCTCAGGTACTTTCAATGCCTCCTATAAACTGACTGATGCCCTCAAGGTTTCATCCAACATCTTCTACGCCCACTCAAACAGGGACCTTCCCTACGACAGCGATTACAACCTCTTCCAGAGGACTGCAGGCCTGGCTCCCACATCGCGCATATACAACAATAATCCTGACGGCAGCCTTTCAAATGAGTACCAGCCAGGTACCTACCTTGGATTCGGCAACCCGCTCTACTACTATGACAAGTTTGTCAACTACAACCTGGAGCAGAGACTCTCAGGGTCTGTTCAGCTTGATTACACCTTCCTGAAAGATTTCACATTTACCCTGAGGGGCAGTCACTTCTCAGTAAACAACAGCAATGAATCGTTCACGAAGGCATATCTCAATTCGGGAAGCCTCATTACCTCCCGAAACGCATCCGCTTCACTCGCAAGGACACTCCGTCACCAGCTTACAGGGCTGCTGAATTACAAGAAGTCCTTTGCCGGGCTCCATAACCTGAATGCATTGCTTGGTGCTGAATACTTTACTGAAAAATCATTCAACATGAGTGCGGGAACCCGCCTCTCGCCGACAGACCTTATCTATACCATGAATGTTGGTTCAGAGGCAAGCGGTGTTCCGTATTCCTTCAGGACCGGCTACGAAATTGCCTCACTCTTCGGGCAGGTGAACTATGATTTTAACTACAAATACCTGGTGGGACTTACCTTCCGTTATGACGGAACATCCCGTCTGGGCAACAATAAGTACGATTTCTTCCCGGGAGTTTCACTTGGATGGAATACACATAACGAGGATTTCTTTAAAAACTCTGGCATAAGCAGGTATATCACAAAACTCAAGCCCAGGGTCAGCTACGGCGTCAACGGTAACATTGACATCCTCAGTAACTTTGGCGTGTTCGGAAGCTACGGTGCAACTTCGGTATATTACGGCCAGACAGGGTATGTCAACAACGGCCTTCCTCTGCTTGATCTAAAGTGGGAACGCTCCACAACACTCAACTTTGGCCTTGATATGGGATTGTTTGACAACAGGATTACGGTAATAGCCGACTACTTTGTCAGGGATGTCAAGGATAAGCTTGCAGCTCTTACCCTGCCGCTGTGGACCGGATTTTCATCAATTACCACAAATAACGGAACCCTTCAGAACAGGGGAATCGAACTGCAGCTCAATGCCGATGTGGTCAAGACCACAGACTTTACCTGGAATCTGGGCCTTACATATTACAGGGTCCGGAACTACGCAAAGCAGCTTCCCGAAAACGGTGTTGACAAAAACAGGCAGGGTGGTACGGAAATTTTCGATCCTGAAACTGGCACAACAATTTACGTGGGCGGCTTGCAGGAAGGTGAAAGAGTCGGATATGATGTGATTACTGCCTATATATTTGAGGGAGTATATCAGACACAGGCACAGATTGACGCCCATGCCGGGAGGATTGTGGAATTTGCGCAGGACAAGGATACCAGGTTCCTCGGTGATGCAATCTGGAAGGACGTAAACGGTGACAACATCATTAACTACCTTGACAGGGAAGTGATAGGCCGCAGGACTCCCAAATTCTCTGGCGGACTGACTTCAGGCCTGACTTACAAAAACTTCAATCTGTTTGTAAGGAGTGACTTTACCGTAGGACATATGATAATAAACGGCCGCAGGGTAAAGGGTATCGCACAGACACAGGGGAACCAGAACGGTCCGGTCGAGATCAGGGATACCTGGACTCCGGAAAATCCGACATCCGATATTCCCATCTTCACGCTTGTTGACAGGCAGAAGAACCATCTTGCCGGAGGAGGTGACCAGGGTTCAATGACGAGCAGCAGCTCCAGGATGTGGGAGAAGGGAGATTTTCTTGCACTGAGGGAAGTGACTCTGAGTTACAGTCTCCCGGGAAGCAAGGTCAATGACCTCTTCAAAGACCTCAGGGTCTATTTTACCGGCGCCAACCTGGCATATTTCAACGGTTTCTCAGGCAGTTTGCCGGAAGAATCGGGTGATGGCATCGATTACGGAAGATTTCCGCTGCCCAGGACCTATACCCTCGGTTTAAGCGTTACTTTCTAATTTCAAAAATGAATGAAAATGAAAAAACTGATAATACTACTTGTGGGCATCACCATGCTGAATGCATGTGAGCTCGACATGCAGCCTGAAAGTCAGCTCACCTTCAACGGCTTCTGGGAGAGTGAGGAGGCCGTAAAGGCTGCCCATACAGGGATAATGGCAACCTACAGGGGCTATGCCGGTACCCTGTGGCAGATGGGTGAACTGCGCTCTGACGTATGGGGCGGTAATACAATCGAGTCTCCCTTCGGTACCGATCTGATAGAAAACAACATCAGTTCAACAGTCGTCCATTTTGGCAACTGGGCCAACTTCTATGGATTCATCCACTACCTGAACGACTTCATAAAGAATGCACCCAATGTGAAATTCAAGAAGGAGTCTGATCTGAACCATCTTATGGGTCAGGTATACGGGATACGTGCGCAGGTTTATTATACAATGGTAAGGGCGTGGGGCGATGTGCCCATAACCACCGAACCGCTTCTTGAGGTAGACCTGGTTAAGCTCAAGAAACCCCGTTCACCCAGGAGTGAGGTGATGCAGCTGATCAAGAGTGACATCGCAAAATCACTGGAATACTTCGGAGATGATAACAGCCTCTGGCTCGGGCGGAACGTATTCTGGTCGAGGGGAGCTACACTCGCACTGAAAGGTGACGTTTATCTCTGGTCAGGCAAGGTGCTGGGAGGCGGTAATGCAGATTTCACAGAGGCAAGAACGGCACTTGAGGCAGTTACCGGCTTCGAGCTTGTAAGCTATGATAAACTCTGGGGCCAGGGCAATGAAAATAACAAGGAATTCATCTTTGCCTTTGATTATCAGAAAGATCAGGCCAGTAATTTCTACAGCAGCTTTACCGGCAGGGCCGTGGATATCAGGCCGATGTTTGATGACAGCGGCAATCCGATGACCGGATACGTGATTAACGGTGCCAGCAGGTACGGTCCGACAGACAAGACACTGCTTCTGATTGATGATGTGAATGATGCACGCAGAAATACATTCCTGAGACTGTATACTGACGGTACCGTTCATATTCCGTATGTTGCGGGTGAATCGACATACCAGGGCGCCGTCCTGAATAAGTTTCTGGGAATCGTTGACGTTGATAACCTGAGGAAGGATTACAACAACGTTCCCCTCTACCGTTATGCCGATGTTCTTTTGATGCTTGCCGAGGCGAAGAACAACCTTTCACAGGATCCATCCGATCAGATCAATGCGGTCAGGCAGAGGGCCTACGGCGCCAGCTTCGGGGCTCCTTACACCTATACCAACGGAACCCCGGCCGCAAATGCCAAGGCTATCCTTGACGAGAGGATGAAGGAGTTCATCGGTGAAGGCAAGAGATGGTGGGATCTGGTGAGGGCAGGAGGAACATTCGTCTTCGACGAGATTGCTTCACTGGACCAGACAGAAGCCTACAAGATATATTATTCGATTTCACAAAGCATGCTGGCCAATGATTCCGAACTGGTGCAGACAGAGGGTTATTAGATTTCTGGTTTTTAGATACCGGGTTTTAGGGTGACAGACAGTCAGTCCCGGCCGTTATGACGGCCGGGACACTGCCTGTTTTTTTTCAGGATAATTTTTTAAAGCTTTGTATTCATGAGAATAATACTGCTTTTTCTTGCTCTCCTGCTTTCAGCATCAAGGTGCGGCGATGCACTGGATTCCGATACCGGACTGACTGCAGGCAAGACTGAGGCGATTTTCACAATTGAACCTGTTTTTCCTGAGCGTGATCACAATGAACCTGTAAGGGTTATGTTTACTGCATCAGGATCAGGTGAACCTCTCAGGCTTCAAAGCATTGATGTGACTTTCACGGCTGACAGTGAAGCGGGGGCTCTCAACGCCCTTTCAGCCTGGTACACTGGCGTTGTTCCCGGTGTGCCTGTAAAGATTCTGTTTTCATCTGCGGATGCGCCCTCTGTTCATACAAAGCTTCCGGGAAACCTGGCTATTGGTGAGGGGAAGCATACCTTTGTACTCGATTTCAGGGCTGATCCCGGTGCCTATCCCGGTGCACGCCTGAAGATTGAGTCAGTCACCTTTGTATTCAACAACGGAACGTCAGCTGATTACTTCACCGGAAATGATGAGGGTCTGATCCGCTTCGGGAGGATTGTCAGGGCGGCGGGTCAGGACGGTGCTGATACATATCGCATTCCCGGCCTTGTTACAACAAACGCGGGAACGCTGGTGGCTGTCTATGACATCAGGTACAATAACAGCAAGGATCTTCAGGAAGATATAGATATTGGAATGAGCCGAAGCACGGACGGCGGACGGACATGGGATCCGATGAAGGTCATTATGGACATGGGGGAATATGGCGGATTGCCGCAGAACCTCAATGGAATCGGAGATCCCAGCATTCTTTATGATCATTTCACAAACACGCTCTGGGTGGCGGCGCTCTGGATGAGCGGTTCTTCTCCTGACAAGATGTTGTGGTGGGCTTCAATGCCCGGCATGACTCCTCAGGAGACGGGACAATTCATCCTTGTGAAAAGCACTGATGACGGCCTTACGTGGTCTGAGCCTGTAAATATAACCAGTCAGATAAAAGACCCGGCCTGGCAATTGCTCCTGCAGGGCCCGGGACGAGGTATAACCATGAGTGACGGAACACTTGTATTCCCTGCACAGTTCAAGGCTGACCTTGGTGTTAAGGCGATTGACGGAGGACAGTATACATGCCATTCAACAATTATATACAGTAAGGATGGGGGAGAAACATGGCTGATTGGCAAAGGTGCAAAGACAAACACCACCGAGGCACAGGTTGCAGAGCTATCTGACGGAACCCTCATGCTAAACATGCGCGATGACCGCAACCGTTCAGACAAGGGTGAAACAAACGGAAGGGCTGTGGCTGTCACTTCCGATCTGGGTCAGACCTGGTCCGCCCATCCGACATCCAACTCAGCTCTGCCTGAGCCCAACTGCATGGCCAGCCTGATTGCGGCTGACGTAAAAGTTGACGGTGTTACCGGCAGAGTCCTCTTTTTTTCGAATCCGGATGACAAGTCAAGCCGGGTTAACATGACGGTAAAAATGAGCCAGGATGAAGGAATGACCTGGCCGGCAGAAAATGCGGTAAAACTATACAGCCCGCAATGTTACGGGTATTCCTGCCTGACAATGGTGGATGAAGAGCATGTTGGAATTCTTTATGAGGGGACAAAGGAACTTTATTTCCAGATGATACCGGTGAAGGACTTTTTCAAAAGTGGCAGATAGTTTATACTTCTCCAGATGAGATCATTTTCTTCATACCATTATTTAATCTCACTGATCCTTTTTGCAGGAATCAGCCTGGCAGCATATCCGGCTGATGAAAAGCCGTCACTGCTGCCGCTTCCTCAAAATATTACCTGGAGTTCCGACAGATTTTACCTTGATGGAGATATTATGCCCGGAGACCCAAGGATCAGGCGAAGGACAGTATCCGCAATTGAGAAAGTGCCTGTGAATATGGAGGAAGCCTACCGTCTGGTTGTAACAGCCGATTCAGTTCTTGTTGAGGCTACCGGAGATGAGGGTTATTTCAGGGCAATGACAACAATTGACCAGCTTACTGGCAGAGATGCCCGTGGCAAATTCATAGCCGGATGTACCATAACGGACTGGCCCGCATTCCGGATCAGGGGATTCATGCATGACTCCGGCAGAAGCTATATTCCGATTGATGAGCTGAAGAGAGAAATAAGGATTCTTTCCGGATTCAAGATAAATACATTCCACTGGCATCTGACTGAAGACATCGCATGGAGACTGGAAAGCGATGTCGTCCCTGAGCTTACTTCGGAGGCAGTCGCCTTAAGGGACAGGAATGGTTATTACACAAAGGAAGAGGTCGCTGATTTTGTTGAATACTGCAATTCCCGCTTCGTGGAGGTAATACCTGAAATTGATATGCCGGGACACAGCGCCGCCTTTGTCAGGGCAACGGGACTCACGATGCAGTCAGAAGAAGGGAAAGCTGTTGTAAAGCAATTGCTTAATGAGGCCTGTCTTCTGTTCACCGGCCGGTTTTTCCATATTGGTACAGACGAGGTGAATATCACCAATCCTGCTTTTATCGGGGAGATGATTGCTGTTGCCAGGAGCCAGGGCAAAGAGGTGATAGGCTGGCTGCCGGGCGGAATGATGGATGGAAATGCCGTACGTCAGCTCTGGGCTGATGTGACTCTGCCGCCTGAAACGATAGTTATTGATTCAAGATACAGGTACCTGAATCATACCGATTATTATTCAGATTTATTTTCAATCTACAACTCAAGGTTATGTGACTCAGATTCGGGTTCAGATTTGCTTGCAGGAGGCGTATGCTGCATCTGGAATGACCGCAGACTGTCTTCCGTGGAGGATATCCTTATTTCAAATTCATTCTACCCGGTCATGGTGGCATTTGCGGAAAGATCATGGATCGGCGGCGGAGATGACATAAAGCAACGGGGTGTCAGGATGGGAATGCCCGGTGAAGATGTTTATGAAAGATTCTGTGATTTTGAGTCCAGAATGACTGATATCAGGAAAGATAGGCTGGGTGAAATACCCTTTCCTTACCTGGCGCAGACAGGTATTTTCTGGAATATAAGCAACCAGTATCCCAATGGCGGTGACCTGGACTATTCAGCCCCTTTTGAAAGAGACCTGGTTCAGGAACCGGGTTCTGACTCATCAGCCGGGGTGCCATTTCTTCCTGCGGCAGGAGCAGCTGTTTACCTGAGGCACACATGGGGTGATAAGGTACCTTCATTTTACGATGACCCGAAACCGGAGCATACTGCATATGCCTATACATGGGTGTATTCTCCGGAAAATTGTGCGGCCGGCCTCCACTTTTCAACACACAATTACGGCAGGTCTGAGATGGATATGGCCCCACCGCAGGGTGAATGGGATTATAAAAAGAGCAGGGTCTGGGTCAATGGTGAACAGGTTTCTCCACCGGCCTGGGGGAGTCCGGCAGTTAAGCCTGACCTCGAGACACCCTATACAAATGAGAACATGTGGAGCAGACCGCCTGCAGGTATAAGACTGAGAAAGGGCTGGAACAGCCTGGTGATTAAAGTGCCCGTCGGCAAATTTTCTACCCCGGAAACAAGGCTTGTGAAATGGATGTTCACCGCTATGATAGTCACACCTGACGGCAGAGAGCAGCCTCAAGGGATTTTGTACTCATGTAACAGATTTTGAAACTAATTTTAACAAATCATATGTATACTGAAAAAATATGCGGCCTCATTGCCGCCCCGTTCACTCCGATGCATTCAAACGGTGAACTCAACCTGTCAGTCATAGATAAATACTACGGGCTGTTGGCTTCCAACGGAGTCGTAGGAGCATTTATCAATGGTTCAACAGGTGAGGGGGTTTCAACAACCAAAAATGAAAAAATACTTGTGGCCGAAGCCTGGGCAAAGGCTGCAGCAGGAGGAAGCATACAAGTGATCAACCACCTGGGAGGTACATGTTACAAGGATTGCATTGATCTTGCTGCCGAGTCGCAAAGAATGGGGCTCCACGCAGTGGCAGTAACATCGCCGTCATACTTTAAACCCGCAAATGTGAAGGTACTGGCAGAGTTCTTCATGAAGATTGCTGAGGCGGTTCCGGAAATGCCGGTATACTATTACCACATCCCGGTACTTACCGGAGGGTACTTCAATATGATAGATTTCCTTCGCGAAGTCGCACCCCGGGTGCCGAACTTTGCCGGAATCAAATATACCCATGAGGACTTCATGGATTTCCTGAGCTGCCTTAATTACGATAACGGCAAGTATGACATGCTATGGGGGCGTGATGAGAATTTCCTTTCGGCACTGGTCCTTGGTGCAAGGGGCGCGGTGGGGAGTACATTCAATTACGCTGCCCCGCTGTACCTGAAAATGATGTCGGCATTTGACCGTAATGACCTGGTCACAGCAAGAGGTTTGCAACAGAAGTCAATTGATATGATAACCCTCCTCGGCAAGTACGGCGGAATATCAACAGGCAAAGCATATATGAGATACATCGGCCTTGACTGCGGTGAGTTCAGGCTGCCGGTGAGGAACATGAGCGGCTCAGATTACCAGCTGTTTCTGAGGGATGTGAAGAGTCTTGGCATTGATGACCTCTTTTCAAAGATCTGACAGCCGGTGAAAACACTGAAGAGTTCATACCAGGCAGCTGCTTTTTCACTTTTAATGATCATAACTTTTAACTCCTGCAATAAAATGAATGTCGAATGGACAGGTCTTGAACCCCTCCCGCCTGCCTGGCCTGGTACGACGCAGCCCGGTGTAGCCGGTCCCTTTGCCGGCATACACGGAAGTACCCTGATTGTTGCCGGCGGAGCGAATTTCCCTGATACAATGCCCTGGCACGGTGGCAAAAAGCAATATCATGATGAAATATACCAGTTTCAACTCCCGGCAGGTACCGATGGGTGGCAGGTGCTGACAGGTGCAGAGCAGTTGCCTCACCCTGTTGCATACGGTGCTTCGGCGTCAGTGAAAGCCGGTGTTATCTGCATGGGAGGTGAGACAGAGAGCGGCATTACTGATGAAGTTTTCATCATCTCTGTGGCCGGAGGAAAGACCCTGATCACCCCGCTTCCTCCGCTGCCTGTCCCGCTTTCAAATGCTGCTGCATCTTCGGCAGGATCTGTCGTTTACATCGCCGGGGGCCTGACTCCTGCCGGATCTTCGCGGGCTCTCTGGAGCCTTGACACAGAGGATGTGAGCACCGGCTGGAAGAGGCATGCAGATTTGCCGTTGCCGCTGATCAACAGCGTGATGGCCGCAATGCCGGGGAAAGACCCGGAGCTCTGGATTATCGGAGGCAGAACAAGAGGTGAGGGTGATAATACCTCAGTTGTACGTTCTGAAATATTCAGTTACTCCCCTTCTGATGACAGATGGACGCCTGAGGGGAACCTGACCAGCGGAAGCAGGGTCCTGAAGCTGGCCGCCGGCACCGGAGCAGCAGTTAACGGCAGGTTCATTGCCCTGTTTGGTGGCAATGACGGATCAGTCTTCAACCGGGTTGAGGAATTACTTTCGATAATGGCTGGAGAAACTGATACAACCCGGCTTGCACAGATGAGGAAGGAGTACATATCGCTGCAGGAAAGCCATCCGGGCTTTTCAAGGGAGGTGGTAATCATTGACACGGAAACGCGAAAGTGCTTCGCAGCCGGAGAAATACCCGGCCCTGCACAGGTCACCACAACAGCAGTGGAGACGCCGTGGGGGATAGTAATCCCTTCCGGAGAAGTTAAACCTGGTGTGAGAACCACAACGATAAGAATTGCGAGATTCAGAAAGTAAGAGATGAAACCCGAAGACCTTCATACAATTGCCGGACGCTACAGGAATGCGTTGCTGGATGACATAATTCCATTCTGGATGAAATACTCGCCTGACCGGGAGCACGGTGGGTTCTATACGTGTCTTGACAGGCAGGGGAGTGTTTATGACACTGACAAGTTTGTCTGGCTCCAGGGAAGAGAGGTGTGGATGTTCAGCCACCTTTACAACAATGTGGAAAAGCGGCAGGAGTGGCTTGATATGGCTCTTTCGGGAGCCGGTTTCATTGAAAAATATGGCCGTGACGCTGAGGGTAACTTTTATTTCTCACTGAACCGTGAGGGAAAACCGCTGGTACAGCCTTACAATATTTTTTCAGACTGCTTCGCTGCGATGGCCTTCGGTGAGCTTTTCAGGGCCACGGGTAATCAGAGATTCGGGGAGATTGCCCTGAAAACCTTCAACAATATCCTCAGCCGCTCAGGCAACCCGAAAGGTTCCTGGAACAAAAACTATCCCGGCACTAGGCCGCTCAAAGGATTCTCATTGCCGATGATACTGAGCAACCTGTCAGGTCTGATTGCGCATCTCCTTGACAGAGAAACGGTTGACAGGATAGCAGGGGAATGCATACATGAGGTTATGGATGTCTTCTACAGTGATGAGTATGGGCTTATCCTTGAAAATGTTGCACCTGACGGATCGTTCTCTGACAGTTTCGAGGGAAGGCTTCTTAATCCCGGCCACGCCATTGAAGCCATGTGGTTCATGATGGATCTCGCAGAGCAAAGAGGGGACAGGAATCTTGCTGCCAGGGCGGTTGATATCACACTGAGAACCCTTGAAAAGGGATGGGATGGACAATACGGAGGGATCTTTTACTTCCTGGATGTAAAAGGGTATCCCCCACAGCAGCTTGAATGGGATCAGAAGCTCTGGTGGGTGCATATAGAAACACTTATCTCCCTGGCCAAAGGATTCCGGCTGACTGGAGACCCGCGTTGCCTAAGCTGGTTTGAGAAGGTTGACGAATACACCTGGAGCCATTTTCCTGATCCTGAGTATGGTGAATGGTTCGGGTACCTGAACAGGAGGGGAGAGGTACTGCTGCCTCTCAAGGGAGGAAAGTGGAAGGGATGCTTTCATGTCCCAAGGGGATTGCTCCAGGTATGGAAAACCCTGGAAGCTGTTGAACCGGTAAAAACTGCAGACAAATGAAAGAGTTCAATGGGAACAGGATATCCGGGGAAAATGTCACCGGAAAAGAGACTGGCGGCGAAAGAGGGTATGCCTGGGTAGTGGTTGGCCTGCTGTGGGTGGTTGCCTTGCTCAACTACATGGATCGCCAGATGCTGTCTACCATGAAGAATGCCATGATGATTGACATCGTGGAGCTTGAAAAGGCTGAGAACTTCGGCAGGCTGATGGCAGTCTTTCTCTGGATTTACGGACTGATGAGTCCTGTTGCAGGCATTATCGGCGACCGTCTGAACCGGAAATGGCTGATTGTGGGAAGTCTCTTCGTCTGGTCAGGTGTCACCTTCGCTATGGGCTATACTGATGACTACAATGTTCTGTATGCCCTGCGTGCCATCATGGGGGTGAGCGAGGCGCTTTATATTCCTGCCGGCCTGTCACTGATAGCGGATTACCACCAGGGATCCACCCGGTCACTGGCTGTCGGCATCCATATGACCGGACTTTACATGGGTCAGGCCCTTGGCGGGTTCGGTGCAACCGTAGCGGAGAGCCTCTCCTGGCAGAAGACCTTTCACTACTTCGGCATAGCCGGGATAATTTACAGTGTCATTCTGATAGTCCTGCTTCGCGAATACAAGTACAGGGATAAAGTGAAGAAGACCTCTTCCGGGTTGTCCGGGATGAGATCGGTATTTTCAGGACTTTCACTTCTTTTCGGGATGGTAAGTTTCTGGATGATACTCTTTTATTTTGCAGTGCCGAGCATACCGGGCTGGGCTGTCAAGAACTGGATACCGACACTGTTTTCGTCAAGCCTGGGAATAGAGATGCCAGTTGCCGGGCCGATGTCTACGATAACAATAGCTGCCTCATCCCTTGTTGGCGTTATTTTCGGTGGCATACTGTCCGACAGGTGGATACTCAGGAATCTGCGGGGGCGGATTTATACAGGTGCTATCGGGCTTTCGCTTACGATACCTTCTCTGCTTCTTATAGGATTAGGGCACAGTTACCTTTGGATAATTGGCGGCGCTGTATTGTTCGGGATCGGGTACGGCATGTTTGATGCCAACAACATGCCCATTCTCTGCCAGTTTGTGGCGCCGCGTCTGAGGGCGACAGGTTACGGTCTGATGAATATGACAGGGGTATTCGCAGGCGCTTTCATAACCCGGCTGCTCGGGAAATCAATGGATTCGGGCAACCTGGCCAGGGATATGGCCCTCCTGGCAATCCCCGTGCTTGCTGCAGTAATACTGCAGCTCATTGTGTTACGGCCTGTTTCAGCAAACATGCAGTCTGAAGACTGAAAGCTTCTCAATTCATGTGTTGACTGCGCGTACAACAAAAGTATACCAGGTTGTTCAAGAAGTGTTGATATCTTGTTCCAGCCCGCCATCTGAGGAATGAACGAGGTTCATTACATTCATTTCCGGAGATTTCCGGTTATCATTTTTGAAATGCAATTCCGCATCATCCGTTTGCGTTATTATCTCCGGTCACAAAAGCCTGAAGCTGAAGTGAGAACTCCGTTGACCTTTAAATCTGCTTCAACAATATAGCGTACCGCACATATTCAGCATCTATGTTAAGACGATTTCCCTTTCAATTTGTGCTGACTCTCCTGCTGTTGCCCGGATCCGGCACAGCGGCAGTGGCACAGGGCTGGACATATACAGTGAATGTTCAGCATTCGGGGCCCGGCCCCTGTATACCGTATCCTCCGATGCCGTCAATTAACTACTACACAAAGGACGCCTGTGAGTACAACCGTCAGATGGAGCTTGATAACAACGGCGAGGACTGGTCCCTTTACGGTGACGGCAGCTGTATACTGGTAATCACCGCGACCCCCTGTGTCGGATCCGACATAGGTCCGGGGGCGGGAGGATCCGGAGGAAGCTCCCTGGCAGGCAATCCCGGGAACGTAAGCATAACCGGCCTGCTTTCCGGAAATGCCCTGTTTTCTCCGCATGACACCAGAGCTATTGAGAACTGGATAAATGAATTCATGCAACGGAACAGGGCATACGGCATTCCGGTGGAAGGGATGAATCCGATCACATCGAGTGATGTCCCGCTTACCGGCAATGCCGACTTCGACAGGTTCTACACCGAACAGATGATCAGGTTCGAGAAGCCGGAGCAGGGAGGTACGGTATACCTCAAAGAAGGCCAGACAACAATTGATCCGAACGACCTCAAACAGACAGGCAATGCTGCCCGGGAAGATGCCGGAACGGTTACATTCGTATCAGGTGAGTCAAGGCCGCTATCGGTTATTCCGGTACTGGGTGCTTCAAACCGGGCACTGGCTGATTACACCTTCAATGGCATTCTATCCCGTGACGCAGGTCTCGACGGTGAAAGTGCTCCAGGAGCTTCATTCACAGACAAAGCCCTGGATCTGATTAAAGAGTTGACAACCAATCAATATGCCGAATGGGTAGGTAACCTTACAAACGAGATCTGTTCAAATGCTTCAGAGGTTGCCAGCATATTGGGTAACCCTGATATAACCTCGCTTTCACCTGAAGATGTGCGGAGGTATGATGAGACCACAGCGCTGTACAAGGCCAGTGTCACAACTGTCAAAGAGGGACTCGCAGGTGAGGCTATTGGAACTATAGCGGATAAATCCGTCGAGGCAGTGGAGTACGTCGGCGAAAAAGCGAGCATAAGACTGTGTAAACACGTAGATCCAGATGTGGTCGGTGCTGATTACAGGGATGGTCTTGAACTTGGCAAAGCTGCCATGGATTTGTCGTCCAATGTTATGGAGGTATGGGGGCTGTTTACCAACAATAAAAAGTAACTGGTATGAAATTATCCAGGAAAACGGTTCTCACCTCTGTATTGGTTGCCCTGGCTCTGAGCGCCCATGGTGCAATATCCGGCAATGACACCCTTCAGTATGAGATTCTCATGAATAAGTCCATGCTGAAGGAACTGAATATCCGTGACGCTTTTACCGGCACGATGGACATTACTGCAAACAGGCTTGTCCTGATATCTTCAGCCAGCCAGTTTTACCTGGTTGGCTGGGGAGGATTGGTCCCCTTCGGTAAGCCAGTACAGGGTGGTATTGATGCGTTTGCCTTTACCCACGACAGTGTGCTGATGGTAATCCGGAAAAACGAGCTTTGCTGGTTCGATTCTGAAAGCAGGCTGTCAATGCTTTACAGGCTTCCCGATGAGGGGATGGGTATATGCAGGGGTGACAGGGTAATGTATATCTATGATGCCAGTGGCATAAATGATAAATATTCATTGTATGTGATTGCTCAGGGAGGGATGTATTCAAAATTACTGGAGATGCCTTCACCGATAAGCGGGGTAATGGAAATGGGAAACTCCCTGTTATTCTCTTCAGGCAGCATTTTGTTTGACTTCAACCTGAAAACAAGGGAACTTAAGGCAATGACAGTTCTTCCTGCGGATAAGCAGATTATTTCCTTTGCCGTCGATAAGAAGACAGGCAGGATTTACCTGTCAGCCGGCCAGGAGATTTATGCCCTGAAGGAAAGCGGGGCGATACTTATCTCTGACGATCTCAGCGGCACCCTCCGATTCTTTGAGGACGGACTTATTGTTTTCAACCCTGAGGACCAGACAATAATCCGGATAATCGGACTTGAGGATGAGATTGCCGCCGGCACAAATATGAAACCTGCTCCTGAGAATATCTCGGGCACAAATATTAAACCTGTGTCTGAAATCAGGCAGACAGTAAATGTTCTCAAAAATTCAACGGTAATTGATCTTGTAAAGAACAATCTTTCAGATGCCCTGATAATTTCCCTTATCAGGCGTGCAAAAGTTGACTTCTCCCTGATGACTGATGACGTCATTGAACTCTCAGGCAAAGGAGTCTCTCCGGCAGTGATCATGGAGATGCGGCAGGCAATGATTCGCCAGGCTTCAGAAATTCAAAACAGGTAACATGAAATCAATCAAATCAATGAAAATACATATTTCCCTGATATTGACCGGATTGTTTGTGGCAATGGCGGTCTGTGCACAAAACCCGGAAACCCTGACAAACGGCTCGGTAATTAAAATGACCAAGGCAAGACTGGCGGATGAGCTCATCATAGATATGATCAATAACTCACCGGCGATGTTTGATTTGAGTCCCGGAGCGCTGAGAAGCCTTGAAGGCGAAGGTGTATCAGAGGCTGTAATTCAGTCTATGAAGGGTGCATCATCATTGAAGGCTGAACCCGACAGGGCGGAACCTGCAACAGGGAATAAGCCGGTCAGCGCGGCAGTAAATGCTGTTGAGCAAGATCCGAAACCGCCGACAGTTCCTTCAACAGAGGAAAATCCGGAACCGTCCGGCTGGATGCCATCCGCTACAGTGGGGGAGGCTTCCGTTGAAGCACTTAACTACACGGCCCCGCTTACGGAACTGATCAAATTCTATGTGAACAAGTACGAGAGTACTGAACTCACCCTTTCCGAATGGGACAGACAGGTGAGGGGATATATTGCTGACATCAGCAAGGTCAGGGACCAGATGCTGCAGGTTGAAAACGAAATGAGATCACTGAAGAATGCTGACACC
>CAZUIF010000005.1:0-182238 GCA_964621005.1 uncultured Rikenella sp.
ATACTCCCCTGCGCTGCGGGCATGAGTCAAGAGCAGGTGCCTTACTCTTGTCTACCAGCTTCTTGCGGCCTTTTCTAACTAACTGCTGAATTGTTGGCATAATTCTCTTTTAATTAATTTTCCTTTTTTATTCTGGTCTTAAAAAATTCAATCTCAAAATTTCATCCTTCCCCGTACCGGCCTTCCTTCTGCCTCACCACTCTTCATTCCCGGCCTTGCTCCCTGGCCTGTACTCTCTTCCGCCATTTTTGCTTCACACGTCAGCGCGGATCACACATCCCGTGCATTACAGCGACAAAAGGCCGCCACAGTGCCCCGGGGTAAAGTTTTCTGAAGATGTAACTTATGGTTTGTAAGTTATTTCCAGGATTTTCTTCCCGACCGCTCCTTCCGACATCTTTTGTAAACTTACACACTGACGGAGAGACCGGTACTCCTGTTTTCAAAAAACCGGCGCAAAGATAAGTAAATATTTTTCAAACAACCATCACTTTATATGCAATCTTTTGAAAATTTGTTATTTTTGCGCTCCCAACCGGACAAAGAATACATTTATATAATATAACAACAGCCGAAGATGAAGACATACTCAACAGACCACCTAAGAAACATTGCTCTGCTGGGAAACTCTGGCTCAGGTAAGACCACCCTTGCGGAAGCAATGCTTTTCAACGGCGGGGTTATCGAGAGACGGGGTACAGTAGAAGCCAGGAACACCGTCTCTGATTACAAACCTATTGAGCAGGAGAACCGCAACTCCATCTTTTCAACAGTACTTTACACCGAGTTCCGCGACAAGAAGATCAACATCCTCGACACCCCGGGCCTCGACGATTTCTCCGGTGGGGTAATATCGTCAATGTACGCGGCTGATACCGCAATGCTTGTCATCAACGTGCAGAACGGCGTTGAGGTGGGCACCGAGATCCATTTCAGGCATGCCGAGAAGTTCCGGAAGCCCCTGATCATCGCCGTAAACGGCCTTGACCATGAGAAGGCGAACTTCGAAAAGACTGTTGAAATGCTTCATGAACGCTTCGGCAGCAATGTAACGCTTGCGCAGTTTCCTGTAAACGAGGGTACCGGCTTCAGCACAATAGTTGACGTCATCAGCATGAAGATGCTGCGCTACGGCAAGGACGGCGGCAAGGCTGAAATTCTTGACATACCGGCAGAACATAAGGCAAAGGCTGACGAGCTTCATGCAGCACTCACTGAAAAGGTGGCCGAGAGCGACGAGGCACTGATGGAAATCTTCTTTGCAAACGACAAGCTTTCAGAAGAGGAGATCGGCCGCGGACTCCGCCAGGGACTCCTCAAGAGAGGCATTTTCCCGGTATTCTGCATCTCATCGAAGGGTAACATCGGCGTTGACAGGCTGCTCGAATTCGTTGCCGTTTCGGCACCGTCACCCGCAGACATGCCTGCACCGAAGAACGCAAAGGGCACAGAGGTGAAATGCACCTCCGCCGGCCCGGTATCGGTATTCGTCTTCAAGACCACAATCGAGGAGCACATCGGTGAGATCAACTACTTCAGGGTTATGTCAGGCAAGATCAGCGAGAACTTTGACGCTGTCAACACAAGCAACGGAACAAAGGAGCGTCTCTCACAGATCTTCGCATGCGCCGGAAAGAACCGTACACGCATCCCTGAGATCAACGCAGGCGATATAGGCGGTTTCGTGAAACTGAAGAACACAAAGACAAACCATACTCTCAATGGTCCGGGCAACGACTGGACATACGAGGAAATGATGTTCCCCGCCCCGAAGTACCGGGCAGCCATCAAGCCCCTCAGCGAGAGCGATGAGGAGAAGATGGGCGAGGCCCTCAACAGGATGCACCTGGAAGATCCGACAATCATGGTGGAGTACTCCAAGGAGCTCAAGCAGATCATCATCCACGGACAGGGTGAATACCACCTCAACATACTGAAGTGGCATCTTGACAACATCTTCAAGATCGAGACCCAGTTCCTTGCACCGAAGATCCCCTACCGTGAGACTATCACCAAATCAGCCCAGGCCGACTACCGTCACAAGAAGCAGTCGGGCGGCGCAGGCCAGTTCGGCGAGGTTCACATGATCATCGAGCCGTACGAGGAAGGTTCCGAGGCCAAGACGATGATGAAGATAGCCGGCAAGGAGATCAAGCTTTCCAACCGTGACCTGGAGGAGATTGAACTCCCGTGGGGCGGAAAGCTCGTATATGTAAACTGCATCGTGGGTGGTTCCATTGACGCACGTTTCATGCCTGCCATCCTTAAGGGTATCATGGAGAAGATGGAGGTAGGACCTCTTACAGGCTCCTATGCCCGTGACATCAGGGTATATGTCTATGACGGCAAGATGCACCCGGTTGACTCAAACGAAATCTCGTTCCGTCTTGCAGGCCGTAATGCCTTCAGCACAGCGTTCAAGAACGCCGGTCCGAAGATTCTCGAACCCGTTTACGAGGTTGAGATCTGGGTTCCGGCCGACCGCATGGGTGATGTGATCAGTGACCTGCAGGGACGCCGCGGCATGGTTCTCGGCATGTCAAGCGAGAAGGGCTTCGAGGTCATCAAGGCAAGGGTTCCCCTGGCCGAGATGAACAAGTACTCCACCGCTCTGAGTTCTCTCACCGGCGGCCGCGCGATGTACTCCATGAAGTTCAGTGAGTACTCACAGGTACCGGGCGAAGTCCAGGATGCCGTCATCAAGGCATACGAATCCGAAGAGGAAGAGGAATAGACTCCACAGATCCAAATATCTGTATATAAGGCACGTAGCGGCAGGTCTGAGACCTGCCGCTACTGTTTATACATGGCAGTTAACTGCATTAATGGGTAACCGTATCTGCCGGCACAAACCGGAACGGATTGGGCGCGGTGCCTAACGTGCCGTCTGCGTAGTGCAGCAGTAGGCTGTCTGCACTGAGGGCTCCGAAGATCACGGCAGGAGTTGTGAGGGTGTCAACATACCACACCGTCAGCATCTCTGCGCCGGTATCATCAAGCGACGTCTCAAATCCTACAATGCCACTGTCATTCGAGAGATGACTGATAAGGTAGCTGTACCTCTGGCTCAGTTTTGCATTCTCTCCCAGCCTGACAGGCATTCCCTTCAGAACCTCCCCGGAATAATGCTGGGAGTCATTGAAGAATGACTGTGTCGGCATGAACATCTCCCTGGCAAACTCCTGCGGGGTCAGACGGCCGGTCTCCTCCTCAAAGGTCATAACCTTGTACGGAAGCTTCACATTGAACTCGGTCTCATTGACAGAGAAGCTCAGGTTCTTCGACTCGATGGCCTTCACCAGTGTCTCCCTGTCAGGCTCCTTGCCTGCCGGGAAATATATGCGCACAATGACCGGGCATGCGAACTCGCTCTGGTAGCCAACCGCCTCCGTTTTCTGGTCGAGCAGGTGCTGCAGGTAGGTTGCGTCGAGTGGATCGAAGAATTTATCAATGGTAAGTGTATAGTAAACGACTGATTCCGTTCCAGCCGGCAGTTCCCCTATAGTCCGCTTCACAGGCACGAAGAGCAGCTGCTGCAGCTTCTCGTCGTTGTACATAGCGGTGTCATAAAGTATATGCACAGTATTGCTTGCCACATAGGTTGAGACACCATAGACCCCTTTCACGTTCCTCATCTGGTTGGCAAATGCCGTCGAGCTGCCGAAGCACTTTATGTTCTTCAGTCCTGACATCTCAAAGGTTCCGGCGCCGGCAAGCTGCTCCTCCGTACCCCATTTCTGGCTGATTGTGGGGAGTTCAAACAGTGATCCTGCCGTTATTCCGAGGATTATAAGTGCGCCGAGGACCACTGCCGGCAGCCACTTCATGTTACGTTTGTTGATCTGCAGGGTATCCTTTTCCGGGCACGCATGGAGGCAGTCTCCGCACAGGGTGCAGTCGGCATGTGTCACCTTCTCCATCGATGCCACGTCGATTCCCTGGGGGCACGAAATTGTGCATAGTCCGCATGATGTGCACGTATCTGTATTCCTTGTTATGTGCACCGGGTCAGGCCGTACCCTGGTCATCCGTGTCACCTCGAGGATATAGCCTCCGGCGGTAATTATCAGGAGGGGATAAACATATGAAATTTTGAGCCCCAGCAGGAGCAGAATTACATAAACAGCCATGGCTCCAAGGAACCACCACGAGTACTTGAATATTGCCGAGAGTGCCCCAAGCGGGCAGAGGTAACGGCACCAGAAGAGCCTGAAGAAAAGTGATCCAAGGAGCAGTGCTCCGATAGCTATCAGTGCCCACCACAGGACCACGTCAGAGTTGAATCCTGTCACCGCTGCATAGTACGGATCGAACTTCTTGCAGAAGAGCTCGCTTGTTTTAAGTGTAAAGTAAAATGTAAGGAATAGAAGTACATATTTTAGCAGGCGCAGTACATAATCGACGAATCCTTTCGGGGTGATCCTGATTTTCAGCCTGTCACCCAGTTTGCCGATCCACTCTCCTATTGTGCCCAGGGGGCAGATGTACCCGCAGAAGAGGCGTGAGAACAGCACGATGCCAATGAAGAGGGCCACACCCATCATTATCTGGGTACTGGTCATGGAGCATGAGAGGGAGTCCATTGTCAGATAGCTTCCCAGCGCCTGGAGGCCGCCGAAGGGGCAGTAGGCCTCAAAATCTGGTGTGTAGGCTTTGTCAAAAAGGAGACGGAATAACATGAATGCAAGTATTCCGATGACTGCAAACTGATAGATCAGCTTGTACCAGTTTTGTTTCTTCATTTTGGCAGGTTTAGGGTGTCTGCCAAATATATAATTTCCGGTGGTTCTACAAAATGACATAAAGCAGCGACGGCGTCCCCCTCCCGGAGGAGCGCCGTCACTGTTTCAATTCAGTGGATTTTAAACTGCCTGTTCCACAGCCCAGACGAATGCCCTGATACCAACCTCCTTGTTGATGGCATCGATGCGTTGCACCGCCTCGAGGAGCGGGGCCACCTTGCCGTCGTCAACGAATGTAAGGGTCACGCCGTTGATCTCGGGCCAGGTGTGGGTGCCAAGGTGAGGTACGCCGGTAAATGAGCCGACTCCCTCTACATTGTCCCACTGGGTGTATCCCTTTATTCCGAAATGTTCCAGGGTATACTCCACCTTTTCAGTCAGGGCCAGGTTGTATATTATCATTACTGCTTTCATTACTTTCCGTTTTCGTGGTTTTCCTTTATTTCATCGAGGAACTTCATGTCCCTGAATGCCACCTTGTGTTTCTTGTCTCTTTCGCCGTGGCGTGCTATAAGGACATACCCGACTGGCACGAGCACCATGGTGACGATTGTGGAGAACACAAGGCCGCCTATGACTGCGATACCCATTGGCTGCCACAGCTCCGAGCCTTCACCCGGGTTGATAGCCAGCGGAAGCATTGCAAGGATTGTAGTCATCGAGGTCATAAGCACAGGCCTGAGCCTGGAACGGCCCGATAAAAGCACTGCCTGGTAGAGCTCCTCCCCGCGGTCGCGCGTCAGGTTGATGAAGTCAACCAGCACGATCGCGTTCTTGACAACGATACCTATCAGCATTATTGCGCCGATGGCAGCGATGAGGCTGAGGGTTGTACCGGTAAGGAAGAGGGCGATGGCCACACCTGAAAAGGCGAACGGTATCGAGAGCATGATTATCACCGGCATCTTCAGTGATTCAAACTGTGATGCCATAACCAGGTAGACGAGCACCAGCGAGATGACCATCAGAAGACCGATATCCATGAATGACTCAGACATGTCCTGGAATGCACCGGATATCTCAACCATGACACCGGAAGGTATCTCAATGCTGTCAAGCTCCTTCTGGATGTCTGCAACAATCAGGTTAAGAGCCCTCTTGTAAGGTGTAACCGAAACGGTGACAACGCGTTCCTTACGCTTTCTCTCGATGTTTGGCGGCGACCAGTACTCCCTGACTGTGGCTATCTCGCCAAGTCTTATCACCTGTCCGGTAGGCAGGGCCACGCCCATGTTCTCCAGCTCGGTGATTGAGTTGCGTGCCGACTCCTTATACCTCACAATTACATCATATTCATCGCCGAACTGGCGGAGGCGCGTGGCTGTCAGTCCGTCAACACGGTTACGTACAGCAGCGGAGACCTGTGCGGTTGTAAGACCATACCTCAGGAGCTTGTCCTGGTCAAGGATGATCTGGAGCTCCGGTTTCGACTTGTCACGGCTGATGTCAACGTTTGTGGCACCCTGAATCTTTTTGACTTTTTCAGCAAGCTGTTCTGCAATCCTGTTGGTCTCGGTGATGTCATAACCGTAAATTTCAACATCAATGGTGTTACCACCACCCATGGCACCCATTCCGCTTGCCTGCGAAAGAACCGAGAAATTGATTACCTCCGGCATCGGGGCAATTATCTGTCTGATTTCTTCGGCTACATCTTCTGAAGATCTGGTTCTGTCTGCCACATCAACCAGGGCGAAGGTGAAGGTGACGACATGAGTCCCGCTCTGGCCGAACAGTGAGGTAAATCCTCCGCTGTCATCTGTGCCGGCAGACATCGAAGACAGTTTAACCTCCGGAATCTGTTTCCTGACAATAGAGTCAATCCGGTCTGCAATCTTTTCAGTTTCAGTAACCCTTGTTCCGGTCTGAAGCTCAACCGTTGCGGTTACCCTCGACTCGTCAGCTGAAGGCATGAACTCAGTGCCGATGAATTTGAAGAGCGCCATTGAGCCGATGAAGACTACCAGGGCTCCTGCTATTACGAATTTCTTGTGGTGCAGCACCCAGGAAAGGGTATTCACGTAGAAATTGTCAAGCCACTCGAGGAACCTGTGTATTGAACCGTCCCATGTCCAGAAAGGAGCATCCTTCTTTACCGGTCTCAGTCTTAACAGCATTGCACTGAGTGTGGGAGTGAGGGTGATGGCCGCAAGTGTCGACATTATGATTGTGATTGATACAATCCATCCCAGCTGTGAGAACAGCACTCCTGTAAGACCCTTTACGAATGTCAGAGGAAGGAATACAGCCACAACTGTCAGGGTGGTGACAATAACTGCAAGCCATACCTCGTTGGTGGCGTAGATTGCAGCTTCGCGCGGACGGCTGCCCCTCTCTATATGTTTTGTGATGTTCTCCAGCACCACTATCGCATCGTCAACCACCATACCGATTGCTATTGACAGTGACGAAAGCGAAATGATATTGATGGAGCTTCCTGTCAGGAAGATATAGACAAAGGCCACCAGGAGTGAAATAGGTATTGTCAGGATAATGATGAGTGTCGCCCTCCATCTGCCCAGGAAGAAAAGAACCACCAGTATCACGAAGAGGGCAGCGTACATCAGCGTCTCGGTCAGGTTGTTGATGGAGCCCTGGATAAACTCTGAGGTGTCCATTATCTTTGAAATGCGGATATCAGGTGGCAGGTCTTTCTTAAGTTTGTTGATCTCCTTGTCCACCTCATGGCAAATCTGTACAGAGTTGGCACCTGACATCTTCTGCACGAAAAGGGTCATCCCCTGTTTGCCGTCAATCTTGGCAACAAGTTTTGTCTCACGGATAGTGTCATTGACGGTAGCGACGTCCCTGAGGTACACGTTTGTGCCGTTATAGTTTCCGACGATTACGTTGGCAATCATGTCACTCTCTGCAAACTCACCCTGTATCCTGATAGGGTAATCAGTCTTGCCCATCTCAAGATAACCTGCAGGCATGTTCAGGTTCTCAGCCCTGAGTACATTGCCGATCTGCTCAATTGTCAGGTTATAGGCCTCCATCCTCCTGGGGTCAACCTCGACATATATCTCCCTGCCGGGAACGCCGGAAAGCCCGACATTACCCACACCGTCAATACGGTTCAGCGGGTTGACAATCTTTTCGTCGAGGATCTTTTCAAGGCCCTTGTAGCTCTCCTCTGCAGTGATGGCGTAGAAAATAATCGGCATCATGCTCGAGTTGAACTTGAAGATCGTAGGATCCTCGGCGTCTTCAGGAAGGAAGTTCTGTATGAAGGAGAGAGAGCTCCTTACATCGTTGGAGGCTTCATCAAGGTTGGTTTCATATTCGAACTCCATGAAAATTACCGAGACGTTGTCACTTGACCTTGATGTCATCTCCTTCAGTCCGGAGACCGAGTTCAGGGCGTCCTCGAGGGGACGGGTAATATTGGTTTCAATATCCGCCGCGCTGGCTCCCGGGTAACTCGTGTAAACCGAGAGGAAGGGGAGCTCGATCTCCGGGTAGAGGTCGATTGGCAGCTGCGTCAGGGAATAAAGCCCCATGACCATCGTGATCACGAAGATCAGAATAGTGGTTACGGGCTTCTTTACTGCACTGGCATATATGCTCATAATCTGTGATTGTCAGTATTTTACAATTATTCTGAAATCTCAACCTTCTGTCCGTTGTTGAGACGTGCCTGGCCCTCCGTTACGAGGCTGTCACCCTCTTTAAGGTCGCCTCCGGCGATCTCAAAGCGGTCATCAAACCTCTGCCCGAGGACAACATGCTTACGCACTGCGATACCGTTCTCCACGACAAAGACATATCTTTCGTTGGTCCCCTCCTGAAGCAGGACTGTGCTTGACGGAACCACCACGGCTTCAACCTCTCCCATATCAATATATGTGCGGGCGAACATCCCCGGGCGAAGCAGCTCGTTGCCGTTGTTGATACGGACTTCAGCACGGAATGTGCGTGACATGGCGTCAATCGTGGGATGGACCCTGAAGATTGTCCCTTCAAAGCTTTTGTCAGGGTACACATCGGCTGTCAGGCTGACTTTCATCCCGTTCTTTATCAGCGGGAAGTACTGTTCGGAGATGCTGACAATGATCTTCACGGGGTTTATCTGCATAAGTGTGACAACTGCTGCCTTGCCTGACATCCCGGGTGCGCCGGAGTAGAGTTCGCCTTCCTCAAGGTACCTCCCGGTGATGATACCGGTGAAGGGAGCCTCCAGGAGGGTGTTCTCCTCCATGAATTCGACATTGGTCTTCATCACTTCATACTGCGCCTTTGTCTGGTCATAAAGCTGAGCTTTCACGCTACCTACCTTGAGCAGGGTGTCAAGCCTGGCAAGGTCCTTTTCGAGGCTGGCAAGCTGTATCTTATTGGCATAATACTGGGTACGGTCCATCAGGAAGAGATTCTGTCCCTTCTGGACCCTGTCACCCACTTCCACATAGATCTTGTCTACGCGGCCCGGTGTTGACGGGGCGAGGTTGACCTCCTCATATGCCTGAATGGTTGAGGTATAATCAATAGTTCTGGCTATTTTCGTTTTGGTGACAGGCATCACCTTTACAGGGATGGCTGCAAGTGAATCGGCAGCTCCGGCTGTTGCGGCTCCCGCCGGTTTTTCCTTTGGGGCACATGATGCAAGCAGAATGCCTCCGGCAAGGATAATTGAAAAAATTGTGCGGTTCATCTTATTCTGGTTTATTGTTGTTTATCCGTTAAAGTTTGTTCATCAGCTTGTCAAATGCCACCTTCGTCTGAAGCAGGTTCATCAGGGCCGATATATAATTGTTCTGTGCTGTCAGGTAGTTGTTGTTGGCCTGTGTAAGGTCAAGGCTGGAGGCTATTCCCTGGTTATACTTGTTGCGGAAGCTTTCCAGCACCCTGCCGGCTATTTCAATGTTTGCCTTCTGGCTCTTGAACTGCTCATTCGCATTAAGGAGGTTGTACCTGAGCTGCCTCTCCTGCATGAGGAGCTGCTCTGACACCATTGATCTGGTGTTGAGGCTTTTCTCAAGGTTGATCTTCGCCTTGTTTATCTTTGCGCTCCTCAGTCCGGATGCGAAGATCGGGATCTGAAGCTGGACGGCCACGGCGGAATAGGGAAAGTACTGCATGTGCGTCAGCTCGTCACCCATACCGGTCCTGTTGTAATATATCGAACCGGCCAGGCTCGGAAGCGTGCTTGCCTTTGCGCTTTTAAGCGCAAGTTCTGACATTGCATGCTGGCTCTCGATAAGCTGGTAGCTTATGTTATCCTCTAATTTGAACTCGTCTGCAAGGAGGGCATCCACATCAATCTGTGAGGTAATTCCGTCAAGGCTGTCGGTGAGAGTAAGCCCGGTGCCGGCCGGAACACCCAGCAGGAACCGCATCATGTTGTAGTTCACCTCGAGAGTGCGGAGCATTGACGACTTCGAATTCTCAAGCATCGTAACCGTAGATTGCATCTGGTCAACGTCGGTTGCCTCCGCCATGCCCACGCTGTACATTGCCTTGGTTGAGGCAAGTATGGCGTTGAGGTTCTCAAGGTTCGCATCAACTACCTTCATGGATTCATTAAGGGTAAGGATCAGAAAGTAGACATTTTTAATGTTTTCCTTCGTGTCAAGCGTTGTCTGTGCCAGACCCTGGCGTGCAAGGGTTGAGGCCATCTTTGCAGTCTGCACACCGACAAGCCACGGTGCGTTGAAAACGACTGTTGAAAGCGATGCGCCTATTGATGCATCATAATTGGTCCCGAACTTGAAGGGGGTTGGCGTACCGCCGAAATTGATAATCCTTGTCATGATTGCAAGGTTGTAACTCAGCGATGCGGATGCGTCAATAGATGGCAATCCTGCTGCCATAGCTTCCCACACACCTTTTTCGGATGCCAGCAGGTCATACCTGGCTGCTGCCACACTCCGGTTGTGGTCAAGGGCATACTCCACCGCCTGGTCAACTGACAGCGAGAGCGCCTGAGGCGTATCCTGAGCCCTCAGGTTGCTGCCGGCCACTGCGGCAAAAATCAAAACAAAAGCAATTAATCTTCTTTCCATATGGTTACTTATTTCAATTCTCTTTAAATCATATTTCATTTTCCAGTGAATCAATCAGTTGGATTCCTTTTTCCGTTGATATACCCCGCATGAAGTTCACCATGAGGTTACGCATTATGTCCTGGCGGAGGAACATTTCCCTTGGAAAGAGCTCCTCGTTGCCGGCCATTGTGGAAATACCCTTGAATGCCCTGCCGACTATCTCAACATTTATGTTATCCCTGAATATCCCCTGGCTTATCCCCTTGTCAAGTATTTTCCTGGCTGCTTCATAGTCCGGGTTCTCACACTTCTCGCTCAGGCGCTTCATTACAGTGCTGTGATATTTTTTAAGGTCTGAGCCGATCAGCGGGTTCATTGTTGCAGCGTGGTCCCTGCCCATCCTTACAATGCAGAAGACTGCTGAAATTACATCGGGTGAGCTTTCAAGTATCTTTTCGATCATCTCCCTCTGCCTGGCAATCATTGCATCCATCACCGCGTAGAGGAGGGTGTCCTTGTCGATAAACCTTTCGTAAATACTTCTCTTTGAGATTCCGAGGTGCGCAGCTATCGCGTCCATCGTCACGGCCTTGATACCGTAAACGCGGAACAGCTCGGCAGCGCCTGCTATTATCCTGGCATCGTATTCTTCCATCTGGTCCATTCCTGTTCCGGGAAATCGGCTGCAATATTCAGAAAACTTTTTGAGTTTTCATAGTTTTTTCTGATAAAAAAATATTAAATACCGATGAGTGGCGGGATATTGCCGGTGAATGGGGATGGGGACAGAAGAGGCAAGAGGCAAGAGACATTAGGCAAGAGTGTTGGCAATATTTTTGAGCAACTACATGATTGGCAGTAATTAAACTACTGCCTATTGCCTACTGCCTACTGCCTGCCTCTACCTGTAGAGATAGACCGTGCCCCGGTATTCCCGCCCCTGGTATTCGACGTCATCGTAACCTTCGGCGCGGAGCACGTAGAAGTAGGCGCCGGGTTCGGCCCTTCGCTCACTGTTGTTGACTTTGCCGTCCCAGCCGGGCCATCCCTGGAGATCATCACCGCTGCCCTCGAAACGGTAAACCCTGTTCCCGGTCTTGGTGAAGACCTGCAGGCTGAGGTAACGGATCGACTTCTTGTCCGGGACAAAATAGTCGTTGAGTCCGTCATCATTGGGTGTGAAAACATTAGGTATCTGCAGGGAGGAAGGAAGCACCTTTACCTTCACCGAGACAGAGTCACGGCAGGTGAGGTCGCTCTCAATCACGAGCGAGACCGTATACTCACCGGGAGTATAATATTTATGTGTACCCGGATCCGGCATCGTTGAGACGGAATCGTCTCCGAACCTCCAGAGGTACTTTGTTCCCCTCACCGAGTTATCGGTAAATGCTACTTCAAGAGGGGCTTCACCCTCGAGCGGTTCTGCCGTGAATTCAGCCTTTACATGAATTGATGTATAGTCAAAAGAGGCTGATGATGAGCACCCGAAGCTGTCTGTTACCTGCAGGGTGTAACGCACATCCTGCAGCGGGGGAGAAAATGTGACAGGGTCAATTTCAAGGTCAGGATACGGAATGGCTGATGCCGGAGAGGATGACCACAGGTGTCTTACGCCGTTAGGGAGCCTGCGTGAGGCATTTGTCAGAGGGTCATAATAGGTGAAATGATCAGGTGCTGAAGTGCCGTCAAGGGCTACATAGTCACATGTATAATGAAGCAGCGCTGCCCCGGCCACGGGTTTGTCGAGGCTGACCCATGCATAGAGATCAGTATTGTAACCTCCCCCGTCTGTGATGTTTACCCGGTAACCCCCTTCGGCAAGTCCGGAAGCTGAAGACGTAACGCCTGATTCTGTCTTGACCGGAATTGAATATCCTCCGCCTGTCTCATTATATCGGGTCCATGTAAATGTGAACGGAGCAGTTCCCCCCGGGCTCGATGCAACAAGGGTGCCTGTATCGTCCGTTCCGGATGTGCAGAATATGAAAACAGGGTCTGTCCGCGGAGTTGCCGGGTAGGTGGTATACCTGACGGTGCGGCTGCCGGGGGCGGTGATCTGCGCCTGCACTGCCAGTGGCAACATGATGATTATGAGGGCCAGGTATCTTGACACGCCTGAATAACGGATTTAGTCGTCCTTTTGATATGCAAACCTAATAAAAAATGCCGTTCTTTGGGGCATTAAAATTCTGCATTCTCATTCATGTTTCGCGACTATCTGAAAGAGCTTAACGAGGCACAGCAGGCTGCCGTTGTCAATACGGACGGTCCTGCAATGGTTATAGCCGGGGCGGGGTCAGGGAAGACCAGGGTTCTGACTTACAGGATAGCCCATCTCCTCCAGCAGGGTGTGCCCGCACACCGCATCCTGGCACTCACCTTCACAAACAAGGCTGCAGGTGAGATGAAGGAGCGTATCAACAAAATCGCCGGACCGGAGACGGCACGATACCTCTGGATGGGGACCTTTCATTCAATCTTCGCGAAATTCCTCCGTTTTGACGGGCACCACCTGGGTTATAAGAGCAATTTCACGATCTACGACACTGACAACACGAGGAGCCTGATAAGAACTATAATAAAGGAACTGAACCTTGACGATTCGGTTTACAAGCCGGCAGCAATAGCAGGGCGCATATCGCACGCCAAGAACAACCTCATTACCGCGCAGCAGTACGGTTCAGTGCCTCAGATCACCGAGTCGGACAAGGCCTCACGGATACCCGAGACTGCAAATATCTACAGGCACTATGCGGCCAGGTGCTTCAAGGCAAATGCGATGGACTTTGATGACCTGCTGCTGAACATCAACATCCTGTTCCGCGACTTCCCGGCGGTGCTTGAGGAGTACAGGAACCGGTTCGACTATATCCTCGTTGACGAGTACCAGGATACAAACTTCTCTCAGTATATCATAGTTCACAAGCTCTCCGAAAGCCACAGGAACCTGTGCGTGGTGGGAGACGATGCGCAGAGCATATACTCGTTCAGGGGTGCGCGCATTGAAAACATCCTGAATTTTCAGAATGACTACCCCGACTACCGACTTTTTAAACTGGAACAGAACTACCGCTCCACGCAGACAATAGTCAATGCGGCCAACAGCGTGATTGAGAAGAATTCCGGGCAAATCAGGAAAACGGTCTTTTCGAAGAACGAAGAGGGAGAAAAGATCAGGGTCGTACAAACCACGATCGACAGTGAGGAAGGTATTCTCACTGCCTCAGATATCCTGGATACAAGGATGCGCGAGCGGCTCGACTGGAAGGATTTTGCCATTCTCTACCGTACCAACGCGCAGTCGCGAATCTTCGAGGAGATGCTGCGGAAGCGGAACATACCCTACAAGATATACGGCGGGCAGTCGTTCTACGAACGAAAGGAGATCCGGGACCTGATAGCCTACCTCAGGCTTGTTGTCAATCCTGACGATGAGGAAGCCCTGAAGCGTGTCATAAACTACCCGAAGAGGGGCATCGGCGATACCACCGTGCAGAAGCTGATGGAGCTGGCAAGGTCGCTTGATGTGAGCATCTGGACAATAATCAGCTCTCCGGAGATGAGTGGGCAGTACCTTGCTCCCGCCCTGCGGGCGAAGATCAGCCTGTTCACCGGGCTGATGCTGCCGGTAATGGCTGTGGCGGAAACTGCCACTGCATATGACATTGCTTTCAACATGGCCTCTGCCAGCGGTATCCTCAATGAACTGAAACTGGGGCAGGTGCCCGAGGAGATCGACAGGCTGGAGAACGTGCAGGAACTGCTGAACGGTATCAAGGAGTTTACCGAATCAGCTGTAACAAACGGAGAGCCTTCCGACATTGCAACCTGGCTGCAGTCGGTCTCACTGCTTACCGACCAGGACATGGAGAAGCCTGAGGACCGGGACAAGGTCACGCTGATGACAATCCACTCTGCCAAAGGACTGGAATTCAAGTATGTATACATAGTAGGCCTCGAGGAAAACCTCTTTCCGTCGGCCATGAACCTCTTCAGTCCCAGGGAGCTTGAGGAGGAGCGCCGGCTGTTTTATGTGGCCATCACCCGTGCCTGCCGCAGGGTGACGCTGAGCTATGCCCTTAACAGGTACAAGTGGGGAACCCTCGAGAGGAGCTCTCCAAGCCGTTTCATCGGAGAGATTGAGGACGATTTCCTGTATTATCCCCAGACGGGAGGCAGGCCCTTCGGCCAGCATGCGGTTAATGAACCCCGTCCGGGTACCGGGGCTGTTGAACAGCCGCGCCCGTTCACCCCTCCTGCAAGGATGACGAGACTGCGTGATGCAAAAGGGCCGTTAGTGCCTGCTGCCGCAGGCAGTCATGGAGTAGGAGGAAACACCGGCCAGGGAAGCGCCGGAAACACCGACCCTGGAGGCGCCGGAGGCAGCCGAAACAACGGACAGGCACACACCCATGCCACCGGACAGGTACCGGGTATCACATGGGATCTGGAAGAGGGCGACAGGGTAATGCATGAACGGTTCGGAGAGGGAGAGGTAATCTCTGTCGAGGGCGAATCACCCAATACCACGGCACTTATCAATTTCAGGACGGCCGGGACCAAGAAGCTTCTGCTTCGCTTCGCAAAACTTACAAGGCTATAACCCGCTCATACTGCCGTCCCGAACCGCCAGCCGGCGGATATTGGATTGATCCTCCGCCTTCGTCGGAGTCCCAAACTGGTACTGCCTACTAAAAAAGAGGACCGGCATGGCTGGCCGGTCCCCTCTGTGAAGTTTATGAAGTTCAAATAAATGGATGCGGTTTTTATGCTTCCGTTGAGCCGGCCTCACCCGTAACCTCAGCATCAGCAACAGGTGCTGCCTCAACCTGCCATAATCCCTTCTCAATCAGTACTGAGTGGTAGAGTGTTGCGAACGAGCTCTTAACCCACATGTCGGATACAAGAACCCCTATGAAGAAGCAGATGAATCCTGCAATGTAGATGAAGAAGCTGACGAGGCCCATCAGGAAGATAGTCCAGCCGTGTCCGCGCGTCAGCCTCCAGCTCTCCTCGGCTGCCTTTATCGGGTCAAGGTTCCTGTCCATTACAAGGTAGGGAGTGAATGCCAGGCGGCATGCCAGTATGATCCCGGGAACAAAAAGGAACACGACTCCAATTCCGATCAGTGCCGTAAGGAGCAGGTTGGCAAGCACTATATTAAGGTAGTTTCTGCGGAAACCGCTGATGAGCATGTCGAAGTCTGGGGTGACCTGGCGTGCAGCCTGCACGAACATCATCTTTGCCCCGTATTTGAATACCGGGAGGAGCAGAAAATAATAGAGCAGTGCGATGAGTCCCATAAATGCCGCTGCCAGCCCGAATGCACCAAACTTGAAGAAGTCATCCATTTCAAACGGGATGTTCCTGAAATCACTTGCATCAAATTGCCATTTCGAGTGCGATCCCAGCATCGGGGAACCTATTACCGCCAGGACAAGAACCACAAGGAGTAACCTGAGGAAATTGTCTGCCATTGCCTTCCATCCTGTGCCGTAAGCCCCGCTGAATGAAGGTGAATACCTGTAAATGCTTTTTGCTTCCATGTCTGTTTGCTTTTTACTGTTTTTACTTATCCGAAAAATTTCGTTTGTTGAAGCAAATCTATTACAGTACTGACAGACGGAATTCATACCTTAGTAGTGATTTTGAAAAACACTACTTAAGTATGGCTGGCACTACTTAAGTAGTATCTGTAAATCAATGGGATAGATCTAATCTGCAGATGGAATACATAAGTCTTGTCATTTTTATCTTCTCGGCAGCGATGGCTGCAGGCAGTATTCTTCTTGTCACAAGACTTCTCGAGGAGTATCCCCTCCCCTTTCTGAGGTCACTTTTTTACCATAATCTTTTCATCTCGGCTTTCGGCTTTTATGGCATATGGGGGCAATTCATAATTGTCACCCTGGCAGGCAGCAGGCTTGATGCGGCCATGCATTCAACCGTCGCTGTCATTTCGCTTCTGCTCGGCCTTCCGTTCCTTGTCTTCGGATGGATGATGCTGATCAGGTTTGCGGCAGAGGCTGCGGGACTGAAGCTGCGAAGCTACTTCACCCTGTTGTTCCTGATAGTCAACTTCGGGGTCATCGCTGCCCTGGGACTGGCCATCAGGGACATGGACTTCAGTGATGCACTGCCGCTCTTCAGGTACTATTACATTGCAGCTGCCATACTATTTGCTCTCACCGCAGTCCTGGTACTGCTCAGGGGTGACGCCTCCTCCCCGGGCCGCATGGACAGATCATTCCTTGCGCTGCTGCTGGCCGGCGGCACCACGGCACAGGCGCTCGTCCTGATCCTGATACCCCACTCTGCCTGGATGGCCCTGGCATTTGTCTTCCTGCTTTTTGCAACTATTACGGCCGTATCTCTGTGGCTCACCTACAGGACCGACCTGCAGCCGCCAAGGGTGGCAGAACCGCTGCCGCTGCCGCAGGGGATTGAGGATTTCATCCGTAAGAACGAGATATCCCCGAGGGAAGCCGAGATTATCAGCGAGATATGCAACGGGCTGAGTAACCAGGAGATAGCAGACAAGCTCTTTATCAGCCTCCAGACCGTTAAGGATCACACCTCCCGCATCTACATGAAGACAAATGTCCGCAACAGGATGCAGCTGATGGCGCTGGTGAGGGGGATGGATGCAGGGCACAGTTAAAATGATATCCCGAGCAGATCCTGCAGTTTTCGTCCCGGGGCAAAGATCCGGTAAGCCACGGGCCATACCTTCTGAAGATATTTATCCTGTTTGTCCTTGATCACCACAGCCAGTTCGTCATCGGAGTCACTGTTGCCGGCGGCTCCGAACCTGTACTCCGTGATCTTTACAACCTGCACCAGGTCATTGTATTTTCCGAGGTTCTGGGTCATCGTGCTGAGCTTCTTTTCAATCTGTTTCACGGCAGGCTGATCCATATGCCTGAAGAAGATGAGCTGGTACATGAATGTCTTCGACTTTTTCCTGAACTCATGGAGGAGACCTGGTGCCGGTTTGTTTCGGCAGGCGAGGTATGCTGCAGCGGCTATCCTGTAGCTTTCTTCAAGCCCTTCCAGCAGTGGACGCATGTCAGGGTCTTTCAGTGACAGGAACCGCAGCCTGTACTGTGCCTTCCTGAGCCGCTCTGCAACCTCAATGACAGTTTTTGCCTGTGCGCCTGCCTCAGCCCAGGAAGAATACGGTTTGCGCAGCAGTCCCTGTATCCTTTCGTTGTCATGCAGCCTTACAAACAGTCCGGGGTTATCCTTTTTCAATCCCCTTACCGTCTTTCGCAGCACTGCGCTCTCGCGCCATGATGCCAGGAGGTGGCCTGTCTCCCTGGCGGCGCCGTACTCCCTTTGATAAACATCGTCATCAAGCAGGTGTTTCACCAGCCTTATTGCCGCCCGGTGCTTCTTCATCAGGACCCTTAGATCATGGATTGCCTCATCACCGGGAACAGGCTGTCCGGCAAGAAGCTCAAGCGAACCTGAGAACCAGGCTGCCATCGAGGTCTTGATATCCCTGGCTTCGGAACTGTTTTTAGGAGCCATAGACTAATTATTGATAACTGCTAAAGTTACATAATTGTAACTGGTTTCCCATCCTTTGTCACCTCCGCCGGGTTACTTTTGCCGTGCAAGCGTTCTGAAACCGAATTTCAATTGCCTGTGCTTTTTTAGTACATTTGATAGGTATAACATTTCTCATCATGGGCAAATCCAGCAGCAAAAACAGCATTCCGAAGACTATCGGCATCCTCACGGCCGGAGGCGACTGTCCGGGTATCAACGCGGCCATCAGGGGCGTAGGCAAGACAGCCATAGTCAAGTACGGGATGAAGGTTATAGGTATCAGTGACGGTTATGCCGGGCTGATCAACAAGGAATACCGCGAGCTGACGGAAAGTGACCTTTCAGGTATACTCACCTTGGGGGGAACCATCCTTGGCACATCGCGTGAGAAACCGTTCAAGGGAAGCGGCAAGAAGAAGGATGAGACACGCAAACCCATCCTTATAAAGGAACATTACGAGCAGATGGGCCTTGACTGCCTTGTCTGCATAGGGGGAAACGGCACGATGAAAACCGCCAACATGCTCTCTGAGGAGGGACTCAACGTGGTAGGTGTTCCAAAGACAATTGACAATGATATCTGGGGTACAGACATGACCTTCGGGTTCGATTCGGCAGTCAATATTGCAACCGAGGCCATTGACAGGCTGCACTCAACCGCCAACTCCCACAAGCGGATAATGGTAATAGAGATTATGGGGCACAATGCCGGATGGCTTGCACTTTATTCAGGGATGGCAGGCGGCGGTGACGTGATACTTATACCCGAGATCCCGCATGATGAAAAGGTGGTTATGGATTACCTCCGCAAACGGGCTGACAACAACAAGCCATATTCAATTGTAGTTGTGGCAGAGGGAGTTAAGATAGCCGAAGGGGAAGACTCCCCGGCGAGATACCTGGCGAGAAGGATCCAGGAGGAAACAGGGCTGGAAACAAGAGAGACAGTTCTTGGTTATATACAGAGAGGCGGATCGCCCTCGCCGATGGACAGGGTACTGGCATCACGCTTTGGTGCGGCGGCAGCCAACCTTATTGCAAAGGGTGAATTCGGGAAAATGGTAGCCCAGCGAAACGGAAGCATAACGTCGGTGAAGCTGTCAGAGGTGGGCGGAAAGACCAAGCTGGTAGAACAGGATGACCCGATGGTAAAGCAGGCGCTGGAGATGGGAACCTGTTTCGGCGTATAAACAATATTGATTGCTATGACAAAAAAGAAAAGTACATCTGAACCGGCCGGGAGAAAACTGATTTTCATCCGGCACAGCAAGGCAGAGGATCAGTCGCCTGAGATATCCGACTTTGAAAGATCCCTTACTGTAAGGGGAAAGGTAAACAGCAGGCTGATGGCTGAGATACTCCGTGAAAAAGGTGAAGAGCCTGGCAGGATAATCAGCAGTCCGGCATTCCGTGCGCTGGAAACAGCCCTGGTATTCTGCAGGGAATACGGGATCAGTCCTGCTGACATTAAGCTCGCACCGGAGTTATATCTCAGCCTGGATGAAGAAAAGTTCCTTCCGTTTATACACAGTCTGAGTGACCGTGACCGTACCGTGACCTTCTTCGGGCACAACCCGCTTATAACGGAGATGGCGGCTTATTTCGCCTCCGATGAACCGGATGTGCTGCCCAAGACCGGTATTTACTGCCTTGAATTCGGTGCGTCAAGCTGGAAGGATGTAGTGCCTGAGAGCGGCAGGACGCTTTATTTCCTGACACCCAGAGATCATTCATGAGCAAGGCCTACATTCCCAAGGAGATAAGCTGGCTCTCGTTCAATGCCAGGGTGCTGCAGGAGGCAGCGAACCCGGAGGTGCCACTGCTTGAAAGATTCAACTTCCTCGGGATCTATTCAAACAACCTGGATGAGTATTTCAGGGTGAGGGTGGCTACACTGCGGAGACTGGCGGCATTCAGCAGCAAGGCAAAAAACATCCTTGGCTACAGCCCGAAGGCAACACTGAAAACCATTCAGGAGACAGTGATGATCCAGAATGAGCGCTTTGAGGCAACGTACAACGGTTTGCTCAATGAGCTGAAGAAACACCGTATCCACTTTGTCAGTGAACAACAGCTTGACAGTGAACAGGAGGGGTTCGTCAGGAATTACTTCCGCAAGGAGGTCAGGTCAAGACTGATGCCATTGATAATCAGCAGGGAGAACAAACTTCCAAACCTGACTGACGATGCCATTTACCTTGCAGTCCAGCTTCGCAACAGCGAGACAGACAAGAAGAGATATGCCCTTCTTGAGGTTCCCTCCCCGAAAATTCTTCCGCGGTTCGTCAGGCTGCCGGGTAAAAAGGGAACAAGGCATGTCATATTTCTCGATGATGTTATCAGGTGGGGCCTCCGGGATATCTTTTCAATACTTCCCTTTGATGAAATATCGGCATACACGGTAAAGGTAACCAGGGATGCCGAGCTGGAGATTGCCGATGATATCTCCGAAAGCTACATAGACAAGATCTCCAAAAGCCTGCAGCAAAGGAGGAAAGCAAGTCCGGTCAGGTTTGTCCATGACCGTGAGATCCCGGCAGAGTTTCTGAAGATACTTTCAAAAAAACTCAGTCTTGGCACCGAGGATGTGATAATGCCCGGAAACAGGTATCACAATTTCAAGGATTTCATGAGGTTCATCGAAGTCGAAGGACCGGGATTAAACTATCCCAGGATGGCCCCGTTAAGGCATCCTGCGCTGCAATACGGCAGGAGCATCCTGTCCGTTATCAGGAAGAGGGATATTATGTTCTATTTCCCGTATCATCCCTTCGATCATCTGATTGATCTGCTGAGGGAAGCGTCAATTGACCCGGCAGTTACCTCAATCCATATTACCCTCTACAGGCTGGCAAGGAACTCGAGTGTCATCAACGCTCTTATGAATGCCGCGCGCAACGGGAAGAGCGTTACAACCGTGGTGGAACTGCAGGCAAGGTTTGATGAGGAGGCTAACATACTCTGGGGAAACAAGCTTACCGACGAGGGGGTGAAGGTCATTTACGGAGTACCCGGACTGAAGGTTCACTCCAAGCTTTGCCTGATAACCAGGGTCAAGGGTGAAGTGACGCAGAGATATGCAGCCGTGGGAACGGGGAACTTCAACGAGGATACTGCTTCGGTCTATACTGACCATCTCCTTCTTACCTCTGACAAGAAAATCACAAACGAGGTGCTGAAGGCGTTCAATTTCTTCAGTGCCAACTACAGGAAGGACAAATTCTATCACCTGCTTGTTTCGCCGTTCGGGCTTCGCAACAGGCTGATCATGCTGATTGATAACGAGATCAAAAATGCCAGGGCCGGGAAGGAGGCCTGGATCAGGATCAAGATCAACAACCTGACTGATGATGAGATTATATCCAAGCTGTATAAGGCAGGAGATGCGGGAGTGAAGGTAAACCTGATAGTCAGGGGTATGTTTTCAATGGCACCCGGAGCAAAGGGTGTCAGTGAAAACATAAGCGCCATAGGTATTGTTGACAGGTTCCTTGAGCACTCGAGGTTCATGATCTTCTGCAACGGCGGTGACGAGCTTGTCTACATCACCTCTGCCGACATCATGCCCCGGAACCTCGATCACAGGATAGAGGTGACATGCCCGGTATGGGATCCTTCAATAAAGAAGGAGATCGCAGACGTTTTCGGCATACAGTGGAACGACAATGTAAAGGCGAGGATCCTCGATGCGGAGCTGTCAAACAGGATGGTGAGCAACAGTGAACCTCCGCTCCGCTCCCAGACCGAGATATACCGCTATTATTCCGGGAAAAACAGTAAGCCGCAGGAACCCGGACTATAACAGATCCGACATCCCGCGGCTTTTCTATGTCAGGCTGTTACTGTCAGTTCACTGACTCAGACGGCAGTGAAGGCATGAATTGCGGTGCCTTGCGGTATTTTGTCCCCTGTTCGTAGGAGTAGGCGATCTCAATAAGCAGCGGTTCGCTCCAGGCCCTTCCGAAGAATGAGATCCCTACAGGAAGGCCGTCTACGTAACCCATAGGCACCGTGATATTCGGGTACCCTGCTATGGCTGCAGGTGATGAGCTGCTGACAGTGTAGGAGTCACCGTTGACAAGGTCTGTCTTCCATGCCGGTGAACCCGTGGGGGCAATGAATGCATCGAGGTTTTGCTCCTTCATCACCCGGTCAATGCCTTCCTCCCTTACCAGTCTGTTCATCTTCGCCAGTATCTCCTGGAATTCAGGTGATGTGACATCGCCTTTCTTCTGTGCCTCCAGCACAAGTTCCTGGTCATAATAAAGCATCTCGATGGTGTCCCGGTTATTGAACGCGATCAGATCCTCCATGCTTTTCACCGGGGCGTTTTCGCCAAGGGAGGCGAAGTATTTGTTAAGTCCGTCCTTGAACTCCCAAAGCAGAACCTGGAAGGAGAGTGATCCCACTTCGCGGTCATAGATATTGTCAATTTCAATCACCTCGGCACCCTGGCTCCTCAGGTAATTCACTGCATGCTGCATAAGTGTATCAACCTTGAAGTGGGTTCCCCTGCCGGAGGTGAACCACCCCAGCCTCTTTCCCTTGAGTCCGCCTTCCTTCAGGAAGGGAGTATAGTCAGTGAGGAACTTTCCTTCCGATGCGGCGGTCTTGCTGTCATTCGGATCGACTCCTGTGAGAGCTCCGAGGGCTGTTGCAGCATCGGCAACCGTGCGTGCCATCGGACCGGGGGTATCCTGGGTAAACGAAATAGGTACTATGCCGCTCCGGCTGAGAAGACCCACGGTGGGTTTGATGCCCACAATGCCGTTAGCCGTTGAGGGACATACTATTGAACCGTTTGTCTCGGTGCCGATTGCAATCATGGTCAGGTTGGCAGAGACGGCCACACCGGAGCCGGAGCTTGAGCCGCACGGATTGCGGTCAAGGACGTAGGGGTTCCTGGTCTGCCCTCCCACCCCGCTCCATCCGCTGGATGAAAGATTTCCCCGGAAGTTTGCCCACTCGCTGAGATTGGCCTTGCCGATTATAACGGCGCCTGCCTCGCGAAGCTTCATAGCCACGTAGCTGTCCTGCAACGGGTGTGATCCCGCCAGTGCCCTTGATCCGGCTGTGGTAGCCATCTGATCATGGGTGTCAATATTGTCTTTAAGCAACACCGGCACACCGTGCATGGGCCCCCGTTTCTTGCCGTCCTTCAGTTCCTGGTCAAGCTGCGCGGCTATCGCCAGTGCATCGGGATTGGTCTCAATGACTGCATTGAGAGTTGGGCCGCTGTCGTCAATTGCTCCAATACGGTCAAGGTAGGCCTGAACAACTTCGGTAACAGTGAAGTCTCCGTTTGAGTAGCCCTCCTGGAGCTGAGCGATTGTGTATTCTTCGAAACGGAACTGTTCCGGAGCCGTGGATTTTTTACCCTGCTCCCGGTTGCAGGAAACAGTAATTACAATCAACAGGGCTGTCAGAGCCGGGAAGATCTTTTTCATAGGTAAAGGTTTTAACGGTGATCAGTTTAATAAACGAATATAGGGAAAATTTCCGGTTAATAAATCCGGACACTTATGCTCTTCAATATAAGGAAATACAACATTTTAAGACTGCTGATCATGCGCCGGCCCTATCAGCATCAGTATATTCCGTAAAAACAATCACCTGTCCGTTTTCAAAATCCAGGTTGAACGTGAGTCCTTCGGCTTCATTGAGCGTTCCCCGCCACCAGCTGTTAAGCCTCAGACCGTCAAGCGGGTATTTCAGGCCGGAAGAGGTTACCTTAAGTGAAGGATCTATACTGAACAGCGACACCTGCTGGCCGGAGTGGCTCTCAATTGCAACGCTGTGGTCATACACCCTGAATGTGCCTGTATCAGTGAGAATGACCGCATCAATCATTTTGCCGTAGTCAGCCAGCAGTGAGATGTTGCCCAGGGTGTGATCCTCGCGGATGCCGGTAGCGCCCAGGATTGTCACCTCTTTTATTCCCCTGCCCAGGCACCACTTCACTGCCTTTGTCAGGTCATTTGTCTCCTGGTCGGAATCCCGGACCAATATTTCCGCATATTTCTTCCTTATTGCCGCAGGCACAGAGTCAAGGTCGCCGATAATTACACCCGGCTCATGACCATGATCAGTCAGTTTCTCCGCCGCCCCGTCACAGCATACAATCAGGTCAGCCGTACAGAGGGCGGCAAGAGGGACCGGGTGGGTCGGATAGGTGCCGTTGGCGAGGATCACTGTTTTCATTGAAGGTCTGAATGTCTGATGGTCTGAATGTCTGATGGTCTGAAGATCAGGGTCTTGCAGTTCCCGATACGCTACGCTATCGGGACTTCGTCTCCGCCGGGTGGCGGATCCTCGCTTGCGGTCCGCCAACGGCTAATGCTTTGATTAGCAAGCCATTCACTACTGCCTATTGCCTATTGCCTCTTGCCTCCATTTAATAACTCCGATTATTGCCATCACGAAATATACGAAAAAAAGCACTGCCGTCGGATACAGGCCGGAGGCGAGATAAACGGCCACTGCTATCGCATTTGCAACAATCCATACATACCACTGCTCTATATATTTCCTTGTCAGCATCCATGTTGCCACTACTGAAAGGGAGGCAATCAGACCATCCCATACCGTTACCGGGGAATCGGTTGCCCTCCCCAGAACCAGCCAGAGTACTGCCCAAATGGCTGCCGTGGCCACCGCGCACCAGGCGGCTGTGACAGCATCAATCCTCTTAACGTCGGAACCAGCGCCGGCCTGCTCCCTTTCCTGCCGCCTGCTCCACATGTACCATCCGTAAACGCTTATCACGAGATAATAACCCTGAAGCCCCATGTTCGCGTAGAAACCGGTCCTGCCAAATACGTAAATATATACCGCCGAGGTAATTATGCCGAGAGGCCACAGCCATATGCTTCGTCTTATCTCAAGGATCACGTAGGCGATGCCGGCAACCGCACCGAAGATCTCAACAATATTATCTGCAAACCAGTCAGCTGTCATTGAGTCAGAAAGATAATGGTTTAAGAGCTGTCAATTCAGTTGTCACAGGGTCAGAAAGATAAGGAAATACCTGCCAGCCAGTTTATCCCTGCCTGCGGGAACCAGTAAGCCCATGTCTTCTCCTTTCCGTCCTCGGCCCACATGCCTCCGTAGGCATTGTTTTCATACATCGAACTGAAAAGGTTATTGACCGCAAACCGGAGCGTCAGCTCACCCGGATTTTTCAGCTTTATTCCGTATGCAGCGGTAAGGTTACTCACAAAATACGGGTCGATTGCCCTGTCACTGCTCTGGGTGTTGTCAAAATACTGCCTGCCGACATACTTGCCGGTAAGATTGAAGGTAAGCTGTTTCACAGGCTTGATTTCAAGCTCAGCTGACCCTGTCACCCGCGGCGAATAGGCTATGTCAACAGTACCAAGGTCACTGTAAACGTACTCCTCACTCCAGTCGTCAGTATTGTAGCTGAAGTAGTAGTTGCGGAAATCCCTTATCCTGCTCCTGCTGATTGTAAGGTTCATCTTCAGTGCCGCAAGCGGCGAAGGGCGGTAGTTCCCTGACAACTCCACTCCTGCCCTGTAGCTTTCAGGCACGTTTGTCATAATCGGGTACCCGGTGGAACTTATTTTTCCCGTAGGGACCAGCTGATCACGGTATGCCATGTAATACAGGTTCACACCCAGGGCTGCTGCTGAGGATCTGAACGTATACCCTCCCTCGAAGTCGGTCAGTCTCTCCCTTCCGGGCGTAGCAGCGCGATCGCCGGCTGCATCCCTGAAATCTGCCCTTGTCGGTTCGCGATGAGCAACAGCCACGGAGACAAATGCCTCGCTGCCGCTGCCGTTGCTCCAGAAGAGTCCTGCCTTCGGATTGAAGAAGAGAAAGCGGTGTCCGGCGGTCAGATCCTTCATATCATCGTCAGGGCCGCTGAACCTGTAGGCGATATGCCTGAGCTGCAGGTCAGCGAAAGCATTGAGGCTTCCGCCAAGAGCCGTGTTCACCTTTCCGTAAACGTTGGCTTCAGCCTTTGTACCGTTGTTCCTGTACCATTCATAGCCGGGATATACCTCTCCGGGATGCTCCATCCACAGCAGTGTCCCGTAATGATCACCGTCATACCTGTTCAGTGCTCCCCCGAAGGTCCATTCGGCGGCGGCCCCCTGTTTTATCAGTGACAAGACAGCGCCGTAAAAGATGTTATCGAGCCATTTGCGCTGAACAACATCGGTTTCTGTTACGGCAGGTTCACCGGGCATGAGCCCTGCAATACCGTACTCTTCAGGGTCCCTGTCGCTCTTCTGCTCCTCGTAGTATCCCAGGCCGGTTGTAAGGTGGAGGCCGGTATTCAGGCTCACCTTTCCGGGGAACAGGTGGGTGTGGAACAGGTGGTAGTGGTTCTGGGTATAAACGTCGGTTTCATCCTCGTAATATCTTGTGACACCCCTGACATCAACGTACTCACCTGCAGGATTGTACCTCCTGTTTTCAGGCAGTATCTCCGATGGCACTCCCCACCAGCTGATGCCTGTCTTCTGGCTGCCGGTGATAACATTGAACCGTATCATGTCAGAGGGGGCTGACCATATGCCTGAAACCATTGCAGAGCGTATGTCCGCCGCACTGTGGTCGATGTAACCGTCACTGCTTATCCGCGAAGCCCTTACCATCATGCTGAACCTGTCTCCCAGCATCCCGGTCCACCCTTTCGCCGTAAGGCGTGACGTATTGAATGACCCGTATGATATGTCTGCCGAGGCGCCTGCTTCTGACGGTGGATTCATCGTACTTATATTAATTGAAGCGCCAAAGGCACCGGCACCGTTGGTGGATGTTCCCACTCCGCGTTGCACCTGTATGCTTCCCGTGGAGGAGGCGAGGTCAGGGAGATCGACCCAGAAGACCTGCTGCGATTCAGAATCGTTGAGAGGTATACCGTCAAGGGTAATGTTTATCCGGCTGGCATCGGTACCGCGGATCCGGAGGGATGTATAGCCAATACCTGTGCCTGCATCGGATGTCTCTACCACTGATGGTGTCAGGGCGAGCAGGAAAGGCATGTCCCTTGTCATATCCTTCTCCCTCAGTTCCCCGGCACCCACGGTGCTGTATGCCATGGGGGTCCTCGCACCTGCCCTGCTCCCTCTTACTATTACATCCCCGGCAACATAGAGAGCCTCATTGAGGCTTGTGTCAAACGTAACCGTTCCGTTTACAGCCACGACGGTATCAACCGGTTCGTAGCCGGTAAAGCTTACACGCAGGTTGTATTCTCCGTTACGCAGACCCCGGAGAGTATAACGCCCGTCATTGTCAGTGGCCACACCCACAGCGTCATCATCGATGACCACCGAAGCTCCTGCCAGAGGCATGCCCCCGGCATCTGTAACCCTGCCTGTGATTATCCCGTTACGGACCTGCCCCAGGGCAACCCCGGTCAGTATAATCATCAGAGATAGTACAACTGCAATTCTCCTCACCATTTCTCAAGCATTATGAATTAGACATCGTCAGAAGTGAGGGTGATCAGCAAGGCCGGAAACGATTACTCTTTTTCCCTACGCCGGCATTACCCGGATCAGGTTATAAGGGTATGATCTCAGCCTGTTTAGTAAGGCACCCCAAATCGACACAACAAAGATACTGAAAAAAACGCCGGAACGTCCCCTTCGGACCACATTATCCTCAATTCTCTCTTATTCGTATATTTGTCACGGGAAGAAAGAAAGACATGGATGATATTCTGAAAAAGCTCAAGTACGGGGAACAGGGACGGATTGCGGTCCTGAATGCTCCCGGGGAGTTCCGCGAAAGGATCACAGGGCTGCTGCCGGGTGTACAGGTTGATACCGAGATCAATGCCCGTTACCTGTATGATTTCATGATTGCGTTTACCCCTGCTTCATCTGATGTCGAGAAGCTGGGGGCGGCGTGCATCCACAACCTCAGTGAAGACGGCAAACTGTGGATGGCCTACCCCAAAGGCACTTCTAAAAAGTTTGCCTCTGACATAAACAGGGACCATGGCTGGGAAAACGTTGAAGCTACAGGATTCAGGCGTGTTGGCCAGGTGGCCATCGACCAGGACTGGTCAGCACTCCGGTTCCGGAATGTCAAATTCGTCAAACCTGCAAAACATCCGCATTGATGCGAAGAGTCAGGAAGAGCTTGCTGTCCGCGTCTCCTGCTGCTGCAATAATGGCAGCACTGACTTCCCTGATGCTCATCTCATGCTCCGGAAAAGGTGATACTGATTTTTTCACCGGACGGGTAGACTTTCCAGTTGAGCCAAACCTGGGCGTGAAGGAAGCGATGGCAGCCAGGCTCATACCCCATCCACGGCAACTCGAATGGCAGAAGCTTGAGATGACGGCCTTCATCCATTTCACAATCAACACCTTCACCGACCAGGAGTGGGGTACAGGAAAAGAGTCGCCCGCACTCTTCAACCCGGTTTCGCTTGATGCGGAGCAATGGGTCAGGGTGCTCAGCGAGGCAGGGATGAAGATGGTGATCATCACTGCAAAGCATCACGACGGGTTCTGCCTGTGGCCGACAAAGACCACCGCGCACTCTGTAGCCTCCAGTCCATGGAAGGATGGAAAGGGGGATGTCATCAGGGAGCTGAAGGATGCATGCGAAAAATACGGAATGAAGTTCGGTGTCTATCTCTCACCGTGGGACAGGAATGCCTCATGTTACGGTGATTCGCCGGCATACAATCGGTTTTACATGGAGCAGCTGACGGAGTTGCTTACATGGTACGGCAGGGTTGATGAGGTGTGGTTTGACGGAGCCAACGGCGAAGGGCCTGACGGCCGGAGGCAGGAATATGACTGGCAGGCTTACTATGACCTTATAAGGAAACTGCAGCCCGATGCTGTCACAGCCATCATGGGAGAGGATGTGCGATGGGTTGGAACTGAGAGCGGCTACGGCCGCGAAACGGAATGGAGCGCTACCGTGCTGGCTCCCGGCGGGACACCGGAGAGCGTCACCATCAATGAGACACTGGGAGTGAACGCGATGTCAGAGGACCTGGGCAGCAGCAGGTTGCTTGACAGGGCGCAGCATCTCTTCTGGTACCCTGCCGAGGTGGATGTATCAATCAGGCCTGGCTGGTTCTGGCACGCTTCGGAAGACACACTCGTCAAGGATGTCGAAAAGCTTGCCGACATCTACCTCAGTTCTGTCGGCCGCAATGCCGTTCTCCTGCTCAATGTACCCCCTGACAGCCGGGGGCTGATAACCGATCATGACATCCGCAGCCTGCAAGGGCTGAAGGAATGGATTGACAACCTGTATGCCACCGATCTGCTGAACGGTTCAAGACCCTATGGCCGTGGTGCATCAGGCCTGACAGACGGAAACGACGAAACTTCCTGGCATCCCCGCCACAACCGCGTGGCATCTTTCGTTCCTGCCATCGCAGCCACATTCAACGTCGCGATGCTTCAGGAAGACATAAGAAAGGGACAGCGGGTTGAAAAATTCGTCATCGAGGCACTCACCGGGACAGAGTGGGATACAATTGCCACAGGAACCACAATCGGCTACAAGCGCCTTATCCGCTTCCCGGAGGTAAAGGCAAACGAAATAAGACTAACAATTATCTCCTCCAGGGCTACACCGTACATAAGTACTTTCGCCCTGTACAAAACCGATTAGATTGGTACGGTTATTGCATTCATTCAAACAGTACCAAAGAGATGCAATGCCATGAAAACAACATTAACAGCAATATTGTTACTTCTCTTTGCCACAGGGGTCTCGGCACAGAATGAGGTCCGGCTCTCAAGGCAGGAGAAAAAAGCCTTAAGGGAAGAACAGAAAAAGCAGGAAGAAGCCACTCTTGCACTGAACACCTCCGCAGCACTCGAATCAGGACAGTTTGTTCTGAAGGCTGACCGGCTCAGGAGCCGTACAGGACTTACCGTAAATGTAAATCCTACCATAAATTTCATTGCGGTGGAGGGGAGAGATGCCTACGTCCAGGTGGCATCACCTTCAGGAGTCGGACTTAACGGACTTGGAGGCGTAACCCTTAAGGGAAAGATTACCTCTATTGACATATCAAAGTCAGATAAGAACGGATTCTACAGTATAATAATGAATACAATGGGAAATGCCGGACATCTGACAATAGACATGAATGTCAACCAGACCGGGGAAATGGCTTCAGCCACAGTCAGGACCAACTACGGCGGAAGGATTGAAATGAACGGAGAGCTTGTCCCCTGGACCGGCACAGGAAAAACGATCTATAAGGGGCAGGAGCGTTACTGATTAACTTACCAGCAAAGTCAAAATATGCAACATATGAAACTACCTTTATTTGCAGCCCTGCTTTTGACAGGGCTGATTTCATCATGCAGCCTTGATCCGGGACGCGTTGTATACAGCAATGTTGTAATACCGATAGATGAACGCAGTGTGCCGGAGACGGCAACGGTAAATCAGAATGTGAATATTTATGTGTCAGCCTCAGAAGACAACGGCTGCTGGTCAGGCATTCATTTCGTAATGTCACAAAAGGATGACCGCGAGTATGAGGTATGGGCACTGGCAGATTTTGAATCAACCGGTGTCTGTCCGGAGATGATAGTGTCAGCTGACTCCGTACTCACATTCATGCCTGAAAGGCCGGGGAATCATATTATCACATTCTGGATGACCAGCCTGCAGAATGAGAAGGATACGGTTGTTGTGGGGGAAGTGTTGGGCGACAGGTAGGTGGGTCTACTTGCCAATGCGTCTCATTTTCCCGGTAATCCAGCTCTGCTGACGCTCCTCTTCCGACCTGTGGAAAATCTCTTTGTTGACGTACTTTATCGACTCAACAGTGTAGAGTGCCCGCGGGTTGAACCGGTTTATATCGTCCAGCACCTCCTGTATCATGCTCCTGCGGGCAATAATGTATATTACGGCCACCTCCCCCTCTATACCCTCTGCCCTGACAGAGGTGACACCGTAACCTTTGTTCCTCAGGTCTTCGATAAGACTCGTTGCATCTTTCCGGGTGATTACCCTGATCATCTCGTGCCCGATTGCCAGCCTCTCCTCAAGGTACATCCCGATGAAGTTACCAGTGGCAAAACCGCCGGCATATGCAACATAGCATACCCAGTTGTCAAGGTCCTGCATGATCCTGCTTATGGCCAGAAGCCATATCAGAACCTCGAAGAAGCCCACGAAGGGAGCCACTTTCCTCATCCCCTTCGTTACGAATATGATCCTGAGCGTGCCCAGGGAAACATCGAATATCCTGGCAAAAAAGATGAACAGTGGAAGAAGGACATATGTAACAATATCTGAGTTAATGTGTTCCATGATGTATAGTAACATTTTTGAACTTGCTAATATATGACTATTTTTGAAACCGATACCCCTGACCCGGACAGTGATGAGATCACCCAAAACCTTTCTGCTATCGTTTTGTCTGAGTATTGCAATAGCAGTCTCAGGCCAGGAATGTGATCCAGTGCTCACGCTCATCTTCACCGGTGACATCATGGGCCATGACGGGCAGCTGGCATCAGCACGCAATGACTCAACCGGCGAATATGAGTATGACAGTGTCTTCAGGTACATAGCACCATACATCTCGGCTGCAGATATTGCAACCGGCAACCTCGAGGTTACCCTGGGCGGCCCGCCATACAGGGGATACCCTGCCTTCAGCTCACCTGATGAACTGGCTGTGGCCTGCCGTAATGCCGGTTTTGACATACTGGGAACAGCCAATAACCATTCTGCCGACCGCGGATCAAGGGGCATCTTCCGCACGGTAAGGGTGCTTGACAGTCTTGAAATAAGGCATACCGGGACATGGCAAAGTCCGGAGGAACGGGATATACTATCACCCCTGGTTATCTGCCGTGATTCTTTGAGGATTGCATTGCTGGCTTATACATACGGCACAAACGGGATAGTTGTGCCTCCGCCGGCGACGGTAGCCTATATTGACACCGTGCGTGCTGCCGCAGACATCAGAAGGGCTGAGTGGCTCGATGCTGACCTTACGGTTGCATTCGTCCACTGGGGCATTGAGTACGATACACTCCCGTCAGCCGGACAGAAGCAGACGGCGGCGGCACTGCTGAGGGCCGGAGCGGATATCATTATCGGATCACACCCTCATGTGGTCCAACCTGTGACGGCTGAAGCAGACACGTCAGGAATAAGGAACCCCGTCGTATGGTCGATGGGAAACTTCGTATCAAACCAAAGAACAAGAAGACGTGACGGCGGACTGATGATCAGGCTTGACATCGCCGCAAACCGTGACAATCCGGTGATCTCCGATGCCGGATACATCCTTACCTGGGTATACACCCCGGTTGAAAACGGGAAAAAGAAATTTTACATCCTCCCGTGCGCGGAGTTTGAAAACAAGCCCGATTTTTTCCAGACAACAGAAGACTACGATGCCATGATGCTTTACGTCAGGGATGCCAGGCGGCTCCTTGACACCCATGGAAAAGGATTCAGGGAGATGACCCTTACAGGCGGAAAGTGGACCGGTACAGGCCTGTAGCAGATTCGTCAATATGATTATCTTTACACATAATTAATTTACATAGATGGAGGGATCAACAATACTTCTTGCAGGCACAGCCGTCACAATCGGATTCGTTCACACCCTTGTCGGCCCTGACCACTATCTGCCGTTTATCGTCATGGGCGAGGCCCGGAAATGGACGATCCGGAAAACCATGATAATAACCTTCCTCTGCGGCCTGGGTCATGTACTGAGTTCGGTGGTCCTGGGATTCATCGGCATTGCCGCAGGCATTTCCCTCTCAAAGCTTGAATTCCTCGAAGGGTTCAGGGGCAATATCGCTGCCTGGCTGCTGATCGCATTCGGCCTTGTTTACATGCTTATCAGCCTCCGGAAACTTTACCGCAAGAAACAACATGTTCACGCTCATACCCATACTGACGGCACCCTGCACGAACACCGGCATGACCACTACAGCGGACACGCTCACGTCCATCTTTCTGACAGGAAGAACCTTACGCCGTGGATCCTGTTCCTGGTCTTTGTCCTGGGCCCGTGTGAACCGCTTATACCCATACTGATGTATCCGGCTGCAGAGCATAATATAAGCGGGGTGATCCTTGTTTCCCTGCTGTTCTCCGCAGTGACAATTGCCACAATGATGACGATCGTACTGGCATTCAGGCTCGGCATCAGCCGGATCAACCTGAAGCCGCTCGAGCGATGGGTCAATGTAATAGCCGGTGCAACCATTGCAGTCTCAGGCCTTGCCATCCAGTTTCTTGGACTCTGAGATCATTTTTATTAGTAGCTTTGACCAAAATTTACCAGATGAGTTTCGATTACAATACACAGAGAAAACGAATGTCCCTGCCTGAATACGGAAGGAATGTCCAGAAGATGATTGAACATGTCAAGTCGATCAAGGATCCCGAAGAGAGGAACCAGGCGGCCAGGACCATCATTCAGATCATGGGCAACCTGAATCCCAACCTCAGGGAGGTAACTGATTTCAGGCACAAGCTCTGGGATCACCTGATGATAATTGCTGATTTTGACCTTAACGTAGATTCGCCATATCCTGCTCCTGACAGGAAAAAGCTTGACGCCAAACCCAACAGGGTTCCGTATCACAACGGCGACATAAAATATGCCCATTACGGCCAGATTGTGCCTGCACTGATAGAAGAGGCGGCAAAGATGGAAGACGGCGAGGAAAAGGATTATCTCACCTCCCTGATCCTGAACCAGATGAAAAAAGACTACCTGACCTGGAACAAGGCACAGGTGGCTGACGAGATCATCATAAGGGACCTCCTCGAAATATCGGGCAACAGGCTAAAGGTTCCCGAGAATTTCAAGATGTCAGATGTCAGGGATCTGCTGGCTCCTCCCAAAAGCAAAACCCAGGGAAAACATCAGGGAAGGCCACAGGACAAATACCAGGGCAGGCAGGGAAAACAGAACAAAAAGAAGCACAAGAACGGCTATTAACAATCTCAATTCTCAGGCCATGAGCATCATAAACGTAACAACATATGACGCGCCGCTACCGGCAGGGCATTACTCCCAGGCAGTTGTTTCAGGGAATATGATCTTTGTGTCGGGGCAGTTGCCGGTGGTACCCCTTACGGGAGACCGGCTCACCGGCAATATCAGCGAACAGACACTGCAGGCCCTGCAAAACGTGCTCAGCATTGTAAAGGCTGCAGGAGGTGATATTACAACTATTGCACGTACCACCATCTACACCACCGACGTAAAGTACTGGGAGGAAGTCAACAGAGTGTATGCCGATTTCTTCGGACCGGTCCACCCGGCAAGGTCAATCATCACCGTGGCAGGCCTCCATCACGGATGCCTCATCGAGATTGAAGCCGTGGCATTCACACTTTAAGTTGCCACTTTGTCAGTTTTAGCATTGTGGCCGGCATTTTGCTTATGGCCGTTAGTAAACTGTTTTTATCATGGTAAAAAAGAAGAGTCACGAAGAGAGGCATGATGAATCCATGCCCGGAAATGAAACAACTGACAATCAAACAAATACGGAGAGCGAAACTTCCGGTCAGCAGGCGCCTGAAGGCGAACCCGGAACCACGGTCATAAGCAGGGCCGAGGAAGAGCTGCTCGGAAAACTGACAGAAATGCAGGACAGGTACCTCCGTCTTTCTGCTGAATTTGATAATTACAGGAAGAGGACCCTCCGCGAAAAGATTGAACTTTCACAGTCAGGAGGTGAGTCTGTGATTAAAAGGCTTCTTCCGATTATTGATGATTTTGACAGGGCCATGAACTCGATGCGTGTCACTGACGACTGCAACGCGGTTAAAGCCGGCCTTGAGCTTATCTACAGCAAGGTCAATGAATTCCTGAAGCAGAACGGGGTAAAGGAGATAGAGGCCATGAATGAGCCCTTCGACGGAGACCGGCATGAGGCAGTCACAACGATTCCAGTGGATGATGAGACTAAGAAGGGATTGATTATAGATGTTACCCAGAAAGGGTATACGCTCAATGAGAAAGTGATCCGCTTCCCGAAGGTGGTAGTGGGCGAATAACAGAAAGGTTCTGCACTGACATATGTCGAAGAGAGACTATTACGAAGTACTTGGGGTAAGCAAGGGAGCTTCAAAGGATGAGATAAAAAAGGCTTACAGGAAACAGGCGCTGAAGTTTCATCCTGACAAGAACCCCGGTGACAAGGATGCCGAGGAGAAGTTCAAGGAGGCTGCCGAAGCTTACGAGGTTCTCAGCAATGATGAGAAGAAGGCACGGTATGACCAGTTCGGGCATGCCGGGATGAACGGAGGAGGATTCGGAGGCGGATTCGGAGGCGGGATGACAATGGAGGATATCTTCTCGTCGTTCGGTGATATCTTCGGTGATGCTTTCGGTGGTGCCTTCGGATCGAGGCGTGGCGGTGGCCGCTCACGCGGCGTCAACAAGGGTTCCAACCTGCGCCTGAAGGTAAAACTTACCCTTGATGAGTTCGCCCACGGGGCTGAAAAAAGGGTGAAGGTCAACAAGTATGTGACCTGCACCACCTGCCATGGCAGCGGAGCAGCCTCTGACAGCGATGTGACAACATGTTCCGCCTGCAAGGGGACAGGCCATACTACCAGGGTGATGAACACAATCCTTGGTCAGATGCAGACCACATCTCCGTGTCATGTCTGCGGCGGCGAAGGGAAAACAATAACAAAAAAATGCCCCAAATGCTACGGTGAGGGCATCGTTCAGGCCGAGGAGGTTATACCTCTCTCCATCCCTGCCGGACTTGCACCCGGTATGCAGCTTTCTGTTACAGGCAAGGGTAATGCGGCACGCCGCGGCGGCATCAACGGTGACCTGATAGTGGTCATAGACGAGGAACCGCACGACGAACTCATCAGGGAAGGCAATGATTTGATATACAATCTGTTCATAAGTATTCCGGATGCTGTCCTGGGTGCCAATGTTGAGGTGCCGACAATCGATGGAAAAGTACGAATCAAGATCGACCCCGGAACACAGGGCGGAAAGATACTGAGACTCAGGGGCAAAGGGCTGCCCGATGTGAACGGTTACGGCAAGGGAGACCTGCTTGTAAACGTAAACGTCTGGATACCAAAGAATCTCACCAGGGAGGAACTGAAAGCGTTTGAACAGTACCGCAGCTCCTCCACCTTTACCCCGAAGCCTGACGCAGATGACAAGGGCTTCTTTGACAGGGTCAAGAATTACTTCTCCTGAGAGCCTGAAAACAGCAATATAAAAGGTTGATACGCATCATAAGGAACGTATCAGCCTTTTTTTATATCTTTGAATTTCCCGGACTTGTTTCTTTATTTAATGTGGAAAGACAATGATATTATTTGAAGCCAAAGACGTTACGAAACGCTTTGCTGCCCAGACTGCGCTTGACGGGGTCAGCATAAGCGTTCCCGAACAGAGCATCTACGGCCTCCTGGGGCCGAACGGAGCGGGTAAGACAACCCTTATCCGGATAATCAACCAGATAACGGCGCCGGACACCGGTGCCCTGTTCCTCAACGGCCAACCCATGAAACCCGCCGATGTAAACATCATCGGCTACCTTCCTGAGGAGCGCGGCCTGTACAAGAAAATGAAGGTGGGCGAACAGGCTCTCTACCTCGCCCAGCTGAAAGGGCTGAACCACGCCGAAGCCATGCGCCGGCTGAAATACTGGTTCAAAAAACTTGCAATCACCGACTGGTGGGACAAGAAGGTGGAGGAACTCTCCAAGGGGATGCAGCAGAAGGTGCAGTTCGTCACCACTGTGCTCCATGAGCCGAAGCTGCTCATCTTCGACGAGCCCTTCACCGGATTTGACCCGATCAACGTGAAGCAGATAAAGGACGAGATCCTCTTCCTTCGCGAACGCGGCGCCACCATTATCTTCTCGACCCATAACATGAGTTCTGTTGAAGAACTGTGTGACAACATCACCCTCATCAACAAGGCCAACACAATACTCGAGGGCAGTGTGGAGAAAATACGGCATGACTGGGCCGGCAACGAGTTTGAGATCGTGTTTGCCGGTGAGGTCACCCCCTCTCCCAACGGTCACTTCACTTTGCTCTCATCCACCTTCGATGACGGACGGAGCAAGGTGCTGGTCAAAGCCACGGAACCTGTTGACAACAACGCTATCCTGGGCGCTATGACAGCGGCCGGACAGGTGATCTCATTCAATCCTGCCCTCCCGTCAATGAACGATATATTCATCAGGGTGGTGGAAACAAAAAACAAGGAAGCTGCAAAAAACTGAGCCATGAACAAGATAGCACTTATTATACGCAGGGAATATATCACCAGGGTACGGAAAAAGTCGTTCATCATAATGACCCTTCTTACCCCGTTCCTTTTCGCCCTCATCTTTATAATCCCGGCACTGGTCATGTCCAACGAGGACAAGGATTTCAAGAAGATCGCCGTGGTTGAGGACGGTTCCGATCTCTTCACAAATGTCATTCCTGACACCAAGGATACCGACTTCGAGTACCTGCCCGGTGTGAAGCTCAATGACATCAAGAATAATTTCACTGAAATGGGGTACTACGGAGTCCTCTACATATCCCCGGACCTCGTTACCAATCCTGATGCCATACAGCTCATATCACGCAAGCAGCCGCCCATAGGGCTGCTTGACCATATCTCAGGCTCGCTTGAAAAGGAGATTGAGAGGCAGAAGCTGCTTGCATACAACATAGAGAACCTCGATGAGATCCTGAAGACAATAAACACCAGCGTCAGGGTCCAGACCATAAAGATGGATGAGACCGGCAGTGCACGCGAAACCAGTACTGGCATTTCCATGGCGCTGGCATACCTTGGAGGGTTCCTGATGTACATGCTCGTGTTCATGTTCGGTTCGATGGTCATGAGGGGCGTGATAGAGGAGAAAACAAACCGTATCGTCGAGGTGATAGTATCATCTGTAAAGCCGGTTCAGCTCATGCTGGGCAAGATCATCGGGGTGGCTCTTGTCGGGCTGACCCAGTTTGCACTCTGGATAGTACTGACCCTGGCACTGGTCATGGTAGTCAAGACCAACCTTCTTCCCGAAGGGGCCATGGAGCAGCTCCAGCAGCTGCCGCAGAGCTTTGCAGAGGCTGACCAGGCGGCACCGGGTGCAGCAACAGCAACGGTGACACCCGAACAGCTCACCGAGTTCCAGGAAATCTTCGCGGGGGCCCTGAGCCAGCCGTGGGGACTGATAATATTCAGCTTCGTCTTCTACTTCCTTACAGGTTACCTGTTATATGCCTCGCTTTTTGCGGCTATCGGATCAGCCGTTGACAATGAGACAGAGACGCAGCAGTTCATGCTCCCGGTAACAATTCCCATAATCCTGGGGCTGGTGGTTGCAATGGGTACAATGCAGAACCCCGAGAGCTCGCTCTCATTCTGGTTCTCAATTATACCCCTCACCTCCCCTATAGTGATGATGGCCCGCATCCCCTTTGACGTGCCCGCATGGGAGATAGCCCTCTCAATGGGTCTGATGCTGATCACAATTTTCGGGGCAGTGTGGATGGCGGCAAAGATCTACCGTACCGGGATACTCATGTACGGCAAGAAGACCTCATACAAGGAGCTGTGGAAGTGGCTTACATACAAAGGATAAAAACAACCGGACATGCCAAGGATACTGGTAATTGATGATGAAAGGTCAATCAGGAACACGCTGAAGGATGTACTTGAATACGAAAAATACGAGGTTGACCTTGCCGAGGATGGAGGGGCAGGGATAGAGCTCTTCTCGCAACAGCAGTATGAAACAGTCCTCTGCGACATCAAGATGGCGAAGATGGACGGAATAGAGGTCTTGCAGAAGCTGCAGGAGATATCGTCAGATGTACCTGTCATAATGATTTCAGGTCACGGAAACATAGATACTGCAGTTGACTCCATCAAGAAGGGAGCCTTTGACTTCCTTGAGAAGCCGCTCGACCTTAACCGTCTGCTCATCACTATACGCAATGCACTTGAGAGGGGCTCGCTCATCACACAGACCAAGGTTCTGAAGAAGCAGGTAAGCAAAAAATACGATATAGTTGGCAATTCCCCTGCCATTGTGACGGTCAAGGAGATGATTGACAGGGTTGCCCCTACGGAAGCACGCGTGCTTATTACCGGTGCCAACGGCACCGGCAAGGAACTGGTGGCGCACCAGATCCATGAAAAGAGCAACCGTTCACGCGGCCCCTTCGTGGAGGTAAACTGTGCAGCAATACCGTCCGAACTTATTGAGAGTGAACTCTTCGGCCATGAGAAGGGATCATTCACATCTGCAATCAAACAGCGCATCGGCAAATTTGAACAGGCATCGGGAGGAACCATCTTCCTTGACGAGGTTGGTGACATGAGCCTTGCGGCACAGGCAAAGGTTCTGAGGGCGCTGCAGGAAAACAAGATAACCCGTGTCGGTTCAGACAAGGATATTCATGTTGACGTAAGGGTCATTGCCGCAACCAACAAGAATATCAGGGAGGAGATTGACCGCAACACCTTCAGGGAGGACCTCTACCACCGCCTGAGCGTCATACTGATACATGTACCCACACTCAATGACCGGCAAGAGGATATACCTTTGCTTGCAGAACATTTCAATACCCTGATCTGCAGTGAGTACGGCATGGGGAAAAAGAAGATCAGACCCGATGCCATAGCTGAACTCCAGAAGATCAAATGGACCGGCAACATCAGGGAATTCAGGAACGTGCTGGAAAGGCTGATAATCCTTTGTCCTGAGGAGATCTCTGGCAGGGACGTGGTTGCATTTGCCCACCCTGTTTCCGGGTTTGGTGAAAAATGAGAAGGATCGCCGTCATATCAATACTCCCGGCAGTGATCACGGCAATGCTGTTCATTACTGCCTGCGGGAGAATTGGTACCGGCGGAATACCGGTTTCCTTCAATGACGAATGGTTCTTCATCAGGCAGGATTCTGCCAATGCCGATAAGATTCTTCCCGGGATAATCCCGAATCATAAATGGGAAGAGGTGACGTTGCCTCATACAGCCAATATCGGGCAGACTGCAGCTCCTGAAAGGCAGTGGACGGGGATATGCTGGTACAGGAAGCTTTACCGTCCTGACAGGAGACAGCGGCACAGGCATACAGGGCTGCTCTTTGACGGCGCCATGCAGGATGCAATTGTCTATCTCAACGGTGCCGAAATAGCGCGTCACACGGGAGGTTATCTTCCGTTCTACGTCAATCTCACCGACGACCTGGAGTACGGCAGGGAAAATGAGATTATGGTAAGGCTTGACAACAGGGAAAATTCCCTCGTTCCTTCAGCTGCAACCGTGAGTGATCCCGGATTTTTATGGTACAGCGGTCTCTACCGTAATGTGAGCCTGTATGTGACCGACAGGCTTCATATCACAGCGCCTCCGGAGTATTCTTCCACCCTTGGCGGCGGCGTCATTACCGGGGTCAGGGATGTGAGCCGCGAATCTGCAACCCTTACCCTTTCAGTGCATGTCAGCAACGATGACCGTATCCCGAGGTCCTTCAGGGTTAAAAACATACTGCTTGATGCCGCGGGGCTGGAGGTTGCCTCATCACTGTCTGAGCTTGCCGATCTTGAACCCGGCCAGGGACAGCGCCTTATGACAAGGATGATTGTGATGCAGCCCGCACTGTGGACTCCCGAGACGCCCTTCCTTTATACTGTCCGCACCGATCTGGTTTCAGAGAACGGAAATGTCATCGACAGCAGGGAGACACGAACAGGCATACGGTCAGTAGGGATGACACCCGACAAGGGGTTGCTTATCAACGGCGAGCCGGTCAGGATCACCGGCACAAACAGGCACCAGGAATATCCATATATAGGTTTTGCCCTTTCAGACAATGCCGGCTACCGTGATGCCGTCAAGATAAGGGAGGCAGGGTTCAACCTCGTACGTTGCCCTCACTACCCCCCGTCGCCGGCATTTCTTGATGCCTGCGATGAGTTGGGGCTGATGGTCATCAACTCCTTGCCTGACAGGGATTATGCAGTTGACTCACTGTTCGCAGAAGAATCTCTTACCGATGCTCAGGCATTGTGCAGGCGTGACCGCAACCATCCTTCAGTTGTGCTGTGGAAGATTACTCCTGACGCAGGCATCATACCAGGCAACCTCCTTCCCCTGCTGCACAGGACCGTGAAGGAGGAGCTCCCCCTGGGGAACAGCCTTACATCAGGCCGGACATATTCTGTGACTGATGTATACGACCCAACCGGGCCGGAGGGTACACTGACAGGCTCCGGGCAGCAGAGCCAGGATACGAAACCGGTACTCAGGATAGAACCCGTGAACTCCCTTATGTTTGATTATAACAGAGGCGGTCCCAACGGTCTGAGTACTGCAGCCATAATGAATATCTTCCGTCTGCCTAAGCCGGCATACTGGTTCTGCCGCAGCCAGTCAGAAGAGGGCCCCGTTTGTTTCATTGCCCACCGGAACCTGCCAGCATCAGGAAATACTGTCACGGTGTACAGCAACGCTGATACCGTTCAGCTCTTCCGCAATGACACTCTCATGGCGGTACAGGGGCCTGACAGTGACACAGGTGCAGTCAGGCATGCACACCCGCCTTTTACCTTTACCCTTCCGGGTTATTCTCCGGGTACGCTCAGGGCTTCAGCAGTGCGTAACGGAAAGGAAGTGGCATCGCATTCCGTCACAACGCCCGGCCGGCCTTCCACAATGCGTCTTGCAGCCGACATCAGCAACAAACAGTTGCAGGCCGGCAATTCCGATCTGATATTTATCTACGCCACTCTGACTGATTCGGCCGGCAACCAGGTCTGTACAAGTGACGCCATGGTGGAGTTCACTGTGAGGGGGAATGCAGAACTTATCGGCAGCAACCCGGTCATGGCAGAGGCAGGCACTGCAACAATCCTTCTGCGTGCCGGCAACCCGGGAAAAATAATGCTCAAGGCATCTGCACCCGGTGTATCAGAGGCAGAACTGATGACCGAATCAAGATAACAAGGATTCCTTTCAGAAACGGAAATAAATGAAGGGTTGCACAGCATCGGTGCCCACCCTGTGAAGGAGCAGTACAACTGCCAGAGCAACAGCCATCTGTGCCAGCAGGGGCATCCTGATGAACAACCCGCGGTATGCCTCTTTCACAGTCACAGGCAGGAAATGAAGAATATAACCCGATATGATGAGTATCACAACCGGGAGGTATGACATCAGCACGGTTGCATAGTCACCCGGCGTGAATGAGGCGAAAATCTGGCCGAGCATCACCCCCGCCTGTTCCATCGATCCTGCCCGGAAGAATATCCAGGCGAAGCTTACGAAGTTGAATGTCAGCAGTATGCCGGCAACTCGTGCAATTCTTCTTTTCTTCTTCACATTTCTGAAGATCCGGTGCCAGATCTTTTCAATCACCAGAGCCACACCGTGCAAACCGCCCCATAATACGAACCGGGCGGCAGCCCCGTGCCAGAGTCCGCCAAGGAGCATCGTGATCATAAGGTTGATCCCGGTGCGTACCGGTCCCTTCCTGTTTCCCCCCATCGGGATGTACAGGTAATCTTTCAGCCACCTCGAGAGTGAAATATGCCATCTCCTCCAGAACTCGCCAATATTTTCCGCCTTGTAGGGTGAATTGAAGTTGAGCGGGAGCCTGAATCCCATCAGCATGGCCACCCCTATGGCGATGTCGGTGTAACCGGAAAAGTCGCAGTAGATCTGCAGCCCGTATCCGTACACCGCCATCAGGTTTTCAAACCCGGAATAGATTGCAGGTGCGTCAAATACCCTGTCAATGAATCCGGTGGAGATGAAATCAGAAATAAGCATCTTCTTGATAAGTCCCTGCAGTATGAGGAACAGTCCGTATCCGAACTCATTGCGGCTGATAGTGTATTCTCCCCGCATCTGCGGGATGAACTCGGAGGCACGCACTATAGGCCCTGCAACTAGCTGGGGAAAGAAGGTAAGGTAAAATGCGAAATCGGTGAAATTGCGCTCGGCAGTCATCCTGCCGCGGTAAACGTCAATGCTGTAGCTGAGGGCCTGGAAGGTGAAGAACGAGATTCCCACCGGCAGAATGATGGTGGTTACGTTGAAACTGGTCCCAAAGAGGCTGTTTGACCATGATGAGAATATGTCACGTGCAACGAGTGAGGTATTGAATACAGAGTTAATGACCTCTGTAAAGAAACCGGCGTACTTGAAATACGAGAGGAATCCGAGCAGCAGGACCAGATTGGTGATGAGCCAGAACCTTTTACCGGCCCTGCTGCCTGCCTTTCCGGTCATGAGGGCAGTGAGCCATGTCAGGACAGTGGTGAGCAGCAGCAGTATGATGAATAGCCCCCCTGCACGGTAGTAGAAGTAGAGGCTGACAACCAGCAGCCAGGTGTGGCACATGGCCCTCCTCCTGTGCAGCAGCGCAAATCCTGCCATCACCACAAGGAAGAAGATCCAGAATGCAGGTGTTGTAAAGATGAAGGTCTGGTCAGGGTGGTACCTGAGCACGGAAGAGACCCAGCTTATTATCTGTCTCGCGATGCTGAACCTGTTCGGCCCGTACGGGTCAGACTCCCACGTAAGGTCTTCTGAGACTGAGCCGGGGGATGTTTCCGCCACGGTATCCGTGAAGGAGGAAGCACCCCCCTGCTGCCCTTCGGCGACAACCTGCACCTGCTGAGGGCGGGGTGACATGAGCGCCGAATAGATCCTTGAACCAATTGAGTCAGTTCCCTCATTCGACAGATGGGTAAGATCCTTTGACGCGAGCGGCGGTACATGGTTAAACCATTTTATTACGGATCCGCCACCTCCCATTGATTGCCAGGCGTCCCAGAAGATGGCGCCGCTCCTTGATGCGGCAGTCTTCTGGGCATCACGTATTGCCTTTATATTGGGGAACTGCCGTACCGTGTCATTGTCACGCAGTGCCATGTCAGTGACACTGATCAGCACCACCGGAGCACCGCCTGAAGCCTTCTTCAGGAAGTTAACCTGTTTTACCAGCCCCTCTTCATAGTAATGGTACTCGCTCCTTACATTTCTTACCACATTCAGGCCGAACTGCATGAAGATAATGTCAGGTTTCAGGCCTGAGTAAGTTCCTTCCAGGCCGCGGATGTCGGTCATTACAAACTCCAGCCCGGCGCTTCCGCGAACGGGTACGTTATCAACTATCACGCCGGTCCTGCTCTCGAGGCTCAGGGCGTAGATGTCCGGTGAATTATTGCCTGTAAACTCGACTGTCACCTCGGAGACAGAAGGAAGTGGAACTGAATATTCCATTGGTCCCTCTCCCATCTGGAGCATTGCGAAATCAACAAGCGAATTCCCTGATCTTATCCCCACAAGGACAGTGTCATGGTTATTTCCGTAGAAAATCCTAAGGTTTTCATATTTTGAGACCTCCGGGTCAGCGCCAGGGACAGCGCTGATTTTCACTGTGGCGAAGGAGCGTGACTTCATGGTGTCACCCGGAGGGGTGAACCTGCAGAGTGCCAGCATCGGGCCAAGAGTGTTGTGGGGCAGTATTCCGTTCCTGTAATCGAGCAGGGTATACCTCTTCCAGTTTGATGATGAGCGTACAACCCATGATCTGGTGTACATCACCGGCATGACCGGAGAGATCATCCCCGGGCCGGTGCCCCCCGCCTCCTGCCTCAGCTCCTTCCGGAGGAACGAAGTCACACGGTCACCTTCGACCTGGGAATCACCGTAATAAATAATCCTTACCTGCTTTCCTGCCGCGATTGAATCCCTTATAATATCGCCGGGGTAATCAGCAGAGGACCCGGCCCTTGCAGCAACTGTAGCCGTGACGGTGTTATCCGGCTTCAACGCCGGGGTAACCTGATTACCGTCAACTGAAGTGCTTCCACCTGGGGCAGGGTCAGCGGCAGCAGAAGTGCTTCCCCTAGCGGCAGAGTCAGCGGCAGCAGAAGTGATTCCCCCGGTGGCAGAGTCAGTGGCAGCAGAAGTGATTCCCCCGGTAGCAGAGTCAGCGGCAGTTGTGGCAGGGGAATTATTACCTTCAGAGACACCGGAATCGCTGACAGTCAGCAGACTCAGGATAAAGAGTGTCAGAACGACAGCAAGCAGAAATAGCAGGATTCTGCCGGGGCGCATATTCTTACTTTATTCAGCTTTTCCTTCTGATCCTCAGCTTCTGTCCCACCTGTATCCGTGAAGCGTCGGAGATATTGTTAAGTCTCAGTATGTCAGTGGCCGAAACACCGTCGAATTTTTTGGCTATATCCCAGACAGTGTCGCCGTACCTGACGGTATAGAACTCATAATCCCCGTCAGCAGCGGCGGAGGCTGTCGCCTGAGAAGATGCGGATGCCAGTGACGGTGCGGCCGCCGGCTTCCCCTCCAGCTTCTGTTTGTCGGCAAAACTCATTGTATTGATCTTGCTGTAACGTTCTGCCTTGCCCGGATCAACGTATATGGCAAGCTTCTGTCCCACCCTGATGGTGTTGCGGTAGATATTGTTCCAGTATCTCAGCTCCGAAAGGGGAACATCATACCATTCTGAAATGAACCCGAGGTTATCTCCGTCCTTGACTGTATATGTAAGCTTTGTCTTGCCGCTGACGTCAGGAGGCGTGTATGCGGAGGTTGACTGCTGCGGCAGTGCTGTCTGGTTTACCCTGGTCAGGTACTGGTCCTTCCTGTAACCTGTGATTGTATCTGTCATTGCAATGAAATCCCCAAGCCTGTCAAGCGGCAGGGTGACGGGGCTGGGTCTGCTCCTTCCCGGAACGAGGCCCGTGCGGTACTGCGGGTTCATGGCCCTGAGCTCCTCCAGCGGCAGGTCAAGCACTGCAGCTACCTGCTCAAGATGCATATCAGTCGATACCATAACAGTGTCAACCGCCAGCGGGAGATTTATCTGCACAGGCGTGATATTGTGCTCACGGTAATAATTCATTGCATATGTGGCCGCAACATATGCAGGGATGTAACCGCGTGTCTCGCGGGGCAGACGGTAGTATATCTCCCAGTAATCCTTCCGGTTGCCTGAACGGCGGATTGCCTTGTTGACGTTGCCCGGACCGCAGTTGTAGGCTGCAATGACCAGTATCCAGTCATTGTAAATCCCGTAAAGATCCTTAAGGTATTTTGCAGCAGCATGGGTTGCCTTGACCGGGTCACGGCGCTCATCCACAACGGAGTTGATCGTCAGTCCGTACATCCTGCCGGTGCTGTACATGAACTGCCAGAGCCCGGTGGCACCTACACGGCTGACGGCGTTGGGATTGAGTGCTGATTCAATGACAGCCATGTATTTCAGTTCCACAGGAAGACCGTAAGAATCGAAAATATCCTCAATCATCGGGAAATAGAAATCCTGCATCCCGAGCATGATCCTGAACCTGTCAACCTTCCTTTCAGTATAGACATGGATATGGTTACGGACAATATTGTTATAGGGAGGGATAATGATTGAGTTGATGCGGCTTAGCCGGTCCTTGTAAATTGAATCACTGAACTCGTGGATTACCGAGTCTGCTGGCGGAATATCTGCACCGGCGACCGACATCCTGATGAACCAGTTGTTCAGCAGGCTGTCAAGATCATGTTCAATGAGTTCGGTGGAGTCGTCATTCCGTATGATGATTGTATCATTGACCGGGTATGCGGGAAGAGCGATTACGGTCAGCAGCAGCGGCAGGATCAGTTTCTTCAGATTCTTCATAAAACTAGAACGTCTTTGTAATGGCAAATGTTATACCCGGCGACACTCCTGTATAATTATAATTCAGCGGTACTACTGTAGCCTTGAGGTCATCGGTGATATCATAGTCAAAAAGGCTGGCATCGACATTGGCATCAATAATAGTAAGCAGGTACCATGCGGCAATGCCTATATATGAAAGATCGCGGTACTTCCTGTAGTAGTCAACCCCGTTCAGAAGCGTGGTTTTTACCCATGTCTCGGTTGAGGGGTTGTATGTTTCCGGGTGGAGCACCGGGTCATACTCGGCGGGGTTCAGGTTGACAAGCAGTTCAAGGTAGCTGTCGGTCTCAGGGATTATATCAGTAAAATCCTGGTAGGCGCTTATAAAGGAGTTATAGTTTTTGGTGTTGAAGCTGACGGCATATCCAAGTGCACCGAAACCTGCGTAAACGAACGGAACCTTCCAGTATTTCCTGTTGTAGATCTGCCCCAGACCCGGCAGTGCGGCAGCAAACATCGTTGACCTGACCGGGTCAACAATATACCGCCTTGCCTTCTCCTTCCTTGGCGGAAGCGTATCTGCCGTCTGCGCCGTGCATGTTATCACGGTTGCAAAAAGAAGGAGTGCTGCTATATAACTGCTGAGCTTCAATGGCAAACATTTTCCGTTTGCCGGCAAATATAAGTAAAATTACCTGTTAAGTTTATCGAGCAAACCTATTATGCGTTCCATCTCATCGCTGTCCGCGAAGGGGATGACAATCTTGCCTCTTCCCTTCTCATTGATCCGGAACTGTACCTCAGACCGGAAGAGGGCGGTGAGCTGTTTTGAGATCTCTTCAAATTCGGTGTTGAGTTTCTTCTTTTTCTCGATTTTTGCGGGGTCTTTGGCTGCCGCATTCTGAAGGTGCCTTACAAGGTCTTCAGTTGCCCTTACTGAGAGGTCCTCCTCTATTATGTGATAGAAGACGTTGATCTGTTTGGCCGCGTCTTCGATGTTGACAAGTGTGCGCGCGTGACCCATTGTGAGGTTCCTGTTGCGGATACCCAGCTGGATCTCGGCAGGAAGCCGGAGGAGCCGGAGGTAGTTTGCCACCGTTGAGCGCTGTTTTCCCACCCTGTCGCTGAGCTGTTCCTGGGTAAGGCTGCATTCCTCTATCAGGCGCTGGTATGTTATTGCAACCTCAATTGCATCAAGGTCTTCCCTCTGGATGTTCTCCACGAGAGCCATCTCGAGCATCGCAGTGTCATCGGCAGTGCGGATGTAGGCCGGTACATGTGTCAGTCCGGCTATGCGCGCAGCGCGAAGGCGACGCTCGCCCGCGATGAGCTGGTAACGTCCGTCTCCCGTCTCCCGCACAGTAAGGGGAACCACTATCCCCACCTGGCGGATCGAAGAGGCAAGCTCCTCAAGTGACTGGCTGTCGAAGCGGGTGCGTGGCTGGAAGGGGTTGGTATCAATTGTGTTGATGTCTATCTGGAGATTGGCCTCCACCTTCTTCTCGAGTACCTCCTTCTCAACACCTTCAATAAGGGCACCGAGACCTCTGCCCAGCGGGCTCTTTTTTGTTGTGTTCATAGTGCGGTAAAACGGTTTTTAGTTCTTCTGCCTGGCTTCCACCCTCTCGAGCAGTTCACGGGCCAGGTTGAGATAATTTACCGTACCCCTTGATTCGGCATCATAGAGTATGGCTGGCTGACCGTAGCTTGGTGCTTCGGAAAGCTTGACGTTGCGCTGTATGATCGTGTTGAAGACCATCTGCTGAAAATGGCGCGTGACTTCCTCCACAACCTGGTTTGCAAGGCGCAGGCGAGAGTCATACATTGTAAGAAGAAAGCCTTCTATCTCAAGTGCCTGATTCAGGTTGGTCTGGATGATCTTGATAGTGTTGAGCAGCTTCCCAAGCCCCTCCAGGGCGAAGTACTCACACTGCACCGGGATAATCACCGAGTCAGCAGCAGTGAGTGCATTCACGGTCAGCAGGCCCAGTGAAGGTGAACAGTCTATGAGTATATAATCATAATCACCAACCACCGGGGCAAGCACATTCTTCAGGGTCTTTTCCCTCTCCGGCCTCTCAAGCATCTCAATCTCCGCTCCGACAAGGTCAATATTGGAAGGAATTACAGCAAGATTGTCTATACCGCACTGCAGCAGCGCCTGCCTGGGATTTACCCCGTCAATAAGGCAGTCGTATATTGTAGTCTTCACCTGCTTGAGGTCTATCCCTACCCCTGAAGTGGCGTTTGCCTGAGGGTCTGCATCAACGATGAGAACCTTCTTTTCAAGTGCGGCCAGGCTCGCGGCCAGGTTGATTGCAGTGGTCGTCTTTCCTACCCCTCCCTTCTGATTTGCCAGTGCTATTATCCTTGACATATGATCCCTTTTTTCCTTAAATTAATGAGCTTCAAATTTACAATTAATGCCTATCCCCGGAAGAAGGCACAAAATGTTATTGTAAACAATTTTTTCGGGGTTATTAACACGTTTTCAACACCCGGCGGGGCTTTCAGGGCCTCTTCAGTTGCGGGTTGCCGGGGAAACAGTGATCTCGTACAGACGGGGCCAGTATTTGCCGGTGACGAACAGGCGCCTTCCTGCCGGGTCCCATGCTATACCGTTCAGGACGTCTGTCTCCTGGGTCCGCTCCTCACGCGGCAGCAGGTTGCCAAGCTCAACATAGCCAAGCACCTTGCCTGTACGGGGATCAATGCGGGCGATGTGGTCAGTCTGCCATATGTTTGCCCAGAGCTCTCCGTCTATCATCTCGAGCTCATTCAGGTTCTCCACAATCCCCTTGTTGTCCCACACATCAACAGATGAAAGCACATTGAAGTCGGCATCAAGAAACCATATCACATTTGTTCCGTCACTCATCACCAGGCTGTCGCCCATGGTTGTAAGCCCCCATCCCTGGGTCTGGTAATAAATACGGTTCACCTGCCGCAGTGTCTCCTTTTCATAAACAAACCCAACCTTGCTTGTCCAGGTAAGCTGGTAGATGCGGTCACCAAAAAGGGCCACCCCCTCGCCGAACAGAGACCCGTCAAGGTTGACCTGGCTGAGCACCTTTCCCGTCTCGGGATCGACCTTCCTGAGGTTCGACTCACCCTGCTGGCCGGTTCCCTCATAGAAGAAACCGTTGTCATAAACAAGTCCCTGGGTATAGGCCTTCCTGTCGTGAGGGTAGCTTTTTACCACGCGGTAGCGGTAGGTCACCGGGGTGATGTCAGAGACCAGGTTGATAAAAAGTGTCACAGTCTGGGGCTTTGACACAGGCGAGAAGGCTACTGCCCTGACAGACAGTCGTCCCGGGTCACCGTTCATCTCCAGTTCCGCCGTGGCGGGGAGGGTCAGTATTGTCTCAACCAGCCTGCCGCCCATCCAAACCTGGACGGAGTCGACCTTTAGCTGACCTGCAGCATTGGTAACCGAGAAGATGATTTTCTCATTGCAGGGAAACGAGGCATTGTCAGCAGGTCCGAGCACCTCTATCAGCCTCTTTGCAGGCCGGGAGTCACTGTCAGCTGCCGTTGCATTGCCTTCCCCGGAATTGGTCCCGCGCTTGCCTGATGATCCCGAGCAGGAGATTATTGTCACCAGTGCAAGACTTAGCAGTGAGATGTAAACAGCACTTCTCTTCATGGATATTCTGTTCATTTTTTCCCAAACAGGTTGAAACGGCGCCTTTTGATCTCACGCATCGCCTGTTCCTCCCTGTCAGACCACGGATCGATCATATTAAGAACCTCGCCCCATCCCGGAAAACCACCAACATTCTTGTCGTCAACAAAGATATCGACGTTGATCTTGCGCGGAGTACTGTCTGTCCACTGTTCCTCCGGGTAGTTGCGGTTTATTGCATAAAACTCAATTCCGTTCTGACGACAGTATTCAACGGCCTCCTGCAGTTCCTTCCCCTCGCGGAAAGTCCACATAATAAGCAGGGCACCCCTCTTCTGAAGCTCCTTCAGGGTGATGAAGGCAAATAGCTTCTCCTTGCCGATGGCAGGGTACTCATGCTCAACGATAGTGCCGTCAAAATCTACTGCTATCTTGATATTTGTAAGATCTCTCATAATCCGGAAGCAAAAATAAACAAATAATAGTTGTCAGGATTGTTGTAATTTAGCAAAGCCTCAAAAAGAGTTATGACCAGACACATTCCCAATACGCTGACCCTCCTCAACCTGGTATGCGGTTTTGCTGCAACAGTCTTGGCTGTAAAAGGTTACAATGATTATGCAGCATTCTGCATCATGGCAGGGATGGTATTTGATTTCTCCGACGGATTTGCTGCCAGGCTTCTCAAGGCATATTCAGATATCGGGAAGGATCTTGACAGCCTTGCTGATGTCGTCACCTTCGGGGTAGCCCCCGGGGCAATAACATTTAACCTGCTGGCCGCCGGAGGAATGACCACAATACCTGCATTTACAGTCGCAGCACTCATACCGGCCGCCTCGGCACTGAGACTTGCAAAATTCAACAATGACCCAGGGCAGTCAAAAACCTTCAGGGGAATGGCAACCCCGGCCAGCGCCTTCACTGTTGTGTCAGTGGTGCTGGCATCTGAATATACTGACGGCAGGCTGCCTGACATGATGGCCGGGTCACCGTGGTTCATGGGTCTCCTTGCCATCTTCCTTGCAGTGATGATGCTGGTGAATATTCCGATGTTTTCGCTTAAATTTTCAAGCCTGGGGTGGAAAGGAAACGAAGAGCGCTACATTTTCGCAACTGTCAGCCTGCTGCTGCTGGCTGTTTTCCGGATGGCCGCGCTGCCGATGATCATGGCAGCCTATATCCTGATCTCACTGCTGTTCCCCTTCATTGCCGGCAGGCGGACAACCTCCTGAACTGCGCATCCGTTTCATCACCTCATCCTGGCAGCGTATTGACTCCTCATGGATGATCCTTATCACCCTGCCGACGAACTCCCTGTCGAGACCCTCACTAATGCCGTGCTGTGTTCTCGACTTCAGTATCTCGAGCCACCGTTCAAGCTGGAAGACGGTAACGCCGTTGCGGCACTTGAATTCGCCCATCTCTTCCGAAATCCTCATTCTCGCTGCCAGCAGCCCTATCAGCTGGTGGTCAATGGAGTCAATCCTGTTGCGCAACTCCTCGAGGTGATTAATGAAACCCGAGTCCCCTGAGGTGGATTTGCGGAAGAGCAACTGTCCCATCATCCTTTCAAAGCCATCCGGGTCAAGCTGCTGCTCCTTGTCGCTCAGAGCATGGGCAGGGTCATTGTGCACTTCTATCATCAGGCCTGCCATGTTCATGTCAAGTGCTTTCTGTGCCGTCTCCGGCACCAGCGAGGCCTTGCCTGACATGTGGCTCGGATCGCAGATCACCGGTAGTGAAGGAATGCGGCTCCGGAGTTCTATCGCCAGCTCCCACTTCGGGAGGTTGCGGTAGCGGCTTTTATCATAGGGGGTGAACCCCCTGTGCACTGCAGCTATCTTCCGGATCCCTGCGCTGTACACCCTCTCTATGGCTCCCACCCACAGTTCCAGGTCAGGGCTGAGCGGATTCTTCACCATCACCGGGATATCTGTTCCCTGCAGAACTGAAACGATGGCGTCGACGCTGAACGGGTTTGACACTGTCCGGGCACCGAGCCACACAGCGTCAATGCCGGCGTCGAGACACGCCACGGCATGCTCCGGTGACGCCACTTCCACGGTCACGGGCAAGCCTGTCTCCGCCTTCACCCTGCGCAGCCACCCCAGCGCCCTCACACCCTCGCCGGCGAACGACGAAGGCCTGGACCGGGGCTTCCACAGCCCGGCCCTGAAAAGATGAACTCTCCCTGTAGCCTCAAGCGCCACGGCAGTGGCCATAAGCTGTTCCTCAGTCTCGGCGCTGCACGGCCCCGCTATAATAAGAGGCCCTTCGCCAAATCCCCACGATCCCGTCTGCACAATATCCATCGACTCCTCCGGAAAAGGTTTATAAATTTCAATACGTGTGATCCTCGCCTGCCAGCTCATCGGTGGTTATCCGGCTGCGGTTGATGGAACTCCATGCATGCCAGATGTACGCCACCACGAAAGGTATGATGAACGATACGTACATCATCGTTTTCAGGGTAAACTGACTCGAAGAGGCCTTCGCAAGCGTCAGCGAACTGTCAGGATCGGCAGATGAAGGATAAAATGCCGTTTCACCGTAGCCGGCCATGAAGAAGAGAGCCATCACCACCGGTATTGTCCCCGAACCGGCAAACCATATCGCCCTGCGGGATCTTTTGAAGATTGCCAGCCACAGGGATACGAGCACAAGCACAACCCCTCCGAGGAAAAGGACAAGTGTAAATATATTCCCGGTCAGGTTGTGAAGGTAATGATGCTTCACCAGTGTAACCTCCCCTGTTACGGCATCAGCCCTGTAACCGTTGCCCAGGATGATGGCAGCAACAAATGCCAGGAAGAACACAAGGAAAGGAATGGCATTCCGCAGCAGCGCCTTCCTCACTGCACCGGTAAGCTCCTCATTTTCTATGCTGTTGTCAATATACATGAGGCCCAGAACTCTTGCAAGGAAGAGCACCGCCAGCCCGAGCAGCAGGTTGACCGGATTTACCAGTGCCTCCAGCCCGTGCCATGCCGATCCCCACTGAACCCTGTTGAAAAGGTCGAGGGAGAAATCGGAGCCGGTGAAGAATGTTGCCACAGCCACCCCCAGGAGGAAGGGACCAAGGCATCCGTTGATGAACAGGAAGGTGTCAAAGACTTTGGTTCCGTATACGTTTGCCGGCTTGGAGCGGTACTCGTATGCGACAGCCTGTATGATAAAACTGAAAAGTATAGCCATCCAGACCCAGTACGCGCCACCGAAGCTTGTAGCATAGAAGAGAGGAAATGAAGCGAAGAAGGCGCCGCCGAATGTCACCAGGGTCGTAAATGTGAACTCCCACTTCCGTCCCAGGGAGTTGACAACCATCTTCCGCTGCATCTCATTGCGCGGGAGAGTGAATATGAACGACTGTCCCCCCTGCACAAAAAGAAGGAAGACGAGCAGACCGGCGAGAAGAGAAATGATCAGCCACCAGTAATTCTGCAGGAATGCGTGTGATATCATCATTGTCATGGTTTTCTCCTCCTAGTGTTTTGGTCCGATCCTTATCTGTCTTACCATAATGGAAATCTCTGCTATCAGCAGTGCGGTGAAGAGCACGGCGAACAGCCAGAATGTTGTCTGTACGGCTCCGGCACTTATGTTGGACACAGCCACATGAACAGGCATGAGATTCTGGATAATCCAAGGCTGCCGGCCCATTTCGGTCACTATCCAGCCCAGCTCGCTGGCGAGATAAGCCAGCGGTATCGAGAAGAGTGCCAGCCACAGGAACCACCTGTTCTTTTCGAGGGTCTCCCTCCTGTGAAACCATATTGCCAGAACAAACATCAGGATAAAGAAGAAACCCAGTCCCACCATCACCCTGAAGGCATAAAATGTCACCGGTACTGAAGGGATAACCTGCCATGGTTGTTCGAAATAACTGTAACCGAAATACCTGAAGTAATTCTCAGTGAAGTCTTTATCCTCAAATTTCGCAGCAAGGGCGGCCATCGAGTCCTCGTCACCGAGTTCCTTTGCCACCTTGTAATCAGTAAGCACCTGCCGTGCATACCGGCCCCTTTCCATCATCTCGCTTACGGGCAGAATTCCCTTTTCGGGATTACCGTTGATAAGATCCTTAATGCCGGGGACATAACCTCCCTGCTGGCCGGTTGTCATTACTGACAGGAGCCCGGGTATTTCAATCTTCAGTTTCTTTTCATGGACCTTCTTTTCACCGAGGCGCTCACCGCTGTCAGTCAGAGCACTTATCACGGTCAGCCCTGCATCGGTTTTTCCCTCATAGAGTGCCTCCATGGCTGCAAATTTTACCGGCTGCACCTTTGCTATTGTCCGCGCGGAGGTGTCACCCGTCAGCGCCACCAGAAGCCCCGAAACAAGACCAAAGATCCCGGCTACCAGGATGCTTTTGCGGGCCAGCAGCTCCTCCCGCTTCCTGATGAGGAACCAGGAGCTGATCCCGACAACGAACACAGAAGCCAGTACAAAACCGGAGGTGACGGTATGAAGGAACTTGTCTATGGCAACGGGGTTGAGGACCACGTCGCGGAAGCTGCTCATCTCGTTGCGGGCGGTATCGGGATTGAATACCATTCCGACAGGGTTCTCCATCCATGCGTTGGCAACCAGTATCCACATGGCGGAGAGGTTGGCACCGACAGCTACCAGCCAGGTAGAGGTAAGATGGAATTTTTTGCTCACTTTGTTCCAGCCGAAAAACATCACTGCTACGAAGGTCGATTCAAGGAAGAAGGCCAGTATACCTTCAACGGCCAGCGGTGCACCGAAGATGTCACCCACGAACCAGGAGTAATTCGACCAGTTGGTGCCGAACTCGAATTCGAGGATGATGCCTGTTGCCACGCCAATAGCGAAGTTGATGCCGAACAGGGTCATCCAGAACTTTGTTATCTTCTTCCATGTCTCATCACCGGTGCGCACATAGATTGTCTCCATGAACGCCAGGATGAATGAAAGACCGAGCGTCAGAGGTACGAAGAGCCAGTGGTAGATGGCTGTCAGAGCGAATTGCCCCCTCGACCAGTTGACAAGTGACAGGTCAAAGTTTTCAATCATATCGTCAGTTATTTCCGGTTAGTTGTTCAAGTACATAATCGCCTCTCTCCCTGTCACTGCTGAAATTGACCTTCAGGAAATCAGGAAAGAAGAAAATCCTGAGTATAAGAAACATAATGAAGAGCTTTATCATGATGATGACCCATACTCTTTTTCCCCACCATGACATGGTCCGGAAACCGTCATAATAGAACCTGAATACCTTGCTGATCGTATTATCCGTACTCTTCATTTCGTCTCCGTTTCCGTATCCCTGCCCTCCTTGCCCAGGCCTGATGTTATCTTACGCACCGGGCCGAAGTTGTAGAAGAACTCCCGTGCGAAGACCCTGAGTGCTGTATAGGCGGGTACTGCCAGTATCATGCCGGCAATGCCGGCGAAGCTGCCAACCGCAAAGATGACCAGGAAGATCTCAATGGGGTGGGCGTTGACACTCCGCGAATAGATCATCGGCTGGATCAGGTTATTGTCAATTATCTGTGTACAGGCGATGACTATGACCATGTATATCATCAGGAGCCAGATGACCGGGTAGCCTGTTGTAGTCACTGCGGTAGCCACTCCCATCAGCACCGCAACAGAACCGCCGAGCCATGGACCGACATATGGTATCACGTTGAATATACCTACAAGCAACCCCATCACAAGCGCCTGGTGGAACGGGAATCCTACAATCGTCATCCCTATCGTGATATTGATGAGCACAACGGTGCTCTGAAGAATGATCCCGATAAAATATCTTATCAGCAGCTTCTTTATTGAGTGCAGCACATTTCTGATCCGCTTCTCATACTGGTCAGGAACCATAACCATTATCGTCTCCTTGAACAGCCCTTCGTCCTTCAGGAAGAAGAAGGCAAGGAAGGTGATTGCAACAAATGCAACGATAAGCTTGCGGAATATTGTAACGATATTCCCCGCAAAATCGGTTATCGAAGCCGGGTTCAGAATGTTTGTTATTGTTGTGACTATAATGTCATACAGTGTTTTGTCAGCAGGCATATCCCTGTAGATCTTCCTGATTGCAGTGTCAATTTTGTCAAGCTGGTCACGGAGACCCTGAACGATTGATCCTGCATCAAAGCCCGACAGTGCATCGATCTGGCTGCTCACCAGCGGGATGAAGATCACAAAGAAGAGAGCCAGGAGACCGTAGAGCATGAGGAGAGTCAGCAGGGAGCTTAGTGCTTTAGGGAACCTGAACTTCCAGATGCGGATACCGTTCAGCAGATCTACCACCGGTCTGCCTATCAGCGAGATCACCCCGGCGGCAAGGACAAAGGCAATAATGTTACGGAAATACCATAAAAGGTATGCCATCAATGCCATACCTATCAGTATGAGTATGTTACGAAGGGTCGTATTCATTTTACAAGAGATGCCAGGTTATCGGTTTTCGCACATCAGTGTGCATATCAAACACTGCAATTTCAAAATTAGAAATAATTCCGGGTTTAACAACCGGACAATGCAAAATGCCATTATGTCATGCTGTAATTCTGTTTTTGCGCCATTATGTCATCTTTCCGGGAGCGGCATATAAATTGAAATATTGAGGGTGTAAATGCAAATAAAGTTTAACAATATAAAAAAGGAGGTTACTATGTTACCAATGATCACCAGAAGGAATTACAAGCCGCTTACACTGTCGGATTTCCTCAATGAAGATTTCTTTCCCACGTTCAGCAGGTCGTCAACAAGTCTGCCTGCAGTGAACATCAGGGAAGACGAGAAGGCTTTCTATCTTGAGCTTGCCGTTCCAGGCATGGACAAGAAGAACCTGAAGATCGAAGTGAAGGATGAAGTTCTCACGATCTCTGCCGAGCAGAAGGATGAGAAGCAGGATGAATACGAAGGCTACAGGCGCAGGGAGTTCAGCTACAGTTCATTCTGCCGCAGCTTCTACCTGCCTGAGGATGTCAACGGCGAAAGGATCGGAGCCACTTACAGGGACGGTATCCTGAACGTCGAGATACCCAAGCTGGAGGAAGAGAAGAAGAAGGAAAAGATCAGGACGATCTCCATCTCATAACAGGCATGTACGTCTAAGCATGCAGGTAACGCCGGGCCTCAGACCCGGCGTTACTGTCATATATGGCAGGTTCCTGCGTGAGGGCAGGTACTGTATCTTAAACGGGGGAGGTCAGCGCCTTCGCAAACCGCTCACCGTATTCCGTCAGCGGCTGTTCCTTGCTTTTCTCGGGAATGAACTTGTATGACACCGGTTCCTCGAAGTAGTTAAGCTTCAGGTTTGAGAGCATCCCGGCAATAAGTCCCGGTGCCTCACCGCTCCACCCGTATGATCCGAATGATCCGGCCAGCTTGCCCCTGTCGCGCAGCGGACTGATCATGGCTACAAGCTTGTAAACAGGAAGAAGGGTATTCTGGTTGATTGTAGGTGACCCTACTATGATTCCGTCGGCAATGGTAAGCTTCGAGTCCATCTCACCTATATCAGCCTTTTCAATGTCCAGCACTTCCACCTCCACGTTTTCAACCCTGGATGCACCGGCTGCAATGAGCCTGGCCATCTCCGCGGTATAGCCGTAGGCAGAGACATATGTAATGAGAAGCCGCTTCAGGCCGGACCTTTCAGTCAGGGCCAGGTATTCAGCTGCAAGTCTATGGGTATCATCCACTGTCTTCTTCCAGTTCTTTCTCAGTACAGGGCCATGGCCCGTGGCTATCATAGAAATATCAAGAGGACGGATCTTTTCAACAGCCTTCACCATGAACTTGCTGTACGGCTTCAGGATCACGTCGAAGTAATATTTGAAGTCGGCATAGAAGTCTCCCGTCAGGTCATCAAACATCTCCTCATGGCAGTAGTGAGCTCCGAATGAGTCACAGGTAAAGAGTATCCTGTCCTCCACAAGGTAAGTATAGATAGTATCCGGCCAGTGAAGGTTGGGTGCCGAGATGAATTTCAGCGTCCTGTTGCCCAGGTCAAGGGTATCACCGTCCTTTACGATCAGCGATTTGAACGGCCTGTTGACAATGTCAGCCAGGTATCTTATTGCATTGCCGCTTCCCACCACCACTGCATCAGGTGCCATATCAAGCAGCTGGCGCATGGCTCCCGAATGGTCAGGTTCGGTGTGGTCAAGCACTATATATGCCAGCTCCGCCGGGTCAGTGACCCTGCGCAGCTTGTCCAGGAAGATATCGCTGAACTTTTCCTTGGCTGTCTCAATTATTGTCTTCTTCTCCGCATTGATAAAATATGAATTATAGGTTGTACCGTGATCAGTATGCATCACGATGTCAAATGTTCTGATGTCATAATCAAGAACCCCTATCCACTTTACATCAGGGGCAAGATCAATTATCCGGGTGTCTTCTTTCATTATATCTTTCAGTTAAATAACTTTCGCAAGTATAGTCCTGCTGGCCCTTACCTGTTCAAACATCTGAACGTCTACCTCGGTATCCACCGGGAGGAATATGTCTACGCGTGACCCGAACTTGATGAATCCGAGTTCATCTCCCTGGCTGACCCTGTCACCCTTTTTTGAATAGGTGACGATCCTGCGGGCCACGGCTCCGGCCACCTGTCTGACAAGTATCTCGGTACCGCTCTCACTTGCAACAACCACGCTGCTTCTTTCGTTCAGTTCTGACGATTTGGGGCTTCGGGCATGATATTTCTTGCCGGGCTGGTAATTTGTCCATGTCACGGTTCCCGAGATCGGGTACCTGTTGCTGTGCATGTTGAATGGCGACATGAAGATTGAGATCTGCAGGCGGTTGTCGCGGAAATATTCCTTTTCATATGTTTCCTCTATCACAACTATCTTTCCGTCGGCCGGGGCATATATCAGCAGCGGATCAGGTTCCAGCGGCCTGGCAGGTGCGCGGAAGAACATCACAATGAAAACAAAAAGTATAACTGATGCTGCGAGGGCAAGGTAATGCCAGAGTGTCGGGCCCGTCCACAGAAGCCAGCCGGCGACGTTAAGCCCGGCAAGCAATATAAGCACGCCGGCTATTATCCTGTATCCCTCCCTGTGTATCCTGAATTTTCCTACCGTCATCTCAAACCGTTATTGCAAGATAAAGGTAAACCAGCGGGAAGGCTACAACCACGCTGTCAAACCTGTCAAGAAAACCGCCGTGCCCTGGCATGATCGTCCCGGAGTCCTTCAACCCGAGGCTGCGCTTGAGCATCGACTCGAGCAGGTCTCCAAAGGTCCCCCCTACCGAAATTATCAGTGCAATTATCATCCATCCTTTTGTGTCAGCCACACCGAGCCATCCGGAGAAGAGCCTTGCCACCAGCAGTGTCAGGACCAGCCCTCCAAAAAAACCTTCCCATGATTTCTTCGGTGAGATGCGCTCAAAGAGACGGTGCCTGCCTGTTGCTGAACCCACAAGGTATGCCCCGGTGTCATTTGTCCAGAGGAGCAGGAAGAATCCGACCATGATTCCCGGGGAAAAGACTATTCCCTCCATCGGAAGAAGAGGACTGAGTCCTGACTGGTTGAAAGCCGAGAATGGGAACATTGAAAAGGGTACCGCCGTGTAGAGTATTGAAAAGAATGTATGTGCGAGTGAATCAAAAGGCCTCTCCACATTCCGGAAGAGTTCGATCACCATCACAACTGATATCACCGGGATCATTGCAAGGAACCACTGCCGGGGAATCCACCCGAGGGCAACCGTGGTTGAGATGACATAGAGCAGGAACCCGCTGATGATGCCGGTGACAAGCTGAGGCCGCACCCCGGTTCCCCTCACCATGATGTAATATTCACGCTGGGTGCCTGCAATCATCACCGCACCGACCAGAAAGAATGAAACCGGATGGAACCAGAGTCCGCCGAGAACGAATATCACTATGAAGGCACCTGTTATGGTGCGCCTGATGAGATTGGTCACTTTACAGATCCTTGATTATTTCCTTTGCTATCAGCACGTTGTCGCGATGCACAAATATCTCTATCTCACCTATCTTATAAATGCTGTCGCGCTTGTCCACAGCCACCGCATCAACGCCGTTTGTCAGCAGCCGTTCAACTGCAATCTGGCTTCTGATGTCATCGGTGAAGCTGGCTATGGCAACCCACTCATTTTCCATCTGTTGCACCTGATGCTTCAGAAGCTGGTGAAGCCGGAACTGCCTGTGGGGCCTGAACACCGTCCTCAAGCGGTTTCTCACCGCGGCGCTTGCCGAATATCCTCTCAAGGTCCTCGCTGAAGATCACCTCCTTTTCGAGCAACTGCTCTGCAAGCTGAGTCAACCCGGCTATATTCGACGAGATGACCTCCTTAGCCTTCAGATATGACTCCTCAACTATCTTCTTTGCCTCACGGTCTATCAGCTCGGCAGTCTTCTCACTGTAGGGCTTTGTAAATCCGTACTCCGACTGTCCGGACGAATCATAGAAGCTGATGTTTCCAACCTGGTCTGACATGCCGAAGTATGCCACCATTGCATATGCCTGCTTTGTAACCTTCTCCAGGTCGCTCAGCGCGCCTGTCGATATCTTTCCGATCACCAGTTCCTCGGCAGCCCTTCCTCCCAGGGCATAGGCCAGTTCGTCAAGGATGTGCTCACGGGTTGAGATGGACCTCTCCTCCGGGAGATACCATGCTGCACCCAGCGCCTTGCCCCTCGGAATGATCGTCACCTTGAGAAGCGGACTGGCATGCTCAAGCAGCCAGCTGACCGTGGCATGACCGGCTTCGTGGTATGCTATTGTCTTCTTCTCCTCCAGGGAGATGATCTTGTTCTTCTTCTCCAACCCCCCTATGATACGGTCTATGGCATCCAGGAAGTCCTGCTTCTCCACCGCCGTCTTGTTACGCCTTGCGGCGATAAGGGCAGCCTCGTTGCACACGTTGGCTATGTCAGCGCCCGAGAAACCAGGTGTCTGCTTGGCCAGAAAGGCTATATCAAATCCGTCCTCAAGCTTGATGGGCCGGAGATGCACCTTGAAGATGGCTTCACGCTCCTTGAGATCCGGCAGCTCAACGTTTATCTGCCGGTCAAAACGGCCGGCACGCAGCAGAGCCTTGTCAAGAATATCTGCCCTGTTCGTGGCTGCAAGGATTATTACCCCGCTGTTGGTCCCGAAACCGTCCATCTCGGTTAGAAGCTGGTTGAGCGTGTTCTCACGCTCATCATTTGCACCGAAGTTCGGGTTGCGGCCGCGGGCACGGCCCACGGCGTCAATCTCGTCAATGAAGACTATGCACGGGGCCTTCTCCTTGGCCTGCTTGAACAGATCCCTTACCCTCGAGGCACCCACCCCCACAAACATCTCCACGAAGTCAGACCCCGAGATTGAAAAGAAGGGTACGTTTGCCTCACCGGCAACAGCCTTGGCAAGAAGGGTCTTGCCCGTTCCGGGAGGACCCACAAGGAGTGCACCTTTGGGTATCTTGCCTCCAAGTGAAGTATATTTTTTCGGGTTCTTGAGGAAATCAACTATCTCCATCACCTCGGTCTTGGCCTCCTCCAGCCCCGCCACGTCACTGAAGTTGATCTTTATGTGCGTGTCCTTGTCAAATATCTGTGCCTTGGATTTCCCGACACTGAAAATGTTGCCTGCGCCTCCGCCGGCACCGGCTGACATCCGCCTCATGAAATAAATCCACAAAGCCGCTATCAGAAGAAACGGAAGTATCACCCCGAGAAATGTGCCCAGGTAGTCCTTCCTCTTCTGGTATTCAAGGTAAATCCGCTGGTCCTCAGTGTATCCGGCCTTATCCTGTGCCTCCTCGAAGAACTTCTGGAAGAGCTCCACGGTTCCGAAGGTGTGGTAGTACTGTGGCCTTGGGGGCTGAAGCCCGAAGCTGCGGTGCTCCGCGAAGTCGGGATAGCGGCCGCTCTTCAGCGAATCAGCCTTGATGTAAATTTCAGCCTGCTCTTCATTTACTATAATCACCTTTTCAATGTCATGGTGCATGACCATCTCCTCTATCTCCCTCTGACCCGCTTTCTGGGTGTATTTCCCGGAAGTGAGTACCTGGAAGACGATGAATGTAAGCAACAGTATCGCGAACAACCAGCTGGAATTGAACCACGACTTGCCGTTATTCTTATCGTTCTTGTCTGACTTCGGAGTATTGCTCTCTGCCATAGTATCAGTTAACCTTTCTTTTCTGTTTTGTCCTCGAGGTACGTGATCCGGCCGTCGGCCCACAACGACTCGAGGTCATAAAATTCCCTGTAAGGCTGTTGGAAGATATGTACGAGAATATCGCCGTAATCAAGCAGAACCCATATGCAGTTCTCCCTCCCTTCAATGTGGTAGGGCTTAACACCTGTCTCCCTTCTTACCGCATCTTCCACTGACCAGGCAAGAGAATCAACCTGTTTGGTGGATGCAGCGTGACTGATAACAAACCAGTCACACATCCTGCTTTCAATATTTCTCAGATCAATCAGGGCCACCTTTTCACCCTTCTTTTCAAACAGTCCCCTGACAATGCTGTCAGTCACCCCGGTGGCCTCCTTTATGCCTTTTCTCATCAATAATCTTTTCAGTTATAATAAGTTCTGTAAACTGCCGCAAAATTACGAACATTTATCCGTATTTTCGCCCGGCTTCAGTTCTTTTTACAATTTGGGTGCCAATTTGTTCAGGGCAGGAAACAAAGCCGATTTCCGCCATTAAGGCACCCCTTTAACAGGTGATGGTCATGATAGTAGGAACATATGTCAGGCACTGTGAAAAAGTGTCATCAACAAACACGGTGGCAGCTGCCATGATAAGGGAAGAGAACCCGGCAGAGGGGACCGTGATAACCGCCTCATACCAGGAGAGCGGCAGGGGCCAGCAGGGAAACAGCTGGGAAAGCGAACCGGGAAAGAACCTGCTGATGAGCGTGATACTGTACCCGGTAATGGTAAGCCCCGCTGACCAGTTCATCATCTCAAGGATGGTCTCACTGGCGGTCCGTGACCTGGTTGCAGGATACAGCCCGGCAGCAAGGATAAAGTGGCCCAATGACATTTACGTGGGAGATGACAAAATTGCAGGAATCCTTATCGAGAACAGCATCATGGGTGATACCCTGGGGAGTACCGTTGCAGGCATCGGGCTTAACGTAAACCAGGTGAACTTCCTCAGCGGCGCCCCGAACCCCGTCTCCCTGAGACAGGTGACAGGCCGTGAACTTGACCTCGCGGCAGTCACCGGCGACCTGCTTGCTGCACTTGACAGGAGATATGCAATGGTTACCGGGGGTGAAGCTGCTGCCCTTGAAAGTGAATACCACAAGGCCCTCTACAGGGCAGGTGAGTGGCACCGCTATTCGGATGATGCCGGTGAATTCGAAGGGATGATCGAAAAGGTCATGCCTGACGGCATGCTCTCTGTCAGGAAAAGAAACGGTGTCAGCCGGTTATATGCATTCAGGGAGATTGATTACATCCTCTGACCCTGTCATACCCGTCATATGACTCGATGATATCCATCAGGGTACCGAGGTACTTCCCTGCTGAGTCACCGAGGAGCATTTTCAGCAACGGGTTCATGTTCAATCCGGCATCAATCCGGATAGCTGACCTGATGCCGCTGATAAATTCAATGCTGACCCTCACCTTCACTTTACCGGTGATAAATGACTCCGCATCATAGGTGATCTCTGAATGAGGCATCGCCTCTGAAAGGGAGACGGTTACCCGGCCTGCTCCGTCAGTCCTGAAGCTGCACCTGTCTTCCGTTGCCTCCCAGTCAGTTACCGAATCGTCCGGGAGTACCGACCGGAAATTGCGCATGTCTGTCAGGAAGGCGTAAAGGTCGCTGTCGCCGCATGGCACCTCTCCCTTCCTGCTGGTAAAAGTAGTCATCGGGCTCATTTCCCGATTCCCCATGAAGCAGGGTCTGTGCGCCACTCCTTCAGCGTCTCCACATCGCCCTGGGATATGTAACCTGATGCAGCGGCCATATCCACCAGCACATTGTAGTTGCTGAGCGTGTCGAGCCTGCATCCCTCTGCTGCAAAAGCACCGGTCGCTTTGGCAAACCCGTATGTAAATATTGCAATCATCCCCAGGACTTCACAGCCTGCTTCGCGAAGGGCCCTGACGGCACCAAGGCTGCTTCCGCCGGTGGAGATGAGGTCTTCTATGACAACCACCTTCTGTCCTTTTTCATAATGCCCCTCTATCTGGTTGCCAAGCCCGTGATCCTTGGCACCGGATCTCACATATATGAAAGGCATGCCGAGTGCATCAGCCGCGAGAGCCCCGTGAGCAATGGCACCGGTTGCAACACCTGCTATCAGCTCAGCACCCGGATAAAGCTCCCTTACCTTCATGGCGAAGGAATCCCTGATGAAACCGCGAACCTCCGGAAAAGAAAGCGTCATGCGGTTGTCACAGTATATCGGCGACTTCCATCCCGAGGCCCATGTAAAAGGTTTTGCCGGTTGCAATTTAATTGCTTTAATTTGCAACAGGTATTCTGCGGTTTTCCTGGCTGTTTCGTCCATATGGTGAAGTATAAGATATATTTTGACAACAGGGTGATCACGCTCTCCCCCGAGCCTGACAGGATGCAAAAATACACCCTTTATCACAAATACAACCAGCCGGAGGAGCTCTTCAGCCAAATATCACAGTTTGCTGTCAATAATGAAATCCCTTCGCTGAATATTTATTCATCTAATATCAACAACCTGTGGAAAGTCTTCTCCTCGTGGTTCGTGGTTATTGAAGCTGCTGGCGGCCTGGTCAAACACCCTTCAGGAAGGTACCTTTTCATCATGAGGTATGGAAGGTGGGATCTCCCGAAGGGTCATATGGAAGAGGGTGAAACACCTGAGGAATGTGCCCTCAGGGAGGTGACTGAGGAGTGTAATATCTCGGGTCATGTCATCGAGGGGCCGCTGCCGCCAAGCTACCACACATATCTGTTTGACAACAAACCATATATGAAGAAGACATGGTGGTTCAGGATGAACTACCGCGGTGAGATGATCACTGATCCGCAGGCATCAGAGGGAATAACCCACGCCGAATGGCTTGCACCGGATGAGATAGCCCGGATCAAGTCCAATACTTTCCAGTCTCTTCTTGATTTGCTGAACTATACGCTCAGGGTGAAGTAGCACCTGTCTCACCTGGCAGACATCCCCGGAAAAACCAGGGTCCGCACGCAGACCTCCGTCTCCCTGTTCAGCTTTCGTTCCCGACCGCTATTTATCCAGGTAATCTGAAATATTGATCGCAGCAGGCACGAACATCGAGGCGTCACCGCCGTTCTTGATGATGTCACGGACTATTGTGGAGTTGACAGGGGTATGCTCCGTACTGGTAAGCAGGAATACAGTATCTATCTCAGGCGCCATCTTCCAGTTCATGTGACCCATTGCCCTTTCATATTCGAAGTCTGCCGCTGTACGCAGTCCGCGCAGGATGTACCGTGCTCCGTGCTTCCTGCAGAACTCTACGGTCAGGCCGCTGTAGCGTGTGACCTCTACCCTGCCCTCACCCTCGAAGACTTTAGATATCATATTCATCCGCATGGTGATGCTGAAGAGGTTCTTCTTCTCGGCATTCTCTCCCACAGCGATGATTACCCTGTCAAAAAGCGACAGTGCCCTCTTTACAATTGATTCATGACCTATTGTGAACGGGTCAAATGAACCCGGGAAAACAGCAACCTTATCCATGACCTTGTCCTCCGGTTAATCAAATTCTATTGTACGCGGATTTGCCACCTTCTGCTGAAGCAGTACATGGTCAAGCACATCCATGATTGTTGATACATAACGGAATTTCAGCCCCCTGACGTACTTCTCATTGATCTCCTCAACATCCTTCCTGTTCTGTTCCGAGAGGACGATCTCCTTTATCCCTGCACGCTTGGCGGCAAGTATCTTCTCCTTGATCCCTCCCACAGGGAGCACCTTCCCCCTGAGGGTTATCTCTCCGGTCATCGCCACATACTTCTTCACCTTTCTCTGGGTGAATGCCGAAGCCACAGAGACAGCCATGGTTATACCGGCTGAGGGACCGTCCTTGGGAATAGCTCCTTCCGGGACATGAATGTGGATATTCCACTTCTCCGCGAAGGTTTCCGGCAGCTCCAGCAGTGATGCATGCGCCTTGAGATATTCGAGGGCGATCACGGCCGACTCCTTCATGACATCACCAAGGTTGCCGGTAAGTGTAAGGTTGCCCTTGCCCCGGCTAAGGCTGGTCTCTACAAAGAGTATCTCCCCTCCGGTGGCGGTCCATGCCAGGCCGGTGACAACACCGGCCTGGTCATTGCCGTCATATATGTCTTTAAGATATTTCGGCGGACCGAGTATCTCCTCAACCATTGCCGGGGTGACCTCCGGCCGCGGTTTCCTCTCGAAGGCTATCTCACGGGCCCTGTACCTGACAAGCTTGGCTATCCTCTTGTCAAGCTCCCTGACGCCTGACTCACGGGTGTATTTCTGAATAACCTCCTCTATCACCTCGCGGCTGAGGGTGAATTGTTCCGGCGTAACCCCGTGTGCCTCCAGCTGCTTCGGTATGAGATGCCTGACGGCTATCTCCCGCTTCTCCTCAACAAGGTACCCCGATATTTCAATCAGCTCCATCCTGTCGCGGAGGGCAGGACTCACAGTTGAAAGGGTGTTGGCCGTGGCTATGAAGAGCACCTTTGAAAGGTCATATTCCAGTTCCAGGAAGTTGTCATAGAAGTGGGTGTTCTGTTCCGGGTCAAGCACCTCCAGCAGCGCTGAGGATGGGTCTCCCCTGAAATCCTGTCCCACCTTGTCAATCTCGTCAAGAATAAATACAGGGTTTGAAGAGCCTGCCCTCCTGATATTCTGCACCACCCTTCCCGGCATGGCTCCAATATATGTTTTGCGGTGACCCCTTATCTCCGCCTCGTCATGCAGCCCTCCGAGCGACATGCGGGCATACTTGCGTCCCAGTGCCCTGGCAACAGACTTCCCAAGGGAGGTCTTGCCCACTCCGGGAGGACCGTAAAGGCACAGTATGGGCGACTTCAGGTCGCCCTTCAGCTTGAGCACTGCCAGGTGCTCGAGGATTCTCTCCTTCACCTCCTCAAGTCCGTAATGGTCTTCATCAAGCACGTTCTGTGCATTGTTAAGGTCAAGGTTGTCAGTTGTATACTCGTTCCACGGCAGCTCCAGCAGCGTCTGGATGTAGTTCACCTGAACGGAGTATTCTGCTGCTGCGGGGTTCAGGCGTGAGAGCTTGTCGAGCTCCCGGCCGAATACCTTTACCACATCCTCTCCCCATGCCTTCTTCGCGCCACGGGCGCGAAACTCCTCCACCTCCTTCTCGACAGGATTGCCTCCAAGCTCGTTCTGGATAGTCTTCATCTGCTGGTGAAGGAGGAATTCACGCTGCTGCTGGTCAATCTCAAACTTGACCTTCGACTGCAGCTCGTTCTTCAGTTCCAGCAACTGGATCTCACGGACAAGATGCTCAAGCAGCCGGAGACCGCGTTCCCTGATCGTTGTGGCTTCGAGCAGCTTCTGCTTGTCGTTGACATTGATCTCGGTGTTGGCGCTTATATAATTGATCAGATAGGTGCTGTTCTCGATGTTCCTCACGGCGAAGGTTGCCTCGGGACTGATGTTGGGGTTGAGCTTTACGATCTTTACCGAGAGGTCCTTGAGTGACCCGATGATCACCTCGAAATCCTTCTCATCCTCCACCCCTCTCGGTTCAGGCATTGCCTTGACCTGGGCGGTCATGTACGGTTCGGTCCGGAGAATACTCTCTATTGCCACCCTCTTCCGTCCCTGTATTATGGCGGTTGTGGTTCCGTCGGGCATCTCGAGGAGCTTGACAACCTGGCCAAGGGTGCCCACTACGTTGAGGTCGCGTATACCCGGGTCATCAACCTCGGCATCAAGCTGTGCAACGGCAGCCACCAGCTTGTCACCGCGGTAGGCGTCACGCACCAGCTGGACCGACTTCGAGCGGCCGACGGCTATGGGTATCACCACCCCCGGGAAGAGGACCGTGTTGCGCAGGGGCAACAACGGAACGCTGTCCGGTATCTTAACATCCTCAAGTTCCTGGTCATCGCCGTCAGAAAGAATCGGGATTATCTCCCTCCCCTCGTCTATCAGCTCATGCAAACCGATTTTTTCCCACTTTCCGAAAACCTTCTTTTCCATATCGGGTAAAAGTATGCAAATTTACTCAATAATACTTTATCTGTGACTCCGGCTGCAGCACCCCGCAGGCAGATTTCCCTCTCAAACAAAAAAAAAGCCGCCTTGTTTAAGGCAGCTTGCTATCATGTGATTATCAATTACTTCGACTTCTTGCCGAGATGATCCTTGTAACGGTTCATGAACTTGTCCACCCTTCCTGCGGTGTCAACGAGTTTCATCTTGCCCGTGTAGAACGGATGCGATGTATTTGAAATCTCAAGCTTGATAAGCGGATACTCCTTGCCGTCCTCCCACTTGATGGTATCACGTGATGCAGCCGTTGACCGTGTCATAAAGGCGAATCCGTTTGACATATCCTGAAATACAACCAGCCTGTAATTGTTCGGATGTATACCTTCTTTCATCTCTGATATAATTTATTACTGTTCAAAAATCCCTTTTTCAAGGGAGTGCAAAGATAATGAACAATAAAGAAAATACAAAAGGTGTATCAAAAAAATTTCAGTTCTTCAGTTTCGCCTCCCTGGCAGCCCTGTTTTCCTCCATCTCATCCTTGTACATAATGAACGGGAGGGTATCATCAATCATATACCTGAGGGTGAGGTGGGTCTTGGCCTTCTGTGCCCCGATGGCCTCGTATATCGAGATCATCTTGGGGTTGAAGTCGCCAACCCAGGAGAGTTCAAGTTCCCTGTAAAACCGTTTTTTTCTGAATACGCGGAAGAGCTCAAGGAAGATTGCAGATTCTATCCCGCTGTTCTGGTATGAGGGGTGTACTCCTGCCACCAGCGCCCTGGCACGGGTCATCTCGTGTGTTGCCTTGTACCACAGGAACCGGATTTTGTTCCAGAGTGTCAGGCGGCCGTTGAAGTGCCGTATGATCTGGTTCAGGTCAGGAAAGATCACGAAGAATGCCACAGGCCGTTCATTGTGATATGCAAACCATACCAGTTCAGGATCGATGAATGCCTTTGCCTGGTCAAGGGTGTTCTTTATCCTGGCCGGATCGAGCGGGGTAAAATCCTCCTTGAATACTGCCCATGTGGCGTTGTATATCTCCACCATGTCAGCGGCAAACTTATCACTCTGTGACAGCACGAAATGGCGGTAGGTGTACCCCGGCCTCTTTGAGATCCACTCTGCTATCTTTTTGAACCGTTCGGGGAAGACCTCCACCGAGGCGACATCCTTATGGTAGCTGTACTGTTCGAAATATGTCCGGAAACCGTACGCGGTGAAGTATTCCTTATAATACTGCTTATTGTAGGGCATACCGAATCCGGGCTGCATGAAGCCTTCAACAAGGAGTCCCCAGTAGTTGTCATTCTCACCGAAGTTTATCGGGCCGTCCATGGCTTTAATACCCCGTGCAGCAAGCCACTCCTTCGCGGTGTCAAAGAGCATGAAAGCCGCCTCGCGCGACTCGATGACCTCGAAGAATCCCAGTCCTCCGGTAGGCTGTCTGTTCGCCTTTGACCGTATCTCGTCAATAAAGGCAGCCACCCTGCCTATTGTTTTTCCTTCGTCATCGGAAAGTAACCAGCGGGTAGCCTCCCCGTGGCTGAAGGCAGCATTGCGTTTTGGATCAAAGACAGCCTCTGTCTCACTGTCAAGAGGGCAGACCCAGTTTGAATCTCCTTTGTAAAGCCTCTTCGGGAACTCAATGAATTCCCACCTGTGGGTATCTGTGGTTACTTCAGTTACTTTCATTGTTTCAGGTCTGAAGGTTAAACCATGAGCGGACTCTTTCCATACCGGCGCCTGTGTCGTCCCTGTGGGTGAACTCGTTGGTCCGCCTGTTGTAATTGTAGTCAGCGCTCCACTCCCTGCCATGGTCTCTGATTTCCCTCAGGGCGGTGATAACCGTCTCAAGTTCATCGTCAGTCATGGTGGGATGGACAGAAAGTCTGACCCACCCGGGTTTTTCAGATAGGTCACCGTTGTTGATCATCTCGGTAATTCGGTGGCTGTGGTCATAAGTAACGTCAAGAAGGTAATGACCATAGGTGCCGGCGCAGGCGCATCCGCCCCTGACCTGGATACCGTACCTGTCGCTGAGGAGCCTTACCACGAGGTTATAGTGCAGGCCGTCAATGTAAAATGAGACGGCGCCAAGCCGGTGCCTGACATTTGATGCAAGTATATGCAGTCCGGGAATTGCGGAGAGACCCTCGAAGGTCCTCTCAATCAGCTCATCCTCCCGTGCACCTATCTTTTCCGTTCCCATCTGCTCCTTGAGCATGATAGCGAGGGCGGCCCTCATCATCTGGAGGAATGCAGGGGTCCCCCCGTCCTCCCTTGATTCTATGTTGTCAACATACTTGTATTCGCCCCAGGGGTTGGTCCAGTCAACAGTGCCGCCACCAGGCTGGTCAGGTACTGAAGATTTGTACAGCGATTTGTCAAACAGCATTATTCCCGATGAGCCCGGGCCGCCCAGGAACTTGTGCGGCGAGAAGAATATGGCGTCAAGCTTCTCCAACGGGTCTTCAGGGTGCATGTCTATATCAACATACGGGGCCGAGGCAGCGAAGTCCACAAAGCAGAGGCCGCCGTGCTCATGCATGATGCGGGCCAATCTGTGATATGGGGTGAACACCCCTGTTACGTTGGAGCAGGCTGAAAATGACCCAATCTTGAATTTCCGGTCACGGTATTTTTCCAGCGCCTTTGCAAGATTGTCAGGGTCAACGGTGAGGCCTTTGCCCGGCTCAATTATGACAACATCTGCAAGAGTCTCATACCATGATGTCTGGTTGGAGTGATGTTCAATATGGGTGATGAAGACAACAGGGCGGTCAATGTCACCCAGGCAGCGCGCTGTCTTCGGGTAACTGCATCCCTTGATTCCGAGAATTCGCTGGAACTTGTTGATGACAGCAGTCATTCCCGCCCCGGCGGCAATTAGTACATCGTCAGGCCCGGCGTTGACATGTTTTTTTATAATCTCCTGTGCATGATGGTAGGCCCAGGTCATCCTGGAGCCAGTTTCGGAGGTCTCAGTATGGGTGTTGCCGACGAAGGGACCCAACAGGTGGCTCATTTTCTCCTCTATCGGCCCGTACAGCCTTCCGCTTGCTATCCAGTCACAGTAAATGATTTTTTTGAGACCGTACGGAGAGGTATACTCCTGGTCTATCCCCACTATATTTTTTCGGAATCTGCTGAAATAATCCTGCAGGCTGCTGTCGTGAAAAGCCATCTGTTTCGGAATGGTTTATATGCCCCAAATATAATTCTTTTTGGTATCAAAGGATTAACCGGACGGCGGCCGGGGTTGTTTCGTTCCGTGCGTCAGTGGATGTCAATGATGCGATGATCGATAAGCACGAACATCAGTATCAGGAGGGTGGTATGTATGAGCCACGGTGTTATCGGAATGTATTCCGACGGTTTTATCTTCATCTTTTTCCAGACATACCAGATCAGGAATAGTTTTTCGAGGAAATAGACTATAAAAGTTGCCAGGGCCACCCCGACAACTCCATACGGTTTTATAAGCCACAGGCTAAGGGGTACGTTAATGGCTATCTCCACCGCGGCGGCATAGAGAGTCACCTTTGTTTTCCTTCTGCCTATGACTATTGTCTGGGGAAATACCAGGCGGGGTATTATAAGCAGCAGGTAGATCATGAATACGTCGGCGCTGCGCTGGAATTCAGGTGTAAAGAGGCGCGGGTAGACCCATCGGGCGGCGAACATTGTCACCAGCGAGATCGGGAATAGGTAATTGATCAGCCTCGCTGACCGTTGCCGGAGGGTCACCAGTGCTTCGCGCATCCCCTCCCTGGTGCTGAAGCGTGGCAGGAGTGCGTTGCTGAGGCCGTTTGCCAGGAGCAGCACAAGGGGAAACTCCTTCGCGCCGTAGCGGTACATTGCAAAGACACCCGGATCTTCATAACGGGCCGAGATAATTATACCGTCAATATACTGAGCCGATCCGCTGATCAGAAATGTCAGGATGAGCGGCATTCCAACCCTGAGGTGCTCCCTGATAAAGTCATAAGATACTTTAAGAAGGGTATACCGCCGGAGAAGAATGATGAGCCATACCCACCGGGCTCCTGTTATGGCAAACAGTCCCCAGATGGCGCTCTTCTCGTCATAACCCGCCAGCACCGGTGCCAGTACGAGGACCAGCTGGGCAGAGTAGGTGTATATCCCGTACTGCAGTATTCTGTGAGGCCGTTTGTTGAGAAGGTATATGTATTCAATAAGTGCCACCGGGTTACTGAACAGGATATAAAGAAGGAGGAGATTCGGGTAAGGAATGCCGGGAGTTGCCTCTGACGATTCGAACATGAACCGGATGGGTATTCCGAGGATAAATACGAGGAGGCTGAAGAAGGAGATAAGGAGGAATGCGTTGTAGATCTCCGGTGATTTCCGTCCCTCTCTTGCTCCGTCGTCCCTGAAGGTGCGGTTTCGGTCATAGAGGGTAAGAAGTGACTGTATAATGCCGGTGACCCAGAAGAAGCTGAGAAGGCTGGATATAAAGAGAAACAGTTCCCAGTTTCCGATCTGAGCCCTTGTGAGATGGCTTTTTGTAAAAACTATGCTGATAACCAGGAAGACGATGAATCTGAGCAGCTGCACGGCCTGCAGTCCCGAGATGTTGTCTATGAATTTCAGTCTTGTCAAACTGTCCCCTTTAATGTCTCTGAAACGCTGAATTGCAGCAATAATTATACCGAGCCTGGCTGGCCGGGCAAAGTTACATTTGCAGGAAAAGATAACAAAATAAAAATAACTGTTTGCGGAATGGGAATTTTGATATTTCTTTGCACTCCGTAAAACGGTGGTTGTAGCTCAGTTGGTTAGAGCGCCAGATTGTGGCTCTGGAGGTCGCCGGTTCGAATCCGGTCTTCCACCCTGTCAGAAAAGGTCGCCCCTGGCTCATGCCGGGGGCGGCTGTTTTTTAAAGGTCTGAGATGAAGCCTGCTTCAGATCAGAGCTATAAAAACAGCGGAAGAATGCCGGAGGCAATCCGCCTTTTCTGACAGACGTGCCTTCCTGAGGTGATCACCGTAAGAGCAGAGCGTGTACGGTAATCCGGCGAAAACCCATGGTCAGCTTTATTTAGGTCAGAGAGGAAGCTTGCTTCGGATCTGAGCTAAAGAATCAAGACGATGAATGTCATTGATATTCAGTCCTTTCTGACAGACATATCTAAATATGTGATCACTGCCCGTGAACAGGCTCTGCTAGTGAATTGGTACTGTCCGGTTATTTTCCCTGAATGCCTTACCAGGGCTGTTATTTTATCACATACATGCATCACCTTCAGGCAGGCTGTCACATATTAAATATACATCGTGTGCATTTTCATTAACTTTTTTTATCAACCTGAGGTAAAATGTAAAAAATTATTTTCTTACCTTGCACCACTTGAATTTTAACCTAAATCTAAGTCGTATGAAGAAACTATTTCTGTTCTTTGTTTTGTTTGTGTTAGCAGGTGCAAGCACCCTGTGGGCACAGACAAAAGTCATTACAGGTACGGTTACCTCCGCTGTGGAGGGGGAAGGTGCAATTCCCGGAGTATCTGTGTTCGTCAAAGGGACTACCATCGCAACATCATCAGATGTTAATGGCAAGTACTCACTGACTGTACCGGAAGATGCAGCAACTCTTGTCTTCTCATTCATCGGGATGAAGCAACAGGAGGTAAACATCGCCGGCCGTTCGGTGGTAAACTGCGTTATGGAGTCTGACGTGGTAGGCCTGAGTGAGGTTGTTGTAACCGCTCTCGGTATCAAGAGGGAAAAGAGGGAGATTACCTACCAGACCCAGAAAGTTGACAATGCAGAGCTGGCAGCAGCACAGCCCACGAGAGCCGGTAGCGCACTCGCAGGTAAGGTTGCAGGTCTGCAGATCAACGTACAGGACAACAGTGTTAACCCAACTACCCAGATCATCTTAAGAGGTCTTCGTTCAATTTCGTCAGACAACCAGGCACTGGTTGTTATTGACGGTGTAATTGCATCACTCGGAGCATTCGATGACCTTAACCCCAATGACATCGCTGACCTCAGCATCCTGAAAGGTGCGACTGCAGCAGCACTCTACGGCTCCAACGCAGCCAACGGTGCTATCGTGGTTACCACCAAGAAGGGACAGGCAGGTGAAAAAATCACCGTGGGTATCAACGCATCGTACACAGCTGAAAAGGTTGCATACATGCCCAAATTCCAGTCTAAATACGGTACAGGATGGGAAGGCGCCTATGATGCAGTTGAAAACACGAACTGGGGTCCCCGCTTTGACGGAACTCTCCGCCAGATCGGTCCCACATGGCCGGACGGAACATACCAGGCCGTACCATATGCCCCTGTGAAGGATAACCTGCTTGCATTCTTCAACACCGGCAACAACTTCAACAACACCATCTACCTCAGCGGAAGCCATGAAGCCAGCAAATTCTATGTATCTGTAGGCGACCAGAGGGCAACAGGCATCGTTCCCGACGACTCCTACCAGAGGAACACCGTCAGGGTCAACGCCAGTAAAAAAGTCGGCAATGTTGAACTTTCACTCAACTCAAGCTACTTCAAGGATGAAACAGACCAGGTTGGCGGTACAATCGGCGACCAGGACAGGCCTCTGTACTGGTTCCTTCTGAACACGTCCGCAAACATTCCCCTTTCACGTTACTCAGACTGGAGGAATGACCTCTATGCAACTCCCGACGGTTACTACAACGCATACTACCAGAACCCTTACTGGGCTGTCGGTACCAACAGAGACAACCAGAAGACAAACAGGCTTAACGGCAACGTTCAGGTATCATGGGATGCCCTCAGCTGGCTTAACATAACAGGCCGAATCGGTACAAACACCTATTGGACAAACAGGAAGAACTGGAGAGCAGCCCAGACATATGATCCCGTCCTCCAGCCTTCAGCAGGAGCAGTGTCATCATTCGTAGAGGATTACGAATCACAGTCATCAGAAGTCATTGAGGACCTTCTCGTGACCGGATCATTCGAATTTGGCAATTTCTCACTGAAGGCCATCGTCGGCGGATCGAACTACAACTATATATACCGGTACAGCAAGATCAGGGCTGACAACCTCAGTATCCCCGATTTTTATGATATATCAAACGGTACAGGAACCCCGACTGTTGAAGCAGATGCCTCACAGGAGGTTAACTTCGGTTTCTTCGGCGACTTCACCCTGGGATACGGCGACTTCCTCTACTTTAACTTCTCAGGAAGGAATGACTGGACGTCAACCCTTGCAAAAGGAAACAACAACTACTTCTACCCGGGCTTCGGTGTATCATTTGTACTTACGGATGCAATCGATGCTCTCAAGAACAATGACATCCTTTCATATGCCAAGCTGACCGCTTCGAACTCTACAGTTTACAATGACCTGTCACCTTACAGGATCAACGAAACATACAGCAAACAGAGTTCTTTCCCCTTTGGCTCGGTAAACGGTTTCGTACTCAGCGGCACCTCTGTTGATGCCAATATCAAGAAAGAGAAACTCAACACCACTGAATTCGGTGCAAACCTGGGTCTCTTCCGTTCAAGGATCATGATTGACGCATCATACTTCATGACCACAACTACTGACCTTATTACCTTTACAACCCCTTCAGTAGCATCAGGCTCCACCTCCTTCCTTACGAACATCGGTTCACTCAAGGGTTCAGGATGGGAACTGTCTCTCGGAGGATCAATTATCAGGGGTAAGAATCTGAGCTGGGATGCAAGTCTCAACTATTCGACTGAGACAACCGTTGTCAAGGAGATTTACGAAGGACTTGATGAAGTGGCAGTTGGTGCATGGGCACAGTACGGTGTTTATGCAATTGTTGACATGCCCTATCCGCAGCTCAAGGCCAACACCTATGTAAGGGACCCCAAAGGCAGACTCGTTATTGATCCGGCAACCGGGTTCCCAAAACAAAATGCGGCACTTGAACCAATGGGCAGAACAACACCCAAACACATCTTCGGTCTGAACACCTCACTGAAGGCATTCGGGTTTGCACTGTCAACAACCATTGACTACAGGACAGGCCACGTATTCTACTCACAGGGTCAGGATACCATGGAATTCACCGGAAGGTCAATGGAGAGCGTTTCAGCCAACAGGCAGGACTTCGTAATTCCGAACTCGGTAATCGAAACCAGCCCGGGCGTATTTGTTGAAAATACCAACATTCCCGTTCAGAACGGCCGTCAGAGCTACTGGACTGACACCTACAACGATGTCAAGGAAAACTACGTGATTGACGCAACAGCCTTTAAGATCAGGGAACTCGCACTTACCTACACCCTTCCCTCGACTCTTATGAAGAACATTCCGCTGCAGAAAGTATCGGTTGGCCTTATTGCAAGGAACCTCTATACTCTTCTTCCTGCAGAGAACGCCTTCTCAGACCCTGAATTCAACAACTCTACCAGCAACAACAACACGATCGGGGTTGGCGGTTACTTCCAGATGCCTCCGACAAGATCGTTTGGCGTGAACCTTAACATAGAATTTTAAAGGAGATTAATTTATGAAAAGTATAATAAAGTTCGCTATAGTGCTGATGGTCACCGGACTGTTGGCATCATGTGAAGGTTACCTGGACGTCAATACTGACCCCAATAACCCGACCTCAGTAACACCAGACCTTGTACTGCCTGTTGGCCAGTATTACACGGCTCAGTATCAGCAGGATGACAGGGGCATCAGCCATCTCGGCAATATGATGATGGCCAACTGGAGCCAAAGTGACGGCTTCTCTTGGTATTCTGATGAGTTCAAGTACAATGTAACATCATCATTCTACTCAAGGATCTTCAACAATACCTATGCCAACACGCTGAAACAGTACCAGATACTGTTCAACCTGGAAGATGAAAAGTATGCCAACTACAAGGCAATTGCCATGATAATGAAGGCATTCCACTTCCAGCAGCTGGTTGACTGCTACGGTGATGTTCCCTATACTGAAGCTCTTGGCAGAAGCCTCGAGGCAACCCCGGCATATGATGATGAACAGGCGATCTATGAAGATCTCATGGTTCAGCTCACAGCTGCCATTGATCTTATCAATGCTGCTCCCGCAATGTCAGTGAAACCTGGAGCCGACGATGCAATGTTCGGTGGTAACATGACTGACTGGATCAGGTTTGCAAACACCCTCAAGGTAAGGATACTGACCCGCCAGTCAAGCATGTCAGGCAGGGGGACCTACATTACTGAAGAGCTTGGCAAGATAGCCACCGAAGGTCACGGTTACATAACAACTGACGTTGGCATCAACCCGGGTTACATACCCAAAAACACCGGCAAACAGAACCCGATGTGGAATACACTGGGAACGGATGAAGGCGGTACAAAGACAATGAGCAACAATGCAACCTGCGCCACTGCCTATATCATCACATATCTTACACAAACCAATGACCCGAGGATTGACAGGCTCTATGAGAAACCAGCAACCGGTCATCTCGGCGTTCCCCAGGGTCTCCTTGACTATGACACTCCTGTTGCTGATCAGTACATGCCTGACAAAGTTTCCAATATCGGTCCCGGCATCCTCAAGGCAGCTGACATGGACGCTGTCATCTTCACACTGGCAGAACATTACTTCAACCTGGCAGAACTGAGAGACAAGGGTCTCCTCACCACAGGAGCCAGCGCCCAGTCACTTTTTGAAAGCGGTATCACAGCCTCCTTCACCTACCTTGGTCTGACAGCAGAACAGGCTACAACCTATTATTCACAATCAAGGGATCTTGTCAACTGGGGCAACTCACCCAACAAGCTCAAGGCTATCATGACCCAGAAATGGATTGCAACCAATGGTATCACAGCAGAACAGTCATGGTTTGATTACAGCCGCACGGGATACCCCTCAGGCATTCCCCTGCCCCTGAACTACAATGCCACGGTTGACAGGCCTGTAAGAATCTTCTATCCTGCCGGTGAATACTCATCAAACGGAGCGAATGTACCCGCACAACCAAACGCCTTCACAGAAAAGATTTTCTGGGGTAAATAATCTTTAATAGCATAATACTATGAAAACATTAAAATATATCTTGATTCTAGTCTTAAGCCTTGGCGCGCTCAATTCCTGTCTGGTAGACCAGACCACGAGGTACGATGCCAATGATGACGGACCAAACCTTGCCGGTTTCAGCGATCTGAGATTTATGGTCTCAAATATTGCTGACGGCACCGAATATGATATACCTGTTAAGGTAAAGATTATCGGACCTACCTCAATGGATGTTACCAGTGACGTTACACTGACTATAGCACCGGATGAAGAGGCTATGCAGGCTGCAACAGCAGGCAGCGAACTCTACACCCCTGCTATAGAGGGAGTCCATTACCGAATTGACAATCCTACCATAACACTTAAGGATGCAGATAACCACCTTGGTATTATCCATGTCACCATGATTACTGAAGGTATTGCAACTCCTCTTCCCAAGCAGCCGCTGCTCATCCTGAAGACTGTGTCTGCCACCGGAGATCCGAATGTTCTCAATAATGGGAAAAACGTGGAGATAACCCTTAACTTTGCATGCTATTCGGAGTTCCAGGGATTATATACCGTTACCCATACCAGCTCGACCGGTGCAGTCTTCTCAAGAGTTGAGGAAATAGTAAAAATCGGTACCGAGGAGTACCTTACTGCAAGCGTGGGAACCTGGGGTACTTCACCCTTCATTGACTACGGCTTTACATTCAATAATGCATGTAACATACTTTCAGTTCCTCACCAGTACCTGGCGAACTACTACTCAAACGATACCTGGGGTCATAAGCCGGGTGAATACAATCCTGAAACAGGGGTAATCACAATCTATTACACCATTGCGTTTGGAACGGGTGACCGGACTTATACTGCTGTATATGTGCCAGTAGAGTAAATAAATGCAACGACAAAAAACGATTAAAATGAAAAAAAATATAGCATACAAACTACTCGGGCTTGCAATGATCCTCGCAGGTATGGTTGCATGTGATACAGCCAGTCAGGACACGGAGCCTGTAATCAGCCCCGACGGTTATCCGACTGCAACAATTACCCCTGCCGCAACATCGGTGGCAGAGGGTAATGAGCTGATCATCAACATTGCCACTGACAAGCCTATTGAAAGATCACTGACTTTTACATTCAAGCAGACAGGCGGAACAGCTGACGAGGAAGACTATTCGGTTGCACCTGCAGTAATTGCTCCCTATTCAAAAACCGCACAGATTGTCATTACAACTAACGTGGATTTTGACTATTCAGCATCAGAAACCCTCATCGGCGAAGTTGGTGTCTATTCGATAGCTGAGAAATACCTTCTCAACCCGAATACTGTCAACCCCACCCCGATGACGATCACGATCAACAACACTGTATCCCCTGTGCTTGACGTTGAATTCTCATGGGATGCTGATGTCGAATATCAAGGCGAAACCTATCAGGCTGCTGATTCAATTGACTTCGATTTCATTGTGTGCCCCGAAGAAGGTTTTGATATCAGCGACCCATGGGCTACGGAAATCGGTATCTACGATGCAGCCTCTGGCAATCATCCTGAACATATGAGTATCTCGGGTCTTGATGATGGAAACTACCTTCTGGTTGCAGACCTTTGGTTCAATGACTTCGTCGGTGAGACCGACGGTTCGGTGAAGATACCCATTATTGCATCCTTCACCAGGCAGGGAACCAATATCATCGACACCAAGGTATCTCAGAATCCTGCTGAAGCGATTTCGGACAATACCCTGGGCTTTGATAATACATCTCCGCGAGGTTTGAGTCCTTACTATGCAGTAATTGCTAAGGTTACCGTTGCCGGTGACAAGTACACGATCACCAAGTACGATAACACCACAATCGGTCCCTTCAAGTCAGCAAGTGTCAACTCATCAAGACCGCTGAACTACAGGAGGTAATCAGACCATCGACTGATTGAATATAAAAGAGGGTGTCTCTCACGGGGACACCCTCTTTGTTTTGGGTCCGGCCTCATTTATTGTATGCAGGCCGGCTTTATCGCTGTCAGGAATCTGGCCTTTTTACCTTCCTGCCTTTCTGTACCTGTATCCTGCCCCGGCCATAAGCAGCACCAGCACAGTTACTGCGATATAAACGAATGACGGGACGGGTACCGGGTCACCGGCAGCATATGAATGCAATCCCGACAGGTAATAGTTGACACCGAAGTATGTCATCAGAACCGAGGAGAAGGCAAACAACGAAATCAGATTGAAGGTATATGTGTCCTTCATCCCCGGAATCATCCTCGAATGGGTGACAAGCGTATACACAATAATTGTAATCAGTGACCATGTCTCCTTCGGATCCCAGCCCCAGTAACGGCCCCATGACTCATTGGCCCAGATGGCGCCCAGAAAAGTGCCGATTGTAAGGAAATACAACCCCAGTGTAAGTGTCCTGTAGTTGATGACCGTAAGCTCATCAATAACAGCACTTATCCTTTCCGTATTATCCCTGTTGATGAACAGCATCATCACAAGGACCACTATGCCCAGTATGGCACCCAACCCCAGGAAACCGTAGCTGCCGGTGATAACCGATACGTGCAGTGTCAGCCAGTAGGAACGCAGGACGGGAACAAGATTTGTGATCTCAGGGTCCATGAAACTCAGGTGGGCCACCATCAGGGTTAAACCTCCCAGAACTGCGGTGGCTGCCAGCGTAAGCAGCGACTTCCTGCTGAATATCAGCCCGGCCAGCAGTGTGACCCAGGAGATGAACAGCAGTGACTCATAACCGTTGCTCATTGGAGAATGACCCGAGATATACCACCTGATACCCAGTCCGAGCGTATGGAAGATGAACCCGGCTGCAACCAGGGCGGCAAGTGCCTTCAGAAGAATTCCCTTCAGGGAAGCGCCCCTTATTATCATCACAATTATTGTAATTATCATTACCAGTCCCACAGTGGCGTAATACGGGAAAAGCCGCTCAAATATCTTAGCCCTGTAATAGAAGAGTTCTGCATTGACCTTTCCTGCCGAAGGAAGTTCATATCCGGCATAATGACGCTGGTAGTTCTTGAGTGCGACAATGTAATCTTCCGACGGGGTGGCCGGCCGGGTCATTGATGTTACAGACTGAGCCCACAAGGGGACCACGCTGACAACAAACAGGGAGTCTTCAAGCCCGATACCCTTCATGGCAGCTTCCTCCGCACTGCCCCAGTGGTCAGTGCTGTCACGCAGGGGAAACATCCTCATGAAGTCGCCCCTCGACATCATATAACAGATATTCACTCTTTCGTCAACCTTTATCACCTCCTTGTCGAACTTCGTCCTTTCACTTTCACTCTTCGAGTAGGCCTGGTCAACCAGCGCGGCGAGCTTATAACCTCCATCCTCTCCCATTTTAACAATGTCTGTGAAAGCAGCTTTCTCACCGGTCAGGTTAAGCTGACGGCGCAGTTCCTCGTTTGAGACCTTGATAAGCGGGACGTTCTGCCAGTGGTAAAAATCGAGCGAACAGCCGAGGAAGACCTGCATCGGTGACAGGCCCTCGAAGATGTTTTCCCTTGAAACCTTCCTCAGGATGTCACTGCTGATAGTATACAGCGGTTTCGTTCGTCCCTTCTGATCCTGCGCGAGTACCTCACCGAAGCTGTCTGCAGCCTTCCTGTCTATGATGAGATGCTGGCTCTTCAACGGTGAAAGTGAAGTCATAATAAGCAAAGCGAGCACGGCTGCCGGTTTGCGGTAGCGGGAGCTCCAGTGCCCGGTTGTGACGGTACGGAAGAATGACTTCCTGTTGACAAGTGAAAGAATTATGAACAGGAACAGCAGAGCATAGCCTGTATAAGTTGTGTACATGCCCGCGGGGTCATGGTTGACAGAGAGGACTGTGCCGAGTTCATCATGGTCATATGATGACTGGTAGAAGCGGTAGCCTCTGTATTTAAGTATATGATTCATATAAATGTCATAAGGCATTTCGGTGCCATGCTCCGGGTCAACCAGGGTCACCCTGCTTTTAAATCCTGACGGGCTGTTGGACCCGGGATAGCGTTCAACGACGAAATCATCCAGCCTGAGGCTGAAGGGGAGCTCAATTCCGCTTGCTCCCCAGCTGACCCGGGCTGTCAGGTTTCCTGCCGAACCCTGCCATACTGATCTCTGATCAGTCTCGTCATTCCAGAGATGGATCTTCTTCTGGTAGCCATTGCCCGAAAGCGTGAATTCAAGTGCGCCGCCGGGACCTTGGCTTCCTGCTGCTGCCGGCACTACAGTACCACTCATAGTCAGTACCTGGGGCATGATCCTGTAGTTGGCAATTGTATAAACAACGCCCGGGGTCAGAACCGCCAGGGAGTCAGCCGGATAATCGACAGATCTCATCTCCTGCATCACGGTAGACCTAAGGCCCATCACCGACTTTATAAAGAATAAGTTCCCGTCAGTTGTAATTGAGATATTTGCATCGGTGCCAAAACCTGCTGTCATCTCTCCTATCATTCCGGTACCACCCATCGTCAGTACAACGGTTTCACTCTTAACCATGTCAGGAGTACAGAGGAGTGATACCATTGGCTTACCGTCCGGTGCCTGCTCCACCTTCTTCACAGCACCGGCAAGGTATCTGTCGAACGTCAGGGAGACTTTTTCACCTTCGGCTTCAAGGCTTCTTTTATACTTCGCATGCCGTCCGCCGGAGACGCTCAGCGGTGCAGAATGCGATGCCAAAGTGACGCCTCCTGCATCAAGCACCTCAAATGAAACGTCATTGCCTGATGAGAACGATACCCTTGATGAATCCCCCTCCCTGATATGCATCATGCCGTCATAACCGGTATACCTTGTAATGGCGGCTCCTGCCACCATAACTATAAAGGCGGCATGAAAGAGAAGTACTGTGAGCTTTTCCCTGCGCCAAAGCCTGAAGATGTATATCTGGCCAACGAGGTTAACAGTCAGCAACAGGAAGAGAAGCTCAAACCAGACAGTGTTGTAAACTGCTGCCCGGGCAGCCTGCTGCCCGAAGTCGTTCTCAATGAATGTAGCAGCAGCCATGGATACTGCAAGCACAATGAAGAGAATACCCATCATTGCGGGTGTAAACAGAAACTTTAATGCTTTCATGAAATCAATTTAGATGCAAAACTATCCCTTTTCGGAAATTACAAGCAATTTTTCCCTGTCGAGTATCTTTACTGATCTCGGGGTAGCCTGAATTATTTTTTCACTTTCAAATTCACCGATGATTCTTACAACACTCTCCTTTGCCATATTTGTCATTTCGCCCAGCTCCTGCCGCGATAGCACCATTTCAAACTCATCAGAATGAAAGATTTTGTCAGAGAAATAGAGGAGCGCCTCTGCCAGCCTGCCGTGCATCTTCTTCTGGGTCAGGTTGAGAACCTTCTGATGAAGCCTGAGGGCCTTGTCACTGAGGTCTTCAATAAAACCCGAAGCAAATCCCGGGTTGGTGGAAATCACTTTCCTGATGATGTCAAAGTTAATGAAACAGGCCTGAACATGGGTGATCGCTGCCACAGAGTAACAGTAGCGGGCGTTCACGTGAACGCCGGGGCCAGCCAGGAGTGTTTTTGATTCTGCCAGGTTAAGAATGAGGTTCTTTCCGGCGTACCCTTCCATATATACCTTTGCAAGGCCGGAGAGGAGGAAGATGGCATTTGAAGAGGGTGAGCCCTGTTTGATGATTATCTCCGAAGGCTTGAAACTTGCTTCATAGCGGTTTTTGTTGACGAGCTCAAGTTCCTCCGAAGAAAGATTCTTGAAATTTGCCCAGCACCTGGAACAGAACTCGCAACTGGTAATCTTGTTATCTGTGTACATCAGATTTGACTTTATGCAAATTTACCCCGTCATGCCTAACAGGTGCGCTATTTATGACATATATCATATTGGGTTTTGATCTTTATCAATCTGAGTGGCTGCACTTATCAATCCATTGTGATTGAAATATCAACGGGAATAAGTGTTTACCTGTCACATGTCTTGTTACCTTGCCTATGAGAAATCTAAATCAAATTTATATGAAAAGAAGCCTGAGATTAACCACATTAGTTATTACAGCCGGCCTGATTCTGGCCTCATGCGAAGGTCCAATGGGTCCGGCTGGTGAGACGGGAGCGACCGGAGCGAAGGGAGACAAGGGAGATCCCGGAACAACACTCGGTTGTGCCGACTGCCACAACAGTACCAGCCCGATGACTGCCTTTTCCCAGCAGTGGAGTACATCTACCCATGCCCTGGGTGGAAACGCCGCCTATGCCAACAGGGCCGGTTGCGTTCAGTGTCACACGAGCCAGGGATTCCTGGAGTATGTAAAAGAAGGTTCGGTTGCAGACATTTCAATACCTTCGAACCCTATGCAGATCAACTGCTCAACATGCCACAAGATTCACCAGACCTACTCTTCGGCTGACTGGACTCTCACCAAGCCCGGCGCACAGACACTTGATGTCAAATATGCGAACGCAGATGTAGTATGGGACAAGGGAGCGAGCAACCAGTGTGCCTTCTGCCACCAGATGCGCCCCGTTTCTCCTGCACCTGTTGCCGACGGAGCTGACTTTGCAATTGCCAGCTCACGCATAGGACCCCACCACGGACCCAACACCAACCTCATCCTTGGTAAAAACCCGTTTGAGCTTGCAGGGACGGCATATCCTACCTCCAACCCCCACTCCACCGCAGACGGCTGCCTGACATGCCACATGTCAGCACCTTACGGCTACCAGGCCGGCGGACATAACATGGGAGTTTGGTATGACAGCCACGGCACCGAGATGATGCTCAAGACCGGATGCACAACATGCCACAGCAATGCAACCACCCTTGACGCCATGATAGCAAGCCTCACATCTGATGTCGAAGACAAAATGGCCAGGCTTGAGTCACAGCTTATTGCTGCAGGTATTTACAATCCGACAACAGCCCTTGCCAAGACAGGCACCTTCAAGGCAAACGCAGTTCTGGCATACCTGAACTACAACACGATCAAGGAAGACCGCAGCAACGGTGTCCACAACCCCGGTTACATCAGCACACTGCTCGACAACTCGATTGCAGCAATGGTTGCCCTGGGTTACGCTGATCCAGCCAAATAGGGATTGCACAGGAACAAAAAAAAGCTGCCCGCCAACGCGGACAGCTTTTTTTATTTTCTCCCGATGATATTACTTCTTCAGTGATCTCATGTAGTTAATAATGCTCCAGATTTCGTTATCAGGAATTTTCTTGTCATAAGCCGGCATTTCGCCTCTGCCCTGCTTGGTCTGGTAAAACATTTCTCCATCGGTGTAGGCCTGGAAGGCAGCACCTGAGAAGTCGCCCGGGAATGTCTTGCACATCCTTCCCTTGGGACCGTCGCCGAGGCCTGTCTTGCCATGGCAGGAGGCACAGTTCTTGGCAAAGGATACCTTGCCTGCATTAACCGATGCATCATCCTTGGCTACAGGATTGGCCATCTTTTTGTACTCTGCCGGGATTGTCCACGGTTCTCCCTTTTTCTGCTGGGCGTCAACAACCTGTGTTAAACCAAAAGCCAGCAAAACGGTACCAACAAACAAAACTTTCAACTTCATAATCTTACTTTTTAAATTTCACTTAAATTAATCATATTTCATGCCAAAACAGAGAAGGAGTTAATTATTCCTTCCTTTTCAGGCTCTCTTTTCTTATTCTGACCAGGTTGATAACAACCAGTGTATAATGGCCCCATACGCCCAGTAGCATAATGGCCAGGGTTACAACCATCCACTTCGGAGCAAGCGTGGACCAGAGGCTCCTGTAAACAGGAGATGACTTTTCAGCTTTTGTACCCCAGGCAGCAACTTCTCGCTTTTCCACGCTTCCGTAGAAATAGTTTTCATTGAACCTGCCGATAACCGTCAGGTTTCCGAGACTGTCTCCGGGAATATTCTCCGGGAATCTTGCCCTGAAGACCCCGTTTTCATCAAGCAAGCCCGTACTCACAGGGAGCAGGCTGAACATCCTCGGTACATAGACGCCAATCTCCTCACCTTTTACAGGCACTGGACCGTCAGCCGACGGAGCTGTGGCAGATAATGTGACTATTCTTTCTCCCTCCTCCTCAGTCAGTTTCATCTCAATATCCACATCGAGGATACTTAGTTCACCGGTGGTCGCATCGGCGATGCTGTCGCCGTCAAAGACAGCTGTAAAAAGCCATGACCCGTCATCAGCTGTGAGAAGGGTCGTGGTGTCGCTGATTATATGGGCAGCGTTTCCTGATGCATCGGTAATGACCTCACCGAGGAGATTTTCATTATTGTAGAAACCTATCCTGAGTCCGGGCAACGGTTTTTCACCTGTCTGGGTTATGTTGGTCATTTTTACCTGCAGGATTTTCTTTGAATCAGTATCCTTCAGGTAGGTAAAGAGCATGTACGGACTGATCTTCGTATCCTGGACTGCAAGGGCAGAAGAATTGCTGACTGTAGCCAGGATGATCAGTACGGTGAGGAGGATCTGTTTTAAGGAAGCCTTGTTCATGATACCGTTGATTTTGGGATTATTCAGCATTCTTTTCGCCGGCCTCTTCAAGCTCGGAAATCGAGATTATGGGGGCAAGCTTTGATATGATCATGAACAGCATTCCAAAGACAGCCACCCCGGCTGCTGTCAGTGACCACTCCACCCAGGTGGGAGAGTAAAACAGCCAGTCGTGCCTGGTATCCTGGATTGGAAGGAATGGCGTCTCAAGGGTTGGAACAATTATTATGTACCGGTTGACCCAGAGAGCCAGGAGGGCAATTACTGCGGCTATGGTTATATTCCTGATAGTACGCAGCTTCGGAATGGCAATTATAATAATCGGCGTGAGTATTCCGATATAGTTTGCAAAGATGAAATAAGTCCTGAATTCAGTAAAAAGCTTATCTATCAGGATCTTGTCCATCTTCACCGAGCCATACCATTTGGTCAGGTAGTCGCTGAATGTGAAGTATCCGAAAAATGCAGCTATCACAAAGAGGACAATACCGAGATTGACGAAATGTTTGAGTGTGATATGTTTTTCGAGGCGGTAGATCTTCCTGAATATTGCCATGAGTATAATAAGGAGTCCGACTCCCGAGAAGACGGCGGCAATCACGAAATAAGGGCCGAAGATCGTGCTGTGCCATCCCGGCTGGAGTGTGACTCCGAAAATCCATGCCAGCACAGAGTAAACGATGATTGCAATGGCGATAATCATTGCAGCCATGACATTCCTTGAAAATGAGAGAATCTTTTTCTGTTTCGGAGTTCCCGTGTACCCGAGTGAAAGGATCCTGAACATTTTCTTTTTCCAGGGTGCGATCTGCAGGTTTTCAGCGTCACGCAGAATTGCGAAGTCTTCAATGAATGACACATACAGGAAGATTGCCGCGCCAAACACATCTGTAAGGATTGCAATTACGTCCCATACAATTGGTGATTGGATGCGCGGAAATGCAAGGATATACGGTATCCTTTCAAGCCGTCCGACGCAGAAGAAGATAAAAAAGGGCCCTATTGCAAGGGAGATCACTGTAATAAGCTCGGCAAACCTTATTACGGGAGCTCTCCATGATGTCCTGAACAGATGAAGTGTTCCCGATACAAGGGCACCGGCATAGCTCAGGCCCATGAAAAATATGAAGTTTACGATGTATACCCCCCATACAACATTGTCCCTCATACCTGTCACAATATGTCCCTTGTCGATCTGTTGGATCAGCCCGTAGATGCCGGTAATGAAAACCAGCAGCAGTATCCCGAAGACTACATACCAGCTTCTGCTGGTCTTTTCTATCTCAGGGGTCAGGTCCCTGAGCAGTTCCGTTCTCTTGTCGCTGTTCATTTCTCAGACTTTGCCGGGTTCTTCTTATCAGTTTGTTTGTACCTGTCAGATATTGACTCATCAAGGTCTTCGAATCCGATCTCTACAGGGTACATGCGGTTGACCGGAGGCAGATAATAGACACTCGGCATCGTGCCAAGCTCCTCCATATGCCTGTATCCGTGCCTGTCAACCATAAGGGATGAGAAGTGGAGTGTCTCTACACCGTTAGTCACTGCATCCTCATTCAGGTCACCGAAATAGATCACCCCCATGGGACATGCCCTGACACATCGCGGAAGCTCATTGTTCCTGAGCCTGTCAGCACAGAAGACACATTTGCCTACAGTACCTTCCACAGGGGGGATATTCAGTTCAGGGTCATAAACGTGATCTTTCGGCACCTCAACACCCGGATCCTTCCAGTTAAAGACACGTGCCGAATATGGACAGGCTGTCATGCAGAACTTGCAGCCGATGCATCTCTTGTTGTCGACCAGGACAATGCCGTCTTCGCGCTTATATGTGGCTCCCACAGGGCATACGCTGACGCACAGGGGGCTGTCACAGTGGTAGCATGGCTTCGGGAACCAGTACCTGGCAGTCAGCTCAGAATCCTGAAGCAACTGAATCTTTATCCACTCATGGTCCTTCGGGAGCATATGTCCTTCCTGGCAGGCATCGACACACTTGCGGGCGTTCTTACACTTGGAAAGATCAATCACCATGACAAACTTCCTGCCGGCGATACCCTTGTGTGACTTTTTTATCTGTTCCCTGGTCTCTGCCTTAGCCACCCTGATTGAGGCCCTGTCGACCTCCACCAGCTTGCCGTCAGCCGAGAGAAGCATCACCTTTTCACCTGATGCATCAGCAGATGATCCGCCGGTTGCCATTGCTGTACCAGCCACGGCAACTGAACCCAGGCTTAGGCCAAACTTCCTGATAAACTTTCTGCGGGATGAAGAATCTTTAATTTTTCTTTCCATGTGCAAATATTTTAATCAGTGTTGGTCAAAGATGACTGCCAGGCGCCAATCAAAGCCAGGGAAAAAGGTCTGATCAGTGGCTTTCCTGCCAGCCGGTGACAATACTCCTGAAGTTGCTGACGGGTGATTTGCCCATCGTGCTGACATACAGGTGTACGAACAGAAATATTACTGTCAGGAATCCGAGTACGACGTGAAACTGGTCTGTGAGGAAGATTCCGCTGACGCCCAGGAATTTCTTGAGTATGAATTCCGGGAACATCAGTGCCCATCCTGTCACAAAAAGCATGGGGAGTATGAAATACATCACGCCGATATAGGATACCTGCTGCAGAGGATTGAACTTCCGGTCACGGTCAACCGGAAAGGGAGCCTTTTCACCCCTGAAGTATCCGTAGGCATAATAGTACCCCTGTGCCCACAGTCTCTGGCCCAGTCCTTTCAGCCGGATCAGATAGTGCCTTCCGTTGGCGGTGAAAAGATTGCCGAAAAGAAACATTGTATAACTGACCGTCAGAAGGACGCCGCAAACATTGTGTATGGCAACCGCTCTCTGGAACTTAACCACAAGGGCGTTGTCAGGGTTTGAATAAAGCATGCTGAATCCGGTAACGATAAGGAAAAGGCATAAGACCGCATTTGTGGCATGCCAGATCCTGACCCATACCGGGTAGTGATAAAAGTTACTGCTCATAATATTTCTTTACTGGCCTGATTAAAATTCTGAATACTGTATGGACCCCTGCAACAATAAGGACGAGTCCGATCACTATCATTCCTGTCAGTGATATAAACTTGCTCCTGTTGGCTCCGATTACGTAAGAGTCATTGCTGAAGATGACACCGTTTATAAACCCTTCCTGGTCGCGGCTCTCCTTTGAAACATACTTGTAAAGGGTACCCATCAGGATTGAGTTCTGGCTGTGACAGTCAACACAGGAATTAACCGCGCTGTCTGCAGCCATAACCTCATGTGCAACGAGCACACTGTCGCTCATACGGGTATGACAGTCTATGCACCTGACTGCTGCAAGATGCCTGTCAGGATCAGGAAGCCATTCATGCCTCGGAAGTACCATTGTAAGTTCCTTTTCAGTCACCAGTCCCATAATATCAGGGTTACCATGGCAGTGAAGGCACATTTCATTTGACCTTGAAATATTTTCCCGCAGGCTGCCTGATTCCCTTGCCATAGGTGTATAGTAGTGAGCATCATGGCACTGCCAGCAGGTAAATGCTCCGTCAGTTGCAGTATAGTGAATGCTTTTCTGGTACTCAGCGTCTATCTCCTCAAACTTGTACTGGGCATAGGCAGGGTCATAGCCGTGGCAGTCAAGGCATGACCAGCCGGTCTCAAACCGGGTCTCGATTGCATGCGGAAACTGCTTGAATCCTTCACTGTGGCAGTCGAGACAGCTGAAACTCCAATGTACTGAATTATAGAAAGCATCAGGGCTGATGAAGTTGTGTTCAGCCATCAGTTCCTTGCGTGACAGACCGGTAACAGTGTCAGTAATACTGTACACAAGCTTGCCGTGGCATTTCAGGCAGTTCTGGTCGTTATCCTCAGCGTAGAGGCTGTTGGCCGCCCCGCGGATTGCCCTGACAGTGTCCTCCTCCTGGCCCGCCACATTCAGCGGGGCCAGGAGAGGCAGAATAAAAACAAATAATGGAATCTTTCTGAAAATCATAATGGCTTTAATCTGTTAGAAACGGACAGTTACATTCAGACCGATCAGGTAATTGCCGTCACCGATGCTGTTCTGGTTGTATACAAAATTGTACTGTCCCAGTATGTCCTTATAGTTGGCAAAGAAGATCTGGAATGCATGGGTGGCGGTACCAATCTCCCATCCCAGCGCAAGCTGAGGTTTGGAATTGAAATCTTCATTCTCCTGCTTGTTGAAGAGCTGATCATACTCGGCAATAATGCTGTGAGAACCGGTAACGTTGAACCTTGCTCCGGCAGAAAGTCCGTAATTGGCATTCTTGTAGCCTGTCTCCACGGCATTGAGCCATATGAATGTGGGTGCAACCTGCAGCGAGAATTTCTCTCCGAACTTACGGGCAATAAGCAACTGGTTGAAGTATGAAAGGCGGTGGATTTCACGCCAGTCGTGAGCCGGACCAAAAGTATTCTCATTCAGGAGGTTAAGCCCCATGTTGCCGTAATAGCTGAGTGAAACGGGAACCGAACCAGAAGATGTCTGCCTCAGAATTGCAAATTTTACTGCAAGGTCCTGTGCCTTGTAGTTCTTGGCAGTACCTACAGCTATCATCAGCCTGTCGGTTATGCCGTAATTGAGCCCGAGGCGGATGTTTGCCGGAGCCCACAGCCCAAAGAGGTCATCAAGGGCATTGTTGACTGTCCCGAACCTGTGATGGATCTCAAATTCGAGCATCCCCTTGAAAGGAGTAGCAACAGTCTGGTTGTCAATTAAAATACTGGTTTCAAAAGTCCTTACCGGATAATCTTCACTCTCCTGGCAGAACGCCGGAAATGCAATAAGGGCCAGAATTACTGATATGGCAAATTTTTTCATGGTGATCATTATTTAGGGTTTCCTGGATTCTAATTTTTTTCTGCTCCCTGTGATGCCCACAGTTTTATTACATCCGGAGCTGCTATTAAAAGAGTGTCAACCTGCAGCATCTGGGATCCGAATGCCGTTATTGACGAATGTATTGACAGCACCCTGCTTGATGCGGGAGTGACTGTATCAACATTTGCTGAAAGCTTGTCGTAAACCCTGTCCGTACTCCAGGCGCCGTGGCAGCCCTGACAGAATGGTGCAATGGTTTCCGAGAAGCTCACCGTTAGTTCCTGAGGTATTTCCTGCTTTGCCCAGGAATACTGCTCACACGAAGAGAGGAATGCACCGCCTGCAACTATCAGGACGGCCATTACCAGTCTTGTTATCGATGCCTTTCGCTTCATTTTTACTTGCTGTTATATGATTCACAAATATACCGGAATATGGATACGCCACGTCCCAGTGCAAAGTGTATTTAGATTGATATGCAGGTGTTTCTTGTCAACCGTAATATTGATATTTGTCATCCATTGAGATGTCAAATGTCGTAAATACGCTTCAAATATGACTGTTTCTGCCATAAAAAAACCGGCCGCTGAAACAGGCGGCCGGCATATGACTGTACGGGTTTAATTTCAGGGTCAGCTTACCTTGAAAAGGCCGAGTGTCTTTTCCTCGAAGGAGGTTATATATTCTGACCTCACCCTGTTTTCCGAAACTGCAAAGGAAATGAACAACTCCGCTGACGAAGAATATGCTGCGTCGCGCTGTGCATCCAGAAGCAGCAGGTAGCCCATTACAATATTGGCTGCCATCTCAACAAGCCGGCGTGCATGGAAATCTGTCATTTCATTGTTGCCGGCGGCAATCACCTGTGCCACCCTCTTTTCAAAATCATCCGTAAGTGTGACAAGCTCTTTCCTGAGGTGATCAAGTTCCGGCCTGATTTCCCTTTTCTCATATTCACGTATCTGGGCAAGGTATCCGCCGGTGGTCACGCCCCTGACGGCGGCCACAACCTGTAGCTGGGACGTTCCTTCATAGATTGATGTGATGCGTGCATCACGGTACAGCCTCTCCACCGGGAAGTCCTTGATGAACCCTGCGCCGCCGTGGATCTGAACAGCATCATATGCAATACGGTTACACCACTCACTGCTGATAAGCTTGACCATGGGGGTATATATGTCTGCCAGCCTGGTGTTGTTCTTCAGGTCCTCACGCTCTTCCCTCGTCAATGGCCTCTCAGCACCGATGAATGACCATCCCTTGTATGTATCTACGAAACGGGCGGTCTCATAGAGCAGCGTTCTCATCGCCTCAAGGCGAACCCTCATCAGCGTGAGCATCTCGTATACTGCCGGGAACTGGTCAATTGTCTTCCCGAACTGTTTCCTCTCCGAAGCATATTTTCTTGCTTCTTCATAGGCTGCCTGTGCTATTCCGACCGACTGTGCACCTACTCCCAGCCTGGCGCCGTTCATGAGTGACATGACATATTTTATAAGGCCCATGCGGCGCTCTCCCACGAGTTTCGCGGGAGCGTTACGGAATACAAGTTCACAGGTGGGCGATCCCTTGATCCCCATCTTGTTCTCTATCCTCCTGACGATGACACCGCCGTCAGCCTTGTCATAGACGAACAGCGAGAGCCCTCTGCCGTCCGTTGTTCCTTCTTCGCTGCGGGCGAGGACAAGTGAGATTTCGGCGTCGCCGTTGGTGATGAACCGCTTCACACCGTTGAGAAGCCATGTGCCCCTGCTTTCGTCATAGTGAGCCTTGAGCTGGACAGCCTGGAGGTCAGAACCGGCATCCGGCTCAGTAAGGTCCATTGCTGCAGTGGCCCCCTTGTTGAATCTTGGAAGGAAAAACTCCCTGATATCGTCAGAGGCAAACTCCAGTATCGTTTCACCGCAGTCCTGAAGCCCCCATATATTCGCAAATCCTGCATCTGCCCTTGAGACAAGCTCGGCAGCCATGACATACGGAACCATCGGGAAGTTGAGCCCGTCATACTTGCGCGGGAAGTTCATTCCTATCACTCCTGCCCTTGTCAGAGCCTCATGGTTCTCACGGGTCCCTCTTGCATAGGTGACGTGACCGTCGGAAACAGTCGGGCCCTCATGATCAACATCCCCGGCATTGGGTGCAATCACATCAGCGCATATAGCACCTATGATTTCCAGCACCTTGTCATAGTTGTCCATGGCATCCTCATAGTCATGCGGGGCATAGTCAAACTGATTCCTGTCCCTGTAATCCATCTCCTTAAGCCTGACGATCTTTTCCATCGCAGGGTGAGTCAGGTGGAACCGGAGGTCGCTGTTGTCTGTATAGAAATTTGCCATTGCTGTTTTTGTTTTCGTTCAGACTGCTGTTTGTTTACCTGGCGTTGGCCTTGTAATATCTGATGAGTTTGGGTATCACCTCAGCCACGTCGCCGTTAATGACATAGTCGGCAATGCTGTTGATAGGGGCCATCGGGTCATTGTTGATTGCAATGATCTTGCCGCTCTGGTTCATACCGGCGGTATGCTGTATCTGCCCTGAGATTCCGCATGCGATGTAAAGTTTCGGCCTTACTGTAACGCCTGTCTGGCCTACCTGCCTCTCATGTCCGGCATAGCCAGCATCAACCGCGGCCCTGGAGGCTGCAACCTCACCGCCGAGCAGTGAAGCCAGTTCATAAAGCATGGCGAAGTTTTCCTTCGAACCCACCCCGTAACCGCCTGATACAATTAACTGTGCCGATTTGATGTCAACCTTCCGGGCCTCCATGTGCCTTTCGATGATCTCAACAGCGAGGTCTTCGGGTTTGATGAAGGCAGAAATATCAATTTTCTTAAGTTCTCCCCTGTAGTTTTTGTTGACAGTCTCCCGCTTCATGACACCCTCGCGAACTGTTGCCATCTGCGGACGGTGGTCAGGATTGATGATTGTGGCAATTATGTTGCCGCCGAAAGCGGGCCTGATCTGGTACAGGAGGTTTTTGTAGGTTGTATCGGTTTTCTTCACATAGTGATCTCCTATCTCGAGGCTGGTGCAGTCAGCTGTCAGCCCGCTGTGAAGTGCAGAAGAGACCCTGGGTCCGAGGTCACGGCCGGTTGATGTGGCGCCCATCAGGGCTATCTGGGGCAGCTCCTGCCTGAAGAGGCCGGTAATTACCGAAGTATAAGGCATTGTGCGATAGTGCTCAAGCAAGGGATCATCGCCCACGTGCACAACATCAACCCCGTAAGGGTAAAGCTCGTTTTCAATGCCATCCAGTCCGCTTCCGAGAACCACCGCCTCGAGACGGCAGCCAAGGGTGTTGGCAAGTGATCTTCCCCTGGTAAGCAGTTCAAGGCTCACCTCTGCAGGTCTGCCCTCATCAAGCTCGCAAAAGACGAATAGATTATTCACTGCAATTATGTTTTATCCGTTTATCAACCAATAGTATGATTCTCAAGCAGCTCTCTCACGAGCGATTCGATATCGCCGTCCGAAGCGGTCATCCGCTTCGACTCCTTTGCCTGGAGTATGACGTTCTCGATCTCCTTTACCTTTGTGGGTGAACCGGACAGGCCGAGCTGTTCAGGATCTGCGCTGATTGCATCCACACCCCATTCGGTTATTTTTATTACCGGCCTGCTTGCAGCGATATAGTCTGAGCTCTCTGCCTGCAGCTCGGTATCAGTGCGTGCATACTTGTACTTCATGAGGAGTTTCGCATTGCGGTAACGGCAGGCGGGTGCGGTGCCGTTGACAGTCACAACCAGCGGCAGCGGCGCCGAGACTGTCTCAACACCCCGTTCCAGCCTGCGGCGGATTATCAGTTTTTCTCCTTCGAAATGCATCTCCTCGGCATATGTTACCTGTGGCCATCCGAGCTTCTCTGCCACCTGGGGCCCCACCTGGGCGGTGTCACCGTCAATGGCCTGTCGGCCGCCTATTACCAGGTCGGGGGCCAGCCTACGCACTGCAAGTGCAAGTGCATATGATGTGGCCAGGGTATCTGACCCGGCAAATGCCCTGTCAGTTAGCAATACACCGTCATCTGCGCCGCGGTAAAGCCCCTCGCGGATGATCTCCGCAGCCCTTACCGGGCCCATTGTCAGCAGGGTCACAGTCACACCCTCATATCGCTCCTTTATGCGAAGGGCCTGTTCAAGTGCATTCAGGTCCTCCGGATTGAATATCGCAGGCAGTACGCTCCTGTTGACAGTGCCGTCAGCCTTCATGGCATCAGGGCCTACATTGCGCGTATCCGGAACCTGCTTGGCAAGTACAACGATCTTGATTCCGTTCATCTCATTCTCGCTTTTGAAGTGGCAAATATAATAATAAAACGATACCGCAAAACCGGAGAAAACTAATTTGAGAAAATCCGTTCGAAACACATATGATATATATAGTGTTGAAATATAGCCTTATAATACGACCACGCAGAACGTCCGACACGAACGTTCGAAAACGCTCACTTCTTTCTCAAATTCAGTGGCCCGGCTATCGAAAAATCAGTTAATTTCGCCGCCGAATTAACCATTCTTTTTTATCTCCTCCGATGAAAGGCAGACCCTACGTTGCCCTTGTTCTCTCGATGATCTTCTGGTCGTTCTCATTTGTGTGGTTCAAGGTAGCAAACACAGACTATAACCCCATTGCGATTGTATTTGTCAGGCTGTGCCTGGCGATAGTCTTTCTCTCAGGATTCCTGTGGATTACAAAGCGATTCACACGGGTAAAGAAGGGTGACCGGAAATACTTCTTCCTCCTTGCCCTGTTTGAACCGTTCTTCTATTTCCTGGGAGAGAGCTTCGGTCTTACATACGTTTCCTCAACCGTAGGTTCTGTGATCATCTCAACAATCCCGGTCTTTGCAGTGATCTTTGCATTTGTGATCTACCGCGAGAAGCTGAAGCTCATCAACTACCTGGGTGTGATAATCTCATTCATTGGCGTACTGATATTCATAACCAGCAGCACCGGCAGCATAACGATGAATCCCAGGGGACTTGCCCTCATGTTCCTGGCAGTGATCTCGGCAGTGGGATATAACATGATGCTGCACAGGCTGGCATATGACTATGATCCCGTAACCATAGTAAACATCCAGAATATTATCGGTGCAATTCTTTTTCTTCCGATTTTCCTGATATTTGATTTTAAGGAACTTATGGCCACCGGCATCGTTGCGAAGAGCTTCGGTGCAATAATTCTGCTGGCCGTCTTCGCCTCGTGCGGAGCCTTTGTTCTCTTTGCATATTCAGTAAGGCATGTGGGGATAGCCCGCGCCAATATCTTCAGTAATCTTATCCCGGTTTTTACTGCCATTTTTGCATTCTTCATCGTGGGCGACAGGCTGACGGTGAGAAACGGAGTAGGAATGGCCGTGGTCATTGCAGGGCTGTTCCTGTCCCAGGCAGGCAAGAACAGGCAGGCCGTGGTTGACACTGACTTCGCGGGCAGGACCGCCTGATGATCCCGAAATGGACAGTGCAGTAATGAGGTTCTGCCGGGATTGTTATCTTTGTCTTCAATCAGTATTAAGATGACAAACAGGGGCATTGATCTGCATTCCGGGGTCACGGCTGTTCTGGCCGGCCCGAGGGTGTTTTGCCTTCTCCTGATAATGCTTGCCGTGCCGGCCAGAAGCCAGACCGGAGGTGACAACACCTGGGAATTTCTTAACCTGAGCCATTCAGCCTTTGCCAATGCCACCGGCGGAATAACGGTCTCTTCAGGACGGAGTGACCTGAGCCTCCCCTGCTTTAATCCGGCACTTCTCAACGGCACCATGGACAATGACATATCCCTCAGCTTCTCGACATGGGCTGCCGGGATCAAATACGGCTACGCATCATGGGCACGCAATACGGAAACTTCAGGAACATTCGCCGGGGGGCTGAGCTTCGTAAGCTACGGAACATTTACTGAAGCCGACATTGCCGGGAATATCACAGGAAGCTTTACAGCTGCGGAATATGCTTTTAATATTATCTGGTCATGGCAGATTGATTCATCTTTCACCGTGGGGGTCAACCTCAAGCCTGTAGTCTCGAACCTCGAGCGATACTTTTCTGCCGGGCTGTGTGCAGATATAGGGGCTGCATACCATAATGAAAAACTGCTCCTTGACGCAGGGCTGGTCATACGCAACGCAGGTCTGCAGCTGATAAGCTACACCGGCCAGGGAGGAGAACCGCTGCCGTTTGAGATAATTGCAGGTGCAACAAAGAGGCTGGCCCACGCCCCTTTCAGCTTTTCACTCACGCTCAGGCACCTTGAAAAGGCTGATCTCACTCACGACTATGACACTGAAGATGAAGTCCCCGGAGACGGATTCGGCGAAAACGTGCTGAGACACATTGTTCTGGGGGCAGAGATCCTGCCGGCCGACTCCTTCTGGATAGGTGCAGGGCTGAATTACCAGCGGAGAGCGGAGATGCGCACCCCGCAGCGCACCGGCATGGCCGGTTTTACAGCAGGTTTCGGCATCCGCACAAAAGCTTTTGAGCTGGCATATGCACATGATGCCTTCCACCCCGCCGGCGGATCAAACCACATCACGGTGACACTGCGGCCTGAAATAATCTTTAAAAAACAGCCTCCCGTGAACCTTAACGGCGGCACATCGTTTTAATCTGAAGTATAATGTCAAAAGCAAAAAAGAAGATCATAGTCACCGTCGACGGTTATTCGTCATGCGGCAAGAGCACCTTCGCGAAAGCGATAGCCAGGGAACTGGGATACATTTATATAGATTCAGGGGCGATGTACAGGGCTGTGACCCTCTTCGCGCTGCGGCGCGGACTTGCAGGAGAAGGGGTGGCTGACGAGAAAGGCATACTGTCAGTGCTGCCGGAGATAGTTATCACCTTCAGGCCTGACCCTGAGACCGGTTTCCCGGTGACATACCTTAACGGTGAGATGATTGAGAGGGAGATACGCGACAGGCAGGTATCTGATAACGTCAGCGCCGTGAGCACCATTGCAGGCGTACGCGCCAGGATGGTGGAGCTGCAGCGGGCCATGGGAGCTGGCGGCGGAGTGGTGATGGACGGACGGGATATTGGCACGGTGGTCTTCCCTGACGCACGGCTCAAAATCTTCATGACGGCCAGCCCGGAGGTAAGGGCACAGCGACGGTACCTCGAACTGGAAGGCAAGGGGATGCCGGCCGACTTCGAAGCGGTGATGCACAACATCAGCGAACGTGACCGGATAGACTCATCGCGTGAGGTGAGCCCTCTGAGAAAAGCCGACGATGCGGTGGTGCTCGACAACAGTGACATGACTCCCGGTGAACAGATGGTATGGTTCAGGGAGCTTTACAAAAAGAGAACTGATGAAAGTTGATATAGAACCGGGTTCGGGATTCTGCTTCGGCGTGCAGAACGCCGTGATGATAGCTGAAGAGGCACTGAGGGCCGGAGAGACAGTATATTGCCTCGGCGAGATTGTTCACAATGATATTGAGGTCGCACGACTGACTGAGCTGGGGCTGGCGACCATAACATATGATGAGTTTGAAAATCTGCGCGACTGCAAGGTTCTTATCCGTGCGCACGGCGAACCGCCATCTACCTACGCTAAGGCGGCTGAAAACAATATTGATATTATTGATGCCACCTGCCCTATAGTCCGCTCGATGCAGGAAAAGATAAGGAAGGTGGCTGAAGTGTCACGCGACGAGAATGGGCAGATAGTGATATACGGCAAGGAAGGTCACGCAGAGGTAATAGGTCTTATGGGAGCTGCCGGCCCGAGGGGAATTCTTGTCACCGGACAGGGGGACCTTTACCGGATTGACTACACCAAACCGGTATTCCTCTTTTCCCAGACCACCAAGAGCAAGGTACAGTACGAGGTTGTAGCTGAGATCATCAGGCTTAACATGGAGAATATCTCTCCTGACCATGCACTGAACCACCTGAAGGTTCATAATACGATCTGCAGGCAGGTATCGGGCCGGGAGCCGCGGCTTCGGGATTTCGCCATGCAGCATGACGTTATCATCTTCGTGAGCGGGAGGCAGAGCTCCAACGGCCGGATGCTCTTCGAGGTATGCCAGAAGGTGAATCCCAGCTCCCACTTCATTGCAGCTCCCGGGGAACTGAACAGGGAATGGTTTGCCGGTGCCTCAAGCGTCGGCGTCTGCGGCGCCACATCCACTCCCAGGTGGCTTATACAGAAAGTGGCGGATATTATTGCGGAAGCGTGATATTGTCAGCAGCTGAATTGATAGTGTTTGAAATTGTAGTAATTTCGCACCGTCAATAAAATAATTTCTATAAATGGGGAAAATTAAGAAGATAGGCGTTCTCACATCAGGCGGAGACGCCCCCGGAATGAATGCAGCAATCCGCGCCGTGACGCGCACTGCCATATACAACGGACTTGAGGTGGTCGGCATCAGGCACGGCTACATGGGAATGATAAATGCAAATTTCAAACCGCTGTACGCCCACTCGGTGTCAGACACGATACAGCGCGGCGGCACTATACTAAAGACTGCAAGATGTGAGGCTTTCCGTACTCCCGAGGGGAGAAGGATAGCCTATGACAACCTGAAGGCGGCAGGCATAGACGGTGTGGTTGTGATAGGTGGCGACGGATCATTCAAGGGAGCGAGCCTGTTCAACGAGGAACATGAGATTCCTTTTGTAGGTGTTCCGGGCACAATTGACAATGATATTTTTGGAACTGACTATACAATAGGTTATGACACTGCCCTGAACACGGTGGTGGAGGCAGTGGACAAGATCCGTGACACCGCCAGCGCCCTCAACCGTATGTTCTTTGTTGAGGTCATGGGAGCTGAAGCCGGTCATATTGCGCTCTACAGCGGCATTGCCAGCGGCGCCGAGGCAATCATCATGCCCGAGATCAAGGGTGAGGCCCGTGACATCTCCAAGATGATTGAGACAGGCAACAGGAGAAAGAAATCAAGCAATATCATAATCGTGGCCGAAGGCGACGAGGAGGGCGGTGCCATCGCCCTGGCAGAGAGACTCAAGCCACAGCTCAAGGGATACGAGGTGAGGGTTGCGGTGCTGGGACACCTTCAGCGTGGCGGCTCGCCGTCAGCCCTTGACCGCGTTAACGCCAGCAGGCTGGGCAACGCGGCAGTGGAAGCGCTGCTCGACGGCCAGCAGAGCGTCATGGTGGGCCTGCAGAACAACGAGATAGTCCTGGTGCCGTTCAAGAAGGCTGTCAAGCAGCACAAGGGACTGAACCAGCACCTGGTTGACATAATTGACATACTTAACGTCTGACGGAAAACGTTTAAATAAATGATGGGACCTTCTGAGGTATATTTCACAGATATGCACAGCACTTCATCGCTGAACCTGCTGAAAAAGCTGGAGAGGCTGGTGAAGGCTGCCGGATTCGAAACGATCGATTTCGACCGTAAGATGACAGCAATCAAGGTGCATTTCGGCGAGCCGGGCAACCTGGCATACCTCAGGCCCAACTTCGCAGCCCGTGTGGCTGCAATGATAAAGGAAAAGGGGGGAAAGCCCTACCTCACCGACTGCAACACGCTTTATTACGGTGAACGTTCAAACGCACCCGATCACCTTGAGGCAGCATTCTCCAACGGCTACAACCCGCTCAGCGCAGGGTGCCATGTGGTCATAGGCGACGGCATCAAGGGTACAGACTACCGTGAGATAGAGGTCAACCTCGATTACACCGGGAAGGCAATGATAGGCACTGCGGTTGCAGATGCAGATATCATCATCTCACTGAACCATTTCAAGGGTCATGAGCAGACCGGCTTCGGCGGGGCTCTCAAGAACCTGGGGATGGGGTGTGCCTCGGTTGGCGGAAAGCTCTTCCAGCACTCGGGCAACCCGCCTGTGATCTACACCAGGAACTGCACCGGCTGCAATATCTGCGTAATCAACTGTGCACATGATGCTGTGCATCTGGGTGAAGACCGCAAGGCTCATATCGACAACACTGTGTGCACCGGCTGCGGCCAGTGTGTGGCTGTATGCCAGTTCGATGCCGCCAGGGTGCAGTGGAGTTCCGAAGGTGACACTCTCAGCAAAAAAATCGCCGAGTATGCCTATGCCGTGGTAAAGGATAAGCCGGCACTGCATATCAACTTCATCATGGATGTCTCGCCAGACTGTGATTGCTGGGGGCATAATGACATGCCGCTGGTGGAGGACATAGGCATTGCAGCCTCTTTTGACCCGGTGGCGCTTGACAAGGCGTGTGCCGATATGGTCATGGATGCACCTGCGGCACGGCATTTGCGGGAGAAGGATAACGGCAGTGATCTCCGCGGGGAAGACAAGTTCCGCATTGCGCATGGCAACACCGACTGGAACACAGGGCTCCTCCACGGAGAGAAGATCAAACTGGGATCTTTGTCATACAAACTTATCAGGATATGAAGGACCCTTCATCATCAAAGCGAATGGCCATTCTCATCGTAGAGGATGACCCCCACAGTCAGCTTTATTTCACGAAGCTGCTGTCGGGAATGTACGACACGGCGGTGGCCGACTCGGCTGCTGAAGCCTGGGATCTGTTGCACGGGAGGCATTTTGACCTGGTGCTTATGGATATCTCACTCAAGGGGGATGAAGACGGACTCTCGCTGACCAGGAGGTTGCGCACCGAGGAGGCTTATATCACCCTGCCTATCGTGGCAGTGACGGCATATGCTTTCCCTGATGACCGGAAGCGGGCGATGGAGGCAGGTTGCACTGACTACCTTCCCAAACCTGTGAGCAGCAACGACTTGCACCGCAAGATCGCTGAACTGACTCTTAAATAGTCAAAAAGTTCCTTCGGGATAAAAATTTTATTATTTTTGCAAACCTGAATTTTTTCAGGTAATCGGGGTGTAGCGCAGTTGGTAGCGTACTACGTTCGGGACGTAGGGGCCGGAAGTTCGAGTCTTCTCACCCCGACAAGAGAAAAATGACCACCGCAGGGAAACCGGCGGTGGTTTTTTATTGCACGGCCGCGTCAACCGCTGGCGGTTGAAAGCGGAAGGACAATAAAATAAACCTTTGAGTGCAACGAAAAGGTCATTTTTCTCTTCCAGGCTGCCCAGCGGAAGTCCGCGATCCCGATTTATCGGGAGAGCAATCTTCTCACCACTGCCGGAATAGATCTCACAATCAATATCCTGTCTTAAGGAGAAGGATAAAACAAAGGCAATCAGAATAGTTAAATAATTATTAAATCCGGATTTTCTGATTACACTTCAGCGTAATTAGGCATAATTTGGTGTCCTTATATCTATTGAAGGAGATTAGAATTTCCGGCCGGGGATCTTATTTTAAAATTCAGGTAAAATCAACCGCTATGAAAAAAGTAAATTTTCACCCCTCATTTCTGCAGATAATATATTTCCTGATCCTTCTGATCCTTTTTTCATTAATAATATATACCCCGACATTGATAAGGGGGTCAGCATCAATAAATGAAAATCTGATTCTTGAAGAAGAGACGATTGAAGGATCTCTTGTGGGAGTTTTGATGATCCTGGGGATTTTGATATTAGGCATATACAAGCATGAGATCCAGAGGCATAAGGAACAAATCAGGAAAATTGATGAAGAAAAACAGAGAGTGGCCGGCAGACTTCTTGCTTCAGACCAGTATATCGGTCAGGTCAATGTGCAGATAACTGAAATTGAATCGATTTTCAACTCTATTGATAAATACCCCCAAACGAAGGCTGATTTCAACAAAGTCTTCAGTTTTTTCGGTGAGCGGATCCTGGGAATAGTATATTCAAAATGGGCTTTGATCAGAATAATTAACCGGGATACTCAGAAGACGATCACTGAACATTTTCATATAAGGCCGGGTTCCACCTCTGATTATCCGCATGTAAGCAATAAACTGATCATTGAAAAAGAACCCCTGGAATCCTGTATATCAATCATTTCCAAACCTGACAACCTGGAATTCCTGGTCTCATGTACTTTACCTGTTGATAAAATCAATAAACATCAGCTTGGTTTTATTCAGGCCATAATAAATGAGATAACAATGCTGTTCGTTATCTACAACTTCTCAAACTCCGGAAAGAATGGGGTAACCTCAGAGATCACACCTCATCCCCCGGTTTAAGATAAAATCCGATTGCATTGAGCGAGTCACTCTTACGGTAGTATTCAGGATCAGCCAGTTTTGTGTTTTCCAGCCTGCTGACCTTTATCATGACGCTGCCCTCCTTCGGTTTCATAAGCTGGACACCCTTTGTTGTCCTGCTCTCCACTGCATTGATCAGCGAGGTGTTGAATACAACCACCTTTTTAATGCTGCTCATGCTTGCCAGGTCAATGTCACGTTCAATGAGCTCTATGAATATCAGTCGCGATTCGCAGTTGAACGCACCCTTCAGTTTTTTCCTTGCATACTCTGTTTCATAGCTTTTCAGGGATATCTTTCCTATTTTCCCGTTCTCAAATGCTACTATCAGGAATCCCTTGTACCTCTTTTCTCCTGTAAGATAGACAGGCCTTTCTCCCGGCTCAAGGTCAATCTTCTGCAACGCCTGCACCTTTTCCAGTACTTCCCTCTTCTGAACCTTATAAACATTGCCCAGGGAAGTGAAGACCAGGATCTCACCGGAATTGGAATCGTCTCCCAGTTTAATTGTCGCTGTTCCTGAAGGGGTTTCCCTTGAGGCAGTATTTCTTTCTTCCATTTCTATCCTGCGTTTCAGGCTTTCTGCACTTTGCATGGTTAACAGGTTTTTATTAAAATCCAAATGTGGCAATAATTCATTTAATATTCAGGCAGAAGTCTGCCGGATAGTGTCAGGCAATCACAGCTCATTGTACTTCCTGGCAGTGCCCTTTGACTTGTCAACCGGGTACTTTTCATTGTTCTTCCTTATCTTTTCAAGGACTATCTCTTTCACATCTAGGCCATGCTTGCCGGCCAGCAACAGGCTGTAGGCAAATACGTCGGCAAGCTCCTCCCTGAGCCTGGCCCTGTCGACATTCTCGCACTCCTCCACCGGCTTCCACAGAAAGAGCTCATTCAGCTCCGCGGCCTCAATCGAAAGTGCCAGGGCAAGATCCCTGGTGTTGTGAAACTGCTCCCACTGCCTGGCATCACGGAATTTAACAAGCTCATCAATAAGTAACTGAAAATCATTCATTGTAAAAATGTTTAAACCCCGGCATCTGCGTGACCCGGGGTGTGTTATTCAGGACTGAGGCGAAGTTCTCCTCAGGCTATTCATCATCCTTTACCGGGATCACCAGCCTCATGTCAGGCATCGCGAAGATGACACCCTTGTTGGCTGCCTTGAGTTCCTGGACGGTGACACCGTATTTCTTTGCTATATCGGCAAGCGACTCCCCCTTCTGTACCTTGTGAATCTTCTTCTTCTCCGGCTGAACCGGCTTGGGCTTGTCCTCGCTCCTGCCGGCCGACGGAGTTTCCTGCTGAGCCTGCGGCTGCTTTGCGGCCTCTGGCTGGGTCTTCGTACCAGGCTGGGTTTTGACCTCGGTTTTTGCAGCTGTGTCGGCAGTTTTGAAGGTTACAGCTCCGTCAGCAACCGGTTTTGCTGTCTCCTGCTTTGCTGTCGGCTGCTCCTGCCGTGGCATCTGTGTCTCCTGCCGCGGAGTCTCCTGTCTTGGCATCTGTGTTTCCTGCCGTGCAGTCTCCTGACGCGGCACAGCTGTCCCTGATGCCGTGTTGCCCCTTGCCGCGGCAGCAGTGTTCCTGTCAGGAACAGCAGCGGGCTGATCGGGAGGATTCTGCACCTGTGTAAATGTCAGCGCCGAGGAGGCGGGTATTTTCAGCATCTGTCCTGCCTGAATGCCTCCGGGAGGGATTGAGTTCTCGCGGTCAATATCCAGAATTGTCACCCGGTATGCCTTTGCTATCGAATAGAGCGTCTGCCCTTTCTGCACTTCATGCATAAAGAAAGTCTTGCCCCCTGTCACAATCCTCTCATTCGATATGCTTATGCCCGGGACACCGCTGACCGGCACGGAACCAGAAGGCTGCGCCGAGGGGCGGAGCCGGGTGGCTGCCGGGGCCTGCTGTGAGGCAGGACGCGGCTGCGAGGTGGCGGCAAGCTGCTGATCAGAGGCAGGAACCTTCAGCATCTGTCCGGTCTGAATGCCGTTGGGCGGAATGACATTCTCACGGGTGAGGGCATCTACAGTTACCCTGTAGGCCTTCGCAATGGAGTACAGTGTCTGGTTCTTCTGTACCTCATGCATGTAATAAACCCTGCCTCCGGAGACCACTTTTTCCGTCGACACCTCAACAGGTACCTGCGCACTTACGACTGCGGGAGCAGCCAGGGCTATTATCAGTGAAAATGTTGGCAGAATGCGTGTCAAAGACATACGTTTAAGTTTTTCTAAAACAAATGTAGTATTTTCAATCCAAGTAACCGACAATGCAAAATAAACATAATCCGTGCACAGGTGTTTATTTTCAGTAACAAAATCTTCATACAGCATGAATTCAATCCGCAGAATGACCACTCTGCTCAGGAATGAGTACCACGGCGAGGGATTGAACCTTGCAGATTTTTCACATGACCCGATAGACCAGTTCGGCCGCTGGATGGATGATGCCATGTCACGTAAGGTGATGGACCCCAACGCAGTACATCTGGCCACAGCGGATGCCTCGGGAAAGCCTTCGGGAAGGATAGTGCTTCTCAGGGACTTCAGCCCGAAAGGATTCACGTTCTTCACAAACTACGGCAGCCGCAAGGGCGAAGAGATGAGGAACAACAGCCATGCCGCGATGACCTTCTTCTGGAATGAGCTTTACCGGCAGGTCAGGATTGGCGGAAAAGTATCCAGGCTTCCTGCTGAGGAGTCAGATGCATATTTCAGGAGTCGCCCGCGCGAAAGCCAGATCAGCGCAGTCGCCTCACAGCAGAGCCGGCACCTCGAGAGCCGGGAACTGCTGGAGCGGACTGTTTCGGGCATAGAGGAGAAGTACCGCGACAGACCCGTACCGAGGCCGGACGACTGGGGCGGATACTGTCTTGAGCCTGAATATGTGGAGTTCTGGCAGGGCCGGGAAAGAAGGCTGCACGACAGAATAATCTACAACAGGAACAGCGACGGCGAGGGGTGGACCTTCAGGCTCCTGTATCCCTGATCAGCGTGATACAATCATAATAACGCCGGCCGCATACAGTATCAGCCGGATCGGACTATCTGAACTGCAGTTCCGTCAGGGTCTTGTAAAGGCCGTTGCTGTTTGCGATCAGGTCGGTGTGGGTACCCTGCTCAACTATCCTGCCGTCATTCAGCACAATTATATGATCCGTATTGCGGACTGTCGAAAGCCTGTGAGCTATCACCAGTGAGGTACGCCCCTTCATCAGCTTCTCAAGGGCCTCCTGTACCTGCCGTTCCGACTCTGAATCGAGTGACGAGGTGGCCTCGTCAAGTATCAGTATCCTCGGGTTCTTCAGCACTGCACGGGCAATTGCAATGCGCTGACGTTGCCCGCCGGAGAGCTGAACCCCTCTTTCTCCCACCACGGTGTCAAGCTTTTCCGGGAATGCCTGGATGAAGTCCCAGGCGTTTGCCTGTCTTGCAGCTTCAGTTATCTGCTCTTCCAAAGCATCCGGCCTGCCGTATGCAATGTTTTCACGGATGGTGCCACCGAAGAGGAACACATCCTGCATGACCACGGCCATCTGTGACCTTAATGCCGTGAGCGGGAACCCGGTGCTCTCCCGGCCGTCAAAAAGTATTCTCCCCCCGGTAGGGTCATAAAGCCTCAGCAGGAGTGAAGCAATCGTCGACTTCCCCGCTCCGCTGGGCCCGACAAGAGCCACCTGCCTGCCGGGAGCAACTGAGAAGCTCACATCCCTCAGCACCACCACCTCATCACGCGACGGATACCTGAAACCAACCCCTTCAAAGGCTATCTCACCCCTGAGAAGATGGTCCTCACCGGGAACATATGCAGGATCAATCTCTTCTGTCTTTTCGTCAAGCAGCTGAAGCAGGTTCTCGGAAGCGCCGATCGTTTTCTGAAGCCTTGCATACACACCGGCCATGCCGGCTATATTGCCGCCAATGAATCCTGAATAAATGACAAACGTAAAGAGCTGACCCGCCTCCATCTGACCCTTCGCAATCATTGTTGCACCCTGCCAGATAACAGCAGCCATGGAAACAAAGAATCCCAGCACAATAAATGATATTGCTGCCTGGTACTTGCCTCCTGTGATCCCGGCCTTTGCAACCTGTTCGGTCTTCTCGCGGTAACGACGGCTTTCAAACGACTCGTTTGTGAAGGCCTTCACGTTCTGTATCCCCTGGAGGGTTTCCTCAACTATTGTATTTGATTCAGCAACAAATGCCTGGGCTTTCTTCGAATAACGCCTGATTGCCCTTCCCGAATAAAACGCCATGAGTGAAATCGCAGGGATTATTGCCAGGGTGAATACTGTCAGCCTGAACGAGCTTATCATCATGAGGGTGATGCCTCCGGTGATCACCAGCAATTGCGAGAGAAGGTCGGCAAGTGTATTTGTCAGGCTGTCCTGCAGCAGCGAAATGTCTGATGAGATCCTGCTGTTGAGCTCCCCCACCCTCCGGGAGGAGAAGAATGACATTGGGAGCCTGATAAGATGGTTGTAGATGTGCTGCCGGATTGAGGCCAGCGTCTTTTCTGTTACCACCACGAAGAGCCTTGTGCGTGTATACGCGAAGAGCGACTGAGCCACAAGGATCGCCAGAAGGATGAGTCCTGTGCGGGTGATCTCCCTTATCGCCCCTCCGCTGTTTGCCTGGTCAACCATCTCGCCGAGCAGGCGTGGGAACATCAGGCTGGCAGCGGTGGAGAGAAGCAGGAAGACGAGGCCAAGGACAAACCTGCCCCTGTAAGGCCTCAGAAACCTGTACAGCCTTGCCATCTCCTTCAATCCCGATCCTGCCGGCCTGGAAGCTTTATCTGACATCTTTCACTCCTTCTCAATCAGAAATGCAAATATAGGGGATTATGTTCACCGCTGTCATCACTTCTGTGTTAACAATCTCTGCCTCAAAGGTGTTTATATTGTGAACAGGCTGTTTATAATTAGTATGAACTCATGACCGTAACCGTTTGGGGGAATAATTATTTTTAAGCATTCAGACCGATGATCATGACTGCACTGGAGACACTCAGGAACCTTGTGCTTGCACCGTATATCCTCAAAGCCACAGCACTGATCAGCGTCCAGAGGGACGTTGGAGGAAACCAGTTCAGGCACAGCTTTTCTACCCTGGGGATTCTGCTTGACTACAAGTTCTTCACAAACAGCGTTTTGCTGAAGGCCTCACTGCTGCATGACCTGCTTGAAGACCTTCCTGAGACACAGGTGGATGAGATCAGGTGGATCGACAGTGACGGTGCAGACGTTGTGGAACTGGTGCTTGAAGTAACCAGGAGGCAGGGAGAGACCAAACAGCAGTACCTCGAACGTCTTCTCGAAAAGGGGTCATTCTATGCCCATCTGCTGAAGTGTGCCGACCGCATAAGCAACCTGACCGACCTGCATCGCGACATACAGTCGGAACAGAAGATTTCAGATTACCTTGACCAGACAGAGAAATATGTGATCCCGATGGCAAGGCGCGTGAATGCCGATATGCTCAAGGAACTGACTGACCTTGTGGCCAAACGCCGGCGCATTCTCAGGATGCTCGAGGCGGACAAGAGAAACGATACAGCTCGCGGATCGTGACTGCCGCGGCCTGGTTCAGCCAAGCAATTGTTTAACCTTTGCCGAAATCTCGCGGCCTTCCGCCCTGCCGGCCAGTTCCTTCGTTGCAACGCCCATAACACGGCCCATGTCTGAGGGGCCCTTTGCTCCCACACTGCTGATAATTGCCTTCAGTGCGGACTCAAGCTCCTGCTCTGACATGGCGGCAGGCAGGTATCTTTCAAGAACCACAGCCTCATTCTCCTCCTTCTCATAGAGATCAGGCCTCTTCTGCTCCCTGTATATTGCCGCTGACTCCTTCCTCTGCTTCACCAGCTTGCGGATAATCTTTTCCTCTTCTTCCTGCGTGAGCACTGCATCCACTCCTCTCTCCGACCTGGCGAGGATAAAAGCGGTCTTTGCAGCCCTCAGGGCTTCAAGTACACCCTTGTTCTGGGCCTTCATGGCTGCCATCAGGTCCTTTGCAATTTTTTCTGTGAGTGACATTTTACTGATAGGTTTATTCTGTTTGACAAATCAAATTTACATCAATTTCCGCCACAAGGTGATCATATACCAGTGCAAGAAAAACAGTGCCGCAACTGCCGGCAATTGCTATTTTTTACTGTACCCGCAGGCAGAAAGGGCATTCCTGACGGCAGCAACAGTGGTTATGATATCCCCTTCTGTCACAGATCCCATGTGGCCGACCCGGAAATAGCCCTCTTTTATACCAGGTAGCAGCCCGCCGGCGAGAATCACGTCAGAGGAAGCGACAGACTTCATGAAATCAGCACCCTTCATCCCTTCGGGATAGTAAGGTGCAGAGAGGGTGTTAGCGCAAACCTCCTCGCTGACAGGTATCATCCTGAGGCCAAGGTCCCTCATCGCTTCGCGGAACGCGGCGCCTCTCTCCTTATGCCTCCGGAAGCGTGCTTCCATCCCCTCCTTCAGTATGAGCCTGAGGCTCACCTCCAGGCCCGAAACCAGGTTCACTGCCGGGGTGCCGAAGTAAGCCGGGCGCCTCTCCTCGTACGCCTTCATCACAGGCAGCCAGTGAGTCCAGTCGCTGTAGTAGCTGCCCACCGGCGCCTTCCTGTTCTTCCAGGCCTCCATTGCCTTCGGTGAGGCTACCAGCAGGGCAAGGCCGGGAGGTACACCGACCGCTTTCTGTGAAGCTGTCAGCACCACGTCTATCTTCCATTCATCCTGCCTTATAACCTCGCCTGCCACAGAACAGACGCCGTCAAGCACAGTGATGACGCCGTATTTCTCACCAAGAGCTCCCAGGGGTTCCGGGTCAACCCTGACAGCAGTGGAGGTGTCAACATGAGTGAAAGTCATCAGCCTGTACCTGGTGCGCTGAAGCTCTGCCTCAACAGCGGCAGGTGTTACAGTCTCCCCGACAGGTGCCTGCAGAACGGTTACTTCAGCGCCGTAGCGTCTGAGCAGTTCGGCATACCTGTCGCCGAAATAACCGGTGGAGATCACCAGAACCCTGTCGCCCGGTTCAACCAGGTTAGCCCCTGCCATATCCATCGCCAGGGTGCCGCTGCCGGCCATAATAAAAGGCTGTCCGGAAGGGGCGAGCCATACCTCCCTCATCATCTCCAGCGCATGCCCGAATGATTCTATAAAATCCGGCGCCACATGGCTTGTTGTTGGCGCCCCAACGGCCATCATCACCTCCGGTTCAAATTCTATCGGACCGGGTATCATTAAAAGTTTTCTCCCTTTCATTTTTTTATTTCCTGTAAAGATTGATTTTGTCACCTTCCATCATTTCCAGCAGTTGCCTTTTCAGCGCTTCCGGCAGCGGCAGCAGCGGTCTCCTTACATGTCCGCCGTAAAGGCCGAGATGATCCATTGCTGCCTTCAGCGCCGGCACACCCCAACGGGCTGTAACTGCGCTGTTGAGCGGTATTATGCTGTGCTGCAGCTCTTTTGCCCGGGTCATTTCGCCTGCGGCGAAAGCCCTGAAGATGTCAATGCAGTGTCCGGGGGCAATGTTTGCGCTGGCCAGTATGCCACCCACGGCTCCCGTGGAGAGGGCCGGCAGCAGGAAGCCGGCACCGCCGGCGAGGACCTGGAAACCGGGTTTTACGGCACCCAGTACCTCCCCTATCTTTACCACATTGCCACCTGACTCCTTCAGTCCGATGATATTCGGATGCTCTGCCATGGCGATTATCATTTTCGGGGTCATGTCAATGCCGGTGTTGGCCGGCATGTTGTATACAAGCACCGGCAACGGAGAGGCGTCGGCCACGTCAAAGTAATGCTTCACCAGCTCGTCGTGGTTCATATTGCCCTTATAATAGGAAGGATTGATAACCAGTACGGCGTGAACACCCTCAGTAGCGGCGGCCTTTGTCAGTGCTATTGTTCCGCGGGTGCTCTGGCAGCCGGTACCGGCAAGAAGAATACGTCCTTCAGGCACAGCCTCCCTGGCTGCTGCAATTGCTTTTATTTTTTCCGTTTCGGAAAGCATAACCTGCTCACCGTTGGAGCCAAGAATCAGGAAACCTGACAGTTCATACTGCGACAGTCTTTCAATGTTGAACCTAATCATGTCGGTCTGCAGGTTCTCATCCCCGTCAAATGATGTTGGCAGGGGCGGAAAAATTCCACTTAAATCCAGTGAAGTCATATGTTAAATTTTGAATTTGAAAATCATCTGTTTCCGGTGCTCATCGAGTAGGGTCTGGCTGAAGGTGCCGTACCCCTCTCCCTGTCAGGTTCTCTCCCCATGGTGAACTCCAGCGTTCCTCCTGCAGTAAGCTGTTCATGAGTCACGTAATTCACCTCAAGCTTTTTGCCGTTCAGGCGTGCATCTTCCACGTAAATATTCTCCCGGCTGTTATCAGGGGCGCTGATCACGAGTTCCCTGCCGTCGGGCAGGGTGACAGTTGCCTTCCTGAACAGCGGCGAGCCAAGCACATACTCACCGGTACCGGGGGTAACCGGATAGAATCCGAGTGCACTGAAGACGTACCATGCCGATGTCTGGCCGTTATCCTCATCACCGCAGTAACCGTCAGGGGTGTAGTTGTAAAGCCTGTCCATCACCTCGCGCACCCTCATCTGGGCTTTCCACGGTTCAGGGGTGTGGTTGTAGAGATAAATCATATGCTGTATGGGCTGGTTGCCATGAGCATAGTTACCCATATTCATGATCTGCATCTCGCGGATCTCATGAATGGGGAAGCCGTAGTAGGAATCATCGAATATCGGTGGCACTACAAAGACCGAATCAAGCATCCGGGCCATCTCACTGTCTCCTCCCATCAGTTCAGCCAGGCCGGCCACATCATGGAAAACGCTCCATGTGTAGTGCCAGCTGTTTCCCTCCGTGAAGGCGTCGCCCCATTTGTAGGGGCTGAAGGGCGACTGGAATGTCCCGTCGAGGTTCCTTCCCCTCATCAGTTTGCTCTCGCTGTCGAAGACATTTCTATAGTTCTGTGCCCTTGTGGCATAAAGGTCAATCTCCTCCTTCGGCCTGCCCAGCTCCTGTGCCATCCGCCAGAGGCACCAGTCGGCATACGCGTACTCCAGGGTCCTTGCAACATTCTCATTTATACCGGCATCATAGGGAACATACCCGAGGCGGTTGTAGTATCCGGCCCCGTACCTGCCTACCGATTCCACCGGACCCTGGCCAAGAGTGTTTTTCACCATGGCATTCCAGAGGGTGTCTATGGCATAACCTCTTATTCCCTTGAGGTATGCATCTGCGATGAGTGATGCGGAATTGCTCCCTATCATGCAGTTACGGTGACCCGGACTGGCCCACTCGGGCAACCACCCGCTCTCAAGGTATGCATTTGCAAGTCCTTCCATGATCTGAGCGCTCATATCCGGGTACATGAAGGTAATGAGGGGCATTGCAGCCCTGAACGTATCCCAGAACCCGTTGTCGGTGAAGAGCCTGCCCGGGAGCACCTTCCCGTTATAAGGGCTGTAGTGAACAATGTTCCCTGCGCTGTCGGTCTCGTAAAACATGCGTGGGAAGAGCATGGTGCGATATAAGGTTGAATAGAAGGTTCGCACCTGGTCGTCGGTGCCGCCCTCAACCCTGATGCGCCCCAGTTCAGCGTTCCAGCGGTCCTTTCCTGCATCCCGGACTGCGTCAAAACTGCGGCCTCCTGTTTCCCTTTCAAGGTTGAGAACTGCCTGTTCCGGGGAGATGAATGACGAGGCCACCCTGGCGGTGATCTTCTCGCCTCTTGCTGTGCGGAACCCGATGACCGCGTGGGCACGGTCGCCCTCCTGCTCCGTGCCTCCCGGGAACAGCCTGCCGTCAAGAGCCACCGACCAGAAGTCGAACGGCCGGTCAAACTCAATGACAAAGTAATTATGGAAGTTTTCAGGGACTCCGCCGTGGTTGTTCCGGCAGTAGCCCGTCACCCTCCTTTCTCCGGGGATGACCTTTACCATTGATCCTCCTGCAAAGGCATCAATGACCACCCCCGAGGAGTCGTTCTCCGGGAAGGTAAAGCGAAATATGGCCGCCCTCTCCGTGGGTGTCACCTCGGCAGTGACATCGTAGTCAGCAAGGTAGACACTGTAATAGTAAGGCTTTGCAACCTCGGCTTTGTGTGAGAACCATGATGCGCGTGACTGCTCTGAAAGCCTGTTTCCGCCGGTGACCGGCATCAGTGAGAATGCTGCATAGTCATTTATCCATGGACTGGGCTGGTGGGTCTGCTTTATGCCGACAATTTTATGATCATCATATGTATAACCCCATCCGTTGCCGTTCTCGCGTGTCTGGGGAGTCCAGAAATTCATTCCGAACGGCAGTGCCACGGCCGGATAGGTGTTACCGTGGGAAAGGAGGTACTCTGAGTCAGTTCCCATCAGTGTGCTGACAAGGTCAGCCGGCTCTCCAGGTGACATTTGCACCCGGCTGGAATCCTGCCGGCTGCATCCTGCTCCCGCAAGGAGAACCATGGAAGGCAGAAGCACCAGGGCAATTGAGCGTTGCACATTAATCAAAGTGTTCATTTTCTTCGGCTTAATCAGGTTTTTATCTTTCATGCCTTTTGTTATTCATGATTACTGGGGGTCAACATCTGCCTGTATGCGGAGCACTCCTTTCCTGGCCGATTTGAGTTCGGCTTCCATCCCTCGCCTTATCAGTTCCTTCACTTTTGAGGGAGAAAGTGTACTGTCAATTTTTATCATTATGGTCTTGATATACCACTTCTGCACCTGCATGACCATCGGGAATTCCGGCCCCAGCACCTGGTTTCCCAGGTGACGGCGCAGCACTTCCGCCAGCCGCGCCGCCGTGGCGTTAAGCTCGTCCAGGTCGCGGTGCTTAAGGGCAATCCTGATAATCCTTGTAAACGGCGGGTAGCCAAACAACGCCCGTTCCTCAAGCTGTGTATTGCTCATAGACCGGTAGTCGTGCTTCAGCACATTCCTCAGGATCATGTTGGCAGGATCAGCCGTCTGAATAATAACCTTACCGCGACGTGTCCTCCGCCCTGCCCTTCCGCTGACCTGTTCCATCAGCTGGAAGCTCCGCTCGTGAGCCCTGAAGTCAGGAAAATACATCATATTGTCTGCATCGAGGATCCCCACCACTGTCAGCCTCTCAAAGTCGAGTCCCTTGGAGATCATCTGCGTCCCGATGAGGATGTCTGTTTTGCCTGCGGCGAAGCTGCCAAGGATGTCCGATGCGGCATTCCGGTTCCTGACTGTGTCCTGATCCATACGGGCAACTCTTGCCGAAGGGAAGAGCAGTTTTATCTCCTCTTCGATCTTTTCAGTACCGAAGCCCATTGTGGATATATTCACAGAGCCGCAATCGGGGCATTCCGAAGGGAGTCTCACGCTTTTGCCGCAGTAATGGCATACAAGACGGTTGATGCCCTTGTGGTAGGTGTAGCTCACCGAGCAGTTTGTGCATGCAGGTACATGTCCGCAGTCGGCGCACATCAGGAACGGAGAGAAGCCTCTCCTGTTCTGGAAGAGGATGACCTGTTCCCCGCGCTTCAGCGCATCCTCAACAGCTTCCAGCAGCCGGGGTGTGAAATGTGCCGCAGGTCCCTTCTTCTTACCTCCCCTGCGGGTGTCTGCGATGATCATTTCGGGCATCATCACCTCACCGTAACGTGTCAGGAGTTCAACAAACCCGTACCTTCCCGCAAGGGCATTGTGGTAGCTCTCCAGCGACGGGGTTGCTGAGCCCAGGAGGGTTTTTCCGCCGTGTATGCGGGCAAGCATCATTGCCGCATCGCGTGCATGGTAACGCGGGGCAGGGTCATACTGCTTGTACGAAGAGTCATGTTCCTCATCAACAATTATAAGCCCGAGGTCAGTGAAAGGAAGGAATAGTGATGACCTGACACCCAGCACGGCGCGGAGGCTGCCTTCACTGACCTTTTTCCATACTTCGCGGCGCGCCGCGGGAGTCAGGCGTGAGTGAAACACCCCGATGGCATTGCCGAAATGCTTCCTGAGCCTCTCTATGATCTGGGTGGTAAGTGCAATTTCAGGCAGCATGTAGAGTACCTGCCGCCCCTTTTCGAGCTGCTCACGCATGAGGTGAATATATATCTCCGTCTTGCCGCTGGAGGTGACCCCGTGAAGGAGCACCGTGTCACGTTCAGCAAACAGCTTTTTGATTGAATCATGAGCCTCCCCCTGCACCCTGTTCAGTTCAGCCGGCATTACCGTCTCCCCTGCCACCGCCTCAGGCTTCTCCTTCCTTTTGCGCTTAAGCAGCCTTCCGGGCAGGTCCTCAGGAGCAGGGATGGCAGCTTTCATCACCTCACCGGGGTAAGCCATGTAATAATCAGATATCCACATGAGGAAATCCGTGAGTCGCTCATTGAGAGCCGGTTCGCCCGGCAGGAGTGCAACTATGTCCCTGGCGGAAAAATCCTCAGGAGGGGTGTCATGCACCCTCACAACCATGCCGGTTGCACTCTTGCTCTGCCCGAAAGGTACCGTGACAAGGCTGCCACGACGGACCGCACCACGCATCTCCTCCGGGATGGCATAAGTAAAGAAGCCGCTGAGGGCAACGGGGATGACAATATCTGCGAACTGTCTGTTCATGGCATGAAACAGCGGCAAATTAAGAATAAATGGCAACAAAGGCTGTGGCCGCCATATGAAATTATGAACGAATAAATGATGCGCCGGTCAGGCCAGGGCTGCCTTCACCCTCTCTGCCGCATCGGTGAAAGTTGATGCGGCTATGACCTTCAGTCCTGAACCGTCAATCAGCTTTTTTGCTTCTTCGGCATTTGTGCCCTGAAGCCTTACAATAACCGGCACCTTTATGTCGCCGATTGTTTTGTATGCCTCTATGATGCCGGCAGCAACACGGTCACACCTGACTATGCCGCCGAAAATATTCACAAGGATGGCTTTTACGTTCGGATCTTTCAGGATGATCCTGAATCCTGCCTCCACAGTCTTCGGGTTTGCGCCGCCCCCTACGTCGAGGAAATTGGCAGGCCGGCCTCCGGACAGCTGTATCAGGTCCATCGTGGCCATGGCAAGACCGGCGCCGTTGACCATGCATCCGACGTCACCGTCAAGCTTAACATAGTTGAGGTTGCTTGCCGAGGCCTCTACCTCCGTCGGATCCTCCTCGTTAAGGTCACGCATGGCCTCCAGCTCCGGATGACGGTAAAGGGAATTATCATCAAGGATAACCTTGCAGTCTACTGCCAGCACCCGGTCATCGCTGGTCTTAAGCAGCGGGTTGATCTCCACCAGTGAGGCGTCAGAGTTCACGAAGGCCTCCCAGAGTCCCTTGAGGAATGTGACCATCTCGCGGTATGCCTTTCCATGCAGGCCCAGGTTCGAGGCAATCGTCCTCATCTGGAACTCATGCAGGCAGCAGGTTGCATCAACGGTTTCGGTAAAGAGGGCATCCGGGTTGCGTGCTGCCACCTCCTCGATATCCATCCCCCCCTCCCGGGAATATACAACGACATAGGATGATTTCCTGCGGTCAAGCAGCAGCGAAAGGTAAAATTCCTTTATATCCGATTCTCCCTTGTAATATACGTCACGTGCCACCAGCACCTTGTGTACCACCTTCCCTGCAGGTCCGGTCTGAGGAGTGACAAGTGTCATTCCGAGCATGCGTGAGGCTACCTCTGCAGCTTCCTGAGGTGACCGGGCTATCTTAACCCCTCCTCCCTTGCCGCGACCGCCGGCATGTATCTGTGCCTTTATGACAAAAATTTCAGTACCGTATTTCTTTTTCAGTTCTTCGGCCACCATTGCAGCCTGTTCGGCTGTTTCGGCCACAAAACCCTCCTGAACGGCAACACCGTGCGCCTGCAGGATCGATTTTCCCTGGTATTCGTGGATATTCATGTCAGGTATAAGTTAACCTTTGGGATTATTTGATTCATCTTGAAAAAACAGGAATGTAATTTACTCTTTTTTATAATTAATTTCGCTAAAATTTTTTCGTATGAGGAAGCTTACAAATGAAGAACTGGACCGTAAGAGTGTGACGGAGTTCAGGGCTTCGGAGAAGTCACCCTTCATAATCGTCCTGGACAATGTACGCAGCCTCAATAATATAGGTTCCATTTTCCGGACAGCCGATGCCTTCCTGGTGGAGGGTCTATGGCTTTGCGGCATCACGGCCACCCCTCCGCACAGGGAGATACACAAAACCGCACTGGGGGCAACCGAGTCAGTAGCATGGAGATATTTCGCCAATACTGCGGAAGCAGTCAGGGAGCTACGGGAATCGGGTTATGTTGTTGTCTCTGTCGAGCAGGCTGACGGGTCTGTCTCTCTCGACCGTTTTGTGGCGGAACCGGGCAAAAAATATGCTCTTGTCTTCGGCCATGAAATCAAGGGTGTTTCAGATGAGGTGGTGGATATGTCGGATACATGCATTGAAATACCGCAGTACGGCACAAAACACTCATTCAATGTAGCAGTCAGTGCGGGGATAGTTCTCTGGGAACTGGCAGGGCATGCCAAAAGGTAAAACATTAAAAAACCCCGTTCCGCAAAACAGCGGACGGGGTTTTTCATTATTTGCTGTTACTGTTACTTCGTTACTGCGATGAATGCATCGTCGGTGAAGTATTTTGAGAACTCGAGGTCTGTCATTGCGTAGTTCTTCCAGTCGCTGTTATAGCCGATGGCTTCGCGGAGGCCGCTGATGACACCGTCCTTGTTGTCAAGGCGTGCTGCGATGACTGCCTTCAGGTATGAGGGAGCGCCGCACTTGCAGGGTTTGACTGCATCCATGGTTGTCTTGGCCTTGTTGAGGTCACCCTTCAGAAGCTGCGCCAGTGCAAGGTTCATCGTGGGCTTGTCACCGAGCATGTTGACTGCCTGGTCATATTTGCCTTCGTGAATTGCGATGGTGCCAAGTCCGAATTTTGATTCGGGTGTGGCAGCTGACATTGAGTTGAAATACTCGGCAGCACCCTTGATGTCACCCTTCAGAAGAGCGGCAAAGCCCAGGTTGTTCTTGACGACGTCATCATTCTTGAGAGCCTTGGCTTTCTCGAGAGCTACTACTGCATCATCAGCCTTGCCCATCTGGAGATATGCCCAGCCGATGTTGTTCCATGCGCGGAAGCACTTGGGTTCTTTTTCGGCAGCCAGCTGGTAGTATTTGAGCATCTCATTGGGATCATTCGTAAGAGTGGCAGCATAGAGCAACTGCTCGAGGCTGAGGACTGACGGATCGCTCTTGATTGCAGCAAGGATCTCATCATCGCTGAGGCCGATCAGGTTCACGTCAACAACAAGCTTTGACCTTCTGAGCTGGGGAAGAATCTGCTCTGCGAGTGATTCGTAGGCGGTTGACATGTTCTTGATCTCCTGTTCGCGGACAGCGGGATCCTGGTACATGGAGAGAACCCTGAGGATAAGCTCCTTGTCAGCTATTGATGACTCCTGTACGAGGGTCTTGAAGCCTTCCCAGTCTTCAGCTGTGGTCTGGGTTGTGAAGAGCTGAGCCAGTTCGGGGATCTTGCCATATTCCTTCTGCAGATACTTCTCGGCAGCCTTACCCCTCTGCTCGGAGAGTCTTTCGTTGAGTGTAAGAGGACCGTCGGGAGAAGCGTAGGAGCTGTTTGTCACACCTTTGACCTGCATCCTTTCGTTCTGCATGACGAGGGCAATGTAATCCTTGAGAGCCTGGATATCAGCAGCCTTGAGTTCTGCAGGCCTGATATTCGACTGGTTGATGTTGTAGAGAATGTCAGCCATCTTCTGCTCGGGAACGATGCGCTGATAGTTGTCTTTCAGAGAAATGGGCATTGCATGGTCTTCAACCAGGGTTGAAGTTGCAATTACGCCGTCAGCCAGCTTGATGGGATCGAAGGCAAGTGTTTTTCCCTTCTTTGAAGCTTCAACCTTCAGAAGGAATTCGGAGACCTTCATCTGAGGAATATAATTGACATCACCTGACCAGTTTACGGTGCCACCTGTCCATGCAACCGACTTATTGTTGGCCAGAACTTTCTCTCCCTGTGTGTAGAGCAGTTCATCAAAAGCCGTCTCACCGCCTTCATATGAAAGGACAGGGGTGATCTTCAGCGTGGTGTTCTTGTCAAAGTATTTCTCCGGATAGGTTACTTTCACCTGCGCAGCAACTATGCCTGCATGGGTCTCAAGTACCTTGGGGGTAACTTCATACTTGACTAGATTGGCGTTCTTCTTCATCTTGTCAAGACTGCTGCAGCCTGACATGAGAACAGCAGCAAGCAGAATGACAAAAAGTCTGGTGAAATTTTTCATAATTTGTTTTTTAATTAGTTGCGATCAGTATCTGTTTAATTAAAGCAATTATACGACATTTCTGATTTGGATGCAAATTTAAGATAATTTTTAGTCAATAGCTGCAACCAGTGCATGAAAAAATCAGAAATTCCGGAGGTTTATCCCCTGAGTGACCGGTTCGGTGAATATCGTGTTCTTCACTCTCAGGTAGTCGTCATGACTGGCGACAAAATCGATGTCCGAGACGTCAAGGACGAGGTAACGGTTTTCAGGATTCTGCCTGAAGAAGCTGAAGTAACTCTCCTGTATTCCTGACAGATAATCTGCTGTTATCGATTTTTCATATTCTCTTCCCCTTATAGCTATGTTTTTAAGGAGGCGTTCCGGCGGGACGTGGAGGTAGACGTAGAGGTCGGGCTTGGGAAGGGAACTGTAGATGATGTAAAAAATCTGGCGGTAGAGGCTGAACTCATCCTGTTCCAGGGTTTTGGATGAGAAAACCAGTGACTTCATGAAGTAGTAGTCGGCTACAGTGAAGCTCTTGAAGAGGTCAGGCTCAACCAGTTCCTCCTTCAGCTGCCTGTACCGGTCAGCGAGGAAGGAGAGCTCCAGAGGGAAGGAATAACGCGATGGGTCATTGTAAAATTTGGGCAGGAACGGGTTGTCGGCGAACCGTTCGAGGATCAGTTTGGCATTGCAGTCACGCGCAATCATGGATGCCAGCGTGGTCTTTCCCGCCCCTATATTTCCCTCAATTACAATATAGTTGTACATACTGCCTTCCATGCCTGCTCCTGGTTTGCTCCGGGTACCAAAATTAACATTTAGCCTTCACAAAGCAAATAAAAACAGGGGGTGCGTTTCAGTACCGGTTGCGGAAATTTCCCAGAAAAAAGAGGCTGCCTCTTGTGAGACAGCCTCCTGAAAAACGATCCTGGATGATTAACCGAAAGAAAATCTACCGGTCATTGTCGCGACGGCGGTCATGCGGGCGATGATCACGGTCCCCGCGGTCTCTGCGGTCTCCGCGATCACCGCGGTATCCGTCACGTGAACCCTGGTGTTCCCTTCTTTCCGAATGTTCGCGCTTTGGCGGCTCAACCCAGCCTTCCGGCTTCGGTATGAGGGGCTTGCGTGACAGCCTGAGCTTGCCGGTCTTCTGGTCAATCTCTATAAGCTGTACTTCAACAATATCACCTTCCTTGAAGAGCTCCTCAACGGTGCCGACCTTTTTCCAGTCCATCTCTGAGATGTGAAGAAGACCGTCCTTGTTTGGAAGAATCTCTACAAAAGCACCGAACTGGGTGATTGTCTTCACCTTGCCGGTATAAACCTTGCCTACCTCGGGTACTGCGCAGATGGCGTTGATCCTGTCGAGGGCTGCCCTGATGACTTCGTAGTTGTCACCGAAGACATCCACCATACCCTGACCGTTGATCTCCTCAATCACTATCGTTGCACCGGTAGTAGCCTGTATGTCCTGTATGATCTTTCCGCCGGGGCCAATAACCGCACCGATCATCTCCTTCGGAATATAGATCTTCTCTATCCTCGGGGCATGAGGCTTGAGGTCGGGCCTGGGTTCGGAAATCGTCTGTTCCATGATGTCAAGGATGTGCATCCTGCCGCGGCGTGCCTGTTCAAGAGCCTGCCCGAGGACCTCAAATGAGAGCCCGTCAACCTTGATGTCCATCTGCGTGGCTGTGATGCCGTCACGTGTGCCTGTGACCTTAAAGTCCATGTCACCGAGATGATCCTCATCACCAAGGATGTCCGAAAGCACTGCAAATTTCTTCCCGTCCTTGTCGGTTATAAGTCCCATTGCAATACCTGATACCGGTTTTGCAATTTTTATCCCTGCATCCATAAGAGCCAGAGTGCCGGCGCAAACGGTAGCCATTGATGATGAGCCGTTTGATTCGAGGATGTCAGATACCACGCGTATTGCATACGGGTTTGTCTCCTCGGGAGGCATCATGTTCTTCAGGGCCCTGTGTGCCAGGTTGCCGTGACCTATCTCCCTGCGGCTGGTACCGCGTGCTGCCTTGGCTTCGCCAGTGGCAAAGGGGGGAAAGTTATAATGAAGTGTGAATTTCTCGGAACCCTGCCTGAGCACCTCGTCAACCATCTTCTCATCGAGTTTGGTGCCGAGGGTGACAGTTGTGAGCGACTGAGTCTCGCCGCGGGTGAAGATAGCGGAACCGTGAGCTGCGGGGAGCGGGTCAATCTCGCACCAGATGGGACGTATCTCGTCCGGCTTGCGGCCGTCAAGGCGCCTGCGCTCATCAAGAACAAGACGACGTGCTGCCTCTTTCTCCACATCGTGGAAATACCTGTTAACCAGCATCACATCAGCAGGGGCATCTTCCGGGAACTGTGCCAGGAACTCAGCCTTTATCGTATCAAAACCGTCAGTACGGGTCTTCTTGTCAGCGCCGCTGGCAGCAAGGGCATAAGCCTTGTCATAGGTATCAGCCCATACCTTCTTGCGCAGATCCTCGTCATTCCTCTCATGGCAGTACTCTCTCTTCACAGTCTTGCCGACCATTTCGGAGAGTTCCTTCTGGGCAATACACTGCGGCTTGATAGCCTCATGTGCAATACGCAGGGCCTCGAGCATAACCTCCTCGGAGACCTCTTTCATTTCGCCCTCAACCATCATAATATTCTCATATGTGGCTCCGACGACGATGTCAAGGTCAGCAGATTCAACCTGCTCAAAGGTGGGGTTTACGATGAATGCACCGTTGACCCTTGCCACCCTGACCTCAGAGATCGGACCGTGGAAAGGAATGTCTGACACTGCAAGCGCTGCCGATGCGGCAAGTCCTGCCAGCGAGTCAGGCATGATGTCCTTCTCGGCCGAGATGAGGTTGATGGTAACGAACACTTCTGCATGATAGTCGTCAGGGAAGAGAGGACGGAGTGCCCTGTCAACAAGTCTTGAGATCAGGATCTCATTGTCGCCGGGTCTTGCTTCTCTCTTGAGGAAGCCGCCCGGAAAGCGGCCCGATGCCGCATACTTTTCCTTGTACTCAACGGAAAGCGGCATGAAGTCAACGTCTTCCTTCGCATCCTTCGCTGCAACCACAGTGGCCAGGAGCATGGTCTTACCCATCCTTACAACCACGGAGCCGTCGGCCTGCTTGGCCAGCTTGCCCGTCTCAATTACGATTGACCGGCCATCGCCAAGGTCAATACTTTTTTCAATTAACTTATACATTTAGTTCTCAAATTATTACGGGATAAATGATAAAAATGGGGGCTACTTGTAAGGGAATTAAAAAAGGCAATCGGAATTGCCTTTTTTTCTTTACTTACGCAGGTTAAGTGCCTTGATTATCTCACGATACCTGCTGATATCCTTAACTTTCAGATAGTCGAGCAACCGCCTTCTCTTTCCGACCAGGCTGATCAGCGCCCTTTGCGTACTGAAGTCCTTCTTGTTCTTCTTTAGGTGCTCTGTGAGGTGCGCAATCCTGTAGGAGAAAAGAGCAATCTGACCCTCAGCGCTTCCTGTGTCCATCTCTGATGATCCGAATGTCTTGAAAAATTCCTGTTTCTTCTCCGTAGTCAAATACATATCCTTATCCAATAGATTGTTAATAAATTCTCCAATTTTGGATCGCAAAGATACAACTCTATTTTGTAATAATTCAAACAATTTGAATAAATTTTTGCATTTGATGTCGGTCAGCCATACTGTCTCCCGGGGGAGGGATATAAACAGGGGCTTTATAGGAAAGACGCAATTTTGATACCAAAAGTTGCGCACTCTGAAAACTTTATTTGACTGTTAATAACCGCGGGCAGTCAAATGCTGCCCGGGTTTCACGGCTCAAGGAAGAGGGAGTCCGATTTCCTTATTTTCTGCCCCATGGCTATCAGTGATGATCCGATGGTACAGTCGAGGCACCGGTGGAACCTGCATCGCAGGTTTCTCAGCTCCAGCAGTGCCTGCGAGGCAAAGGCCGATTCGGGCTGCAGCCCTGCCTTCGCGAAGTCGGTCACCACGCTGTTTTCTTCCGGTGGCAGTGAATCGAGTATCTCCACGGCCCTGTCACACCACTCCTGCTGTTGTCTGACCTTGCCGTAAACAAACATAAGCGGTGCCACGGCATTAATTACCAGGAGGTCAACTGACTGTTTCCCGGCGCGGCCCGCCATGGAAGGCGCCTCGCGTCCGAACTGGTAGTGGCTGTTCCAGTATGGTGATGCGCTGACGCTGAGCAGTGCGCGGAGGCTTTCCCGGTCACGGCAGTCGAGCACCCTGGAGAAGAGCCCCTCACCGTGTGCCAGGAGTGCCGCCAGCTGGGAGAGCCTCACCGTCGGAAAATTGGCGGGCCGCAACCGGTGAAACTTCCAGAGCCACCCGTCAGCAGGCTGCAGTGAGTATTTAGTACGCAGCACACGGTACTCCCTCGACAGGAGCAGGTAATAGTTATCTGTTACGGCTTCCCTGAACAGAGCCTCGTCAAGCAGCCCCGCGGTGCCGAATAACAGGGCCTCAACCTGTAAAAGGTTGTCAGCATGCTTCCTGATGATCTTCAGCGGCAGCCTGGCGGCAAGCATCTCAAAGGGGTCAGTGTTCACCCTGAATCCAAAATAGCGCGAGACAAGCCTGTACAGAGTCTCTTCCCAGTCATTGCCCGTCCTGGCAAGTATCTCTTTGATCTCGTCGTGCTTTCTTTCGAGCCTTTCTACGGCCAAGGTCCAGAGCCAGTGCTTGACCCTGAAACCGTCAGTAAAGGAGATCAGGCCGCTGCACGGAAGAGGTGACGGGTTATTGACAAAGTCGAGATAGTTTTCCCACAGGGCCGGATCAAAGACAAGCCTGGCCGTTACCAGGCGCCGCCCTGACGCGGTGTAGACATCGGCATCCTCGTTATGCACAAGGTGCAGGATCACGTTGTCATAGGCATGGTCAGTGTGATGCCCGTGACGGTACCAGTCGGAAGCACTTACATGGATCTCGGTGTTTCCGGCCCATTCGGTGCCCCCGGTTACCAGCCTGGTATTGAAGAAATCAGGCCCGGAGTCACGGTTGTAGACCCCCGGGGTTATTACCTCTATCGGTCCGGCTTCCCTGTCACACAGGCTTCCGCCGTCAAAGAACAGGTTTTTCCACAGCCAGTGGAGGAACTCTTCTTTCATGGTGGTTATTTTAAGAAATGCAGCTTATCAAATTTACGGACATTGTGCCAAACAGGCAAAGAAAAGGTGGTATTACAATTGCACACCGGTCCGGGTGTATCCTTCCGGAATGGTTCCAATGTGCCGCTTCCAGCGTAAATCAGGATTAAGGTCCGTGAGCCTTCCCTGAAGGGGAATTTTGGATTGCCCCCGTGATTTTTTTGACGAAGTCCTTTAAAATTAATGTGAAGGGAATAACAACTTAACGATGTAATGCTATAATTTTACTATTACATAGAACAAATGATACAAATTTTCTAATTCCGCATGCAAATGAAGACCATTATCAGGATGATGGCCGTGCTGATTTTATTAAGCCTGGCCGTAAGTTCACAAGCACAGATCAAAGTCGACCTGAAGAAGAAACTCGAGCAGCAGGTCAACCGCCGCCTCAACCAGAAAGCTGACCAGGCCATTGATAAGGCTCTCGATACAGTCGAGGACAGTATCTCCGCTGATATGAAGAAGGATGGCAACAAGAACGGCAATGCCGAAGGCCAGCCCGGCGGTGCAGCTCAGACTCAGGGCAATGCAGGCCAGAATGCAGGTGCACAGTCAGGCGGACAGCAGGAGACTGCACTTCAGTCCTATTCAAAGTACGACTTCATCCCTGGTGAGAAGGTGATATTCTATGATGATTTCAGCCAGGACGCCGTGGGTGACTTCCCTGCACTCTGGAATACGAACGGTTCAGCCGAGGTGGTGACAACAAACCTCTTCCCGGGGCAATGGATGAAGTTTGTAATGAATGAATGCGTGTGGACGGATGAGTTGCTTAAGCTTCCGGAAAACTATACAATTGAATTTGACGTCATACCCATAGGCGGTCTTGAAGGTGACAGGATGTCTGGCTGGCACATGAGACTCATGCAGGCAAAGAATGTCAGGGCATGGGATGCAGGATCGGCACCTGGTAACGGAGGTTTCCATTTCCAGGTTGAATATTTCGGCAGGCCAAGCTACAACACCTGGCTTATGGGAGAGCAGTGTTCTGCCTCAAACCTGAGAGGATTTGTCGAAGGTGAGAACTTCAAGGAGAAAATGAACCAGAAATACCATATTGCCATCTGGGTCCAGAAGACCAGGATAAGGCTCTACCAGGACCAGAACAAGATCATTGACCTTCCGAGGGCATTCCCGGCCGGTTGTGTCAAACCTGACAGGCTTCGGTTTGAGTACGGTGCCTTAATGATCAGCAATGTCCGTGTCGCCGTCGGGGCACCTGATACCCGGAACAAACTGATAACCGAAGGGAAACTGGTCACTTACGGTATATACTTCGATGTAAACAAGGACATTGTAAAGCCCGAATCATACGGCACACTGAAGGAGATAGCAACTGTGCTTAAGGAAAATCCTGATGTAAGGGTAAAGATAGTCGGCCACACTGACTCTGACGGGGCTGACGCATCCAACCTTGATCTGTCAAAGAGACGCGGTGCCTCGGTGAAGAACGAGCTGGTGAAGACATTCGGTATAGATGCTTCAAGGCTTGAGTCAGACGGCATGGGTGAGGGTCAGCCGGTAGCTCCCAATGACACTCCGGCAAACAAGGCACTGAATCGCAGGGTGGAACTGATAAAGCTCTGAAATACTGTCTTAAACATTCAGACACCTGAAATATTTTACCCCAAAATTACTTTAGCAGATGAAACGGATACTTTTCATTATGCTGGCTGTCATTATCACAGTGACGGCTTCAGCCCAGACGCGTACTCAGGAATACATGAAGAAAATCCCGGCACTCCCTAAGGATTCATGCAATATCACCAGGGCCTCGGCGGAGGACTTCATTGCCCGGGTTGCAGAACTGAGAGACCAGCTTGTAGGCGAGATAGAACAGATAAGGGAATCTGTTGACTCGCACATGGAGGCAAACGCTCCCACTGCAGAAGCGAATGCCATGAAGCAGATGTCACAGATGTATGGCATGTCACAGGCTGACCTTGAAAAAATGAAGAATGCCAAAAATATGTCGGCTGCCGACAAGCAGGCCCTTGCCAACAAGATGATGTCACAGCAGGCCAACATGACCATGGATGAGGCAAAAAACCTGGCAAAGATGAGCGAGGCAGGCAGACAGGCATATACAGAAGCCTATGCTACGGAAGCAATGGCAACTGCAAACACTGATCCCAACCAGGCTTCCAGGAATGACTACGCCAGGAACCTGTACAACAATAATGTTTCGCAGCAGGCCGCTTATGATAAAATCAATGAAATCAACAACAGGATAGTAGCCCTTTACACTCCTGTCAGCAATGATCCTGAAAGGCAAAAGATGCTTGACAGGATCGGAGCGTGGAACAGTAAGCTGACTTCCATGATGGGAATAGTCAGTGACAGTGAGGCCCGCATTATGGATTCAATCAGCCTGAGGATAAAGAATGAACAGATAGCCTATTGCAACAGGTACACACCACAATACAGGGCTGCACTCCGGAAACATCTTCAGATAGTGAAGGCATCCATGCCCGATTATATCAGTTTCGGGGAAATATCAGCCGCCACCACGAAATCACAGACTGGCATTGACATGCCGGCAGAGGGGAAGGAGCTTTCCTCCCTGGAGGCCGTTGCCGATTACCTGAGGGCCCTGCAGGATGCCTACAAGTACAAGCTGTACTATGCTGAAGACTACTAACGGGGGAAGTTGCCCCCTTATCAGTCCTGTTAATCATTAATAACAAAGTCTCATGAGATACTTGCTTGTGGCTCTGATGCTGTCAGTCACCGTGGTTGTCAGCGGCCAGACCGGTCAGACACCGGATCAGATCCGGCAAAAAATGGCTGAAATCAGGCGTACGACAAACTGGGATGACCCGGCAGCTGCTGCAAAGGCCAATGCCGAAATAAAGAAACTGGCCGGACAGCTTGGCGGCGGACAACCTGCCATAAATTTCGGCACCACCCAGCAACCAAAGAGCACCTCAGGTCCCCAACCCGCTCTCAGCGTTAAACCTTCCGATATTACCAGTGCAAACATCTCGGCTATTGCCGATCGGTTCTTCAGGAGATCCTACCAGACTCTCGGGGCTGTCACCAGGAGCCAGTTTGACCAGGATTACAAGGAGGCGGATGCGGAAGAATTCACCCTGGAAGCCGTCAGGAAGCTGGCCTCCACGGGGGCTGTACTGATCACTATGGGTGATGATCATAATCTCGCATGCGTGTACCTGGCATCAGCAGTAAAGGCAATGCCGGATGACACCCTGAGTATCAATAATTTCGGGGCATATCTCAGGATAATTGATTCAATAACAACCTCTGTTCCGGTACTGCTTTACGCAAACAGGCTCTACAGTGAAAGTCCATTGATCCTTACCCAGCTTGGCTGCAGTTACATTGAACTGGGAAAGGAAAAGGAGGGGGAAAGCTACCTTAAAGAAGCGGTACGGTGTGATCCAGGCTTCGGGCAGGCACATACAGCCCTTTGTGAATTATATATGTCACAGGACAGGCTTGAGGATGCACTTCTTGAGCTGTTTGCAGGGGTCAAGGGTATGGGTGCTTCATATTCCCGGGCATCGGCAAATTACAATCACCTGCAGCAACAGGCTGAAAAAGCAGGTGAAAACGGTAACCAGAGCGCCAAGGAAGCCTTCTGGGATGAGACAAGGAACCAGATCAGGCCCGAGGATGCACTGGCGCCGCTTGTACCTTCGGTTGATCGGATGCAAATGCCATCATTGCCGAAGTGCCAGAAAGTGGCAGACTGGACCGAGGGAGGAGCTTACAGTGCAGCAGTACAGTCTTTTAACAAATTAATAAATATGATGAGGCAGTTTGCATCTGACTTCCTGGACGTTCAGAATGATGTTCCGGATCTGCCTCCGAATGCCGTGCTCAGAGATTATCCCAGTGAGAGATTCGCCCTCGATTGTATAACCGAATTTTTCTTCAGGGAATCAAAAAACGAGGCTGATGATTTTGAAGAAGCCTTTGATGCGATTTTCGATGAGGTAGGTGCCGAAGCCGAAGAATACTTCAACCACAGGGAGCAATATACAAATGAATTTGTCCGTTGCGCCGAAGGATGCGGCAGTGACGGCTACTGCATCCAGGAATGTCACAGGGTCTACTGCACAAAGGAATGTCCGGCGGCAAACATATTCAACAACAAGCTTCAGGGACACTGGGAAGATTACCAGGACCATTTTAAAGAGACTGTTGACAGGCAGAAAGAAATCCTGGATGACCTGTATGAATTCTCAGCACAATGGTTCAGCAAGATTGAAAGTCCCTACTGGAGCCGAATTTATGCATATGAAATCCAGCGTACCGCACTTTCAATTATCGCCAATGCCTATTCAGCATATGCACGTCCGTTTCAGGCTCCGGTGCATAATGATTGCGGAAATGATTGTTCATTGTTCGCAAACCCTTATCCCGTACCGGCGGAAGATGTTGAGGATAAGGAGCCACGGGGGAACAACTGCCCACAGGACCAGAAACTGGTGCTCAGTATCCCGCTCTGCAGCATCAGTCTCGATTGCGAGAGCGTTGAAATTGGCTGCGCGGCAGTTGCAGCAGCATCTGTAAAAAGAAATTTCAAGAATAAAAGCACTACCCTGTTTGGAGGGATAGGCCTCGATGTCGGTAGTGGAGTCAAGGCCGGAGGTTCCATGGGCTTTACAGTTACCCAATATGACAGCGGGAAATTTGATGTCGGCCTGAAGGGTGAAATGACGGGTACAGCTGGCGAAGGCGTATACAGAGGAACAAATCATGAATTCAATCTCTCTGTAATGGAGGGTCTGAAAACCGAGACCAAAATTGTAACCGGTGCTGGTTATTAAGACAGAAAATGAGCTTCATTATGAAAAAAAATCTGATAGTCTGGGCTTTGATTTGTTGCGTGTCATTGATCTCAGCTGCACAGGAAAACCCAGACCTGGACAGCAGGCCCGGAACCTTCGGGATCCTCAGCCGTACTGACTACGCCTCCGGTGAATGCGGATTCACGAATGCTGAAATGACCGCAAATCTTGAAAAGGTCAAGGAGATTATAACCATTGTCAGGCAGAATCCAGTGCTTGATGATATAAAGGGCTTTTTCGGCCAGGCCAGGCTCCACACAATGTCAATGACCTGCAGGAGAGAAGTATGGTACGGGGTACCTGTCAGGATAGCCTTTGAATTCTGCTCCTTCTTTTACAACAAGGACGGAAAGGTGGTGTACAACACTATTGAGCCTCCCTCATGGTCACTGTATACCAATGATTTTATACCCGGATGGTCCGACATCTTCGACGGGGCACATTCCTACTTCACCATGCCACTAAGGAAAAAGACAGTGGAACCTGGCATTGATGTCTATGAAGGCGAATGCTGGGTGCTGTATAACCCTGACCGCCCCCCCTACTGGATTCCGGTAACGGTTGAAGAAGCCTTTAATGCAGCCAGGGAGTTCGCGGCAAAGGAAAAGGATGAAATAGCTGCATCATACAATAAACAGTTTCTTGACGCCGAATGGGCCGCAATACCTGAAGAAGACAGGCAGAAACCGGCTTACTTCGGTGGCGGGTTATCACGCGTATCAGCCTCGCCCGGCTATGACGGCCAGGACAGCATATTTCCACAGATCATGAAGGTGAATCCTGCCTATCCTGACCGTAACCTGCCCCGTTCAGCAATCCAGTTTATGTGGTTCAGCTCGGTACAGAACAAGCAGTACATGAAGCAAAAGCTTGATGAATGCAGGGCGTACCGGAAGAAGGGTAGCGGCAGCGGCTGTGACCTTACCCGGTTTGAGCTCTCCTTCGGGATGACCGATATCAGAAACCTCTCATCCCTGATTGAAAAATAATCTGTAACCACAAACCTTAAAATAATGCCATCCTCTTTCCGCACAATTGTTTTAAAGACGGGATTGCCCCTCCTGTTATTAATGGCCATCAGTTTGCAGTCTTCTGCCCAGGACAAGAGCTTTCTCCCCGACAAGCCCGGTACCTTCACTATTAAAAGTCAGCCATTGAACGGCCAGGGGCCCGACCTCTACGGCAAATCCTGCACAATCACAAACGCTGAGTCAACCGCAGCACTGGCGGAGGTTGGCAAATTAATTCAGCTTTTCAGGGAATTGCCCGTTCTGACAGATATTAATGGATTTGACGGGATATGTGAAATCGGAGCCGGAAGATGGAACTCGAAGTTCGGATACGGAGTCCCCTCAACGGTATGCTTTTATCTCCGGACATGGAGCCTGAGCAAGGGGAAGGAGACTCAGTGGAGGGTGGAACCTCCCCAGTGGAGATTTGAAGTCAACATGACTGAGAAGTTCTGTTCAGGCGGATTCAATGTAAGCAATTACCGTGATTCCTATAATCCGTCAAACCCGGCATTCAGCCCTGAACTGGCTGACAGGTCAGCAATAGCACTGAGAGAACTGTTCATGCTGCCGGGTGTAAAGGAAGAAGTGAGTCCGGGCATTGACCGCTATGGAGATTATGTGGTTCTGTTCAATCCTGATCGCCCGCCGTACTGGGAACAGGTCACAATACGTGAGGTGTTCAGGTTGCTGCTTGATTACTGGAAACATGTCCCTGACAAAGCTCAGACAGACGCAATGGTAACAATCCTCTCCGGTGAGTATGAAAAATTCTCCGAGTCTGAAAAAGATGGCTATGCATATTTCGGCAGTCCTGAAAGCATTTCCAGGATAGGGTCAGTGGAAAATAACACTCCTGTGATGCGGCCAAACCCGGGTTACTGGGACAAGAGCCTGCCACGCGCGTCAATCCAGTTCATGATGATGGAGATACCCGAAAGGGAAGTCCTGAAGAGTAAGCTTGAAAGTGCCCTGAAAAGAGGAGACGGATATTACTATATCTACAGGATGCTGGATGAACTGGAAATCAGCTCACTGCTCCCTGGGATAGCCAGGTAGGCAGAAAAACATAATTACCTCCAATGAAAAAGCTTCTGATACTTTATCTGCTGAGTCAGACAGCCCTGGCCTGTTTTGCACAGGTTCCCGGGCCCGGGAAGCCGGCATTCATCGTGACTTATGATGAGAGCGGCAAAAATGTCAATGAATCATGGAACTATTCAGCCATTATAAAGTTCTCTGTATCAAACTGGAACAACTGGTATTACGAGAATGGCCCCAACATACTCGGGAGAGAGAAGATTATTGATTTTAATCCCGGGCTCTTCCTTAAGCTGGACCCTGGGACTGTCATCAATTTCTACCCGAGTGAGGTTGATGAGGCAGGGTCAGGAAGCAACGGAAGCTATACACGGACTCTCGGAACTGACGGGGTGGAGGTAATTACAGAAACCACCACCGAAGGCACACACACAATAGTTATTGATGATGCTGCCTACCGTCAGGAACACAATATTCCGACAAATGAGGTTTATAACCGGAACGCCCGCTTTTATCAGCTTGGGGAACTGGCTGAGCTTGAACGAACTGCCACAGGAGCAATATTACGCGCCTATACGGCCGTCGGGAACAATCTCAGCGAGTGGGCAGTGTCACAGGAGGCAATGGAACAGGTATTTCCCAAAGTTGAGACATTCATCCTTACAAATAAGGATATTATGGCATGGGAGCAGATCTCACGCACAAATTCCGGCTCCGGAAGCTACGAGGATGAAAGCATCTCAGTCACCCTGTCAGTCAAAATGAAATCAGAACGTACGGAGGTGACTCTTGAGGGCTGCTCGGAGATGGGAGCCGGTGAAGAGGGCAGGGTGACTGCAAAGGGAACTCCGGCAGGAGGCACCTATGAATTCTGGGTTGATCCATCAGACCTGATGACCGTTGACGCATCAGGGTCAACAGCCACACTTACCGGTAAAAGGCCGGGCCGGGGCACCCTTTATGTTGAGTACACCTCACCTGAAGGAACTAAAGCGCAGGCTTCAAAACCAGCCGCTATGGTCAGGATATATGACTACAACGGAGGTGAACCCATACAGATCCCGCTTTATGACATTGAAGGCAGGAAACTGCCGGGAACGCTGACGGTAGCCTATGGCTCGATGCCGGATGAGGCACAGGAACTTGTCGATTTCGTATCAGGAAATCCTGCCGTGTTTACAGCTTCGGCAACGGCTGATAATATTGACCTCCGGGGAAACAAGCCTGGTAAAACCACTCTTGAAGCCAGGGACAACTGCGGAAATGTCACCGGCCCGACAGTTGAGGTGGAGGTCGTCAACTGCGACAAGGAAACGGTTGAGGCCCTTGATCGGATGAGGAAAGCGGCTGTGGAAAACATGCAGACCGCTGCTGATGCCCTTCAGAAGCTTGCCGCCGACCCGGAATTTGCAAAGGCCATGAAGGACATCCCCGGGGCAGCCCAGAAACTGGTGGCCAAAGCCGCTCTTACCATCATTACAAGCGGCAAAGCCCCGACAAAGGCTATACAGACAGCCGGGGAGCTTGCCGAAGCAGGCGCTGCCATATCCGAGCTTATAGGAAGTGCAACCGGTTCTGAACTTGGCGGTAATGCATTTAAAAATGCCGTGGGTCAGCTTGGCGGTGAACTGGTGAACACGCTCGTCGGAGTGGTTGAGGTAGGAGAGGCAGGGCTAGAATTCGGGGAAAAACTTGGGGAGTTAATCCGTCATGAAAGCAATATGAAGGATGCCATGAAGAATTTTGAGCAGGCAGACAGGAATTTCAAGGAAGTCGAGCGCCTGCAGAGGATCTGCAAGGGGAACACTGAAGAGCCCGGGAAGCAGGAACCTCCGAAGACTGACAACCCTCCGAAACCTGACGAGCCGACCCCGACAACTAAAGATCCGACCCCCACATCAAAACCAAAACCAAAGGAAGACAATCCGCCTGCCCGGGATCCGACAGGTGAAGAACCCGCTCCGGATGAACCCGGACAGGCCGAACCGCCGGATAATCCTCCGCCGGCAACCCAGCCAAGACAGGTGGCATTGCCGTATCAGCCTTCAGACTGTGGGTGCAGAAAGCAAAAAAGCATAGGCATAACCGCTAATGATATAACAAAAATCGAGACTGGCACAAAGAACCTTGGCGACTGCGCTGACCGGTTCACAAAAACATCTGTGGCTGACTATTCCGATGCACTGACTCAGATGTCAGAGCTGACGAAATCTCTTCAGTCCGGAGCCAATGACAAACCTGAGCTTTTCCTGAAACAGGCAAAAGAGGCCAAGCCGCAGCTTGATTCTCTGATCCTGCGGATAAAGGCATATGATGAAGCCGGCAAGACATTCCTCGGTGAATTTGAGAAGTGCCCTGACTCGCTGAAAGCAGGAATGGATGTTCTGGAGTCGGCATTAACTGTAACAATTGACTCGATAACAACGAAATATTAATCGAGCCAAATACTGGTACCCGATACACGAAGTCAGAAATATTGATCAACTTTGTATCACTGACTGTTGTTTTATTCGTCAGTGACGTTCGCGGGGGATCATTATGTCTGACTGGAAAAGGGTATTTGCAATCATTTTTACCGGGCAGCTGTTCTCAACACTGAGCAGCTATGTTGTTGGCTATGCGGTTATCTTCTGGCTCAGTGTTGAGACACGTTCGGCAGAGGTGCTGGCCTATGCAACAATTGCCTCCCTCCTGCCGCAGATGGTGCTTGGCCTCTTCACCGGGGTGTTCGTTGACAGGTGGAACCGGAAGCGGACGATGATATTTTCAGATCTGTTCGTTGCATTCTGTACCCTGATCATGTCTTCCCTTTTCTGGCTTACCGAGCCGAAAATATTCTACGTCTACATTTTACTTGTACTGCGCTCGGCAGGAATGGCATTCCACGTTCCGGCAATGCAGGCCTCCGTGCCTCTGCTGGCACCGCAGGACAAGCTCATGAAGATAGCCGGGATAAACAACATGATCCATTCCGTCAGCACCATCGCAAGCCCTGCCCTTGCTGCACTGCTGATAAGCCTGTTCAGGCTCCAGTGGATACTGCTCATTGATGTGGCAGGAGCAATCATCGCTGTTGCTACCCTGCTGATGGTCATTATCCCCAACCCCGAGAAAAAGGAGCATATCCAGCCGCATCTCGGAAGGGAACTGCTCGAAGGGCTGAAGGAGATTTACAGCAAACCCGGTTTGCTCTGGCTTTTCATACTGGCCCTGACAGCCATGTTCTTTATAATGCCTGTGGCTGCACTCTTCCCGCTGATGACACTTGAACACTTCAGCGGAACAACCTACATGATGAGTATCGTTGAGATAGCCTGGGGTATCGGGATGCTGATCGGAGGAGCAATAATCGGCCATAAAAGGCTAAACAACTTTAAAGTTGTGCTCATCAACCTTACCTATCTTGTGCTGGGACTTACTTTCGTGTTTTCCGGAATGCTCCCTCCTTCAGGATTTGCCTGGTTTGCAGCGGTGACTGTGATAGGAGGCATAACCATGACAATGTATTCAGGCTCATTTACTGTGATAATGCAGACGATGGTCGAGCCAACGGCACTTGGAAGGGTGTTCTCACTCTATTCGAGCATCACAATGCTCCCGTCAATGATAGGTTTGCTGGCCACCGGATTCATTGCTGACTCAATCGGGATAGCCAATGCATTCTTAATTTCAGGCACCGGTATTGCATTGATGGGGATATCTGCATTCATGATTCCGCCCATCAGGAAGATGGTGAGAGCGGAGATTAGTGAACAGGCAATAGGCAGCAGCCAATAGTGAAAGTGTGGCATTTCATTCGAGACCGCGAGACCGCAGGACCGCAAGGCCGCAAGACTTAAGACCATCAGACCCTCAGACTTTCAAACCTTAAATCTGCCTGCCAAATAGATGGCCATCTCCTCCTGCATCTCACGGGCCTTTTCGCCGGCTACGGCGTCAAACCTGTCAGTTGAATCAGCATAGATTATCCCTCTCGAGGAATTGACAAGCAGCCCGCACTGGCTGTTCATCCCGTAACGGGCAACGTCCTCCAGGCTTCCGCCCTGTGCGCCAACACCGGGCACAAGCAGGAAGTGGTCAGGGACGATCTTCCTTATATCCTCAAGCATCTCGGCCCTGGTGGCACCGACAACATACATAAGGCTATCGGTGGTGCCCCATCTCTGAGACACATAAAGTACCTTCTCAAAGAGCTTCTGTCCTGAGCCGGGATGATACTGGAAATCATCAGCACCCCTGTTTGAGGTCAGAGCGAGAATGATTGCCCACTTTCCGCCGTATGTAAGAAAGGGTGTGACGGAGTCTTCGCCCATGTAGGGTGCAACTGTCACAGCGTCAAAGGGCATCTCCCCGAAGACCGCCCGCGCATACATCTTGGAGGTGTTGCCGATATCGCCACGCTTGGCATCGGCTATAATGAATATGTTGGTATCAAGCTTGTTGATATACCTTACTGTTTTTTCAAGGGCAGCCATTCCCCTTGCCCCGTATGACTCGTAAAAGGCAAAGTTGGGCTTGTAGGCCACCGTATACATATGTGTGGCATCAATTATCCGCCTGTTGAACTCGAAGATCGGATCCTCCGCACCGGCAACACATGCCGGGAGCTTTGAGATTTCCGGGTCGAGCCCTACGCACAGGAATGATTTCTTTTCAAGAATATGGTGGAAAAGTTCCCTTGATGTCATGATCAGATTTATTAATAATCGCTCTCCTTCAGCCGTTCAGCGTTCTCTGCCATCTGAAGCTTGTCAAGAAGTTCCTGGATGTTGCCGTCAAGGACTGATGGCAGGTTGTAAAGCGTTGTATTTATGCGGTGGTCTGTCACCCTTCCCTGCGGGTAGTTGTATGTGCGTATCTTGGCCGACCTGTCACCCGTAGAAACCATTGTCTTGCGCTTGTGAGAGATCTCATCGAGGTACTTCTGGTATTCCAGGTTGTAGAGGCGGGTACGAAGTTCCCTCATTGCCTTCTCAAGGTTCTTGATCTGTGATTTCTCGTCCTGGCATGTCACTACCACCCCTGTGGGAATGTGGGTAAGCCTGATTGCTGAATAGGTAGTGTTGACACTTTGACCGCCGGGGCCTGATGAGCAGTAGGTATCCTTGCGGATATCCTCGTTGCGTATCTCTATGTCGAATTCGCCGGCTTCGGGAAGGACTGCCACCGTTGCGGCGGAGGTATGGATCCGGCCCTGTGTCTCGGTCTGGGGTACACGCTGAACGCGGTGGACGCCTGACTCATACTTCATTATGCCGTAGACACCTTCTCCAATGACGTTAAAGACTATCTCCTTGTATCCTCCTGCAGTACCCTCGGTGTAGTAGTTCATATCTATCTTCCAGCCCCTGGCTTCAACGTATTTTGAATACATCCGGAAGAGGTCGCCTGCAAAGATGCTGGCTTCGTCGCCACCTGTGCCGGCACGGATCTCCATGACTGCATTCTTTTCGTCTTCAGGGTCTGCCGGAAGGAGCAGGAACTTGATATCTTCCTCCATCTGCGGAATCTCCTCGAGAAGGGTATCTATTTCGGCCTTGGCCATCTCGCGCATCTCCTCATCCTTCTCCGCTGCCAGCAGGGCCCTTGTGCTGTCAAGATTGTCAATTGCGCTTTTGTACTTCTCATATGCCTCCACCACCGGCCTGAGCTCCTTATATTCCTTGTTCAGCTTTATATAGCGCTTCATGTCCGACATGACATCGGGGGAAGTCAGGAGCTCACCCACCTCCACAAAACGTTTCTTTACACCAAGAAGCCTGTCAAGAATTAGATTGTTTGCCATCAGATGCCAAATTTCAGGGTGCAAAGGTAATAATAATAAGGCAGAAGGCAAGAGAGGAGCGAGCGTAAAAGAATGACCCGGTGGGTCATTATAGCGAAGCTGCCAGGTTGCAGGGAAGGGCAGTAGTGAAATCGGCAGTACCAGTCGGCAGTAAAAGTCAGCTGTCAGTATGAAAATTCGCCGAAGGCGGATCGGATGGTCAGGTGTTTGCCTTCGGCAGCCTCGCAGCGGCCCACGATGCGCGCATCCAGACTGAAGCCGGCGGCAATGTCAATGATTGCCTGTGCCTCGCCTGGTGAGACATAGAGCTCCATTCGGTGCCCCATGTTGAATACGCGGTACATCTCCTCCCACGTGGTGCCGGAGCCCTTCTGTATCAGCCCGAATAGCGGCGGGACCGGAAAGAGGTTGTCCTTTATAACATGAAGATCCTCAATAAAATGCATGATCTTTGTCTGACCTCCGCCGGAGCAGTGCACCATCCCGTGGATGGCAGGCCGCATCACATCAAGAACCTTTTTAATAACAGGTGCATAGGTCCTGGTAGGCGACAGCACCAGCTTACCTGCATCGACTCCGGGCACGGCGGTGGCATCGGTGAGCCGCATCGGACCACTGTAAACCAGCGACTCAGGTATTAACCCGTCAAAACTCTCCGGGTACAGCCCGGCGAGATAATGCCCGAATACGTCATGCCTTGCCGAGGTCAGCCCGTTGCTGCCCATGCCGCCGTTATACTCATCCTCGTAGGTGGTCTGCCCGTATGAGGCAAGTCCCACAATCAAATCCCCCGCCCGGATATTTGCATTGTCAATGACGGCAGCCCGGGGCATGCGAGCCGTGACAGTGGAGTCAACAATCACCGTCCTGACAAGGTCACCAACATCTGCCGTCTCACCGCCTGTGGACCATATACCGATGCCCGCATCCCTCATCCGGGCAAGGAATTCTTCCGTCCCTTCAATGAGAGCCCTGATCACTTCACCCGTGATCAGGTTTTTGTTCCTTCCTATTGTGGATGAGAGCAGGATATTTTCGGTTACGCCCACGCAGAGCAGGTCATCGAGGTTCATTACAACTGCATCCTGTGCAATCCCCTTCCAGACTGAGAGGTCTCCGGTCTCCTTCCAGTAGATATATGCGAGTGACGACTTGGTTCCTGCACCGTCGGCGTGCATAATGTTGCACCATCCCGGATCGCCGCCAAGAATGTCAGGAATTATCTTGCAGAAAGCCTTCGGGAAGAGTCCGCGGTCAACACTGCTGATGGCAGCGTGAACCTCCTCCTTGCCGGAGGATACCCCTCTCTTTGCGTAGCGCGATGTGTCAGTCATTCTTCCTGCTGCAACCCGGTGAATTATTTAGCCGGCACATAGTCGGTGCGGAGCACCTTGAACTCGGTACGGCGGTTTATCTGGTGAGCTATCTCCTTCTGCTCGTCGCTGGCCAGGCTGTTGATATACTGCTCGGTCAGGGTGGCCCCCAGGCGCAGGAACGGTGCATCCTTCATTATCACGTCATCAACAACCTTCGGGCTGGTCTCACCGTAACCCTTCGCCGTAAGCCTGTCTGCGGCTATGCCCCTTCCGATAAGGTAGTCAACAACCGACTGAGCCCTCTTCTGCGACAGATCCAGGTTAAATTCCTCGGTGTCACGCGAGTCGGTATGCGACATAAGCTCGATTGTCACGTTGGGGTTGTCAATGAGGGTTTCAACCAGCTTGTCGAGTGATACCATCGACTCAGGCCTCAGGTCCCACTTGCCGAAGTCATAGAATATATTGGGAAGCTCAATAGGCCTGTCGATTGGTGTCATCTGAATTGTAGCCATGAAATCACGGCTCTTTTCCTGCCCCCTGGTAGTCTCTTTCTCCTTGCCGTTCAGGTAACCGTTCTTCGAGGCAAGGAAGATATAGTCAACCTCGGGCCTGAGACTGAATTTGAAGTCACCTGCGGTGCCGGTCTCAGTCTGCATGTTGGCGCCGTCGCTTGCGATCAGCTGAACTGTTGCTCCCTGGACGGGCAGCCCTGTTTTTTCGTCCTTCACGAGGCCGGTGATGCTGAATAACAGCGGAGGCATCTCGAAGGTATAAAGGTCATCGTCACCCCTTCCCTTGCGTGAAGAGCTGAAAATTCCCTTTTCGGCGCCCGGTTCGAATGTGATGCCGAAGTCGTCTGCCGGGCTGTTGATCGGTGGCCTCATATTCTCAACGAGCCAGCTTTCACCGTCCTGCGGCGTTGCCTTGAAGATATCAAGCCCGCCCATACCGATGTGACCGTCAGATGCAAAATAGAGTGTTCCGTTCTCCCTGATGAAGGGGAAGAGCTCATTGCCGCGGGTATTGATGTCACTGCCAAGGTTCTCAGGGCGTGACCATGCACTCCCCGGCGAGGTCCGGGTTGTGCGGTAGATGTCCTTGCCTCCCCTTCCTCCGGGCATATCGGATACGAAATACAGTGTCTGACCGTCATGGGATATTGAAGGGTGGGCCGCCACAAGCGAGTCAGCCAGCAGCTCAACCTTAACCGGGTCACTCCAGCGTGTACCCTCGCGGGTGGAATACATTATCACACAACCCTTGTTCTCGCGCTTGCCGGCTTCACAGCGGGTGAACCACACCTCGGAGTAGTCGGCGGAGAATGACGGGGTTCCGTCTTCAAACTCGCTGTTCAGGAAATCCACCGGCACCGGTGTGCTCCACTTGCCCTTCTTGTCAAGCCTGGTCTCGAAGATGTCAGTGAAACTCTGGCCGGTGGCACCGTGCTCCTTGTTGCCCTTTGCATCATCACGCGAGGAGGTGAACCATACAAGCCCGTTGTCATCACGGCCGTAGGCAGGACTGAAATCTGAATCACCGGTGTTAGCTTCCTTCAGTTCCTCAACATTATAGGATTCCGGAGACGACTGCCATTGCATTGCAAGCTCGCATGAGCGGATCTGCTGCTCTGTCCGGGGGTCACCGGGAACAAGCTGACGGTACTTGCGGAACTCTTCTATTGCCTGGGGGTAACGGCCAAGCTTCTTTGTGCTCTCTGCCAGCCAGTACTGGGCCTCAGGTTTCGGAAACGGAGACCTTACAGCCCTCTTGTACCACAGCTCTGCATTCTTGGGATCGTCAATCATCCGGTAACATTCAGAAACCATGAAGACCATGTCAGCCTTCAGCTGCTTATCACGTGTCTTTGAATAGACATCCTTGAAATAGTCAATTGCATCATAGTAGCTGCCGGCATTCCAGGCGGCGTATGCACGCTCTGTCTTCTGCTTCTGAGCCTCAAGTATTGAGGGGAAGAGAAGGGCAACAGCAACTGTAAGATATATCAGTCTTTTCATCCTGGCCACCATAGAGTTTTGTACAAAAGTAATGATTGTTATTTATGTTAACGTACCGCCGTTTCATTAATTACCGGCGCTCCGGATCTGCTGCAAAAATAATGCCTTCTTTCAGGCAGATCCAGAATACAGTGTATCACATGAAGCAGAGGCTGCCCCAATCAGTCCCGGGACAGCCTCAGCATAAACCACAAAATCATGAAATAAAACCTGTCTCTTACCTGGTGAAGAGGAGCTCACGGTATTTGGGCAGGGGCCACAGCTCGTTGTCAACCACAAGCTCCAGCTTGTCAATGTGCATCCTGATCTCCTCCAGGTATGGCTTGACCTTTGATTCGTAGGCCAGCGCCTTTTTGTAAGGATCATCAATTACATTGGCCTTCTTCCGCTGTTCGATCATGTCATTGACAAGTTTCTTGATCATTGAGATATGGTCTGATATGCTTACTATCAGTTCCTTGCGCGCACCTGCCAGCCTCATGAACTCATTGTCGTCAAAGATTTCACGCAGCCCCCTGACATTCTCCACAAGTGATGTCATGTAGTTCACCGCCGTCGGCACGATATGGTTAATAGCCAGGTCGCCCAGCACACGTGCCTCAATCTGCAGTTTCTTCGTGAATTTCTCCAGTTCAACCTCCACCCTGCTCTCCAGCTCCCGACCGGTAAGTACTCCGGTTCCTACAAGCGTTTCACGCGAAGCAGTCGTCTCGTACGCCTTGAGGGTCTTCGGGACACTCGGCTCGGCCGAAAGGCCGCGGCGGACAGCCTCCTTGTGCCAATCAGCGCTGTACCCGTCTCCCTCGAAGCGGATCCTCTTTGAATCGATTATGCACTTCTTGATCTCCTGGAAGATAGCCTCATCTCTCTTCATTCCTTTATCAATCAGCCTGTTGACCTCAACGGCAAATGCCTTGAGCTGACGGGTGACTGCTGCGTTCAGCACTATCATCGCCGAGCTGCAGTTGGCCGAGGAGCCCACCGCCCTGAACTCGAACCTGTTGCCGGTGAAGGCAAAAGGCGAGGTCCGGTTGCGGTCGGTATTGTCGAGGAAAATGCCAGGAATCTTACCGATCCCGAGCTTGATCTCGGTCTTCTCCTGCGGGGTCATCTTCTTGTCCTTGACCTTGCTTGCGATGCCGTCAAGTATCTCGGAGAGGTAGCTGCCCAGGAAGACTGAAATGATTGAAGGGGGAGCCTCATGGCCTCCGAGCCTGTATGAGTTGTTCTCATTCGTCACGCTGGCGCGAAGCAGATCCTGGTTGTCGTTTACCGCCTTGACGACGTTGACAAGGAATGTCAGGAACTGCATGTTTGTCTTGGGATTCTTGCCGGGCGAAAGAAGGTTGACGCCGGTATCGGTCATCATCGACCAGTTGTTGTGCTTGCCTGAACCGTTAACCTCGGCAAAGGGTTTCTCATGGAAGAGGACACGGAACTTGTGTTTCCTCGCCACCCGGCGCATGACATCCATTATAAGCTGGTTATGGTCAACGGCGAGGTTGGCCTCCTCAAATACCGGGGCGCACTCGAACTGGTTGGGCGCCACCTCGTTATGGCGTGTCTTCACCGGAATGCCAAGCTTGTAGGCTTCATATTCAAATTCCTTCATGAATGCCTTGACCCTGTCAGGGATTGACCCGAAATAGTGGTCAGACAGCTGCTGGTCCTTCGACGAGGGGTGACCCATCAGGGTACGGTCAGCCAGCATCAGGTCAGGACGGGCATAGTAGAGCGCCTCATCTATAAGGAAGTATTCCTGTTCCCATCCGAGGGTGGCGATTACTTTCTTTACATCCTTGTCAAACAGGTGGCATACCTCCACTGCAGCCCTGTCAAGTGCAGCCAGTGACCTGAGAAGCGGAGTCTTGTAGTCAAGCGCTTCTCCGGTATAGGACACGAAGACAGTCGGGATGCACAGGGTGTTTCCCACGATGAATGCAGGGGATGATACGTCCCATGCCGTATATCCGCGGGCCTCGAAGGTATTCCTTATGCCACCGCTGGGAAAGCTTGATGCATCAGGTTCCTGCTGCACCAGGACCTCCCCGGAAAAGATCTCGATGATTGAACCCATTTCGCCGCGGCCTACAAATGCATCATGCTTTTCCGCCGTGGCATCGGTGAGAGGATGGAACCAGTGGGTGAAATGGGTCACACCGTGCTCCATCGCCCAGGCCTGCATCCCGGTAGCAACCTGGTCGGCTATCTGACGGCTTATCTGTGTCCCCTCCTCAATTGCTGTAATGACGCCACGGTAAGCTTCGCGGCTAAGGAAGCGCTCCATCTTCCTTTTATCGAAGACGTTATCTGAGAAATAGGTGGAAACCGGCCCTGCCGGGATACTGACTTCAACAGGCTCCCTGCTGAACAGTTCCTTCAATGCACTGAAACGTAACTCTGCCATGATCTGATTTTTTGTCAAAAATAGATCATTTCAGAATACACCCCCTAATTTTTGAGGTATTTTTTGATATTTTATGTATTTTTTGTTGACCACCCCCTCTTTTTTGGGGGTATGATTCTATTTTTTATTCATTTTTCACGTCTGACCTGCATTCTGCACGGGAAAATATCCCGTAAAGCGATTTTTCAAAATCAACAGCCACCACCTTGTACTCGGGAGTGAGTGTAAACTCGTCGCCAATGCCGCTGGTAAGGAAGTTTATTGCTGCCTCGGGGAAATGGAATGTGGTGTAGATAACCCCGGGTTTGACTACGTCTGTGACTTTCACCTTCATTGTTGTAATGCCGCGCGCAGAAAAGATCCGTGCATAATCGCCGCTGACAAGACCCTTGGCTTCGGCATCCTTAGGGTGGACAAACAGTACGTCCTCCTTAACGAGCTCGGCGTTTGGAGTGCGCCGGGTCATGGTACCGCTGTTGTAATGCTCCAGGAGCCTGCCGGTAGTCAGGATATACGGGAAGCGTGAGGCGTTTTCATCCAGTTCCGGGGAGATGTCATAGTCCCATGAATGGAACTGCCCCCTGCCCCTCTTGAATGTCTCGGTGTGCAGTATTTTGGTATCAGTACCGTCCTCCTTAACCGGCCACTGTTTACCGCTGTGACCAAGCTCATCCCATTTCACTCCCTTGAAGAAAGGCACTATCCCTGCTATTTCTCTTAGCGCGGTATCGGCGGAGTAGCCTTCCTGCGGATAACCCATCCGGTTCATCATGTCAACAACTATCTGCCCGTCCGGTTTGGTCCCTTCGAGTGGCTCCACCACCCTCTGAACCTTCTGGATCCTCCGTTCGCCGTTTGTAAATGTACCCTCTTTTTCGAGGAACGACGAAGCCGGGAATATCACGTCAGCAATGCGGGCAGTCTCGGTCATGAACAGCTCCTGTACCACAAGCAGGTCAAGCCCCTGCAGCGAGCTCCTTACGTGACATGTGTTGGGGTCGGTCTGCAGAATATCCTCTCCCATTATCCACAGTGCCTTCAGGTCTCCGCGGCCGGCTGCCACGAACATCTCGGGAATGCGGTACCCGACCTTCGTCGGGTGCTCCACACCGTAATAGGCATTGTAGAGCGCAATGTTGGCCGGGTTGGTGACATCCAGATAACCTGCTCCCTGGTGTGGCTGTATTCCCATGTCGGCAGCCCCCTGGACGTTGTTCTGCCCGCGGAGCGGGTTAACGCCTGTTCCAACGCGCCCGATGTTGCCGGTCATCATGGCGATGTTCGAGATAAGCGTTATCGCCTTGGTGGCCTGCCAGTGTTCGGTGACACCCAGCCCGTGGAACTCCATTGCAGTCTCAGCCGATCCGTACTCAATCGCAGCCGCTCTCACCTTTTCGCGGTCAACGCCGCAAATCCTTTCAAGCTCATCAACATCAAGATTCTCAAGATATTTCCTGAAGCTCTCCCATCCTTCTGTCCTGGCAGAAATGAACTCCTCATCTATCAGCCCCTCTGTCAGGAGGTAGCGGGCAAAGAGGTTCAGGACAGCCACATTTGTCCCGGGATTGATCTGCAGGTGGTGCTTTGCCAGCCTGGCTATCTCGATCTTCAGCGGGTCAATCACAATCAGCGGCGTACCCGATTCCACAACTGACCTGATGCGGGCACCTGTCACCGGGTGAGCAGATGATGGATTGGCTCCTATAATAAGTATACAGCCTGTCTTGTAGATTTCATCCACCGAGTTTGTTGCCGCACCCGTCCCGTAGGCCCACTGCATCCCCATAGCGGTGGGAGCATGGCATACCCTTGCGCATCCGTCGATGTTGTTTGTGCCGATGACGATCCTGAAGAACTTCTGCATGAGATAGTTCTCCTCATTTGTGCACCTGGCTGAAGAGATCCCAGCCAGGGCATCAAGTCCGAACTGTTCCTTTATCTCGCGGAACCGCCTCGCTGTATAGTCATATGCTTCATCCCATGACACCTCTGTCAGCTTCCCGTTTTTCCTCACCATAGGGGAGCGGAGCCTTTCGGGATGGTTATAGAACTCGAAGGCATACCTTCCCTTTACGCAGGTATGACCCCTGTTGGTTGCGCCGTCAAGCGGAGCCTGTATCCCCCTCACCTTACCGTCAATCACCTTCACGTCGAGGTTGCAGCCAACGCCACAGTAGGTGCAGGTGGTACGCACGGTCTCGTCAGCTTTGAGGGTCTTGACAGAGTAACGGTCTGAGATGGCGTTTGTGGGGCAGGTCTGAACGCATGCTCCGCAGGAAACGCAGGGTGAGTCACGGAACGACTGGTCAAATCCCTTGATGATCCTGCTTGCGTCGCCGCGGCCGCGGATGCCAAGGACATGCTCAGCCTGAAGCTCGTCGCACGCCCTTACGCAGCGGTAGCACTTGATGCATTCGGTCAGGTCAGACCACACATAGGGGCGGCTCATGTCCTTTTCATGCACAGTCACCTTTCGCGGGTAGCGGACTTCAGGTGTGCCTGCTGCAGCCACGACAGCCTGGAACTCTGTGGGGAGCATGCCCGGTTCGGGCGTGAGCCTTTCCGGAGGATACCCCGAAAGCACAAGCTCCAGGATATTTTTGCGCAGCCTCTTTATCTTTTCCGTGGAGGGATAGACATAGTAACCGGGTGCTACCGGGGTGTGGCAGGAGGCCATCACCCTGGCGGGACCATCCTCCTTCAGGGCCACCTCCACCGAACATACGCGGCATGAGCCGTAGTTCTCCAGGTTGTCTGCCTGGCAGAGGGTGGGGATCACATCCCGACCGTAATACCTCCTGACAAACTGAAGTATTGTCTCTCCTGCCTCAATGGCAAAGGGTTTGTTGTCAATGTATGCTGTCTTCTCCATGATCATGCCTTCTTTGCTGTGAAGTACTCATCAAGTTCTTTGCCGAAATACTGAAGTGCGTTCTTTACCGGCAACGGCAGCCCGCCTCCCAGTGCACAAAGCGAGCCGATCTGCATTGTCTCAAGCAGGTCGTCAAACAGCTGCCGGTCAATTTTCATATTCTTTTCACTTGCAGCTGTAAGCAACTCATAGCCCCGGGCTGAGCCCAGCCTGCAGGGAAAGCACTTGCCGCACGACTCCTTCTTCGTGAATTCAAAAAGATGTTCAAGAAGCTTTATTGTCGGAAAGTCCTCCGGAACTGATACTATCCCGGCGTGCCCCAGAAGAAAGCCCTCGCGGGCGAACGACTCAAAGTCGAGGGTAAGGTCATCAATCCGTGATGCCGGAACCAGTCCTCCCAGCGGACCCCCCACCTGGTAGGCCTTTACCGGGTAACGCATCCCTCCTCCAAGCTCATCAATCACAGTTCTCATTGAAGTGCCCATCTTCACCTCCAGCAGTCCCGGTTTCCTGAACGCTCCGTCAAGGGAGACGAGCTTTGTCCCGGGTGATTTTTCAGTACCCATCGCAGCCCAGGCCTGTCCCCCCTCCTCAAGAATGAAGTGAATATTGGCGAAGGTCTCGACGTTACTGAGGACAGTCGGCCTGCCGAAGAGACCGTATACTGCGGGGAAGGGCGGGCGTGTGCGCACCTCGGGCCGCAGTCCCTCGATGGAGTTGAGCAGGGAGGTCTCCTCTCCGCAGATATAGGCTCCTGACCCTTCCACCACATGGAACCGGAAACGGGTGACAGCGTCGCCATCCCGGCCTGCTGCAATACCGGCTTCTTCAATATGCCTTACAGCCTCGCGGACTTTTTTAACCGCGAGTGGATATTCACCCCTTATATATACAACCCCGGTGTCAGCCCCGGTGATCAGCCCGGTCATCAGCATGCCGAAGAGGACCGCATGGGGGCGTTCCTCGAGCAGCCATTTGTCTGAGAAGGCTCCCGGGTCTCCCTCGTCGCCGTTGCAGACAACATATTTTATATCAGACGCAGCTTCGCGCGATGAGCGCACCTTGACATGAAACGGGAATCCGGCGCCACCCCTTCCGCGAAGACCGGACAGCTCCAGCTGTTTGAGGGCACCCTCAGTTTCACCGGTCCATTTACGGGCTAGTGAATAATATTCCGTAACATCACCGGTAGGGGTCAACAGAGCAGGCATTTCGGCATTGGAGGCTGCTCTCAGTGCCGAAGCACCTTCACCAGTGCCGCACAGCCGTATCTCTCCGTTCACAAGAAATGCGTTGTTCGAATGACAGTGCCCAAGACATGTCATCACACCTATCTCGTCCGGCCTGTATTTTTCAAGAAGCGTCCGCCTCACCTCTTCAGTCCTTCCTGATGTAAGGCATGCTGTGCCGTCGCACATGAAGACCTTCTTCCCGGCGTGAGCCGGCTGCAGAAAATCATAGAAGGAGCTTGCGCTCAGCACTGCCGCCCTGCCGGTCATGAATTCGTCCGCAACCGCCATAAGCTTCTCATCACCATCATGATCACCGTTGCCGGCAGTCCCCGCAATTCCTTCATACAAGCTGTCGGTCAGGCCTCTTCGCGCAGAGAGGCCTCTCAGATTCCTTGACATATACAATCAGTTTTTTCTTTTCCAATATATTAACTTACTGCCCGGTATATTCTAAAAATGAGAATTATCATATTTCCGGGAAGTTAAATAAAATGAGAAGATGACGCATCTTTTTGTTTAACTGAATTTTGTTATATTTGTCGCCTGTATTTTTCAAGGAATAAATTCATTATTTAATTGGTATTCAAATGGCAATACTTCAGAGTCTGAGAGATAAGGCGGGACCGCTGGTAGCAATTGTGATAGGGCTTTCCCTTCTTCTCTTTGTAGTGAGTGATTTTTTCGGCAACAACACAGCCCAGCGCCGCAGGGCAGACAAATATTATCAGCTTGCCCGGATTGACGGGGAAGATGTATCATACCAGGACTTCGAGGCCAGGGTTCAGGATCTTGTGGAGATCTACAAGATGTCCGGAACCTCCGAGGTTAATGAGGAAATGATGCAGAGCCTCAGGGAGCAGGTATGGCAGCAGTTGCTTTCAGAGAAGCTGATGGGCAAGACATACAGGCAGACCGGCCTGGGCGTCAGCCCCGAAGAGGTGGAGATGCTTGTCTTCGGTGACAACCCCCATCCCATTGTCAGGCAGCTCTTTACCGACCCCAATACCGGCGCATTCAATTCATCATTCCTGGTTAACTTCCTGAAGGCTACCGAGACCGATGAGGCAACAAAAAAATACTGGCTCTTCTTCGAGGATCAGATCATAAATGACAGGCTCAACACCAAGCTGGTGAACCTTATGTCAAAAGGTCTGTATGTGACCGGCAGGCAGTCGGAGTTTGAAAACAGCCTCAACGCCAACACCGTCAGTTTTACATACATGGTGCGCAATTATGCTGCCATCCCTGACAGCCTTGTGAAGGTCACCTCCGAGGAGATCAGGAGTTACTATGACAAGCACAGGGAGAGCTTCAAGCGTGGTGCCACGAGGGATATGGAGTATATTGCATTTGATGTTGCCCCCTCTGAGGAAGACATGAAGGAGACTGAAAACTGGGCCAATAATGAGAAGGAGCACTTTGCTTCAGCCACTGACCTCGTTCAGTATATCAACCTGACGGCAGATACACGTCACACCGGTTTCTACAAGACACTCGCCGAACTTCCGGAGACGCTTCGTCCGCTGGCAGAATCAGGCGACAGATCGGCTGTTACCGGCCCCTATCTTGAAGACGGCGCCTACAAGATTGCACGCATAATTGATATAGCCGAGCGTCCTGATTCAGTCAGGGCAGCTCACATACTTCTCTCGCCCAACGCAAACAGGACACTGGCCCAGGCAAGAAAAGAGGCTGACAGCCTTATTGCCCTTGTAAGGTCAGGTATCGACTTCAATGCTCTGGCCATGGCCAACTCTGATGATCAGGGTTCTGCACAGGTGGGTGGTGACCTTGGCTGGTTCAGCGAAGGGATGATGATCACCCCGTTCAATAATGCCTGTTTCACCAACAGCAAAGGTGACATCGTAACTGCCGAGACAACCTACGGGATCCACATTATAAAGATACTTGATCAGAGCCGCAGGGTAAGAAAATATGACATAGGGATAGTTGACCGCCAGGTTATCCCAAGCAACGCCACAACACAGCGTATCTATTCGGAGGCATCACAGTTTGCCGGCACCAATGATACATATGAGAAATTCAACAAGGCTGTGGCCGACGGAAATCTCAACAAGAAACTGGCCCTGAACGTAACACCGGAACAGAAGGAGCTTCCGGGACTGACCCAGTCAAGAGGACTTGTAATGGCTCTCTTCCAGAACAGCAAGGCCGGCAGCATAGTGCTTGACAACAGCAGCCAGGCAGTCTTCGAGCTTCCCGACATGTACGTGGTTGCGTACTGCAGCAGGGTACAGGAAGAGGGTATTGCCCCGGTTGAAGATGTGGCATCTGACATCAGGTTCATCCTTGCCAGGGAGAAAAAGGGTGAGATCATCGCTGCGGAAATGAAGAAGCTGGAAGCAGAAGGCAAGAACATCAATGACATCGCAGCTGACTATAATACAACCTTACAGGATGCGAGCGGCATCAACTTCAGGTCATACTCGATTCCCGGCGCCGGGATAGAGCCCGCCCTGATCTCTGCTGCCTCGGCATCCGAACCCGGCAAACTCTCAAAGCCGGTTGAAGGAAACAACGGCGTATACCTGTTCGTGGTCAATGACGCGACCCCTGTTGTGGCTGAAGACCTGGCAATGGTTAAGGAGAGAATGAACTCAGGTTACCAGATCAGGGCTTCATACGAAGCTTACCAGGCCATCCGTGACAAGAAAGAGGTCAAGGACATGAGATACAAATTCTATTAGGATTTCTGCAACCTGATCACAGGCAGAAAACTGGTTCTATATACGGCAGCGGCAGGTCCCGGACCTGCCGTTACTGTTATATATGCCTGATCCTCAGGATCTGATGGCGGCGGCAGGTTTGAGACCTGTCGGTACTGTCATATATATCCTGTCTTCCGGATGTAACAGGTAAGTTCCTATTCCTTACGGGGTTTAAGCCGGCGGGCCACCTCTTCTTCGTCCTGGTCCTTGGCGAGGGCACTTACAAATCCGGAAGGGAGATTGTAGACGTCAAGCATTATCAGACCGTCAAGACAGTTATTGAAATCAGGGTCTACATTGAAGCCGATTATGCGGGCGTTGACCTCAAGGTATTTCTTCAGAAGCACCGGAATCCGGTAACCGTTGTCAACATCGCTGACAACCTTTTCAACCTTGCTTATATCCCTTTCTGCCGATGAGATTATAATCTCACTGTCTATCCGCGGATCTACCTGCGGGCTGAACTTCTTCCTCGGCCTGATATACCTCGCCATGTCACGGTCATAGAAGTTGTTCCTGACAAATTCCACTATCAAGGATTTGGAGAACTCAGAGAATTCATTGCTGATGCTTACCGGTCCGATCAGGTAGCGGTATTCAGTATTCTGCAACAGTACGGTCAGAAGCCCTTTCCACAGCAGGAAGAGCGGCATAGCCTTCTTCTGGTACTCCTGCACTATGAATGATCTGCCAAGTTCGAGTGATTCAGCCAGGACGGGTTCGAATGACTGCCTTATCCTGAAGAGGGAGTTGATATAAAAGCCCTTGATGCCGTACTGACTGATGATCTCCCTCCCTTTCCCAATGCGGTATGCACCAACCAGGGCTCCTGCTGCCTCATCCCAGACTATAAGATGGTGGTAGTAAAAATCATATTCGTCAATGTCAGTAGACCTGTTTGTCCCTTCACCCACTGCCCTGAAAGTTATCTCCCTCATGCGCCCTATTTCCCGTATCAGGTTTGGTATATTACGTGTTGGGGCAAAGAGGACAACAAAGTTCCTGGCGGTGAACAGCTCGGAGGAATGCCTTATGCTCTTTACCTCTGCTGCCAGGGCGGCCCTGTCAACAGGGGGTTCTACCGGTTCCTGCCGCTGGCTTCTGCGGGCGGCAAAACCGGAAAAGAATCGTTTGGCTTCGAGGGTTGATCCCAGTGAATAGGTACGAGCCCTGAGGTACCTCGTGTAACGTGCAATATCACCAATGCCAGCCTGTTCAGCCGGGGCGAGGGCCCGGCCGATGCGCACCCTGATAACCTTGTGGCGCTTGTTCATAAGCTCTGTCCCCAGCTTTGCGGTGCTGAGCAACGGGTGGATGCGTCCGAGGATATGAAACCACCTGGAGTTGGTACCGTGAAAATAAACCGGTATGACCGGTACCTCGGCCATCCTTACCTCGCGCAGAAGATGCTCCTGCCATTCCCTGTCAGTTATCAATCCTGATTCAGCCTGGTAAGTGGAAACCTCACCTGCAGGAAATAGAGCCAGCCCGTGGCCCTCCCTGACATGTTTCAGTGCTTCCTCCATCCCTGCACGGGAGGTTTTGCCGTCATGGCCGTTATCCTCAGCATCGGCTGGGACTACGAGATCTTTCAACGGATCTATCTTCTGAAGAAGGAAGTTTGCCATTACCTTGACATCAGGCCGTCGGCGGGCAAGGATCTTCAGCAGTATCAGTGCGTCAATTCCGCCAAATGGATGATTTGAAACGGTTATGAAGGGCCCCGTTGCCGGGATGTTATCCATGTCCTTTTCCGGGACTTCATATTTTATATCAAGATGCTCCAGTATGGAGTTGATGAAGACGGAAGGATCGCTGTCATAGGTATTTGCATAGACCCGGTTCAACCTGTTGTAGCGGAAGATCTGCATGAGGGCCCGGGCTATCACAACCCCGCCCGGCAGATCAAGATTTGCGGCCCTTGCCAGCTCCCTTGAGGTCAGTAGTTTCATTTGCTGCTTTTTCAATTATCAGGGGAAGTGCTTCTTCCCATCCCAGCGGCATGATATGTACGCCGCTCACACCTTTTTTTGTCTTCAGCTTAACCAGTGTCTCAGCGGTGATAGCAATGCTCTCCTCCGCGAAACTGTCACCGGCATCGGCAAGTCTCTTCATCACCCTCTCCGGCACAGTCACCCCCGGGATCCTGTCATTGAGGTACCGTGCAAGGGAAAGCGACTTCAGGGGGCTGATCCCCACCAGTATTTTTATCTTATCAAGCAATCCTTCCCTGTCAAGCTGCTCCAGCCAGGGATCAAGGCGGTCAGGATCAAACACCAGGTTTGTCTGAAGGAACTGGGCTCCGGCGTTGATCTTCTTCCTGACACGGATGACCTGGAGTTTCGGATCCTGAGCAAAGGGGGCTGCGGCGGCGCCAAGAAAGAGCTGCGGCCTGTTCTTTATCTCCCTGCCGTCAAGGTAAATACCATCGTCGCGCATCCTCCGCAGTATCCAGAGCATCTGAACAGAGTCGACATCGATGATGTTCATGTTGCTGCGTGGTGCGGGGCCGACCCGGGGGCTGTCGCCCGAGAGGCAGAGTATGTTGTGCACACCGAGGGCATTGGCGCCGATGGCCTGTGACTGCAGGCTGTTGCGGTTGTTGTCGCGGGCTGATATCTGCATCACCGGGTCGGCCCCGAGTGAGGCCGCCACGGCTGAGCATGCCGCGCTGGACATACGCGGTACTGCCGATGACCCGTCGGTGAAGTTGATAGCCGCGACATATGGCATGACTGTCAGTATCTTTTCACGCAGCCTGGCCGTGGCGGCCGTGAGCGGCGGCGTCACCTCGGCGGTGACGACGAACCTGCCGCTTCGCAGTTCCTGTTCCAGGGCCGACTGCGGCGCGGTGACGGCCGGGGCATGATACTCCGCATCGCCCTTCCACCAAGCGGGCTGGCGGATAGGTCTGAAAACCTTTTCCTCCAGGGCATTACCCAGGGTCAGCCCCGGCCTCCGCGACGGGATGAATATATTGCGCAGCCCTGTCATCCGTGCCGTATGCACCACCTCTCCCCATGTCTCAGTACCGGCCCTGTCCCAGTCTACCGGCGGCAGCACCTCGAGCAGCTTATGCGTGCGGTTCATCCGCCGTGAACGCTCATAGATCAGATGCCATGCGCAGCGGCGCGTGGAGTCAACATAACAGCGGCCGTCGGTGACGCCGCCGCAGGGGCCGTTGCGGATCCCCTTGGGACATGCCATGTGACAGATGAACGCTGTCTCCTGCAGCAGGCAGTTGCCGCACATCCTGCAACCGAAGAGGGGTCCCTTGACAACCCTCTCGGTCAGTGCCAGCAAACGCCTGCCGGCCGGCTGCCTGCCGAAAGGACGGAATGCAGGCTGCCAGCGGCGGAGAGGCGTAAAGAGAGCCATCAGTCTTTCAGATGATGTACATGTTTATCAGTTGCTCATAAAGCTCCTGCCTGCCGCTGATCTTCTTCGGCTCACCGGCTTTCAGGGCCAGGCCTCGCAGGTCTTCGAGGGTCAGCTTACCCTTCTCATAGAGGGCGCCGTTGCCCTTGTCAAACGAGGCATACCTTGCCTTGCGCATCTTCAGGTAATCTGAATCCTTCAGGATGCGGTCAGCAATAACAAGCCCGCGGGCAAATGTATCCATGCCGTTGATATGGGCTATGAAGAGATCCTCGGGATCTGTGGAGTTGCGGCGCACGTGGGCGTCGAAGTTGATGCCGCCGGTCTTGAAGCCTCCTGCCATCATGATGACAAGCATTGCTTCGGTGATCTCATTAATGTTTGTCGGGAACTCATCGGTATCCCATCCGTTCTGGTAGTCACCCCTGTTGGCGTCTATGCTGCCAAGCATGCCTGCATCGGCTGCCGTCTGGAGATCGTGCTGGAATGAGTGGCCTGCAAGTGTTGCGTGATTCACCTCCACGTTGAGCTTGAAGTCCTTTTCAAGACCGTAGTGGCGGAGAAATCCGATCACCGTTGCAGCGTCATAGTCATACTGGTGCTTCGTGGGCTCCATCGGCTTGGGTTCGATATAGAAGGTACCCTTGAATCCCTTCTTCCGGCCATAGTCACGGGCAATGGTGAGCATCATTGCCAGGTGTTCAAGCTCACGCTTCATGTCCGTGTTGTGGAGTGAGAGATAGCCCTCGCGTCCGCCCCAGAAAACATAACCCTGCCCGCCCAGCGCTATCGTTGCATCAATGGCATTCTTCAGCTGCACTGCCGCATTTGTTAGCACATTGAAATCAGGGTTGGTTGCAGCACCGTTCATGTAACGGGGATTGCCGAAGAGGTTGGCAGTACCCCACAGGAGCTTCATGCCTGTCTCCTTCTGCCTTGCTTTAATAACCGGTACCCACTTCTCCAGCCGCTTTTCTATATCAAAGACAGGGCCGTCGCCCACCAGGTCGGTATCATGGAAGCAGTAAAACGGGGCACCGATCTTTTCAAAGAATTCGAATGCCATGTCAAGCTTGACTTTTATCCTGTCATCACCTTCCATGCCGTCATACGGGAAGTCCCTGGTTTTTGCACCGAAGGTATCGGTGCCGTCACCGCAGAATGAATGCCAGTAGGCTATCGCGAAACGAAGGATGTCCTTCATCTTCTTTCCGCCCACCTTTGCCTCCGGGTCATACCACTTGAATGCCAGGGGATTCTTCGAGTCCCTGCCTTCGTACTGAATCTTCCCTATACCGGGGAAAACTTCACCTTTAGTCTTTTTTGCCATATGTCTGTGATTTTTGGTATTGCATTTACCCGGTGGCACCGGGATGCTTACTGTTTGTTGGTTTCCTTTTGCATCTCCCCGGCAGCACCGGGATGCTTCATGTGTGTCAGTTTCTCCTGTTCACTTTCCACGGAGTGCAGAGATTCCGCGGCGATCATATCATTCGTATATCTGATTCTCCAGAAGATCGAGCCATTGCTGGTACCTTTCCTCGTAGAGCATCGCCAGGCGCTGGTCCGGTTCGCTTGTTCCGGTCACCTTCAGGCCGCTGAAGGCCTCTTCCACTGACCTGTAAAATCCGCATCCTATGCCCGCACCCCGGGCTGCACCCACTGATCCGTCGGTATTATACAGTGTGATAACCGTGGAGGTAAGGCTGGAGAGGATTTCCCTGAACACCCGGCTAAGGAACATGTTTGACTCGCCGGCTCTTATCACCGACGGATTGATGCCTGTCTCCTTCATTATCTCAAGTCCGAAGCGGAATGAATAGGCAATGGATTCCTGTGCCGCACGGTAGAGGTGTCCCTGCCGGTGGATATTGAAGTTCATGCCATGTACCGAGGACCTGATATCCTTATTGCGGAACATCCTCTCGGCGCCGTTGCCGAAGGGGAGTATCAGCAGCCCGTCGCTTCCCGGATCAACGGCGGCAGCAAGATCATTCATCTCCCGGTAACTCAGACCTGCCCCGGTATTCTTCTTGAGCCAGGAGTTGAGAATGCCGGTACCGTTTATGCACAGCAGCACCCCGAGCCGCGTCAGGCGTTGAGTATGATTGACATGCAGGAAGGTGTTTATCCGTGACATGGGGTCAAACTGCGTGATATCTGTGACGCCGTAGATTACACCGGAAGTGCCGGCGGTAGTCGCAACCTCGCCGGGTTGAAGCACGTTCAGCGAGAGTGCGTTGTTCGGCTGGTCGCCGGCCCTGTATGATACGGGGATGCCTGGTTTAAGCCCCAGTTCCTCAGCCATTGCATTTGTAAGCTCCCCCTGCAGAGAGAATGACGGGACAGGGTCAGCAAGCAGATCGGGAGAAATTCCGTAATATTCAAGCAGTTCCTCTGATACCTCTCCTCTCATAAAATCCCAGAAAATCCCCTCTGAGAGGCCGCTGAATGAGGTTTTTATCTCATCAGTAAGCCGCATGGCGAGGTAATCACCCGGCAGCATGATTTTGTATATGTTTTTGTAGACGGCCGGTTCGTTTTCCCTGACCCATGACAGCTTTGATGCCGTGAAGTTGCCCGGTGAGTTGAGCAGATGATGCAGGCAAAAGTCCTTCCCCAGCCTGTCAAAAGCCCTGTCGCCAATCTCCACCGCCCTGCTGTCACACCAGATTATGGAGGGGCGAAGCACCTTTTTGTTTTTATCTACAGCTACCAGCCCGTGCATCTGGTACGAGATGCCTATGGCACCTATGTCTTTCCGCTTGGTTCCCAGCGGTTCAAGGCATGCAGCCAGTGCGAAGGTGAAGTTCTTCCACCACATCTCCGGGTCCTGTTCAGCCCATCCGGGTACCGGGGCAGAGATCTCCATCTCTGAAGGAGGGTAGGATGCGGCTGACAAAGCTTTGCCGGTGGTTCCGTCAATTACGGAGACCTTTACTGAGGAGCTGCCGAGGTCAATACCAAGTAATAGCATACGGGTTCTTTTTTAGGAATAATTTCTCACTGTCGTGATAAATGTACGGATATTTTCCGTAGAAGCATCGGGGGGCATCCCTCCCCCGCATGACCAAATTATTCCCCGTGTGTCTCCGGCTTCACGCATCATGCTGATCACCCCGGCTTCGACATCGGCCGGAGTGCCAAGGGCAAGCACATCGCGTGGCGGCAGGTTGCCCAGAAGGATAACCTCATCCCCGGCCAGTTGTCTCATCTCAGTAATTGTATGGTTAAAACTGAAATTAAAGAGGTTGATCCCGATCTCCCTGAGATAGGAAGCTGTTATCAGCCCGGCAGCGTCATTGTGGAAGAAACCCACCTTTGGATTAAATGTACCGTAAATCCGTTTCAGGTGAGGCAGGACGAACGTCTCAAAATCGGGCTGTCCAAGGAAGCCGACTATGTCATCGAGCAGCAGCACCCCCTGTATGTCAGGGAACTTTTCATACTGCAGTTCAAGCCAGTCGATGACGAAGTCGGTTATGACAGTAAGTGCCTTCTGTGCCTCATCCGGAGTGAGGGCCAGCGCCATCATGAAGTCGGTCGTTCCGAACAGGAAGGAGGCAATATTCAGCGGGCCACGGCTTGACGCAAACCGGTAGTGGCAGCCGCTCTCCTTTACTTTATCCTGGTATTTTGCCATCCGGTTTATTACGAACGGAAGCAGTCCGTCCGTCTTCACGCATGGCTTCGCCAGTGAAGCGATGGCTTCAGTGGTGCAGTTGAGCCTTACAGGATGTGGGAAGTCGTTCTCTGTCCAGACCAGCTTCGTGCCGAAGGCTGAAGGCTCGGTGCACATGCCGTATTCCGACCAGAATCCGGGCAGGAACATGACGTCGGGGAAAACCTCCTGCGCATGGAGGTTGGCCTCAAACCATGTAACCGGATCAGCAAAGTAATCCAGTATTGTTGTTTTATGCCAGCCGGGAAGCCATGGGCTGTCAATTATGAAACCCACAGGCCTTTCCTGCATCTTCTCCCCGTTTACCACCTTCAGTAGTGTCTCCCAGTATCTGTCATTCATATGATCAGGTTGAGTGCTTGATTCAAAATCTTCAAATACCCGGAACAAAGTAAAATTTTAAACCCCTGTAATATTCCAGGTTATGCATTGGCTGCTCCACCCCTTCGGGGAAGGGCATCCTCGAAAATGTCTGAAAGTAAAGAAGGCATGCATCCTTCCACCATCGTGCCTCTTCCGCCTGGATGGCCAGCATCTGCCTCACATGTTCATACTGTTCACCGTCAATTTTCCCCTGAAGCGTCTCCCAGTATGCACGGTAGCCTTCCACGGTGTTAACCCCCTTCTGGTATTTCAGGCACATTTCGTCCCAGAGGGTTCTGCCTGATTTCATCACATGATACCACGGCAGGTGGTGGAACCAGAGCAGCAGGTTCTCAGGGCAGGTTTGCGGGTCATTGAATATTTCACTCAGAGGCGGGAAATACTGACCCACTGCATTGCTCCCGGCAGTGGTGCGGTCAAACCCGATACCGGCTGTGTCAGCCCTGTGATAATATACCGAGGTCCAGTCAGGACGTCCGCGGTCCACCCACGGACCCGGTCCCCAGTGATGCCCCTCGGCCATTATATGATGCAGCCCCAGCGGTGTCATGTAGTTCACAGCCGCCTCCCTCGATGTTAGCATGATGTCAGAGATGCCTTCCGCGATTGCCGGATCATGAGTCAGGGTCATCCTGATCCATTCCGAAGCGATTTCTTCAGGAGAAAGACGCGGATTCCATGCCAGGCGCCCGAAGGCATACCAGTTGGCCTGGCCGAACAGATGGCCGGTCCAGTTTCTTTCAGATCCTATGTTTGCCACCCCGGCCATACCTGTAAGAGCGTGGCCGTCAAGAGTGCCGTCAATAACCTTCGAGACCTCCGAGCCGGGACCTGCTGCGTATGTATCACTGCCAAGCACCTCACTGAAGAGCGGAGCCAGGTAGACGAGATGTGTGGCGCAGCCCAGGTACTCCTGCGTGATCTGGAACTCCATCATCAGCGGTGTGGAAGGCATGGCGCCGAAAAGAGGGTGGAAAGGCTCGCGGGGCTGGAAATCGACCGGCCCGTTCTTCACCTGCACAAGCACATTCTCCCTGAATTTTCCGTCAAGGGGAACGAATTCATTATAAGCCTGTTTTGCCCTGTCAACGGGCACATTATTATCGTATACAAATGCCCTCCACATCACCACGCCGCCATAGGGAGCCACAGCGTCAGCAAGCATGTTGGCACCTTCAGCATGGGAACGGCCGTAATTCTGCGGGCCTGGCTGCCCCTCGGAGTTGGCCTTTACCAGGAAACCACCGAAATCGGGAATCAGGGAATAGATCTCCGCTGCCTTCGCCTTCCACCAGGCTGCCACGTCAGGGTCAAGCGGATCAGAAGTGGGCAGGTTTCCGGTCTCCTGCGGAGCACTGAAACGGGCGGTGAGATATACCCTTATGCCGTAGGGTCTCATCACGTCAGCCAGGGCAGCCACCTTCGCAAGATACCGGGGTGTAAGCACCAGGGCGTTGGCATTGACGTTGGTAATGACAGTCCCGTTGATCCCTATCGAAGCGTTTACCCTTGCATAATCCCTGTACCTGGGTGAGATATAACCCGGAAGGAGGTGCCAGTTCCAGATGGAGCTGCCAGCGTAACCCCTCTCGACACTGCCGTCGAGGTTGTCCCAGTGGTTAAGCAGCCTCAGACTGGTTGCAGGCTTTTCTTTTATCGCGAGATTGTCAAGCGGTGTTTCAGTACTGATTATCCTCAGAAGGTGGAACAGTCCGTAGAGAACTCCCCTCTCTCCTTCTGACGCAACCACTGTGATGTGCCTCCGGCCCTGCCTGACACTTCTTATTATATAACCCTCCTCACCGGTTGCACCGGGAACGGCATCGGGCAGCAGGGATGCAATGAACGGCGATGAACTGAAGGTGCCCGCGATGACGGTGCCCCTTCCTTGCGGAGAATCAACCTCAACGATTCTCATCCCCGTCATTGATCCCAGTCCGGCGATAAACTCATCGTGGGCAGTACGCAGCACCGGTGAGTCACCGGTTATCATGACGTTTTCAAACCTCCGTCCGCATTCCTTCAGATAGGCTTTGTCAGTTATCCGGCTAAAACCGAGCCAGAGCCGGTAACCGTCATCAGCCAGCGCCGTCGCTGCCGGCACCAGCAGGAGAAATACCAGGATGAATGAATACGTCTTTTTCATAGGCACTACTGTTTGCCTGACCTGAGTGATGACTGCCTTATAATCAGCTCATGGCTGAGGGTGATTGAGTTGACCTTCTCGTACTGTGTCCCTTCAAGTATTCTGATCATCGTAGATGCAGCCACCTCTCCCATTGCCCTTCCGGGATAACGGACCGTTGTCAGGTTGGGCTCAACAATCCGGGATACCGGATCATCATTGAACCCTGCCACGGCTATGTCTTCCGGCACCCGGAAACCCTTTCTCTTCAGCTCGCATACGAGTGAAACGGCCGAGTTGTCGTTGGCGGTAAATATTCCGTCAGGCATTGTGCCGTTGGCGAGCAACTGGTTAAGTATTGTTTCCCCGGAGTCATCACCCAGGTCAGTCACTATGAGCATCCTCTCGTCAAAGGGGATGGAATTGTCTTCAAGCGCCTGCCTGAATCCGCGGTACCTGTCGTTGTAGACATTCCTGTTCAGGCTTCCCGCAACATGGACTATTTTTCTGCAACCCTGATCCACCAGGTGCTGTATTGCATCATAGCCTGCCCTGTAGTTGTCAATGACAACGCTGACGCAGTTGCCGCATTCAAATACCCTGTCGAAGAAGACAAGCGGTATATCCTTGCGCAGCACGTTTTTGAATGCATCCTTTGTCTTTGTCTCATATGAAAGAGAGACCAGCAGCCCGTCGACACGGCTGTTGAAGAGCGCCTGGATGTTGGCTTCCTCCAGCGCAGCAGACTCTTCGCTCTGGCTGATCAGGAGCTGGTAGCCGGAGTTGTTTGCAACCTTCTCCATCCCTGAAATGACTGTAGACATGAAATGGCTGTCAATCCTGGGGATGATCACCCCCAGGGTCCTTGTCCTTTTCTGCCTGAGGTTTGCGGCAAACTTGTTGTGCTGGTAGCCCATTTCCTGGGCTGTCTGCATTATCTTTTTCCGCAGCTCCTTCCTGACCTGCGGACTGTTGTTGAGGGCCCTTGAGACTGTTGATGCCGAGATGTTCAGCATCCTGGAGATGTCATAGATGGTGACCTCTCCTTTTTTCTTCATTCCTGTCATAATTCTTCAAAATAAGTAATAAAACTGTTATTATTGAAATAATTTGAACTATTTTTTGCAATCGGTTGCATATTTAAATCCGAATGTCTACTTTTAGTTACGTTTTGGCCCGTGCATGGCTGTGCCATGCCCTGAGGCAAGCAAAAAAGGTTTGAAATAACGTGTAATCCTAACAATCATCCGACCATGCAATCCGCAACAGGAAAACTTTCTTTCAGGGAGAAGCTGGGCTACAGTCTCGGAGACGGAGCTGCCAACTTCATATTTCAGACAATGATGCTGTTACAGCTCAGCTTCTACACAGACACATTCGGCCTTTCTGCCGGGGCGGCTGCAACTTTGTTTCTTGTTGCGAGGCTCTGGGGAGCAGTGTGTGACCCGGTTTTCGGGGCTCTTGCCGACAGGACAAACACCCGTTGGGGCAAATTCCGGCCCTGGATCCTGTGGACCGCAGTACCTTTCGGTGTACTGGGTTACCTGGCTTTCAGAACACCTGATCTGGGTGAGACCGGTAAACTGGTCTATGCCTATGCCACCTACCTGCTGTTGCTGACAGTATACTCCGCAAACAACAATCCGTACGCGGCCCTCAGCGGCGTGGTCACGGGAGACATGAAGGAACGGACAAGCCTCTCTTCAGTCAGGTTCGTGGTCGTGACCCTTGCAACAATTGCAATAATGGGATTCACCCTGCCCATGGTAAACCACTTCGGGGCAGGCAACAGCGCCAGGGGCTACCAGATCACCATGGGCATCTTCAGCGCACTCGCCATACTGTTCTTCTTCATAACCTTCTTCAGCACCAAAGAGAGGATAGCTCCGCCGCCACAGCAGAAGACATCACTGAAGCAGGACCTGTCAGACCTTGTTCACAACAGGCAGTGGGTCATGATGTTCATAGTCTTCCTCTTCATGTTCATATTCCTTGCACTCCGCAACAGCATGCTCCTCTACTACTTCAAGTACTATCTTGATCCTGAAAGCATGAGGGAATTCCTTGTAAATATAGACAAGGGACTTTTCGGGCTGCTTGAAGGACTTAAACTGACTGCCGAGGGGGCCAATTACGCGGACAACAGCTTCAGCGTGATAAACATAATAGGTCAGCTGGCAGCAATACCCGGTATCGCGGCGGGCAACGCCATGGCCAGGAGGTTCGGAAAGAGGGATGTCTTCAGGACGTGGCTCATTGTGGCCGGCATAATGGCAGCCCTGTTCTTTGTTGTGCCCCCATCGGGCATCTGGGCAATACTTATACTCTCCATTCTGTTCAATTTCTCATGGGGCGTGACAATGCCGCTGCCATGGGCAATGATGGCAGACGTGGCCGACTACTCGGAGTGGAAGTTCAACAGGCGAGCAACAGGTATCGTCTTTGCTGCGATAGTTGTGGGTCTGAAGGTAGGACTTGCAATCGGAGGCGCTGTTGCAGGATGGCTGCTGAAGGCCTACGGATATGTGGCCAACGTGGAGCAGACCCCTACTGCAGTACAGGGCATAAGGCTATCAGTCAGCATATTCCCGGTCATCGCAATCATACTCTGCGTGATTGCGCTGTTTATCTACGGCATCGGTAAAAAAGTTGAGTACCAGATGCAGGATGAACTCGCCGAGAGGCGGAAAGCCTATGCCGGATAAACCGGCTGTCTGAAACAAATCATGCGAAACAGGAAAACTCAAAAGTAATACTATGAAAAAGATGCTGATACCAGCTTTTGCAGCCACCGTAATTCTGCTCTCATCATGCGGAAAAGATGATACCACCCTCAGCAAGGCATATGAGGATCACTTCCTGATGGGAACCGCCATAAACAGGATGCAGGTCTCCGGTGCTGATCCGAAGGTCCTGCCTTTCATTGCGAAGCAGTTCAACTCCGTCACCCCGGAGAATGAAATGAAATGGGAGCGGATCCACCCCAAACCGGGAATATACAACTTCGGCGTGGCCGACAGTATTGTAGACTTCGCAGAACAAAACGGGATGAAAGTCATCGGACATACGCTTGTATGGCACTCCCAGACACCCGGGTGGGTTTTCCAGGATTCTCTTGGCAATCAACTGACTCGTGATGCTCTCCTTGAAAGGATGCGTGAGCATATCGATACTGTCGTCGGACACTACAAAGGACGTGTCCTGGGCTGGGATGTGGTCAACGAGGCTGTTAACGAGGATGGTACCCTCAGACGCACAAAGTGGCTTGAGATAATCGGAGAAGACTATATTGAGAAGGCATTCACATTCGCCCGTGAGGCTGATCCCGATGCTGAGCTCTATTACAATGACTACAACAATGAGGAGCCGGCAAAAAGGGCCGGGGTGGTTGCCATTGTAAAGGATCTCCAGGCAAAAGGTATCCCTATTGACGGTATCGGCATCCAGGGACACTGGCACCTTGATTCTCCTGACATGAAAATCGTGGATGAAAGCATAGGCGAGTACGCCGCGCTGGGGATGAAGGTGATGATCACCGAAATGGAAATCAACGTTCTGCCTACCCCTACAAGGTTCTACGGGGCAGAGATCTCAAACAGAGGTGCGTACCTTGACTCACTCAACCCTTATGTGGAAGGACTTCCTGATTCCGTTCAGACACAACTGACTAATCGCTATGCAGAGCTGTTCAGGGTACTTCTGAAGAATGACGATGCCGTGACCAGGGTTACCTTCTGGGGAGTACATGACGGCTATTCATGGAAGAACGGATGGCCTATCCCCGGCCGCACAAATTACCCGCTTTTGTTCAACCGTGACTATACCCCGAAACCAGCTTATCATGCAGTCATCAGGGAAGCAAAGAAACTCAATTGACAATTATTCAATTACCAGCATATGAAAAAGACCGCAAAAGTGCCTTATAAGGATCCTTCACTTCCTGTCAGGAAAAGGGTTGAGGACCTCATTGGAAGGATGACGATAGTGGAAAAATGTGCCCAGCTGATGGGTCTGTGGAACGGCGGAGTGGAAGATTTCAAGCCTGAGATTTTCAGTGATCCAGCAAAGATGAAGGAGATATTCGGAAACGGATGCCACTCGGTCCATCCTGCCCCATTCGGAATAAAGGATACTGTCAGGATGCGCAATGCGATCCAGAAATACCTTGTTGAGGAGACCCGCCTTGGCATTCCTGCGATATTTGTTGATGAGGGTCAGCACGGGATGATGAGGCCCGAGGCCACCGTTTTCCCGCAGGCTATAGGCCTGGCGTGTTCATGGGACCCGGCACTTTTTGAAAAAGTTTACGGTGTAGTGGCTCATGAAATGCGTTCCCGCGGAACCCATCATGCACTGACCCCGGTGATTGATGTCTGCCGTGACCCCCGGTGGGGACGCACCGAGGAGACCTACGGCGAGGATCCTTATCTGAACGGAATGCTTTCCATTGCTGCCGTGAAAGGGCTGCAGGGAGGTGACAGCGGCAGGGTTGAAAAGAATAATGTTGCCGCAACACTCAAACACCTTGTCGGACACGGTGAATCGGAAGGCGGTCTGAACCAGGGTCCGGCCAATTATTCGATGAGGGTGCTGCGTGATTATCATCTGCCTCCGTTCAAAATGTGCATTGACCATGCGAAACCGGTATCGGTGATGCCATCATACAATGAGGTCGACGGCGTCCCCTCGCACGCCAGCAAATGGCTCCTGAAGGATCTGCTGCGCGGCGAGCTGGGCTTTAAGGGAATGATAGTTTCAGACTATTACGGTGTAGACCAGCTTTTCAACAAGCACTTCGTCTGTCATGATGCTGAGGAGGCTGCAGTGACAGCATTCAATGCCGGAGTGCAGTATGAATTTCCCCAGGCAAACATGTACCGGATCCTGCCCGAACTGCTGAAGAAAAGAAAGATCAAAAAGGAGGATATTGACCGCGCGGTTGAACAGGTGCTGACATTCAAATTCAGCCTGGGGCTCTTTGAGAATCCCTATGTTGACGAGAAGCAGGCGATTGCAGTCAGCAAATCCCTGATGCACAGGAAGACCGCCCTGAAAGCGGCCCACGAATCGATCGTTCTCCTGAAGAATGATGGACTGCTGCCACTGAAAAAAGGAAAATACAAAAAGATTGCAGTCATAGGTCCCTGTGCACTTGACCTCTGGTTAGGGGGCTACTCCGGTGAACCGTATGAAAAGGTAAGTCTGCTTGACGGGATAAGGGCAATGGCGGGCAACGGCACCGAGGTGCTCTTCGCCCAGGGATGCAGGCTGACAATCAATACCACACTCAGTTATTTCAACTGGAAATACGATGAAATAAAATTCGCTTCGCGCGAAGAGAACCTGAAACTGATAAAGGAGGCTGTGAAGGTTGCAGCCGGCGCGGACCTGGTCATCCTCGCCCTGGGTGAAAACGAACACCTCTGCCGCGAGGCATGGGCAAAGAATCACCTGGGTGACAACATGACCCTGGACCTCTTCGGCGAACAGAACGAACTGGCTGAAGCCATTACCGCCCTCGGCAAGCCGGTGGTTCTTTACCTTATGAACGGGCGCCCGCTGGCAATAAATGCACTTGCAGAGAAGGTTCCCGCAATACTCGAGGGGTGGTACATGGGACAGGAGACCGGTACTGCAGCGGCAGACATCATCTTCGGCGAGGTCAATCCCTCCGGGAAACTGACAATCACCTTCCCGAAGTCGGCCGGCCAGCTGCCACTGTACTACAATCACAAGCCAAGCGCACAGTGGCAGGACTACCTGTCGCAGGATGTGAAGCCGCTCTTCCACTTCGGGTACGGACTGAGCTACACTGAATTCAGATACGGCAAGCCTGTGCTGAAGAAGGCCTCAGTCAGAAAAGGAGAGACAGCCAGGGTGACGGTGGAGGTCACAAATGCAGGCAGGCTGGCGGGTGATGAAATTGTGCAGCTTTATATCCGTGATGTGGTCAGCACGGTAACCCGTCCGGTTAAGGAGCTGAAGGGCTTTGCCCGGATCTCGCTGAAACCGGGTGAAAAGAAGAAGGTTTCATTTGATATCACACCTGAAAAACTGGCATTCCATAATGTCGAAATGAAATATGTTGTGGAACCAGGAGAGTTTGAGATCATGACCGGCCCCTCCTCAAGGGATGAAGACCTGCAGAAGGCGACGCTCACTGTTTTGTGATTGCGGGATTTCCGCCCTGCCGGTATGGGTGTCTGGCGGACACGGCATGTCGGGTAACCTTTAAATGTTTAGTAATGAAAATAACTGCATCTTTTATATTGATATGCATATTACTGCCGCTCTTCCATTCATGCGGTGACCCTGACGGTCCGCCTGATCCTGAAATTGTTCCTGTAATAAAGAATGCCATCATCGATCCCTCTGTGACCTATCAGGAGATGGTTGGTTTCGGAGGATCGCTGACATGGTATTCTGAAAGGATCATGGTCAGCCCCCAGAAAACACAGATATGCCAGCTTCTGTTTGAAGACCTGGGAACGGATATATTGAGGTTCAAGAACAATTACTATCCTTCAGGCTACCCGGACGTTAAAAGTCCGGAGACCATGGAGAACTCCTCGATAAAGAATCTTTACACTGTCACCGGTGAACTGTGCTCAATAGCAAAACAGTACAACCCGGATGTACAGATACTTGTAAGTTCCTGGACTCCTCCCTCAGCGCTTAAGAGCAACAATAACCTGCGCGAGGGGACACTGAAGAAGGCGGACGGGGCTTTTGTGTATGATGCCTTCGGCGAATACTGGAATGATGTTCTTGATAACCTGCAGTTCAATCCTGACTATATAAGCATCCAGAATGAACCGGGATGGATCACTCCCGACTGGGAGACATGCGAGTGGCGGCCGACCGAGACGACTGATTTCCCGGGATATGATGCCGCCTTCGACGCAGTCTGGAACAAAATCAGCACCAGGGTGAACCCGCCGGATATGCTCGGCCCGGAAGCAGAGAACATTGGCTACAGCTCCAAACTTGGAGGGAATACCTTTGCCATGTATTCGGATCCGCTGAAGAACAAAGCACATCTGGCAGCATATGCATACCACACCTACAACTTCTCCGCATCAACACTGATTGCCCAGACAAAGGCTGACCTGAACATGATCCGTGACAGCTACGGTAACAAGCCCTGCATAATGACGGAATACTCAAACTTCACCTGGCTGAACACGGCATGGTTCATCATCCAGAACCTGAATGAGGCAAACGCCTCCGGCTATATCTACTGGCTGATGGCATGGGCTGATACCAACAATGACTCAATGATCAGGCTGAGTTCCGCAGGGGCCTATACACTCACTCCATTCTATTATGTCATGAAGCACTTCTCGAAGGAGATTGACAGGGGATATGTAAGGATTAAGGTGACATCGGACCAGATGCCCATGTCAGCATTTACAGACCCTTCGGGAAAGAAAATCACCGTTGTGGCAGTCAACCCGAATGTTGATGCAGCCAATTATGATTTTGAAGTTCCCGGGAAAACCGTGAAATCGATGCGCGCAGTACAGACCGATGCAGTCTCAAACTACAAGGAAATCCAGCCGGTAAGCACTGACAGTTACTTTATTCTTAAGCCCAGATCAGTTACAACAGTTGTAATTGAGCTTCAATAACCCCTGATCCGGCCGCTCCTATGAAAAATAACGACCTTTCCGGACCTTCAGACCTTCAGACTTTCAGACCTCAGACTTTCGGACCTTCAGACCTCAGGCTCCTGCCCCTCCTTGCTTCGCTTTTGCTGACCTGCCTCACCGCTGCCGGGCAGGATAATGAAAAGGTCATTATCTCCGCTGAGAAGAGTGCCGGATCACTGGTTCTGGCCTCAGGCGGCCGTTGTGCCCCCCTGGTTGTAAGCCCGGATGAGTGGCCAGGTGTCAGAAGGGCCATGACTGACCTGCAGAATGACCTTGGCATGGTAACCGGCACAGCTCCGGAGCTGATCACAGCTTCGAAGGTGCCCCGGTCCGGGTTTGTTGTTATTGCCGGGACAACCGGCAAGAGTACCCTTGTTGACCGCCTCGCGGAAAAGGGAAAGATTGATCTTACCGCGGTTGAAGGGAAGTGGGAATCATTTATTATACAGACTGTTGAAAAGCCTTTCCCCGGGGTGAAAAAGGCACTTGTAATTGCCGGCAGCGACAAGCGCGGAACAATTTACGGCATATATGAGATTTCAAGACAGGCAGGCGTCTCGCCATGGTACTGGTGGGCAGACGTGCCGGTACGGAAGAACTGTGAGCTTTTTGTCAAACCCGGCCGCTGGCAGTGGGGTGAGCCTTCTGTGAAATACCGCGGTATCTTCCTGAACGATGAATATCCCGCCCTGACAAGATGGGTTTCATATAAATACGGAAACGTCATACCCTCAGCCAACCCCCCGGTTCCTCCCGGTGTGGCAAACTACGGGACTGAATTCTATTCAAGGATATTCGAGGTACTCCTCAGGCTGAAGGGCAACTACCTCTGGCCGGCAATGTGGAACAATGCCTTCAACGAGGATGACATCCGCAATGCGGCACTGGCGGATGAATACGGCATAGTCATGGGCACCAGTCACCAGGAGCCGATGATAAGGGCACAGAAGGAATGGGACAGAAGGTACCAGAAGACACTCGGAAGCTGGAGCTGGACTCATCATGCAGATACCCTCATGAAATTCTGGCGTGACGGCATACGGCGCAACAGGGACTATGAAAGCATACTGACAATCGGGCTGCGGGGAGCTGATGACACCGAGATGGGGCCGGGCGGACCAGCTGCAAATATTGAGAAACTGGAAAAGATTGTCAGTGTTCAGCGCGGGATGATCGCCGAAGAACTCAATCCCGATGTCACAAATGTTCCGCAGATGTGGTGCCTCTACAAGGAGGTGCAGGACTACTACCACGAAGGGATGCGGGTTCCCGATGACGTCACCCTGCTGTGGGCGGAGGATAACTGGGGAAACGTCAGACGGCTGCCTGATGCTGATGAACGAAAGCGAAGCGGAGGCGCCGGAGTTTATTATCATTTTGATTACCACGGAGGGCCCCGGAGCTACCAGTGGATCAATACAAGCCCCATCCCTAAGATATGGGACCAGATGACGCTGGCAAAACAGTACGGCGCCGACAGGATATGGATCGTCAATGTGGGACATTTCAGGGGTTATGAGATACCCATGGAATACTTCCTCGACCTGGCCTGGGATACAGACGCCCTGGGCAGTGATGATATGTCAGCATGGACTGAACAGTGGGCTGCCAGGGTTTTTGGTCCGGAGCATGCAAGGGAGATTGCGGAAATTATAAGGGATTATACCCGTTTCAACAGTCGCCGTAAACCGGAACTGCTCTCCCCTACTACATACAGCCTGGTGAATTACAATGAGGCTGAGCGTATTGTGCAGGACTACAACAGCCTGGCGGCCAGGGCGGAACTGATCGGACAGCAACTGCCCGCGGGGATGAGGGATGCGTACTTTCATCTTGTCCTCTTTCCTGTAAAGGCATGCGCTGTCGTCAACGAGCTGTATGTCACTGCCGGCAAGAATGCCCTCTGGGCGAAACAGGGCAGGGCCACCGCTACGGCCATGGCAGAACGGACGAGGGAACTCTTCACAGCTGACACTGCCCTGATGGGATATTATAACCGCGTTTATGCCGGGGGAAGGTGGAAACACTTCATGGACCAGGCTCACCTGGGTTATATTGCATGGAATGATCCTCCGGAAAACAGCCTCCGTCATATTCAGTTGCAGAGCCCGCCGGTGCCCGCCGGTGCGATCCCGGCTGTCGCTGTGGAAGGATCCTCTGATGCATGGCCGGGATCAGAGTCGTCTCCTCTCCTCCCTCCTTTCGATGTATTCAGCAAACAGGCAGCTTATATTGAGATTTTTAACCGGGGCAGCGATCCGTTCGGCTATACTGCCATGGCTGATAATCAATGGATCATACTCAGCAGCAGTCGTGGCACCGTGACTGACGGGCAGAGGTTGAATGTCAGCATCGACTGGTCTGCTCTTCCCTTTGGCACTCACACAGGTTCAGTGGCTGTAAATGCTGAAGGAAATGTGATTAAAATTGGCGTCACGGCCTTCAAACCGGCCGCACCTGATCCTGCAACGCTCAATGGATTTGTTGAAGCCGGAGGATTTGTGTCAATGGAAGCCGCCAGTTATACCGGGAAGCTTGATACCGGAGAAAGGGGCTGGCAGCGGATAGAGGACTACGGAAGGACACAGTCAGGAATGCGTGCTGTGTCCGTTACCGATGCCCCCCCTGCAGTACCCGGTAAGGATTCCCCGTACCTGGAATACAGGATCTGGTTCTTTTCAACAGGGGAGTTTGAAACTGTGCTTCACATGGCTCCCTCGCTCAATTTCCTCCCTGGAAGGGACTTCAGGATAGGAATTTCTGTTGACGGGGAGGCGGCGCAACTGCTGACTGTGTTACCGGCCGGGTTCAATGCCGAGAACGGCAACAGGGACTGGGAAGAGACTGTGCGCAACAGTACCCGGTATGTGAAAGGGAAAATAACTGTCAGGGAACCGGGTTACCACACCCTGAAAATATGGATGATTGATCCCGGTATGGTGCTTGAAAAGATAGTTGTCAACACCGGAGGACTCAGGCCGTCATATCTGGGACCACCGGAGAGTTATAATGTAAAGAAGTCGGCAGTTGGCAGTTGCAGTCAGCAGTAAATCATTAACTTAATCCCTGCTGACTGAAGACTGCTGACTGAAGACTGGCTTAAAGACCTCAGACACATGAAAACACGAATCCGCCTCATCACAGTATTGCTTCTTTCAATTGGCATCGCCCTGCAGGTCAGCGCCCAGGTGAAAATGCCACGGCTTATCAGTGACGGCATGGTGCTGCAGCGTGACACCGAACTGAAAATTTGGGGATCGGCCTCCCCGCGTGAGAATGTCACAGTTGAGTTTATCGGGGAGAAATATCACACATCCGCTGATGACTCAGGCAAATGGATGGTTGTATTGCCGCCACAGAAGGCAGGGGGGCCGCATACCATGACTTTCGAGGCAAGCAACAGGCTGACTGTGAGCAATATTCTTGTTGGCGACGTCTGGCTATGCTCGGGGCAGTCGAACATGGAGTTGCCTGTCAGGCGGGTGAGGCCACTATATGAGTCCGAGATAGCGGAGGCTGAAAACAGCATGATCAGGTCATTTAACCTCCCCAAGGTATTCGTATTCAGCGGCCCGCAAAGCGACCTTACAGGCGGTAAATGGGTGGCAGCCGGCCCGGAGACTGTTCTCGACTTTTCCGCCGCCGCATGGTTCTTCGCAAAAGAGATCAACAAGACATACGGTGTACCTGTAGGAATTCTGACATCGGCATTCGGAGGCTCACCTGCCGAGGCGTGGATCAGCGAGGAGAGCCTGAAGGAGTTCCCGGCATATTACAATGATCTGCAACAACTCAAGGATGACTCCTATATCAGGAACATTGAAACAGAAGACCGTCTCAGATCGGCCGAATGGTACGGAAATCTCAGGCAAGCCGATGCCGGATACAATACACCCGGCGTAAGATGGTATGATGAGAGCCTGAACACTGACGACTGGAAAAGCTTCAATGTCCCGGGCTACTGGTCAGCGACACGGCTAAAGGGAACAAACGGCGCGGTGTGGTTCAGGAAAGAACTGGATATACCTGCCCGGGCAGCAGGTCTTCCCGGCACCCTGAATCTTGGCAGGATAGTGGATGCAGATTCTGCATTTCTTAACGGAAAATTTATCGGGACCGTCTCATACCAGTACCCTCCCAGGTGGTACACTATCCCTGCCGGCTTGCTGAGGGAAGGCAGGAATGTCCTTACTGTGAAGGTTATAAGTAATATTGGAGACGCGGGTTTCGTGCCTGATAAAACTTACGAACTGGCTGCCGGCGATTATAAAATAAGCCTGGAGGGTGAATGGAAGTATAAGGTAGGAGCAGTAATGCCTCCGCTGAGAGGGCAGACTTTCTTCGGCTATAAGCCGGCAGGTCTTTACAACGCCATGCTGGCGCCGCTGCTTGATTTCAGTATCAAAGGCATCCTGTGGTACCAGGGTGAGTCGAATGCTGGAAGGCCGGACGAATACAAAAGGTTGTTGCCCGCGTTGATCAGCGACTGGCGGCACAGCTTCGGACAGGGCGACCTGCCCTTCCTGCTGGTGCAGCTTCCGAATTTTATGGAAGCGAGGGAAAATCCGGGTGAAAGCGGCTGGGCGCTCTTCAGGGAGGCACAGGCCGAGGCACTGAAGCTGCCTGCCACGGGTATGGCTGTCACCTATGACATCGGCGAATGGAATGATATCCATCCTCTTAACAAAAAGGACGTGGGTCTGAGACTGGCACTGGCAGCCCGGAAGGTTGCATACGGGGAGACAGATGTGGTTTATTCAGGTCCCACCTTCAAATCCATGACAGTCAGGGGCCGCAAAATGATTATCTCTTTTGACAATACCGGCTCAGGGTTGACGGTCCGAGGAGGCAGGAGACCGGGGCATTTTGCAATTGCCGGTGGTGACATGAAGTTTGTATGGGCAGAAGCCACGATAAAGGGGAACCAGGTTATCCTTAGGAGCAGAGAGGTTAAGAAACCTGTTGCGGCCAGGTATGCATGGGCTGACAACCCCGCCGGCGCCAACCTGTATAACAGGGAAGGTCTTCCTGCTGCACCGTTCCGCACTGATAAGGCAATAGGCAATAGGCAGCAGTGAAATCTGCGCCATAAATCATTGACTTTCAGACTTTCAGATCCCCGGACTTCCGGCCCCGGTAAATGCAGTTTTTATCGTCGCACCTGTGGCACTGGTACGGTGCGTACCTTACATCGCGGCCGATTCCGATGATGCCGCTGACTGACTTGACGGGGTTCATCAGGGCGGAGTCGGTGAGGGTTATTCCGCACCAGTTGTCAGGGAAGAAGCTGAAAAGTTTATGCTGTTCTGCGACATCCCAGCCGCAGTATCCCGGGCTGAAGCGGTTTGTGATATTCATTCCTGTGGCGGCGGCGGCGGCTCTCAGGGAGTCCTGCATTCTCTCCGCGGCATTCTCAGCCACCTCCGAGCCAATGACGTCATACACATAGCCGCGGAGGAGGTCCCCGTTGCTCATGCTCCTCCGGCTGCGCTCGCCCACCTCCGGCCCTGCCGTGCATATGAACAGAGCCGCCGCCGCCGCCTCTTTGACCTGGCTGAATATTATCGGCTTCACCTCGAACTCCACCCCCTCAATATCAACTGTTTTCCTTAACCTGTCACACCTTACCGAATCGAAAATGATGTATTCTGCTCTGGCTTCACAGGAATGAACCAGCTCTTCCGATAATTCCAGGATAAGCTCAGTTACAGGCTCCGGAGCCTCGCCCGGAGCGTATCCCATTGTTGCGGCAAGAGCATCACAGACGGGGAGAAGTTCGCTGTATGGGTAGCTGACCTTCATCAGCGACGGATTTCAATGTTCATGTAACCTGGCTTCATAACAGCAGTATACCGATTATTCCTAACAATAACCTCTTCAATCTGCCTTTGTTGACTGGTAGTGCTCAATGAACCTTATTGCATAATCATCCCTTCCCAGCACCAGATCCGAAGCCCGCACGAGGCCCGTGATCTTCTCCGGGTTGGCAATGGGACAGGTAAGCCCGAACATGATTGACATGGCCATGAAAGCACTGTTGATGTTCTCGCGGTTAGGAAGCCCGAAGGAGATATTGCTGGCCCCCTGGGTGATGTTGTGACCCAGCCTGTCATGCACAAGCCTGATCGTCTCAAGAGTCACCCTGCAGGCAGTGGGATCAGCGCTTACAGCCATCGCCATCGGATCAATTATCACATCCTCTTCCCTTATTCCGGCAGCAACAGCCCTTTCTATGATTTTTTCGGCAATCCTGAGCCGTTTCTCCGGGTCATTCGTGATACCATCATCGTCAAGTACCAGCCCGATGATGGCTGCCCCGTACTCGTGAGCAACGGGCAGCAGTTTCTGAAGTGAAGCCTCCTCGGCGTTGACGGAATTTATCAGGCACTTCCCCTTCGCCACCTTCAGGGCTGCCTCAATTGCCTTCGGATTGGGCGAGTCAAGGCAGAGAGGTATGTCGAAGTGCTCCTGAATGGCAATCACAGCCTGCGGCAGCAGTTCTTCATCATCTACCCCGGGGTAACCCACGTTCACGTCCAGGATATCTGCCATTGCTCCGATCTGAGATTTTGCAAGCTCCAGCATGTATGTAAAGTCACGCTTCTCAAGTGTTGAGACCAGCTTTTTCCTCCTGGTGGGATTAATGCATTCCCCTATTATAACGACCGGCCCTTCGGTGTCAATAACTACTTCTCTCGAACTCCCGCTGAGTATAGTCTTCATTTACAGCATTTTTTGGTTACGCCCGCATAGGATCCCGCCACTGAACAGGCTTCCCGGTTGGCTTTCATGGTCTGTTTCAGTGGCCGGTATCGTCAGGCGAAATAACGAATAAAAATCTTAATCAGGCAAGTGTTTTCAGGTATTCCACGGCCCCCTGCGGATCAGGGGAATAGAAATCGGCTCCGATTTTCCGGCAGAAATCGTCCGTAACCGGTGCGCCTCCGACAAGTATCTTAAGGTCAGGATATTTTTCCCGAAGTTCAGCCACGCTCTTCCGCATGTTTTCCATCGTTGTTGTCAGAAGGGCAGAGAGTCCCAGCACGGCTCCCGGATGTTTTTCCAGGGCCTCAATGAATTTGTCGGTTCCGACATCCACGCCGAGATCGATGATCTCCCAGCCGGAACCCTCTATCATCATCCCAACAAGGTTTTTGCCTATGTCGTGAAGATCACCCCTGACGGTTCCGATGATGAAGGTTCCCCTTCTTTTTGTTTCGCCAGAGAGGTAGTAGGGTTTTATATGTATCATCGAGCTGCTCATCGCCTTGGCGGCCATCAGCATCTGTGGCACGAAAATCTCATTCCTGGAAAACTTCTGGCCCACTCTTGACATAGCAGGTATCAGTGCCTCCTCGAGGATCACACCTGGTTTTATTCCGGCGTCAAGGGCCTGCCTGGTGAGCTCAAAGGCTCCCTCCTGATCCTTCATTGCCGGAGGATACGGAGATTTGATATCAACCTTGCCAAATTCGACGCAGGCTGAGATTCGTTCAAGTAACTCAGTCATTTTAAAAATCGGTAACGGTAATATATCCCTTCGCGGGTATAAGATTGGCGTCAAAAATAGGGAAAAAGTGCCCGTGGACAATGCCACGGACACTTTAACATGAACCAACCCTAATTAAAACTCTCACACATATCTGAGAACAGATTTACCAGTTGGCGTTTGAAGCACGGATATGATTCTTTCAGGTTGATCAATCAATATCCGGGGTTCTGATAAGCGGCTTTTTCATCTGCGGTCAGCTCCATTCCGTCGATCTGGCCCTGGGGTATCGGGCGAAGGTAATGCCTGGCCTCGATAGTCCGGTTATATGTCAACGGAGTATGATCGCCGTAAGCTGTTCCGCATATCTCATATGTTCCTGCCAGTGCAGCCCATCTCTGGGTACGTACCAGGTCAAACCAGCGGTAGCCTTCGCCGAAGAATTCACGTGACCTTTCGGCGAGTATGTAATCAACAGTAATTGTTGCCGGTGTAGCAGCAGTCATTGCAGCACTGTTGTCTGCTGTCTTTGCGACATTGCCGTTGTTGTCCCAGCGCCATTTGCCAGCGCGGGCACGGAGAACATTGACAAGGTCATATGCTGTCATGCCTGCCTGGGTTGTTGCCCCCTTGACTGCAGCTTCGGCAGCTACCAGGTAGAATTCTGAAAACTTGGCGATATTGTACGGACGGGTTGAGCCGGCATTGGGCTGTCCCAGCCCTGTTCCGTTGTCGGTACGGTAGGGCCCAAGTTTCCAGAGTCCGGGATAGACGACCCTGCTTATTCCACGGGGAGCTATCACAAAGTCTGCCCTGCCCGGCAACACACCTGCCCCTATGTTGGCATTTGCGGCAGCATATACCACATTGGGGTCATTGTCATTCAGGAATGTCAGGACTGCATCTCCGGGAACCACGGTGAGTCCGTTTGCATTGACAAGCGAAGCGTTGGTAACGCCGCCTTTTGGCCAGTTGCCGCGATATACCGTTGTAAAGGTTCCATCATACCTTGAGTCATTGACTTTATCGGCAAATGTGTTTTCCACAACACCTATTGGCGGGCACATACGCGTCCAGGGGCGGCCCAGGTGCTGTTCAGCTTCGCGCTGAACGGAACTCACTCCTGAACTTCTTATAACCGTGTAGTTCCAGGTCATCATCCATCCTGCGAAGTTATCCGGAGCGCCACCGCCTCCGTAGGTAAGGCTTCCGCCGTTGTAAAACTCGCTCTCCTGGGTATGGTCAGCCCACAGCAGAATTTCCTTGTTACGGTCGTTCTGGGCAAGGTTGACATCATAGAATGTTTCCATCAGTCCGTATGGACCGGGGTTGTTTATTCCGGCCAAAGCTACATCATATGCCTGCTGGAAATACCACTGGGCATTGTGGCCGTCAGGGTCAACCCTGTCAGCTGCAGGATATGTCGGTATGTTGTTAGGATTCTCAAGCCACCATGCATAGGTAAGGTATGCCTTTGCAAGGTGCAGGCGTGCCACGTTCCTGGTTACGGCGCCCTTCACGCGCGGTGTTTCAGGCAGGTCATTCACGGCCTTTACAAGGTCAGGGAAGATTGCCTTTGTGTAAACCTCGGGGACAGTATTGCGGACAGAAGTCCGGACAGGAGTGGTGTTGAACACAAGTTCACCTGAACCCAGGTCAAGCGGTACCCCGCCGAATGTCTGCACCAGCAGGAAATAGTCAAATGCGCGGAAGAATCTCGCTTCGGCGATAAGGGCATCGGAAATACCAACCGCAGCAGCATTCTCAATCACGCCGCTGGCAGTATTTATATTGGAGAATGCGGTTCCCCAGAGAACATCCGACCGGCTGGTTGAAGGAGTAATTGATCCGACTCCCGAAAGGTCATGATCCTTGAAGTTCCCGTCAGCGCTCTGCGCATAGGTTGCCTCGTCGGTTCCGGTCTGACAGGCATTGTAATAGTAGGCCTGACCGTAGATGTACCTGAGGTGAGCATACATGGCAGTCAGTCCGCCCTGGACCCCCTTTTCAGTCTTGAAGAAGCCCGGCTCATAGATACTGCGTGGCTGTTCTTCCAGAATATCAGAGCAGGCGGCCAGGAACAGTGTCATCAGTACCGTTCCGAAAACAGTTTTTATATGGATACTTTTCATCATTATTCCTTTTTAGAATGTCAAATCTATTCCGATCAAGTAGTTACGGGTCGAGGGAGTATTTGTCCCGATCGTCAGCAGACGGCGCTGATAGGTGCCGGTAGTGGCAGCATTTTCGTTACCGTAGGAGTTAGTCTCAGGATCCATCCCTGATTCCTTATGATAAGGCGAGAACATAACCAGCGGATTCTGGGCCGTAACGTAAAGTCTTAACTTGCCTATTCCGGCATTCCTGATGAAGTTTACACCTGCCATGTTATACCCGAGGGTAATTGTACGGATCTTTAGGTAAGAAGCGTCAAATAAGCCGAGGGTATTGGCATATTTCATATTGTCTCCGCTCAGAACGCCTGCAGGATTCGGATACTTGGCATCGGTATTTGTCGGAGTCCAGTAATCAACCTTTACATTACCCCTTCGGCCTGTCATCAGGTTGAGGTAACCGGAACCATCATAAAGAGTACTTATGAGTATACCGCCGTTTTTGAATACTCCCACAGCAGCCAGGTCAAATCCCTTGTATGAAAGACGTGTATTGAACCCTCCCATGAAATTTGGCTCCAGGCTGAGGATCTGGCGGTCTGCAGCACCTATCTGCCTGACAGGGGATCCGTCAGTATTGTAATCACCAGTGTATTTTACCTTGATCATCCCGACGTTGCCACCGGGCTCCAGTATACTAAGGTACGGATCACCCTCCTGCCACAGGCCAATCTTCTCATAGTCATAGATTACATCGATGGGATATCCGACAAACCACGAGTTGCCCTCATCCCTTAGCTGGCCGGAAGCCAGGGCAATAAGCTTGTTGCGGTTTGCATAAACGTTTACACCGGCTTCCCAGGTGAAACCGCCGGGCGAATTAATAATCACGCCGTCAACCGAGAATTCGAGGCCCTTGTTCTGGGTTTCCCCGATGTTTGCCATGTAGCTGCTCACCCCGGATGTGGGAGGCAGGCTTACACTCAGCAGGATATCCTTGGTATTTGTCACATAATACTCTACCGTGGCTGATATCCTGTTCTTCAGGAGTGATATGTCAAGACCGTAGTTCCAGGTGATGGAGAACTCCCACCCGAGATTGGAGTTGGGCAGCTGTGACACATAATAACCTGTTGAGAAGGTGGTGGGTCCGAAGTTGTACGGCCTGGTCGAAAGACGGCCAAGTGTCTGATAGGGGTTAATAGACTGGTTTGAAGTCTGACCGTATCCGACACGGAGCTTAAGCATATCAATTGCCGTAACATTCTGCATGAACGGCTCATTCTTGATATTCCATCCGGCAGATACTGCGGGATATGTATGCCACTTGCGTCCCGGGGCAAGCCGTGATGAAGCGTCTGCACGAAGAGTGGCAGTCAGCATGTACCTGTTGTCATATGAGTACATAGCCCTGCCCATATATGACATTAGCCCGCTGACCTGGTAATCCTGGCTGTTCGGGTCGATTGTCTTTTCTCCGGCAGCATGTCCCAGGTTGAAATACTGGAAGGCATCTGCAGGGATGCTTTTTGCAGACATCTGAGACCGGTTGTACATAGTCTGTTCTGCAGAGTACATTCCCACTGCATTCACCTGGTGCTTTCCTGCAAAGGTACGTTCATAGGTCAGCAGGTTTTCTACTGCCCAGTTTGTTGTGAGCGAGTTGCTTACCGTGGCGGTTGAAGGGGTGGTGGCATTGTTGGAGAAGACGCCCTCGCCTGCATAGCTTCCACCGTTGCTCATCCGGAAGTTTCCGCCAAGGTTGATCCTGTACTTCAGTCCCTCAATACCGGGAATTTTAACCTCTCCAAAAAGGGTATTGTAGGACCCGTAAGCCTTGGTACGGTCAATCCACTGGTCTCCGAGGGCTTCAACCGTCTCCCTCGAATATGTCCACTGGTCATCGAGAGGCATCTTGACAACTCTTTTCCAGGAGCCGTCCTCATTGTAGGGATTTAAAATCGGAGACTGGCTGAGTACTCCATAGAGCCCCATGTTGTTTCCATCGTTGATGGAGTAGTTGTTGTTTGTGATAAATCCGAAACGGAAGAACTTGCCGACCTGCTGGTCAAGGGTTCCTCTCATTGAGAAACGGTTATATTCCTGCCCCGGGATGACAGCCTGATCCTTGTAGTAGCCAACGGAGAAGTTGTAGTTTCCGTTTGCAGTGCCGCCGGTGACTCCAAGGTCATGGTTCGTAACCATCCCTGTCCTGTAAAACAGGTCCTGCCAGTTTATGTCCTGGTCATCAGATTCATCAACACCGTTGGTATACTGTCCGCGCGCTGCGCGAAGAGCAACAAATTCCGGACCGTTCATCATCGGGAATTGGGCAAATACATTCTTCATCCCAACGTAACTGTTATAGGAAACCTGGGCTTTCTGACCTGCATAGCCCTGGTTGGTTGTAATAAGGATAACGCCGTTTGCACCGCGTGAACCGTAAATTGCAGTGGCAGAGGCGTCCTTTAGGACATCAATGCTTTTTATGTAACCTGGGTTGATATCACCGATTGAACCTGCAAAGGGGATCCCATCGATTACAATCAGAGGATCATTGCTGGCATTAAGTGAGCGGGTACCGCGGACACGGATCTGCATGGCAGCCCCTGGCTTTGTTGAAGTCTGTGACATGTCCACACCGGAAATCCTTCCCTGCAGTGCCTGCGAAATGTTTGATGATGGCACGTCGCGCATCACTTCACCGCTGATCGAGGCAACTGACCCGGTAAGGTCTCTCTTCTTTACAGTACCGTAACCGATTACTACTATCTCATCAAGACCTACCTCACCGGAAATCAGTTTGATGTCGATGGTGCCCTGGGATCCGACATTTATTTCCTGGGTGGCATATCCGACAAAAGAGTATACCAGTACCGGATTGGAGGTTGTGACGGCAATCCTGTATCTTCCTTCTGAATCAGTAAGGGTACCGTTTGTCGTACCTTTCTCCCTGACGCTTACTGCTGGCAACGGGGTTCCGTCGGATTCTGTCACAGTGCCGGTTACAACACGCTGCTGTACGGCAGTCACCTCATCTGGGATTGATCCGGAGGCAAACGCCGTGCCTGTGCCGGAAGGCATGAGCATTGCCATGAGAGCAAGGCCCGGAAGGAGTTTTCCGAAGTATTTCTTCAGCAGAATACCTGGGTTTAGTGGATTTTTGATCATAAGATTTTGGTTTTAAGGTTGAATTTTGCATTTCAAATTTTTGAGACCGATATCAGTATACAGCCTCAGCAGGAGGGTTGACAGGAAGAAAATATCCTGTTTCAAGGGGAATTGTCAATTGTTTGCATGGCTGGTTGGTTGTCTGATTATAAGTTTATGTCAGTTAATCCTTTGCAAAATCAATTCAACCTGGTCATGGAAAATGAGGCCAAAATCTTTTAAACGCCTCATAATCCATTACTTCCCCAAATCAATACCCTACAATACCACTCAGAAAAATAATCTACGACATTGTAAATTTATGATAATATTTTTAAAATGCAACCGATTTCATACATTTTTAATGCCCTAAATTGGGATTATTGATGAATACATTCCACAAAACATTGGTACAGGCAATCAAAAAATCATGTTCACATGTTCTGATCCTGGCAGTTTTGACGGTACTCCCGTGCAGGGCGCAGCAACGTATTGGGCTGCAAAAGTCTGACAAAGCCATGAACCCCATTCTATGGGCAGACGTAACGGATATGTCAGTTGTGATGACAGGAGATACCTATCACATGAGCAGCACAATAATGTACATGTACCCCAATGTGCCGGCTATGAAGTCAAAGGATCTGGTCATCCGGGAAACTGTCTACTGCGCAATTGATAACCTCCCGGAGACTGACGTTCAGAATCTAAACAACGGTAAAAATGACTGCGGTCGTGTATATATTATATATGGTGCAGGAGCAATTAAACTCATTGAACTCAATGCTGGCCCGGCACCAGGGAGGCCGAAATAATTGAAAACGGAGGTACGTCTGCAGAAAACAACATGATGCTGCCGGCGGAGGGGTTACCGCTGTTCAGGGACTGCAGCGCTGTCGGAAGGATCCCTGCTTCATTCAGGCAAGGCTGAAAACAAAAAAACCCCGTACGCCGGCTGGCGTACGAGGTTTTGTTTGTAAAGTCGGCGGCGACCTACTCTCCCACATTTAGTTCTGCAGTACCATCGGCGCAGGAGGGCTTAACTTCTCTGTTCGGAATGGGAAGAGGTGGAACCCCTCCGCTATAGCCACCTGAAGACTTTAAATATCGTGACATGCTGGTTGATGTAAGAATAATAAGACATTCCTCAGAAAGCTCACGGGTAATTAGTACTGCTCGGCTTTGATGTTGCCACCTTTACACCTGCAGCCTATCAACGTCGTAGTCTACAACGACCCTTAAGGGAGATCTCATCTTGAGACGAGCTTCGCACTTAGATGCTTTCAGTGCTTATCTCTTCCAAACATAGCTACCCTGCGATGCAGCTGGCGCCACAACAGGTACACTAGAGGTCTGTCCAACACGGTCCTCTCGTACTAGTGTCAGGTTCTCTCAAATTTCCTACGCCCACAACAGATAGGGACCGAACTGTCTCACGACGTTC
>CAZUIF010000006.1:0-179343 GCA_964621005.1 uncultured Rikenella sp.
TAATTTCAAATATAGTTTAATCCCTAACTGTCAGATTAAGTCTTGACTAATTCAATTTAAGAATATAGGAGACTACTTAAAATGAGGCATTTCTTGGTATGCTATTCCATTTAATAATTTTCCGTTCTTTTTTTTATTGAAGCCACCCCATTGTTTAAAGAAGAATGGTATATCCGCATCTTTGCATTGTTTTAAAATGTTCTGAACCCAAGATTCTGATATTGGTCGTGCATTTGTGCCAGACTCACCCCCAACAATAACCCAGTCTATGCTTCTTAAATCGATTTGCTCCAAATCTGAAAGCAATGGTTCACAAGATAGAAATTTAATATACGCACCAGTGTTACGTAGAGCGTCTATTCTGGCAAAGGCACTCCTGTCTTCTACCGTAACGCCCATCCATATGTTCTTTGACCATGATAACTTCTGACTGTACTTCTCAAGAATGTAACCTCTTTTTGTTAATACCTGAAAAATATGCGATGGATTTTCATTCATAACTTTGAAAACAGCTTCAATAAACTCGAATGGTACATTCTCGTGAAACAAATCACTCATGGAGTTCACAAACACCATCCGGGATTTTTTCCATTTATACGGTTCAAGGAGTGCATTTGGATGGGTTCTTAAATTGAATCCATCGGCATATTTTGGACTTCCCATTTTTTGAAGACGAAATGACATTTTTTCAGCATAACAATTTAAGCAGCCGGAAGAGATTTTATCACAGCCTGTTGTAGGATTCCATGAATCCTGAGTCCATTCAATTTTCGTTTTTGCCATCTTATTGATTGATAAAGGATGGTGAAGCTATCTTATGTACATCCTGAGCGACAGTCTTAAATGTCTTTTGTATTATTCCTTGAGATTTTAATTCCTTTATAACATTATTTGCGTGTTTTGGTAAGAATCCAGAATCTAAAGAGTATCTATATATTTCCGTATTGGAATTCAATTCACCTTTTAGAATCCTTTCTTTTAAATCATTTTCAAACAGTTGGATTTTACTGGGAATATTAAATTCTTCAAAGAGCTTCGGTTCATTCGGATTAATTCTTTCATCGTCAATATCAAAATTTGCATCACCAGTCATTTTATTAATTTTCCAACAAATATTGAGGAACTTTTCCATTCCAAGTGTATGATGTGTTCCGAAAATAATCCCGTAAATATTACTATTCTTCTTTATAGAAAACGGAGCTAAGAAAAGATTATCCTGAGGTCTGAGTAATGACTTGTAATATTCAAAAATAACACGGTGGCAGTGGTATGGTTTATCTTCTGAAAAATCTTTTCGGGTCAGATTAAGATATTTATTGAATTCCTCGTTTTCAATAAATCTTCTTGCGAATGATGATGATGTAAAAAAGATAAAATCTGTCCGTTCGAGTTGGGATAATTTATGCAAAACATCCTCGGTAATATGTCTTATTCCATATTGGTCTAAAAACATAAATCTTGGTGCTTCTTTTATCCGCAGCATTTGTGGAAATATTTGTTCAAAGAAGTCATTAAAGTCTTGACTCTCTATTAATAATTCAAATGTGCATTTGTTGGTTTTTGTTTTATTCGGACAATATTTCTCGGATTCTTCTTCCGACATGCAATTGAATAATTGTTGGTCACATTGAGTTTTGAGCTTTTGTACTTTCGTTTTCTTGAATTCATTAAACACCACCTTTACTTCAATTTGCTTCTCAATGATATTACGGCAATAATTTCTAAGCTGTTCAAGGATTATTCGTGGACTTCCATAATTTCCAATAGAGTCTGAACCCTCACCTGCAAAAAAGTCATAGATAAATATTTTCTTCCAGTATGTCTTTTCTCCTGCTAAGAAAACAGGAAGCCATTGTTTCAAATACTCCCGAAGTATTTCAAGTTTAATACGAGTGCCATCATCAAACTCCTTGTTATGAAAATCAGTTGACATTGCAGACAGGTTTAAGAAACCTTAAAGGTATTATTCATTTACTTTATTACCAACAAGCTTTGAATTGAGATTTAAAGACTTTATGACTGCTAAGAGAAAATACCCCCCCCCAAATAAATCAGTCTTACTTTTTTGGCTTCGATACCCTATTATCCCCCCCTGTTATTATGATATCAAATATTCGACCGTATTTTTGTAATTGTTGAAACTTAATAAGTTGGCATATCGTTTAACCAAATTAGAAATTTCTACTATCTTTCAGTTAAATAACAAATTAAAAAAAAAGTCATGGCTAATAAGACAAAGAGGAAAATCTGGATATACTCATTAATAACAATAGGAGTAATAGTTGCTGGATTTCTTGTTCTGATGAGTATTAAGAATAAAGAAGCTGTTTGGGATGAGGTTGCTGCAACTAAAATTGTAACAAAGGAATTAGATAAGCATTCATGGAATGATGTTTTTGAGGATGCATCAAAGATAAATCATAAGATTATTGGATTTGAACAATTGAGTAGAAAATACGGAGATTTAATGGTTGCACTCACTTTATCAAATGATGGTAATCCCGAATTGAATGGAATTCCAAGCGTTTTTGAATTTAGAAATAAAAATGGTTGGGGGTGGAAAATATACAAAAAGCAGATTGGGTTTGGTGATGTAATGGAGAATATTAAACTTCAAGAGTATACCAATACCGGGTATTACTGCATTATTACTTCAAGAAATGAAGCTGGAATGGGTCGGAGTTGGGATTATTCTGTAATATATGCTTTTACTGACACCCGTTCTGGATTTCAAGAAATATTTAATACTGTCAATGATTTTAAGTTTATACCAAATGAACCTACTTGGGATATAGAAGAGATTCCCGAAAATGGTAATCCAGAAACATATATTTTCATGGGTAATAAGTTCGTTAAAAAATCTGAAATTTTCTCTGAATAAAAATAATAGCCAAATGAATTATTGGATGTACCGAAGTATTAGTTCCATTTTTTGTTGAACCAAGAACTTAAATGGAGCATTAAAACTGATTTAATATGGGTTTTAAAAAGTTAATTCTATTATCATTAGTTACGATTTTGAGCATTAAAATTTTTGCTCAAAAGCTTGAAATTGGCATGGGCGGAGTTGCAGATTATTTCTCACAGCGTTCTGCATGTGAAATGTTTAATGTATTTGAGAAAGATGGCATGGGAAATGCTTTTCTGGAAAACACATTTTCATTTGTCACAAATGGAAAGCAATATCTTGTTTCATACGATAAAACAAATATGGATACATTACGGTATAAGCTAATGCGTCCTAAATATGTAAAAGTAGAAAGAAGCCTTTATCTATATCGTTTAGATACAGATGGTTGGAAAATTGCAGTAGATAAACCATTAAAAGTAGATTTCAAAAAAGAAGTTGGTTATCCGAGTATTCGTTTATGTGATTATTACTATCCACGTTATACTATGGATGGTCTTAAAGCTGGTGCGTCTATTCAAGAAGATGGAACTGTTATTTTGGATATAATTATCATGTATAATGAATTGCCCAACTTGGAGAAAACCAAGTATAGAATACATGAAGTGAAATTATTGCCTCTCAGTGATGGCGCATTTCAAGTTAAAACTAATGCTAATACAAATCAAATTGATTTAGAAGCAGCTAACAATAATTCAAGCACAGGAACATTTAAAGATTTAAGAGATGGAAGAACATATAAGACTGTTAAGATAGGTAATCAAATATGGATGGCAGAAAACCTTGCTTTTAAATCAAGTGAAGGATGCTGGGCGTATAATAATGATGAAAATAACGCCAAGATTTACGGCTATCTGTATAGTTGGAAAACCGCAAGAGAAGGATGCCCATCTGGATGGCATTTGCCTTCATTAAAAGAATGGAATACTCTCATTGAATATGTTGGTAATCAGCAATTTGCTCAAGCTCGATTTGTTGCAGGTAGCAGATTGAAGGAGACTGGTTTTAAACATTGGGATGCTCTTTATGGAGAAGACTTGGAAGCAAGAGGGACTAACGATTTTGGATTTACTGCTCTTCCCGGTGGTAGCTGTTCTCCTTCCGGGGAATCATTTGATGGGATGGGATGGCAAGGCTTATGGTGGGTAAATACCAATTACAATACATCTCAATTTGCATATTATTACAGAATCCATTATGCTGGAAAAGATTTAATGAGAGATTATAGTATTGAAGAGAATGGCTTATCAGTCAGGTGCATAAAAGATTGAAGAATACATGTAAAGATAAAATATAGACATTAATAATTATGATTCGTAATTTTCATTCCTTAGTTATTGCTTTGTCATGTATGGCAATATTTTTATATTCATGCAAAAGTGAAAGCCAAAAATTCTCTGAAATCCTTGAAAGTAAGGATATTGAACTGGCGTATAAATTCAAGGCAGAACACCCGAATAGTTCTTATAATATCGATAGTGTCATTCAGTTGCTTGAGTATAGTAAGATTCGAACATCAAATGATATTCAAGAACTTAATAGGTTTGTTGATGAATTTCCAAATAGCTATTTAAAGGATACTGTTAGTGCCCAAATGGCGAAAATAGAATGGGATAAAACTATTAAGTCTCCAAATGCTGAAAATGTTACTTCTTTTATGAAAAAGTATCCAAAAAGTGTATTTTATAAGTCTGCCGAGAATTGGATTTTTGAGAATAGCCATAATGGAATATTCATTGATGTAAGGGATGGTCAAACTTATAATTGGGTGAAAATTGGCACTCAGATTTGGATGGCAGAAAATTTAAAAGCCACTACATTTAGAAATGGAGAATGGATTCAGGAAATTGGTAGTCCTACTAACTGGCAAAAAGAAAATAGAAACAAAATACCTGCACATAAAGATTTCAACTCTGATTATTATTATAATTGGTATGCTGTGAGTGACTCAAGAGGATTAGCACCTGAAGGTTGGCACATTCCCACTGATACAGATTGGTCAATACTCATCGATTATTTAGGAGAAGACCCACTCCTAAAAATGAAATCGGAAACAGGTTGGGGTTCATTTAACGGAAACAATTCGAGCGGTTTTTCGGCTTATCCTACCGGGGCATGCGCTAGCAATGGTTATTTAATGTGGATGGACGATTGTTTATATTGGAGTTCTACTCAGTCTGATATTACACATTATACGGAATCTTCCCAAATTCCTTACAAATTGGTTTACATATATACTTCTTCAGGTTTTGTGTATTTTCAACGTAGTACTCGTTCTCCAGATTCTGGTCTTGTGGTGCGTTGCATCAAGAATTGAAATACTTATTAGAAATAAAGAAAATGTATTATCTTGATTGTGAATAAATCAGTGGTCTGTCAACCTTTTCTGCAATAAAAGGTCAATTGGTATAAGATGCACAAACTAAGCTTTCGAAATCCGATAGACTCCAAATCCAATAACCTGAAGTACTGTCCATGTTGTATTCTAAGCTGAATGTCTTTTTACTCTGCAAATCCTGCACATATAAGACAATAATTGTATCGTAAGTATCGAAATTCATTAACCTGATTGCAGTAATATCATTGCCTGATAATTTATTTTCAGTTTTCAAATATGGCATATTCAGTTTCAACCTTTTCTTCTGCGTCAAAATGAACGGCAGGTCAAGCATAATTTCTGATGAAGAAATGAATTCCAATATCTTCTTCCCATTACTGTTATAAAACGGTTGTGGAAGGTCTGGCTTGTCTTTCAAGGGGTCACTGACTGTTCTGGATTGGTCTTGCTCACTAATGTTAGGATTGGTAACAACTGGTGATTCAGGGTTGCATCTACAAGTCATTACCTCAGCCTGTTTGGTAATAAATGGCATTGACACGAATGAAAAAAGACAATCTTCAGTTGTCAAATCTTGTGCATGAAGCTCCCATTTATCCTTTTTGTAGTTCCATAATTTCAAATAAAGGACATCGCCCTCTTGCCACAGTTCCAGCAATTTTGCTGGATAAATCAAGGGGTCGACAGTATCCGGATATATTATAAGCAACTCTTCTCCAATTTTTACGGTTTTCATTGGAGCTAACAGGCATTGGTGCTGAATTGCATATGTATCAGATGCTAATTGTATTAGTTTTAATCCTACTGTATTTCTGGCGTTAGTTCCCATTCTTATCTTCAATTAATTCAAGAAGGTCAGCATCATTTATGTTACTTTTCATGCATTCTTCGAATACCAAGCTCTTCAAGTCCTTCCAGCGAATGAATAAGCAGCTTGGGTTTTGGTTATTAATGTCGAGTGAATAAGACACTTTATTACTTGTTGAGGCTTCTGTTAATGATATATTGATTCTTCCATTCTGGTAATCAACAGAGTTGATTTGATATAAGCCAAATCCGGTTGGGGATACAGCCAAATAATCTTCTCCGAAGTCTGGAATACCAGTGGAATTTTCTCTTCTTAGGAAAACTTTAAGGTGTTGATACCTATCTGGATGTTTTTCGATATCCACAACAAGCTCATTTATGCTTGTTGGTTTTGATATTTTGTTTAAATCTGTCTTCATTGGCAATTCATAACTAAGTGTATATAAGGACTACCACCGTAACCGCCCCCTATAGAACCGCCCACCTATTTGCGGCTTTGGGGACTGTAGGTGCTACCTGTGTTTAATAAATACTATGAAAAGATAATTCGGCTAAAAACTTTTGGTTGGAAAATCGAAAAGTGAATTTTTTTCTGGGAAAATTCTGAAGAATCCCAAAAATGGACTTCGAAAAAATTTTATAAAAAATTATAATACAAATTGAAGAAAGACCTATCTCTTCTTTTGCTTGGAAATGAAGTTAATAATCTCCGAAACTTGAATCCGTTTCTTACCAAATATTTCAACTGGAATAATTTCCGAGGTCTTAAATAATTTATACAAAGTTGGTCTTGAGATGTTTAAAACCTCACAAGTTTGGCTGATAGAAAGTAATCTTATTAAATCAATACTGTAGTTGAAGATATCCTCTTCATTATTCATGATTCTGTTTATCTGAGTAATAAGAAGAGCGTATCCCAATAGTGTAGGGGTTCTCTCATACTGGCTTTCTTCGTAAATTTCATATAAAAGTTGATGTCGTTTTAAGTCTGTTATTACTTCTTCAACACTCTTAAATTCTTTTGAGGAATTTTTTAAATATATACTTGGTGTTAATCCAAACATACCTACCCAGTCCTTTGACCTTTCTTCACTCATCAAATGACGTAAGATATATCCCTCTAATATGCTCAAGTTCTTAAAGTAAATCATCGAAAATTAAGATATTCCTGAAATCGCTGGAAAGCGTCTGTCGAGGTATTTCCAGCCAATTTCATATAGTATGTCAATGTTTCAATTTTTTTATGCCCACTATAAGACATAACAATATAAGGGGATATCCCACTTATAAGGCAATTTGTAATGAATGTCGTCCGCCCGACATGGCTGCTAATTAAATCGCAGAGAGGAGTGTCATCCGGAATCTTTTCTGTCAGTTTCAACTTCAAAGTTGACACATCTTCTGTGAGTCCGGCATCTCTGCAAAGGGTTTTTAAATCCAGATTATAATTCTTTAAAGCTTTCGCTTGTTCGCCTAAGTTGTAATCATACTTAATCAAAATTGATTTTGCTTTTTTATGTAGAGGTATACTAACTCGTGTCTTGGTTTTGAACATAATAAACGAGAGCTGCTCGTTTCTAATAAACGATTTCTTAATCCTAATTAAATCCGAATACCTTATTCCGGTGAAAATTTGGAATAGAAATAGGTCTTTGACTTTTTCGTATCGATTATTAGTTGGTTTGTATTTAATGATTTTCCTGATATGTTCTTTTAACAAAACAACCTTTGTGTCTGATTCCCTGTTTCTTGTTACCTTTTCAAACTCTTTGTAAGCATAGTTGTCATTGATTTTTAAGTCATCTGTTATGTAATCCATGAATGTATTAAAACCACTCTGATATTTGTTTAAAGTATCAATGCCTAATTTTCGGTTTTCTGTAATAAAAATAGTAAAGTCAGTCAAGAACTTCTTTGATATGTCCGAAGGGTAAATATTTTTCAGTTTTTTATCTTGGGAGAATTCCTCAAGTGCTGTTTTAATTGTTTTAAACTTTTGATATGTCCTATATGTTTTTGTTTTCTTTTTAAATTCAAGAAATTGCTCAAATAGAACAAAAATATCCTTCTTGGCTTCTTCATTTATTTTTATGGCGTTATCATAGATATCTGGCGAGATTTTCCCATTATTAATTTCCAAATTTCTTAGAAACTCTGAGGTTTCAAGTTTTTTCTTCTCAACAAGAAGTCTCACCGATTTAAGGTCTTCTCTGTTCGTTTTTATTCCATTTCTGCCATAATCATTCTTGTGGACATATTGGTTTATATTGACATACCTGCGAGTTTTCTTTTTGTTTATTTTGTGAACAAATGCTATTTCTATATTAATACAACCAATATTCTTTTCGTTGATGTTCTTTAATACTGTTCTTAAATAAATCTTGTGGCTCATAAGTTGTCCAGTGTCTTATTCAGTGTATTAATACGTGTAAATCTATGTAAAATTATAGAATTTAAAATAAAAAAGTACTGAAATACAAGTGAATCACCATAGTATGATACGTATGTCATAATCCTCCCTCCGCTACAAAGAAAAGCCAGGCCGATTCATCGGCCCGGCTTTTTTTGTTGACAGGCCGGAGAAAGCTTGCTTTCTGAAGGACTGGAAACGGAAAATGCCGATGTCATCCGCCATCCGGCGGATGGCGGATGGCTGGCTATACTTTGTTAAGCCCCCTGCCTGAGGATCATGATCCGCCAGCTGGCGGAGAATAATCCTCATCCGACCGGGAGTGGTTAATTGACTCCGACGCAGAGTGGTAAAGGCAACCGGCTGATGCCTGATGCCTACCTCATTATCAATCTTATAATGTTCTCTTTGAGTTTATTATATGGCGGATAACGAAGACTCAGATCGAGAAGATTTGATTTTCTTATAACTGATCGCATGTTGGAGAATGTCTCGAATGATTTCCTTCCGTGATATCTTCCGATACCGCTGCATCCAACTCCTCCATATGGCAGATACGGCGACGCGATCTGAATGACAGTATCATTTATCCCGGCCGTACCGCTCTGGGTCCTGTTCAGGAATTCGCGTGCCAGCTTTTTATTATCTGTGAAAATGTATGTGGCGAGAGGTTTTGGATTCATTTCAATAATGCTGTAGACTTCTTCGAACCTTTCAAATTCAATAACCGGCAGCAACGGACCAAATACTTCTTCCTTCATGATCGGATCGTCCGGTTTAATATCCTTTATAACAGTCGGAGAAACATAACAGTTCTCTTCATCGATTATACCCCCGGTAACTATTTCCACTGCCTGCATCAGTACGGATAATCTTCTTACATTATCCCTGTTGATTATCCTTGCGAAATCACTGCTTTTCAGGGGATCAGAGCCGTAGAACCGTTGTAATTCATTTGTTATCAATTCAAGAAACCTGTCTTTCACTACTCTGTCAATCAAAACATAATCGGAACAGATGCAAGTCTGGCCGGCATTCATGAATTTACCCCAGGCAATCCTTTTTGCTGCATAGTTCAGTTTTGCATCTGAAGCTATAACGCAGGGATTTTTGCCTCCGAGTTCAAGCGACAGGGGAATCATATTTTCAGCAGCCTTCTGCATAACATATTTACCTGTTTTGCAGCTGCCTGTGAAAAAAATATAGTCGAACTTGTAACTGAGCAGGTATTCGCTTACAGTATGATCTCCGTTCATCATAACTATAAGCTCTTTTGGAAATTCATCAAGGATTTTTTCCATCACTTTGGTGACAGCCTGTACCTGCTGTGATACCTTCATTACAACACAGTTACCAGCCGCTAGGGCACCAACAAGAGGCATGAATGAAAGCTGGAACGGATAGTTCCATGGCGAGAGAACGAGCACCTGACCGTATGGCTGGGGAGTTATATAGCTGAAAGCAAGAAAGTGCACAAACGGGGTCCAGACATGCTTTTTCCCGGTCCATTTTCTAAGTCTGCGAATCGCAAGATTTATCTCCTTGATCACGAACCTTGTTTCGGTTGCCAGAGATTCAAATTCAGGCTTATGAAAATCCTGCCGCAAAGCATTCATTATTTCCTTTTCATTCTTGACGATCAGCTTCCTGAGTTTTTTCAGAACTTCAAGCCTGTAACGGACATCAAGTGTTTTGCCTTCAGCAAAAAATCTCTTCTGGCTTTCCAGTAACTTATTTATTTCTTTTGATTCCATTCCTCTTCCAGGAGTTTTAGTTTTTGGGATATATCCTGAATGCGATATTTGTCCTTTGGCTCGATCCTGTTCATTGCATATTCTGCCAATGCTGTAATGGTCAGACTCGGATTTACTCCGATATTTCCCTGAACGACAGATCCGTCGGTGATATAGAAATTGCGGTAATTGTGGACCCTGAAGTTGCTGTCGACCACCCCTGATTCAGCTGATTCCGACATCGGGCACCCTCCCAGTATGTGGGCGGTAGTTGGTCTGTTAAATAACACTTCCAGGAGAATGTTCTGTGGGATGCCGTTTACTTTATCCGCGTACCGGAACATTACTTCCTGCCCGACAGGAATATATGCAGGTACCTTCTTGTTACCGCTGTTATCAATAACCATTCTGCCGCCGAACGCACTCTTCTTCCAGACCATCTTCATGGCATTGTCTACCGTCTGCATAACAAGAAGTATTACAAGGTTGGAGGACCACCTGAAGTTTAAGACGGTTTTAAGGAATTGCACCGGATGCTTTACGGTATTAACTATAAGATTCCATGATCTTTTAAGCGAAGTTGCCGCCCCTTCCGCCGATAAACCAAAGAACCATTTCATTGCATTTGAGTTATCGGGATACTTTACGATCTCGACATGAGTATGAGGATCAGGACTGAACACTGAAGTTATTGCAAGCCCGTTATTAAGTTTCCGGTCTGCCCCGGAGACTGCACACAGTGTCTCGGCGTTTGTCCGGAGCTCATGACCAAGCATTTCGGATAACAAAGGCAATGTGCCGTATTTATATTTCTGCTTAAGTAACAGTTTAAGCGTTCCCAGTGTGCCTGCTGCAACCACAATACCTTTTGAAGTGAAGGTTTTTGCTTTTGCCCCGAACAGGGAAGTTACTTTTCTGGCATGAATATGGTATAGATCGTCCTGCAGGATAATCTTTTCTGCCCTTGTTTCAGGGAGTATTCCAACACCAAGCTTTTCAGCGAACCAAAGGTAGTTTTTATCGAGAGTGTTTTTGGCGTTTTCCCTGCATCCCACCATGCATCCGCCACACTCGGTGCATTTATTTCTCAGAGGTCCCAGTCCATTGAAATACGGATCAACCGGATCACCTTTTTCTCCAAGATTAACTCCGACATAGACAGTCTCAAATGAACTTTGGGCATCCATTTCTTTTGCGACTTCCTCAAGAACTTCATCCTCAATGTTCAATTTTGGATATTTCTGTCTTCCGAGCATGAAGGAGGCTTTATTGTAGAAAGGCCTGAGAATTTCTTTCCAATTCCCGAAGCGGGACCATGCCGGATTTTTGAAAAAATCATCGGGAGGGACGTAAAGGGTATTTGCATATACAAGACTTCCACCGCCGACGCCGGTTCCGCTCAGTATGCTTGCCTTACTGTAGAAGGAGAGCTTTTGAAATCCGAAAAACCTTAAAGGAGGGAACCACAGGTACCTTGGAAGGTTCCAGTTGGTGCGAGGGAAATCATCATTATCATAACGTTTGCCCTGCTCAAGGACCAGTACCTTATAACCTTTTTCTGCAAGTCTCAGGCTGGCGACACTTCCTCCGAAACCTGATCCTATAACGATATAGTCATATATCATTATTAAAAACGGATTGATTACAAACAATTGAGTGCTAATATAGAAAGACCTGCGGAAAATCAGCAGGAGGCATATTAAAAATCATTATGCATAAAAGCATTTACTATCGTTTCCCGACAAACAGCAAAAATGCCATCTCTGTCATTAAACCGCAAATCAGGTCTGTTTCTGGGGTAAGCCCTTCACAGAGGATCACAGAGTAATTCTCCGTATCACCGGAGACGGACTCATGTTTTTTTAGTTATGGTATGGCAAAACAGAAATTCCTTGTACTGTAAATCAGCAACAGAAGTACTACTTCCTGTCCATAAATGCATTTCGCCAACGCTTATACGGATCATCAAATCTAACATTGACAGTATCAAATTGCCTTGGATCCCAATCCTTTCCTGTCCAGTTAAGAATTTCTTTATGATCATCGTGGTCAGGATCAGATAAGGCTTCGATTACTCTGTAATAACCATCCACACCTCCGCAGTCTTCAGGCGGACAAGCATTATTGCCGTCAATACAAATCGGGTATTTAGTCACCTTTTCCCTGAAAATATAGCCTTCCAGCTTCACTTTATGAATCCAGCTATCACCATAATCATATTCGTATACTGCTTCCACGCCGAGTGCATTGAAATACGCAATCAATGGTATTTCCCATCCTGGAAATACTTCTGGTAATTCTCCTGAACCATCGAAATCCGGAATCCCGATAAGGACTTTTTTCCCTTTTCCTTTCCCTTTTATTTCAAAATGGTGAAGATGATAATCCTTCCAGCCCATTGCATCCTGAATGGCAACATGAAGATCCCAGAAATTGTAGTCCAATGGTACCTGTATCCTTCGCCAGATTTTGGGTTCAATCTCATGAAGCTCTATTGAGAATTGCAAGACCTGACTTTTCAATGAAGAATGAAGAGGCAGTTTCTCATATTTCATCAGATATCCTTCTTCAGTATAATTTTTATCGAATCTGCTTACCATGTCTCAGAGGTTTCTTTTTAATTCCTTCCCTTCTTTTGTAAGTCTGTATCGTTGATTTCGACTATTTGGCTTTTCAGGAATGGTCATTTCAACCAGGTTCAGCTTCAAGGCTGGAAGGAGGTAGTTATTATTAAAGTTTCTTTTATCTGACAGTTTTAGTAATTCCTGTAATTCCAAACGAGTTTTTTCTCCTGAAATATTAGAAATGAGGAATTTCACTTGGGGGGTAACTTGGGGGGTAACTTGGGGGGTAACTTGAGGGGTAAAGTCTTTTTGTGCCGGAAAGGTCATTCTCAGGAAGTGATCTGAAAACTCAAAACATTCTTTCCCATAACTGTTAAGGATTCTTGGTACTCCGGATCCAAGTTGCTCTACCATTCCCAGATCTTTAAAAACCCGCATAAGTTCTTTATTCCGTGGAACTGAAAAACCTCCAAAGAACTCATCCTGGTTTAATCCTTCCGGCAACCCGCCAGCAGATGTTATTTAAATCCTGTCGGGGAAAATTTCAAATTTCGGAGGAACTTCGTTTGTAAAATCATTATGTACAAAAGCATTTACAATAGCCTCCCGGAGCGCAACAGAATCCCATAGCCTTATATTAATCCTCTCTTTTGATGTAATTTGTATTGTAGTAGGATTTTCTATTTCAATTTTATCAATAACCTGCTTGGCTGCCCGGATCAGGCATCCATTACCATACTCGTTGCTTTCTCTGAGACCAACCCTTGTGTTACTGCTGTATTTTGCTACTTTAATGGAGGTGGAGTTATTATCTGCCAGTAAATAAGCTACATAGTTATATTTTCCTGTATCGGTCAGCAATTCAAGGTTAGAAGCAAAATTTTCATTCAGAGCCAGACCAGATGATTCATAATAGATCCTGAGTTGCTCAAACTTGAGATCCTGTTTATTTGATACTATCCGGCCAAGTGAGTTTCGTATACGTTTAGCGAAGAGCTCATCAATCATTTTCTGGGACATTGGTTCAGCTGCAGTACCTATCCGTATGTAACAACCCTTTTCAGTCAGACCATATTTCTTTTTGTAATATGGCTTTTCCGGTCCACTGGCAATAGTGATTTTAATTATGTCTTTAGTTCCCTTCTTCTCAGCCTGAATATCAAATAGTCCCATGCATGAAGGCAGGATGTTGTTTTTTATTCTGTCTTTCAGCTTCAGCATGTCTCCATCAAGATCGCTTACTCCAGGTACATTACCTTCTTTGTCAATACCGATGAATATATTCCCGCCTTCATGGTAATTCAAAAAGGCTATAACTTCCTTTTCGATATCATCATCAGGGCTGAGTTCTTGCTTATATTCGAGGCGATTTGTTTCAGTCATATTTTTCAATCGCTTTTATACCAAACTATTTCTATGGTCGTATTTTTTTCAGAATGTGATTCTTAACATCTGTGTCCATAAATATAGCCTGTCGTTTTCTGATCCCTGAACCCCTCCGATCAATTGAATAGTTTTCCTTTAAGAGCTAAAGTATATACTATTATTGAATCCTCTAATTTACAAATATCTGTTCCAGCTCAGAAGCATAGACCTGCAGAAATTACCGGGTTGATAGGTCCTGCCCTGATATTTATGGATTTTGTAATCTTACCTGTCAATATCGAGGGCTAGTATAAAACCCGGTTTACTATCGCTTCCCGACAAACAGCATAAATGTCAATTCTGTCACTAAACCGCAACTCAGGTCCTTTTTTGTTTTACCTTTTATACTTTATTTAGTATAATTAGGCAATGGATTCAGAAACTACATATTACAGGCAGTTACAGGAACATCTTGATAAGCTGCCCATTGGTTATCCTAAAACAGATTCAGGGGTAGAAATAAGAATTCTGCAATTGCTTTTTACACCCATAGAGGCAAAAGTGGCTCTTTGTCTGAGCCTGGGAAATGCTTCCGTGGAAACGGTAAGGAAAAGACTTGAAAGAAAATTCAGGATTGCATTTGAAGCTGAAGAGGTAGCACGAATACTTCACGATATGTTTATGAAGGGCGCTATTAACAGGTCCCATATTGAGCCATTCAAATACAGCAATGCAATGCTGGCTATCGGGATGTTTGAACATCAGGTGGGTGACTTGAGCAAGGAAATGGTGGAGCTGGTGCATCAGTACTTCGATGAGGGTTTTGATGATGAATTTTTCAGGTCTTCATTGCCGCAGTTACGTACAAGTCCGCATATGAAGGCTATTGTCCCGGAATATAATATCGCTACTTACGATAATATGCGGGAGATTGTGAGGAAGACAGACAAGTCGATCCAGGTGGCAAACTGCGTATGCAAGGAGGGAGAAGCAATACTTGGCAAGCCCTGCAAACAAACCAGTGATATCGAAGTTTGCCTGATGTTTGATGCGAAAAGTTATCTCGACAGGGGGAAGGCCAGAACCATCACAAAAGACGAGTGCCTGGAGATCATTAACCGGGCCGAAAGGGAAGGATTGGTCCTTCAACCCGGTAATTCACTTCAGCCATTTTGTATCTGCCTATGCTGCGGGTGTTGCTGTGGCGTGCTGACCTCAGCAAAAAAATATGAAAAACCAGCTGAACTGATTGCGCATAACTTTCATGCAAAAGTCGAAGAAGAATTGTGCACCGGCTGCTCGATTTGTGTTAACAGATGTCAGATGGAGGCCATTCATATTGAAAATAAAAAAGCAATTATTGACCTTAACCGATGCATCGGATGCGGGCTGTGTGTTACAACCTGTAAAACAGAAGCGCTGAGACTGATTGCAAAAACTAAAAAAACGGTTCCTCCCAGAAATGCTGCGATGTTGTATCTTGGCATATTGAGCGACAAGGTAAGCAAGCGGAAGATGATGGGAAATATGCTTAAGCTGCTTGCCGGAAAGCAACTTTAAAAATAACTGAATTTTTTTAGCCCACTGCTGAGGATCACCGAGTAATCCTCAGTTTTCACGGCTGATGCGGCTGGTGCTTCAGCCAGCCTCATGAGATTATTCCAGCCTGAGACTGTCTGCCGGATTTGTAACCGCTGCTTTTACTGTTTGCTGCAGAGTGCTGAGACAAGCAACTATTAATATAATGGCGACTGAAAAGAGGATGAGCCAGATGCTGAGATTGATTTTGAATTCAGCTCAGGCTATAATCTCACATATTATTTGCCTGTAACCTGCAGACATCTCAGGGAATCGGTCATAATCTGGCGCTTACGGCGTCAGTAGGCTTGCTTTCAAGGCCGTTTTTATATTTTATCACGATGAAGTAATAGTACATCTTGCCTTTTTCTGCGGAGCTGTCTATATAGCTTTCAGCTTTTGGATCAAGGGTTTTCAGCAGGCTTTCCTTCCCGTTTTCGGGGGCACGGTAGACCATCACGGACTGGATATCGTCCGCGACCGGCAATGTCCATTTCAGGGTGATGAATTTAGATGAAGCTATTGCCGAAACCTCACCGGGCGGCAAAGTATTGCCTGCAGGAACATAAACACTGTACGGCAGGCTGAAACTGCCCGCATCGGTTGTATCTGAAGCGATACACCTTACTCTGTAGACATATTTCCTTCCCGGGATGATCTGATTATCGGTAAAGCTGTTGGTCATGAAATTTACGGTACCCAGCAACTGTGCCGGTCCGGATTCCTGTTCCAGGCTGGCAGTGGTGCGATAAATTTCATATCCTGTGATTGAGGGATTCAGATCAGCCACATCATTCCATACAAGCTTTATCGCATTATCTTCAGGAAGGGCATTCAGCCTGTCAGGAACAGGCATCATGCCTCCGCTGAAAGTGACGCTGACACGATTGCTCATCGGGCTGATATTGTATGAGGTGTTAACTGATGCCACTGCATAGCTGTAGACCGAGGAACGGCTTGACAGGGGAAGTGTGTCAGTGCAGGACAGCAGACTGTCTGTGGAATGAAGCATCAACGGCAGCTGACGCAGTTCGGAGGTGTACCCGTCGGCACGGTAAACGTAATAACCGTGGACATCGTATCCCACCCTCCGGAATTGCAGTGTCACCACATTGCTGTTCCGTGATGCGGTAAGATCCTGCGGGGGTATCACATTTTCCCTGTTGCCCCGGAGTATTGCCGGAACCCGCGCGCTGGGAAGGCTGCTGCCGGTCCCGTTGTTCAATACTGCGTAATAATAGTAAGTAATCGAAGGTTGCAGGTCTGAACCGTCAAAATACTCCATCTGATCAGCCGGAAGCGAAACCACTCTTTTATAATTGTCATTGTAGGAAGTGGAGCGGTAAATTTCAATTGCGTTGACGTATGATGCATGATCATAATCCCATTTCAGCAGATTACCACCCTTTTCGGGTTGTGGTGTAACCGTAAGCTCTGTAACTATACCAATGTCTGCCGGTTTTGTAACAAAATTTACATTTACCGTTTCTGACGGTTTACCCATGTTCCCCAGTCCATCATAAGGAACGGCAATGTAACTGTATATTATTCCACTTGTTACATCCCTGTCTCTTACAAGGGCCACCATTTTTCCCTTTTCTTCAGCAAACATTGTTTCTGCCGGGACTTCACTGAACAGATTCTTCATATATGGACTCCGCTGAAGTTTTAATCCAACCGTGGTTTGCATATCGGTAAGTTCATAGCTTATCTCGATGTATCCCATGTTGACCTTATAGCGCAGGGGAACTGCTTCAGCAGATGAGGCTTCAGGCGGGAAAGTAACGCTGACCTCCCTCGCCACAGTTTTGCCTGGTGCTCCGCTCAGACGGCTGATGCGGTATTTGTATGTTCCGGGAGTCTTGATTCCGTCGTCAAACCAGCCTGCTCCGGCAACATACTGCCATCTGGGATCTGCAGAGTGTACATAAAGAGAATCGAGAGTGGCCGAGGGATTTTTAATGTGTTCCCAGATATAATCAGCCATTCCCTGGTTGATTTCGGTCACTGAAGCTACCACAGCAGGCAGCGACATCATTCTTGCCCTGCATTCGGCAGCGTTTTTGGGTGCCCGGAGTTCGGCCACCGAGGTCCATTTTCCCCTGGCATCCTGCTTCTCTATGAGCCATGAGAAGTTTTTTGCCAGCTCCCTGCCGCAGAAAATAAAGTTCCCCGTGGAGTATGACTTGCTTGTAAAGGTCTGTGCATCGGTAATATGCATAAAGGCAAGCAACGCACCCGCTATTAGTATTAACTTCTTCATTTTCATTTGATATCGCCTTATTTTTTGCAGCTGTTTAAGTTGGAGTCACCGCTTTTCAGCAGGAAATCAAATCCGCTTGTACCGAATTTTGCGGAAGCATCAACGTCAATGCTCTCGGAGATTGTTTTGACTCCCAGGTCCTGGGTTATTTTAGCTCCGAAGCTAAGATTAATTGATGCGTCAATGTAGGAGGGATCACCAAGCTGAAACTCAATCCTGCCGTCACCGCCGGTGCCACCACTGATACTGGTACCTGTGATTGCCGCAAGCCCGGCTCCGGCGTGAAGGTAAACATAACCGCCCAGTCCAACCTTCCAGTTTCCCCCTGTAACATTCACATATGTATTACCCCCTATAAGTCCCAGTGCATCAACATAACCCGTGGCCAGGATAAAATCAAAATCCTTCCTTGCCTTGAACAGTTCCCTGTTAAAGGCAAAGTAAAACCCGGAAAGCCGTTCCGTACTCTCTTTATAGCACCAGTTGACGACCCTGTCATCAATATAAATATTGGTCAGGTGCCACATCTCATCAGTAAGTGTGTGTGATCCAAGCATAAGGCCGGTATTGTAGTTGCCGGCAAGGATTCCGATAGGAAGGAATGCATTGCATGCACCGATTATATAAAATCCTTCCGCGCCGAAGCAGGATGATATTGTGCCTTTATGTATCACCACCGATCCCAGCGTCAGTTCATAATTAAAGCTCAGTGTTCCGATCAGTTCCTTTGTCTTGAAGTCGAATGTCTGGGACATCGAACCGAACGGAGTATTTATGCTGCTTAAGGAAAGCTTATCGGAGCTGGCGGAAATATCTCCCAGGACCTCAAAGGTGGTTTTCGTAGGGGCTATATCGTCAACTTTGGTCTTGTCGTTATTGGTGAGATCACCCGTGAATTTGCATGTAGTCCAATCGTTCCCGGTAACTGACATACCCCCTTGATCTATTTTCAGGCTGTATCCTTTTGAAGCTGCTGCAGGTATTGTGATTGATTCGTCCTCTTCACTCGTAAGCTGGGTAATCCAGTCTTTCTGCATTTTCACTTCATATTTCGGTGTGCCGGTTACGCGTGCATAGAAGGTAGAAGGGATCGGGTTAAAGGTTTTTGAAGGTCTTTCAATTACCTTACCCGATATCCGGATTTCATTCTTATCGATTGCTATTGGTTTTTTGCTCGAATAGAAATGAACAAACCCTTTTGTCTCAAAGTCTGTATCAACATTTTCAAAATCAGGAGGAACAGTCGGACTCGTCCAGATAGCACTTAAAAGTATATCGCTAACGCGTGGAGCTCCGACATTCAGCGTTCCGCTGAGTTTCATGTAATTGGGTCCGTTATATATCGCCTGCGGCAGGAAGCTTGCCATGGTGTTGCCCTTCAGCCGTGCCTTAACCCCGCTCTGCTTCAGCTGTACTATCATCTCGTTATTGCTCAGAATTTGCAGATAGTCGAAGTCGACCGGGTATGGTGTTGTCAGGTCAGGATTGGTCAGTCCTGCCAGTCCGGGCAATGATGCCACCTTATCAGATCCGTTACTTATAAGGTTGAAGTTCCAGTGGGGTTTCATATCTGACCCGACTTTCTGTTCGAAATTCAGATGAGGTTTGATCCCGGTTGCAATCTTTAGGGGAAATACCCCCCCCGCCAGTGCAATTTTATCAAACTGAAAATCGTCAATCTGGAACATATCATTGCGGAGCACGAAACGGGTCAGCGGGATATCGACAATTTTAGTGCGGATCAAAGCATTCTGGCTTACAATGCCACCCTCCAGAGGATCCAGTTTCCAGTTTTTCACCTCAAGGGTCCACTGTTCAAGGGCAAGCTTAATCGGAGCGGATCCTGAAGAAGGGCTCACCTTGTTCTGATCAAGCACTATTCCCGGGATATTCACGGTAAAGTTCTCCGGTTGTGCATTGGCAATATAGCATGTCAGATCAACATCCAGATGTATTTTCCCGTTTTCGTCGATAAAACTGTTAAGAGGCCTGGCGGTGGCCGGGAAATTAAGCAGCCTGAAGGCGATCGGTTTTGCATTCCTGTCACACAGGTAATAAACCGGCTTTGGCTGACTCATATAGTTAAGGTACCCGTTCCGGATCGTCTCCTGGTAGACTGACAGGGTATTGTATGCAGGTTTCGATGCCTCCGTTTCTGACAGGGCACTGGTAACCACGTCAACGATGTTATTGACTGTATTATTTTGATTCCTTGCCAGGTAGAATTCGCTCTTGTCAAAATTGAGGTAACTGCTCGGATAGTTGAACGAGTTGTCAACAATCTTCATTTTCCCGTCTATCTTCCCGAAATCGTTCACCCTTTTAACTGAAAGCGGCTGGGTATTGAATATATTCTGAGTGTTGGCTGATTGCAGGGCAATGTTGTAATTGTTCAAATATGACAGCTTCAGCATTGTAACGCCCTTTATCAGAACCTCATCGTCATTGGCAATTCCCACAACTGAACCATTCTTGCTAACCAGGTTGAAAACCACGTCTTCGATTCTCAGTACCTTGTTTACCTCATTGAGCGAGAAATCACTGATAGCCTCAGTCCAGTGGATCAGCCCGGTCACTTTGACCTGTTTGGAATTTACCGGTGTCAGGCTTTCGACAGTCAGAGGGAATCCATATATCTTGTTTATTACTGCCTGATTGTATGATTTCAGATTGAGGTCAGCAACCGCCTTTCCTGATTTTATGGCTGCTGTCTGTTTATCGCCTATAACCGTGAAAGTAGTGTCGAGCGTTGCCCGGATATTTATATCCTGGTTATTTACCGGCACCCCTCGTAAAGTATATTTCCCCTGGTTGTCAGTATAGGCCTGAACAAGATTGGCATCAGGAGTTATCTTGCCTTCAGGTTTGTTGAACACCGGAACATTTGGATTTGCTGAAGGATAGGGTTTGGTTCCTGCCTGAATGCTGAGGTTTTGTGTTGAGACAACCTGTGAGGAGGTGTTTGTACCTGCCTGAATACTGACATTCTGTGCTGAAACAACCTGTGAGGAGGTGTTTGAAACATCGATATAAACCCTGGCATTCCTGACAGGTGCACCGTCCAGCTTTACAATGCCGCTTATTTCGCTCCCTTTTTCGAGTTGAACGGTTTTAATCACATAGTCTTTTGTCTCCTCGCTTACCACATTTACTGTCTTCGGGATATACCCGCTTCCGGCAGCACCTCTTATTACAAACGTGTAATTATTTACCGATACGTTTTCGAAGTTGAACCGGGCTATTCCGCCTGGATCAGTTGTTTTGACCGAATCGCCAAGCTGAATTGTAGCTCCTCCGATGCTTTTCGGCGGCCCCGCCTGGTCAAATTTTTCGGTGACAGAGAATTGAATCCTGTGGCGTCGCCTATAGACGAGGACATCGTTTAATTTCAGAATATCCTTTGCTGCGTCTGCATTTGTGAAAACATATTCCGAATTGAAATATGCAACATCCTTCGGTATTATCTTAAGTGTGTCATTTGCCACGTAGGGTGCAGGGATTTCAAAATAACCGGCAGTGTTGGTCTCAAAGTATTTCCCTGCATTAACCTGGACATAAGCCTTTACTGTTGCCATGCTGTTGTTTGCCAGTTTCTCATCAGGGCATCTCACAGTTCCTGTAACTGTATGAGAGGGTGATAAACCGATATCCTTTATAAACTGGACGCCTTTCCTGATGAAAGAATAGCCTGCGCCGGGATAGGAGTCCCTGTAACCGTTTGCTCCGGCAAAGAAATATACCGTGGTCGGGTTCTGACCGTCAGCCACATACTGGTCTAACGGGGAGTTCCCTGAGGCCAGTATTTCGGCCTTGCCGTAATCATCAACCGGAACGGTCTTAAAATCACTTGTTCCGGAAATGAGCTGCTCCTTTGAAAGGATTACCCTTGCGCCCTGATTTTTTGTGACTATTGTACCTGACTTCACGTCACGTACTGTGATTAAAGCCCTGCTAACCAAAGGCTTCAGGATCACATCAGTTTCCACGACGGGTATCACAGGGTTTGCCCAGTCTGTCTCAGTCACTTGCGGTACCTGAGGAGTTTCCCGGATTGTAGCCTGGTAGGTCAGGTTGTTTTCAGCCACATAACTTGATGATTCAATAAAGTACCATGGGAACTGTGACTGAAGAAGTGCAGGGAGGGGAGAGTAGTTCGTCTGGCTGCCTGAGTTGTATACTGTGGGTCTGGCAGGCCAGAGTTGTTCAAATTTTTTACTGAATATTCCGCCGGCATTTACCTTGTCAGTGGTTGATGCTGCATCCTGGGTATTATATTGCGGGTTTAAAAGTTCAGCATAGGTGTATTTCCCGTCTCCTTCCCCGGCGGGCAGATTCTTCTTTTTGTCTGTCAGGTTACGGAACAGTGTAACCTGCATTCCTGAGAGTGAGATCTTCTCATTATCCTCGTTAAGGGTTTTGGGATAGACTTTCATTTCAAATTCCCTTACGTAATGAGTGATATCTATTGGTGTTTCAATTTCTTCAAGCGGCTGTACCGTTATGATTTCTGCTGAAGGATAATAATATGATGCCGCATCGCCATCAATGATAATCCGAAATACTCTTTTGAATCCGCTGTAGGTTTTCGTTTCAAATTCATCTTCAGCAACAGGTTCGGGCCAGTAGAAAGGACCGGCCTCGGACTGTGGAATTACAGACGGGTTAGGTCCGTGAGCCGGGATTTCCGGCTCCGGGGAAAACATTACTCCGCCGGTGGCAATGCTTTTATCACCTTTTAACTTGCTGCCTGTCAGCTCAAATGAGTTCAATCCTTCATCAAAACTGACATTAAAGCCCGGATTGATGGCTGACTGGCTACCCAGGGCCGCATTTCCTGTTCCGAAACCGTTGCCTCCGGGCTTCAGTCCTGCAGCTGCCGGACCTGACGGGAATGCAAAGTTGCTGCCGTCATTCCAGGGATTTGTCACATACTGATCCAATCCCTGGAGGCCGGAGCCGAGTTCCTTTTTAAACTGATCCCCGATACCGCCGCCGGGAGTCGTTTCCGGGACTGAATGGCTTGTCTTGGAATGGGTAACCGTTCCCGGGCCGAGGTCACCCTTGAAGTCGAGGTTCACGGTTTCAATTACGAAATTGCCGTTTGCATCTGTAACACCGGCTGCCATTGTGGCGTACTGATCAGATAATGAATACCATTCATCAGTGTCACTGCCGGGATTATCCGGACGGAATGTATATGATTCGCTTCCGCCGGGCAACCCGGGAATATTATTGTACTGACTTTTGGTGGGTCCTATAGATACATTATTTTCGTCCACATAGTTTACTATAACCCGGAACCTTGTGTTTGCCAGAGGACGCTTTAATTTGCCGGGACCTGACTTCCAGGTATAGAGCAGTCTGCCACGGATAACTGAGGTTGGAGGCCTGCAGGAAACAACGTCATAATCTGCGGTAACGGTCCGGTAAAATGCATCAGGATCATTTATATCCGGAAGCGCAAGGCTGAACTCCATTGGTTCAGCAATATAATCGTCCTCATCAAGGAAGTTTGTAGTGCTGGTCCCGGATGTGATAATTGCTTCAATGACTGATTCCAGGGTCATCTTTTCTGATGCAGTTATCGGTGTTGCCGGATTAAACTTATAGGCTGCCGTTTTAACGGCATCTGTCTTGACTGAGCCTGTTTTTATTGCCTCAGCTATGATTGAGGCCTGATTTTGCTTACTGATCCACTGGTCAATGTCCTTAACGGCAATGATTTTATATTTCTCTGAATTGGAAGAAAGCAAACGATCAAAGACAGCATATGATTTATCTCCCTGGAGTGCGGTTATACCTTTCGCCACGACGGTTATTTTTCCGTCGGTGAGCGGAGTTTTCATATCAATATTCCCTTCCCAGGCCGGAATATGGGGCTTTTTGTTTTCCCTGTAAAGGATTACCGGTATGCCCGGAGCAACTGCTACAATCGCTGACTCATAATAACCTGCCTGCTGTGTATCATTGAGGGTGTTTTCGACCCCCTGGGTCTTCATTTTTTCAAATGCCTTCTGGGTTTCGGTTTTCTCCTTGTGCTGAACCGTGACATTTGTGCCGTCCTGGCTTACGAAATAGGAGGTAAACCGTTTTTGTACCTTTAAATTCAACCTGTAAGCATATGTTCTGGCAACCAGCTCCCCGAAATCAGCTGAAGAACTTCTGCCCTCCGCCCATGTAAAATATTCTCCCGTACCGGCAGTGTTATTCTGGGAAGCCGGGTCCTGGGAAGCATTTTGATCAAGATGGGTGACGATCTTAAGATCAAAATCATCATCCACATAGTATTGGTTGCCGATTAACAACCGGCAAAAGAGTGTGTCCTTTTTAATGTATTCAACCGGGACCGGCAACTGAGAGTTGATTTTCCCGTCATTATCAGTGGTAAGTGCGATAGAAGCCACCTTCCTGTAGTTCCTGTTCCTGATTGTAATTGCCGGCGACGGGCCTGCATCATTCAGATTTACAGGGATCAAAGCTTCCAGTATCACATCAGTGCCGGCCACCGGATACAGTTCAGGGAATCCTTTGAAGCTATATTTCAAAACAGCCTGCACTGAGATATCCTGCATGAGCGGACCGGCAGGTTCCCTGAATACAAATTCCGGACTGTTAAAGGTACCTGTAAGGTTATCAGTTTTGCCAAACTGCCTGATTGAGGCTGTGTACAGATCCCCGTCAGCAAAGCCGGCATTTTTTGCTGCATCTTTGCTTATCTGAAGCTTATTCGCAATGTTTCCGTTGCTGTCTTTAATAAAAGTCTGTGAAAAACTGAAGGTTTTTGCAGAGGTGTTATTGCTCTTTGTCCTTTTGATATCAAGCACATATTTTTCAATTCCCAGGTTTTCGATCATTTCCGCATCGGCCAGGACCACTGAATCCGCTGTGACAGATTTGATCCATGCCCAGTTTATAAGAAAATCCTGGGTTTCACTTACGTCAACAGTGTCAGGCTTGCTTTGAGCCAGCCTGCGGGGGATTATGAAAGTGAATTCTGAATCTGAAGGGGTGGGAGACTGGTCTCCCTTTATGCAGGAAAATATAAACGGTTCGCTGTTGCCCTTGTTCCTGAAGGCAGTCATGTTTGAAGGATCAACAGCCGTAACCATGAAAGCATAGGTTTTTCCCGGGGTAATCTGTGGATTGGCAAAAGAATAGAGGTAGGTATTTGTGACAACTGTAGTTTCAAAGAACACAGGATATCCAGCCGACAGTAATTTATCCTGATAGTTGCCTTCAGGAGGGGTCAGTTCGATGATTTTCAGTTTGTACTGGGTATTGACCGGTGCGCTTGGAGGTCGGGTCCAGATGAAAGTTATGCTTTTTGCTTCAGTTTCGCTCAGCTGGGCCTGGTTGGCAGGCGTTATTATAATTGGCGCTTCCACCCACGAGACATTGAATAAATTGCTGCAGGCCGGAACAGTTGAAAGTGGTCGTGAGGAATCATAATCATAAATGGAGAAACAAATCCTGTAAGTGTTTTCAGGAAGTCCCTGCTGCATTACCAGTTCCCGTGTTATGCCGATGTATTCAAGGCTCTGCTCATTGAATATCTGCAGTATATCGCTGTAGGTAATCGTATATGGCATGAAAATTATGGCACCGGTCGGTCCCTGTGTTCCTTTGATCAGGATAGGGGAGGCCGGCTTGTAGTCTGTTCTGGTACGGATAATTACTGACTCATCTGTGCTCGCTATAACTCCGTGGATAAAGACAGGGTATTCAAGCCTGTCAAAGCCTGTGGTCACCGGGGTTATAACGCTGTGAATTTTTCCCGGGACAGCTATATAATCCGAAAGCTTATTCGAATAGGGTGGCATAACGGTAACTGTCTGCACAAACTGGGATCTCACCGTTGCAGAAAGCAGGAAACAAAGCAGGACAAATAATATTCGTCCCTGGATCTTAAACTTAAAAAGTGAAGGCATATCCTAAATCTCCTCTTATTTCGTTATACGATGGTATTACAGAAGTATCTGCAAATGAGTTCTTTATCAGACTCAGATTAAGTGTAACCGAATGCCTGGGAAGGAAGCGGCAGACGGAATTCAATGCGGTATTGAAAATTCTTCCGTTTTCTCCGTTCAGTTTGTTCAGCATATAGGCATTGTTCCAGTTTATGCTTAGTTTATCCTTCAGAAGTGATGAAGAAAGGCTCAGAGTCCCGCCTGCCAGCTGATTTGTATAATTCTGGTTGACCATTTTTGTATAGTTCGCTCCCAGGCTCATATTTATTTTCTGCTTTGGCAGACCAAGTGAATACATCAGCATGGCAACTTTTGTATCAGTATCGGTCATGTCTGATGTCTGCGTATTTTTATCATTCAGTATCATCCAGTTCAGGTTGAGCATCACCAGATGTGAAAAACCCTCGGTAACTTTCATAAAGCGGGGTGCGAGCAAAAGGTTATGGTTTACCTGGTAGACCATCAGGGAATTATCTGCTATATTTTTAATAGCCTTCTGATTTGTGGAAAAATTATTGTAGGAGAGATCCAGGGCCCAGTTTTCATCAATTGCATAATTGCCAGACAGCGACCCGATCAGCCTCCTTGATGTACTGTTCTTTGCACCGTCAAGGTTATCACGCTGCATACCGATTGATCCACGTGCCCTGAATTTGCTTTCAAGGAAGGAGACAGACTGGTTAAAGGTGATTTGCTCAAGGTCATTGTTGAAGAAATAGCTTCCCATTGACTGGTAACCGGGGTCAATCCGGCGGTACTCAATGCCTGAAATCACATTCTTCGAAAAATTGTATGACAGGCTGGCCTTCAGGGCAGAAAATCTCTGGCTGGTTGAATTTATTGTAATAAGATTGCTTGCATATTCCAGCAACCTGTCATTGATTGTATCCGAGGTACCAAGTGAAGAGTTCGAGGTCAGGAAGCTCAGGGAGCCGTCGACATTCAGAATCAGTTTTGATGTGAGACTTACCCGGGAAGTCAGTCCGAGGGCCATATTCTGTGCAGGAACGGGCAGATCCGGATCCTCGTACGGAATGAAATTCTTTGTATTGTCTCCGATCCGAAGCATTGAAACATCCACGAACGATTTTTCGGTTCCGTACCCGATCTTTGCTGCCCATCCAAGGCGTGTCAGTTTTGGAATAGAATCAGCCATAATAAGATCATACTGGGATGTCTGGTTGAACCTGCCATAAACAGCTGCCAGGCGGAATTTGCCAGGTTTTGCTTCCAGCCCGGCGCCAAGGAAAGTATGACCATTCAGCGTGAACTCGGAGAATGACACATTCCGGTAACCCAGGTGAACAGTAAGCCACCTGTAGGTAGGACTTATTCCAAACTGATTGAATGGCTGGCGGAAGCCGGCTTTCTCATTGCTGTACCATGTGAATGAGAATGGCATGCTGATTCCGTAGACGGTTAGTGTGGCGTTTGCGTTGACCCCAAAGGCAAATGGCGTCTGCCTGTCGGGAATTCCGGATGCATTGTAAAATGCACTGTTCAGTCCAAGGCTGCCGTTAACTGTAACCGGCCTGGAATTCTTCAGGTTTGACAGCGACTGCGCGTGTAAAGCCACCGTAGTTGTCAGGAGGAGAATTATGCACAGGTATTTTACCGTGATTCTCATCATCACTTTACTTAGTTGGTTCATTGGCTTTGATGAAAGATTTTGGGCAACAGGAATACAGGCTGGCAGAACTCCGTGTACGTAAAAGCGGGGTGACTTTTATAGCGTAAATGATTACCGAAATCATACTTAGTAATCAGAAAGGAGTTAACCTGGTTATTTATAACCAAACTCACACTAAGGTAATTAAATTGCAGAAGCAGAAAGAATATTCAGACTAAATAGAAGGAAGAGACCCTTCCGGGGCCGGTAATCATTGCCGGGATATGCTATAATCCCGGTAGTATGTAAACGGGGGCTCTGTCTCAGGCTCCCCTGAGAGTATATTTAATCACAACCCGGCTGAGAATTATTATCAAGGTGATGTTCACCATTTTGTGCCGTGGCACTCAAAGCAGGATACTCCCGTGGATCCGCCCTTTAAATCTGATCCGTGACAGGAAACACAATTTGTAAGAGGCTGATTAAGCCCGCTCTTGTGCATATATCCGCTCTGATTTACCGTATGATCTGCAGGAGGATTATAGTTTGTATTTGTCTTTTCACAGCCCATGAAGAAAACGACCATGACCAAAACTATCGATAATTTAACTGATGTAAGTTTTTTCATTTTTCCCTGTTTTTAAGTTTGAAGATGGAGTTACCAGATATATTCACCATAAAACGTGCACCGGGAAAATTATTGTCGGTTAACATGGTGATAAATATCACCGGGGCAATAGCCATGGGAGATTAAGCCCTTCTTAATTCAGCAACACATTGCTGTTATCAATTCTTATTCTTAGTATATTGACTTTCAATTAAAGTATGTACCGATTATGAAAGCCTGTGCATTTCCCATAATGATTATTTTTATTGTCTTCTCCTGTGGCAGTGATTCAAAGAAGCACACTATTCATGATAAAGAAGATAACAATGATCAAATGGAACCGGGACAAGAGAAATTAAGATATCTTGCGCTGGGAGACTCCTATACCATAGGTGAAAGCGTTGATCCCTCCATGCGCTATCCCGTTCAGATTACAGACTCCCTGGAAAAGCGTGGGTACCTCGTGGATGATCCCCGCATAATAGCAGTCACAGGCTGGACAACTTCAGATCTGAAGGCCGGCATAGCTGCAGCGAATCCGCAGGGTCCCTACGACCTGGTGAGTCTGCTGATTGGTGTTAATAACCAGTACAGGGGGATGGATATCAATATTTACAAAAAGGAGTTTGGGGAGCTCATAGACCAGTCGATCCTTTTTGCCGGAAGTGATACAGGCCGGGTATTCGTACTTTCTATCCCTGACTGGGGAGTGACTCCGTTTGCATCGGGCAGGGATGCGGAGAAAATCGCCGGGGAAATTGACCAGTACAATGCAATCAACAGGGAGATAACTCTTTCCAGGGGTATTACCTGGATCGATGTGACAGGCATATCCAGGCTTGCGAAGGAGGATAAAACGCTCATTGCCGGCGATGGTCTTCATCCCTCGGGAAAAATGTACACGGATTGGGTCAGGCTTGCAACGCCGGAGATTTTAAAGATGCTGAAGGAGGAATAAAAATGGATATGGAATCGGCATTCAGGGAAGCTGTTGCCCTGGATAATCAGGATGAACTCTCAGGATACAGGTCACGATTTGTTTCAGGAAATGAAAACCTGATCTACCTGGATGGAAATTCACTGGGAAAACTGCCTGCTGAGAGCAAAACTATCCTCGGGCATTCAGTCAGTTTTGAGTGGGGAGAGAGACTGATTCGCAGCTGGAACGAGAACTGGTATACGAAGAATATAGAGCTTGGAGATAAAATTGCCCGGATTGCCGGAGCATCGGAAGGGGAGGTGATCATTACCGATACCACTTCAGTCAACCTCTACAAACTGGCTTATGCAGCACTCAGGTTTCAGAAGGGCAGGACCCGTTTAGTGACAGATGAACTGAACTTTCCCTCTGATCTTTATATTCTCCAGGGTCTTGTAAAGGAGTTCGGGGAGGAATATGAGCTGGTTGTTGTTCCCTCAGGGGACGGGATGACAATCGATACCCGGGATGTAAAGGCAGTGATAGACGGGAATACTGCCCTGGTATCACTCTCGCATGTGGCATTCAAGTCTGCTTTCATGTACAATATGAAGGAGATAACGGCGCTTGCTCATGAGCAGGGAGCCATGGTACTGTGGGACCTGAGTCACAGCATAGGGGCAGTGCCCGGGGAGCTGAACACGGCAAATGCCGATCTTGCAGTGGGATGCACCTACAAGTACCTGAACGGAGGTCCGGGTTCACCGGCGTTTCTGTACGTCCGCAAGGATCTTCAGGATAAACTCACTTCACCCGTCTGGGGTTGGTTCGGAGAAAAAAATCCATTTGATTTTGAATTGAAGTATCGTCCTGGCGATGGGATAAAACGTTTCCTTGCAGGAACTCCGCCCATCTTATCGATGAAAGCCATTGAACCCACCCTGGATATGATTAACGAGGCTGGAATGATACGCATCCGGGGGAAGAGTGTTTCGCAGTCTGAATTTCTTTTTAGGCTTGCAAAGGAATTTCTCTGGCCCCTTGGTTTCAAGCCAGGTTCTCCCCCTGATCCGGAAACACGAGGATCACACGTATCCCTCAGACATCCTGAAGCCTACCGTATCTGCAAAGCCCTCATCGATCCGGATACAGGTAATGCTGTTATCATTCCTGATTTCAGGGAGCCTGACAATATCCGTTTCGGGATCACTCCCCTTTACACAACCTGCACCGAGATATATACGGCTGTAAGGGAAATGAGGGATATTGTTGATAACAAGCTTTATATGAAGTATTCCGGTAAGAGAGAGCAGGTGACCTAGACCGGATACCTTCAACCAAATACCATCCTGAATCCTGATCAGGGTTGAACACACGGTTACGTGCGTAATCAGATATATCTCAGATAATGCTCCAGGAAGACATCATATAGCCTGAACAGACCATTGTCTTTAATAATGAGTTGCTTATCAAGCAATGAGTTTATCGCCCTGTGCATACTGCTCGGGCTTCTTATTTTTGATATTTCCTGAAAATCAACCGAATTTGGATTTGATACAGTACTTGATTTTGCGATTGACTTTAGTAGCGAGAATTGTTGCTTCGTAAGTAATTCCGGAAGCTCGCTGTAAAAAACGCTCTTTTCCAGGATAAAGTCGCGATATAACAGCTCAAATTCTTTCACAGATTTTGGAAGTATTTCAAGGCTGTATATATAATTGGCAATTGCCTGAACATAATAGGTGTGCTGATGTGATATTGAAAGTATGTATTCAACTATTTCATGATCTATTACCTTTTTAGCCTTCCTGAACTGCTTTATAATAAAATCAGAATATACTTTCTTGTCAATCTTATTGATGGAAACCATCCTTGTGGACTGGTAAAATGGCATATTGTATTTGGTGAATATTTCATTCAGAAGGTGATGTTCGCTGCCACTATAAATGAAGACAATATTGTTGCTGTGCTGAGAAAGTGAGCGCAGCCTGGCTTCAAACGGAGCCTGATTATCGTATTTTTTTATTTCCTGAAACTCGTCTATGGCAAGTATAATCTTGATATTGAGCTTATTCAGGAAATGATAAATCTCCTCGAGGCTACTGAAAGCATGCTTTCTGTCTTTATAGACAACATCTATTGAAGGCAATCCGTCCAAACCGATACTGAAGGAAGCTCCGATAGATTTCAGGAAGGTTGCCATTTTCTCAGAGAACTTCTGCCTTTTAAAAACTTTGCTTTTTATGATTCCGTTTGCAAGTTCCCTTGTAAACTCTTCTATATTCCCTGTTCCCCAGATATCAGTATAAATGCAAACATATTCACTGTTAAGTTTACTGAAGACATGATGTATCAATGCAGATTTTCCCAGTCGCCTGTAACCGTACAATGTTATGTCCTGATTGTTTCTGACAGCAGTGACAATGCAATCGGTTTCCTCAGTCCGGTTGCAGAAATAATGAGGGCCTCTGTATCCTTTTATTACGAACGGATTCATAATCATTGTTTTTTCAAAAGTAATCATATATTTTAAATTTCGCATTATGAGAAACGCAAAATGAGAAACGCATTATGTGAAAAGAGAGGAATGAGTCGTTATTTCTCAAGCTCTTCCCCTGAAATCTTATTATTTTTGTACCTTGTTACTTCAGAAATTTTAACAATGAAAAGGAAATATATGAATCCCTACCTGGCAGGGACACTGCTGGGGCTGGTTCTTCTTCTGGCAATGGTGGTAGCCGGAAGGGGACTGGGAGCAAGCGGCGGAATCAAATATTGCGTTGTCTCGGTCGTCGGAGCCGTCAGCCCGCAACATGTGGAAACGACCGAATATTATTCCGGCTACTTTGAAAACGGCAAAAAGCCGCTGACAAACTGGCTGACAGTTGAAATCTTCGGGGTACTTCTTGGAGGATTTATCTCCGGGGCAGTGTCAGGGCGGCTGAAACTCAAGGTTGAGAAATCGCCGCGCATCACAAATACACGAAGGCTCGTGTTTGCCTTCCTGGGTGGCATGCTCTTCGTCTACGGCGGCCAGCTCGCCAGAGGATGCACAAGCGGAGCCGCACTTTCGGGGATGGCTGTGCTCTCACTTGCCGGGTTCGTGACGATGATCGCGATCTTCGGCTCGGCATTCGCATTTGCATGGTTCTTCAGAAAAAACTGGATTTAAAAGCAAATCACCAATCAAAATGGCACCGTTATCAACATTATATCAATTCCCTGAATGGCTGAACCTGCTGACTGCACTGATTATCGGCATTGGGTTCGGCTTTGCCCTTGAACAGGGAGGTTTTTCCTCAAGCAGAAAGCTTGCGGGAATGTTCTACGGGTATGACACCACGGTTCTCAAGGTGTTCTTCACCGCTGCAATAGTGGCACTCATCGGTTCGCAGTTCCTGGGGTATTTCGGACTGCTGAACCTGAACCAGGTCTATGTCAATGAGTTCTATGTAACCGCCTCAATCGTGGGCGGAGTGATAATGGGAGCGGGCTTCATAATGGGTGGCTTCTGCCCGGGAACCGGTCTTTGCGCAATGTCAATAGGCAAGATTGACGCCATTGTTTACATCATGGGTGGCCTGGCAGGAGCCTTCCTCTTTGCTGAAACATATCCGCTGATTGAAAAGATGGCGATGGCCGGCTACAGGGGACCGGTTAAGATCAACGAAGCCTTCGGCATGTCTCCTGGCCTGTTCACACTGCTCCTGGTTGCTGCTGCCGGTGTTATGTTCTGGGTTGCGGAGCTGGCTGAGAAAAAATTTGCCAGGCCTGATATCACAAATGAAATAAACTGATCAGCCGTGGAAACAAGGAAACAAATAACAACACTGCTTCTCTTGCTGAGCCTGATCCTGGCCCTGCTTCCTCTTACTGCAAACAGGTCATTCAAAGCCAGGCCTGCGGAGCTGCTTGACGAGGTGCTGAACGACTCAACCTCCTATTCCGCCGACCAGGTGGCAGGGTTTATAGTAAGGGAGGCCGTTGACGTCCAGCTCATAGACCTGAGGTCAGCCGCTGAGTACGGGGATGCATTCATCCCCGGAGCTGTCAGCGTGCCCTATGCCGATTTCATCCGGACTGACCCTGACATCTGGCTTCGCAACAGGGGAACCAGGATGATATTCTATTCCGCTGATGATGCTGAGGCAGCTGCGGCCATGGCTTATGCCAGGGGCATCGGCTATGACAATGCATATTTCCTCAGAGGGGGAATAAATGAGTGGATACATACCGTCTCTGAAACAGAGTATACGGGCGACAGGATAAGTGCCAGGGAGAATGCACTCCTGGAAACACGCCGCAGGGCAGCCGACATGTATAATGAACTTCGCAGCCTGCCTGACAGCCTTAAGGCGAAATACCTTAAGTCGAAGAAATTTTCAGCACGCAAGCTTGACGGCGGATGCCAGTAAAAAGCACCACGATGAAAACATTGAAAAAATACAGATTTATCCTGGCTGCAGTTGTACTGCTGGCAGTGCTGGTTCTGATCCGGTCATTCAATCCCGGAACATTCAGGTATGATGCGGTAAAATGGGCGATACCCTCAGCTGCCGGTGAGAACATTATCGCTCCGCATGAGCTTTTAGCGGCAGGGGAGGGGACGCTCATAGTTATGCTGGATGATTCATGCCCGGCTTCTGATTTCAGCGGGGCAGCTGTTATTACTGCTGATCCGCAAAACATCCTGGAAGGTGAGACAATCAGGAAAATCAGGAATAACAACGGTCAGGTTGTGCTGTGTGCTGAAGATGTCTCTGTATCGGCAAGGGTTTGGATTGTACTTAGCGAGATGGGAATCAGGAAGCTCCGCATACTGAAAAAAGATCCGGCCTGAAAAACAGGCCGGACCGATATATCTAACAAGGGAAATGCCACGGGAGGATACGGAATCCCCGGGCTGATTTAGACCTTATTTCTTCACAACGGGGAAATCATTCGAATCCGCAGCAGTAAACGGCAGCCATGAGAGAGTGCTTTTCTCCCGTGTCATCTTGTCGTACATGAAGCTGTTATTCCCGTATTTCAGTGTCCTTGCATCATAACCGAACAGCCTCAGGAACGCGGTTGCAAACGCCGAATTATGACCTGTACCGCAATAGACAACAGTTATTTTGTCAGTGGGTATTGTTGCCATCATATCAGGAAATCCGAGTGTTGCCTCGGGTTTGTAACGGACGGCTCCCGGGATGTGCCCGGCATCGTACTTATCCTTCCGGTCAAGGTTTATAACGAAGTACCGTGAGGGATCAGCAAACACCTCATCCGCTGAAATGAGAATGTTTTCCGCACCCTGTTCAAAAAGTTTACCGAATCTGGCGTCACTGATTTCGCTCCCGGTCTGGAGTCCTGTACCCAGAACAGGCATCCCGGAGGCCGCAGGAGTTTCATTGGTTGATACCTCAAGCCGGTCCTCGTATTTTGAGGATATGCCCTTAAGCCAGCCAGCTTCTGCATACTGCCTGTTCCAGCCTCCCATACCCCAGCGCATTGCATAGACGTTACCGTACCCCATCATCCTGAGAAGGGCGGTGGTGTAGCCTGACAGCTGTCCGTCTTCGCAGACAAGAATAATTTTGTCATATTCAAAGGGTTTGATTCCGGTCTGGAAGTACTCCGGGAGCCCTGAGAACTGCATGCTGACTGCACCTTCAATGTGTCCTGCAGCATACTGGTCTGCCGGCCGGAGATCTATGACAAGGTTCTTTTTGCCGAGTTCCTCATGCACTATTGATGCCTTTATCAGGCTCGGGAAATACTGGCTGTTCACATAATCGCCGTTTTCTTCGAGGTCCTTCAGCAGAAGAGTTGTCTCCCGGTCAATGACCGGCGCTGCTGCGGCTGTTTCAGCTACTGCTTCCTTCTTCTTCCCGGCTCCCTTACCTGTGCATCCTGCAGCAAGCAGTGATACAAGAATTATCACCAGGGAACCGATGATCAGTCTGCTTTTCATATTCCAGGTGATATGCGGTTTACTGGGCAACAGCTAACTGGTCTTTATCAAGCCTGAGGGTCTCTGTCCGGTTTCCCTTGTCGTCGTACTTGTACTGGGTGATCGCCACCCCATTGTCAGGATTATTGATAAGATTCCTGTCCTTGTCCATATTTCTGACCTCGGTCACGGCGCCGTGCTTGTCATAGCTGTACTGGGTGACGGGAATCATTTTCCCTCCGACATATTCATTGTCCTGGTCAAACATTGCAGTTTCCTGCACATAGCCGTTTTCATCGTAGGTGCTCACGCGGCGTGACCATCCCCAGTAGAGGTTTGACATCTGGCCGGTCACGTTATAAACCGAGAACTTCAGTAGGTCACCATACTCGTTAGGTTCGAACTCAAAGTAAGAAACACCTATATCCCCGCAGTTTTCGGCAGTACAGTTATAGAGTGTGTCATCCATGTAGTTTGCCATCTCGGTGACGAAGCCCTTGTCGTTGTAGGTGAACCTGAGCTCATAGAAGGGGCAGAAGGGATTCATTACAGTCTCCTCATTGGCAAGGTTATAACGCTTTTCCTGCAGTTTGCCGTCGGGGAGGATCTGCCATACATAGTTATGGATCTTGTTCCTGTTTTCAACCGGGTTTCCGTCCCTGTCAAGGAATCTCAGAGCTGTCCTTGTTCCCTTTTCATCAAGTGTATATTCGAAGGTGAAAACACCACCGGATTCCATCGGCTGTCCGTTTTCGTCGAAGAAGCGCTTGATCTGCTTATTGTCCGCGGTATATTCATAGGTGATTTTCGCGGCGCCTCCAAGAGATCCGTAACTCAGTGGCTTGTCGCCCCTGACGTACTCAACAGAAGCAAGTCGTCCTGCATCGTCCCAGGTGAATTTGTAATTGTTGATATCCTTTGCCTGTTCAGGAGTCAGTTCATGTGATCCTCTTTCAGTATCCCAGGGGGTTTCGCTGAACAGGAGTGTCCTGAAATGAGCGGTACCGGTATTGGCTTCCTTTTTGGGGGGAGTCTGGTTGCAGGCTGTAATCACTGCAACTGCCAGTGCCACAAAACCAATCATAAATGCTGTGCTTCTTGTTTTCATACTTTCTTTTTTGTTTGATATCTCTAAAACAATGTCAGGTTTAAAAGGTTTCCGCAATATATGATTAAAATTAATAACCCTTTTTCATTTCTTTGCCGGAGTGGAGAAAGGGGGAGGTACTATCTCCATCGTGCCTTCCTGTTCGAGCAGCTTAAGTGCTTCCCTGACAGCCCTTTCGAGCTGCGGATCGATCCCTTTTGAGAGGGAGACTGCATCCTGGCGTACCTCAATGTCCGGGGCTACGCCTTCGTTTTCGGCAATCCATTTCTTTGCAACCGGATCAAAGACTGCATTGTCGGGAGCCGTAAGGGTCCCTCCGTCAACCATGGCATAATGGACTGATGACTTCACCAGTCCTCCCCAGGTACGGGTGCCGATCAGCGGTCCTGTCTTCTGCTGGCGGAACACCCATGGGAAGAAGTCGCCTCCCGAGCCTGACATCTCATTTATAAGGAGAACCTTGGGTCCGAGGATCCCGGCAGGCAGGCGGAAAGGTCTGCCACCCGGGACCTCATTGGTGAGGGCAGCCCTGAGACGGCGGTTCATCAGGTCAACCATATAATCGTCAAGGAGGCCGCCTCCGTTGAAACGTTCATCGATCACCGCCCCCTTTTTATCCTGCTGAGCGAAGAAGTATCGGTTAAAGGATACAAAGCCGGGGTTGCCGGTGTTTGGGACCCACACATAAGCAAGCTTTCCCCCGGAGAGGCTGTCAACAATGCGGCGGTTATCCTCCACCCATGCTCTCTGGCGCAGCCCTGATTCACTAGCGATGGGCTTGACCACCTCTTTCCATGCCCCCTCAAAATCAGGGGTCTTGTTGATATGAAGGGTAGTCTGAATATTCTGCGTCCCGTCAAGGTACTGCCACGGGTCATCTGCAGCAGTGAGCTCTTTTCCGTTTATTCCGACCAGGTAATAGCCTTTTTCGATCTTCAGGCCGGGCCTGTCAAGCGGGCTTGAAAGCTCGGGGTTCCAGCTTTCGGTCGTATAGATGCGGCTAATTTTCCAGCGGTTGTTCTCTGCAACAAGGTCAGCGCCAAGCAACCCGGCAGCAGACCTTTCAACCTCAGGGTAGTCACCTCCGCCGACAAAACTGTGCCCTACTGACAATTCACCGTTCAACTGGTCAAGGATGTATGTAAGATCTGCCCTGTGCCTTACATACGGTAAAAGTGGGGCATATTTTTCATGGACTTCATCCCAGTTCCTGCCGTGCATTCCCGGATCGTAGAAATAGTCTCTTTCATATCTCCAGGCCTCTTCAAATATCTGATTCCACTCCTCTGATCTGTTGAGGAGCATCTTAAGGTCAATCTTAACTGCCTTGGCATCAGATCCGGAAGCCGATGAGGTATTAATTATCTTCCAGTCGCTCCCTGTACGTGCGAGCATCTTGTTGCCGTCGGCAGAAACGGAGACCTGGCTTGCACCGCTGAGGAAATCCTTTGCCTCCCGCTTCTCAAGGGTAAACTTTTTTATAGCAAAACCGGGCACTCCCTCTTTGCTTTCACCGATGAACAGGGTGCCTGACGGTCCGGTCACCAGCATCCTGTAGTTGCCTCCGGAAACCGGAAGGGTAATTGTTCTGCGGCTGATGTCAGAAAAGTCAATTATGACAGGTACGGCTCCCTTGCTTTTCTCATCTGTACTGGCAGTATCCTGTTTTTCAGGTTGTTTACCCCTTGCCGGTTTCTTTGCCTCCGGTTCCGGTTTTTTCTCCTCTTTCACACTTTCCTCATCACTGAGAGGTTTGAAAGGTGACGGATCATCCTTTCTCAGGTTGATTACATAGGCAGTATAGTCGGGGTCGGAGGTGATAGAGCTTGTATTAGCCCATCCCGAGCCAAGTGCCAGGTTGGTGCTTGCGAGGAAGTAAAGATGTTTGCCATCCCTGTCCCAGGCCGGTGAAAATGAGTCGGCGAAAGAGTCGGTGAGAGCATATTTGCTGTCACTCTTAGCTGACCATACCTTTATCTGACGGAAGTTGTTTGTTCCGGTTTTCGTGTATGCCAGCCACTGCGAGTCATGTGACCAGGTGAGGCCCATGTTCCCCCTTTCGGTGTTTACACCGGCTGTGTCCACGGTCCTTATGGTTCCTTTTTCAACATCCACTATCCTGACTCTGACTTTATCGTCGGCAAATGCAATCATTTTTCCATCGGGTGACCAGACAGGCTCCCATGCCATTTTTGATTCGCCGATGGAGATTGTATTTGGATCAGACAGTCCGTCCTGCGAGGCTACCAACAGGTTGTAGCCTTTGCCTCCGGCATCTGAGAACCATGCAACCTCATTTCCTTTGGGAGACCAGAGCGGTGCATGATCGGCCGCACCGGATGACCGGGTAATATTCCTTGCATCACCCTCTTCTGCCGGTACGGTAAAAATCTCACCGCGTGCTTCCAGGATTATCCTTTTGCCTGTCGGGGAGATTGAGACTGCCCTTGCATTTTTTGTTACATCGGTCCACCTGGTCTCCGCCCAGGGGAAATCACCGTTTACCGTTATGTTCAGTTGCCGGGTTTCACCCGAAGTCAGATTCAGTGTATACAGGTAACCGTCCCTTTCATAGGCCAGTATATCGCCATGACCGTCCAGCCATTTAATATCTGAACCTGTCAGTCGGGTGACCTGTTTCAGTATACCTGTTGCCGGAGTAAAGGACCAGATATTCGAGGTATTATCACGGTCTGAAAGAAAGTAAACCATGTCATCGAGCCAGAGGGGCTGAATATCTATTGTTGACTCATACGGAAGAAGTGTTTCACCCTGGTCTTCAAGGTTCAGTATCACGAGCGGGGTATTCTGACCTCCCCTGTAATTACGCCATTCCACATCCCAGCGTTGCACCCTGTCAATAATGACCTGGCTGCCGTCAGGGGAAAAGGAGCCGTCTGCTGCCCACTGCCTTGTCAGCAGGGTTGAAGGACCCCCGTCGACAGATACCGTCCACAGGTTTGCATAGGAGGTTGGGGCATTGTCGCGGGAAGTGGCATAGAGAACTCTTTTACCGTCAGGAGACCATCCGCGGACGATGGCCGGTGCCGGATGCCAGGTAAGCCTCCTCGGTGTACCTCCCTCGGGTGAAACAATATAGACAGCCTGGTTGCCTGATCTGTTCGAATTAAAGGCAATCCATTTACCGTCAGGCGAAAAGTGAGGATTTCCTTCCACTGCCGGTGTGCTGGTAATACGGTCCGTATGGCTGCCGTCAAGATCTGCGATCCAGATGTCGCCTCCGTATGAGAAGGTAACGTGTGTGTCAGTTATTGAAGGCTGGCGAAGCAGCCTGGTACCCTGAGAGTGAAGCGCGGAGGAGCATAGCATGAGACTGATAATCAATAGTGTCACAGGGATGCGTTTCCAGGGGGCCTGGTATCTGCCACAGGGTCTGGCGATGTTTTTCCGTAAGGTTTTTACATTATTCATGGTTAAGGGATTAGTTGACAAACACAGTATGATTGTCCGGGTATGAATTTAAAATTAATAATCAGATTACCGAATAACAATTATCGGGTTAAAGACAGAAATATTGACCACGTGATGCACTTCTTGCAGCAACGTTTCAGGGAGCATTCATCGTCTCGGAATATCTTCCTGGATATTTATTTCTTCAGTTCCGGGATTTCATTCCTGATCAGGTCGTCAATCTGTTTCCCGAAATCCTTCACCTGGCCGGCATAATTCTCAAGAGCCTTTATCTGAAGGTCTGCAGGTCTGCCGGGATATCCGGACACTGCCCCGTATACTTCACCGATGTTTTCCCGCAGTCTCACCTGCCCGGTTATACCACCTTCGCCAGCCTGGGTTGCGGAGATCTGTTCACGCATACTTTCACATGTCGCTATCAGGCTCCTTGTCTTCTTAAGTGCTGACCCTCTTGCGGTTGCCTCTCTCTTCTTAAGGGCATCGATTGCATCGAGCATTTTCTGATCAACGTCTGCCAGCTCCTCAAGAAGGTTATAGGCTTTCATCAGCGTTACTCGCTGCATTTGCCTGTCGGCTTCGGGGTGTTTCCGGTCAGGGCTGTTATTAAGTACGAGGTCAGTACCGAACGTCTCTGTTCCCTTGATGAGTCTGACTGAATACTTTCCGGCCGGGTAATCAGGACCATATATAGCCTCTCCCAGTATGTTTGGTGATTTCGGAACCCTTGGCGGATCCATTACGGTTGGGATCCGCACCATGTTTACTCCCTTGCGGGTACCGGCAGGAATTTTTTTCAGAAACTTTCCTTCCGCATCATAGAGTTCAAGATACATCTCACCGAATACATGTCTCTTCTTCAGATAATAGCAGACTGTTGCGGATGTTGCCGGGTTAGGCCCTGAAAACTCCGAGTCACCTGCAAAATCCTGTGATCCGGCACCGGATGGGAAATAATAAGGCCGGACCGGCAGGAAGGCAAATTCCTGGTCCATAATTGCCGGAGTCAGATGCCTCAGGGGGGTGATATCATCAATTATTATTATTCCCCTTCCGTGAGTTGCGATCACAAGGTCATTCTCCCGTTCCTGGAAGGCAAGGTCATATACCCCTGTCTGGGGCACCTTGTTTTTAAACCTTACCCATGTTAATCCGTGATCATTGCTGATAAAGAGCCCCATTTCAGATCCGAGGAAAACGAGATCGGGGTTTACCGGGTCCTGCCTGATAACATGGCAGAATCCCTTTACGGCATCAGTTGCCAGTGATTTCCATGTTTTGCCGAGATCGCCCGTATAATAAACGTACGGCTTCATGTCTCCGTTCCGGTGAGCGTCAACAGTCACCCATGCTGCTCCGCGGTTGAAATTATCAGCGTCTATGTATGAAATGAATGCCAGGGGAGGCAGGCCGGGAATTGCATCATTCAGTTTTGTCCAGCTTTTGCCGCCGTCTGCTGTTACCTGCACATTGCCGTCATCCGTACCCACCCAGATTACATTCACGTCGAGAGGCGATTCCGAGATTGTAAAAATTGTTGTATTGTTTTCAGCGGTGCTGTTGTCGATAGTCAGCCCGCCTGATTTCTCCTGCTGCTGCCGCGAAGGGTCATTTGTGGTCAGATCCGGTGAGATCCTTTCGAACGAGTCTCCCCTGTCCTTTGATCGGTAGAGGTACTGGGAACCCACATATAGCCAGCCTGACTTCTTTCCGAATACAGTGGGGGTGTTCCAGTTGAATCTCAGGTTTTCCGTACCCTCTGCGGGGAAGGGTTTGATGTACTTGCTTTCACCTGTTTTAATGTTTGTTCTGCTTATACGTCCCCCCTGGTACTGTGAGTAGACCAGGTCAGGATCGGTCCTGTCAGCCCAGGTGTAAAATCCGTCGCCGAAGCCGACATTTTTCCATGAACTGTTACCAATTCCTCCGGGTTTTCTTGAAGGACCCATCCAGGAGCCGTTGTCCTGGAGACCGCCGTATACATTATAGGGTGATGCGTTATCAACGCTCACATGATAGAACTGTGAAAGGGGGAGGTTCTGGACAAACCTCCACGTGTTGCCCTTGTCTTCGGAGATATATACCCCGCCGTCAGTACCCAGGTACATCAACCGGTTATTGAGGGGGCTGATCCAGAGAGCGTGTGTGTCACTGTGATAATTGCCTCCGGTCACCGAAGGGCTCTGAAATACTTTTCCCCCGTCATTGCTTACCCAGAGGGTGGTGCCGGGTTTGTAGACACGGTCCTTCTCTGCCGGGTCAGGGACAATCAGGCTGTAGTAGAATGGCCTGTCGCCCATCATGTACTGGTCGCTCATCTTTTCCCAGGTGTCACCCCGGTCAGCAGATCGGTAGAGGGCAGATTTTTCGGATTCCACAAGTGCGTAAAGAGTATGGGGAGCCAACGGAGAGACTGCCAGGGCGATGCGCCCCAGGGTTCCTGCAGGCAAACCGTTATGGATTTTATCCCACGTTGTGCCGCCGTCCTCAGACCTGTAGATGCCGCTTCCCGGCCCTCCCGACCTGAATGTATGGGCCTCGCGCCGGAAATCCCAGAAGGAGGCATATATGACCGAGGGATCTGAAGGATCCATTGCCATATCAGCACATCCTGAAGAAGGGCTTACGTACAGCACCCTTGTCCATGATTTTCCTCCGTCGGCAGTTTTGTATACGCCCCGTTCCTCACTGTCACTCCACAATGCACCCAGCACTGCAGCATATACAATGTCAGGATTGGCCGGATTAATAATGATTCTGCCAATCCTTTCGCTTTTCGGAAGTCCCATAAACTCCCATTTTTCTCCTCCGTTGACGGTTTTATAGATTCCCGATCCGACTGAAACGCTGTTGCGGGTCCACACTTCACCCAGGCCTGCCCATACAGTGTCAGGATGTGCCTGGTCTATTGCAATCGTCCCGATTGACTGGGGATATTCCTCAAAGACCGGCTTGAAGGTGGTTCCCCTGTTTATCGACTTCCAGATACCTCCGTTTGCGCCTCCAACCCATATCACGTCAGGGTTTTTCTGCTCTGCATCAAGGCATGATATCCTTCCGCTCATTCTTGCGGGTCCTATCTGCCGGCCCTGTATATCACCCAGGATTGCTTCGTTCAGCTGGCCATCAATTGATGACGCGAAGGCGATGCACATAATGCCTGCCAAAACTAACTTAGACTTCATGATGACTTGTTTTTCAGGGATTTAACCTCTGCCTGAATGCTACAATGACGGCTTTTCAAAAATAGTGGCGTCAAGTTCAGGGTTAAGCTCCACCTTTTCAAATATCAGTGTCATTACCAGCTGACCCTGCATCTTTGATTCGGCCTTGCCTGGCACTGCAATACCTTCAATCATCGAGTAATTGCTGAAATAGGTATCATTCTCGCTTTCATTTCCCATAACTGTCATTTTGGTATTCTGCCGCAGAAGGATATAGGTGTCTGCATCGATCCAGAAGGTAAAGACATCGCCTGCCTCTGTAACCAGTTTTATCTTGTAGCATGAAGTACCCTCCATATCTTCCTGGCCCTCGAGGGTGACCAGGTACCCCTTCTCCTTCCAGTTCCAGAGCATACCGTCACTGTCTGCCTGGTATTTGATGCTCCTCAGCTGATCTTCCGTCATCGGCTGGGGAGTCGTCACCCCTGCAAATGGATTGATTATCCATCCCTCTGTTCCGTTATATGTCTGTATCAGCGTCAGGCCCTGAAGCGTAGCCTCAAGGCGTACTTTCCCGGGACGCATTGAGTACTGGATAAACGGTATTTCAAATCCGCTCTGGATCATTTTCCCAGTCACCTTCTGGGAATTTACCTTAAGCATATTGTCCTGCCCGGAAGCTGCAAAGTGTTCAGCAAGGACTTCATCAAGTGTCTGCGAGATAATTGAACCTCCTGTAACCAGGAGCATGGCTGCGATCAATAACAGTGACATTTTCATTTTTTCCATGGATTAGTTGTTTTGCTGAAGCAAGTTATGCCATTTTAAGAGAATAGAGTATCTTTTGGCTGATTTTGAATTACCGTGAAAGGCTGATAAAATGTCTCCGGGCTGCCAGCCGTCATGTAATGTCTTATTAACTTAAACAGAGAGCTCAATGCCCCTATTCCCCGAACCGGCCTCAACCCCGTTGCAGTTATCCTTATCCACGTTTCTTCCTGTGATTATGACGATCGTTTTCTATTCCCTTTACTGGCTTGTGAAAAGTTCCGGGAAAATAAAGGGAATGATTTACAGGAGGTACGAACCCATAAGTGCAAATATCATCCATGTGATTATTAAGAGGTCCGCCGGTTTTTTCCTGCTAGGGATTATTCCGGTTGCCCTGACTCTTTTACTCAATAAAGGTTATACGCTCGCGGAAGCCGGTCTTGTATACAATCCGGAAACAGCAGGCTTCTCGGTAATCAGCGTTATCCTGATGTCACTGCTTATCATTCCTGTCATATCATTCAGTGCAAGAAAGCCATTGGTATATGATACCTATCCGGAGATAAGGGTCACAAAGTGGACCGGCAGGTTTCTGTTCGCCGAGCTGTTTACGTGGGCACTCTATCTCCTTGGGTACGAAGCATTGTTCAGGGGTGTCCTTCTTTTTGGTCTTGCAAAGACGCTTGGTCCTTCAGCCGCAACAATAATAAGCGTCATTCTTTACTCGGCAGCGCATCTGCCCAAAAACAGGTCTGAGACGCTGGCGGCCATACCGTTCGGACTTGTGCTTTGCCTGCTGACATTATATTCCGGATCCATATGGATAGCATTTATTGCTCACCTTTTAAATGCTGTTGCAACAACATTAGCAGCCATAAAATTCAATCCTGCAATGAATTTCGACAGATCAGGAGAGAGAACCGCAGTTGTCTGAAGGATCGGATTTGTCAATTACCTGCTGCCGCGAAGCAGGGGCTCCCGGAATGATCCTTTAAGATCAACCTGAAACCTGTTGAAGGGGTCAAGTGTCATGTCGATCAGCATTGCAGCTTCTCCTCTGAGGATCCTGCGGTCCGGATCAGGAGCGGCGCCGCTGAATATCATTCCGAGGACGTCTGAGAGAATGACATCATTTATTTCGATACCGTTGCCGGAAGCAGCTGTACGGATCAGGTCAACAGTTGCCCCCACTGTCAGAATAGTGTCGACGGGCAGGTCTTTTGCCTCGGGAAAGAATTCCTTAATTCCTGTCAGGTCTGATGCAAAGGCAGGTTCAAACGCCCTGAACCACGTCTGGTTGGACCAGCCCTGGCTCTTGCCCACGCTTTTCATAATTCCTGTAGCACCGACCCGCTGCAGCGATTTAAACCAGGGGTGATTCACAGGGACGTCAAGGTAAGGAAGGAGGTAACCTCCGGCTTCGAGGAGGGCATTCTGAACCTCCCGGACCTGAACCCCGGAAATTTCAACTCCCTTGCTGACTGCCAGGGCCCCGAGGGCTCCTGCCGCCTGGCCTGTCTGGAGTACTACGGGTTGCAGCCTCGTGGCCCCGTTCACAAGATTCGTAACTGATATTGATTTTTCAGCAACAATGAGGCCTTCGGTATCTTCAGGAATAAGTGTGCCCAACGGCAGCCCGAACGACGGCACCGGGCGGAAACTGAGGTCAGGCAATGATTCATCTCCCGTATAGGCTGAATGATGGTGGTCAACAGGATAGTCACCGACGGCAACCGCAGTGCGGTAGAGTTTATCAGCCTGGCCGTACGGATCTGTGATATGGTCAAGGGTGAACCTGACCTTACCCCTGATTCTTCTTGATTCCCGGTAGTAAGGGATAAACGGCAGTCTGTCGGGAGTAGGAAATTCGTCATCGGCGAGGGCCAGGGTGTTGAATCCAAGGTCATGATTTATGAAGTATACAAACCAGAGGGTTTTCTGCTTTGCCGGGATGAGTGCCTCGTCCCTTGCTTCAGCATCCATCTCAATGAGGTTGACATAATAATCATTTCCTGAAACGGGCCAGTTTATCATGTACTTGTTGCCGGGAAGCCTGCCATAGCTCAGCATCTTATCACATGACCATGCCGGATCTTCCCGGTCCGTTCCGGCACAGAGCGGGTTTATGCAGGCACATGCAAACAGCGTACTGTCATACCCTTCCGGTCTTTCCAGAGGTACTGCAGTTCCGTAGTCCTTTAGTATGGCAACATATGTCAGGTCCTGGACAATATCATTTGCCTTTTCAGGCGCAATTTCCTCGCCGGTTTCGAGCCCTGAATCCATCCCGAGGTCATAGCGTACGCCGCACATGGCGGCAATGTCGCCGAGCTCTGTTGCGTCTATGAGTATCCTTGCGGAATACCTTATCAGCTCGTCTCCCTTTCTGACGGTAACCTTCCATTTTTTACCACGGCGTTCTGCCTTTGTCACAACCGCATCAAGAACCACTTCGAGGTGAGGTTCCGCCGCCGCCATTGCTGAGAATATCCCGTTACCGACTGACGGCTCGAAAAGTATATTGCTTACCCAGCCGGTTCTGAGAAGGGAATCGCCCCCGTAATGGGCCGCAAGAGCTTCCCTGAATTCTCCCCATATTCCTCCAGGAAGGTTGTAGTTGCCGTCAGCAGCGCTTACACCTGCACTCGTCAGCATACCCCCGAGCCATTCATGTTCTTCAACAATCACCGTGGCTGCTCCCATCCGCGCAGCCTGGATTCCTGCCGCAACTCCGCTGGCACTGCCGCCGGCAACCAGGATATCGGCAGACAGCCTCCCCGAACAGGATGAAATGAACGTGCTGCAGATCAGTAATATTGACATGCCGCCAGGTAAAAGCCTTTTCCCGGGTATTTTCTGTTTCATGCGGTCAAAGGTTGAGCAATTGAATTAAATAATAAATTTATGGGAAATATTTGCTTGTCAGAAGCTGCCCCCGCATGAAAATCCGAAAAGCTTTCAGTGGGGTATCCTTGCAGACCGGCGGGCAGCACTGAATCTGATGGCCTGGATTTTATTACCAAAACACCTTAAATTATGAAATGTGACAGGAGAACTTTTGTGAAAACCGGGACGATTGCTCTTACCGGTACCGCTTTGCTTGGTAACACTTTCTGTTCTTCTCCGATAAAATCAGGGATGACGGGATTGCAACTCTATTCAGTCCGTGATGACATGGCTGCTGATCCGCTGGGGTCACTCACGAGACTGGCAGAGATGGGTTATATTTACCTGGAGCATGCAAGCTATGCCGACAGGCTGTTTTACGGATATTCACCTGCCGAATTCCGCAGGATAATCGATGACCGAGGCCTGAAGATGGTCAGCGGTCATGTGGAGTTTGTAAGCAGGGACTGGGACCGAAGCATCAACGACTTTTCCGACAGGTGGAAGTATACGGTTGAGGACGCCGCCACCCTCGGGCAGCAGTACGTTGTGACCCCCTGGCTGGAGGACAGCATCAGGGCGAGTTATGATGAGTTCAGGTATTTTATGGATGTGTATAACAGGTGTGGCGAACTGTGCAAAAAATGGAACATGAAGTTCGGGTACCATAACCACGACTTCGAGTTCAGTCAGAAATTTGACGGCAGGACGCTGTTTGACATCATGATGGAAAGCATAGATCCGGAGCTTGTGGTTGTTCAGCTTGATACCGGGAACCTGTTCAACGGGGGTGCTGTGGCATCTGATGTTGTCAGCAGGTATCCCGGCAGGTTCGAGAACGTACACGTGAAGGACGTAATCCCTGCAGGTGAAACCGGAAGGTATGAAAGCACCATCATAGGTGAAGGCATTGCCGATGCAAGGAACGTTCTCGACCAGATAAGGAAGACCGGCGGAGCGCGGATGGTTATCATCGAACAGGAGTCTTACCAGGGGAAAAGCCCGATGGAGTGTGTTCAGGCTGACCTGGGAATCCTGAAAAAGTGGGGATATTGATTCAGCCCGGGCCCGGCCGCATTTGCGGTGATCAAAAAAAGAGTATATTTTTCCGGATGGAGGTTAATTTTTAAAACATTTATTTTAGATTCGTGACAAAGCAATTTTCTTGAGGGTACTGATAGTATATGACATTGATAACACCTGGGATGCAAACGAAATCAACGATATACGGAGCTCAAACCGGATCCTTTTCGAGGCACTCAGGGATGAGGGGATAGAAACCTATCTCGAAGAACTGAGTGACCCGCACCTCGAAAGGATCCTCGAGATGCATGACCCGCGGCATACAATCGTTTTCAATCTTTGCGAGGCTCTTCCGGGCACCTCATTCAGGGAGAGAAGAGTAACCGAGATTATGGAGAAGAAAGGATTCACCTATACAGGTAATTCTCCCGAAGTAATCGATCTGAGTTATGACAAGCAGAAGACAAAGGACCTGCTCACCACACTTGGTATCCTGGTTCCTGCCGGAGCGGTTCTGAGTCCGGAGGAGGCTGACATGTGGACCCTCTTTCCCGCAATTGTAAAACCTTCACGTGAACACTGCAGCCTTACAATAACTGAAAAATCAGTGGTTTATGACACCGACTCGCTCAGGGAGCAGATAAAGCTGGTCAATGCTGAACTGAACCAGCCGGCGCTGGTGGAGGATTTCATTGACGGCCGCGAGTTTCATGTCTCTGTATGGAATAACGGTCCCCCGGAGATACTTCCGGTAGCGGAAATGGACTTCTCTGCATTCAGTGATGCACGGGACAGGCTCTGCACTTATGATTCGAAATTCAGCCCCGGCACTGGCCATTATGAGAAGATAGAAACTGTAATGCCGGCACCGCTTGACAAGCGGCTTTACATGGAGCTTGAAAAGAAGGCTCTTGACACATGGAACGGCTTCGGATGCACGGATTATGCACGATTTGACTTCAGGCTGAGGGACGACAATTTTTACCTTCTCGATATAAATCCCAATAACGATATCAGTCACGATACCAGTTTTGCACTTGCCGCAGGGCTGAATAACTATTCATACGGCCAGATGGTTAAGAGAATTGTGATGATGGCGGCGGAGAGGCATCCTGTTTTCGGTTACAGCGGCTGACCGGTATAGGCAGTGACTGACCTGTCAGTTTTATTTATCCGGAAGGGATTACATGAGAGGAATAATTATTCAAATCTTAATGATATGAGAAAGTATATTCTGGTTATTGCGGTACTGGTTTTTGCGCTTCCCTGCCGTTCGCAGGAGATCCCGGAAGAGGCGTTGCTTAAGGCCATGCATACAATATCAAGCCATGACCTTCTGGAATATGTTCAGATTCAGTGTGATGAAAAGTATAAGGGGAGGCTGACGGGCACAGCAGAATACCAGGAATGCGCCGAATGGCTGGCCGGCGAACTTGAGAGCTGGGGTGTCTCACCCGCCGGCGAAGACGGAGGCTGGTTCCAGTGGTTCAATATCCCGTATACGCTGATTTACCCTGACTGCGGTCTGACCCTGCACATACCGCTGAAAAAAGATGGTGAATTGCTTAAGCATTACAGGTACATGACGGAATATATGCCCGGTTCAACATCAGGCAACGGCGAAGTGACCGGGGAGGTTGTATATGCAGGTTATGGAATCACCGCGCCGGAGCTGGGCTATGACGATTACAGGGCAGTGGATGTAAAGGGCAAGATTGTTCTTATTGAAAGGGAATCACCGGTCAGCCCGGCTGCCGGACCGGAGAAATTCACACCATGGTATGAGTATTCCTTCCATCAGTATAAACTTGCAAACGCCGTTGAACACGGGGCAATCGGTATGATCTACAACTACGGCCCCCTGGCCAACCCCAACAACGGCTATCATGAAAACTTCGTGTATGTCCACGTCGGTGACACAGTTGTGAATGACATCTTTGCCGGCACAGGATTCAACCACCGTGACCTTGTAAGGCAGATTGACTCTTTACTTAAGCCGGCATCGTTCAACACAAAGAAGACTGTCACAGTCAAAATGAGTACGAAACATTTCCCTGACGGGAAGGGGAGCAACATTATCGGGATGCTGAAAGGGACTGACCCGGTCCTTAAGGATGAAACGATAATCATAGGTGCACATCTTGATCACCTCGGAATGTGCTATGATATTATCCCCGGTGCGAATGACAATGCCTCTGCCGTTGCAGTGATGATGGGTGTTGCGAAGGCTCTGGCCACCAACGAAATACCTCTGAAAAGGTCGGTCATGTTTCTTTCCTTCGGAGCTGAGGAGCAGGCTGTGGCGGGATCTCTTGAGTACATAAAACGGCCGGTGGTGCCTCTCGGGAAGAGCGTCCTGCTGAATATGGACGGTGTCGGTATAGGGCATTCTATAAGGGCTGCGGCGGGGACCAACTACCCTGAGCTCTGGTCATATGTGGAGGAGGCTAACGGCAAATACGTCCACAGGCCCCTTTCAACCGGGTATTTCTCCAACCTCGGAAGGCCGCGCCTCGATGCTGCAAGGTTTCTGTCAGCCGGTGTTCCGTCACTCAGCTTCTCAACCTACGGTTCGGAGAATTACTATCATATCCCCCTTGACAACCTCGATATAATCAAGCCGGAGATAATGGAAGACCTTGCCCAGCTGCTGTTCATGACAGTGGTCAGCATGGCAAACAGCCCGGATCCGCTGAGATAGACAGAGACTTTGACCATAAGAAATACCATGAAAGGCTAAGTTAACTCAAATGAAAAAGATAGGTTACGGACTTGTTACAGCACTTACCTTGTCGTTTGGCCTTGTCTCAACAGGTATGTCAGGCCAGACGGAAAGGAAGAATCCTCTTCCTCATTTCCTGTTCCCGGATTTCAGGAAGGGTGTGATAATTATGAAGGAAGGACCCTCAGTCCCTGCAATGTTGAATTACAACATGCTGGAAGAAAGAATGGTTACAGAATTCAATGGTTCCTACAGGTATGCAAGAGACCCTGATCTCATTGATACGGTATATATAGAAGACAGGATATTTGTTCCGGTTGACCGTATCTTCTGCGAAATTCTTTCCTCGGGTGAGATTACATTTTACATTCAGAATCGCGTAACATTCGTACCTGAAGGGCAGGAAGTCGGTTACGGCAGGACTTCACAGACTGTGGGCCCTACCAGTTACAGGAGATATGAAACAAATCCTATGTACGGCGAGGTGGTTCACCTGGAAATTCCGGATAAAGGTGAGTTGAAGCCTGCCTCGGTATTCGTGGTCAGCAGGGGTGACCGCCAGAGGAGATTCACAAATGCCAGGCAGTTGATGAAGATATTGCCTGAATTCAAACAGGGTATTGAGCAGTACACCGGGTCAGGAGAAGTTAATTTTAAATCAGCAGCTGATATTGCTGCCCTTGGCGACTACCTGAACGGATTGGCTGCCGGGAAATGATAGGCTGTAAGTAACAGATGTGGCGGGTTATCGCCGGAATTGCCTGGAGGAAGTGCAACGGCAAATTAGTGGCTGCACTGCCGGGCTATTTAATCCATACTCCGGTGATTTCTGCAATATAAAGTTTATGCATTCCTGTATTGTTGCCGTAATGATTCTTCATAGGTACGGAGTCAATGAATGCTTCCTGCCTGAGTTTATCAGCGTACAGCTTCCGGCATTCAATCACAATCCGTGCTTCGGCGAAAGCCGGATATCCTGATCCGGTAAAGAACGGTGTCAGCCCGGTCTCCGCTACCTTGTCACAGTTCCTGCCGCTTTTTATGCCGCACAGGTTTAATGCATCACGGTATCGGTCATCGAAAAAGGTCAGCGTGAAACCATCACTGCTCTCAATGAACTCATAGGTGTACCTTTCCGGGCGGACGAAGATGAACACCACATTTTTGTTCCAGAGATATCCCATTCCGCCCCAGTTGGCGGTCATGGTGTTGAACTTTTCCCTTGTGCCCGCTGTCACAAGCATCCAGTCGGATGCGATCAGCCGGATGAGGTTGTCATTAAGTTTACCGGGGTCAGTCAGTGTAAAATTCGGTTTGTCCATATGGGTACAATCAGACCGGTAAAGATAATGTATACCGCTATAATTGTGACGGGGCAGGCGTTCTGAAAAATGCCGGAAAACATCCGGAGCCCCTGTGACTGAGACCGACTGTGACTGTCAGCCTTCAACCCTTGTGGAGATCACCTCAAACAGGGGTGCTGCATTGATTGTCTTCTTGACGAGGCATAGTTCGGCAGCGTTTACAACGGCAGCCGAATATTTTTCAGGGAAGCCGGCCGGAAGCCTGATATCAAGCTTAAACCGCGAAGGGACTCTCCTTTCAGGGTCAAATTCCATAGACTGGATGATTTTGATCCCTTCAGCAGGGATCCCCCGCTGGTCGCAGAAAGACTTGACATAAATTCCCGCACAGGTTCCCAGGGATGCCAGGAACAGTTCGAAAGGCTCAGGTGCCGTACCCCCGCCACCGTTCCTAACCGACTGGTCAGTCCTGATTGTTTTTCCGTTGATATGGGCGGTTACCGCCTTTCCGCCGTCAAGTGTTATTTCAATTTTTGCCATCAGAATCCGGGTATTTTTAAAATCAGCTTATCGGTTTATCTTTTATTGTTTTCTCTTTGCTGTCATGAGGAAGACCCCGAAATGTTTCTTTTCATTGTTGTCTGTCATCTTTTCTATGTCGTAGACAGTACGGTGTTTAACCTCCGTGAAGCCGTATTTCTCCAGGAGTGATGCAAGTACTCCGGTGTCAAAGCCCTTGTGCCCGGTAAACCCGTGCCCGTGAAAAGAGCCATCCTCGGTGTAAAGATCAGCAATGGCAAGGTAGCCGCCCGGCCTGAGCATGGCGCTGAATTTCCCGAGTATGGTTTCAACATCATGAACATGATGAAGAACCATGAGCGAGTAAATCAGGTCAAAGTGCTCATCTGTGTAGTCTTCATGTTCCAGGTCTGCCTTCACGATCTTCATCGAAGCACCATCTGTCTCCTGCAGCTTCTCGCCGAGGACTTTCACCATTCCTTCAGAGTTATCTATAAGGGTGATGCTGCCGAGGTGTTCGCTGAGCATGAAACTGAGTAATCCTGTCCCTGCCCCGAACTCCATGGCGGCCATGTTTTTGTTGAGCGGCAACTCAGTTGTTATAGCAGCAGCCACGGCCCCGGCCCGTTCGCTGTGCATCCTGTTCTTGTCCCACTCTGCTGCCTTGATGTCAAATTCGTTCATTGGTTCTGTTTAATTCATCCGGACGAAATTATATTTTTTTCTCCCTTTTCAGACAATTATTTGCGAAATTGCGAAAGAGGGACGGAGCCTTTTCCTCCCGTTACTTTAAATCAAACCGTTATGAAGAAGGTCGTTTTAACCATTTGTCTTTTAAGTCTTTTTATGATGTCACATTCACAGTCATTCAACTCATTCCCGGTCTCAACCCAGAAGCCGCCGCTGCACGGAAGGCACTGGATGGCCATCACGGGCAAGCCCCTGGCTGCAACGGCCGGGGCCATGATCTTTGACCGCGGCGGCAACGCCGTTGATGCCGCCTGCGCCATGCTGGCAGCTTCCTGTACCATGTGGGATGTTCTGAGCTGGGGCGGTGAGACCCAGGCACTGATCTATAATCCGAAGACCGGCAAGGTCATTGCAATAAACGCCCTTGGAGTGGCTCCTACCGGCGCCACGGCGGAGTTCTATAAATCTAAGGGATACAAATACCCTCCGGAATACGGGCCGCTTGCAGCCGTCACTCCGGGAACACCCGGCGGTCTGATGGTAATGCTTGCCGAATACGGCACGATGAGTCTTAAGGAGGTGCTGGCCCCGGCCATGGAGATGGCGGCCGGCTATCCCATCGAAGCACAGACGGCAAATTCCATTGAGCGTGGAAAGAACAGGATAAAGGAATGGCCCTACTCAGCAAAGGTGTTCCTGCCTCATGCCGGGGAAGAGCGTGAGGCCCCTGCTGCAGGAGAGGTATTCGTACAGAATGACCTGCTGGCCACCCTGACAAAGCTGGTTGAAACCGAACAGCAGGCGCTGAAGAAGAAGAAATCACGCCGCGAAGCCATATATGCTGCCTATGACCGGTTCTACAAGGGTGACATCGGAGCCGAGTTTGCCCGGGGCTGCCAGGAACAGGGCGGCCTGATCACGGCAGAAGACCTGGCCGGATGGCAGGTGAAGATTGAAGAACCCCTTATGACTGAATACAAAGGTATAGAAGTCTATAAACTCCAGCAGTGGACACAGGGTCCGGTAATGCTCCAGACACTGAACATACTTGAAAACTTCAACCTGAAGGAAATGGGATACAATTCCACGAAGTATATCCATACCCTTTACCAGGCCATGAACCTTGCCTTTGCTGACAGGGACTTTTATTACGGTGATCCGGCCTTCCCGCCAGAGGAGCCGATGAAGGGATTACTCTCCAAGGAGTATGCCCGGGAGCGGAGCAAACTCATCAAGACTGACCGCAATGACCCGGCAGTCAGACCTGGGGATCCCTACCCGTTTGAGGGAAAGACGAATCCCTTTGCCACCCTCCTGAACACGTGGCAGGCAGATGCCCGTAACATTTATCCGTCTGATGACCCGGAACAGTATGAGCGTTTCCTCGACACATTCCGGTCAGGAACAACTTCTGTCGAAGCAGCTGACGAGGAGGGTTGGGTTGTTTCCGTCACACCCAGCGGAGGATGGGTGCCGGCATGCATAGCTGGCAACACCGGCATTGGCATGAGCCAGAGGATGCAGAGTTTTGTCCTTGATGAGAAGGAAAATCCGTTCAATGTTGTGGAGCCCGGCAAGAGGCCGCGCGTTACACTTACACCCACACTCGCCATGAAGGATGGCAAACCGTTCCTCTCATTCGCGAAGCAGGGAGGCGACGAGCAGGATCAGCTGCTGCTGCAGTTCTTCCTGAACGTTGTGGAGTTTGGCATGACTGTCCAGGAAGCCTGTGAGGCTCCCTCATTCAAGACTCTGCAGATGTATTCAAGCTTTGGTGAGCATGAGAAGGTTCCGGGAGGTCTTGTGCTGAACAACAGCATGTCTCCGTGGGTCAGAAAGGAGCTGTCATCAATGGGATACAGACTTTCCTTTGCGGAGCGGACCTCCGGTCCGGTGAATGCCATAGGATTTGACCGCCTCCACGGCACATTCTGGGGCGGATCAAGCAATCACGGGGAGGATTACGGTATTGGGTGGTAGGCCAGCAGGAAAGTTAACCAGGCAGTAGGCAGCAGGCAAGAGGCAATAGTGAAGCAGCAGATTATCAATTAGTTATTTGATGCATTGTCAACACTTCTGCCTGTTGCTTATTGCCTGTTGCCTTATTTCCAACATCATTGCTATCTTTGTGCCTTCGGTCAGATTATCAGATGGCAAAGAACGAAAAGAGGAAAGGCAAATGGAGCGACAGGTTCCGGTTTGCGATATTCAATGACACAACCTTCGAGGAACTGTGGCGCATAAGGCTTTCCAGGGCCAACGCGCTGCTTGCCGCCGCATTGCTGCTCGTGGTTACCCTGGCACTGAACACTTCACTGATTGCGTTTACAAACCTCAGGGAGTTCATTCCCGGATACCCGGATGTTGAAATGCGGCGTAATATCCTGATGAATGCAATAATGCTCGATTCCCTCGAGCATGAGATAGACATCAGGGACAAGTATTTCCGTGACCTTAATGATGTCATTTCGGGCAAACAGTCGATAAGCTCCGTTGAACTTCGTGACACCACCCGTGACTACAGCAATATTGAATTCAGAAGATCCGCCGAGGATTCCCTGTTCCGGGCCCGCGTTGAAGCGGAAGACAAGTACAGCCTCTCGGCTTCGGCCATGGCCCAGTCCGGTTCTTCAGAAAGCCAGGCTGCCAGTCTTGCCAACATACACTTCTTCCCCCCGGCAAAAGGGGTGATATCAGGCAACTATGACACCCGGACACGCCATTATGCAACTGATATCGTTACCCAGCCAAAGGCGGTAGTCTCATCAACCCTCGACGGTACGGTGATTATGACCGGCTGGACCATGGAAACCGGCTTTGTCATCATGATACAGCATGCCAATAACCTGGTGTCGGTATACAAGCACAACGCCAGGCTCCTTAAGGAGATGGGTGAAAGGGTCACTGCCGGGGAGGCCATATCAATAGTGGGTGATTCAGGAGAGCTGTACACCTCCGGGCCACACCTTCACTTTGAGCTATGGTACAACGGCGAACCCCTTGACCCGGCACAGTACGTATACTTCTGAGAGGAGGGCGAAAGGTGCATAAACGACTGGCAATCATAGGCTCTACAGGATCGATAGGTACCCAGACCCTGGGTATTGTGGCCCGTTACCCTGACCTCTTCACCGTATCCGCCCTGACTGCAGGAAACAATGCGGAGCTCCTTATGGCACAGGCAAGACTCTGCCGTCCCGGGAAGGTTGTGATAGGCAATGAAGCATTTTACGAGGTTGTCAGGGATGGTCTTGCCGGACTCGGGATAGAGGTGATGGCAGGGCAGAAGGCAGTTGAGGAGGTTGCTGCGTCTGACGGCATCGATACAGTAGTTGCAGCCATGGTCGGTTTTGCCGGACTTCGCCCCACTGCTGCTGCTGTGGCAGCAGGCAGGGAAGTGGCGCTGGCAAACAAGGAGACCCTTGTTGTTGCCGGCGAGATGATCACACGTACCGCTGCCCTTACCGGGACAAGACTATTGCCGGTCGACTCTGAGCATTCAGCCATCATGCAGTGCCTTAACGGCGAACCTGAAAACTCTGTTGAGAGGATTATACTCACTGCCTCAGGGGGCCCTTTCCGTGATACCCCTGCCGAACGACTTGCCAAAGTTACCCCGCTGGAAGCGCTGCGTCATCCCAACTGGACTATGGGCAGCAAGATCACAATCGATTCGGCGACACTTATGAACAAGGGACTGGAAGTCATCGAGGCCCACTGGCTCTTCGGAACACCGGCAGACCGGATTGATGTGCTTATACACCCGCAGTCTGTCATTCACTCAATGGTACAGTTCTCTGACGGGTCAGTGAAAGCCCAGCTGGGGGTGCCTGACATGAGACTGCCAATCATTTATGCGCTTACTTTCCCGGAAAGAGTTGCAACAGAGCTTCCCCGTCCAGACCTGGCGGAGATTGGCTCCCTCACCTTCGGGGAACCTGATACCATCCGTTTCCGATGCCTGGCACTGGCCCGGACGGCACTCAGGAGCGGCGGAAATATGCCCTGTGCAATGAATGCGGCCAACGAGGAAGCGGTTGCGGCATTCCTCCGGGAACAGATAGGATTCAATGATATTGCCGGAACCGTTGAGCACGTGCTCGGGAAAACGGTTTTCAGCGGCGAAGCTTCCCTTGACATTTACTCTGAGACCGACAGCCGGAGCCGGAGTCTCGCAAACGAATACATTAACAAACTTCAGAAAAAATGACCGTTCTTATAAAAATACTGCAGTTGCTTCTCTCCCTTTCGATCCTGGTGATTGTTCACGAATTCGGGCACTTCCTGTTCGCCCGCCTGTTCAAAACCAGGGTTGAGAAGTTCTATCTCTTCTTCGACTGGCCCTGGGCCATCTTCAAAAAGAAGTACGGTGAGACCGAATACGGGATCGGGATGATACCTCTCGGAGGCTATGTGAAGATCTCAGGGATGATCGATGAGTCTATGGACCGCGAGCAGATGAAGCTTCCCCCGCAGCCCTATGAGTTCAGGTCAAAGAAATCATGGCAACGGCTTCTGATCATGCTCGGAGGGGTATTCTTCAATTTCATTTTTGCACTTCTCATTTATGTTGGCGTCCTGAGCATCTGGGGAGAAACATACCTCTCTGCCAAAAACGTCAAATACGGGATACTGACTGACTCCACCGGTTATGCAATGGGACTTCGTAACGGAGATAAGATACTGACCGTTGACGGAAAGCAGGTTGACAACTTCTATGCCATAATCCCTGATATACTTCTGAATGAACGTCAGGTGATTACTGTGGACCGCAACGGTGAAGTGGTTGATATTCCCATCCTGCGTGAGTTCATTCCGGCTCTTCTCAAGAATCCGGATATAATTGATGCAAGAATCCCGTTCGGGCCGTTTCTGATCGCGGAGGTGGCCGACGAGTCGCCTGCCGCCGCGGCCGGCATTCTCCCCGGTGATGAGATAATCGCCCTTGACGGCAATCCCTTCATGTGGTATGATGAGTTCCAGTCATACCTGGCACATCATAAGTCGGGACCCGTCACTGTCTCCGTGAAGAGGGGAGAGGAGCTGAAAGATATTACAGTCAATACCACCGGGGCAGGGATCCTTGGCGTTTACCGCGAATCATCCAATATCTTCGAGCTAAGTACCAAACACTACAACTTCCTCGAGGCGATCCCCGCCGGGATCTCGAAGGGATGGAAGACCACGGGTGACTACCTGAAGCAGTTCAAGCTGATATTCGCAAAGGATACAAAAGGCTATGAATCACTGGGAGGATTCATAACAATCGGAAGCATCTTCCCCGGCAAATGGAACTGGCAGTCGTTCTGGAATCTCACGGCCTTCCTTTCACTTATACTGGCGGTGATGAACATTCTGCCGATTCCGGCCCTTGACGGCGGACATGTCATGTTCCTGATCTTCGAGGTGGTGACAGGCCGGAAACCGAGTGACAAATTCCTTGAATATGCCCAGATTGCCGGGATGATAATACTTCTTGCACTGCTTATCTTCGCCAACGGAAATGACATCCTGAAACTTATCCGGAAATGATAATTGCTGTCAGGTGAACAACGGATGGGAAAGAATTGTACATTTGCATAAAATAAAATCACAGAGAAATGGGAAAAATCGGACCTCTTGAAATAATCCTGATACTTCTGGTAGTGGTTCTGATGTTCGGCGGTCGCAAGATTCCCGAGCTGATGAAGGGGATAGGGCAGGGACTGAAGGAGTTTAAGAAAGCCAAGGACACTGGTGATGATGCCGATAAGGGCACCACAGGGGAAAAATAGGGAAATAAAGCCTTATATTTAAGCCTGCATGCAAGTGCAGGCTTTTTGTTTCAAAATAACTGACATGCAAAGATACCAGATTTACCTGCTTATAATGACGGCGTTTCTCACCTCATGCGGTGATTCGTCGCTTACAAGAACCCTTCCGAACGTGACCGGAACCACCGGGGAGGTCCTGGTGGTTATGGATAAATACATGTGGGACGGCAGTCCCGGCGCTGCTGTAAGGAACCATGTCAGTCCGTATCTCATCGGTCTCCCTCAGCCCGAGTTGGCATTCACGCTTCTTCCCATCCGTCCTGAAGGATTCCGTGATGTGTATGTTGCTCATCGTAATATAATACAGGTCAGCACTGACCCGGGACTTGAGAAGCCTGTTGTAACCTACGTGCGCAACAAATGGGCCGAAACCCAGCTTGTGGTAACGGTATCTGCACCTGATACGGCTTCGCTGGCAGCAGCACTCAGGGAAAACGGAGAAGCCATCCGGCGAAGCATCAACAATGCGGAACGGGAACGTCTTACAGAGTGGCTGACCTCCTCTGCAGGAAAGGAAAGAAGCATCCTTAATGCCGGCGAAACCACCTGGGAGCTGGTTCTTCCGGCAGGATGGAAACCTGATTTCAACCGGGAAGGAGTCATGATGATATCGCTTGAAACACCTTCAACAACCCAGTCTGTCATGGTATCAGTCACTGACCGGACTACCTCGAGGATAGGGTGTGTTGAACTTGCCGATCTCACCCAGAAGCGCATGTCAGATGAGGTTAAGGGGCCTGACGGCGGGTCATTCATGGTCATTGAGCAGCAGGTTCCCGTCAGCTGCCGCTCTTTCAGGCGCAATGAAACAGATTACATTGAGATGAGAGGGTTATGGACGCTTGAGGGTGGCTTCATGGGAGGCCCGTTCATCTCGTATGCCTTCATTGATTCTGCCACAACAAGGGCGGTGGTTGTCACCGGTTTCGTATATGCCCCGCGTGAAGACAAGCGGGAACTCCTCCGCCAGGTAGAGGCACTGATGTATACGGTAAAAAAACTCCCGGAATAGGTACCAGACACACCCTGCACAACTGCTGACTGCCTGCTGCCTTATTCAACAGGAACATACCTCTGGTCCCTCCTGACCGGAATGAACCCTGCCTCGCGGATTATCTGCTGCATGGCTTCAGGGTTTACGCGGAACGGGTCACCGGCGGCACTCACAACATTCTCTTCTATCATCACAGATCCGAGGTCATTGGCTCCGCAGTGAAGCGAGATCATTGCAGTCTCCTTGCCCACAGTCAGGATCGACGCCTGTATATTAGGAATATTGTCAAGCATCAGCCTGCTGACGGCAATCAGTCTCAGGTATTCTGCGGCGGTGGCGGTGCTGCGTATGCCGTCCCTCTCGGCCAGCCTGGTGCCGCGGTCCATGAACGGCCACGGGATGAAGGTGATGAAACCGTCATGACCTTCCGGCCTGGCATCCTGGAGCTTGCGCAGCAGGTCGAGGTGTATGAGCCGCTCCTGCACGGTTTCGGCATGTCCGAACATCATGGTGGCCGATGTGGGCAGGTTGAGCCTGTGTGCTTCCCTCATCACTCCGAGCCATTCGGCGACGGTGGCCTTTACCGGTGAAATAAGTTTCCTGACCCTGTCTGAGAGAATCTCGGCCCCGGCGCCCGGAAGTGAATCAAGGCCGGCATCGCGAAGGGCCGCGAGCACCTCACGGAACCCCATCTTCTCGGCTTTCGCCAGCCATGCAACCTCGGGTGGTCCAAGGGCGTGAAGCTTCACACCCGGCCAGCGGCTCTTGAGTCTTCTGAAGAGCCCCGTGTAGAAGTCGAGTCCCAGCGCTGGGTTCATCCCTCCCTGCAGCAGAAGCTGGTCGCCTCCCAGGGCCACAAGCTCCCCGATCTTACGGTCATACTCCTCGTCAGTGGTCACATAGGCGTCGTCATGCTTCGCCGTTGTGCAGAAGTTGCAGAAGCGGCACTGCGAAAAGCAGATATTGGTGATGTTGACGTTTCGGTCAATCATCCACCCGACCCTGTTGCCGGGATGGAGACGGCGCCTTGCCTGGTCGGCGACGTACATCAGCTCCTCCAGGGGAGCCTCTTCCCAGAGGCTGAGTGCCTCTTCAACCGTAAGGCGGCCACCACCGGCCAGCCTGTCATATATCTGTTCTCTGATTCCCATCCTGTGACCTCCTGCGCATTGTAGCCGGAGTGCGTAAAGGTAATATATTAAAGCAAATCCATTCAATAATTTGATTAACTTTACCACCCTGAACAGCCTCTTTGCTGTTCATCAGACATGATTCACAATGGATAAAAAAACAATAGTCGCAGGGATCACCCAGGGAGACATAAACGGCATCGGCTATGAGATCATCATGAAAGCCCTTTCTGATCCTGCCCTTACCGATCTCTGTGTACCTGTGGTGTACGGATCGCCCAAGGTGGCTGCCTATCACCGCAAGGTGCTCAATATCACCAATTTCAATTTCAACAACATCCGCTCGGTTGCTGAGGCCCACCCCAGGAAGGTTAACCTTGTCAATTGCCTGGGCGATGATGTCAGGGTGGAGCTTGGCAAGTCAACCCCCGAGGGAGGACAGGCATCTCTTGCGGCGCTGGAGGCTGCTGTCGCTGACCTGACGGCTGGCAGGATAGATCTGCTTGTCACTGCACCGATTGACAAGAACAACATACAGAGTGACAAATTCCGTTTCACCGGTCATACTGATTACCTCAGGTCAAAGGCCGGAGCACACGAGGCTCTGATGCTGATGATCTCGGAGAGCATGAAGATCGGATTTGTGACAGAGCATCTGCCGCTCAAAGATGTTCCCGGGGCGATCACTGTCGGCAGTATCCTTACAAAGCTCAGGCTCCTTAACAGGTCACTTCTGCAGGACTTTGCCATCCGCGGGCCGCGGATAGGCGTGCTGAGTCTAAATCCCCATGCCGGTGACGGCGGCCTGCTCGGGAATGAGGAGAGGGATATAATAATTCCGGCAATCACCAGGGCCAATGAAGAGGGGATACTTGCCTTCGGACCTTACTCCTCTGACGGGTTCTTCGGGTCAGGCGCCTTCAGACGTTTTGATGCGGTACTTGCAATGTACCATGATCAGGGGATGGGAGCCTTCAAGGCCATTGCATTTGATACCGGCGTCAATTACACGGCAGGACTTCCGGTGATACGCACCTCGCCGGTACACGGCACTGCATTTGACATTACCGGCAAGAACGAAGCCTCGGGTAACTCGATGCGCCAGGCGCTTTATTCTGCCGTCGATATCTTCCGTAACCGTGAGATGTACGATGAACTGCTGCGCAACCCGCTGCAACCGCAGAAGATTGAGATACATCCGGAACATGTTGACGAGCTCCCGCCCGAGACAGAAACAGACGACCACGCATTATGATCGATTATATAACCGGCAAAGTCGCCGAGCTCAATCCTGCCTTCGTGGTGGTTGAGTGCAACGGCATAGGTTACAGCCTGAATATTTCCCTTAACACATACGCTGCCCTGGAGATGGCGGCCTCGTGCAGGATTCTTGTCCATGAGTCAATACGTGAGGATGCACATATCCTGTTCGGTTTCGCCACTGCCGACGAGCGGGAGCTCTTCAGGCAGCTTATAACTGTTAACGGCGTGGGTGCCGGCACAGCGAGGATGATGCTTTCATCGGTGGCTCCGGCTGACCTGAGGGAGGCAATTATCAGCGGTGATGTGGCCATACTCAAGGGTGTCAAGGGGATAGGTCTTAAGACCGCCCAGCGGATAATTGTTGACCTGAAAGACAAAATAGGAAAACATGCCGGTGCCGGCGAAATTCTTGCATTTTCCGACAATACATCACGCGATGAAGCGTTATCTGCTTTAGTGATGCTTGGATTTGCCAGGAGCAGCGCCTCAAAGGTTATTGATAACATCCTCAGGGAAAACAGGAAACTCCAGGTGGAAGAGATAGTCAGGAAGGCGCTGAAACTGCTATAAACAGGGTGCCGGATTGCAGTTTTCTACACATACTGGAGGTCTTTTGATCAGGGTGGGGCTATTGATTATCCTCTCCCTTTCTTCATTTGTCATAAATGCCCAGACAAATCCCGGAGATTCACTCCTCCGCCTGAACAGTGACCCGGCCTATCCGTGGAATGCAAAAAAGTCATCTCCCCTCTTCCTCAGCAATCCTTCAAACGTCAGGACCAGGGTCGAATACGACGGTAAAAACAACCAGTACATTATCTACCAGAAGGCCGGTGAGCTGGATTTCCGCAGGCCTGTCTACATGTCGGCCGGGGAGTACCGCAAATGGGAATTCAACCAGGCGATGCGGGAGTACTGGGACGCCAGCCTTCGCGGTGATGCAACCGGCTACAGGTCATCACTGATACCGCAGATAGAGGTGGGAGGTGAGACCTTCGACCGTATTTTCGGCAGCAACGTCATAAACATCGTCCCGCAGGGATCTGCCGAACTGATCTTTGGCATCAACATATCACATACCGAAAACCCCACACTCTCCGAAAGGCTCCGGACAATCCCCACCTTCGACTTCCAGGAAAAGATCCAGATGAATGTCACCGGCACCATTGGCGACAAGATGCAGCTGGGGATCAACTACAACACCGAGGCGATGTTCGAGTTCGAGAACAGGACCAAGCTCGAATATTCCGGCAAGGAAGATGAGATAATCAAAAAGATTGAGGCGGGCGACGTGACCCTCCCCCTTAACGGCACCCTCATCACCGGAAGCTACAGCCTCTTCGGCCTCAAGACTGAACTTCAGTTCGGCAAGCTTACGATGACAACCGTCTTCTCCCAGCAGAAGGGTGAGTCATCAGTTGTGGAAGTCAAGGGTGGCTCACAGATAAGCGAATACGAGATTACGGCTGACAATTACGAGGCCAACCGGCACTTCTTCCTCTCGCAGCAGTTCAGGGAGAATTTTGACGGGGCCCTCTCGAACCTGCCCATTGTCAGCACGGGCCTGAACATCGAGAAAATTGAGGTCTGGATTACCAACCAGACAAGCCGGTTTGAAGATGTGAGCAACCGGAACATCGTCGCCTTTGTTGACCTTGCCGAAGGCCAGTCCAATATTTACAACACCGTTCCGGAGTTTCAGGGCATCCCCGGCGCCCCTGTCAACCCTTCCAACAACACCAACGGCCTGTATGAACAGCTGAATACAACCTACTCAGCTATCAGGAACATTGACCAGGTGGCAGATGCCTTTTCGGGACTGTACCCCGGGTTCCAGATAGGACGTGACTATGAGAAGATCGAGAACGCCCGCAAGCTTACCGAACGGGAGTACAGCATCAACAGGCAGCTGGGGTATATATCCCTTAACGTTGCCCTGAACAATGACGAGGTGCTGGCTGTAGCCTATGAATACACTTTAAACGGTCAGGTCTTCAAGGTGGGTGAATTCTCCACTGACGGTATCACGGCTCCTGACGCCCTCATCCTCAAGCTCATCAAGGGAACTACCCTCAGCCCGCAGATACCCACCTGGAAGCTGATGATGAAGAACATCTACAACGTCGGCTCCGGCAGGATTGAACCAAAGAACTTCGAGGTCAACATCCTGTACCAGGATGACGCGACCGGAAATGCACTCAACTACCTGCCCGGCACTCCGCTTGACGGCCAGGTGCTGCTGCAGGCCCTTGGTCTTGACCAGCTGAACTCACAGCTCGACAGGCAGCCTGACGGGCTGTTCGACTTCGTTGACGGAATTACAGTGATGGCGGAGAAAGGGAGGATAATTTTCCCCGTGCTGGAGCCGTTCGGACGGCACCTGCTTAAATACATAACTGATCCTGAGCAGATAAGGAAATACGTGTTCACGGAGCTGTATGACTCCACCCAGACTGTTGCAAGGCAGATGGCCGAGAAGAACAAGTATGTCCTCAGCGGACAGTTCACATCGGCTTCGGGCTCCGAAATCAGGCTCAACGTTGCAAACATACCGGCCGGGTCCGTCAAGGTGACCGCCGGCGGGGTCACGCTGACCGAAAACGTTGATTACACCGTTGACTACAACATGGGTTCCGTCAAGATAATCAACTCGGCAATCATTGAGTCGCAGACACCCGTCCAGGTATCACTTGAAAGCAATCAGTTCTTCGGGCTGCAGACCAAGACTCTTGTCGGAACCCATCTCAATTACCGCCTCTCTGACAGGTTTAACCTGGGAGGTACAGTGCTCAGACTCACCGAGAGGCCATATACCCAGAAGGTTACATACGGCGATGACCCGATTTCCAACACAATCTACGGTTTTGATGCGTCATACAGGTCTGAGTCACAGCTTCTTACGAATGCCATCGACTGGCTTCCGTTCATCGAAACGAACGCTCCCTCCTCAATCAACTTCTTCGGCGAGTTCGCCCACCTGGTACCCGGGCACAGCAAAGCAATCACTTCGGAGGGGGCGGTCTACATCGATGACTTTGAAGCCAGCGAGATATCATTAGACCTCAGGGCTTTCAATGCCTGGTCACTGGCCAGCGTGCCGCAGGGGCAGGATCATTTCTTCCCGGAGGCAAGGCTTAGCAAGGACATCCGGTCAGGCTTCAACCGTGCAAGGCTGGCATGGTATGTTATTGATCCGCTCTTCCTCCGAAACGGGTCAACCACGCCCGGGCACATCCGCTCCAACCCTGACACCCAGTCGAGCCACTTCGTGAGGGAAATCTACGAGACCGAGATCTTCCCCTACAAGGAGTCGCCCAGCGGTATCCCGACCAACATCTCGGTGCTCAACGTGGCATTCTATCCTGAAGAGCGGGGACCGTACAACTTTGATGTCCTTCCCGGAGCCTATTCGGCGGGGCTCAGTCCGGACGGTTTGCTGAACACTCCCAGAACCCGGTGGGGAGGTATGATGCGGGAACTGCTGACAAATGACTTCGAGTCGGCGAACATCCAGTACATCAAGTTCTGGGTCATGGATCCCTTCGTTGAGAATCCAGACCATGAGGGGGGAGATCTTTATTTCAACCTTGGCAACATTTCGGAGGACATACTTCGCGATTCGCGGAAGCAGTTTGAGAACGGGCTGCCCACCTCGCCACTGATCGTAAACGTGGATACAACGGTCTGGGGGCGCGTACCCACGGTGCAGGCCGTTGTGCATGCCTTTGACAACAACATCGATTCACGCCGTTACCAGGATGTAGGACTCGACGGTCTCGGCAACGAGGATGAAGTGTCATTCTTTGATTCCTACCTTCAGGCTGTGGGTGCGGTGGTGAGCCCCGAGGTGCTTGATAAAATATTTGAGGACCCTGCAAATGACGACTTCCACTATTTCAGGGGCTCTGATTACGATCTTCTGCAGCTTGGGATACTTGAGCGGTACAAGAAATTCAACGGTACTGAGGGTAACTCACCCACCTCCGAGATGTCTTCGGAGTCATATCCTACAAGCGGGTCGACGCTGCCTGACATGGAGGACATCAACCGTGACAACACCCTGAGTGAGACGGAAAGCTACTACCAGTATCACGTAAGCCTGAGGCCGGAGGATATGGTTGTGGGGAAAAACTTTATAGTTGACGAGCTTGAGTATACAGCCACCTTCGCCAACGGCGACAAGTCGCCTGTAAAATGGTACCAGTTCAAGATTCCTGTCACTGACTATGAGAGGATTGTAGGATCGATACGCGACTTCAAGTCGATCAGGTTCCTGCGTCTTTTCATGCGCAACTTCGATGAGGAGGTCATCATGCGTTTTGCCCGCCTGGAGCTTGTCAGGTCGGAATGGCGCAAGTACAACCTCACCTTCTTTGAGGGTGGAGAGCGCATAACGGTTCCCGAAGAGAATGACGGCACCTTTGAGATCAGTTCGGTGAGCATTGAGGAGAATGCCGGCAAGGAGCCTGTTAACTACGTGCTGCCTCCCGGTTTTGACCGTGTCATTGACCCTGCCAACCCGCAGCTCCGCCAATTGAATGAGCAGTCGATGGTGCTCAGGGTCCGCAACCTCGCCGACGGTGATGCCAGGGCCACATACAAGAACGTCACCCTTGACATGCGCCAGTACCGCAGGCTGAAGATGGAGGTTCATGCCGAAGCGCTCATCGGTGAACCGCTGCAGGATGATGAAGTGACCGTTTTTGTCAGGCTTGGTTCCGACTACCGCGGCAACTTTTACGAATATGAGATACCCCTTAAGCTGACCCCTTACGGCCGGTACAACAATGACGTTGAGGAGCAGAGGGCGATAGTATGGCCTGAGGAGAACAAGATAGACATTGACCTTTCACAGTTGCTTGACGCGAAGCAGGCCCGTGATGCTGCGATGCGCGTCCCGGGATCGGTAATAAGCGAAGCCGATATCTGGTCAGTGCAGTCGGGCAACGTACGTATCTCCGTAAGCGGCAGTCCCAACCTCAGCAATGTGAGGGTTGTGATGGTCGGTGTCAGGAACCCCATCCGTACCCGCCGTCCCCAGACTGACGACGGTGCCCCGCGGTCAGCGGAGGTATGGATCAACGAGCTACGCCTCAGCGATTTCCGCGAAGAGGGAGGCTGGGCAGCCAATGCACAGATGCAGGCCCGCCTTGCTGACCTTGGAACCCTTAACATGGTTGGTCAGACCAGCACTCCGGGATGGGGAAGCATCGACAAGAACGTCAGCCAGCGGAGCATGGAGCAGGTGATACAGTATGACCTATCCTCCAACCTCGAGCTCGGCAAGTTCTTCCCGGAGAAGGCCGGCATACGCATTCCTGTTTACATGGGCTATTCGGAGAACCGCGTCAGGCCGCAGTATGACCCGCTTGACCCTGACATTCTGCTCAATGATGCCCTTGACAACCTGGACACAAAGGCAGAGCGTGACAGCATACTTAACCTGTCTGAAGAGTACTCGCGCCGGCGTACCCTGACTGTCAGCAACGCAGGTACCACAAAAAGAGGGGAGAAACCGCATGCCTGGGATCCGGCCAACCTCACTGCCAGCTATGCCTTCAACGAGGTGTACAACACCGATCCGCGCACCGAAGTGGACGTGGAGCGGACCTACAGGGGGGGTATATCCTATGATTTTGAAGCAAGACCGAAAAACTTCACCCCCTTCCAGAAGACCCGCCTTTTCAGTTCCCCGGCATTCAGGCTTATTAAGGACTTCAATATATACCTCTTCCCGAAGCATATCACGGTCCGCACTGACCTGTACAGGTATTATAATGAGGTCAAGACACGGAACATCAATAACCCGAATCTCCTTATAGAGCCTGTCTTTACGAAGGACTTCCAGTGGAACCGGTTCTATGACGTCAAGTATGATATAACAAAGCAGCTGAAGGTCGACTTCACCGCCAGCAGCATTGCCCGCATTGATGAACCTGCGGGAGGTGTTGACCGGAAGCGTTACCCGGAGCTCTTTGACGCCTGGCGTGACTCGGTGATGGCAAACCTGGCCGACTTCGGGCGCACGACAAACTATTACCACCTCCTGAACTTCAATTACAACGTTCCCGTCAACAAGCTGCCGCTGCTGTCATGGGTCACCTCCAATGCCCGTTACAGCGCCAGGTATGACTGGCTGGCCGGGACTGTCTTCCCTGACTCATTGAATATCAGGCCGGGAAACATAATAAAGAACTCGAACAACGGCCAGTTCACCCTGCAGGCCAACCTCACCAACCTGTACAGCAAGGTGAAGTTCCTGAAGGAGGTCGAGGCCTCAACCCAGCCCGGGGCACAGAGGCGCATGAGCCTGGGATACGAGGAGGTTACCCACAGCCGCAAAGGGCTCGTCTTAAGGGCAGGAAGACCACGGATCATCAACCATAACCTGAAGACCAGGGATGTCACAGTCACTGTCACAGCACCTGACGGCACCGTCGTTAACGGGAAATTTGACGTTGTATCCGACATGCGGATCGATTTCATCCCTGACAAAGATGTCTCCAATGCCAGTGTGGATATTAAGGGCAGGGTTGAGAAGAAGCCGGGAATCGCGAGCATTGCAGGGAAGTACCTCGTGCGCGGACTGATGGCTCTCCGGAATGTCTCGGCAACATATACAGTAGAGCAGGGGCACATTCTTCCGGGTTACATGCCTGGCACCTCTTTCCTCGGTCAGCAGAATTACGGCGGCATGGCCTCACCGGGCTGGCGCTTCCTGATGGGGCTTACTGATGAGAGGTTCTTTGATGAGGCTGTTTTGAACGGCTGGATCACCACCGACACCCTCCTCAACAATGCAGCCACCTTCAGCAAGCGCGAGCAGATAAACCTGAGGGCCAACGTGGAGCCGTTCCCCGGCCTGCGGATGGATATCACAGCTGACCGCCGTTACTCCGAGACACTCTCTTCCTACCTAAGGGCTGACCGCAACGGCAACTTCCCTGACAGCACCAGGAACACCCGCCTCACCGGGAACTTCACAATTTCGGTTGTATCATGGGGCACTGCATTTGAAAAGATACCGAAGTCAGGCGACTATGTCTCCGGCACCTTCGAGCGCTTCCGTGATTATACAGCTATAATATCACAGAGAAGGGCTGATGAGCGGATGCGGGTAGACGCCTCGTATGACCCTGACTATGATCCTGTTACCGGCGAGCAGATCTCCGGTCCGTATGCAAGCGGTTACGGAATCACTTCAGGCGAGGTGCTTGTTCCTGCCTTCCTGGCCGCCTACACGAAAAGAGACCCTGAAAAGATATCGCTGTCGCCGTTCCCGTCGATGCTTCACATGATGCCAAACTGGAGGATCAATTTCGAGGGGCTGACCAAATTCGAGGCCGTGAGGAAGGTATTCAATTCCGTAAGCCTTTCACACCAGTACAGGTCAACATATACTATTGGCTCGTTCAACACAAGCCTGTATTATAATCCGGATGAGTCAGGCATCAGCCGCATCCGCGACCTCAAGTCGAACTTCATTCCGCAGTACGAGATAAATACTGTGACAATCAATGAGCAGTTCAGCCCGTTCATCAACATCGATCTTGGCTGGAAGAACTCACTGACGACAAGGATCGAATACCGGAAGTCGCGCACCGTCACCCTGAACCTTACAAGCAACCAGGTTGCCGACATCAGGAATGATGAGATCACAATCGGTGCAGGCTACCGCTTTGATGATGTAGCTATCACCCTCCGTTCACGGACCGGTCAGAGAGCACTGGAGAGCGATCTTAACCTGAAGCTCGACTTTTCAATAAGGGACAACAAGACGCTGGCCCGCAAGCTCATTGAAGAGGTGAACCAGCCTGTGGCAGGGCAGAGGGTCTTTACAATAGGCGCCACCGCTGACTATGTCCTCAGTGACAGGTTCAACCTGCAGATCTATGCAGACCATACGCTGAATGACCCGTTTGTTGCCAACACTTTCCTTACGTCCAATACCAATTTCGGCTTCAGCCTGAGGTTCACCCTTGTGCAGTAACAGCCCGGTCACGGATTAAAAAAAGCCTTTGTCAGGGTATAAATATTAAAAAAGATGTATTTTTGACAACCTGACATCTGAAGATCAAAGTCTAACAAAAAAATATCAAGCAATGAATGTCCCGACAAACCTGAAGTACACCAAGGATCATGAGTGGGTTCTTATCAAAGGCAACGAAGCAACTGTAGGTATCACAGATTTTGCACAGCATGAGCTGGGTGATATTGTTTTCATTGAGATCGAGACCGTGGGCGAGGAGCTTGGCCAGGGTGAGGTCTTCGGAACGGTGGAAGCCGTCAAGACCGTGTCTGACCTCTTCATGCCTGTCAGCGGGACGGTTAAGGAGAAGAACGAAGAGCTTGAAACAGCAGCGGAACTTGTCAACAGTGATCCATACGGCAAGGGCTGGATGATAAAGGTTGAGCTTTCTGACGCCTCTGAGGCAGACGGTCTTCTTGATGCCGAAGCGTACAAGAAACTCATCGGAGCCTGATAGGCGATGTTAATTAAATATAAAAGCTGCGGTTTGCAGCTTTTTTTATGCTTATTTGTTGCTAAAATTCATCTGATACCATGAGCCACAGGAGTACTCCGGTCTTTATGACCTGTTCGCTTTTCCTACTTTCAGTCATTCTCTTTACAGGCTGCTCAAAACGGATTGTCTCGATGGGCAACCGGTCAGTCCTCGAAATCAGGGAAGCCGGTGAAAACAGCCTGCGGATCACACTCAGGCCTGTAAATGTTGAAATGCAAACCCTTCAGACCCCCCTTCTAGCCGACGGAGAAGCCGGCAGGCCTGCCCTGAGCCTGACCTCAGTCAGGAAAGAGTACAACGGCCGGGTTGGAGCATTCAGACTGGAAGTCACACCTGATCCTCTGTCAGTTACCGTTCTTGATAAAGATGAAGATACGGTGCAGGTTGTCACATTTCTTCCTGACGGTCGAGTCTCATTCCTTGTCGGTGACGGCCCCGTGCTGGGCATGGGTGAAGGCGGCCCGAGAATGGGGAGGGACTGGCAAAATGAAAAAATCGAGTTTGACCGGAGGGGAAGACTTCATGATATGGTTCCCAGGTGGCAGTCGAACGCCTACGGTTCCCGTAACCCGGTTGCATTTCTTGTCGGGACTTCAGGCTGGGGATTATATATGCCTGCACCCTGGGTCCGGGTGGATCTGCGGGATGAACGTACAGGCTATTTCATCCCATGGGAACCTCCTGTGCTGAAGAGTGACTCGGTCAGGCACAGGAGGGAATATGTTAGCCAGGTGCAGGGAAGACCCCCTGTTGACCTGATTGTACCGGGCCTGTATGATCTGTTTGTCTTTGATGCAGGGAATCCTGCAGATATCATGAAGGATGTTTCAGTTGTGGCAGGGCGCGCGGTACTGCCCCCGAAGTATGCCCTCGGGTACATGCAGTCACACCGGACCCTGCAGGATGAGGACCAGATGCTGAACATAGTGAAAACATTCAGGGAGAAGAGGATACCCCTTGATGCCGTAATTTATCTTGGCACCGGGTTCTGCCCCCGCGGCTGGAATACCGAGCAACCCTCGTTTGAGTTCAATCCGCAGGTTTTCAAGCGTGAACCGGCCGAGGTGATCTCTGATCTTCATAACCTTAATGTAAAGGTAATAACCCATATCGTACCCTGGGACAGGGACAGGCTGCCGACCCTGCACGGTACCATTCCTCCGGAAACAGGTGAAATAACTGATGAGAGTCATCTGCTGACATACTGGAATCAGCATCTTGAACTTGTCAAAACCGGAATAGATGCCTGGTGGCCCGACGAGGGTGACTGGTTCAACCTCTGCGAGAGGATCACCAGGCACAGGCTCTATTACGAGGGGCCGGTTTACACACAGCCTGACATTCGCCCGTGGAGCCTTCACCGTAACGGCCATCTAGGCATTGCACAGTGGGGCGGATGGGTATGGTCAGGTGATACCGAGTCGTCATGGAAGACTCTCGAGGGGCAGATAGCGGTGGGGATAAACCACTCACTCAGCCTTTCGCCGTTCTGGGGATCTGATATCGGGGGGTTCTATCCGGGTAACAGGCGGACAGGGGAGATGTATGCAAGATGGTTCCAGTTCGGGGCTTTCTGCCCCTCCTTCAGGTCACACGGGCGGACATGGTGGACGATACTGCCTTGGGGATGGGGCCTCTCAGACATGGGGCCGCGGGAAGACAACAACCGGAATATCCCGGCAAAAAACACTGAAATGTACAATCCTTCACCGGATGAGCTCAATAATCCTGCCATCGAACCTGTATGCAGAAAGTACGCCGAGCTGAGGTATCAGCTTCTTTCATACAACTACACGCTGGCATGGGAGGCAAGGGAGACAGGTATGCCCATGATGCGGGCAATGTGGCTCCATTATCCGGATGACCCGAAGGCAACCGGTATGGCCGACCAGTACCTGTGGGGACGTGATCTGCTGATAGCCCCGGTATATGAGCCCGGCGCAACAGCCCGTACCGTCTATCTCCCGGAAGGCATATGGTACGACTGGTTTGACAACACTGTCATTGACGGAGGCCGTGATTACACAAGGAAAGTTGACCTCGAAACAATGCCGATTTTTGTAAGGGCAGGCGCCATTATACCCACTGACCCGCCCAGGCAGTTTGTATCTGAGAAGGTCGAAGGTGATCTCACCTTCAGGATCTATACCGGCGCTGACGGCGAATACACACTCTACGAGGACGACGGCATATCAAACGATTACCTGAAGGGAACAGGTTACAATGTGATCCGGCTGAAATGGGACGATGCATCCGCGGCTTTTTCAATTGATCCGGCGGAACTCATGATGGGCAGCAACGCCCCGAGAACGTTCAGAGTCATCACAGTCCCGGACGGAAAAACATACGAAGTCCGGTTTGACGGAAGGCCTGTAAGGCAGGTACTTGAATAGTCCTGGCCCTACAGTGTTTTCTTGACCTGTACTGTCTGGTAACCTTCAACTATATCACCGACCTTCACATCGTTGAAGTTGTCGATGTTCAGTCCGCACTCGTAACCCGAGGTGACCTCCCTGACATCATCCTTGAAGCGCTTGAGTGAGCCGAGGTCGCCGGTATAGATGACGATACCGTCACGTATCACCCTCACCTTCGTATTGCGGGTTATCTTGCCGTCACGCACGAAGCAGCCGGCGACAGTTCCCACCTTCCCGATCTTGAAGACCTCGCGCACCTCCACGGTGGCCACGATCTCCTCCTTGATCTCCGGAGAGAGCATCCCTTCCATTGCGGCCCTGATCTCCTCGATTGCGTCATAGATGATGGAGTAGAGACGAATGTCTATACCTTCCTTTTCAGCCAGTTTCCTGGCGCTGAGTGAAGGTCTCACCTGGAAGCCCACGACAACGGCGTTCGATGCAGCGGCCAGCAGGATATCGGATTCGGATATCTGTCCCACGGCCTTGTGGATGATATTGACCTGGATCTCCTCAGTCGAGAGCTTGATGAGAGAATCGCTGAGTGCCTCAACCGATCCGTCAACGTCGCCCTTGACAATGATATTGAGCTCCTGGAAGTTGCCTATTGCAATACGGCGTCCGATCTCATCAAGGGTGATGTGCTTCTGCGTGCGCAGGCCCTGTTCCCTCTGGAGCTGTGCCCTCTTGGTTGCAATGTCTTTGGCCTCTTTGTCAGATTCCATGACGTTGAACTTGTCGCCAGCCTGGGGTGCGCCGTTCAGGCCGAGGATAAGTACCGGCATTGACGGGCCTGCCTCGGTGATCTTCTGGTTGCGCTCATTGTACATTGCCTTGACATGGCCGAAACAGCTTCCTGCAATGACCACATCGCCCACGCTCAGGGTACCGGCCTTGACCAGTACCGTAGCCACGAAACCGCGCCCCTTGTCGAGCGAAGATTCAAGTACGGTACCGATGGCAAGCTTGTCAGGATTTGCCTTGAGTTCCAGCATTTCAGCCTGAAGGAGGATCTTCTCGAGGAGCAGGTCTATGTTGATACCGCTCTTGGCAGAGATCTCCTGTGACTGGTATTTGCCTCCCCACTCCTCAACGAGGAAGTTCATGCCGGCAAGTTCCTCGCGGATCCTGTCTGCGTTTGCAGTGGGCTTGTCTATCTTGTTTATTGCGAAGATAATCGGAACGCCGGCGGCATGGGCATGGTTGATTGCCTCGCGGGTCTGAGGCATCACGCCGTCATCAGCGGCCACGACGATTATCACGATATCAGTTATCTGGGCACCGCGGGCACGCATGGCGGTAAAGGCCTCGTGACCGGGGGTGTCAAGGAAGGTAATTACCTTGCCGCCCTCGAGGGTGACAGTGTATGCTCCTATATGCTGGGTTATGCCGCCGGCTTCACCGGCCACCACGTTGGTATTCCGGATATAGTCAAGCAGCTTTGTTTTACCGTGGTCAACGTGTCCCATGACGGTGACGATGGGCGGACGGGGCTGGAGGTTTGTTTCATCATCCACCTCTTCCTTCACTGCCTCCTGCAGTTCGGCACTCACGAATTCCACCGTGAATCCAAACTCTTCTGCCACCAGGGCCATGGTTTCAGCGTCAAGCCTCTGGTTGATTGACACGATAAGACCGAGGCTCATACAGGTGGAAATGATTTCCACCACAGGCACATCCATCATGGTCGCCATTTCATTAACCGAGACAAATTCTGTGACCTTGAGAACGCTCTTTTCGAGTTCCTTCTTTTCGGTCTCGTCCCTCATCCTCTGGCTGACGGCATCACGCTTGTCACGGCGGTACTTCGCCACCTTTGACTTGCTCTTGCTCATCAGGAGGTTGACGTCCCTTATGTTCTTGTCAACATCTTCCCTGTCAACCTCGGGTCTCAGGGCGCGGAACGACTTCTTCCTGTCACCGCCGCGGTGATCCTTCTGCTGTGGTCCTTTCTTGTCCTTCCTTGCGTCCTGTGCAGGAGGGGGAGCGACAGGAGTGTCAAGGGCCACTTTTTCACGGGGTTTAGGTTTGATCCTCTCCCTCTTCTTGTCATGCCTGTGTTTGTCTGCACCTCCCTGTTCACGGCTCTTCTTGACCTCGGGGATGAGTTCGATCTTGCCAACCATCTTGGGCCCGGCCAGTTTTTCGTAGCCCGGACGGAATATCTCTGTCTCCTTTGGTTCAGGTGCCGGTGCAGGTACAGGTTCAGCAGTTGACGCTACAGGCTCAGGTTCAGGCTGCGGGGCAACAGGCTCCTGCTTTTTCTCCTCAGGGGCAGGGGCGGCTTTCTTTTCGCCTGCCTTCTTTGATGACTTCTCTGGTCTGGCCAGTTTTTCAAGGTCAACCTTACCGACAACCTTCGGCTGCCTGGTCTCAACAGGAGCAACGGGCTCTGCAGGTACTGCAGGTTCTGCGGGTGCTGCCGGCTCAGGTGCGGAAGCTGCCGGAGCAGGTGCCTTTTCAACCGGTGCCTCGGGCTCCTTTTTCGCCGGTTTGGCAGGAGGAGTGAGATCTACCTTGCCTACAGTCTTTATCTCAGGCTTGCGTATCTCTGTCCGGAGATCAATATGCTTCTTAACCCCTGAAATATCAGTGATAAGGAAGTCCTCATCGGGCTCACCGTTGTCACCTTCCCTGCCGCTCTCCATATCTTCTATGGAGAGTGACTTCTTGGGAGTGATCTTTTCCTTGAGAGCCAGTTTCTCGGCATCCTTCTTGACACTGAGGTCGCTGCTGTATTCCTTGACTATCAGAGCGTATGCCTCAGGCGGAATTTTTCCGTTGGGATCATGGGAGATGTCAAACCCCTTCTTGTGAAGGAATTCGACAATCGTCTGGATCCCGACGTTGAATTCGCGGGCTGCCTTGCTTAAACGTATGGCCTTCTTGTCTTCAGTCATATATCCCTTTATAGTAACCTCTTTTGTAAGTATTTGTATTGTTGCCTTGCTGAGGCAGGTTATTCCTTTTCAAATTCTGACTTGAGTATGCCGACAACTTCCTTTATTGTCTCCTCCTCAAGGTCTGTCCTCTTGACCAGGTCATGGACGGTGAGCCTGAGGACGCTACGTGCCGTGTCACAGCCGATTGCCTTGAGCTCGTCAATTATCCATCCTTCTATTTCATCAGCAAACTCGTCGAGGTTTACGTCTTCCTCATCCTCGTTATCCGGTTCGCGGTACACTTCAATATCATATCCGGTCAGCTGTCCTGCAAGCTTGATGTTCAGGCCGCCCTTGCCGATTGCAAGGGAGACTTCGCTGGGTTTGAGATAGATTTCGGCTTTCTTCTCTGACTCAACCAGTTTGATTGAAGAGATCTTGGCGGGATTAAGCGCCCTGGTAATGAAGAGCTGAATGTTCGAAGTGTAGTTTATTACGTCGATGTTCTCGTTTCTCAGCTCCCGGACGATGCCGTGGATCCTTGATCCCTTCATTCCCACGCATGCGCCGACGGGGTCAATGCGTTCGTCATAGGATTCAACAGCAACCTTGGCCCTTTCGCCGGGAACCCTCACTATCTTCCGGATTGTGATAAGTCCGTCGAAGATCTCAGGAACCTCGAGCTCGAAGAGTCTCTCCAGGAACACCGGTGATGTACGGCTCAGGATGATGTTGGGAGTGTTGTTCTTCATCTCAACCCTGATCACAACAGCACGGATAGTGTCTCCCTTGCGGAAGTGGTCAGATGGGATCTGCTCCGGTTTGGGAAGGATGAGCTCGTTACCGTCATCGTCAAGGACGAGGGTCTCGCGCTTCCACACCTGGTATACTTCGCCGGTGACGATGTCTCCGATGCGGTCCTTGTACTTGATATAGATATTGTTCTTTTCCAGGTCAAGGATGCGTGCCACCAGGTTCTGCCTGAGGGCCAGTATTGCCCTTCTCCCGAAATCAAGGAATTTGACCTCGTCTGATACCTCTTCACCCACTTCGTAATCCTCGTCGATTTTGTGAGCCTCGGAGATCGGGATCTGGGTATTCTCATCCGTAAAGTTATCGTCTTCTACCACTTCGCGGTTACGCCATATCTCAAAGTCGCCCTTGTCAATGTTGACGATTATGTCAAAGTTGTCTGCCGAGCCGTACTTCTTGGCAAGCATGCCCCTGAACACATCCTCGAGCACACTCATCATGGTGGGCCTGTCAATATTCTTCAGCTCCTTGAACTCCGAAAAAGTATCTATGAGATTTACATTTTCCATTGCTGTAATCTATACTTTTATTTGAATGATATAATTACTTTAACTGACTTAACATCCTCAAAATTAAATGATCTGACAGTGGTGACAATTTCTTTTTTCACCTTTGTGTCAACACTCAGGTCAAATCCTCCGGCAGTCACGTTCAACATGGTTCCTTTAAAGCGTTCGCCCTCATTGGTTACCACGTCAACCATACGGCCTTCGTTCTTCCTGAACTGTTCCGGTACGAGCAGGGGCATGTCGAGCCCTGGGGATGATACATTCAGTTCATAGTCTCCCCCTTCCTCGCCGAGGTCATTGCTTATCTGCCTGCTCAGCATGGCACAGTCGTCTATCCTGACGCCCTCCGGCCTGTCAATGAGGACGGTAATGCGGCCCGTGCTGCTTAGCCTGACGTCAACGATGAAGATCCCGGTGCCGCTGATGTGCTGCTCCGAAAGCTTCCTGATATGGTCCTTTGTAATCATAGTCTGTTTTTTGATAACAAAATAGGGGACTTTTGTCCCCTAGGCCATTCGTACCCTTCTGTTCGGGTGCAAAGATAATATCATTTTTTTAATTGACAATGGATAGTTTATCTGAAAAAATGAGTTGAGTGCTGTATATGAAGCTTTTCTTTCCCGTTTTTGGAAACTATTGAATAAATTTGCCAGCATAAAACCAGTGCTGTTTGACTAACAGGAAAAAGATTATCAATGACCCGGTATACGGATTTATCAGTATACCGAATGATCTTATTTATGATCTGGTGGGGCATCCCTGGTTCCAGAGGCTGCGCAACATCAGGCAGCTGGGACTCTCGAGCCTTGTTTACCCTGGTGCGGTTCACAGCCGTTTTCAGCACTGTCTCGGGGCGATGTACCTTACCGGGCAGGCGGTGCAAACGCTGAGAAGCAAGGGCACGGAGATATCTGCCGCCGAGGAGGAGGCTGTACTGGCAGCCATCCTGCTTCATGACATCGGGCATGGCCCGTTCTCTCACGCGCTTGAACACTCACTGATTGAGGATATGCCGCATGAGACCATGTCGCTGCTGATAATGGAGGAACTCAACAAAGCCGTGGGTGGCAGGCTGACAGATGCAATAGCCGTCTTCAGGGGGGAGTATCCCAGGAGGTTCTTCCATGACCTGGTTACCGGCCAGATGGATATGGACCGGATGGATTACCTCAGGCGAGACAGCTTCTTTACGGGAGTTATTGAAGGCTCGGTTGGTTCAGACAGGATAATCAGGATGCTGAATGTCTCGGACGACAGGCTTGTGGTTGACGAGAAGGGAATTTATTCAGTGGAGAAATTCCTGATTGCCAGGAGAATGATGTACTGGCAGGTGTATAACCACCGCACTGTTGTCTCAGCCGAGAAACTGCTTACCAGCCTGCTGGTCAGGGCACGCCAGGTCACAGCCGCCGGCGGGAGGCTGTTTGCCACCCCGGCACTGGCATACTTCCTGGAACCGAGGCACAACAGGGCTGAAGGAGAAGAGAGAGCCGCACTGGTGGGCCATTTTACTGCTCTTGACGAGAGTGATGTCATTTCTGCCGCCAAGGTCTGGACAGGCTGCGGAGACAGGGTCCTTGAAGACCTGTGCAGGAGGTTCGCAAACAGGGACCTGCTTGCCATAGAGCTGCAGAAAACACCCTTTGACCAGGCAAGGGTCAGCGAGGCGGGCCTGATGGCCATGAAAGTGCTCGGACTGAAGGAAGATGAAGTAAAGTACTATGTCAATACCGGTGATGTCTACAACCAGACTTATGCCCCCGGTACCCCGGAGGTGAGGATACTTCTGAAAAACGGAACCACGCCGGATATAACTGCAGTGTCAGACCTGTTTGACAAAGATGCACTGTCAGAAAAGGTAACGAAGTATTACCTGTGCTACCCTAAGGAGATCATCAAACTACAAAAATAATTCAGATGGAATTTACTGCTGCAATGATAGCACGGATACTCAACGGCACCGTTGAGGGAGACCCGGAGACAAAACTAAACACGGTGTCAAGGATTGAGGAGGGGGGGCCAGGTGCGCTCTCGTTCCTGTCAAACCCGAAATATGAACCATATCTCTATACAACCGGTTCTTCGGCCGTACTTGTGAAAAGTGATTTTAAACCTTCGAAGGAGGTTTCTGCAACCCTGATAAGGGTTGATGACCCTTATCAGGCCCTTGCCAGGCTGCTGGCCTTCTATGAACAGGCAAGACCTGCGAAAAAGGGGATACATCCCTCTGCGGTCATAGATGAGAAGGCTGCTGTTGGCAGGGATGTGTTCATCGGCGCATGTGCCGTCATCTCCGAGAATGCTGTTATAGGAGACGGCTGCTCACTGCATCCGCAGGTTTATGTCGGGGAGAATGTAAAGATCGGGAAGAATTGCACACTGCATCCCGGGGTCAAGGTGTACAGGGACTGTGTGATTGGCAATGACTGCATCCTTCATGCCGGGGCGGTAGTCGGGGCTGACGGCTTCGGGTTTGCACCCGTAACCGATTCAAACTTCATGAAGATACCGCAGATAGGCAATGTCATCCTCGAGGACAACGTCGAAATCGGTTCGAACACCTGCATTGACAGGGCGACAATGGGCTCCACCCTAATCAGGAAGGGAGTGAAACTCGATAACCTGATCCAGGTGGGTCACAACGCGGAGATAGGCGAAAACACTGTAATTGCAGCACAGTCAGGCCTTGCCGGGTCAACACGCGTAGGAAGGAACTGCATGTTCGGCGGGCAGGTGGGCCTTGCAGGACATCTCAGCATCGCTGACGGAGTCAGAATAGGAGCCCAGTCGGGAATCATGAGTACAGTCACCGAGGAGAACGCTGTCCTCCTTGGTTATCCTGCCACTGACAGCAGGCAGTTTCTCAGAAGCGTGGCATATATCCGCAGAATTCCGGAAATCAGCAGCCGTGTTGATGCCCTGGCAAAAACGGTGGAATCTTTAAAAAACAGGTAGTTCCGAAAAGCGGTCCAAAGGAAATGATTTGAACATCACGCAGATGTAGGGTTTTTCGTTATGACGTTCGGAAATTTTTCTTTTTCTTTGCACGGTTATAAACTGATTTTTTATGAGCGAAAAGCAGAGGACGCTTGCTAATGAAGTGAGTCTCAACGGCAAGGGACTCCATTCCGGAATAGATGTAAAAGTGACTTTCAAGCCGGCACCCCCTAACCACGGTTTTAAGTTCTGCCGGACTGACCTCCCCGGTTCACCGGTAATTGACGCAATAGCTGACCATGTAACTGAAACGTCGAGGGGGACCACCCTGGTCCAGGGTGAGGCCTCGGTGGCAACCATTGAGCATGTTCTGGCAGCATTTACAGGCATGAGTGTTGACAACGCACTGATAGAGATAAACGGGCCAGAGGCACCGATCATGGGAGGCAGCTCCCGGATGTTCGTCGAGGCAATCAAATCGGCCGGTATTGTTGAGCAGGATGTGGAACGCAACTACTATGTCATAAAGGAGAAGATCGCCTTTTCGGACGAGGAGCATGGCGTGGACCTGATCATCTACCCTGATGATCATTTCAGTGCCCATGTGCTGATTGACTACAACTCAAAGATACTTGGGAACCAGTATGCCATACTTGACCAGATAGACCAGTTTGAAGCTGAGATAGCCGGAAGCCGCACATTCGTCTTCTTCCATGAGCTGGAGCCCCTTTTCAGGATGGGCCTGATAAAAGGCGGTGATCTTGAGAATGCTGTTGTCATCCTTGAGAGGGAAGTAGAGCAGGAGGAGATAGACCGGATAGCACAGATGTTCAACAAGCCCGGGATCACTGAACATCATGCAGGCGTTCTGAACAATACGAAGCTCAGGTACCCCAACGAGCCGGCACGTCACAAGCTGCTGGACCTGATTGGTGACCTTGCATTGGTCGGGCAACCCATCAAGGGCAAGGTAGTGGCAACCCGCCCGGGCCATTATTCAAACACAAGGCTTGCAAGGCTTGTAAGGCAGCAGATCAAGAGGCAGACAACGAAGAAGGAGATACCTCTTCTCGACACCACCAAGCCGGCGCTGCTGGATATACAGCAGATAAAGAAGCTGCTTCCTCACCGTTACCCTTTCCTGATGGTTGACCGGATTCTCGAGCTTACGATGAATCATGTTATCGGAATCAAGAACACCACGTACAACGAAGCCTTCTTCCAGGGTCATTTCGAGCAGGAGCATGTGTTTCCCGGAGTGCTGCTTGTGGAGACAATGGCTCAGATTGGAGGAATCCTGGTTCTGCACAATGTCGATGAGCCTGAAAGGTACTCAACCTATTTCCTGAAGATTGACAGGATGAAGTTCAAGCACAAGGTTATTCCGGGTGACACCATCGTTGTGAGGGCTGACCTGACTGAACCCATCAGAAGGAATATTGTGATAATGTATTGCCAGGCTTTCGTGGGAGAGAAGCTGGTGGCTGAAGGGGAGATGACGGCACAGGTTATAAAGAACAAATAGAATCATATGATTTCTTCACTGGCACATATTGATCCGAAGGCTCAGCTTGGTGCAGGGGTCACTGTAGAGCCGTTTGCCAACATCTGCGGTGACGTTGTCATTGGCGATGGCACCTGGATAGGGTCAGGAGCTGTCATATATGACGGGGCCAGGATAGGCAGGAACTGCCGTATCTTCAACGGTGCCTCAATTTCAGCTATCCCGCAGGATCTTAAATTCAGCGGTGAGGAGACCACGCTGGAGATAGGAGACAATACCACGGTCAGGGAGTTTGCCACCCTGAACAGGGGTACACAGGCAAGAGGCAGGACCACAATCGGGAGAAACTGCCTGCTCATGGCGTATGTTCATGTGGCTCATGATTGCAGCCTGGGCGACAATGTAATAATGGTAGCCTTGTCCGGTATAGCCGGCGAGGTGGAGCTGGGTGACTGGGTTACCCTGGGCGGGGGAACTATGGTTCACCAGTTTGTCCGTATCGGCAACCACTCCTTTATCGGAGGGGGTTCAAAGGTGCGCATTGATGTGCCCCCGTACATCAAGGCTGACAGGGAGCCGCTGGCATATATGGGCCTCAACAGTGTGGGGCTGGAAAGAAGGGGATTCACGAAGGAGAAGATGCACGAGCTGCACGAGATTTACAGGGCCTATTTCAATATGGGCATGAACGGCAGCAAGGCGCTGGAGTATATTGAAGCCAGTTTCGCTTCAACGCCTGAACGGGATTACATCCTGGAGTTTATAAAGAAATCTGGAAGAGGAGTTATCAGGGGGCGGTAACCCCCAAAAACACGAATGGGAACCATACTGTACGTAATAGTTCCCATTCCGGCGAGTGACAGCCATGACCGTCATTACCGCCATGCTACTGTTATTGCAGCCGGTTCATCTCTTTAACTCCTCCCTTTCCTGGTCTGCCTGCCTGCCCGGAGGCCTGCTGCATAACCTGTTCCGGTATCTCTTCTGTTTCTGTACCGGCCTTGCGGCTTTCCGTTCGCATACTGGGATGCGGAGTCATGAACCCCTGAAGCACGACACTCCCCGGAGGGACAGCTGCTGTCATGCCCGGGCCATCTCCATCCTATCCTCGCCGGTTCGGTTGGCATGATGACCCTCTCTCTGAACGGGCACATTTGCTGCTTTATTAGCTTTCAGCCTTGCATCTGTGTTGCTCTCGTCTCCCGGCTGTTACACCGTTCAATGATTGCCCCGTCAGGCCGCCAGGATGGGAAGGCTTCTCAGCCTGCACCCGTGACGGACGCTTCAGGACCTTGATCCGTCAGCGTGAGACTCTGAAGTCTGATGTTGATTCAGAGTGATAATTAAACCATTCGAAAGAACTTTCATGCTTCAGAGCGACTCTTTATCGCTCACATGGTAGAACAAATATAACCCGTTAACCGGCTCAGGTCAAGTTTTTCGGGGTATTTATACGACGAAGAAAGTAACATGATATGAACCGATTTATGAACAGGATTAAATAGCTGGACAGCAATCATATGTATTATAAATGACGAGGTTATCAACAGCTGTTGATAACCTCGTGTGTCAGTCGGTTGCAATTGCCTGTTATTCAAGCACTACTTTCCGGTTCTTCGGATACCTTACACTGTAGGTGAATACAATCTCCTTTGTCTCGCGGGGTGCAACGCTGAGGTCCCATGTGACCTCGCCCGTGGATATGTTCTGTTTTCCTCCGCTCAGTTCAACAGCTTCAACGGTGATATCACTGTTCTGAGGCAACGGCAGCTGGTCACGCAGTTTTACATTCACTGCCTTGCTCTTGTTGTTCCTGACAGAGATCAGGAAGGAGAGGGTCTCAACCCTGTTGGTGCCGATGAGCTTCTGAGAGGTGAAATCGGTCCTCCGGTCCCTCTTCACCGTTATGCTGTTGTCAGCACCTAGCGAAACGGGCAGCGTGTCTGTCAGCTCCGCGGTGTTGATGTAACCCTTTCCGGTGAATGTATTGCTGAAGTAAATGTTTGACTCTCCCGGAAGGAGGTTGTATTTATCCCATTCAGTTATATAACCCATCAGGTAAGCTGAAGAGGCTATCCTGGGTGTGGCGGCATAGCTGTAGGTGGCAGGTACGGTTAGCCTCTGCAGCTCTACGGTCTCAGGCTTGCCTCCTGTTGCAATTGTCTTTGGAACATTGACATCGAAGCTGAAGCTGATGTTCGACTCGCTGACTGTGACAGGCAGCGGGGCGCTTTCCTGCATTTCCATCATTACGGCGTCTTCAGCCTTGGCTGCCCTGGCGGCAGGTTTGGCCCTGGTGCCGTAACCCGTTACTACCATCTCATTCAGTGCATACTCCTGGTAGAAATCGATGAACCAGGGATTAAGGACAGGCAGTGACCCTGCAGTCATCGGGGCGGCATTAGACAGGCTGACCTTCACATCCTTCCACTCCACGCCGCTGTTCTGCCAGATATTGGCCTTGTAGATTATCACGGCCGGATCGGAAATGTCGTCGACCCTGATATCATATGACGGCTGCCAGCCTGCATTCATGACAACGTATGACATTTTGAGCTTCCCTGTTGCAGGTTTGGTCCCGGTAATTGTCACAACTATTTCGCCGGTGGGCATCTTTGACCTGTCAACTGTACCTGCAAGCTGCTGCTCGAGCTTTTCCTTTTCCTTTGTGTATTCCCTGATCACCCTTGTCTTCTTCAGGATTGCCCCTTTTACGCTTTCCATGCTGGTGCCGTAAATGTCTATGAGGGATTTGATCTGCTCTGGGGTGATCGTGGATTTTTCAGTCACCACGTCGTAGTTTGCCTTCAGGAAACGCTCCTTCTCAAGAAGGACCTCCATAGCCGTCCCCTCATCCTCAATCTTTGCCTGGAGGGCATCTATCCTGTCACGCAGGCTCCTGATTTCCTCCGATTCTGAAGGGTTTTCAAGGTAGTTGTTGCGGTGGGTTACACCCGTTATCATGAAATCACCCTCGCCTCTCACCTGGATGCTGTTGGGGTCAATGTAGGGGGAAAGGCCTCCTGCCACATAATCCCACGTCCCTGGCTGAAGCGTGACTGCCGCATCACCGGAGAGCTGTGCTCCCTGCCTGAATACAGTTACATGGCTGACAGGGCACTGGACATACTTTTCCTGCCCCTCGATAACGGAGGAGGAGAGCGCTATCGAAAACAGCGCAACAAACAGATACTTTTTCATGTGATACAAATTTTTAATAAAGATATCCAAAAAGAATTTCACGGGAAAGGCTGACAAAAACCCTGCCGTAAAAAAAGCTGCCGGATCACTGAGATCCGGCAGCCCGTCGTTACCATCCATTAAACCTAACCATTGTAATCTTTAAGAACACTCATCAGTTTCTGGCGGGCGAAGAAGATACGGCTCTTGACCGTACCAAGCTTGAGATTCAGGTTCTCAGCTATCTCCTCGTATTTGTAACCGTCAACATGCATCCGGAAGGGGAGGCGGTAATCGTCGTGCAGCGCTTCAATGGCCTTTTCTATCTCATTTCCTGCGTAGGACGACTCAGGGGAAATGCTTCCCTTGTCTGAGGGGAGATTGAGATAGTACAGTTCCTGGGTGCCGTCCATCATCGTGTTTTCCCTCATCTTGCGGCGGTAGTTGTTGATGAAGGTGTTTTTCATTATCGTGAAGACCCAGGCCTTGAGGTTTGTGGCATCCACAAACTTATCCTGGTTCTGTATTGCCTTGAGAAAGGTATCCTGAACGAGATCAAGCGCGTTGTCGCGGTCGAGGGTCAGACTGAGGGCGTACTTCTGAAGATTGCCCTTCAGATCTATTATGCTGGTTGTAAATTCCTGTGCAGTCATCACTCTGTTTTTTTTCGTTTGTTGATACAAAGTTAAACACGTAATATCGGATATCCAAATCCTAATATCTTAAAATATTGTTAAAGAGAGATGTTGCATTCCTGTTTCTAAAGTGTAATACATACATAATCAGGTATATGTCCGTGATTTGTCTAAATTGGGATAAACAGGTATTTATTTATCGGGGAACCCCGCGAGATTAAATCCGGGAGAGCTGAACCGAATGCAGGTTATGATGTAAGTATCAGAGAGGCAATGGTATGAGATGCAAGCAGTTGTCGCACTGCTTTGTTCATGTTTCCTTTGGCGGAAGTCCTGCCCGGGCTTCTTTTCTTTTGATTATCTTTACAAAAAAGTGCCTTATGGAGTTGAGAGATTTTCCTTCAGGAAAGACAGCATTTTACCGGTTCGATGCCCCGGGAGATCCCCGGGCGGTAATCGTGCTGGTCCACGGCCTGGGAGAGCATGCCGGCAGGTATGCTGGCTGGGCTGCGAGGTTCAATGAAAAGGGAGTGACACTCCTGGCGTTTGACCTTCCGGGTCACGGGCGTACCCCGGGCCGGTGGGGTGTGGTGCCTTCGCCTGAGAAGGTTTATGATACTGTTGATGAGATCATCCGCGAGACATCAGGAAGTTTCCCGGGAGTACCCGTCTTCCTGTACGGGCACAGCCTGGGCGGCGGGATAGTCCTGAATTACCTCATCCGCAGGAAACCGTCAGTGACGGGTGCTATTGTGACATCCCCGTGGGTGATGCTCTCGGAGACACCTCCCGCATTCAAGGTTTTCCTGGCAAAAATGGCAGGGACCCTGATGCCCGGCATGACACAGTCGTCAGGACTCAAAACCGAATATCTGTCGCGTGACCCGGAGGTGGTGAATGCCTACCGGCATGACCCGCTTGTCCACGGGCAGATTTCAGCCGGTCTCTACCTGTGGATGACAGGTGCTGCCGAGGAGACTCTTGCACGGGCATCTGAGATAACGGTTCCGCTGCTGCTGGCGCATGGCCGGAATGATATGATAACCTCGCCTTCCGGATCGGTCCAGGTAGCCGGCTCTGCACCGCGTGCCACACTCAAGCTGTGGGACGAGGGGTACCATGAGCTGCACAATGATCCGCTTAAGGAGGAGCATTTCGAATTCATCATCGAGTGGATGGACACCCTTTTATAATCTTCCCGTATGGAAATTCTGACGGGGGTGCAACTGCCTGCTGCGGCTTCTGAAATCACGTGGGAAACCCCGGTGATGTTCCTTGGTTCGTGCTTTGCAAATGAAATCGGCTACCGTATGGCGGCAGGCAAGCTGCCTGTGATGACAAACCCCCACGGTACCCTGTTCAATCCCTTTTCAGTTGCCGCTGCCCTTGACCGTTTCATCTCCGGACACGTGTATACCGCGAAGGATATCTACCTGCACAACGACAGGTACATGAGCCTTGACCATCACACCGCCTTCTCTTCATATGAGCGTGATGTCCTGATCGGGAGACTGAACGGTGTCAGCCGTGACAGCTCTGCTTTCATCAGGAATGCTTCATTCCTTTTTGTCACATTTGGTACCTCTTATATATATACACTTAAGGAGAGCGGAGCCATAGTTGCCAACTGTCACAAGCTCCCCTCATCGCTTTTCATCCGGAGGCAGGCATCTTTCCCCGAGATAGCCTTACGCTGGAAGGAGACCCTTGACCGCCTGCATGAGGTGAATCCCGGTCTCAGGGTATGGTTTACCGTCAGCCCTGTCCGCCACCTGAGTGACGGCGCCCATGCGAACCAGCTGAGTAAGGCACAGCTTCTCCTTGCTGTGGAAGAGCTACTCGGACACCCCTCCGTTGAAGGATACTTTCCGGCCTACGAGATCTTCATGGACGAACTGCGTGATTACCGTTACTATGCTGCTGACATGGTTCACCCATCCGAAACAGCTGTAGACTATATATGGGAAAAATTCTGCACCATCTTTATCTCAGGCCATACACTCAGACTGTGGAACGAGGCTGCCAGGATCACCCGCGCCATGGCTCACCGCATCACGGGCGGAAAACCGGAGGCAGCTCCTTTCGCCAATGCAATGCTTGAAAGGATAAGTGACCTCAGAAGCCGGGCCCCTTTCATAAACCTTGACGCTGAAGAGAAATACTTCCGGGATCTTTTGTAGACAAAATATTTGATTTAATTAAACAAAATCATCTCAGGGTTGTTTTTGTTTCATGAAATCTTAACAGGAATGAAACACTATACATTATTACTGATGTTTATTGCCCTCGGTTATGCAGGGCTTTACGGCCAGGCCGGCGACGGTGTGATCCGGGGCCAGGTGGTTGATGCCACCACAAATGAGCCGGTACCTTTTGCCAGTGTGGTTATCTGGAATACCACCACAGGAGCCATGACCGACTTCGACGGCTTCTTTACATTCACCGGTGTCAAGCCCGGATTTGTGGAGCTGCGGATCTCTTCTGTCGGCTATAAGACTTATGTAACAGAAGGAGTTATGGTTACCAACAACAACGAGGTCAACCTGGTTATCAAGCTTGAAGCCACAGTGGTTGAGGTTGGAGATGTTATTGTCAAACCGTCACCCTTCCGCAAATCTGTTGAAAGCCCCATCTCAGCAAGGATTATCGGCATCCAGGAGATTGAGCTCAATCCGGGCGGCAACCGTGACATCTCAAGGGTCATACAGTCGTTTCCGGGTGTGGCTTCAACGCCTGCCTTCAGGAACGATGTCATAGTCAGGGGAGGCGGACCGAATGAGAACAGGTTCTTCATTGACAACGTCGAGATACCGTATCTCAATCACTTTTCCACGCAGGGGTCTTCAGGCGGCCCCACGGGAATAATCAATGTCGACTTCGTAAGGTCGGTTGATTTTCTCTCAGGGGCTTTTCCGGCTTCGCGCGGCAACGCGCTGAGCTCGGTGATGGATTTCACAATGATCGAGGGTAACAGGGAAAAACGGTCGCTCAGGGCAACTGTGGGAGCCTCTGACCTGGGACTCACTTTCAACGGCCCGACCGGGGAGCGCAGCTCGCTGATAGTTTCTGCACGCCGGTCGTACCTTCAGTTTCTCTTTGGGGCGATTGGACTTCCCTTCCTTCCCACCTATACCGATTTCCAGTTCAAGTACAAGGTAAAGTTTGACCAAAAGAATGAGCTGACCGTTCTCGGGATAGGGGCAAAGGACGACTTCCGTCTGAACCTGGAGGCCAATGATACTGAATATCAGCGGTATATCCTTGGCTACATACCGACACAGGAGCAGTACAGTTATACGGTGGGCGCTGTGTACAGGCACTTCCGCAGCAACGGCTCCGACATGCTGGTTCTCAGCCGCAACTACCTTAACAACACCCAGTTCAAGTATCTTAACAATGACGATTCAGATCCTGCCAACCTGACATTTGATTACAAGAGCGGTGAAGGTGACATAAGACTCAGGTATGAACGGACGGTGGTATGGCCGAACTCACTGAGACTCAGTTACGGAGCAGGCACGGAGATGTCGCGGTACCGTAATGATACCTTCCGTCAGTTCTTTGCTGGTGACGGTCTTGAGACAGAGATATACAACTCAAACCTGGTATTTTTCAAATATGCGGCTTTCGGTCAGATCAGCCGTGCCTTCGTTGACGAGAGGCTGAGGCTTTCGTTTGGCGTACGGACCGATGCCAATACATTTTCAACGGTGATGGCCAACCCGCTGACCCAGATCTCTCCGCGCCTGTCGGCATCATTTGCCCTCACCGGTGAGATGAACCTCAACTTCAACGTGGGGAGGTATTACCAGCTGCCTCCGTACACATCACTCGGCCTTCGTGACAACGACGGCAATTTTGTCAACAGGGACAATAAGCTCAAATATATTGCTGCTGATCATATTGTAGGTGGTGTTGAGCTTCTTCCTGACGAGAGGCTGCAGTTCACACTCGAGGGATTCTACAAGAGTTATTCCGACTATCCGTTCTCGGTTGCCGACCAGGTTCCTCTTTCAACAAAGAGCGCCGGCTACGGGATCTTCGGGAATGAAGCCCTTGTCTCAACCTCGGTGGGAAGGGCCTACGGGCTTGAGTTTATGGGACGCGCACGGGATTTCGAGGGGCTCAACATGGTCTTCGCATACACCTTCGTCAGAAGCGAGTTTGAAGGAACTGACGGGAAATATATACCGACTGCCTGGGACAACAGGCACCTGATAAGTGTCACAGCCACGAAGAAAATAGGCAAGAGCTGGAACGCAGGCTTCCGGTGGAGATATGTGGGCGGGGCTCCGTACACACCGTTTGACACTGACAGGTCGTCATTCATTGATGCATGGAACGTTTCGGGGCAGGGCTATCTCGATTACAGCAGGTTCAACAGCGAGAGACTGAAGGGCTTCAGCCAGCTTGACGTACGCATAGACAAGCAGTTCTACTTTGACAGGTGGTCACTTATGCTCTACCTTGACGTGCAGAACGTCTACAATTTCAAGGCTGACCAGCCTGACATCCTGGTACTTCAGACCGATGAGGCCGGCACTCCGCTGGTCAATCCGCTCGATCCACAGCGTTACCTCCTGAAATACATCGGGGCAGAAGCCGGAACCGTACTTCCAACGATAGGGATTATTATAGAAATCTGAAAAAATGAAAGCGATGAAATACATTATTGTTTTAATGGCTGCAGTTCTTGCGTCATGCTCAACAAAGCCTTCTGCCACAAGGCTCGCACAGAGGCAGACGGTGACGGACCTTGTTACCAACGAAGCCGGAAAAGGGGAGGAGATTGAGGTCGGGTTTTACGGAGGTCCCTCGCTGTATTATCCACTGATGGCAGTATGGCTTGAGGATGAGGGGGGAAAATACATCCAGACACTCTTTGTTCCGAAGGCAATTGCCACCGGCGTCTTCAGATTCGGGTCAAATGCCTCGGGCAAATGGGTTGAGTCAGCCAGGCGTGCTCCCCAGACACTTCCGTACTGGTCGCACAAAAGAGGTGTCAGGGCCCCTGACGGTCTCTACATGCCCGATCCCTCAAATCCTGTTGCCGATGCATACAGCGGCGCAACCCCGACTACAAGCTTTGTGCTCAGGACGCGGGCTGACAATCCGCTTCCCGCGAAGTTCAGGGTGATGTTCGAGGTTAACCAGAACTGGGACTGGAATGAATACTGGACGAATGACAAATATCCCGGTGATGTGAGATACCTCAACAATGCGCAGCCGGCAGTGGTATATGAGGGAGTGGTTGACATGGCGAACCTGCAGGCCAGGTACCTTCTCAAGCCTGTCGGTCACAGTCATCCCACAGGCGAAACCGGTGAACTCTACACTGACCTGAGTACACTGACAACGGCGCTTCAGATAGCTGATTCAGTTGTCGTAAAGATCCGCAAGTAGGGTTTTAGGTAAGACATTAATGCCGGTATTCCTGACCAGGGATACCGGCATTTTTTTGACTTCGGTAAAATTATTCAGAAATCTGTCTGAATCATAGGCTGTTTGCCCATTCAGCCAGTCCGGCCGGTGAGCAGACAGCCTTTGTTTTACCGTTGCTCCATGTGCCGTTGCTGTCGTATCTCCCAAGGACGAGGACCTTCTTCAGGTCGAGCTCTTTGGCCATTTCGCCGCAGAAACCCCTGACCTCATCGTCAGGTTCAGATGCAGGGAGATTAATAGCAAGAACCGAAAAAGGCCTGACTGAATGAATTCCCCTTATATCTTCAGCAGAGAGGGTCCCTTCGGTATATACAACATCAAATCCCCTTTTCCTGAGAAGGTACTTGAGAAAGACGAGGTTGTTTTCGCTTTCCGTATCACCCAGGTTGATTATTGCCGCACTCTGTCCTTTGGGATGGGCCTCATGTGACATGTCCTCGGCAATAAGGATTGTCCTGATGACATGCCTGATGAATTGTTCCTGGGGTTTTGAGATACAGTCAGTCAGCCAGAGTGCCCTTGCCTTCTGCATCAGCGGGTAGAAAACATGCAGATATGCATCTGCAAGCCCTTTTTCCCTGACAAACTGGCTCAGTTTTTCCCTGAACTCCTCTTCGCTGAAACGGAGTGCTGACATTATCAGTTCGCCCGGTTTGAAAGTGCCGTCACCACCCTCTTCCCCGGTACCCGTTTTGAGCACCTCGCGCAGCAGTTCGCTGTCATTGAGGCGCGCAATCTTCGAGATCTTCATCCCGTTGCGGTTGAGGATAGAAACGGTTATGAGCTTTTTCAGCTCTTCCTCGGTATAATGTCGTATGTTGGAATCGCTCCTTTCAGGTGTAAGGATCCCGTACCTCTTCTCCCACATCCTGATGGTATGTGCCTTTATACCACAGAAATTCTCCAGATCCTTTATGGAGTATGTCCTGCTTCCTGCATTCATCTCTCTAAATGTTACTTACTCAGTGAGTATAACAATGATAGGGGTTAAAAGTTTAGAATTGTTTTTCGGGGATTATCATTGCCTTCAGGTCTGGGGATGAAGGTGCAACAGATTTATCATAATGCAAAAAAAGTCGTAAATTCGCAGTTCATTGGATTTTGATGAAGGATTTACAGAGCGTAAAGCAGAGGTTTGGGATAATCGGCAATCATGAGGGGCTGAACAGGGCGATAGATATTGCCGTTCAGGTAGCCCCTACCGATCTCTCTGTACTTATCACCGGGGAAAGCGGCACCGGCAAGGAGGTCTTTCCGCAGGTGATTCACTCGTTCAGCCTGCGCAAGCACGGTCCGTACATTGCGGTCAACTGTGGTGCAATACCTGAGGGCACGATTGATTCTGAGCTTTTCGGTCACGAAAAGGGGGCCTTCACCGGGGCAACGGACAGTCGCAAAGGTTATTTCGAAGTTGCAAACGGAGGTTCAATCTTTCTTGACGAAGTGGCAGAGTTGCCGTTATCGACACAGGTAAGGCTTCTCAGGGTACTGGAGACAGGTGAATTCATCAGGGTGGGATCATCAAAGGTGCAGAAGACGGATGTGAGGGTAATAACCGCCACCAATGTTGACATAGTTCAGGCTGTAGGCTCGGGAAAATTCCGCGAAGACCTTTTTTACAGGCTAAACACGGTACCTGTCAGGGTTCCGCCGCTCCGCGAAAGGGGAGAAGACATTATCCTCCTGTTCAGGAAATTCGCGGTGGATTTCGCCGAACGATACCGTATGCCGGCCATAAGACCTGACCTGCAGGCAAGGGAGATGCTGCTCAATTATTACTGGCCCGGTAATGTCAGGCAGCTGAAGAACATCACTGAACAGATATCTGTAATCGAGCAGGAACGCGATGTGACAGCCACCATTCTGTCGCATTATCTTCCTGATATCCAGAGTGGACGACTGCCGGTTCCGGTCCGGACCCAGGCAGAGGACAAGAGTTTAAGCAGTGAGAGGGAGATTCTCTACAAGGTGCTCTTCGACATGAAGAGCGATATGCATGACCTAAAGAACCTGGTTTACGATCTCCTCTCCAGCGGTGATGCCGATAACCTCACTGAAAGCGGGGCAAAGGCTGTACGCAACCTTTACAGCCAGGGCACGCTGCATAAGGAAACGTATGAACCGGCACCACCCGTGAAGGTGAGTTTCAGCCCGGCAAGGGAGAACAGGGTCATTGAAGATACCGAGGAGGTAATAGAAGAGTCACTTTCACTCACTGACCGCGAAAAGGAACTTATTATCAAGGCCCTCGACAAGAATAACGGTAAACGGAAGCTGGCAGCGGCTGAACTGGGGATCTCCGAGAGGACTCTGTACAGGAAAATAAAGGAGTACGGGCTTGATGCATAGATTTGTGAAAATAGCGGTGCCCCTCCTTCTGATGGCCCTGGCAGCAGGCTGCGGACTGAAGATCAAGTACTCCTTTACCGGAGCTTCAATCCCGGTGGAGGCGAAGACAATCAGTGTTGCAACCTTTCAGAACAGGGCAAGCCTTGTGGTGCCTGGACTGACCCAGACGCTCACTGACGCGCTGATTGACATGTGCAGGGCACAGACGAACCTCGACATGGCAACCTCCGGAGGTGATCTCAGTTTCGAGGGTGAAATTACCGACTACAAGACGCAGCCTTTAACTGTCAGCGGCGACGAGCAGGCAGCCATGAACCGGTTCTCAATTTCGGTCAGGATCAGGTATGTGAACAGCTTCAATGCTGACCAGAGCTTCGATCAGACCTTCACCCGGTACCAGGACTACAGCAGTACGCTCAACCTGAGTGATGTTGAGGCAAGCCTGACGGAAGAAATTGTCAAAATGCTTATTGAGGATATTTTTAACAGGGCATTTGTCAACTGGTAGTACTGCTCATGAACAGGAATGAATTCAACAGGTTCATTGCAGGCATTGATCTTCCCGGTCATGATGACCTTGAAGAGTTGAGGGAGCTTGTTGCCCTCTTCCCCTGGTTTCATTCCGCCCATATGCTTCTTCTGAGGGGACTCAGGGAGAATTCCGACATCAGGTTTGATTCGCAGCTCAAGGCCTCGGCGCTTTCGGTCGCTGACAGGGAGGTGCTGTATCACTACCTGTTCCTTTCTCCTGCAGAGGCTGTGAATGCGGCTGCACGTCCCGGAGAGGTTTCCGCCCCGGCAACACCTCCCGGAGAGGTTTCCGCCCCGGCTGAAGCTCAGCAGGTTGAGGAGACTCCTGCAGTTGAGGAAGTTACTGCTGTTGAGGAGGCTCCATTGCCGGAAGAGGTTACTGCTGTTGAGGAGGCTCCATTGCCGGAAGAGGTTCCTGCAGTTGAGGAAGCTCCTGTGCCGGAGGAAGTTCCTGCAGTTGAGGAAGCTCCCTTGCCGGAAGAGGTTCCTGCTGTTGATGAAGCTCCCTTGCCGGAAGAGTTTCCTGCAGTTGAGGAAGTTACTGCTGTTGAGGAGGCTCCATTGCCGGAAGAGGTTCCTGCAGTTGAGGATATTCCTGCGCCGGAGGAGGCCCCGGATACCGGGGCAGCACCGGTTCCTGAAGAGTCCCCGGTTGCTGAGGAGGTACCTTCCGTGGAGGGGACTCATGCAGCAGAAGAAACACCTGTTGTTGAAGAGGCAGTTGAGACTGAAAGACCACGCACCCGGGAGGATTTGATTGCAGAGATTGAAGCCCGCCTCCGGGAGCTTGAGCAGATACACATCGCGGCAACTGAGTCAGTTACGGCAGAAGAATCTGAGCCGGAGCCGGAGCCGGAACCCATGATTCAGCCCGAACCAGAACCAATGCCTGAATCAGAATATGATGCCGAGCCTGAACCGGCGGAGCTGCTGGAACTTATACCTGATGAACCTGTCGAAGTGACTGAGCCCTCCGGGAAGCTCTCCCAGGCTGACCTGATAGACCGGTTTATAAGGATCAGTCCGACAATCGAAAGGCTCACCCCCGGAGATATGCAGCCGGTGAAAGACCTGGCAGCAGAAAGCACAGATGAACACGGTAAATTCATAACGGAAACACTGGCAAAGATTTACATCAACCAGGGCTACTATACGAAGGCAATAAATATTTATGAAAAACTCTCTTTGCAATATCCGGAAAAAAGTGCTTACTTTGCAAGCCGTATTGAAAAGATCAAAGAGTTAATAAAATAGTACTACAATGGGCATTTATATTTTCCTTACTATCCTGGTTATCCTGGCATGCCTGCTGGTCATAATGGTGGTTCTGGTTCAGAACTCAAAGGGAGGCGGCCTGGCATCAAACTTCACCTCAGCCGGTCAGTCGATGGGTGTGCGCAAGACTGCTGACTTCCTTGAAAAGTCAACATGGACACTCGGAGCTGCCATCCTGATACTCTCCCTGGCTGCCACTGCCTCTATCCCCAGAGGTCAGGGCCAGAAGGAATCAGTCATCAAGTCCTCGATCGAAAAGGCACAGGATCCCAATGCAATACCGGTACTCCCCAACCAGACTCCGGTACAGGAACAGCCTGAGGGCGGTAACGAATAAAAAATGACACCGTGAAGACAGCGGAGTGTCAGTTTGTCATGAACTGACACTTTTTTTTTGCCATCCTCCGTTTGGCACAGATTATGAAATCCTGAAGCAGGAAAAATATTGTTTAACTATAAAACTAATAGCAATGGCACAATTAAAAGGAAAGGTGCTGGCAGGTAAGGTTCTCGTCAAGCCTCATGAGGCAGAGGAAAAGACCGCCAGCGGCATTATTATCCCCGATTCAGCGAAGGAAAAACCACGCGCAGGCACTGTTGTTCTTGTTGGTGCTCCTAAGAAGGATGAGGAAATGGAACTCAAGAAGGGAGATGTCGTTCTCTATGGGAAATACTCCGGTCAGGAACTGAATATCGAAGGTGCAGACTATCTCCTGCTTTCTCAGACTGATGTTCTCTATATTTCGTAACAACTTAAAAAAGAATAACAATGTCAAAGGAAATCAAATTCAATATCGAAGCCCGCGCCCTGCTGAAAGAGGGTGTTGACGAGCTTGCTGATACCGTAAAGGTAACCCTTGGTCCGAAGGGCCGCAACGTTGTGCTTGAAAAGAAATTCGGTGCTCCCCAGATAACAAAGGATGGTGTCACCGTGGCTAAGGAGATCGAACTTTCTGATCCCTACAAGAATATGGGTGCCCAGATGGTTAAGGAAGTAGCATCAAAGACTGCTGACAATGCCGGTGATGGTACAACAACAGCTACCGTTCTTGCACAGAGCATCATTGGCGTAGGTCTCAAGAACGTCACCGCAGGTGCCAATCCGATGGACCTTAAGAGGGGTATAGACAAGGCCGTTGCCAGGGTCGTTGAAAGCATTAAGAGCCAGTCGCAGACAGTTGGCGAGGATCTGAAGAAGATAGAGCAGGTTGCACGCATCTCCGCAAACAACGATGAGGAGATCGGCAAACTCATCGCTGCCGCAATGGACAAGGTGAAGAAGGAAGGCGTCATCACCGTTGAGGAAGCCAAAGGAACCGAGACAAAGGTTGAGGTTGTTGAAGGGATGCAGTTCGACCGCGGATACATCTCAGCATATTTTGTCACCAACCCTGACAAAATGGAAGTCGATATGGAAAATCCCTACATCCTCATCCATGACAAGAAGATCTCATCAATGAAAGACCTTCTTCCGATCCTGGAGGAGACAGCACGCAGCGGCCGTGGCCTCATGATCATTTCAGAGGATGTTGAGGGCGAAGCTCTTGCAACACTCGTCGTGAACCGCCTGAGGGGCTCACTGAAGGTTTGTGCCGTCAAGGCTCCCGGCTTTGGCGACAGGAGAAAAGAGATGCTTGAGGACATAGCTATTCTTACCGGCGGTACCGTTATCTCCGAGGAGAGGGGTATGAAGCTCGAGAATGCAACAATGGCAGACCTTGGCATAGCTGACAAAGTGACCGTCAACAAGGAAAACACAACCATCGTCAACGGTGCAGGCGACAAGGACATGATTCAGGCCCGCATCAACCAGATCAAGCAGCAGATTTCAACCACCACCTCCGATTATGACAGGGAGAAGCTTCAGGAGAGGCTTGCCAAGCTTGCCGGCGGTGTTGCAGTTCTTTACATCGGTGCCGCTTCAGAGGTTGAGATGAAGGAGAAGAAGGACCGCGTTGACGACGCACTCCATGCAACCCGCGCTGCAATTGAAGAGGGTATCATCCCCGGCGGCGGCGTAGGCTATATCCGCGCTATCCCCGCACTCGAGTCACTCAAGGGTGACAACGAAGACCAGAACACCGGTATTGAAATAGTGAAGAGGGCTATTGAAGAACCTCTCCGCCAGATAGTTGTCAACGCCGGCAAGGAAGGCGCAGTGATCGTGCAGAAGGTACGCGAGGGCAAGGATGACTACGGTTACAATGCCCAGACCGACAAGTATGAGCACCTTTACAAGGCAGGTGTCATTGATCCTGCAAAGGTTGCCAGGATTGCACTTGAGAACGCAGCATCAATAGCCGGAATGTTCCTCACCACCGAGGCAGTCGTTGTCGAGGAGAAAGAGGAGAACCCGATGCCGAACCCTGCAATGGGCGGCGGCGGAATGCCCGGAATGATGTAAAAATAAAAAGCTTGTTGATTTAAATTGAAAGGCTGCCCCGGAAACCCCGGGGCAGCTTTTTTACAATTCTAATTGGTCTGCGATCAATATCCAGGCTTTAATGCCTTCCTGCAGTAACACTATTGCCTGCTGCCTATTGCCTACTGCCTAATTTCTCCCATCTTTGCAAACATGAATGATCCCAAACAGGTATACGAGCTCGAGCACGAGAAGACCGGCAAACTGATGTGGAAATACTTTCTTCCTGCCTTTGCCAGCATGATGGCCAACGCCCTCTACAATATCGTTGACCGTATCTATATAGGTCAGGGAGTCGATGCCCTGGCACTATCCGGCCTTACAGTTGTCTTCCCTCTTATGATCATCATAATGGCCTTCGGCATGCTCGTCGGTATGGGGTCGGCAGTGCGAATCTCACTGAGCCTCGGCGAAAAGGATTTCAACAGGGCAAACCGCATCTTGGGGAACGCATTGTTCCTATCACTGACACTTGGGCTGGTACTGATGGGGGCAGGATTCCTCGTAAGAGACCAGGTACTCCAGATATTCGGGGCAGGACCGGAAACTATCAAGTACGCTTCTGACTACTTTTCAATAATTCTCCTTGGCACACCCCTGGCGATGACGGGTTTTGCCCTGAACAATGTCATCAGGGCTGAGGGTAACCCTCGTATAGCAATGTATTCAATGTTCATTAGTGCCGGACTGAATATTATCCTTGACCCGATCTTCATCTTCGGATTCGGTATGGGAGTGAAGGGAGCTGCAATTGCAACAGTTATATCTCATGTCTTCCTTTTCGCCTGGGTTCTTCTTCATTTCAGGAGCAACAGGAGCGTTACCCGGCTGACCTTCGCCAATTTCCGCCCCAATCCATATATAATCAGGTATATCATATCGATCGGTTTTGCCCCGTTTGCCATGAATGTTGCAGCAAGTATAGTAACTGCCGTGATGAACTCAAAGTTCATAAAATATGGAGGGGATATTTCTGTAGGTGCACTGGGAATAGTGAACAGTGCTGCCATGATGCTGGTGATTTCCATCATTTCGATCAATATGGCTATTCAGCCGATAATAGGGTTCAATTACGGGGCGGGCCTGTTTTGCCGTGTAAAGGAGACCACCCTCAAGGCAATAAGGTACGCCACAATGATTGCGATAGGAGGATGGCTCATATGCATGCTCTTTCCGGGAACGATAGTCAGCATCTTCAATTCTGACAGCCGGGGGCTTCGCGAAGCAGGTGTCCTCGGGCTGAGAATATACCTTGCGATGCTGCCTGTTGTAGGATTTCAGATTATTGCATCCAACTATTTTCAGGCTATCGGGAAAGCAAAGCTGGCTACTTTTCTTTCATTGCTGCGCCAGATAATTGTTCTTCTCCCCCTGATCATGTTACTTCCCCATTTCTGGGGTGTGGCCGGGGTATGGATTGCAAACCCCGTCTCCGACTTTATCGCTGCCTCGATATCCTTCGTTTATTTCCGACGGGAGATAGGGAAACTTAAATGTGACATGCCTGTTGACGGGAGGAGGCAGCCGGAAATGCCGGTATCAGGTGAAGGCTACTGATCAGGGAGCATTTTCTTTTTCCTCAGTACGGCAAGGAATATGGCAAAAACCGCTGCGGCTATGCCTGTTCCGGCTATTACAGACATTTTGAGTGGCAGTGCCATTCCTCCCCCTGAATGGGGAGCTGTAAGGAAATATGTCACGCATACTGCTGTCAGAAACAGGGCGGGAAGAGACATCATCAAATGACTCTTGCCTCTGAGTCCGAGATACATGGCTATTGTCCAGCAGGTAATTGCTGCAAGTGACTGGTTTGAAATGCCGACGAACTTCCAGATTCGTGCAAACTCATCCTTCATAACGAAGGTAAGAACGAATGCCAGCGCAAAGACAGGGATCACCACCAGTAGCCTGGATGAGACCTTTTTCTGGGGTATCCTGAGCATATCCGCTATGGTCAGCCGGGCGCTCCTGAAGGCGGTATCGCCTGATGTGACAGGGCAGGCAACAACACCGATAACCGCAATAACCGCCCCGGCCTTGCCCAGCCATGACCTGCATATCTCGTTTACAAGCCATGCAGGGTCAGGTTTAATTGCAGGGTTGTCAGCCAGGGGGTGAGTGAATGCATAATTCAGTCCGTGCACATCACCCATGTAGTTCATGGCTGCAGTAGCCCATATCATGGCAACTATCCCTTCGGCAACCATTGCCCCGTAGAAGATCTGCCGCCCCTGTTTCTCTGACCTGAGGCACCGGGCCATGAGAGGCGACTGTGTGGCATGGAAGCCTGAGATGGCGCCGCATGAGACCACAATAAACAGGAACGGAAAGATTGTGTTTGTTGCAGCGTCTGACTGAAAATTCCTCAGACTGGCCGGTGTCAGTTCCATCAGGGTAAGATCACCTCCGGCCCAGTTTACTATAAGCCCTGTAAAAACGCCAATGGCCATGAATATAAGGGCTGCCCCGAAAAAGGGATAAAGCTTGCCGATTATCTTATCTATAGGAAGCAGTGTGGCGAGGATATAATAGAAGAATATCAGCCCCAGCCAGAACGGCAGGCTGAAGCCGGACATTGTATAGAGCAGTTTTGCAGGCCCGCTCACGAATGCAACCCCCACGAAGATCAGCAGGAACAGGGTGAAGACCCTGAGGAACATCCTCATGGGTTTTCCAAGGTATGTGCCCACCAGTTCGGGCAGGCTTGCCCCGTCATGCCGCAGTGAGAGCATACCCCCGAAGTAGTCATGGGTGGCCCCCATGAATATGCAGCCCAGAACTATCCAGATATACACCACCGGTCCGTACATCGCTCCGAGTATTGCACCGAAAATAGGCCCGAGGCCTGCAATGTTGAGAAACTGGATCATGAAGACCCGCCAGCCTTTCATTGGCACATAATCAACACCGTCATTTTTTGTGAAAGCGGGAGTGACCCGTTCCGGGTCTGTCCCGAAGAATCTTTCGGCCACTCTTCCGTAGACAAGGTATCCGAGGATAAGCAGAGTGACCGACACTGCCAGGGTAATCATCCGTTCCTGATTAAGTAATTTGCTAATTTAATGAATTTGGGGTCAGCATCATCCTTTCACCGGTCAATAAAAAAATGGCAAATTGTATATATTTGCACCTGAATTGAACCGGTCTCCGCTGATGGACAACATACGCAACTTCTGCATAATAGCACATATTGATCACGGGAAGAGCACCCTTGCCGACAGGCTTCTCGAGATGACAAGAACAGTCGATGCACGGGAGTTCCAGGACCAGGTTCTCGATGACATGGACCTTGAGAGGGAGAGGGGCATCACAATCAAGAGCCATGCAATCCAGATGGCTTTCCAGTTTGAGGGGAAGAGTTACTATCTCAACCTGATTGACACTCCGGGACACGTTGACTTCTCGTACGAGGTGTCGCGCTCCATCGCTGCATGTGAAGGTGCATTGCTGGTTGTAGATGCGACACAGGGTATCCAGGCCCAGACAATCTCCAACCTGTACATGGCCATAGAACACGGCCTGGAAATAATCCCTGTTCTCAACAAGATGGACTCACCAAGTGCCATGCCCGAGGAGGTTAAGGATCAGATTGTAGACCTTATAGGATGCAGGCGCGATGAGATTATCGAAGCCAGTGCACGCACCGGGAGGGGAGTGGAAGAGATCATGGAGGCTATCATCAGGAGAATCCCGGCTCCAAAGGGTGACCCTGAGGCACCGCTGCAGGCTCTCATCTTTGACTCGGTATTCAACTCCTTCAGGGGCATCATTGCATATTTCAAGATTGCCAACGGCACTGTCCGCACTCATGACCTGGTCAAGTTTGTAAATACCGGTCATGAATATGATGCCGACGAGATTGGTGTACTTAAACTCAAGCGCGAACCGCGTGATGTGCTCAGTGCCGGTGATGTGGGCTACATCATTTCCGGAATAAAAATATCATCGGAAGTAAAAGTGGGTGATACAATTACCCATGTTGCCCGTCCCTGTGACAGGGCAATCTCCGGTTTTGCCGATGTGAAACCAATGGTGTTTGCAGGGATTTATCCCGTTGATGCAGATGACTATGAGGACCTCCGGGCATCAATAGAGAAACTGCAGCTCAACGACGCTTCGCTGACATTTGTTCCTGAATCCTCTGCAGCGCTGGGATTTGGCTTCCGTTGCGGCTTCCTTGGCCTGCTCCACATGGAGATTATACAGGAGAGGCTTGACAGGGAGTTTGACATGGATGTAATAACAACCGTCCCCAACGTCTCATTCAGGGTGCTGACCACAAAAGGGGAGACAGTTGATGTTCACAACCCATCCGGTCTCCCTCCTGTTACTGCAATAGACGAGATAGAGGAGCCGTATATTCATGCCCAGATCATCTCCAAATCAGAATACCTGGGTTCTATCCTTAAACTTTGCATTGACAAGCGGGGGACCATGAAGAATCAGGTTTACCTGACAAGTGACAGGGTAGAAGTCACTTTTGACATGCCGCTGTCAGAGATCGTATTCGATTTTTATGACAAGCTGAAGAGCATTTCGAAGGGGTATGCCTCCTTTGACTACCATATTACAGGATATAAAAAAGCTGATCTGGTCAGGCTCGACATCCTGCTCAACGGTGAGATGGTTGACGCACTCTCGACACTTATTTTCAGAGGTCATGCATATGATTTCGGCAGAAGGATGTGCGAAAAACTTCGCGAACTGATACCGCGCCAGCAGTTTGACATTGCAATCCAGGCAGCCATCGGGGCAAAGATTATTGCCCGCGAAACAGTCAAGGCTGTACGGAAGGATGTTACCGCCAAATGCTACGGTGGTGACATCACCAGGAAGAGAAAGCTCCTTGAGAAACAGAAGAAAGGGAAGAAACGGATGCGCCAGATAGGCAACGTGGAGGTACCTCAGCAGGCATTCCTTGCGGTGCTGAAGCTCGACTGACACAAAAAAACAGGCCCTGGTATTGCAAATTAATAAAATATACTAACTTAGCACTCCGTTGGGCTTTGACGGGAAGATAACCAAACTAGTCGAAAGACCCTGAAACTAACCTAGACTCATACCCCGTGCGGCGTTTCTGTGCGGGGTATTTATTTTAAGACGTGCATGAGCCGTCATATCACACACTGATCAGCAGAGCAGCTTGTAACCTTTACCGTGAATATTGAGGATCTCAACGGACGGATCCCTGCTCAGGTATTTGCGCAGTTTGGTGATGTAGACGTCCATACTCCGGGCATTGAAATAATTATCATCAATCCAGATTGATTTCAGGGCGAAGTTCCGTTCGAGTACCTCATTCCGGTGACGGCACAGCAATTCAAGCAACTCTGATTCCTTTGTGGTGAGCTTTCGTGGCTGGTCATTCCCGGTCAGGATCTGCTTCGTCACATCAAAGGTGAATTTGCCAATCGTGTAAAATCCGGCCGACGTATCTGCAGGTTTTCCGGATGCCCTGCGTAGAATGGCTTCGATGCGATAGATAAGTTCCTCCATCGAGAAAGGCTTTGTGAGGTAGTCATCAGCTCCCGACTTGAATCCTTCTATAACATCCTCCTTCAGGTTCTTTGCAGTCAGGAAGATTACCGGGATATGCGGGTCAAGTGCTCTTATCTCCTTCGCAAGGGTGAATCCGTCAAGCTCAGGCATCATGACATCGAGGAGGCAGAGCTGGTACTTCTCTTTCCTGAAGACCTGCATTGCCCGGGCACCGTCGGTGACAAGTGTTGTTTCATATTCCCTGGCAGTCAGGTAATTCTTAAGCAATTGCCCGAGGTTGGGATCGTCTTCTGCAAGTAAAATACTGGCCTTTGTCATTTTGGCTGTTCTTTGGGAAGGTGAATAATAATCCTGGTTCCTTTGCCGGTCTGGCTCTCCACCTTGATGGTGCCGTAATGTTCTTCCACTATCTTTTTCACATAGCTGAGTCCCAGGCCGAATCCTTTTATGTTGTGCGTATTTCCTGCCGGTACGCGGTAGAATTTTTCAAATATATGCTTGATATGCTCCCGCGGGATGCCAATCCCGTTGTCAGAGACTGTTATGACTATTCCCCTGTGCCAGGCTGCCGTGGTGACCGTAATTTCAGGAATGCCGATGGAGTACTTGAGGGCATTGTCAACCAGGTTGAGCATCACGTTGAAGAAATTGGTCTCATCGAGAGTCACAACCGGGTCAGATGCATCGAGAAAAGTGGAGATTGTCCCGCCGCGGCCGTTTACCTGCAGCTTGAAGGCATCAACGGATCTCAGAATAATGGCATGCAGGTCAACCGGATGTTTGTCAAGCTCAAGTTTTGCCTTTTCAAATATGGCTGTCTGCAGCACTCTCTCAACCAGCACCTTCAGCCTGTTGCTCTCCTCGCTGATTACAGTGGCCAGTCCGCCTGTATTGCGCGAAGACTCCGGGATGGAATTATCAGCCAGCATCTGCGAGGCAAGAGATATTGTTGCAATCGGTGTCTTCAGCTCGTGTGTCATGTTGTTGATGAAGTCGCTCCTTATCTCCGAGAGTCTCTTCTGGCGGAAGATGACGATGAATGTTCCCGTAGCCAGCAGAATCAGCAGAAGCACGATAAGCATGGAGGCACTGGCCATGAAGGCGATCTTGCTGAACTTGTATTCCTCCTCCTTCGGGAAATATATTGTAAGGATGTTGTTTCCCGGCACCGGGTCATTGGGAAATAGCTGACGGAGATACTTGTTGGCTTCGATGCTCTCAGTATAGTCAGCAGTCCGGTATATTATATCACCGTAGGCTCCCCGGACGGCACATTCAAACCCGAGATGGATTCCGACGGCATCAAGCGATTTCCTGATCAGTGAGTTCAGGTCATCAGAGGTGAACCGGTCGCGAAGGGGCGGAGTCTCATGAAGAATACGGCTGACTATATTCTCGATAGAGATGATCTTGCTTGTCATACGGGTGTTGGCTCCTGCAGAAAGGGTCTGTTCCCCGGGTTCGGCATTTTCAAAATATGACTCCACTCCCAGGCTGTCGGTGTCAAGCAGGTATGTGTACCCTGCCCTGCTTATGATTACCGATCTGGCGTCAGGATCAAAACCGTACTTTTCAAGAAGCTTTTCCTCGGCAGACTTCTGTTCCGGCATGTCAGCCAGTTCCTGGTCCTCATCAGGCAACGGCTCCGGGTTAATGCCGCTCATTATGCGCTTGTAGGTTTCAGCCCTTTCCAGCTCCGAGACCACCTCCTTGAGCGCTTCATTCACGGCGAACCGGAATTCCTGGTCTTCTGCGCTTACCACACTGCTTATCCACCTGACCTGGATAATCACCAGGGCAGAAATGGCCAGGAAGAAAAAGACGGCCAGGATTACAATGTACAGGCGTTTCATAATATGGCAAAAATAGTCGGTTAAAACCTTAATACATAGACTTAACTAATTTTAACTGGTTTCGCGGCAATGTAATAATCCCTGAATATTAAAAAAATGTTAAATATCAATATATTAACATTACCTTAAGAATAAGGTCGCGAAAAAAATCTGATATTTGTATCAGTTATGGCACGATAATTGTTATAACGTTATTGGAGTTTTTTTCATAGGTTAGGTTAGTTTTAGGGTTAACACTGAAGAGGAGGCAAGAGATTGTCTCCTCTTTCCTTTTTATACCCGGCAAAGGAGGAGAACTGCCTGCGCTGCTGCCATGCTAAACTGAAAGCAGTGCAAGGTTACGGTCAGAGATATCCCTGCTGTCAAAGATGAATACGGCGGTAATCTCGGGGATCTCCCTGAGCTGGGAGGCCATCAGTTCCGCCTCTTTCCTGTCATTTCTTTTCCCGGTTCCCGGGATAATAAAAAAATCAATGTTTTTCAGCCTGCTGATGAGTACGGATGTACCGTTGCGGTTTGATGCCAGTGTAAAAGCAAGATTGCCCGGAGTGAACCTTGAGAATGATTGCTTTCCGGCCTTGGTGGATACTGTGATCTCGTCACTGCATTTTCTGAGGTCACTGCCGAGGTGCAGGTTTATCATGACTGAAAGGCGGTAGTCAGGTTCTGATGAAACCACTCCGAGGAAATGGAATGGTTGCGGGTCTCCGCTTTCGATGGTGTGCCTGGTGATCTTTTTCTCCCTGCTCATTTTTTAATCAGCCCGAGCTTGTTGAGGGCAGCCATTGACGCTTCCTGCTCTGCCTCCTTTTTGGTGGGACCTTCGCCCCGGGTGATCTCGTCGCCGTTAATTTCCAGCGCCACCGTAAACAGGGGCTGCATACCTGCGCCTGTAGCCTTTTCCCGTGACGTGAAGTTAAGCTTTTGTTTGTTCTTCTGGCAATATTCAAGGATAAGACTCTTGTAATCAGTTTCGGCTGAAAGAACTGCAGTGAGGTCAAGGTGTTTCTTCAGGCCCCTTTCGATGAAGAATTTGCGGGTACGGTCATATCCGGTATCAATAAAGAGTGCCCCTACAAGGGCTTCCACGGCATTGCCGTAGAGGTTTCGGGGAGAATCGGAGGGAGCGAGGTTTGAAACAATCAGCCGGTCAATACCCATGGCCGTGCCCAGGTTGTTAAGCGTTTCGCGGTTTACGATCCGTGCACGGGTTTTTGTCAGGAAACCTTCAGAAGCCTCCGGGTAAAGACGGAAAAGATAATCGGAAAGGATGCTGTCAATAATGGCATCTCCCAGGTATTCAAGCCGTTCATTATTGATTCTCACCCCGTCAGGCAGTGTATATGTGGCCGAACGGTGTATGAAAGCCATTTCATACAGCCTGAGGTTCAGGGGGCGGAAACCGAGAAGTTTCTTGAGTTCCGACCGGAATTTGCTCCGGTCGTGAATGAGGGTATTGTTCTTCTTCCTGTTGATCAGGAACACTATTCTTCGAATTTCCTGACCAGAATAGAAGCGTTGTGTCCGCCGAAGCCGAAGTTGTTGCTGAGCGCCACCCTGACGGGTCTTTGCTGGGCCTTGTTCAGCGTAAGGTTCAGTTTCTGATCTATTGCAGGATCAGGATTCCTGAAGTTGATAGTTGGCGGAACGATGTCATTTCCCACCGCCATGATTGTGGCTATTGCTTCCACAGCTCCGGCAGCACCGAGGAGGTGGCCTGTCATCGATTTTGTAGCGCTGATATTCAGCTTGTAGGCATGTTCCCCGAAGAGAGTAAGGATTGCCTTCGTCTCAGCGATGTCACCCAGCGGGGTGGCAGTTCCATGGACGTTGATATAATCGACATCCGAGGGCTGCAGTCCCGCTTCAGCGATTGACTGCTTCATCACGTTGATGGCTCCTATGCCGTCGGGGTGGGGTGCCGTAATGTGGTAGGCGTCGGCAGTGAGACCGGAACCGATTACTTCTGCATATATCCTTGCGCCTCTGGCTTTTGCATGGTTAAGCTCTTCAAGGATAAGAGCACCGGCACCTTCGCCTATGACAAATCCGTCACGGGTTACATCAAACGGACGGGAAGCGGTGGCATATTCCTCGTTGTTTGTTGACATTGCCTGCATGGCGTTGAAACCACCTATGCCGGGCGGGTTGATGGATGCCTCCGAGCCTCCGGCAATGAAGAGATCAGCTTTACCGAGGAGGATATAATAATAGGCATCAATTATGGCATTTGTTGACGAGGCACAGGCTGAGACCGTGGCAAAGTTGGGTCCGCGGAAGCCGTATCTTATGGAGAGCATTCCGGCTGCAATGTCACTGATCATTTTGGGTATGAAGAAGGGGCTGAAACGGGGAGTTCCGTCACCCGTCACAAAACCCTTGACTTCCTCCAGGATAGTCTCTATCCCGCCTATGCCTGAGGCCCAGATTACACCGGAACGGTCTTTGTCTGTTGCCTCCGGATCAAGATGTGCGTCTTTTACCGCTTCATCAGCCGCAACATGCGCGTACTGTGTATAGCGGTCCATTTTCCGCGATTCCTTCCTGTCAAAGTGATTTGCAGGATCATAGTTCTTGATCTCACAGGCAAACTTCGTCTTGAACTTGGACGGGTCAAAATGGGTTATGGGCCCAGCTCCGCTGACGCCATCCACAAGACTTTTCCAGAAATCCTGCAGATTGTTGCCGATGGGGGTCAATGCCCCCATCCCGGTAACTACTACACGCCTCATGTCAGGTTATCAGAGATAACTACTTGGCGTTTTCCTCAATATACTTAATGGCTTCGCCTACGGTGCTAATGCTTTCTGCCTGATCATCAGGAATTCCAATGTTGAATTCCTTTTCGAATTCCATGATCAGCTCGACAGTGTCAAGAGAATCTGCGCCAAGGTCATTTGTGAAATGTGCTTCGGGAGTAACCTCTGCTTCATCAACGCCAAGCTTCTCAACGATGATCTTCTTTACTCTTGTAGAAATGTCAGACATACCAATCAGTTTTACGTTAATACTCGTTTTTAAAACTCTGCAAAGAAATATATTTGTACCATATTTTTCAAACAATTTGCCGGAAATTTACATGACGGCTAATATAATGCCAAGAAATACAACATTTTAAGGCTACTTTTCAGGTGCCTCCGGCAGAGAGACGGAAATGCCGTAAAACACATAGAATGAAGCATATATCCATACTTGCGTCCGGCAACGGAACGAACGCTGAAAACATCATCAGATACTTTTCGAACGAAAAAAATGCAAAAGTAACCCTTGTTTTGTCGAACAAGCCTCAGGCGAAGGTACTGGAAAGGGCTGCGGCACTTGGAGTGGATGCGTTTTTTTTCGACCGGACCCAATTTTATGAGACGGGAGAGGTGCTGATGATGCTGCGCCGAAGAGAGACCGACCTGGTGGTCCTGGCAGGGTTCCTGTGGCTGGTTCCGGGAGATGTGATCGAGGCATTCAGGGGGCGGATAATCAATATTCACCCGGCGCTGCTGCCGCGGTTCGGGGGAAAGGGAATGTACGGCGACAGGGTCCACAGGGCTGTACTGGAAGCCGGCTGCACCGAGAGCGGAATTACGATTCATTACGTAAATGAACACTATGATTCGGGAGACATAATCTTCCAGGCCAGGTGCCCGGTAATTCCGGGTGACGATGTAGACACCCTGGCGTCACGCGTGCATGCACTGGAGTACGAGCACTATCCCAGGGTCATAGGGGAGGTACTGCCTATTGCCTTTAATATTTAATAGTGGCCAGCAGGTTGATATAGCCCTCTGCCACCTTGTTGAACTGTTCCATGGCTTCGGGAGCAACGGGATTGACCGGCGGTGCCTCCACCTTCAGCGGATCAATGGCAGAACCGTTCCTGTAGAACCTGAAATCAAGATGAGGCCCGGTTGACAACCCCGAACTACCCACATAACCGATCACCTGCCCCTGCTTCACATAAACTCCGGGTGATATTCCCGGACCGAACCTTGAAAGATGCATATATGCCGTGGAATAGACGCTGTTATGGGTTATCCGGACAATCCTTCCCGAACCGTTTTCATATGCGGTACTTGTCACCCTGCCGTCGCCGATGGCCAGCACAGGGGTGCCAAGGGGTGCTGCATAATCCACACCGTGATGTGCCCTTACAATTTTAAGTATGGGATGCATCCTGCCGCCAGAAAAACGGGAGCTGATACGTGAGTACCTTAGCGGCGCTTTCAGAAAAGCCTTGCGCAGGCTGGCGCCGGTTGTGTCAAAGAATGACATGGTACTGTCCTGTATAAAGGGTATGGCGTAGATTGTGCTTCCGGCATGCTCAAACTCTGCAGCATGCACACGCCTGATGCCGACTGACTCATCACCAATAAAATCCTCCTCGTAAATAACCTTGAACCTGTCACCTTTCTGCAACCCGAAGAAGTCGATCGTCCAGGCATATATTTCTGACAGCTCTGCGGAGAGATTGGGGTTGAGGCTGTTTTCCTGCGCCGCCTCCCAGAGCGAGGTGGTTATGGTACCTGATGAGTAGCGAAGCAGCCTCTTTATCTCTGCATCATACCTGTAAATCGCGAGGGTATCCCTGAGGGAAAAGACATAAGCCACCCGGGGATCATGATTATAGATAAGGTATTCAGGTCTGCTCAGAGTGTCTTTCGTTGTAAGCACCGAGTATGAACTGCCTGTCCGTACCTTGCGTGGATCAAAAGTCTCCTTGTTGTCTCTCAGAAGCTTTTCAATATCATCCCAGTCGACACCCTGCTCTGAAAGTATGGAGGCGATAAACTGGTTCCTTTTAACCTTGCCGGTTGTAATATTATAGGAGTCAACAGGTATTCCGAACAGGGTGTTTTTGCCTGAGCCGGTTGCAGCGGAATCTGAGTAGGTACCGTTAACCGATCCGGTATCAGAAGCAGCTGCAATATCTGCCGGTGTTGTATTTTCGGCGGCGCCGCTGCGGGTGCATGAAGCAGCTATCAGCATTATGGCAGCAGACAGGGAGGCGAGAATGAACCGGATCCTCATATTACGATATTTACAATCCGGTTCGGAACCACAATTACTTTCGGCGTAGCTGCGCCAATCCACTTCTGTGCCCTTTCATCAGCAAGAATGATCCGTGTAACCTCCTCATTTGGCAGGTTTACAGGCAGCTCTATCTTAAACCTCATCTTCCCGTTGACTGATACGGGGCACTCGAAAAGGTCCTCTTTCAGATACTGCTCTTCGGCCACCGGCCAGGGCTCATATGCAATTGAACCGTTGTGCCCGGTCAGCTGCCACAGCTCCTCTGCAAGGTGCGGGGCAAAAGGAGAGAGGAGCCTGATGAAGGCAGAGGCTGAATCGCGTGTGATCTTCTCCTTCTTAAGGGCAGTATTCAGGAAGATCATCATAGCGGAAATGGCAGTGTTGAAGCGAAGCCCCTCGATATCGTCCGTGACCTTTTTGATTGTCTTGTGGAGGGTTTTAAGCACCTCGGCATCCTCTTTGCCGTCAGTTATGTTCTCACTGTCTGCCAACAGGCGAAAGGCTCTTGACAGGAAGTTATGCGGACCCCTGATCCCCTTCTCGTCCCATGGCTTGGTGGCCTCCAGCGGACCGAGGAACATCTCGAACAGACGCAGAGTGTCGGCTCCGTAATTCTTCACAACGTCATCCGGATTGATGACATTCTTGAGGCTCTTTGACATCTTGGCAACTATCTGCCTGACCTCTTCACCGGTGGCTGTGATGAAGTATTTACCGTCTTTTTCGGTGACCTGGTCTGATGAAACCTTTGCGCCTGCAGCAGTCTCATAGGCGAAGGCAAGTATCATCCCCTGGTTGAACAGCTTCATGAACGGTTCATCGGTTGAGACAACCCCGAGGTCAAACAGCACCTTATGCCAGAAACGGGCATAGAGAAGGTGCAGAACGGCATGCTCCGCGCCTCCTATATAAAGGTCAACCGGCATCCAGTACTTCTCCTTCTCCGGGTCGAATATTGCCTTGTCATTCCGCGGGTCAATAAACCTGAGGTAATACCAGCATGAGCCTGCCCACTGGGGCATCGTGTTGGTCTCGCGCTTGCCGCGGCGGCCGTTGCTGTCAGTTACGTAAAGCCAGTCGGTTGCGTTTGAAAGCGGTGACTCACCGCTGTCGCCAGGCTCGTATACCTCGAGTCCGGGAAGTGTGAGCGGCAGCTCCTTTTCGTCAAGCAGGCTTATTGTACCGTCTTCCCAGTGGATTACGGGGAAAGGTTCGCCCCAGTAACGCTGGCGGCTGAAAAGCCAGTCGCGCAGCTTGTAATTGACCCGGCGAATTCCGATGTTCCGGCTCTCGAGCCATTTTGTAATTGTTGCAATGCCCTCTTCGACGTTCAGTCCGTCAAGACTGATTTCAAGTTCCTTACTGGCTGAGTTGATGTAACGGCCTTCGCCGCTCCAGCACTCGTTACCGGCAATTATCCGCGACCTCTGTTCAGGGTCCGAAACTGCAGGATCGAGGATGCACGCAATCTCTATCCCGAACTTCTTCGCAAATTCAAAGTCGCGCTCATCATGAGCAGGCACGGCCATAATGGCTCCCGTGCCGTAGCCCATAAGCACATAGTCTGCCACCCAGATGGGAATCCTTTTTTTATTGACCGGGTTGACAGCATAGGTTCCGGTGAAAACGCCGGTCTTATCCTTGGCCAGGTCAGTACGGTCAAGGTCAGACTTGAGGGAGGCTGCTGTTATATAATCCTGCACCCTTGAAGTCATCTCGGGACTGGTTATCCTGTTCACAAGCGGGTGCTCGGGGGAAAGGACCATATAGGTTGCTCCGAAGAGGGTATCGGGACGGGTTGTGTATACGGTAATGCGCTCGTTGCTGCCGTCAACCCTGAAATCAACCTCGGCGCCTGTGGAGCGTCCTATCCAGTTGCGCTGCATCTCCTTGATCCCCTCGGGCCAGTCAAGGTCTTCCAGGCCGCTGAGCAGCCTCTCGGCATAGTAGGGGATACGGAGCATCCACTGCTTGAGATTTCTGCGCACCACCCTGTTGCCGCACTTCTCGTGCGAGCCGTCGGTAAGCACCTCCTCGTTGGCGCAGACGATACGGCACGATGGACAGTACCATATCTGGGCGTCATCATAGTAGGCAAGCCTCTTTGAGTCAATGTATTTCTTTCTTGCCCCGTCGCCTGCCTTGATAACGTCAATCGGAACGGGAAGCTCATTTATGTCGCGTCCCCTGTTTGTTTTATGGTCGTACCAGGTGTTGTACAGTTTGATGAAGATCCACTGGGTCCACCTGAAGTATTTCGGGTCAGTTGTATTGATTTCACGGTCCCAGTCGTAGCTTAGGCCCAGTTCCTTTATCTGCCTGCGGAATGTGTCACAGTTTTTATTTGTTGTGACAGCCGGGTGGGTTCCGGTCTGGATTGCGTACTGTTCGGCCGGAAGGCCGAAAGCGTCCCATCCCATGGGGTGCAGGACGTTGAAGCCCTTCATACGCTTGTACCTTGCCAGGATGTCGGTGGCGGTATATCCTTCCGGGTGGCCCACGTGGAGGCCGGCGCCGGAAGGGTAGGGGAACATGTCAAGTATGTAGTATTTATTGGGGTTCGACAGATCGTCAGGTGTTTTGAAGGTTTTGTGCTTCTCCCAGTGCTCCTGCCATTTCTTCTCTATCTCCGAAAAATTGTATTCCTTCATCTATTGCTGATTGTTAGCGCATATGGGTTGCGAAATTAGGAAATCTTTGGCAAAAATCACGTCAGGTCAGGGCCGGTGCAGCCGATTTGGCGGATTATGTTTTGAAAATCGGCTCCGGCGGTATATTTTTGCACTCTCAACGGTCCCGTAGTTCAATGGATAGAATGACAGATTCCGGTTCTGTTGGTTGGGCGTTCGAGTCGCCCCGGGATCACATGCAGACGGCGCCCCCATTCAGGGCGCCGTTTCATTTCGCAGATACGTGGTATTATAAACGGTAGCAGCAGGTCCGAGACCTGCCGCTACAATATAAGGAACCAGATAATATTATATCTAGTATATCTGTGTGATCTTGTCTACGTTGGTGTTTGCGTACATGATCTTGAGTGCGCTGGCGCGTCGCAGCGCCTGTTTCACATCGGTGACCACACCCATCTTGGTATCGCGGTCGATCTTGAGTACAACCAGCATCTTGGTCTTGTCAGCCTCATTGAGCTGTTCGCGCTCCTGTGCGATAAAATCCTGTATGTCAGCCAGTTCCTTGAAGCTGTCATTCAGCTGGATCTTGGGTTCTGTCCCGTAGAGGGCCTGGAATGCCTCAAGAGGTTCACCGATATAGATGAAGCTTGCAAGTGATTTTTTCTCAAGTATTTTTCCTTCTGTGGCGTCAGGGATGCGAACGGTGACCATCACATCGGTCTCGCGCATTGTTGTAACGGCCATGAAAAAGAAGAGGATCATGAAGACGATGTCAGGCAGTGATGATGTGCTGATCGCCTTGACGGATTTTGTGCCGGTCTTTACGAATCTTGCCATCCTTTTACTCTCCTATTCTTTTGGGTTCCGCTTCTGAAATAGGCACCTTGAAAAAATCATCCACGGCTGACTTCCGGTCCTCGTCAAGTTGTTCATAGGCTATGCCAAATTCCTGTCTTGAAAGGTTATCACGCAATTTCGCCCTCGCTGCTATAAGTTCATTCTGAACTGCAATATAGACTCCGTATTTGGTGCCGATATCATTCTGCAGCGAGATAACTGCCTTTGTGACTGCCACATTGCCGAAGAACGGGATGTTTACCACCTCTTTTTCAGGCTTGTTTGGCTCATTATTTGCGTTGAGGATGAAATCATGGGCAATCTCTCTCAGCTGGTTGAACTCGGTAAGCTGGCCTTCCACAAGCAACAGGTTGTCCTTGTTTACCTTCACCTCGAGGATGTTCCTGTCATTGATCTTATTGACATCCTGCGGGACGTTTGGATCAGGGATTGCGGGCAGCTGACGCATCAGCCCCGTATCAGAGTCCATCGTGGTGGCAGCCAGGAAGAAAATAAGAAGGAGGAATGCAATGTCAGCCATTGAGCCTGCATTAATTTCCGGTACTTGCCTTCTTGCCATTTGGTCAAAAATTTACTCCGCCCGCGGCGGACAGTTCAATATTTCTTGAAATACTTTGAAACCACAGAGTATATGATGGTCAGGAATGCCCCGGCCAGGAGGAAGTAGGCAACATTGAGGCCGATATCAGTCCAGAACAGTGTACGAGGTACGTTATCCGAGCCTTTATAGTGAGGGAGGTCAAGGACCGTATTGTCAGCCAATAATGCTGCCAGACCTATGAGGACTGCGGCAACCACAAGGGCGACGAGCATCCCTTTCAGACCTTTCGGATTAAGTATATAGTTTCTCAGGGCGAAGCCGATCAGTACCAGAACAGTAATGACGAAGAGAATATAAGCGAATGCGATGAAAGAGTTTGTCACCTTAGGTTCTTCGTACCGTGTTCCTTCAGTACCCGGCACTACGCCGCCAACGTAAAACAGTATGGCAAAGATCACTGTAAGGCCCATGAGGACCCACAGGAGGATCGATGTTAGCCTGGTTATTTTTTCAGACATATCTGGTTATTTTTGATTGTATTTGGCCAGCATATCGATGAGGGTGATCGAAGAATCTTCCATCTGGTTTGAAATTCCGTCGATCTTTGAAAGCAGGTAGTTGTAGAATACCTGGAGAATGATAGCCACAACGAGGCCGAATACTGTGGTTATAAGGGCCACCTTGATACCACCCGCAACGATTGTTGCTGATACTGTTCCGGCCTGTTCGATGGCGTCAAATGCAGCGATCATCCCGATAACCGTTCCGAGGAACCCGAGCATGGGGGCCAGTGCTATGAAGAGTGAAATCCAGGAAAGGTTCTTTTCAAGAAGGCCAACCTGAACTCCGCCGTAGGAAACAACTGATTTTTCAGCCATTTCTACTCCCTCATGGGCTCTGTCGAGACCCTGGTAGAAAATGCTTGCTACCGGTCCGCGGGTATTGCGGCATACTTCCTTGGCGGCATCTATGCCCTCTTCCTTGAGAGCTTTTTCAACTTTCCCAAGCAGTTTTTCGGTGTTTGTTGTTGCAAGATTGAGGTAGATGATCCTCTCGATTGCAATTGCCAGACCAAGGATGAGACAGAGGAGGATAACTCCCATGAAGCCTGCACCTCCTTCTATAAACAGCCGCTTGATCTCCTTGCGGAGCACTGTTTCGCCTTCTACCGGGGTGGTGCCCTGTGTCTGTTGGCTAAGTTGTTGTGTTGTAGTTGCAGTCTGTTCGGTCTGTGCCTGTGATGTCTGTGCAGTGCCGATAAGCAGCAGAGCTGCAAATGCCATAAATACAAGAACTCTTTTCATCATGTCAGATTATTAATAGGAATATTACGACAAAAATATAAAAAAATGGAAAGCGCGCAACGGCGATCTGATTTTAATAAAAATTAAGGGTTGGGGGGGACGGGGGACAGATGGTGTGGAGAGGAGGGGGATTACCTGCGGTGATCCCTGTCAGTAGTCCTGCAAACCAGTTCACTGTTGATGACCCCTGGCTGAACGGGATTACTTTCAGTGATCCCATTCGGAGAATCCTGCAACAATTAAATGAATCCTCCGGATTTTCATTTATTTTTCCTCCGACCCTTCAGAAAGCAGGCTCTCTTCGGGTCTTCGGTAAAATAAATGATCCCGCCATTGGCGGGATTCATTTATTTGTTGCGGAGAGAGGGGGATTCGAACCCCCGATACCCTTTAGGGGTATACTAGCTTTCCAGGCGAGCCAGTTCAACCACTCCTGCATCTCTCCGAAAAACGGCCGCAATTTACAAAATTTTTCCTTCCGGCAACAGCTTCAGTTCATTTCGCCGCAGAGAGGCCTCGAAAGAAGAGACGCCACCTTTCCGGCAGGTAATCCGGTACCGAGAAGGATCATCATCTTGGTCACGGCAGCCTCTGTGGTGATGTCCCTGCCGCTTATTACACCGGCACTGATGAGCCCTGCCGAGGTCTCGTACAAACCCATCTCCACACTGCCGGCCTCGCACTGCGTAACATTCAGCACTATTCCTCCTCCGGAGATGAAAGACTTCAATTCATTCAGGAACCATACATTGGTAGGGGCATTGCCTGTACCGTATGTCTCAAGGATTACCCCGCGCAGCCCGGCTGTCCCCAGAACAGCATTAACAGTCTCCTTCCTGATGCCAGGGAAAAGCCTGATCACTGCAATCCCCGTGTCAAACTTGCCGGAGACCGCCAGCGGCCGCCTAACAGTCGGATACCTTATAATATTCCTGTTATACCGGATCTGCAGACCGGCCTCGGCCAGCGGTGGCAGATTGGGAGAGACGAATGCATTGAAATGCTCGGCACTGTACTTGATTGTCCTGTTGCCGCGCAACAGCTTGTTCTCGAAGTAAATGCAGACTTCCGGCACCAGTGCAACACCTTCGTCCCGTGCAGCAGCTATCTCGATTGCGGTGATGAGGTTTTCCTTCCCGTCGGTACGGAGCACCCCGATGGGCAACTGGGCGCCGGTGAAAATTACCGGTTTCTCAAGGCCCTGGAGCATGAAGCTGAGCGCCGAGGCAGAGTAAGCCATCGTATCTGTGCCGTGTAAAACCACAAAGCCGTCGAACCTGTCATAGTTTTCTTCAATTGTACGGGCAATGCGCATCCACGTGTCCGGAGTGACATCCGAAGAGTCGATCACCGGATCGAAAGTCACAGTCTCGAGGCTGAAGCCGAAGCGGCGAAGCTCGGGGACCTGGTCAGAGATATGCCTGAAATCGATTGGCACCAATGCCCCGGATACAGGGTCATTCACCATTCCGATGGTTCCCCCTGTGTAAATAATTAGTACGGATCTGTTTCTTTCCATCATCTACAGGTTAAAGAGCCTCATGGCATTGTCAGTTGTCCTGTCAGCCACCTCAACAGGCGATATGGCGAGTATTTCCGACAGCTTGTCAATCACGTATGTAAGGTAGGCAGCCTCGTTCCTCTTACCGCGGTAAGGCACCGGCGCCAGGTAGGGCGCATCGGTCTCGAGCACTATATTGCTCACTCCCGCAGCAATTGCAGCTTCGCTCTGCTTCCCGTTACGGAATGTAACTACACCTCCTATGCCTATCATGAACCCCAGCCCGGTCACCCTGCGGGCATCTGCGGCATTGCCCGGGAAAGCGTGAAACACCCCTTTCACCCTTCCGGTGCCGAAAGCAATTATTTCATCGATTATCAGCTCAAGGGATTCCCGTGCATGGATGACCACAGGCAACCCGTACTCCTCAGCCAGTTCAAGATGGCGTCTGAAGGAGATTACCTGCTCCTTTACAAATGTCTTGTCCCAGTAAAGATCAATGCCGGTCTCACCTATGCCGTAGTATTTATGGTTGCGGAGCGCTGCCTCCGCTGTATCGAGCTCCCCGCGGAAATTCTCTTTCACCGAGGTGGGATGGAGAGCCATCATCGGGAGGCAGAGGCCCGGGTACTGCTCCTCTGCTGCAAGCATCGGAGCAACGGAAGATGAGTCGATATTGGGCATCATTATCCTCCGGACACCGGCCCCTGTGGCCCGCTTCACTGTTTCGTCGCGGTCGGTGTCAAACTCAGGCAGGTATATGTGGTTATGAGTGTCAATGATTTGCATGGCACAAATGTATATCATTTCCACTTATAGCCATCAGGCAGTAGGCAACAGGAAGTAGTGTTGGCAATACCAGAGCGCTGAGCTTTCAGATATGCAGATTTTTTAACTGTATCAACATCTGACAATTCTGAAGAAAAAACTTCACCCACTGCTGCCTGCTGCCTTTTGCCTTTTGCCTTTTTATTCCTATCTTTATAGTGTCTCGCTAATATTTCATAAAATGTCATCCGTTCCTCTTCATTACAAGATCGCTCTTGGCATGATACCGGGCGTTGGCGACATTACAGCCCGTAAGCTCGTGTCATATGCCGGTGGTGTGGAAGCTGTTTTCAGGGAGTCGTTCCGCAGCCTGACCAGGATCCCTGGAATCGGGGAGTCACTTGCATCAGCCGTGGCCGGCCATGAATACCTCCCGGCTGCCGAAAGGGAGGCCGAGTTCGTGACCAGGAACGGAATAAGGGTGTTCTTCTATCTTGACGACGACTACCCGGTACGGCTCAGGCAATGCGAGGACTCTCCGGTGACATTTTATTTTCGCGGCAACGCCGACCTCGACTCACAGATGATACTGAGCATCGTAGGAACGCGTCATGCCACGCAGCACGGCCGCGACCTGTGCCAGAAGATGGTGGCAGGACTGGCGGAACACTTTCCGAAGCTGCTTATAGTCAGCGGACTGGCTTACGGGATAGATATTGCCGCCCACAGGGCTGCACTGGCCGCCGGGCTCCCCACAATAGCCGTGCTCGGCCACGGGCTGAAGACAGTATACCCTTCAGTGCATGCGGGCGTAGCAAAGGCGATGCTGCAAAACGGAGGCCTGGTCACGGATTTCTCCTCAGCCACACTGCCCGAAAGGAATAACTTCATCAGGAGAAACAGGATAATTGCGGGGATTTCTGATGCCACCCTGATTGTCGAGTCGGGAATAAAGGGTGGGGCACTTATAACTGCGGATATCGCTGCTTCTTACAACCGTGATGTGATGGCCGTCCCGGGCAGGCCGGATGATGAATGGTCAGCCGGGTGTAATGCGCTGATAAGGTGCAACAAAGCGTCACTGGTGGAGAAGTGCCCGCATATAGAATACCTTCTCGGCTGGAAACCGGCATCACTGGCGGCACCCGTGCAGCCCACCCTTTTCGCAGGCCTGACAGACAGCGAAAGGAAGATCTGCGAGGCGCTGAAGAGTGAAGGTGACCTGACAATTGATTCGCTTGCCCGCCTTCTTGAAATACCGGTATACAAATTGTCAACCACGCTGCTTCAGATGGAGCTTGCGGGCATGATAGCACCATACCCGGGAAACGTCTACCGGTTGTGCGGATGACAATTACAGGGATCAGTTGTCATTCATGCAGGTAACGACGGGTCTGAGACCCGTAGATACGTGGAATAATCCGGGATTTCGGTCATATATGCAGGTAACGCCAGGTCTGAGACCTGGCGTTACACCTGAAGGATGCAGAAATCTGCATCAATGCTGAATATGAATATGGTTGGTTATACCAGACCCTGGTCAACCATTGCATTGGCAACCTTGAGGAAGCCGGCAATGTTTGCGCCCTTGACATAGTCTACATAGCCGTCGGTACGCTTGCCGTACTTAACGCATGCCTCATGGATGTTGACCATTATTGAATGCAGTTTCTCATCAACCTCATCCTTGTTCCAGTTGAGCTTCATGGAGTTCTGGGTCATCTCAAGTCCTGAGGTGGCGACTCCGCCGGCGTTGACTGCCTTGCCCGGAGCAAACTGAATGTTATGCTTCTGGAATTCTTCGACTGCTTCCGGTGTGCATCCCATATTCGATATCTCGGCGACGAGCATAACCTTGTTGGCGATGAGAGTCTGTGCGTCGGTACCGTTAAGCTCGTTCTGGGTTGCGCACGGCAGTGCGATGTCAACCTTCACTTCCCACGGCCTCTTGCCCTTGACGAATTTTGAACCTGCGAATTTCTTTGCATAAGGCTCCACGATATCCTGGTTCGAAGCTCTCAGGTCAAGCATGTAATCGATCTTCTCGCCGCTGATGCCTGCGGGGTCATGAATGTAGCCGTCAGGACCGGAAATTGTAACCACTGTAGCTCCAAGCTGTGTGGCTTTAAGGGCTGCGCCCCATGCTACGTTGCCGAAGCCGGAGATAGATACTGTCTTGCCTGCAAGGGTATCATTCTTTGTTGCAAGCATCTCCTTTACAAAGTAGATTCCGCCGAAACCTGTTGCCTCAGGACGGATAAGTGAACCGCCCCAGTTCAGGCCCTTGCCTGTCAGAACGCCGGTGTGCTCCGAAGCGAGTTTCTTGTACATACCGTACAGGAAGCCGATCTCACGTCCGCCAACGCCTATGTCACCTGCAGGAACGTCGGTCTCAGGACCGATATGCTTCCACAGCTCAAGCATGAACGACTGGCAGAAACGCATTACCTCATTGTCTGACTTGCCTTTCGGATCGAAGTCGGAGCCACCTTTGCCGCCACCCATGGGAAGCGATGTGAGTGAGTTTTTGAAAATCTGCTCGAATCCAAGGAACTTGAGGATTGAGAGGTTTACCGTCGGGTGGAAACGGAGTCCGCCCTTGTAGGGACCGATGGCACCGTTGAACTGGACCCTGTAACCGATGTTGACCTGAACATTGCCCTTGTCATCCATCCAGGGTACCTTAAAAGTGAATATACGGTCAGGCTCAACAAGCCTCTGAAGAACACCTGCCTTTGCAAACCTGGGGTTCTCATTGTAAACTTCCTCGATTGATTCAAGGACCTCCTTGACTGCCTGGTGGTATTCGGGTTCACCGGGGTGCTTCTTCTCGAGCTCAGCCAGAATCTCTTTTACTTTCATTTCAATGTATGTTTGTGGTTTGTGATTTTATGAAAATTTTCAAATAGTTTCCAAAGGTCAATGAAGCTGCAATCATGAAAAATGACTTTGCTCATGTTTTGCAGGTGGATACCTAAATAACTGATCTGTAGTTTTTAAGAGTTGTTTCAATCTCTTCTCTCTGCTTCTTGGAAAGGGCGGAGATGCTTACCCGGGGGTATGCTGCCCTGCGGCCCTGAACCTGCTGGAAGAGCGTTATATAACTGTGCAGGCCTAAAAATTGCTTCTTCACCTCATAACCTGCGAAACGGTCAGCCGGTATCTCAATGCTCTTGCTTTCTCCCGGCATAAGCCCCGGCTTGTACCATCTCAGCGTTATCCGTTTCTCATCAGCAGAGAAGAAGATATACATATACTTAAGTATTGTAGGCCGGAACAGGAGAGCCAGGTAAACAGCCGTGACAGCAACAGTCATAATGGTCAGGCTCTTTTCCGTCATAACCTGCCTGAAGACTCTTGGGAAGTAAGCAAGGAAAACGTACAGGACATATACCAGCGTTGTGACGAAACCGATCAGCCTGATCAGTACAATCCTTTTGCCGTTATCAAGAGTCATCGGGGTAATATTTTGGGCAAACCTAAGAATTTTTTTCGAAACGGAAAGGTGGAGGTGCGCATGGCTAATCCCTCTTTTTCCGGAAGAACTTTTTCATGATTGCCGAGCATTCTCCGGCAAGTACTCCGGTCCGCACCTCGGTCTTCGGATGGAGTATGGCTCCGCCTGTTGTGGTGTAACCCTTTTTGGGGTCAGGCGTGCCCCAGACCAGTGCCGTGACCTGGCTCCATGCAAGGGCTCCGGCGCACATCACGCATGGCTCCACCGTTACGTAGATTGTGCAACCGGTGAGGTATTTGCCGCCCAGGTACGATGTTGCCGCAGTTATGGCCTGCATCTCAGCGTGGGCAGTGGGATCATTCAGCGTTTCTGTAAGGTTGTGGGTGCGGGCAATTACGGTACCACCGGCAACGACCACCGCCCCCACCGGCACCTCGTCGCGGTCAGCCGCCCTGCCTGCCTCCGCAAGCGCCATCTTCATGTAATACTCATCGCTTCCGGGTTCCATGGTCTTTCCTGATTATTTAAGTTTCGGGAAATAAAATCATCAATCATGGTGGCGCGGTTCGGGATGGATTACCACGTCAATGTTGGTGAATTCGCGCTCAAGCCGCTCCTCTATGATATCACACTGGCGGTGGATGGTCTCAATTGTTTCATGCGGCGGCACGTCAAGGTGGAACTCGACAAACCGCTGATGCCCGGCAGCCCTGGTCTTCAGGTCATGGTAATCAATGTTCATCTCCTCCAGCAAGCCTGTCAGCTTCTTCATCTCGGAAGGTGAAAGGGCAGTGTCAAGGAGGGGAGAGAATGCCTTCCTGAGCAGCATCCATGATTCATATATAATTATTATTGCCACACCAATGGCAATGATGGGGTCAAGCACATGCCAGCCCGTAATCCATATGAGCCCGAGGCCCAGTGCCACCCCCGCAGACGTGATAACATCAGTTTTAAGATGCAGCGCATCGGCCTCCAGGGCTACGGAGGCAGTCTGCCGTGCAACCTTGTACAGGCGCCTGGAAACAAGGGTGTTGACAATGGCTGATATAGCCATCACAATTATGCCGAGGCCAAGTGAACCTGTTTCTCCCGGATTAATGAACCTGTCAACAGCTTCGTATACAATCCATGCTGAGGCCACGAAGATGAGCAGTGCCTCTATCACCCCGGAGACATTCTCCACCTTGCCGTGACCGAAAGGATGCCTGTCGTCTGCCGGAGTCCCGGAGATCTTCACTGCAAAAAATGCAATTATGGCTGCAATCAGGTCAAGGGATGAATGAATTGCTTCGGAAATGATACTGACCGAACCGGAGATAATGCCAGCAGCCAGTTTCATAGCTATCAGCAGGCTGTTGGATATGACGGAAAGCCTCGCTGTACGTGTCTTGATGGGTGTTGTCATTGCTTTGAGAACATCTCATGAAATGGTGCAATTTTAGGAAAAATGACCGACAAGTCGGTGGAAAGTTATTACCGTTTATTACCGGAATACCTTATTTTTGTCTCCTCAAAATATCTGAAATGTACAGGACACACACATGCGGTGAGCTTTCGCTGGAAGACAGGGGAGAGAAGGTCACGCTGGCCGGTTGGGTTCAGCGCTCAAGGGATCTCGGAGGTATGACGTTCATTGACCTGCGGGACAGGTACGGCATAACCCAGCTGGTATTCAACATGGAGACCGATCCCGATCTCTGCATGAAGGCACGCAAGCTCGGGCGCGAATTTGTGATCCGCGCAGAAGGCATTGTCGCAGAGCGAAGCAATAAAAACACGAAGATTCCTACCGGCGAAATTGAGATCCTGACCGAACGGGTTGAGGTGCTCAATACATCAGATACTCCGCCATTTACAATTGAGGAGAACACAGACGGCGGTGATGAGCTGCGTATGAAATACAGGTACCTCGATCTCCGCAGGCAGAATGTCAGGTCCAATATAATCCTGAGGCACAAAATGGCCCAGGAGGTTCGCAGGTACCTCGACGGGCAGGGCTTCATAGAGGTGGAAACCCCGATGCTGATCAAATCAACCCCCGAGGGGGCCCGCGATTTCGTGGTACCGTCAAGGCTGCACCACGGCGAGTTTTATGCACTGCCGCAGAGCCCGCAGACATTCAAGCAGTTACTTATGGTTGCGGGTTTCGACAAGTATTTTCAGATTGTCAAATGCTTCCGGGATGAAGATCTCCGTGCTGACCGACAGCCAGAATTCACACAGATTGACTGCGAAATGTCATTCATCCACCAGGATGATATCCTGAACATGTTCGAGGGGCTTGCGCGGCACCTGTTTCTTGCAATAAAAGGGCTGGTATTTGAGGGTCCTTTCCCCAGGATGCCTTATGATGAGGCGATGAGCATGTATGGGTCCGACAAGCCAGACATCCGCTTCGACATGCGCATCACTGAAATAACAGAAAATGTAAAGGGGCGCAATTTCCCGCCGTTTGAGCTGGCCGCGTATGCAGGTGCCATCTCCGCTCCGGGTTGCGCCGGATGGTCGCGCAAGCAGCTTGACGAACTCACCGAGTTTGTAAAACGCCCGCAGATAGGGGCTAAGGGACTCGTATGGGCAAAGGTTGAGGCGGACGGCTCTGTCAAATCATCGGCTGACAAGTATTACAGCCCCGATGACCTTGCCAATATAGCGCTGATGACAGGCTCTGATGCCGGTGACCTTATCCTGATGATGGCCGGGCCGCGTGAAAAGACACTCACCGCCCTCGGTGAACTGCGCCTGGAGATGGGCAGGCGTCTGGGACTTCGCGACAGCTCTGTATATGCACCTCTCTGGGTGGTGGATTTTCCGCTGCTGGAGTGGGACGACGAGACGCAGCGATTCTACGCGAAGCACCATCCGTTCACATCGCCGAAACCCGAGGATATTCAGTATATGGAGAGCGACCCGGAGAGGGTTCGTGCAAATGCCTATGACCTTGTAATCAACGGTACCGAGATAGGAGGGGGATCAATCCGTATCCATGATCCGGAAACGCAGTCGCTCATGTTCCGCACTCTCGGTTTCACCGAGGAAGAGGCACAGAAACAGTTCGGCTTCCTGCTCAACGCTTTCCGTTTCGGCGCACCGCCGCACGGCGGAATTGCATTTGGTTTTGACAGGTGGACGGCAATAATGGGCGGCTCCGACACTATCCGTGATTACATTGCCTTCCCGAAGAACAACCAGGCACGTGACGTGATGATTGACACTCCTTCAACAATCAGGCAGGAACAGCTTGACGAACTGGCAATCCAGATAAAAAAAGAGGAAGAGAAGAAGTAGGGCCCGCCGGAATGTTACTTCCGTGATGATTTCCTGACCTGGGCGGCAGTTTCGGACGGCTTCGTGAACGGTATCGAGAAGCAGAAGAGTGATCCTTCACCCGGCGTTGAAATGAGCCAGATGGAGCCGCCCAGCAGTTCGGCGTATGCCTTGGAAATACTCAGGCCGAGGCCGGTGCCGCTGTACTGCTTCGAGCTTGGTCCCTCAACCTGGAAGAACCGCTCAAAGACCTTCTCCTGGTGCTCCGGGGCAATCCCGATACCGGTGTCCGACACAAAGAACTCAATCATCTCACCCCTTACCACGTAGCCAAGCTCGATCCTCCCCTTTTTGGTGAACCTGAGCGCGTTGTTAAGCAGGTTCGAAAAGATCTGGATCACCTTGGTCTCGTCGGTAACAACCATTGCCTCCCCTTCATCAAGATGGGTTGAGAAATTGAGCACCAGGTTCTGCTGCCGGGCCCTCAGCCTGTACTGTTCATAGAGGCTCCTTATCAGGTGGTTCATGTTGACTGCCGAGTGTGCGATCTTCACCTGGCCGGTCTCGATATTTGAGATGTCAACAATATCGGTGATGATGGAAAGAAGCTGGTTGCTTGACTGGTAGATTATGTCAATGTACTGCTTGCGGCTTTCATCATTTGTGTCAGGTGAGTCGAGAAGCGTTGTAAATCCAACGATGGCGTTCATCGGTGTGCGGATCTCGTGGGAGATGTTGTGGAGGAAGGCCGTCTTCAGCCTGTCGCTCTGTTCCGCCTTTTCCTTTGCCCTGATGAGCTCCTCTTCAATCCTTTTTCTTTCGGTGATGTCAGAGATGAATCCCTCCAGAGCAACAAGTTTGTCGTCCTCATAATAACCGCGGCCGCGTTCCCAGACCCATTTCCTGTTTCCCGATGAGGTGATGATCCGGTATTCAATTGTATAGAGGTAGCCGGTTTCAAGGGCGTCATGGATCGTATTCCAGACCTGATTTACATCCTCAGGGTCAATTATTGAACTGTAGGTTCTTATCTTATTGTTAATGAATTCATTGGGAAGATAGCCGGCCAGTTCGTAGATCCCGTCGCTGATGTACTGCATCGTCCAGTTCTTGTCATTGTTGCAGCGGAACACCACACCCCGGAGGTTGTTGATGATTGTACTGAGTTTCTTGTTGCTTTCGCGCATTTCTTCCTCTGCACGTTTGCGGTCAGTGATGTCACGGCCGATGCTCTGATAGAACCGTTTTCCCTCTACCTCCACAGTGTATGCGCTGATCTCTATCGGGAAAGTGGTTCCGTCACTCCGCAGGTGAACGGTTTCTATATATGATGAGCCTGTCTCATTCAGGGTTTTGACATGGTCTGCCAGCATCGGTGCTTCGGTTGGCGTACGGATTTCGGAGACGTTCATCCCTATGAGTTTCTCGCGTGGGTAGCCATATGCACTGACGGCACGCTCATTGGCCTCAACGATGTTCATATCACTGTCAATCAGCAGTATGATATCATTGCCATGTTTCATCACGAAATCGAAGTGTTTCATGATGGCCTGCCGGTTCAGGTCCTCCTGCTGTTTTTCGCGGATGTACCGGGCCCTGGTTGCTTTGATTATCAGCCACGCCATGCTTGCGAGGGCCAGGTAAACAATGCCCATTATCATCCAGAGAGCTGTGATCTCACGTGTAAACCTTGCGAGAATCTCGGAAGTTTCCTTTTTTGCAATAAGGTACCAGTCGGTGCCGGGGATTTTCCTGACCGAGGCAACAACCTCGGTCCCTGTATAATCAGTGAATGTCCGGGTTTCATTTTGCGCCGTCTGCGGGTTCATCACGCTCCTTTCCATATCCCCTGCGGCGAAGGTTGCAGGTCTGTCGAAGCCGGCGAGGTGTGAGCCGTTGAGATATGTTACCGAGTCACCTTCAAACCGGAACAGGATACACTCTGCTGTGCTTCCAGGGGTGGGCCATGTTGAGAGCATCGGGAACAGCTCCTTTTCCGGATCGATCCTCAGCACAAGGACGCCGGCGAGAACCGTATCGCCCTCATAGGGCATCTTCATGGGTATCAGCAGGTCGAGATGAAAGTAATTGACAACACTGGCAGAGTGGAAGTCGGAGATTGAGATGACCGGGTTTGAAATGGCTTTAGTGACACTTGCACGGAGGTACTCGCCCATGACTGCTTCTTCAGGAGGCACTGCTATGCCCGGGTTGCCACCGGCATCAAGCAGGACTGCGCCGCCGAAGTCATAGCTTTCAATAAGAGTAGTGAGTAACTGTATGAGTCTTGATTTCTCACGGACCGAGTTGTCTTTGATGAACATGGCGTCGATGTGTTCCACGAGGGTGACATTTTCATGGATGAGGGTGGCGTCATTGAGTCTTTCCCTTTTCCATTCGGAGACCTGTTCTGATTTGAGGTTTGCAACAGCCTCCATTTCGGTCCTGGCTTCCCCCAGTATCCGCCGTTTCTGCCCGGCCGCATAAATGATGATGATGGCTGTAAGTACCGCTGCGGTAAACAGCAGCACGCTCACTGAGGTCCAGGGGAACGGTGATTTGTTGCTTCTCTTTTTCATCATGTGCCAGGGGGCGATTCCAGCCGGGGCATTAAGATAAGAAAAATGTACTTATTCAACCATTATGACGGGGGAATATTGTGTCAAGGGAAATGAAAAAACATCACCCTGGCGCGGCTGGCCGGGCCAGGTGTCAGTGTGAAATAGCGGCTCAGTCAAAAGCCGGCAGAAAATCAAAAAATCCTGCCCCGGGAGGAGCAGGAAATTCTCAATGCCGGAGGATGTTACTTGGCGTTCTTCTTTTCCTTTTTCTCCTTGCGCTTCTCTTTCAGGCTTTTTGTCGGCTCCTTCTTTTTGTCCTTCTTTGTTACAAGTCCTTTTGTCATGGCCTTAAATTTATGGTTTACAATTAATTACAAACGCAGCGCTATGAGCGCATTCAATGACGTTAAAATAGCTTCAGAGATTTAAAATTGCAACCCCTGTTGATATAAATTTAAAAGTTTGCCTGCAAGATTTCAGGTGACGCCGGTTGTATGGATTCTTATATCCGGCGGATGTCTTTTGAAAGGCTGGCAGGCACCCACCGGATGCCTCGCTGGTTAACCATAGAAAGGCCCGTTTTTATCCATCCCCTGACCCGGTTAGTCAAATAAAAACTCCTGTTTCTTTCTTTATTACTATTTTTAGAGTGTTTTTAAGGCTGAGCATATTTTATTTAAACCTGGTTCCTGGTGGCATTTCCACAGGAATGATCTTTATTCACAATATGAATTCATTGTGCCCGGCCCTTTCGCATGAGCCGGGTTTTCGTTTTCCGGTTCTCAGTCTGGCGGATGTCAGTGTGACTGACGGAACGGAAGTGTATCATGACCACATCTGCCTGTATTTATAATCGAAATATATTCAGCAGTTTATATTTTTAAAGTTTTGAAATTCCGCGCAGAGTGGAATCTGGTCTGGCATTCGCTCAAGGTGAGACAAGGCAGCATTTTGGTTAATGATTATAAACTGCAACGGTGGCCTATAAAAGCATTATCATGAGATCAATCAAGTCATTCGGTTTAAAAGTTATTATTGCATCATTGCTGTTGCTTCAGGCGATAGCGGACATCTCTGCCCAGAATCCGCAGTATCTGTGTGAACTGCGGAATGATGTCAGGATTGATGCAAACACATATGAGTTTGATGTGTACATGTTGCAGATTGAGGCAACAACAATGGAGTATGCGGGGATGCAGTTCGGAATTAATGTGAATCCCGGAATGCGGAATGGCGGAACGATTACAGTATCCTATGTTACCGGCTCATCAGGGCTTCTTGCTGCCCAGATACCGGTTGACACGGATCTGTCATTCAACAGTGTTACAAATTGTATAGAGTGGTCAGGCACGAGTCATCCCGGTGCCGGAAACGGAACAATTATTTCAAATATCACACCGGGAACCAGGGTAGGAAGATTTCGTCTGTCCAATACTGTTTCCTTTGGAAGTGTCACTCCTGATCTTGCATGGAATTTTTCACCGGCAACAGGAAGAGTGACAACTGTCAGTGCATATGTCTTCACAACAGATACTGATATAACTGTTCAGTCCTCCCATACTACATTAAATCTGTCGAATCCGCTTCTGAATCCTCTTCCCCCGGCCCAGTTTGATGTAACCGGCGGCGGAATGTTTTGTGAAGGAGGCGCCGGTGTCGCGGTCGGACTATCAGGATCAGAATCAGGTGTCACATATACATTGATAAGAGACGAAACAGACCTGACTCCAACAGTTGCAGGAACAGGCAGTCCCCTTTCATTTGGCAACCAGACTACGGCCGGAACTTATACAGTCAGGGGGACAAATGCCGGAGGAAATACAGTTATGATTGGCAACGCAATTGTTACTGTCAGCACTAATTCAACGGCTCCGACTTCAATAAGCATAACCAGTAACAACACTTGTTTCGGAACGGACAAAACACTGACGGTTTCCGGAGGTACTTTAGGGACCGGGGCAATATGGGAATGGTTCACTGCCTCATGCGGAGGAACCTCTGCCGGCACCGGACCAAGTATTACTGTCAATCCCGCAGCCGGAACAAGCACAACTTATTATGTCAGGGCTACGGGTACATGTAATACAACAGTCTGCGCAAGCGGAACAGTCACCGTCCCTGCCAATGTCACAACCCCCACTGTGCCGGTCCCTTCAGCAACCACTATTTGCCAGGGAACGCCCACAATCAGTGTAACGACTTCAGCAACGAATGCCACAAGCTATAACTGGACGGTATCCGGTACAGGAAATACAGTTACAGGAACAGGGGCAACGGCAACTGTAAACTTTAATTCTGCCTTCAGCGGGGTGGCAACAATCAGCGTTTCAGCTAACGGCTGCAATGGTCCGTCAGCCATCGCCTCAACAAATGTGACTGTCAGGCCAACCCCGACGGCATTAATCAGCGGCACAACCTCGGTTTGTCAGAATTCTCCCTCCCCATCAGTTACATTCACAAATCCCCAGACCTTCCCGGTTACTGTAACATATAACATCGGCGGTTCAGGTGAAGCTAACATAAATGTAGCGGCCTCTGGTACCGCAACTCTGGTTATACCGACGACCACACCGGGAACCTTCGATTATAATCTTGTGAGCGTTACATACCAGACAGCTCCGACTTGCTCAAATACAATCACAGGTACTGCAACTGTAACTGTGAACCCGACGCCTGCAGTCACAAACCAGACAGGGTCAATTACTACTGGGAGTACTTTCACAGTCACGCCAACAGGAGTTCCGGTCGGAACCACATATACATGGCCGGTCCCTGTAATGAGCGGAGGAGTCACCGGCGGAGTGGCACAGTCAACAGGTGTAAGCAGCATAAGCGGTACATTGTATGTACCTTCGGGTAGCGGGACGGCTGTCTACACTGTTACACCTCGTGCCGGTACATGTACCGGTCCGACATTCACGGTCACAATAACCGTAACATCCACATGTGAGCCTGTTGCCTTCACTGCCCATCCGGCAAGTTCCAGCATATGTGCAGGCGGTTCAGCATCTTTCAGTGCGGCAACTACCGGCACAACACCTGCCTACCAGTGGCAGTACTATAATGGCGCAGCCTGGGTAAGCGTTGCCAACGGTGTGCCCACCGGTGCGGTTTATTCGAATGTGACAACCACCACACTCGGTGTATCCGGGATCTCACTGGCAGGCAGTTATCAGTACCGCTGTTACGCAACGAACTGTACAGTCAGTACAGCTCAGTCGAACTCCGCCACCCTCACCGTCAACACGATACCGGCCCAGCCTACGTTAACCGTTAGCCAGCCGACATGTTCATCGGCAACAGGTACAATAAATATATCAGCTCCGGTCGGTACTGGAATGACTTACAGTATAGACGGTACGTCTTACACGAACACTAACGGCATTTTCACCGGTGTTGTACCCGGATCATACAATGTTACCGCCCGGAGCTCGGCCGGATGTACCTCACCCATCAGGATAGCGACGGTCAATGATCAGCCTCCGACGCCGGTTGTCGGTAATCAGACTGCTTCAATCAACACCGGACAGACGTTCACCGTCACCCCGGCTGGTGTACCTGTCGGTACGACATATACCTGGCCTGCGCCGACCTACACAGGCGGGGTCACCGGGGGTGTGGCCCAGTCTACAGGAGTTGAGAACATCAGCGGTACTCTGACCATACCTTCCGGCATTGGCACGGCAATCTATACTGTTACCCCGACGGCAGGGACATGCGTCGGCAATCCGTTTACGGTTACAGTAACTGTCACCTCGAGCTGCATACCTGTGACTATAACTTCAGATCCGGCCAATGCCAGTATCTGCGCAGAAGGCAATGCCTCGTTCAGTGTAACGGCGACAGGTACCACCCCGGCATACCAATGGCAGTATTATAATGGCTCGGCGTGGGTCAGTGTAGCCAATGGAACACCAGCCGGAGCTGTTTACACCAATGCCGCCACGGCGACACTTAATGTGGCTGGAATTACGGCAGCAGGCATCTACCAGTACCGGTGCAATGCCACAAACTGCAGTGTCAGCAGTGATCAGTCTGCTGCCGCCACTCTGACTGTTGCCGCACTGCCTGCACAGCCGGCAATTACAGCCGACGGACCGCTGGCAATATGTACGGGGGAGGATGTAGTACTTACTGCGTCTGAAGCCACTGCTTATCTCTGGTCAACCGGTGCTACCACCAGGAGTATTACTGTTACCGCTGCAGGCAACTACACGGTCCAGGTAACAAATGCAGCAGGGTGCCTCAGTGTTGCATCAGGAACTGCTGCTGTGACAGTCAATCCGTTGCCTTCAAGGCCCACCATTACACCTTCAGGTACTGTAAATATTTGTGCCGGTTCCAGCCGTACACTTACATCCAGTACCGGTACAACCTACCTCTGGTCAACAGGAGAGACAACCTCTTCTTTATCAGTAAGCACAGCCGGAAGCTATACGGTACAGGTTACAAACAGCTACGGATGTCTCAGTCAACCTTCACTGGCCACAACAATTGTCGTCAATCCGCTTCCTGCAACGCCGACAGTCACCCCCTCGGGTTCTACGGCAATTTGCGCCGGAAGCAGCGTTACGCTTACGTCATCGGTCAGCACCCTTTACCTCTGGTCCAATGGTGCCACAACGCAAAGTATTGCAGTAAGCACTGCCGGTGACTATTCAGTCAGGGTTACCGATGCTAACGGCTGCCAGAGCCTGCCATCAGCGGTAACCACGGTTACAGTCAACCCACTTCCCCAGGCACCGGTCGTCGGCACAATAACCCAGCCCACCTGCACGGTGTCAACCGGCAGCGTGGCGCTCAGCGGCTTGCCTGCGACAGGCAACTGGACCCTCATCCGCAGTACCGGCGGGACAGAGATAGCAGGTTCCGGCACTACCTATACTGTCGCCGGTCTTCCTGCCGGCACACACACCTTTACCGTTACCAACCTGAACGGGTGCACCTCTGCTGCATCTGCTCCTGTTGTCATCAGTATACCACCCGCTGTCCCGACCGCCCCTGTCATGGGCACGGTTACTCAGCCGACCTGTGCCGTTACAACGGGCAGTGTCGGGATCAGCGGGTTACCCTTAACAGGCAACTGGACTCTCACCCGTAATCCGGGTGCTGTGGAGGTCACAGGCTCCGGTACTACATTCACCGCAAGCGCAATACCCCAGGGCACCTACACCTTCACGGTTACCAACGCGGCAGGTTGCATCTCGCCGGCATCGGCCCCGATAACCATTACCGCACCTCTGCCTGTACCCGCAGCACCAGTACAGACAACAGACTGCACCCTGGGATTCAACCTGGCAGCAATCTCTGTCACCAGTCCGACCGGTACTGGGTATTCCTATCAGCTTGACGGAGGGACGTTCCAGACCGGCACCGTCTTCAGCAACGTGGCCAATGGTACTCACCGTATCACCGTTCGCAACTCATCAGGTTGCACCACCACAGGGCCGGAGTTTTCAGTCAACTGCGGATGTGTAAACCCGCCACTCCTGACGCTGTCAGCCACATCTGGCAGTACATGCGGAATAATGGCGGTGACAGTAACTGGGAATACCTTCGGCGGCAGCGCCACAAGTGTCACGATAACCGAGAACGGCGGAGGTACAGTCAGCCAGGTATCATCCACATCATCTCCTTTCAACTTTACATATACGCCGGTGGCCGGGGATGCAGGGAGGGTTGTGGTGATCACGGTTACCACTGACAATCCTCTCGGATCACCGTGTGCTGCTGCCTCATCCACCTACTCACTGACGGTGAATGCCAATCCGGTTGCACCGGTACCTGGAACTGTGACCCATCCTACATGTTCACTGCCCACGGGAAGTGTGATTCTCAACAGCCTGCCGGCTACAGGGGACTGGACTGTCGCAAGGAATCCCGGAGGCCAGACAACCAGCGGTTCTGGCACAAGTACAACCATTTCAGGTCTTGCTCCCGGAACTTATACTTTTACAGTGACCAACTCAAACGGGTGTACATCCGCGGCTTCATCGAACGTTGTGATCAATGTCCAGCCTGATACACCATCAGCACCTGTGACCGGCGAAATTACACAGCCGACCTGCGCACTGTCAACAGGAAGTGTGGCTCTTAGCGGATTGCCTGCCACGGGTAACTGGATACTGACACGAATTCCCGGCAATATAAATATAACCGGAAGCGGTGCTGCAAGAACAGTAGCAGCTATCCCGCCCGGAACTTATACTTTCACAGTAACCAATGCAGCCGGATGTGTCTCCGCTGCTTCTGCAGAAGTGGTTATAAATACTCAGCCATTGACGCCAAACACCCCGGTAATTGCTGCAATCACCCATCCGACATGTGATCTTGCCACAGGAAGCATTCTGCTTGAGGGCATGCCCGAAACAGGTGAATGGACTCTGTTCCGTTATCCGGGCGGATCAAGCTCCAACGGCACCGGATCCAGCACTACAATCTCGTCACTCCCGGCAGGAATCTATAATTTCTCGGTAAGGAATGCTGACGGGTGTACTTCGCTGGTTTCAGCAAATGCAGTTATAAATGTACAGCCACCCACACCAACAGCACCGGTTGTGGGTACGATTACCCATCCGACATTTGCAGTCCCAACCGGCAGCGTGGTGCTCTCAGGGCTTCCGGCTACCGGTACATGGACACTCATTCGCTACCCTGACGGATTTACAAGCCAGGGTACGGGGACCACCAGAACCGTATCAGGACTTGAGCCTGGCACTTATTCATTCGCCGTCACAAACTCTGTGGGTTGTACCTCTGCCATTACAGGTGATGTGGTGATAAATGCAAGGCCGGGAGCTCCGGTGGTGGTAATAAATAATCCGCCGACAATCTGCGAGAATGAAACAACCGATCTTACTGCTGCCGCGGTCACTGCCGGATCAGACCAGAATCTTACATTCTCCTACTGGACTGATGATGCAGCGACACTGACATATGCCACACCCCAGACGGCTTCTGCAGGAACATACTATATAATGGGCACATCAACAGCCGGGTACTATACGATAAAGCCAGTAGTGGTTACCGCTGACGAATTGCCGGTTGCCTATGCCGGGGCTGACCAGGTGCTTGAATACATATTCGGAACTACGCTCGATGCGGACATACCTGATGTAGGTGACGGGCTCTGGGAACTGGTGGCCGGAACCGGGAATATCTTCAATCCGGTTGATCCTGCCACCTCCGTCAGCGGCCTCTCAGCCGGAGAAAACGTTTTAAGCTGGACAGTAACCAACGGGGCATGTGATCCGGTATCAGACCTGGTGGTGATCACGGTAAATAACCTTACCGTACCCACGCTCATCACTCCTAACCTTGACGGCCGGAATGACTATTTCGTCCTTCGGGGACTCTCGACACTTGGCAGAACCGGGCTTACGATCTTCGACCGGCGAGGCCTGAAGGTTTATGAGAACAGCGACTACCAGAATGACTGGGACGGGACTGATTATAACAGCAATCCGCTTCCCGATGACACCTACTTCTACGTCATCAGGGCCGATAACGGAGTCTCAAAAAGCGGCTATATTGTTGTAAGGCGTTGAACGGAAGTGGCCGCCTGGCTGCAAATTAAAAATCCCCGTGTCAGGGAACGGGACGGTTCGCCCGACGGTGTATACAATAAATTAGAAACTGGAATAAATGCAAAGAATAATGAAAAAGTTATTAAGTCTGTCTGTTCTGGCTATTCTGCCATTGGCGCTGCCGGGCCAGCTGACACCGGTGACAAACCAGTATGTCCTCAATCCGCTGACAATCAATCCGTCTTATGCGGGAAGCAGGGGAGGTCTAAGTATTGCGGCGTTTTATCGCCAGCAATGGGTGGGCATAAACGGCGCTCCCCGGACGATGAGCCTCGAGGTTGATGCCCCGGTGCTTTCAAACAGGCTTGGACTGGGCCTGTTCGTTGTAAATGACCAGATAGGCGTCACGAAGCAGACCGAGGTGATGACATCCTATGCATTCAGGATCAGCGTGGGAAGCGGCACACTGGCTTTCGGACTCGGCGCCGGGCTGGTGGCCACGAACACGGCATGGTCTGACCTGATTGTCCTCGATCCGGGCGATGAATACTACCTGATTGACTCCAGGGTGTTCGTGGTGCCTGACTTCAGTTTCGGGACTTATTATTACGACAATAATTACTTTGTGGGCTTCTCAATCCCGAGGCTGCTCGGGTACAAATTTGATTTCGACAAGAACAAATATTCGCTTCGCGTTGAGCCGGGCCAGTATAATTACGTTCTGACCACCGGATACATGTTCCCGCTTGGACAGAAGGCCCGCCTGATGCCGTCGGTGTTAGTTTCCTATTCTCCGGGAGACAGGATTCTGTATGACGGCAGCCTGCATTTCATTTTATATGACAGGCTCTGGTTCGGGGCAACGTACCGGAGCACCGGTTCTGTAACGGCCCTGGCCCAGTTTGCAATCAACAACCAGTTCAAGGTGGCCTATTCATACGATTTCAATTATGGCAAGCTTGGAACATACAACAACGGTTCCCACGAGGTGATGCTCAGGTACGAGTTCCGCTACAAGGTTGACGTTGTTAACCCGCTGATTTTTTAGAGATCCGGATTTGCCCGCACTCTGGCCTTGTGCTGAACATATCCTGCACCTATTGCGCGAAGCGTTTCCTCATTTTTCTATCTAAATGTCAAATTATTTAGCGTACCTTAGACCTTCTGAATTATAAGCACTATGAAAATAAGGACCTCGGCTTCAGTAATATTGTTGTTTCTGGTGCTAAATACCGTCACCGCGCAGCAGGCGCCCTACAGCATCACAAAGACTACCTTCAGCACTGACAACTATGACGAATTTGCGCCGGTCTTTTACAGAAACGGACTGGTATTTTGCTCTGACCGGGGCCAGGCTGTCAACAGCCAGGGGAAGGCAGTGGTAAAATTGTTTTATGCTGATACCGCCTTTGCAAACAAGAAGATAAGTCTGTTTTCGAAGGACCTGAAGAGCAAGCTTAACGACGGACCGGCGACTTTCAACCGGGCCGGTGATACGATTTATTACTCCAGGAACCTGGTTGTGGAGGGGAACTTCAAACTGCTCTCGACTTACAGGAACAAGCTGGGTCTGTTCTATGCCGTCTCCGAACCGAAGGGCTGGGGCCGTGTACGGGAGCTGAGGTTCAATACCGAATGGTTCAATATAACGATGCCATGTATATCCCATGACGGGAAGAGACTCTATTTTGCATCTGACAAACCCGATGGTATAGGAGGACTGGATATATATTACAGCAACTGGAAAAACGGTTACTGGGAGGATCCTGTCAATCTTGGCCCGGATGTGAATACAGAGGGGAATGAGACATATCCGTTTATCAGCCAGACCGGGGAGCTGTTCTTTGCCTCTGACGGACGGGGAGGCCTCGGCGGCAAGGATATTTACGTTACCAAGCAGAAGGCGAACGGGTGGTACACTCCTGTCAGGCTGGCAGCACCGATGAATTCGGAGTTTGACGACTTCGGCATCGTGACAACGGCAGATGTGAAGGATGGTTATTTCTCTTCAGACAGGAGCAAATCGGTCGATATCTACCACTTCACTTCGGATATGCCGCAGGTCTGGTTCGCGGAAGCGCAAAAGGAGAACCTGTACTGTTTTTCGGTTTCCGATACCGGGAAGATCGTTGTTGACACACTCAGCATGCAGTATGTGTGGGACTTTGGCGACAACACGAAGATGACCGGGACGAAGGTGAATCACTGTTTTCCGGGACCGGGGAAATACAGCATTGAACTTGATATTGTGGACCGCGCGACCGGGAGGACCTACTTTCGCAAGCAATCCTATGATATTGAAATAGTTGATTATGACCAGCCTTACATAACGGCTCCGGCTTATGCAGTGGCCGGTGAGCGTGTTGAATTTGACGGCATGAAGTCTTATTGCCCGGGGTATACGGTTACCGGGTACTTCTGGGATTATGGCGACGGGACTCAGAAAACAGGCGCAGGGCCATCACATATATATACCCGCAGCGGTGAGTATGATGTGAGGCTGGGACTGATGCTGAAGTCGGATGAGACGGGTGATGTTCTCAAGCGGGCTGTCAAAAGGAAGATCAAGGTTTTCGGGAGCAACCAGGAGATGAATTCATGGCTTGCCTCGCACCAGACGCCTACTGTGGAGCCTGTTGACCTCAGGCAGTTTGAGAATGTGCGCATTTTGTCGCAATATTCGGCCGAAGCCGAGTTCATGAAGGAGGCTGTTTTCCAGGTGGAGATCCTGTCATCGGCCACGAAGATGGAGCTGTCCAATCCGATTTTCAGGAGTGTGCCGGCGAAGTATTCCGTGCGCGAGGTTTTCTATCCCGAGACTGGCACCTACAGTTACGTGATTGACCAGCAGATGAGTCTGATGGCTGCCTATCCGGCCTATGCCGAGATGGTGGCTCTTGGATTCAGAAGTGCCACCGTACGGCTCTATGTGCTTACTGATCCTGCAGAGCGCGAGCTTAATGTGCTTAAGAGAAATTACGGTGTGATGACCGACACCTATTTTGATGCCCGCAACAGGCTTGTAACCAATGCCTACCTTATGCTTGACCAGGTGGTGATGCTGATGAACAAGTATCCGTCATTGAACCTGGAGATAGGAGTTCATACTGATAACCAGGGAGTGCCCTCGGTGCTTCAGAACCTCTCGCAGACGCGTGCCCAGGTTATTGTCAACTACCTTATTAACAGAGGTGTTTCCGCGAGCAGGCTGATCCCGCGCGGTTACGGCAGCACCCGCCCGGTCGCTTCCAACAATGACTGGCTAACCCGCCGCCTGAACAGGAGGGTGGAGTTTACAATAATTTGGTAAAAACTCTGGAATTGTGGTCATCGGGATTCTTCCCGACCTGAATATCCAGATTAAGTCTGCCTGAATTAATGCTTCGGGCATATTGCTGTTTATCATGGCATTCAGAATATTTTCAAAACATTTTCGGCAATATTACTGTTAACATGTACCTATCAACCCTATTCTGAACAGTTTATGAAGTATACATTAGCGACTCTTCTGTATCTGTTTTCATCTTCCTTTCTTCTGTCCCAGACAGTTCTTTTAATTGAGGGACAGGAAATTATCGATACTGAAACGGGAGTTTCAAACGGTTACAATATACCCAGAACACAGGTTACGGCACTGACTTTCCGTAATAACTCGCTGACTTTCGTTAATTCTGCGGGGTACATTCTGCAGGCTGGTGATGAAACACCCGGACTCAACAATAATCACCTCGACGGTGCAATTATTACCGGAAACAGATTTATATGGAACGGAACCGATGAGACAAGCTGGACACATGCACTTTTTACAGGTTATAACATTAATGTAGTTATCAGGTATAATTACCTTCTAAATACTCCTAACGGCATCCAGCGGAAATCCAATGGAATGACAGACATTTCAGGCAGCGTAGCCTACAACATAATCAAGAATCCAAAAGTTGGCATCGTTGTTAAAGGGATGAACGGGGTAAGAATATACAATAATACCCTTTATACAGATAAGACCACGACTCAGACATCACGCGGGCTAATTGACGTTCATTCAAATACGGATAACGATTTGAATGCCCCTTCTACCGGGACAAAGATCTTAAACAATATTTTCTATACCAGATATAGCACTTTGTCCATAAATGTAATGGATGCCGCCAGCCTGGAAGGGTTCCAGTCTGATTATAATGTGTTTTATTGTGAGTCAGGTTCGCCCAGGTTCAGTGCCGGCGGTGTGATCAAGACATTTGAAGAATGGCAGGCTATGGGTTATGATGTTCATTCGGTGGTAATAAATCCGGAATTCAACAACTTCACAGACTTTGTTCCGGCAAATCGCCTTGATTACGGTACTGATCTGGGCACAGATTTATCTGAGGGTCTTGCAATTGATGCCGTATGGGGAACGGCTGATCCCAAAACAGCCAGGCAGAATGGTAAATGGCAGGCGGGAGCCCGGATATTCGCGGCAGAGACAAATGATACAATTGAGCTTCCGCAGAATGTCACTTTGATATATCCTAATCCGGCATACGGTTCTTTTTATATTCTGATGACTGATGAAGATCACGCCTATGATTTCCTCAGGATATATGATTCGCACGGCAGAGTGGTTCAAACACTTCCTCTTGGTTTTGACAGGGTGAACCTGGTCAATCTGCCAGGTATTCCTACTGGTATTTATACAGTCTCGCTTGAGTCGAAGGATCGCCCCCCTTTACATAAAAGGATAGCAATTTTAAACTGAAGGCTTAATTCTTGATAAACTTCTGGGTTGTCAGAATCCTGTCTGCGGAGATCATTACTATATAAATACCTGGGAGAAGATGAGAAAGATCATATTCACCCAGATATTGACCCTGGGATACTTCTTCAACCATTACAGTTCTTCCCTGGGGATTAAAGACGCTGATTGTGAAGTTTTCCAGTCCGTCGGGAGCTGTATAGTCAACTGAGAAATGACCGTTATTAGGGTTGGGATACAGGTTCAAAAGTCCTTTGCTGATTTCAGGAGTAGTTACATGAAACTCAAGTGACGCTGAAGTTGTTGAGGATTTCAGGTTATCAATGGCCACCGCATGGACAGAATAAGAACCTTCAGGGAGGTCTTTAAGGGTAAAGGTAAAAGGGGCACTGAACCTTTCTCCAAGCTTATCGGTTCCGTTATAAAGGATTACAGACTGAATAGAACCATCAGGATCATGTGCAGTCACTTCAATCTCTACCGTGGCCGGCGAGTCATATGAGCTCCCTTTCACAGGCGAAGCGATACTGATTACGGGAGGTTGGTTGGGCTGTACCGGAGGTTGCGAAGGTGCAGCACAGTTATTGATAACAGCCTGATCTGTGAATGATGAAGCCTGTGTGCCTTCTGAACTTTGCAACTGACTGGTCGCCGGTATTGAATAGGATAAGTTTATTGCATCACCGTAAGTTACAGCGCCTGACAGTGTCAGCAACACTTTGGTTCCGGATACAGTTACTGTAGTTATTGTACGGATAACACCGTTTACCTTTACCTGAAAGGCAGAGGCAGCAGGAGTCATACTGGCCAGTGCGACAGAATAATTGAGGATAATTACTGAAGGAGCGCTGTTTTCGATTGATGCACCCGTGAATGCCGGGATAACAGGTGCGGTCGGATTTGGGTCAGGCATCAGGATTAAGGATGTATATGGCAGCAATGTTGCCGAGCCCGAGTATTTTTTGCCTGTAATATCTACCATTGGCTGTGAAAGCGAAATGATCTTGTTTGTGGTTGCAGGATTATAGTAGAAGTCAATTTTGGAGGTATCGCTGACAGTGACTGCTGATTTTTTTGAGTTCCTATCCTGGCCAGTGAAAGACTGCCATCCTGAAAGTGTCCTGAATTTGTTGCCCGTTGAAGGCGAATAGGTATTGAAAACATCGTCGTCATCAACGGGTCTTGCATAATAATTGTAATCTGCTGTACCGAAGGATGAAATATCGTCGGCCACACTGTAAAATTTAAGTGATACCTGTGCCTGAGTCCTGGCTAAAAAGATATTCTTATTCAGGATGTTGTTTCTGATACTGCTGCCGGAACTGTTTTGAAAGTACATGCCATATCCATTGTTGAATGCTGTATTGTTTTCGATCCTGTTTTCATGGGCTCTGTGGATCATAAAGCCGGCTTCCCTGGCATGGGCCACTGTGTTATTGGTAACAATAACATTGGTCGAATTTACGTCCAGGTATATACCACGGGCGATATGCCTGTCAGGGTATGGAGTTCCTGCCGTATTCCCTTCAACATGTAAGATAATATTTCCGTCAATCTTTCTGGATACACCTTCTGCAGAAGTGTAAATACCAGCCCCGTCGTTCAGTGTGATCAGGATATCATGGATATAGTTATTCTGGATTGTGATGACATCAGCTGTTGAGGATAGTTTGATACCACAATAGCCGGTGTTCCTTATAACGTTGTTTTTTACCAGACAGTCATTGTTGTTTATGGCAATTCCATTCGTGAGGTTACCGGAGAGGGCCTGGCCCTCAATGATCCCAACCTTTTCGATGATATTTTGAGTTATTTTGTGTTGGGTTCCAATTACTTTTACAGCCGTCTGATTGCATGATGAGATGATATTGTTGGTAATATTCCCATAATTTCCCCAGATATTAATTGCATCAAGACCGGCAAATGAGAATTGTGAATTCTGAATAGTTATGTAATCGTTGGCATTGACTATAAACTCGATCATACTGGCACCTGATCCCCTGAAATGCAGGTTGTCAACGGTAATATAGTCACTGCCTACATCGTAAATAAGGTTATCAAGAGTAGCAGCTTCCACTTTTAGGCCTGAAGGATCAGTTGAGCCAAAGTAGAAGTAGATTTTATTGTTGTTGTGGTCATGATACCATTCTCCGTAGGCAGAAAGGGTTCTTCTGTCATTCTGTATAAAATAGCCGTGCCTGGGAACAGCATCCTGGGTTGTTCCGAGGGAGGTATACACCAGGGTGGTGCCAGAGTGAGAGGTAATCAGGCATCTGTCAAGTGACCAGTCATTTTTTCTGATTGCAACTTCAGCCCCTTTCCAGTTTATCTCCGAGCCGAGTTCAGCATCAGTTATAGAAAGGTTGGATGAAGCTGATTCGAAAATATTATAACTGTTATCCGGCCATCTTCCCATCGCATACTGTATTCCATTGATGACCACCATATTGGTTTGGCCTTCAGCTATCAGGGGAGCGGAATATATTCCGTTTCCCTCATTGGTCCATGATTCCACCAGGGTGAATCCGGTGATAACTGGTTTATCACCTGTGCCATATGCACCAATGGTAATAGGGGAGCCCGAAGCGCCTGACCGGGAAATAGTAAGCTTACCGAAAAATGTATCACCCCTACGGAAGAGTATTCTGTCTCCGGGTTTAAGTGAAGCAAATGCGGAATTGACCTTTTCAATCGTAGCCCAGGCTGTCGCATCAGATGTTCCGGTATTAAGGTCATTCCCTCCGTTTTTAACAAAATAGTCAGTAGCAGAAGCAATGTAGCTCAAGGCCAGGAGAATAAGAGAAAAGGTGATCTTCATAGAAGCCTATCTGTATGACGAACGTATCCTATAATTTGACTAACATATCTTTTTTTACGACGAATGGTGCTTTTTGTTACATCAAAGTGAGCGAAAAAGCAAAGTTCAAATTAAACAGAAAAATTGTTATCCAATACACGATTCGTCAAATTTTGTAGTTTGTCTATTAATTTCCTATTCTATATACATGAATATTCTTAATTCAGCACCCATTCAATATTTACTCCGCTTTATCACAAAAGGGCATGAAAGAAGTGTAAGAGCGAAAAAGAACATAGTCAGTTCATTACTTATTAAGGGTGTCAGCATTGCAATCAGTTTTGTTACATTGCCGATAACATTAAACTATGTTGATTCATCGACATATGGAGTCTGGCTTACGATGAGTTCCATTGTAGGCTGGTTTGTATTTTTTGATGTGGGGCTGACCCAGGGTCTCAGAAACAGGTTTGCGGAGGCCAGGGCCAGGGGTGACGATGAACTGGCAAGAACCTATGTCAGTACAACTTATGGAATTCTGGCTTTAATTTTTTTGGGAGTATGGGTAATATTTCTAGCAGCCAATAGCTTTCTTGACTGGTCAAAAATCCTTAATGTATCAGAGGCAATGAGGCCGGATGTTACGACACTGGCCTTAATTGTTTTCACATATTTCTGTATATCCTTTGTCTTCAGGATTATTACAACCATACTGCTGGCCGATCAATATCCTGCCAGGTCATCATTGATTGATCTTTCAGGTCAGATATTATCCCTGTTGATTATTCTCTTTCTGGTCAGAACCACGGAGGGATCCCTGGTAAAGCTTGGGCTTGCCTTGTGTGTTTCTCCGCTGGTTGTACTCATCGGTGCTAATTTTGTATTCTTTGGCGGAAAGTATAAGCAGTACAGTCCGTCGCTGTCAAGGATAAGATTTTCCTACGCAAGGGACCTCTTCAATCTTGGCCTCAAGTTTTTTGTGATTCAGCTTGCCGCAATAGTCCAGTATCAGACTGCAAACATTATCATTGCGAGGAATTTCGGCACAGCTGATGTAACTGCGTATAATGTTGTATACAAGTATTTTGGTATTCCCTATATGATTTTCAATATTTTTCTGGTTCCATTCTGGTCTGCCTCTACGGAGGCATATCAAAAAAACGATATACAATGGATCCGGAATGGTATCAGGAGATATAATCAGCTCGGTTTGCTAATGTTGTTTGGAACATTGATCATGTTGATTTTCTCAGCTTCTTTTTACAGATTATGGTTGGGGGAGGGTAAGGTCAGCATAGTATTTTCACTTTCACTTTGGGGATTTATATATTACAATGTAATGATTTACGGAGGCAAATACGTTCAATTCCTGAATGGCATAAGTGCCCTGAGGATACAGTTTTTTACAAGTATAATTAGTCCTGTGCTTTATCTTATAGTAGTTTTAGCCTTAATAAAATATTTCCAAATGGGAGTATATTCAATATTTATCGGAGCAATTATTGCCAGTTTTAACGGATATATCCTGGCACCAATACAGTATCACATGGTTGTAAACAAGAAAAAAGGAGGAATATGGATAAAATAAAAAGACGGTGCCTAGTCACAACTGATTTAAAGGGATAAATTAGATACTGAAAGAGATCTATTATGTTTAGCAAGAAGCAATTGATATTATTTAGCTTTGTATTAGCAATATTTTTTCATTTTATTTTTTATTTTGGGGGCTATGGACCTTCATTCGCAAATAACCAAAGCAAGTATATTTACCTTCCGGCACTCCTGTCTTCATTCATTATGGTTTTTCTATATTTATCTACCTATTGGAGACGTGACTTAGATGGTGCATCATCATCAATTCTGTATGACATTCTAGTTATTTGGATTTTTATTTGCTTCATCAGGAGTGTAATACAAATGAGTTCTTTAAATGAACTTGTTCCCTTCCTGTTCTATAATTATCTTGGAATTTCGTTATTCCCGGTATTATTTTTTATTGCTGGAATTAATTACAGATACTATAGGCCCATAAATAGAATTCTTAGTGGTTATATCATTGTTGGGACAATTGTCAGTCTGTTATTTGTAAATTATTTTGAGCTACAGGTATTTATTCTAATGCCTATTTTTTATATTATCCTTACTATACCATTACGTAACTCAGCGGGCAAAATATTTGTTTTGTCCGTCACGATAATGATAATTGCTCTTTCTTTCACCAACAGGGCGGGCATATTGAGAATTATTATCAGCACTTCCATTTTATTAGCTTTTTATTTAATGCAATCTGTCAGGATTAGTAGAAACTTAATAAAAGGTCTTGTGTTTGTAATTCTTCTTATACCCGTTGTCGCGATGTATTTTGGTATAAAAGGAGATAGTATTTTTCAGGTTATACTGGGAGAAGATACGCAACCATATAGCCAGATGAATCCATATGCAGATACCCGGACCTTCTTATATTATGAAGTTTTTCAAGATCTGAAAATAAATAAGGCCCTTGTTTTTGGGAAAGGACTGAATGCCACATATGCATCAGAGGCATTTCAAACATTTGGAAGACCTATGGTAGAAGTTGGCTTTCTGCAAATCCTATTGAAATCTGGTATAGTTGGTGTCATTTTATATTTGACCGTTATTATAAGAGCTATCTACTTAAGTCTAGGGAAGTCTACAAGTATTCACATAAAATCGCTGGGTTTATTGCTCTCCGGATATGTTATTATGCTGTTTATCGAAAATATAATTGCGTACAATCTTCTTAATGTAATAGTCTGGATTCTGGTAGGCATGTGTTATTCTCCAAAGTTTAGGGCTTTGAATGATGTTGAGTTTAAAGCCATGTTTGGTGAGCCTGAAAGGGTAAGATTGACCAACAGGTATAATAAAATATAAACTTGACACATGTTCCCGCGGTTAAAGGGATGTAAATAGTTGAAAATAAAGGATTACAGTATACATGAAGATATTATTTTTAGTTTATTCACGTCAACCATCAATTAAGCATCTTGCCGAAACCAGAAGGACAGGTTTTAGTTGGGTTGATACTTTGCTTGATGAATTTAATAACCACCCTGAAATATCTGTCGGGCTAGCCGTACCTGTAAAAGAAGGAATTTACTCCAGCTGGGAAGAAGGTAATTTTGTGTATTACGGGCTACCAGAAATAGAACAAAGTGGTCGTATTGTTCGTTTCCTAAATAGGATTAAGTACAAAGTAGCGGAAAGTAATATATTGCAATTTGTTCAGAAGGCAATCGAAGATTTTAATCCTGATATAGTTCATCTATTCGGAACAGAAAACCCCCTTGGTGAGGCCGTTGTTTCTGCATACAAACCAATAGTAATTCACTTTCAGGGTAGCCTTAAAATTGTTGCCCGGAAGTGGTTCGCAGGTGTACCTAAAAAGGAGATGCTGCTATTTGGTTCACTTTGGAATATTGTCTCTTTTAGAGGACCATATCATGAGTTCTTCTTCTTCAGAAAGAAGGTTTTCAGGGAAATGAGAACAATTCAAAATTGTAAATATTTTATAGGAAGAACAAATTTTGATCGACAGCTATTGTCATTATTAGCGCCGAATTCAAAATACTTCCATTGTGAAGAATTTATAAGACCTCAGTTTTTTTTAAAGGAATGGAAATGGAATTTTGGAAGGCAAGTCAAACTTATTTCAGTATTAAAGGGTGTAACCTATAAGGGACTTGATATATTATTCGAAACATCAGCCATACTGGATAATTTAACCTCGACCAATTTTGTATTTACAGTTTGCGGAATTGAAGCTGAAGAGGAGTTTGTTAAAATACTAAAGAAGAAATATAAAAAAGAAATAGATACTTCAAAATTTACATTTTTGGGGAAGATAGATACGGATACTCTTGTACGTGAGCTTCTTAAATCAGATATTTTTGTACATCCTTCATATATAGAAAACAGTGCTAATAGTATTTGTGAGGCAATGGCATTAGGTATGCCCGTGGTTGCCACTAATGTCGGAGGGACATCATCAATACTGAACGATGGAGTTGAGGGGTGTCTGGTTCAAGAGGGAGACCCGTTGTCAATGGCTGCAGCAATCAAGAATATAGTCGATAATTCTGATCATGCAAATTATCTAGGCCATAATGCCAGGATTAGAGCACTTTCCAGACATAAGCCTGAAACAATTTATTCTCGTCTGACTGAGATATATAATGAAATATTAAGTACTTCTGACTTATCAGGTGTTGATATTGTTTAATCAAATAATAAGACAATTTTAAGAAATGTCTTATCCTCGTGTACTTCTTTTTGGTCAATCATTTAATGATTTCTCCGGCGGAGGTATTACTTTGAGCAAACTGTTTAAATGTTGGCCGATTGAATGCCTTGCCGTTGTGTCATACCCTTACATGTTACACAATTCCTCAAACATTGTTTGCCGGAATTATTATCAAATTGGTACGGCAGAAATGAGGTGGAAATTCCCATTTTCAATTTTAAAGCAGAAATTCCCCTCCGGAAAGCTTAATATAATTAAGGATTCCCGGCTTTCTATTCTTGAAAAGACCAAAACATTCAGACATTCATTATCATACGGTATTATTAATCCGGCTATCAGATGGGCCGGACTCATTCATTCAGTCTCATCAATACATATCTCTCCTCTCCTTATTAATTGGCTTTCTGATTACGATCCCGAAATCCTGTATCTGCAAATATCTAACCGGGAGAGTATAAACTTTGCTAGGGAGTTAATAGACTATTTAAAGATTCCATCAGTAATTCATATGATGGATGACTGGCCTTCAACTATTAGCAATCAAGGTCCGTTTAAGAAGTACTGGTATAGGATTATTGATCACGAATTCAGGGTCCTGTTGGATAAAACTGACCTTCATCTTAGCATAAGCACAGAAATGTCTGAGGAATATTTGAATAGATATGGTAAGCGGTTTATTCCCTTCCATAATTCAATTGAATCAGGTGTATTTAATGTCGAAACTCAGGTGCAAAAGAGTGAAGCCAATAAATTCAGAATCCTGTATGTGGGTCGAATAGGTACAGCAAACAGGAGATCTCTGTTAAACTTTGCCGAAAATATTTCAAAATTTAATTTTCCCGGATTTGAAATCGAGCTATTTATTTATACAAAGGATCATGAATGTTCAGATGCACAGCGGATTGGCAAGTTTAAAAAAGTAAGAATTAATAAGGCCGTAGAACATAATGATGTCCCGGGTTTGCTCATTTCATATGATCTTTTACTCCTTCCGCTGGATTTTACAAAATCCGGCCTAAAGTTCTCGAGACTTTCCATGCCGACAAAAGCTATTGAATATATGGCCTCTGGCACACCTATTCTTGTTTATGCCCCTTCGGAGACTGCCATTTATAAATTTTGTCATAGATATGAGTGTGCCCATTGCATTAGTTCTCTGGAATATCAGGAACTTTCTGGTTCACTGCTCAAATTATTCACCGATTCCGAATACAGAGACAAGATTATATTAAATGCAAAACATATCTCCCAGGAGTTATTTGACGGCGATAAGGTTAGACAGGAGTTCAGGAGCATAATATCTGACCTGGTTATTGGACAAAGGAATAGGCTTAAATAATCACCTTCCTGTTATTAATTCATTGTTAACACTACAAGCGATGAAGAAGCGTTCACGAATAGAAATGGCTAAAGAAATTCTTCGGGACCCCGAAAGGAAATCAACCCCGGCAATATTAAGAGATTTTGTTATTCTGTGGATCAAACACAGAGAATTACCGGTACACTATTTCAGCCGGTATCTCTTTAAAAAGGGGGTCAGAAATATCCAGGATTACGTGCCAAACCGCTTATCTGGTAAGCTAGCCCCTTATTTCAATGACGGCAGAGTAAAGCAGGTACTTGATAATAAACTTCTTTTCGGCATGTATTACGGACAGTTTGGTATAGCCACCCCTACTGTCCTTGCCTTTAATCACCTTAATATGTTTGCCACAGGAGGGGAAATGAGAGAGGTAAATAGTTGGAATGAATTCAGTAATTTTTTGACCCGAATTTTTCAAAGAGCCCCGGGTTGTGAAACCCTGTTTTTAAAAAGGATCTATTCCAGTTCAAGTGGAAGAAATATTTATTTAATTCATTCTGACATGGTGAAAAATGAAGATCCCGCTCTCATCGAAATCTTCAAGCAGGTCAGGATATCTGAGTTTCTTTTTCAGCAGAAGGTAAAACAGCATCCTGACCTTGATCACCTGAATCCAGCATCCCTGAATACGATGAGGATCGACACATTTATTGACAAAGAAGGGAATGTTGATATTATTTCAGGTTTTCTTAAGATGAGTACCAATAACCTGCCTGTTGACAATAGCACCAACGGCGGTTGTGGAGTTGGGATTGATCTCGATTCCGGGATCCTGAAAGGGAAGGGATATTCCAAGCTAAAAGTAAGCGGAGTGAAAATCTTGACCCAACACCCTGTTACTAAGGTAAGATTTGAGGGTTATCGCCTGCCCATGATAGATGAGGCACAAAGGCTGGTGATTAAGGCCGCCGCTTTAATGCCCGGTCTGAGATTAGTCGGGTGGGACGTGGGATTTGCTGAAGACGGACCATTAATTATTGAAGGCAACTCTGACTATGGCATTAACTCAAACGACATGATGTACGGTGGTTATTTTGCCAATGATAAATTCAGAAAAGTACTTTCGGAATTTAAAAGGCGTTAACAATTAAAGTTCCGACATAATAATATAGAATGAAATTACCCAGAGTGCTCATTTTCGGACAACCTTTCAATAACCGCAATGGTGGAGGAATAACCTTATCGAATCTTTTTAAGGAATGGGACAGGGACAAGCTTGCTGTGGCAGCAACCGGACATGTAATGAAGCATGTAACTACCGACGTTTGTGAAAAATATTATCAGCTCGGATATGATGAATACAGATGGCGCTTCCCGTTCAATCTTTTTCAAAAGAAATTCCAATCCGGAGTCATCCGGTTTGTTCAAAAGCAAGATATTTCAACAACAACCGGAAAAAGAGGAGTTAGATATTTTTTTGTCAATTCATTGTTTTATCCTTTGCTTGAATGGCTTGGGTTGTTTCATAATGCAGCATCGCTCAGCCTATCACCTCGGTTTAAATCATGGCTGGAGGAATTCAGACCTCAATTGCTTTATTTTCAGGTTTCATCACTGGATACGATTCAGTTTGCAGGAGAATTAAAGAAATATCTGGGTACTCCCTCAGTAATTCATATGATGGATGACTGGCCTTCAACCATAAGCAATAAGGGACCTTTCAAAAAAATATGGAAAGAACGGATAGATAACGAATTTAAAGAACTTCTTCATTCAACAAACCTCTTTCTCAGCATAAGTGATTCAATGTCAATAGAATACAAAAGGAGGTATGATAAAGTTTTCATTCCATTCCATAACCCTATAGACATTAAGGTCTGGGGAAAAGAAACAAAGACTAGCTATGAATTGAGGGGAAGTCCGGTTAAGGTCCTTTATTCAGGTAGAATGGGCACGGGGATTAAGAAATCACTGTTTGAAATTGCCACCGCAATAGAGGAACTTAACATGGAGGGATTAGCCATCCGATTTCATATTCAATCCCCTGGTTCAGAGTTGGGCATAATAAGAAGCCTTCTTGGATTTAAAAGTATTGTAATGAATTCAATAGCAGAATATTCTTCGCTGCCAGAGATATATTCTGGAGCTGATATTCTTGTTATAGCCAATGACTTTGATTATAACGGATTATCCTTTTTAAGATATTCCATGCCTACGAAGGCCTCAGAATATATGATTTCAGGAACTCCGGTACTGGTTTATTCACCTTCGGAAACTGCTGTGTCAGAATTTTTTGAAGATAATGGTTGCGGCGCCTGTGTGACAGAGCAAAATAAGGAGGCGTTGAAGCAGGCATTTCGACATTTGATTAATGATAAAGACTATAGAGCAATATTGGGCGGAAATGCAGTCAAGGTTGCCTCTGAGCTTTTTGATGGTGAGAAAAAAAGAAGAGAGTTTCGTCAATTATTAATAGAAACAGCAACTGTCTCAGTTAAGGCTTGAACAGATGAATTCAGAAGAAACAGGCAGACAATTTGTTAAAGTTTTCTGGACCGGTGGTTTTGACTCCACCTGCAGGATTGCTCAATTATCCAGACTGGATGTAACAGTTCAGCCATATTATCTTATTGACAGAAAATACAGGAGGTCCTATCCTTTTGAGTTGAACGCAATATCTGAGATCTTGACTGAAATCGAGAAACATCCTGATACCAGGTTCAAAACATACCCGTTAATTAAAGTTGATGTATCAGACCTGAAACCAAATATCGAGATTTCTGAAGCACACAGGAGGATACGTAAGAAAATTGCCCTTGGAATGCAATATGAATGGCTGGCAACATTTGCTCTTGACCATCCGGGTATAGAGATTTCCTTTGAAAAAGAAGAAGGGGGCCACATTTATAACTTTTTTAAGGACAATGGAGTTCTCAGGAGAGTGGATGATGGTCCGGTGTCATATCTTGTTTTTGATGAATTAAACTCCGATAAGGATCTCCTGGTGCTTTTCGGGAATCTGCATTTCCCGCTTCCAATTAAGGAGAAGACAAAATTTGAATTGATTGATGAGTACCGTCGGTTGGGATTTGAAAATCTTATGCTTAAAACATGGTTTTGCCATAATCCTGTAAACGGAGAGCCATGTGGGGTATGTAATCCGTGCAGGATAGTAATCAAAGACGGTTTATCTTTCAGGTTACCTGCCACTTCACTTAGGAGGAATGAGATTGAGATGAAAAATGACGCAAGATTGTGGTTTAAAATCTGGAAAAAGGTCAGGTGGAGACTGGTGGGATACTAATTGTTCCTGTAAGAGAATTTGCAAATGGCAATGTGTGTAAGTGAGTAAAAATTTCAGGGTAGGTAATAATGGGGAGCCAATCGAAAGAATACATTTTAATTACCTCCAGCAACTTTCCGACAGGAGGTCCTGGAGCCAGTTATCTTTATTTATTTTGCAGAGGAATAAAAAGCAATGGAGCCAAAGTCAGTGTTTACCTTCTGAAAGGGAATGCTTTTGGAAACTATAGATACAATGGGCCGAGGCATGCTGTTACAGGGGATGGTATCCCTTATACATATCTGGGGTTTAAACAGAGGCCTTTAAATGTGTATCTGAAACTCATTGACCAATTTGTGAGTTTCATTCGGTTGCATTTACTTCTCCTGTCTTTAATAATAAAAAGGAGATCCAGCACAATTTTACTTTATAACAGTGATATTTTCTTCAATCTTCCAATATGCCTTATAGCAAAAACAGCAGGCATAAGGATAGTGAAATACGCAGCTGAGATAATAGACAAATCTCAATACAGTATGTCGTTATTGGGAAAGATCTCCCGGGCTGCCTACATGATTAATTTCAAATATCTGAATAAATTATCGGATAAACTTATAGTTTTTAGTCATTACCTTAAGGAGGAATTCTTAAAAATGGGTATTGAGGAAGGCAAGATTATTGTGCAGCCTAATCTGACCGACTTTGATTACTGGAAGCCTGATACTGCCAACATTAAATATACTGTTGGGTATAGTGGTGCACCATATATGAAGGACGGACTTCAAGATCTACTTAAAGCTATAAATATTTTGTCCGTCAGGGGCTTGAATGTGACTCTGGTTATTGCCGGTGATGCAACCTTTGGCAGAACACTGCTCCCGGAATTAAAGGAAGAATGTATTCGGCTTGGAATATCCCAAAAAGTAACATTCACTGGCCTGATCCCGGTTTCTGAGGTAAAGGATTATTTGTCTCGATGTTTTCTCCTGGCAATTACCAGACCTGACACGGTACAGACAAAGGCCGGGTTTCCAACCAAATTAGGAGAGTATTTTGCTATGAGGAAACCTGTTCTGACAACCAGATTCGGCGATATGGAGAGATATTTTAAGGATGGAGTCGACCTGGTGTTTGCTGAATGTGGTAACCCTGACTCTATCGCAGATAGACTGGAATGGATGCTAAACCACAGAAATGAACTAAATGCTATTGCAGGCAATGGGTATGTCACGGCCAGGCAACTGCTTGATTTCAGAGTTAGTATGAAACATATCATGATGTCACTTGCTTAATGACCAATGGAAATGAAACCTGTTCGGATTTTAATTGCCGGTGATCTGGCCCCGACACCATCCAACTTCTCATCATTTGGAGCGGGAGATATGGAGGATGTAGTGGGGAAGGAGCTTCTCGATATATTGCAAGTTGCAGAGATAAAAATCTTTAACCTTGAAGTTCCTCTCACTGATAAAAGGCAACCGATCTACAAGGATGGACCAAACCTTCATGCCCCGCAGGAAACAATCAGGGGAATTAAATCTCTTTCTCCAACCGCGGTTACTTTGGCAAACAACCACATCATGGATCAGGGAGAGGCTGCACTTATTGATACGATTGAATTATTGAAAGGGAACAATATTAAATATACCGGAGCGGGGAGTGATAAAGTTGAAGCATCAAAACCTCTTGTACTGGAATCCGGTGGACACAGAATCGGAATATATGCATGTGCTGAACATGAGTTTTCAATTGCAGGGCCGGATGAACCGGGAGCAAACCCGCTTGATCTGTTCGAGACCTTTGACCATATCTCAGCGCTGAAATCCGAATGTGATTACCTTATTGTTCTCCACCACGGAGGGAAGGAACACTACCGCTACCCCTCTCCGGAACTGCAAAGAGTGTGCAGGAAAATGATTAAAAGCGGAGCGGACATTGTCGTATGCCAGCATAGCCACTGTATTGGATCATTTGAACAGTTCGAAGGAGGTACAATAGTCTACGGCCAGGGTAATTTCCTGTTTGACCGGCATGAAAATGAATTCTGGAGTACCAGCCTGCTCGTAAATATTATTCTTTCTGACAAACCGGAAATTGAGTATATCCCCCTTCTGAAAAACGGCAAGGGGGTCAGATTGGCCGGAAATCCGGAAAGGAATAAAATACTCTCTGAATTTCATGACCGGTCTGAACAGATAAAGAACCCCGGATTTGTAAGAAGAGAATTTGAAAAATATAGTCTTGAGAAAGGTCAATACTACCTGGCTACACTGGCGGGCCTGGGAACAAACCTCAGAAGGGCGGACAAAGTCTTGAACAGGCCTCTTACAAGACTGATCTACTCAAGAAAAAAGCTTGACATAATCCTCAATCACTTTGAATGTGAAACTCACCGGGAATTAATAATAAGTTATATCCGGTCGCTGACCAGGAAACAATAAGATAATTCTTCAGCCTTGCACTTTATATGAAAAAACTGATAATAATTACTGACGAAGACTCTGACTTCCTGGTTTCAAAGGCCGACTTCAGGAATTTCACTTCCATGGACGTTGACCGGATCACAAGATGGTTCAGTGAACATGAATACTCAGTAAAGGTCAGCAAGTTCAGTGAGATGGATCCTAATGCCAACTATCAGGGCCATGTCATTCTTTACCAGACCTCAGAGGCCCCCGGTAATTTCTATAAGAGGTATATTGAGGATCTGATTTATATTCTTGAGGAACAGGGAGCTGTTGTTTTGCCAGGTCATAAATACCTTAAGGCACATCATGACAAGGTTTTTATGGAGTTCCTGCGCCTGGGCTTCAGGGAAGAATCGCTAAAGACAATAAGGAGCTACTGTTACGGATCATGGGTCGATGCATTAAATTACGGCGGATCTTTTCCAGTGGTGATTAAACAGGCATCGGGATCTGCCGGCAAGGGTGTTTATCTGGCTGATAACATGAAGGATTACAAGCGTCTTGTTAAAAAAGCCGGCAGAATTATTATCTCCTCAGGGTTACAGGACCTCCTAATAACCTGGGTCAAGAACCGTGTAAAAATGCTGATTAAAAAAATCTACCCCTCACGGGAAAGATTTATCCAGTATAACACTGCTCCGGTCAGCAATCCTGTTGTTGTCCAGAATTTTATCCCAGGGTTGGCAGGAGACTTTAAGGTGCTTTATTTCGGGGGCCGATTCTATTGCATGTACCGGAAAAACCGCAAAAATGATTTCAGGGCAAGCGGGAGCGGACAGTTTTTTAAAGTTCCTGATCAGGATCAGGAAGCCTTGCTGGATTTTGCCAGGAAACTGACTCTGGAAATTCACTTTCCAATAATCGGAATGGACATTGGATTTGATGGATCATGTTACCACCTGATAGAGTTTCAGATGATACATATAGGTACCTCAGCTCTGCAAAGATCTGAATTCTGGCATGAATTCCATGACGGGAAATGGATCAAGTATGATGGAGGTTCTGTCCTCGAAGATGAATTCTCAAGGTCAATGCATGAGTTCGTTGATTCATTGAAAAAGTAATTGAAGCCAGGCATATGCAGGATAATCTTACGGTTGCCATACTTCTTAATTCCGGTAAAGTACCTCTTTGGATATTCAGTACAGTTGACAATATTCTCAAGACTGGAAGTGCAAACGTATTTATCATTATAAGCAAACCACCCGAAAGAAAAGAAAAAGACAACAGAAGAAATTTACCGGGACTTTTAATACTTCGCCTGATTGAGAAAATTGACTATCTGGTATTCAGGATAAGGAATAATTATAATTGCATTAGGGAAATTACTCTCCTTGACCATGATACAAAAATAATAAATCTGAATCCTGATACTTGCGCCGGCGGAGGCAAGGAACCGGGCCTCACAGAAACAATCACGGAAATATATCCTGAAATAATCATTAGGTTTGGTTGCCACGACCTGTCTGAATTCATACGCAGGATTCCTCGTTTCGGAATATGGACCCTTAGCGTGGAATCTTGTCCAGTTCCGGGGAACTTTGACTACGGGTTCTGGGAGGTTGTAAGGTACAGGACTACATCATTTTCTTCAGTTGATGTGATGTCTCCCGGCTCCTCCACGGCACAAACGATCTTCAGGTCGGTTGAATCTACGTGTCCGTTTTCTGTCAATAAGAACAGAAATCAAATATTTCATCGTACAGCCCTTTTTCTCCCGAGGCTCATTCAGGGTTTGCAAAACTGTGGAGAGGATTATCTTGAAAGACTGAAAGACAGGCACAGAAAAAGGGTTAATGAAGGCCCTGATAAGGAAATCAGTCTTGGTGCGGTATCAGTAATTAAGGATACAATAAAGTTTATTGGCAGGGTGACACCACTTGTAATCAATAAATTACTTTTTACTGATGCGTTCGATTGGCATATTATGGTTCACCGTGAGGAGAATAGGGACCCAGTGACTGATGGTTTTGAGCGATTCAGACAGCTGAAGTCTCCAGACGGAGTCTTCTGGGCAGATCCGTTTGCAGTATATGAAAACGGCCGCCACTACATTTTTGTGGAAGAGTTCATATATAGTATAAACAAAGCACATATATCATTACTTGAACTCGACTCCGCCGGTAGCCTCATCAGCCACCGGAAGGTTATTGAACGGCCCTATCACATGTCATATCCGTTTATTTTTAAGGAGGGCGGTTGCTGGTACATGATTCCGGAGACAGCATCCAACAATACTGTGGAACTGTACAGATGCATTGATTTCCCATACTCATGGGAGTTTCAAAAGATAATTATGAAGGATGTCTCGGCAACCGATACTACTCTATTTTACCACAATGAAAAATGGTGGCTGTTCGCCACCCTGGACCAGACTGGTTCTGTATCAGGCGGAAGTACTGAACTTTTCCTCTTTTATGCCGGGAGTCCCTTTTCAGACAATTGGGTGAGTCATCCGCTGAATCCGGTGGTTTCTGATGAGGCCGGGGCCCGCTGCGCAGGAAACCTCTTTGTTCGCGACGGAATAATATTCAGACCTTCTCAGGATTGTTCAGTGAGGTATGGAAGGGGATTTAACCTGAAAAAAGTAACAGTACTGAATGAATATGAGTATAATGAGACGACAGTGAATGAAATCAAGCCATTATGGGACAAAAGGCTAAGGGGAACACATACTTTTAATTTTGCAAATGGACTTACAGTCATCGACACATACAGATATCACAGAAGGTTCTGAAACAACCTGTAATAAAGGCATGGCACAAAAATCCACTGTGATTATATTGTGCAAGACGTTTCTCAAGGGTGGTGCTGAGAAACAGGCCTTGTTGCTGTCACGTCTCTTTTCTGAGGGAAAGTACGAAGTTACTGTTATCAATTGGTCAGGCAGGAAGATTGATCCTGATAACAGGATATTTATCGAAAAAAACTCAATCAGCTACCTTGGGCTTGAAGGGAGTCCGCTAACGAAGTTTCGCAGGTTGCTGAATTTCACAAGGCAATTCAAAAATCCTGTAATCTTTGCATATCTGACCCTTTCAAATGTGATATCAGCCTTACTTGGCCTTTTCAACAGGGAGGTAGTAACAATTGGCGGTATCCGGACCGAACACCTTCCGTATCAGAAACTGTTTTTTGAGCGGTTAGTTCATAACCGGCTGAATACTTGTACGGTATTCAACAGCTTTGTTGCCAGTGAAAAGTTTCAGGGCTGTGGATTTAACCCTGAAAAAATTAAGGTAATTCATAATGCCATTCAGGCTCCTGCTCTATCCAAAACCCCCGGCCTGGATGAGGCAATTACAATTGTATCTGTTTCAAGGTTTGTAAGATCCAAGGATTTTCATACTGCACTGCATGCCTATAAAAAGCTCGTTGAGATTTGCCCGGGGAAAATATTAAGATACAGAATAGTCGGTTATGGATATCATGAAAGAGCGATCAGGACACTCATAAAGACACTTGACCTTGTAAGTAATGTAGAACTCCTTATAAGACCCAGGGGTATATATGGAATACTCAGGGAAGCTGACATTTACCTGAGTACGTCGCTTTTCGAAGGACTGTCCAATTCTATCATGGAAGCAATGGCAGCAGGCCTGCCTGTGGTAGCAACTGATGTCGGTGACAACAGGTACCTTGTTGAGAATGGCTTCAACGGATTCCTGGTGGGATCCAGGGATACTGAAGCCATAGTTAACAGACTAAGTAAACTGGTGGAAAGCCGGGAGATCAGGAATGAGTTTGGGAATAACGGATACAAAAAGATAGTAAAGGAATTTTCTGAGGATAAACTGTTCAGCAATTATCAGGCTCTCATGGCAGATATTAAGCCCGAAAAATGATCGGATAGGACTAAGTGATGAAGATTGGAGTAATAGGAACACGTGGATTCCCCGATTTACAGGGTGGTATTGAGAAGCATTGCCAGGAATTGTACACCAGGCTGGCAGATAAGGAAGGAAGCCGCATCACCGTCTATAGGCGGACCCCCTATCTGAACGGGATAAACAGTAAGGTAAGGTTCAAAAACATAAGGTTCATTGACATTCCGGTGCCTCGCAATAAATTCCTGGAGACATTTCTGCACTCCTTTGCAGCTACGCTTCATGCCCTGTTTCAGCGTTATGATATAATTCATTACCATAATACCGGTCCCGGGTTTTTCATCCCGCTGGCCAGGCTATCCCGAGCCAGAATTGTCTTTACTTACCATAATGTAAGTTATACACATCAGAAATGGAATTCATTTGCGCGTAAATTCCTTGCACTGTCAGAATCTGTAAGTATCCGGAAATCCCACTATGTCATTTTCATTTCAGATGTTATCAGAAAGGAAATGCAGGCAAAGTACCGGATCCCGGACCGTTCATCGTCAGTAGTATTCAACGGGGTAAACATCCCTGACAAATCATCAGATGATAGTTATATCAGGCAACTTGGGATCGAAAAATTCGGATATATTCTTGGTGTAGGAAGATTTCTTGAAGAAAAGGGCTTTGACTACCTTATCAGAGCATACAGGAAGAGTAATCTTGACAAAATAAAGCTTGTACTTGCCGGCGATTCTGATTATCCGACAGATTATTCAGAAAGTCTTAAGCAACTGGCGGCAGAAAATGGAATAGTGCTTTCCGGTTTTGTAAAGGGAGATCAACTGAATCAGCTGTATTCATTTGCCAGACTGTTTGTAATTTCGTCTTTCTCAGAAGGACTTCCTATTGCACTCCTTGAAGCAATGAGCTATGATCTTGATGTTCTGGCAAGCAATATTCCGGCTAACCTGCAGATTGGGCTTGCGGAGGAGGACTATTTTAATACAGGGGATGAGGATTCTCTTTCGGCTGCCATGATTAAAAAGCTTGCAACAGAAAATAAAAAGTCATTCAGGGAAGTTCTATCTGTAAGATTCAACTGGGATAAAATTGTCACGGAAACAAATGATATCTACAAAAAAATACTAAACTGATAAAGAACCTGCATTCCGGTGTGTTCAAAAACCGATCAGATGACATTGATTTATGCAGATTCGATTCTATAACCAAAAAAGAAATTTTTAAACTGATGAAAATAAAGGCAGGCATCATTGGACTTGGAAAGATGGGGATATCCCATGCGGCAATAGTAAATCCGCATCCGGATGTTGAACTTGTGGGTGTATGTGACACATCCTCAATTGTTCTGGAAGCCTTCCGGAAGTTCAGCAAGGTCAATGTCTATGAAGATTATAAGAAAATGATAGATGTTGAGAAGCCAGGTTTCGTAATTGTGGCTTCACCAACCAAGTTCCATTATGAAATGGTAAAGTATGCTCTAGAAAGAGGCATTCACACTTTCTGCGAGAAACCCTTTAGCCTTACTTTGAACGAGGGAGAAGAACTCGTAAGACTGGCAGAAAAAAGCGGTGTTGTCAACCAGGTTGGTTTTCATAACCACTTTATAGGAACGTTCAGAGAGCTGAAGAGATTGCTTCAATCCGGAGTTCTGGGAGACCTGGTTCATTTTACAGGTGAAGCCTATGGTCCGGTGGTAATTCGGGAGAAGGGTGAAACTTGGCGTTCTGATCCCAGGGAAGGAGGTGGATGTCTTCTCGACTATGCTTCACATGTAATCAACCTGGTGCAGGAAATTATAGGTAATCCGGTCAAGGCAAGCGGATCACAGCTGAAGAAGATATACTCCAGAAAGGTTGAAGATGCCGTTTATTCAATACTGACTCTCGAAACCGGAGTTACAGGCGTATTGTCAGTCAACTGGAGTGATGAAACATACAGGAAAATGTCAACATCACTGATGGTGATGGGGAAAAAGGGCAAAATTATTTGTGATGCAACTGAACTTAAGATTTACCTTAAGGATGAGAATCCGGCAGAAAAGCTTGAAAAGGGCTGGACCATAAGGTATATTACTGATTTTGCAATTCCGGTTGATTTCTACTTGCGCGGTGAAGAGTACAGTGCCCAGATTGACCATTTTGTACAATGTGTTAAGTCTAACAGGCAAACAGAAATAAACTCGTTCGCACAGGCTCTGAAAACAGACCGGGCAATAGACCTGATAATTAAAGACTCAAAAAACTAACAGATTAAGTAATGGATAAAGTACTGTTTGGTGATAATCAATTTTTTGCTGTCAATCATCTCTCTGACGAAAAGTCGAGGGAGCAGGCCATACGTTTCAAAGATGACGCATCCATAATCAGGGTCCTTGATCAGGCAATCGATACCGGCATAAATACATTCATGTGTACCACCCATGACCGGATCGGGAATATCTGCAATCATCTAAGGGCAAATCCTGATAGGTATCAGGATTTCAATATTTACCCATGTATGCCATATGCCCACAAGTATGCAAATGCAGTCACAGAACTTGGTATTATCGGTACGGTTAAACAATATGTTCCGGGTAACATATTCACCACGTTTACAAAGGGCGGGGTTGCTTACCTGAGCCGGGACTTTATTAAACTGATGGAGATCTTCATCGATGCAGAGATGAAAATGTTCAGAGGAATCAAAACCCCTGTGATCTTTATTCAGAATGTGATTGTTGACCTGATACTCGGGCTGGGTTTGTATGATATCTTCAGGGAGTATGATGCTTATATAAGAAAGAAATACAATGCTGAGCCTGGCTACATTACAATGAATATGCCTGCACTGCTGGATGCTCTTAACTCTGTAGGTCTGGAGAATCCCATAATCTGCAGCTCAATAAATAAAATCGGCTTCCGGATGTCAGGCGGGAGGGAGATTTATGAAAAATGCCTTGAAGAAAAAACCTTCCGACCCATTGCAATGCAGGTACTTGCTGCGGGCGCATTACGGCCGGCGGAAGCCATTGAATACCTGAGCAGGTTCCCGAAGATTGAATCTGTTTTATTCGGGGCATCTTCAAAATCTCACATTCAGGAGACAAAAGAACTGATTGAAACCTGCCTGGGCTGACTGGATCGCCGACGGCGAAAAGAAAGGAACAGTATCTGGCAATTGGTACATGAGAGAAGTTTTCATAATATCAACCGGGAAAATAGTAAATGGTAAAACTGCCGGAGCAAGGCGAATACTAAATATTGCAAGGTCCATTGCTGAAGGAGAGGCGACAGTTTATCTCTGCTCACTCTCAAATGTAACCGGCAAGCAGCTGTATAAGAGAGAAATACATCCGGGAGTTATTTCTGTTGAATGTAATGATTCCGGTGCAGGCAGAGCCAGATTAAAACATTTTCTTCGGGGTGTGAACTCGCTTATGACAAAAGACAGGTCTTCAGCAGTAGTATACCTTTATCCATCGACGTTTATTTTAAAAGACTTCATTTACCTTCTTTATTTCAAGTTCATCAAGGGATACAGATTCTATTGTGAGATAAATGAGATGAGGACTGCGATTGCCTTCTCTTCAGCTCCGCCTGAAGGATGGCTGCCAGGACTGATCTATTTATTAAAATCTGTCAAGGATTATGTGGTTTATAAACTAAGTGAATTTCAAGTTATTCTATATGATGGTATTGTCGTTATTTCTCAAAACCTTGAGAATTATTTCCGGAAATATACCAGACAAATTACCAGGGTCCCGATTTTGTGCGATGTATCCGGCATAATTCACGAAAATGTTCCCGGTAATTATGACGGTAAAGTGTTCAGGATCTGTTTTGCGGGATATATTAAAATGGAAAAGGAAGGATTTGACATCCTTCTGAAGGCGATTTACAACCTTGGCAATGAATCAATGGTTGAACTGTATTTGTATGGTATCCTGGAAGATCAGGACAACAGAAGACTCATGGAGTTGTCCGCAGGGTATGGCCTAACCGGAAAAATTCATTACATGGGGAATATTGAACCTGAAAGGCTGATGGGTGAGTTTTTGAAATACCACCTGCTTATTCTGCCCAGACCGCTGAACAGAAGAACAAAATACGGGTTTTCCACCAAACTCTCAGAATACCTGGTTTCAGGTGTACCTGTGCTGCTGACCGATGTAAGTGATAATGCCTTGTATATAAAAGACAACTATAACGGATACCTGATCAATCCCGGATCATCACAGGTTATGGCTGAAAAATTGAATGCAATAATAAGGGAATACAACAACCAGGCCCGGTCCATTGTCGCGAATGCGTATAAAACAGCCAGGGAAGAGCTGGATTACAGGCTATATTCAGAGCGTTACATTGACTTCCTGTTCAGGCGGTCAAAAAGCACCGGAAGGGTTGACTGATATGGAGACAGGGGTGATGAAAGTTCTTTTGGTCATTGACAGGCTGGGGCCGGGAGGCAAGGAAAGACGGTTTACCGAACTGACCAGGGAGCTTCAAAACAGGAATGAAGTCAGTTTTGAAATAGTTATCATGGATAATTATATCCATTATAAGGAAATCAATTCATTGGGGGTAAATATTCACAGGGTATTAAGAAGCAGCCGGAAGGATCTTTCTGTTTACAAAAAACTGTGGAATGTCCTTGCAGATTATAAACCTGACATGGTACATTGCTGGGAGAGTATGACGGCTGTTTACCTTGCTCCCTTGTGCCGGCTTCGGAATATCCCCTTGATTAACGGAATGGTAACAAATGTGCCAGTGCCTCCTTTAGTATTAAATTATCATTGGAGGAGGGCAAAACTGACTTTTCCTCTCTCTGATGTGATTGTCGGAAACTCCACGGCAGGCCTTAAGGCATACGGAGCACCGTCAAAGAAGAGTAAGGTGATTTATAACGGTTTCAATTTTGACAGGCTGAATGGGATTGCTGATAAAGCTATGATAAGGGAGGAACTGGATATTGTTACTGAATTTGTAATTGGCATGGTTGCTTCATTTGGGAAGCCCAAGGATTATAGTACCTATTATAAGGCTGCCCGGGAATTGCTTGACCGGAGAGGCGATGTCACCTTCCTCGCCTTGGGTAACGGTACCGAATCCTTGGAGTCTGTCAGCATGATAGACACGGAATATCGCAGTAAATTCAGATTAATCGGCAAAAGGTCCGATGTTGAGTCTTATATAAATATCATGGACATTTGTGTGCTCTCCTCCAGGACCGAGGGTATTTCAAATGCAATACTTGAGTATATGGCCCTTGGTAAGCCGGTGGTAGCATCAGATTCGGGGGGAACTTCCGAGCTCGTTAATGATAACAATTCCGGATTTCTCTTCCCCCCCGGGGATCATACTGCACTTGCCACTAAACTGAACCTTTTGCTCAATGATGAAAAATTAAGAGAAAGAATGGGTGTAAATGCCAGGTTGCGTGTGATTGATCATTTTTCCATAGATCTGATGGTAAACAGATATATTGACCTTTATAAAATGGTATTGCACAGGAACTGACGAATTCAAAATGTTATTATGGAGAGCCGAATCCTTATAGTTGACTTTACTGATTATGAAAATTATCCGATAGGAGGTTATCTGACATTTGCAAAAAACCTGATGGATTCATTCGGTAATCGCCTTGCCCTGGTTGGAATAACTACATCCAGGCATGATCCTGTAGGCAGATGGGTTAAGAAAAGCATAAACGGTATTGAATATGATTTTTTTGCCATTGCCCGGTACAACAGGGCCCTGACCAGGAATGTAATACCAGACCGTCTTGTTAACTTTCTGTTTGCCAAATACTACAAGAAAAGAATTCTGGGAATAGGGATAAACAATATATTTGTACAGCGCCATGAGTCAATGATTGCAATTTCCGGGCCTGAGATGAATATCTGTTACTCTTTTGCAGGTCTTGATAATCCGCTTAGCATTTCAAAGTACAGTTATGCCGGGCTGGTTGCAAAATGGTTTGAAAGGAAGTTCTTTAGGAAAATAGGTTATGCCGGGACAATCCTTGCCCGTGGTGATGACGATGCAATACGTGATATGCTGTCAAGAAGCAATGGCACAATGATAAACCACATCATAATCAAATTCCCGACCCGAATCAGGACGGCGATTTTCAAACCTATGGACAGGAATGTTGTACGGGCCGGGCTTGACCTTCCGCAAGAGGGGACCTATGTGATTACCACGGGAAGACTGGCCTGGCTTAAGGGCTGGAAGTTCATGATAGATTCATTTGCATTGTTCGCCGAACAGGTTCCGGCTGCCAGATTTATTATGGTTGGCGAGGGAGAGGATTATGATAAGATTATCACGTATGTGGCAGAGAAAGATATAAGTGATAAAGTATCGCTGGTGGGTAAAAAAGCCAGGGAGGAAATTGCATTGTATCTTAATGCTTCCGATCTTTATATAATGGGTTCTTATAAGGAGGGATGGCCAACTGCCCTGATGGAAGCTGTTGCATGCGGATTACCAGCATGCGCTACGGAATTCAGTTCGGTAGGTGATATAATTCTGGAGGGAATCAATGGGTTCATTGACCGGGGACGTGATGAAATTGCTTTTGCTGCAAACATGGTCAAAGCACTGGAATTCGAACGCCCGGTCAGAAACGATCATGTCACCAGGTTTTCTACTGAAAACCTTAAAGAAGACCTGTTGGGTTACTGGAAACTTACCTGATCACGGATGTGGAAGATAGAGAAAATCATTTAAGCCCCTTCCGGGGCCGGATATTGAAACAAACTTTTACAATATAATGTCATCAGCTTCAGCAGATATAGCGCCAGGGGAAGGAATCAGGGAGATCAGGATATTCGATATAAGGATAAATCCTCTTTCCAGGACGGAATTCCTCAACTATATCAGTAAGAGTACAAGGGAGGGACGTCAGATAGCGCAGTTCGGCGTTAATTCTGCTACCATTAATGATATCGTCAGGAATGAGGAATTCCGCCACATAATTAATAATGCTGATCTGGTACATATTGACGGAATGTCAGTGGTATGGGCCCTGCGCTCTTTCGGATACACCATTCCTGAGAGGGTCGCCACACCAGATCTTGCCGATGATGTTCTTGCCCTGGCAGACAGGGAAGGACTAAGCTTATTCCTTTTCGGTGCCAAACAAAATACCCTGGAATTGTGCAGGCAAAGAATCGAAGCAGAATTTCCAAATATCAGAATAGCCGGTTGCCGTAATGGGTATTACAGACCTGAGGAGGAAAAAGAAATATTTGAAATGATTAATGAATCAAGTCCAGATATTTTGCTGCTTGGGATGTCCTCTCCAAAGAAGGAGTTGTTTTTTGAGAGCTACAGGCATAAGATTAATGCCAGGTACATACTTGGGGTAGGTGGCTATTTTGATATTGTCTCAGGGATTATCAAACGGGCCCCGCGTTGGATGCAGAACACCGGGCTGGAATGGTTATTTCGTCTGATGCAGGAACCCAGAAGACTTTGGAAACGTTACCTTATAGGTATTCACCAGTTTTTCTGGCTTGTAATCAGGGAAAAGTCCAAAAGGACATTTGGAAGAAAGGGGTAGTAGATGGTAATTGATCATCTCTGTATTGCTGTAAAGGATCTCAGCCTTGGAATAGATTACTGGGAAAGGATTTTTGGTTACAGACAGATGACCGGGATTGTTGTTAATACAAGGCAAAAGGTCAAGGTAGTATTCTTATCAAAGGATGGCAGCCTGCCGGTAAAGCTCATTGAACCGGTAGAAGGAAATCAGTCGCTGCAGAATTTTGTAAACCGGGGCGGAGGCTTCCATCATATCTGCTTCAGGTGTGATGATGTCGATGCCACTACCAGGGACCTGAATGGCAAGGGACTTATTACCCTGGCTCCCCCACAGCCGGGCGAGGCATTCAATAATCATAATATTGCGTTTCTGCTTGCAAAATTCGGGCTGAACATCGAGCTTATTGATACCCTGGAGAAGGCTGCACTAACAGATAAGGATTTCCGGCAACAAAAAGCAGGCGATAATTAACAAGGTACAGCCGGTGGAAATTATTCGACTTTAATTGTTTTAACTGTTTTAGCTGGCATGTCAAACCAAAAAATGAGGTCATTTTCATGGTGTCGCATTTCTGGAATGGCCCCGTCTACAAATACCCGTTCTGCCTTCACGGCCATGGAAAGCCCTTCAATATCCTGATCATTGTTATTGTACAAACTGATTGTCCCGTCCGGGGAAAATGTAAACGAAACATTCTCTGTCAGAATCCAGTAATCCAGGAGATTCCTAACAGTTGTGTTAAGCAGGCTTCCCTCTTCCTGGCATAGTTGCATATATCCCAGCAGTCGGTCAAAGTAAGGGTTAATCACCAGTCTGCCATTCTTTTCCACCAGGATTTCGTGCCCCCTGACATAATAACCGTGATTGAGGAAAACCCCCCAGTTTGAAATCAGCCTGTCAATCTGTTTTATTTCATTCTCAAGACTTATTTCGGCATTTCTGCCGGCAAATTCCCTGTAATCCTTTACGTAATCTGTGACCCAGGAGTAAAATCCATTTGCGCAGGAAGGATGTTCCCACCATAGGGGAGTTGGCATGCTCTCCCCCTTTTCCGGGAAGAGGGAGTTGAGCTCTTCTTCCTTTGTTCTTACATGTCTGAGGACCTCTTTCAGTGACCTGAAAAACCCCAGACTGGTTAACCTATCAGGGGAGATATGGTTAGCCCAGAACGATTCTGAGGATTTGCCGAACCTCAGCTTTTTCAACTCTCCTCCTGTTGAGATACGGTCCCGATTACGTATTAATTCTACGGCAGAACTCCAGAAGTAACGGGTATCATATTCTTTCCACAAATCCGCCGCATAATATTCTGACGCCGGGTTTAATCCGTCACAGGCGAAACACTCCCGGTTTATATCGCCGTCATACATTCCATGATCAATCCATGACCTGGTATTGTATCTTTCCTTCATAAAAGGGATTGCCTCAGCAAGTGTTTGTCTGTTCGAATTCAGCTCTTCAGGAGTGTGAAGGCAGATGTCATACAGTCCTGTCTCATGGAGCTGATCAAGGAATGAAGCCTTGAGGTTCCAGGCTGAAGAGTCTTCTGTGACCGGGTCTGATAGTTTGCCGGTACGATCACAGTACATGACGCTCTTCGTTACAGGTATCTTGTGGCCGGCAAAGCCACCCGCAGCACTGCCAATGTCAGTGATGCTTTCTGAACCGAAATAAGCAGCCCTGTTAGGTTCAATCCTTTCACCTCCGTCAGCATGTTCAGTAAAAACATGTGCGGCAACATACCCATCGGGCAGCAGCATCAATCGCGGAACAGCACGGGGCACATAGCCGACATAAATTGAAACCGAATCAGTTCTTTCAGATTTGGCCTGATATCTGGAAGTAGAACAGTCCTTCCATGTTCCTTGTCCGTCAGGCTGGAACGGAATGTATATAAAAGGGTGGTCCCTGAAATAATCAAGATTTATAAACAGCAGGCTGTCTTTTGTACTCAACTGAATAGAGGAAATACCTGGCAAATGGTAGATCAGAGCAGATGCGGAACCTTCGCCAAATTTCACCCCCTGTTTATCAAGCCAGTACTCTGGTTTGAGATTCCATGTATCAGTTTTTCTGTTCTTTTTGAAAACCTCTGATACCGGCACATGGTATTTCAGCAGCAGAGATTCCCTCTTTACTGTTGTTTCGTTTTTATACTTTGTGTTTATCCTGAAACTAATCCTGGGCAGGGTCTTCTCAGTACCTATGGAAATGTTGACCAGGGCTCCGGAAAGGCTGGTGCCTGAAATGGAAAAGATGCTGTCATTTATCTTTTTGGTGGAAATGTCGCGTAAACCTATGGTGTCTTCAAACCCTTCACAGGAAGAATAATAACTTATACCCGAAATGACAGGCAGATTATCAGGGGTATTCAGCTCCACTCCGCCATCTGTATTAATTTTTAGGATGTACCACTGAGTTTTTAGAACGAATGTATCCGGTGTAGAGCCGATAGAATGAGTATTCGCCGCATAGGCCCTGAGGTCTGGCACATAACTGATTGACCGCCTGGCTTTCAGATAACCGGAAATCAGCCAGATAAATATTAATAATAGAGTTGTTGCGAATAAAATTGTCAGAGCTCCTGTGATTTTCTTTGCATTCATTTGAACCTCAGACGTGGAATGGTTAAATTGAAGTTGATATAAGGTTAGTATATCTTGTCAAGATTTTTTAATATAATACCTGAGGATGATTTATTCGCTCTGCTTAAGATAAACCAAAATGTTTCTTTATTGCTTTTCTCTTTTCCAGAAGTGGCAGATTCCTTATCCCGAGAAGGTGTGGATTCTGGAGATAAAACAGCTTCTGCATGCTCATTGAAAGAACAACTTTTGCCGGATTACCGACAATTACTGAATTATCAGGGAACCGGCCCCTGACTGTACTGCCGGCTCCGATTATGCAATTATCTCCTATACTGGTATTTGGTAGAATTGTGCAATTGTTTCCAATGAATACGTTGTTGCCTATTTTGATTTGCCCAAAGACATCTGCATTTTCAATTTCATCCCTGAAACACCAGATAGCTCCGTCATGAGTGATAAAATCTGTGCCGGCAGCAATTGCAACATGATCACCAATCTCAATCAGGTAAGGTTCTGTTGAAAAACTGACATTATTGATCTGACATTTCGTGCCGATCTTCATACCCTGGCTTCTCCAGTATCTGATTCTTGTTTTACTTCCCGCCTTTGCAATAAATGCAAGTGAAAGCCGCTGGAATATGTATCTCAGAGTCATTGCCTGATGAAAAAAACAGCCATCATTATTCAATTTTTGATTCGGCCACATCAATGATAAACTGGCCGAACAGAGGAGCCATCCTCGCGGCAAACTGAACATTGGGGTGTGAATTATCCGGACTTACGGCATTCTTTTCAGCGAGGTAAAGTCCACCCTCAGTTTCAAACGAGTAGAAGTCCCAGATAAAGATATTATCGTTCTTCTCATCCCACTCATCTACAATCCAGTCACGGAACTCGCGGGTCCTCACAGCCTGATCCTCACTCATAAGCTTATTTGTATTTACCGCCGGTGTCCATACAATGAATTTGTTTAAAGGAAATTCATGCATTTTTTCCTTTAAAGCTCCGTATTGAAGTTTGTAATTCTCAAGGCTTTTTACTGATGATCCAATGTCTGGAACACCGGTATCCTCCTGAATATTGCTGACCGGAAAGCAGTGCTTGAAAACAATAATGTCATAATCGGCAGTAAGCATCTCCATGGTAGACTCCTCCATGAAAGGATTGTTCCCGGCATTTTTTACCCATATGTTGAAGTAATCATACGGATAGTTATTCCATCCATAAGGCTCTTTCTTTGGAAAGAAACGCTCTGAAACATGGAATGAGGTTTTGTTTTTTCGGTTATACCTTTCAACATACCTCTGAACATCACCTTTGCCGGTGAGTTTATAGATATAACTGTTCGTCTTGCCGAGCCATACCGTATAACCTGTACTATGGTGAAGAAAAATGATCTTTTTCATTGAATCGTTATTTTCTGTGCAACCGGCCAGAAACAATATTGATGAAAATATTATGACTAATGTATTCATGGGTATCAGGGCTGTTTTGAAGCATATAAAATTACTAAATTTTAATTCCTCCATTACTGCCATTTCATTAATAGCCCTCAAAAAAGTGAGACTGTCTTTTTGAGACAGCCTCACCAACAGAATCAATCTGTTATTCCTTTAATTCTTTACGCACCTGACAGATTTACCTGCCTTTTTATAAGTGCCGCTGCGGAAGACCTTATCATTGTCGCCGTCAAGCCTGCGGTAAACTGCTATATTTTCGTCAAGTCCGGTGGCAGACCAGAAGTAGGTTATCAGACCAATCCCTTCCGAATTACCAGTAAGATATGAACGATAACCGGCAGGGAGTGCCGAGAATCCGCTGGTATTTGTTCCGTTCGCACCATCAGCCCACCCGGTAGTATTTTTCATCTGTTTGCCCTGATCTGTACCGCGGAAATCAGTGCCGGCTGCCTGTTCAGAGGTCATCCCAAGGCTTATCTCCATTGTTGAGAATTCACCGTCAGTCGGAACATGCCATCCTGCAGGGCAAAGTTTGCCGGTTTCAACAGCATACCAGTTATAAAGAGCACCGTACAGGGGCTTGAAAGTTGCCTCGTTGTTCTGTGCCCAGCTGTAGGCATCCGTTGTCAGGGCGATCCACTCGGTATTTTCGGTCACATTCGGGATCAAAGCCTGATCATTGTATTTTGTTGTCTTGAGGTTTTCAGCCATCCAGACCTGAGCCCCGATTTTAACAGTCGTGTAAACATTTCCCTCAACATCCGTAACAGGAGTGATAAACTGGTATTCCTGACCGTAGGTGGTGCCTGAACTGTTTGTGGCATAGGCCCGGTAATAATATACTGTACCATCTTCCAGACCGGTAATATTGCTTGTAAATGAGCCGATCCCGGCGCCGTTGGTTGTCTTGTTGATACCTGCCACAGTAGGATTGGGATTTGTTCCCCAACAAACACCTCTTGCGGTTATGCTTCCTCCACCGGCATCGGTAATGTTCCCACCGGTTACAGCAGATACAGACGTCACCGAAGAAACTTGAGTGGTAGTAAGTACTGCTCCTGTCACCTGGCCGGTAACAAAAGTAAGTTCATCACCGTAACCGGTACCTGCTTCGTTGGTGGCATATGCCCTTACGTAGTAGGTGGTGCCTTCTGATAAACCAACGATGTTGCTTGTGAAACTGGCTGAACCTGTTCCGTCACTGGTTTTAGTGTCTGCAATGGTTGGATTGGCTGTTGTGCTCCAGCAAACGCCCTTTGCTGTTATATCACCGCCTCCGTCAGAGGTAATAGTACCTCCTGATACGGCTGTGCTGAGTGTCACATCTGTCACATTAACAGTGGTCAACTCGGGGACCGTGGTTTTTTTACAACCCTGGAAAATCCCCATTGTTGGGATAATACATACTAAAACGATGATGCTAAGTCTTTTTTTCATGATATTGTATTTACAGTTCAACTTCTTCTTCTGATTTATACTGAGAAAAGGTCATTTTGTTGCTTCGGGCATTAAAAATACCGGTGTCTAGTCCTTTATGCACCGAATGTATTTCCCGCCTGTTTTGGAAGTTCCCGACCTGTACACTCCGGCACTGCTGCCGTCAAGGCGTCTGTACCACCCATAGTCCTCGTTGAGTTCGGAACTCCACCAGTATGATATCATTCCGATACCGTTGAATGCTCCGTTCTTAGCCCAGCGATAGCCTCCCGGAAGTGCCGTGAAGCCACTTGTGTTTGTGCCATTTTCGCCGTCGGCCCATCCGGTTGTGCTTTTCATTTTGGTGCCCTGATCGGTCCCTCTCCATTCGAGCAGATCCAACTGGGCAGTGCTCATCCCCAATGTCTGTTCAAGGGTTTTGTATTCATCATCTGAAGGAACATGCCAGCCTGCAGGGCATAGTTTCCCGGTTTCGACAGTGAACCAGTTATACAAGGCACCATAGACATCCTTGTACTGTATGTCATTTCTGAGCCAGCAAAATGCCGGAGCCGAAAGATGTACCCATGTTGAGTCATCTGCAACTTCAGGAATTGAAGAGTTGTCATTAAGCCTGGTGGTTTTAAGGTTTTCTGTTATCCAGACCTGGTTGCCGATATAGACAACCCCGTATAGATTGCCCTCAATGTCGGCAACTTTTGTGTTAAAACTTACATCTTCCCCGTATGCAGTTCCGGCGCTGTTTTTTACGTAGGCCCTGACATAATATCTTGTTCCCTGAACCAGGGGAGTCATTGTACAGGTGTAGGTGTCTGTTCCTGTGGCCACATTCGTGTGTGCACCCAGAATATCAGGATTCGGTGAGGTACTCCAGCAAATGCCTCTTTCTGTGATCGTACCACCTCCGTTATATGTCACGGTCCCGCCGCAAATAGCGCTGTTATTCGTGATACCTGTTATGGCGGAAGTAGTTACTGTGGGTGCCGCGATCCCTGTCAGGAAGGTAACCTCATTGCCGTAAGCCACACCTACGCTGTTTTCGGCGTATGCCCTCACGTGATACTCGGTGTTTGGATTCAAACCGGCTATTGTGCAGATAAACTCACCTGTGCCGGTACCTGACGGTTTGAATTCACCGCCAATGGTGGGATCTGCCTGAGTGCTCCAGCATATTCCTCGTGCCGTTACCTCGGCTCCGCCATCGCTTGTTACGTTGCCGCCTACAATTGCTGAATTTATTGTTATTTCATGAGCTTCACCCGTATTCAGTACCGGAAGGGTTGGGTCTTCCCTGCAACCGTTCAAAAACAGTGCACACCCAAATAAAAACGATAAAAGCATTGATCCCGAAAGCCTTATGATTCCTGACATGTTAATAATGGTTTGTATTAATGATCAAACGCAACATTGTCTGTTTAATTACCTGAAATTGCAATAAGAAATTTTAGACAGTCTTGCGATGTAAAGTAACGGTCAAATTACAGTATTGACAAAAATAATTTGACCAAAAGAAGAAAAGCGTCGGGGAATAAGTGGTTTGAGGCAACGATAAATAAAAAGCAGGTTAAAGTATGTCTGATACCGGTTTTATCAATATTTGACGAATCTCTTCACAGCCAGTATTTTGCCGTGGTCGGTGATCCTGATCAGATAAATGCCGGGAATTGCACCGGTAATGTCTATTTGCGCGGATCGTTCACCGGTTGTGAGCAGGTCAGCATAAAGGACCATGCCTGCCAGGTTGACTATGTCGAAATTGAGTTTTTCCGGACCTTCCGGGAAAGGAGCTAATTCAACAGTAAAAAGGCCGTTATTTGGTGTGGGAAATATATTTACAAGGTCCGGTAACTCACGCCTGAGGCTGAGTGATATCCTGACAGGGGCAGAGATGGCGGAAGCGTTAAGGTTGTCGAAGGCTCTTGCCGTAATCTCAAATGTCCCCGCAGTGTCACATCTGAAATAAAATGAAAAAGGGGGCGTAAAGCTTTCACCTACCTTTTCTCCACTGATCAAATACTCAACCTTTGTTACCGTGCCGTCAGGATCTGTTGCATCGGCTGTCAGTGCAACTGTCGCAGGGGCTTCGAAGTTTGAGTTGAGTAAGGGGGAAGAGATTGTGACGGAAGGGGCCTGGTTGACTGACTGCGCGGCTTTTTCAACTACAACCGAAACTGCTGCGGAAACAGCTTTGGCGTTAGAATTGTCTGTTGCTGCGGCAGTTATGCTGTACGTACCTTCGCCCACATCCTTCCATGAAAAGGTCCAGGGGGGAGATGTGCGTTCACCAAGTTTTGTTGTTCCGTTGTAGAACTCAACCTTTACCACGGAGCCATCAGGATCTACAGCGTAAGCATCAATAGTGACGGTAGCCGGAGCCGTGAAAGCGTTACTCTTAGTGGGAGATGAAATGCTTATTGACGGCGGCAAATTTGCCGGTTGGGGGTCTGATGCAGGAGTTTCTTCATATATTGTTGCTCCAGCCTGCCATTTGCCATTTTGCATCGATGTCACAGGACTGACGGTTCCCCACTTTGCATTTACAGACAGTCCTTCTGCCCATGCGGTTCCAAGGTCAGTGCCATAATCAAGTCTTTCCGCAGGAACAAAGCTGACCAGATCCTTGAAAGCAGGGTTTATAATCACGGAATGAAGATCGTATCCCAGAGACTGCCATTCGGTGAAGGTCTTAATAGCTCCGTCAACAGCGAAAACAGGTGTTCCTGATTCACAGTAAAACACATTGTAGTCACTTTCAAATCCCGGACGACAGTCAGTTGTTATACTTATAATCTTAATAGGGTTTTTAGTATAGAAAATATTGTTGAATATCCTGGTGCCTGTTGCAGATCCGGCAGGGGTTACGCTTGGATTTTCATAGATTTCAACCAGAGCCCGGTTTGTCTGCGAGGTTGTAAGTGAGCTGTAGAATGTGTTGTTGTAGATTTTCACGCCATTCATACCCTTTACAACAACCCCTATGCCCGGATCCTTCAATATGTTGTAAGCGACGGCTCCCGATACATCGGTCATGCCGTTGGATTTTCTTACTATCGCCATGGGTACCCTGTTCAGGTAATTGTATTTCACCTTTACATTTATATTGTACCCGGTAAAGATGCCATGAGGGATGATACCCGGTTCAGGGACTCCGTTCCATGTCAGTACGTTGCCTGAAATGACTGCCCCGTCGAGGTTGTTGTTATAGGCTCCCGGGACTTCATCTCCGGCAGACAGCAGATATCCATAGCGGTTTACAGAAGTAATTGTGTTATTGCGGAATACAAGTGCAGTGGGTTGTGACCGCTGGATATTGACCCCATACCATGTATCATCACCGTTAGAATAGCTCTGCCCCTCAATGGTCAGTTTTACCTGACCGCTGAGCATAGCAGTAGCCAGCAGGAGAATAACGGTAATGGTATACTTCATATATTGACGAAAGTTGACAAATATATCCATTTTTGTGACTAACACATCTTTTTTAACGACGAATGGATGAAATTGTTGCAGAAATGCAACAGAGGAGTGATGGGCATGCCACAAAGAAAAGCTTGACTGTAAGCACATTGCTGTAAGTCAAAAAATAATGTGTATTCGTCAAAAAGCTATCAATTTGACCAAATTGGCTCATCTGTTTGTTAACAACACACAGAAAGGCATAAGCAGTTATAATTAGCGGGCTAATGAATTGGAAAGTATCATTTTTGGGGAGTTGGGGGAATAACAAATTTTGCTGTTAGCCGTTTCTTTGATTAAATTCACGTTTCAAAAAAGCGGTGCATAGCCTTGTCCGACCAGGCTTCTTCTTGAAAATAACAGGCTGAGTAAAATTCTGGATTGTTACTGCAATTCTGCTCGTTTATAGCCGTTTACAAAAGAATGCAGATGGGACTGACGGGGCGGAAGCGTGTCCTGACGTGAAAGCAGATCAGGCTGAAATAAAAAGTTTAAATATATATTGAAACATCTACTGAACACCTTATACTGAATTATGCCGACATATCCGAAAATAGTATTGATGCTGAGGAGAAAGGCGCTGGATTTCTTCAACAGGCACTCTGTGCCAAGGTGGATTGTTTTTGTGATGGATATTGCCGTTGTTTTTATGGCATTTATTCTTGCGTACACCCTGAGATTCAATTTTAGCCTTCCGGACGACAGGGGACACATATTTGTCTACCAGGCCTTAATTGCAACCGCTGTATATGCTGCATTCTGCCTGCTTTTCCGGTCGTATTCAGGGCTTATCCGTCATACCACACTGACAGACGTCACACTTGTATTTGTTGTAACGACCTGCTCGGTAATAACACTTATGTGCCTTGCAGCTTTGGGCAATTGGTTAGCATGGGGTGTGATATTGACAATTCCACAATCCATAATTTTGATTCATTATGTTGCAGTATCTCTGATACTTTTCTCCGTGAGGATATTGGTAAAGCTGGTATTCCGCTTTGCCACCGGTACGGTTATAAGTAAAAGGAGAGTACTTATTTACGGTGCCGGGGAACTTGGGTTTGTTGTTAAGCGGGTAGTCCTGAGTGATGCACGTTACGGATTTCATGTGTCCGGTTTTTTAGATGACGACAAGAACAAGCAGGGAAAGAAAATCAATGGGATCAATGTCTATAGTGCCTCCGTTTTATCCTCAGAATTCATCAGCAAGCACAGGATTGAAAGCCTTATCATAGCAATAAAGACATTATCTATTGACAGAAAAAGCAGTATAATAAGATCAGCTGTAAATCTTGGTCTTGAAGTACTCGACACGCCTGAAGTGGACAAATGGTTAACCGGCCAGCTCCGGATGCCTCAGTTCAGACGTGTTGATCTTGAAGATCTGCTCGGACGCGAGCCCATAAATCTGGATATCAATACCATAAAGAAAGGACTTTCCGGTAAGACGATCATGATAACTGGCGCTGCCGGATCAATTGGATCAGAAATAGCTCGACAGCTTACCAGTTTTCAATGCGAAAAAGTCATATTGGTTGATCAGGCAGAAACTCCCCTTTTTTATATTCAGAATGAACTGCGTGAGAAATTTCTCGATACAAGATTCCATATACTTCCTGCTGATGTTACCAATAGCCCAAGGATGGAGAAGATCTTTCAGGAATACAGACCACAAATAGTTTTTCATGCTGCAGCATATAAACATGTATCGCTCATGGAGGAAAATCCTCACGAAGCAATACGTGTTAATGTCGGGGGAACCAGGACAGTTACTGAACTTGCGATCAGGTACGGAGTTGAGAAATTCGTAATGATATCCACCGATAAATCTGTCAATCCATCCAGTGTTATGGGCGCCTCAAAGCGCCTTTGCGAGAAGTTGGTTCAGTCACGGGCTGTTGAAGGTGGTCATAATACACAGTTTATAATAACCCGTTTTGGTAATGTGATAGGATCAAATGGGTCTGTAATTCCTATTTTCGCCAAACAAATTGAAAATGGCGGACCAGTTACTGTAACCCATCCCGAGGTATACCGTTATTTTATGACAATTCCGGAAGCATGCCAGTTGGTACTGGAGGCAGGATTCATGGGTCACGGAGGTGAGATATTCGTTTTCGATATGGGTCAACAGGTGAAAATTGCTGACCTGGCCAAGGCAATGATAAAACTCTCGGGATTTATCCCCGACAAGGATATTCAGATCGTATATACGGGCCTTCGGCCGGGAGAAAAGCTCTATGAGGAACTGCTGACCGATATGGAAAGGACAATACCTACCCATCATGAGAAAATAAGAAAGGCTCATGTGGAGGATATTGATACAAGAGCTGCAATGGAGAAGATAAATTCCCTTCTTTCCGATCTCTATACTTTAACCAATGAGGAAGTGGTTCACCTGATGAAGGACCTGATCCCGGAGTATCATACAACAAACGGGAAATTCAAAGGTAAGAAGGCCACCGTGTGACAGGGGCCAGTTATTCAGATGTGCTCATGGCATGGGCAGAAAATCAAGATTAAAAATGGACTTTAACGGAAAATGTTTACTGATTACCGGCGGAACCGGTTCTTTTGGCAACGCGGTCTTGCGCCGCTTTCTTGATACTGAAATCCGCGAGATCAGGATTTTCAGCCGCGATGAGAAGAAGCAGGACGATATGCGGCAGTTTTACAGGAATTCCAAAATAAAATATTTTATCGGTGACGTACGCGACCGTCTGAGTATTGAAAATGCAATGAAAGGAGTGGATTATGTCTTTCATGCCGCAGCTCTGAAACAGGTTCCCTCATGCGAGTTTTTCCCGACTGAGGCGGTAAGGACCAATGTTCTTGGTTGTGAGAATGTTCTTGACTCAGCCCAGTTCCACCATGTTAAGAAAGTCATAGTTCTCAGCACTGATAAAGCAGTTTATCCTATAAATGCAATGGGGATGACAAAGGCCTTGAGCGAGAAGGTGATGGTTGCAAAATCCCGGAATCTCAACGGTAGTGGCACTGTCTTCTGCGGTACAAGATATGGGAATGTAATGGCCTCCCGGGGATCGGTAATCCCGCTGTTTGTGAATCAGATGAAAAATAACCAGCCGATTACCGTAACCGATCCTAACATGACGCGGTTCATGATGAGTCTTGAGAGTGCGGTAGACCTTGTTTTGTTTGCGTTTGAGAATGGTGAGAACGGAGATATTTTTGTCAAAAAGTCACCTGCTACAACAATTGAAACACTTGCTCAGGCCATCAGGGAGCTGTACAGGTCTGAATCAGAAGTAAAGGTCATAGGTTCACGTCACGGTGAAAAGCTTTATGAGACTCTGGTCAATCGTGAGGAAATGGCCAAGGCGATAGATATGGAAGGCTTCTACCGTATTCCCGCTGATACGCGTGATCTGAACTATAATAAATTCTTCACTGAGGGAACCGAAGTCGTCTCGCAGATCGAGGAGTATCACTCGCACAACACATATCGTCTCAGTCTTAAGGAAACAAAGGACCTGCTTCTCACCCTCAGGTTCATCCGGAAGGATGTTCTGAGCGAGGAACCTGATATGGTTTATGAGCCCTGAAGAAGTGGTGAAGTAACTTCTATGCCGACCTGATCTTATATGATCAGGACAGTATCATTTTCAGTCCAGGCTAACCCCTTAAACCCGACAAATGAAAAGACTCAGACAGATATTGGCTTTTGTTGCTTTTTGCTGTTTTACCTGGGAAATGCCAGCCCAGCAGGGGAATTTCGTATTTGGGCTCGAAGGCTGGAGTGGATATACTTCGAACGGGACCGTGCCATTCTGGCTCAGATCCAATCAGTTTGGAAGTGTTCCCCTTGACGGAGCCTCGCTGAGTCTCATCGGCTTTGCCCGGAAGGATTTTGAGCCGGGAAAGGAAAAGTTTTTCGACTGGGGAGCCTCATTTGAAGGCCGTGCCAATCTTGGGCAGGGATCCAACCTGTCATTGATTGAAGGTTATGGCAAGATGCGCCTGGGAATTTTTGAGCTGCGTGCCGGTCGCTCAAAGAAGATAACAGGGCTTTGTGACACTACATTAACCTCTGGCTCATGGTCAATTTCCGGCACAAACTTCGGGATACCTGAGGTGGAATTGTCAGTTCGTGATTTCTGGACAATTCCATGGTTTGGAGAGTTGTTTGCATTTAAGGGCAACTTTTCACATAGTTGGATGGGGGATGTGAAGATGAGAAGGTGGTTTGACGACAATGACACTGTCCAGATAAAGACATACCTGCATCAAAAGTCATTATACGGCCGCTTTGGAAGACCCTCATGGAAGTTAAAAATATACGGAGGTTTCAATCATCAGGTTACTTGGGGTAATGAGGATAAGTTCTATACAAGGGATTTTGACTTATCCCCAATATTAACATATGGCTATGTATTGACGGGTAAACGCTATAACAATGGATTCATTGACCAGACCAGATTGGGTAACCATATGGGATCTCTCGATCTTGGTCTGGAGTATCGGTTTAAGAACATTGAGGTTCTGATTTATCGGCAAAGCTTTTATGAGGGCGGGGCTCTCTCAAAACTGGCAAATATCCAGGATGGCCTGAACGGTATCAGTGTAAGCAATATTATGGTTAGTGATAAGCTGCTGAAATGGAATAAAATTCTTCTGGAGCTTCTTTATACTGTCAATCAGGCAGGAGAACCATGGTCTCCTGAATATGGTTCTTTTTATGAAGGGTATTATAATCACGGTGAATATGTCGAAGGCTGGTCATATAAGGGCAAGGGGCTTGGAACTCCATTCATCACTACCATAAATGAGGTGAGATCAGGGCTTCCGTCAGGGCCGGAAGAGTATTTCATAAATAACCGGGTTATGGCGATTCATTGTGGTTTGGAAGGAGCAGTTGGAACGGTGAGCTATACCCTGAAGGCATCCTGGTCGGAGAACTATGGCACCTACTGGACTACCGATGAAGAACAGACAACCGGGTTGCCGAACCCTGGAGCATATGGCATATTCGGCAGTCAGCGGCAGTTTTCTGCCTTCCTTAACCTAGAGAAAAGCATTAAGCAGGGATTCACATTTGGGCTTGCGGGGGCCTATGATCATGGCACACTGTTAAACAATTCGATAGGTTTGTTTCTGAAAGCTTCTTACAGCTTTAGACTCTGATCTGACTCACGACGTAGATTATTGCCCTGGGTGATCATATTCGCTATGATGAAAACTGAACATATAGCATGATAAAAATAGGGATTACAGGACAGGCTGGTTTTATTGGCACGCATCTCTTTAATTTCTTCGGCCTTAACAAGGAAATAATTCGTGTCCCATTTAATGATGATTATTTTGCCGATCCATCAAAGCTGAAAGCATTTGTCAGTCAATGTGATGCGATAGTTCATCTTGCTGCATTAAACCGTCATAATGACCCGCAGACAATCTATGATACAAATATTGAACTGGTCCGGAAACTGGTCTCTGCATTGGAGTCAACAGGCAGCAGGCCCCATGTCCTGTTCTCTTCATCAACTCAGGAGGAGCGAGACAATGTTTTCGGAAAATCAAAGCGGGAGGGGCGAAAACTCCTCGCCGAATGGTCCAGACGGTCCGGTGGTGCCTTCACCGGAATGGTAATTCCGAATGTCTTCGGGCCGTTTGGTAATCCATATTATAATTCTGTTGTAGCTACCTTTTCCCACCAGCTTACTCATAATGAACAACCCAGGGTAGAAGTTGATACCCAATTAAAACTAATTCACATCGGGGACCTTGTCAGGATTATTTATTACCTGATTGAGAACAAAATCGCCGACGATGAATTCAGGATAACACCGACCGACGAAGCGCGGGTTACTGAAATACTTACACTTTTACAGAGTTTCAAGGCACAGTATTTTGAGAAAGGGATTATACCAGATCTATCTGATCCCTTTGAGAGAAATCTATTCAATACCTTTGTGTGTTATATAGATCATGAGAGTTATTTCCCATTCAGGCTGAAATTGAATACTGATGAACGGGGATCCTTCGTTGAAACAGTTAAACTCAACAGCGGTGGTCAGGTATCATTCTCAACAACGAAACCCGGGATTACCAGGGGGAATCATTTCCACACAAGGAAAGCAGAACGGTTTGCTGTGATCAAGGGGAAGGCTAGAATTCAGCTACGTCGAATAG